>DJJA01000006.1 GCA_002433895.1 Candidatus Gottesmanbacteria bacterium UBA6580
TCATTATATTTATAGTGTCAAGCCAGATGTAGGGAGTATCCTTTTGCCAAAAACGACCTCTAGGAGTATCATTCAAACAATATCAAATACTGTTAGTACTTGATGTTAACTGCCCACCTTGGGTAGTTATGTTGAAAAACAATATCATCCTCACAATTTTACAGAAAGAATTTTTAACTCTTGTTGGCTTTCTAGATCCCTACATTCAGATTGTCATACGTCTTCTTAATACTTATCAGCCATATTTAGTAGTATTCTTTTTACTTCTTTTTTTACTCTGGATAACGTATCAAGGCATAATGCTATATTTAGGCTGGAAAGAGTCCAATAAGCCTGTGACGTTATTTGAGGTGTCTCCTCCCACCTTAACCGAGCAAAGCTCATTTACTACTACTCAGCTATTTACCTCTGTACACGGTCTGTTACGCCAACGATCTTGGCTACTTAGATTATTTGATGTTACAAAATCTTACTCTTTTGAAATTGCCTCCACAAAAGAAAAGGGTATTCGTTATATCCTGAGACTTTCAACCGAGGATGCCCAAATTATCAAAAAGAATTTGATAGCCTATCTTCCTGGCATACAGGTAAAAGATGTGTCTGATTACCTAGACATTAATAGTCCCAAAGGTCACGTTATTGATATCGGCCTGACAAATCACTTCGCTTTTCCACTAAAGAAGCAAGATAACCTGGCAGAGTACGACCCTATTGCCTATATCACGGGTACGATGACCAAGTTAGCTGAAGATGAAATGGTAGCCGTACAAATGGTAGTTTCTCCAGTGAGTAGGAGTACCGCTCACCTTATTGGAAGACTCAGATCGCTATTCTTGGGCAAACGAGATGTATTATCTGAACTGCGAGGGTCAAACGTTGCGGGCTCTATCTTCATATCACTTGTATATATTGCGCTACAAATACTCTTATTTCCCCTTGGTTTAGTAATCTGGATATTAACTGGTGGTCGAGAGGGGCCAGTTTTATCTATCAATTCTCTAAAAGCTCAATTGCCTGATAGTACATATAGGGATATTGTAGAAACCCAGATCAAGCAAAAGATTGATCAGCAATTATTTACTGTTTCTTTACGATATTTAACTGTATCAAGTGCCTATTCAAGTAGATCAAGAATTGAAAAAGGATTTGTCGCAGCTCTTAGTCCGTTTACTAATGCAGGCTATCAAAATCTACGGCCCAAAAGATACCTCAGGATAAAGGCAATTAATAATCTTTTGTTATGGCTCTACCGACGGCGCTTATTTGGATTATTAGGCAATCTGATTCTCTCAACATCTGAGTTATCTGATCTATATCACTTCCCATATACGAGTATTACCAAAACTGAAAACTTATCAAAATTACATAGCAAAGAGCTACCAGCTCCGTTATCTTTGAAACAAAAGACAGAGCTTGATATCTATTTTGCCAACAATACCTACGGTGGCACGACAACACGGATTGGTTTAACCGCTGATGAGCGTCGTCGCCATGTCTATATTCTTGGAGCAACTGGCACAGGTAAGTCCACCATGCTTTTATCGATGATTGAACAGGATATTAAAAACAATAAAGGCTTGAGTGTTATTGATCCACATGGTGACTTGATCGATCAAATCATCTCCGTTATTCCTAAAGAGAGAATTCAAGATGTTGTGTATTTCAACCCTGATGACATTGGCTATCCGATGGGGATAAACTTACTTGAGCTTACTCCAGGCTTAAACGAAGAGGATATGATTCGAGAAAAAGAATTTATTGCCGAAAGTATTATCTCTGTTTTTAACAAAATCTATACTGATAAGTACTCAGGGCCAAGAATGGAATACATTCTTCGCAACACTATTCACACAGCCTTTACCATCCCTGATGCCTCTCTTTTTACTGTCTACAAGCTCTTAATTAATACCTCGTATAGAAAATCAGTCGTAAGAAATCTCAAAGATGAAAACCTCTTAGACTTTTGGAAGTACGAATTTGCTAAGGCTGGTGATTATCAAAAAGTGAAGATGATCTCGCCAATTACCAATAAGATCGGACGTTTCCTATTTTCTCCCACTGCCAAACGTATCTTGGAACAGGGGAAGTCCACGATCAACTTTGACACCATCATGAACGAGGGGAAAATACTTCTTTGTAACTTGGCCAAGGGAAAGATAGGAGAAGATAACTCCAGTGTTTTTGGAGTACTTATTATGGCTAAGATTCAATTGGCTGCTCTCAAACGCGCCAGAATGAAGCCTGAGACTAGAAAAGACTTCTATCTATACGTAGATGAGTTCCAAAACTTTGCCACTCCTGCGTTTGCTCAAATCCTCTCAGAGGCTCGTAAATATAAATTAAATGCTATCCTCGCTCACCAGACCACCTCTCAGCTTGAGGATATCTCACTGGTAAATATAACTCTTGCCAATACTGGTACAGTCATCTGTTTTAGAACAGCAAACCCAGAGGATGAACGAATGATTTTGCCCCAGTTCCAGCCATACATAACACAGGGTGAGATTGCCAGTCTTCCTTCATACCACTTTTATATGAGGCTTGGAGCACTCAACCCAGAAGAACCATTCTCGGGTGTGACTGTTCCCGTACATATTGAGTACAGTCAAAATAGAGTTGATGAAGTGATCGACTCGTCGCGAAAATTGTATACAAAAAAATATACTGGATCGGCTGACATATCCATTAAACCAAAAGAAAAACAGGCATCTAAAAGGGTGTATTCAGCACTTCCTTGATTTCCTACCGGTAGGTAATGGATATATTTGATTTAGGTTGATAGTACGGTATTTTATATTTTTCTTTTACCCTCTTATTCCTTATATATAAGGGAGAGGAATGATACAATCATTCCAAACTGCCACAACTTAACTACTATGGACACCCAAATACTACCAACAGCACAACTCGACATTCTTCATTATCTTTATAGATTCCGTTTCTTAAATAGCTCACAACTTCAACGACTACTAACTCACAACAATATCCGCCTAACAAATTACCATCTTAAAAATCTCATCACATACAACTACATCGGTAAACACTACTCACGATCTTTAGGACTAGCAAATATTCCAGCCGTTTACTACCTATCATCTCAAAGTATCAAAGTTTTATCAGATAGCCCAGATTTTGATAAACGTGCTCTCAAGCGTATTTATCGGGAAAAGATCAGATCACAGCAGTTTATTACTCACTGCTCATTCGTTGCTGAATACTTCCTCTATTTACGAGGTGAATCAGAAAAATCAAAACACACGCTCCATTTTTTCACTAAAACTGACCTACTGGCTCACCCATATCTGATTCACCCCTTACCTGACGCCTACTTTGCCAGGGTAGATATTACAGACAATACAAAAAGATATTTTGTTGAAGTAGTTGAGGATAGCTCTCCTCGATTTGCCCTGCGCAAAAGAGTTGAACAGTATTGTGATTATATTGATGATGGAAAATTCACAGAAGCCACTGGCCACGATTTTCCAACCCTTCTATTTATCTGCCCAGGCTATGCCAGCTTAATCTATCTCAAAAAACATATTGCCCGCATCTATGAAGAAACCTCACTGGATCAAATAGAAATTTATATTGCCACCAAAGATCATGCTTTTACTGGTAGCTGGGAAAAGATAGAGGCAGAAGAAGACTAACTACGGCATGAAGAAATAGCCATATTCATCAAACGCAAAATGCCCCTCGGGTTTGTTGAGTAATAGATCAGCCATTTCCCAAGCACTCATATTCTCGGAGATTCTATATTCTGCATTCGTGTCAATTGTCCCGTTCTTGCCCACTTTTATAGATAGCTCATTAGGGGTCGTATCCTTTGTATGCTCAAGAGCATATCGAAAAGCTTTCTCATCTCGAATAAAGCCGTAATAAAAAAGATTTCCGATTAGGGCATCAAGGGTAACTTTTGGATCGAGTCTTAAATCAGCTGTACCATTGACCCCGGGCTTTGATCTGATCTGCTCAGCTTCGGCCACTGGCATATGTAGGCGTTCGATAAAATAGTCTTCGACTTTCTTGGATGATTCCCAGTCTTTCCCCGGAGCTTTAAAGTTTTCTTCGTTTGGCTTGGTGAAGAAATAATATCCACCACCTGCCAACAATAAAAGCACGACCAATATCACTATTTTCTTGATCATGCCTTTATTATAAACCTTTTAAGCTAGTAGTCGCCTAGACGCCTCCCAAGTACGTAAGCAATTTCTTTTCTGCCTTTTTCTGTTTGCCTGAACTCATTAAATAGTCGTGCACCCTTATCGCTTAAGAGTGGGACAAACTCGGGTAAGTCGTTAAGCGGGACTTTGCGAAATTCCTGCAATCGTAAATCCACTGTGTAACCTTTAAAAACTGGTAATATTCTGATCATATATTTTCCTTTCTTGGATACCCATCCGCGGGGTTGGGGCCCCGCGGTGGATACAACTTTTATAATTTTGCACTTGGTACAACCTCGCTGATTCTCTTCTCGTCAAAATACAAATCTCGCTCAATCCCTAGACCAAACTGGCCGCGATAACTTTCAAGATCAGCCAGAGAAAAAGAACCCCATTCGTCGTTCCAATCCCCAAAGATTGAAACGTATCCGAAAAATTCTTGACTCGCTGGATCGTACTCGGTGGCGTACCATGTGCCTGCGCCTGCTGGGTTGAAGAACTTCGCAACCACGATGGGATCTGAGCTGTCCTCTTGTCTGCCTAGCTTGCCGAACCTTGCTAGTAGCTCTTTCGTTAGTAGTTTCATATATATTCACCTCCTTTCTTTTGGCTTCCTTCCGAAAATTAATGGTTGGGAAGTATGGCCATACTTCCCATACCAGGGAATCCTGCCAGCGGGGTGAATTTAGCAAGGGCAAACGAAGTGCAGTTTATTGAAGCGAAGCGGAAACCCTTGCGAAATGAGGGGTAAGACCCCTTCATAATTCAGGTGTTAATATCTATCCATTTGACAAAGATCTGCTGTCGTAATATACTTACTAATCGGTTAGTAAACTATTATATTTATATGAAAAAAATGAATAAAGATTCAACGAAGCAAACCATTCTTAAAACTGCAGGGCGTTTATTTTCCCAACGGGGATATTACGGGGTCTCTATGCAAGATATAGCGGATGAAGTCCACATTACCAAAGCTGCCCTTTATTACCATTTCACTAGCAAGGAAGCTTTAACTCAAGAGCTATTAGTAGGTACGATTGTTGAACTCAAACTTTCTCTAAAGAAAGCCTGTGATGCAGGGTTATTACCTTCAAGTAAAGTCTTTAATTTAACAAAAGCCTTCCTTGATTTTAAAATCACGCACCCAGAGCTGTCGCTCCTTGTTTCATTAGGATTTATTTCTGATGAGAAAGAACCAATGGTACAGTTTATTCAAGATATTAGAATCGAGCTCACAAAATTTATTCGTGAGCTTATCGGCGGGATAGATTTCGCCCGAAAAATTACATATAAAAGCATATTCTTTATATCTTCCTCACTCTTAAGTCTTGCCCTAAGTCCATTTCAGAATAAGGACAACATCAATATTGTTGAGGATTTTACTCAGTTATTATTATCAGGAACTGAAGAATCAGGAAAGGCAAAAACATCAGCATAAACTATTTGTTTGGAGAACTTAGATCTCCAAACAATAGCGGTATGTTTTTGTTCGACAACATATGGAAAAATCATTATTGCGTAGATCATTAAGTGCTGTAAAAAGAAGGATCATAAAACATCCTATCCTTGCGATGTTGGTGGCCTTTCTTGTGGTTGGTGGCGTATTCTGGTATTTCAAGTTAAATCAAAAGCCCGATTTACGTACCGCTACAGTTACTCGACAGGATATTGCTGAAACCATCACCGCTTCCGGAGAAATATCGGCAGATAAAAAAGCAGAACTACGCTTTTCTACTCCTAGTAAAGTAGTATGGGTTGGAGTTAAAGAAGGAGATATTGTCAAGGCTGGTCAAGCCTTAGCTTCACTAGACAAACGTCTCGTTGAAAAAAATCTCAAAAAGAAGCTTCTCTCCTACATGAATCAACGTTGGAGCTTTGAACAAACTCAAGAAGACTACGACATCAATGGTAGACAACTAAATGATGCACTCTTGTCTGATAAAGAAAAAAGGATTGTGGAAAAGACGCAATTTGACTTAGACAACAGCGTTTTAGATGTAGAAATTAGTAATTTGGCTTTAGAAGAATCAACTATCATTTCCCCCATAACTGGCACTGTCTCTAAACTTGCAAACATTAACCGAGGAGAACAACTCACTGCTACCCAACTCAGTACCAGCTTTATCCGTATTGTTGATTTGGATACTTTGATATTTGAGGCAACAGTTGACGAAGTTGATTTTAGAAAAATTAGTATTGGTCAGACGGTATCTATTGCACTTGATGCTTTTCCTGACGAAACATTTACGGGACAAGTTGCTTTTATAGGTCGAGAAGGTCAAAAAACCCTTACTGGAGGCGTTGTTTTACCTGTCAAAATTGCACTGGATAAGGGTAAAGAAAAACTCGTCACGGGCCTGTCGGGGGACGCAGAATTCTTGCTCAATCAAAAGGAGAATGTTTTAACGTTACCTCGTGAGTTTGTTAAGACTGAGAATGGGAGTCAATTTGTGACTATTCGTGAGGATAATGGCACCTTGATGCGAATTCCTCTAACCGTTGGTTTAACCACCATCTCTTCTATTGAGGTCAGCGGAAACATTAAAGAGGGGCAAGAAGTTGTCTTAGTCAAAAATGACAAAAAATAAAAAGGTAGTTTTGGCAGCCAAAAATGTCATCAAAGAATATCAAATGGAGGGTCTTACTGTTCAAGCTCTCCGTGGAGTTTCACTAGAAATCGAAGAAGGTGAATTTGTTGCCATTATTGGTCCTTCCGGATCTGGTAAATCTACCCTCATGCATATCATTGGTTGTTTGGATATTCCTACTTCCGGAGAAATTCTTTTAGACGGACATCAAGTGAGTAAAATGCAAGAGCGTAGCCTAGCCGAGATTCGCAATAAAAAAATTGGCTTTGTCTTTCAATCGTTTAATTTACTTGCCCGTACCTCAGCTTTAGAAAATGTGGCACTACCTCTTTCGTATAACGGTACCACTGAGGACGAAGCAGAAGAATTAGCTAAAAAAGCTCTCATAAAGGTTGGTTTGGGCGAACGTTTATATCATCACCCCAACCAACTTTCGGGTGGTCAGCAACAGCGTGTTGCTATCGCTCGAGCGCTTGTGACTAACCCTACGATTCTTCTAGGTGACGAGCCAACGGGCAATCTTGATTCAAAATCAGGCAAAGAAGTCATGGAAATTTTCCACGATCTCCATAAACAAGGGAAAACCATCATCCTGGTTACGCACGATGACAAGGTAGCTGACCAAGCAGATCGAAAAATTAGATTAAAAGACGGACTCGTAGCCAAATAATATGCCATTTAAACAACTGTTCAGAACCGCTTGGCGTTCGATTAAAGTCAATAAATCCAGATCGTTACTGACGGTCTTGGGGGTTATTATCGGCGTGGCATCTGTCATTATCTTGGTCTCTGTCGGATCAGGTCTCAAAGACTATATTACTAACGAAATGCAGGATATGGGATCTAATCTCGTTATGGTTATGCCGGGAGATATTAAGCTTGATAAAATGGGCGCAGGTGGTAGCGCTATGTCTAGTAGTTTTGCAGCCATGCAAGCTTCCAAATTAAAACTGGAATATATTGATGATTTACGTCAAGGAATACCTGAAATTAAAGATATTGTTGGGATCGTCATGGGATCAGCTCCAGCCCGTTACCAAAATGAAGTTATTAGTTCTCAGGTACTTGGTACGACCGAGAATTATACAGACTTAAGACAGTATGGGTTTGTATCCGGAGGTTTTTTTGGTAAAGCGGATGTTAATTCAGGCAGAAAAGTGGCAGTAATCGGATATAAAATCGCTGATGAATTATTTGGTGATATTCCTCCAGTTGGCGAAAAGATCAAGCTTGGTGAATATAGATATACCGTAATTGGTGTAATCGAAGAAAAAGGTGGTCAAGGCACCATGTCACCTGATGACAAAGTTTACGTCCCGATTACTGTGGCACAACGACAATTTGGGCAAAGTAATATTGGTATTATTTTTGCGGAAGCTAAAAGTGCTGACGATGTAGCGCGTGTCGTATCTCAAAGCGAAGAAATCCTCAAGCGAAGACTTGATGCAGATGAATTTACCGTTTTAGATCAAAAAGAAATTCTTTCTACAGTCTCTGGGATTCTTAACACTCTAACCATAGCACTTGGTGGTATCGCTGCAATTTCTTTGCTTGTTGGTGGTATTGGTATCATGAATATGATGCTTGTATCAGTGACTGAACGAACACGAGAAATTGGACTGAGAAAAGCCCTAGGAGCTAAGCCAGAAGTTATTATGGCCCAGTTCTTAACTGAAGCGGTCATGTTATCTGTGGGCGGTGGTATTTTTGGAATTCTCCTTGGAGGAGGCGGAGCAATGCTGTTAAGTCTATTTATGCCCACCACAATTACCGCGTGGTCTGTAGCAATAGCCTTTATAGTCTCTGCGGCGGTCGGTATTATATTTGGTGTAACACCAGCTAAACGCGCAAGTGAGTTGTCTCCAATTGAAGCATTAAGACACGAGTAAAAGTTACCTCTAATGAAAAAAATCATTCACTCGATACTTTCTTTTTTTCACGAACATATAACCGGAGTAAAACCACCACCTGGATTCTTGGCTGCGGTTTCTACCTTGGTTATATTACTAACCGTTGGCACATTCTTTTATTCCTCATATGAGGGATGGAGTTATATTGATTCCCTTTATTTTTGTGTGATCACCCTTGCCACGGTTGGCTACGGTGACCTCCACCCCACAACACCGACCACCAAATTGTTTACAATCGCCTACATTTTTATCGGCGTTGGCTTAGGCTTCTATATTTTCTCAACTGTAGCCAGAAGTCTGATGGAAGGTCGGGGTAAACGGATAAAAAATATTGGAAAGCTATTAAGTATGAATGAGGAGGATAGTTCTAATTAGTCACTGGCCTTTTCATTACCCCATTCCCGCATTTTAACGATAAGCTCTCTTAATGACTCGCCCCTTGGCGTGAGCGAATACTCAACATGAAGCGGAATCTCTTTAAATACTTTTCGCTTAACGATGCCTTCTGTTTCAAGTTCGTGAAGACGCAAGGCTAAGGTGCGCGGACTGATTCCTGCTAGCGATTGCTGAAGCTGTCCGAATCGTTTTGTCCCAGTACAGAGGTCGCGGATAATAAGGATTGCCCACTTCCCCCCGATCACTTTTAGTGTTTTTTCGACACCGCATGGTTCTTGTTTCATACTATACTTTTTGTAACTACTTTACATAGTAAACTAATAACGGTATTATATCATCAATTAGTAATCAATCATCAAGAGAGAATGGAGACAAAACATATGAAAATCATCGTCTTTGGAGCAACAGGAAAAACAGGTATCAAAGTGGTGGAACAAGGACTTGAGCAAGGCCTAGAAATTAAGGCCTTTGTGAGAACTCCTGGCAAAATGATTATCTCTCATTCGGCTCTCTCCATTAGTCAAGGCGACGTCACCAACGCTGTTGCTGTGGAAGATGCTATCAAGGGAATGGATGCAGTGATTGTAGCTCTTGGTGCCTCGCCCGATATGCAGTCTGATCTTGTCATGACTGAAGGAACAACCAATATTATTAATGCCATGAAAAAACATGCGGTGAAACGACTGATTGTACAAACCTCATACGGGATGAGTGGATCCCCGGAAGGGATAGCTTTTTTAAAGCAGGTTGGCATGGGCGAAGAGCAGATTGCCATGATCAAACCATTGTTGAACGACAAAGCCAAACAGGAAACGAGTGTTCGTAAAAGTGGGTTAGACTTTCTTATTGTCCAGCCTATGATGCTGACCGACACAGAAAAAACCGGAAAATACAGAGTTGCTGAAAAACTTGAGGTTAAGCCTGGGGATGTCATTTCTCGCGCTGACGTTGCCGACTTTATGCTTAAATCTCTCACACAGAATGAGTTGCTTGGCAAAACAATAGTAATGGCGTATTAAGAAAGCCATGATGACGACTAACCAGCCGATTGCCATTGCCAAGAATCGCATTCATCCCGATACAAAACCTGCCTATATTCACCTTAATGTAGCAAATATAAAGCAACAAATTATTTTCTACACACAGACTTTGCGTTTGCAGCTTAACTGGCAGACCGGAAGCAGTGCCGGCTTAGGGATTGGAAAAGTAGATTTAGTGAAGATTACACAAGTTGAAAAGGCAAGGCGATATCAAGGTGTAACTGGCATGTATCATTTCGCCATTCTTTATCCCAGTCGAGATGAGTTGGCTCAGGCAGTTTCTAAACTGCTGGATTTGGGTTGGCCGAACTCTCCCACTGACCACGTTATGACCAAATCAATTTACCTCAATGATCCTGAGGGCAATATGATCGAATTATATTGTGAATCACCAGAAGATGGGGTTTTCTTTATTAAAAATGGCGAGGTGTATGCCCGCCATAGCGACGGTACAATCAGCAACGGACGCGAACCCCTGGATCTAAAAATTTCTCTTTTTGCCTACTTAAAAAGCACAAAAACCTATGAACAAACTATTTCTTTACAGACAAGGATGGGGCACTTTCACTTACATGTAGCTAATTTAGAAGCAACAAGACACTTTTATCATAAAATTCTCGGTTTTGATGATATGGGGATTGCGGAAAGTTTTCAGATGGGGATGGTGTCAGCTGGAGGCTACCATCACCATATCGGGTACAATACGTGGCAAGGAGAAAATGCGCCTTCTATGCCACCTGACGCTCTTGGACTGCGCCACTTCGCCTTCAAACTGCCAAATAGCAACGAACTAAAGAAGCTGCATACGCTTCTATTAAGTCAAAAAATTTCAGTGAAAAATAGTGAAAGCAGATTAATTCTACATGATCCCTCTGACAACATAATTGTATTTACTACAAATTAATTAGGTGTTCTTGGGGAAACTTGACGGGATAATCAATTGGTGTATATTTTACTAAATGGTTAGTAAAGTATATGCCACAATCACGAACGCTGCAGTCCCCGGAGGTTCCTCTCCGGCAGATTCACCAAAACAATTCGCTGTCATCATAGCTACACTCTGGCAAACCCTCATTATTGTGGGAGGATTGGCTTTTCTTCTTTACTTTCTAATGGGTGGATTACAGTGGATAACAGCAGGTGGCGAAAAACAAAAACTCCAAGAGGCTCAGTCCATGATTACCAACGGCTTAATTGGACTTGCAGTACTAGCCGCTTCTTATGTCATAATTAAATTTCTTGAGAGTGTGCTTGGAATGAATCTTCTTAATATTTCTTGGCCTACTGCTGGGTAATTTCAAAGACTAATCCGTATTTTCTCGTTCTAACGCTCTAACCCATTGACTTTGCCTCTGGACTGTATCATAATCCCCTCAAGTTACAAAGAGCTGCCCCTCCGATAGGGGCTTTTTTGTAGCTAGACCTGCCTAAAGTTATAAATTATTGATTTATATGGAGGTAGGCTATGAATAAAAAAATAATTGTTCTCTCATCACTCGCCATCACGGCATTAATGTTTGCGTCGCCAGTCTTAGCTGCTTCAGCCGACGTAACAAAGATCGAGACCTTCATCAAAAGCATTATCCAAATATTAGTGACACTTGCCGGGCTAATCTCTGCTGGATTCTTTGTTTGGGGTGGAGTTAGTTATATAACCAGTTCGGGCAACCCAGTTGCGTTGGATCAGGCAAAAAACACTATTAAATATTCAGCCATTGGTTTAGCCGTAGTACTTGGTGCGTTTGTGTTGACTAACATTATCTCTGATTTAGCCACTGGAGCATTTGGGGCTGCGCAGTAGTTCCAAAATTGGATTATGAAAAACTATGAAATTATTGAGTCTGGCACTAACCACCATACTTACAACGCTCTTCTTTCCTTCTGTGGCGTATGCAGCAAGTAGCGCACCATCAGAAGTAACTGCTTTTACGGGTGACGCTCTCACTCTGATCACGATAATATCGGCCGCCTCAGCGGTCATTTTTTTAATTCGCGGTGGCTATATCTACATTACTTCAAGTGGAAAGCCAGATGCTCTAGAAGAAGCCAAGAAAACAATTCGGAACTCACTCCTCGGTTTGGTTATCGTTCTGGCTTCAAGTGGACTTGTTTCACTTTTGTCTGGTGCGCTTGTCGGAGAAACGGGAAATACAAGTATCACAACGCTACCTATAACTCAGATTGAGAGTGTGGCGCCAAGTGATGGACTTACTCAGGTGCTTATCGATGCGGTCAATGGCTTCATTCAAAACATTGTCGAGAGTTCCACCAAGCCAATCGTGGATGGAATTATGACTTTTCTTGGGTCAACCCCGTCACTCCTAGCCAATGCCTCGATTGTGAAATTCTGGCTAATAATGCTTGGGATAGTAGACAGCCTTTTTGTACTTGTGGTGGCACTACTTGGCCTCCAGTTTATGAGCGCTTCTACTTTTGGTTTTGAGGAAATTGAGTTTAAACATCTCCTGCCAAGAATTGGTCTAGCATTCCTCGGAGCGAACGTGTCATTGTTCCTTGCAGACTATGCCATCCAAGCCAGTAATGCGCTGGTATCTGGAGTTATTTCAGCCACAGGTGGACTGAATCATGCATGGATCACGAACGCCATTACCATATCTAGTCTGACCAATGGCACGGCTCCATTTATCATCCTAATCTTTTTGCTGATCTTTTTGATTGTTTCAATAGTGCTTCTGCTCATGTACATCAGTCGTTTGATAGTTATCGTACTTGGAGCAGTACTCTCACCCTTTATTTTTCTTCTGTGGACTCTTCCTAAAACCGCTGACTTTGCCGAGATGGCGGTAAAAGGCTATTTTGTCTCAGTATTTACCATCTTCATCCATGTAGTGACGATTCAGCTTGCGGGTACTTTTTTGTCTCTCCCTGAGCAAACCAACAACTCACTTATTTCAATCGCTGTAGCTATTGGATTACTCCTGACACTCCTTAAAATTCCCTCATTTATGATGCAACTCATTCTATTTTCTCGAAGTGTGGGCGCGGTTCGTCACATGGGTAGCCAAATTACCAACGTGTTAAGTACTGACTCTAGTTCAAACATGTCATACAAAGGCACTAAAGCTGCCAAGTTGCCTAGAAGGAGTGCCAACCTATGAGAACTACAATCATCCCTGCACAGATTACGACCGTTGAAGATAAAGTAGCTGGATCACTCAACATGACTCAGGTATTAATCCTGATGACCCCGATATTATGGACTGCTATTGTCTATATTTTGCTCATGCCCAGTATGAAGCTCACTTCGCTTAAGCTCGTGCTCATTATCATCTCTACAACTATCTCAGGTATTTTGGCTCTACGAATTAAAGACAAAATAGTAGCCGAATGGCTTGGAGTCCTTCTGAAATACCGACTAAGACCAAAATACTGGCTGTATAACAAAAATGACATAACCAATCGAATTGTAGATATTCCTGACATTCCAGATATTGTGCTAGTTCCAAGGAAATCATCCAGGAAAGTAATTAACAAACAAAAGACTGAGATTAATATTGCTGATTTGGTCAGATTCGAGCAACTGATCGATTCTGGCAAGGTCGCAGTTTCCTATCTTATAAAGAAGTAAAACTATGAGCATATTTAGCAAATCAAAAAAATCTAGTAGTCGAGGCCAAATCCAGATTAAAGAAGTCGTGGATAATATCCTCGTTCTGCCGGGTAACGAATATCGCCAAATCTTGGAAACTTCGTCGGTCAACTTTGAGCTCAAGAGTGAAGAAGAACAGGATGTGATTATCGATAGCTTCCAAAATTTCTTAAACTCACTTCCGTGTGAAATCCAAATATTAGTCAGAGTGCGGGAGGTTGATATCGACCGCTACGTGGAAGATATTGGCAAAACTAAGGATAAAGAAACTATCCCTGCCTACAAAAAACAAATCGAGGGATACTGCTCTTTTGTTAAAAAACTCGTCTCTGGCAACAAAATCCTTTCTCGCCGTTTCTATATTGTCATTCCTTACAAACATACTGAACGCCATCAGGACATGAAGCTTATCAAAGAACATTTAAATCTTGAGAAAGACATCATTATTAAAGGCTTGGAGCGCATGCAGATGAAAGCGCGAAGTATAACCGGTCTTGAAATTCTCAATTTATTTTATGGCTTCTACAACCCCGAAAGCCTGAAAACTCAGGCCATTACGAAGGAAACAGTCGAAGCAATACTTAAGAACAATTATGTTTAACTTAAAGAAAAAAATCACCAGTCTCAAACCTATTAAAGCTTGGCAAAAGAAACGCAAGCTCAAAGCCATGACAAATCAGGCGGTCAAGATTGCTTTTGGTACGCAGGATCAAGTGGATTTAATTTCTTATGCAGGGCTTAAAGAGGAATCTAGCTATTTGCAGATTAACGATAGATTTGTCCGAACAATGTTTGTCTCTGGCTATCCCTATGTGGCTTCAACTGGTTGGCTTAATAACCTCATCAACTTTAATCATGATATTGATATCAGCTACCACATCGAACAAGTTGATCCTTTAACCGCCCTGCCCAAACTGATCAGAAAAATAACTGAACTTGAGTCAACCAAACGCACCATGCTCAAAGAAGGCAAGGTCATAGGGAGCGAGATTACTGATCCACTCGAATCGGCCATGGAGCTTAAAGACAAAATCCAGCGGGGCATGGAGAAGCTGTTCCAAATCTCTATCTATATGACGATTAGTGCCGAGAGTTTATCAGAACTCAATAAAGTCACCAAACTCCTCGAAACAGTTATGCAGACCAGACTTTTCTACATCAAGCCTGCTACCTTCCAACAGATCGAGGGATTGCAGTCTATTCTCCCTAGAGCCGAGAATAAACTCGCTCAAAAGCGTAATCTTGATAGCTCTAGTGCAGCACTCACTTTCCCCTTTGTTTCATCTGAACTGGTGCAGGAATCAGGCATCCTTTACGGTATTAATAAATCCAATAATTCACTGGTAATCATTGACCGCTATTCCCTGAACAACGCCAACTCCATTATTTTTGCACAATCAGGATCTGGCAAAAGCTATACTGCCAAAGTCGAGATATTACGCCACCTGATGCAAGGCACCAAAGTCATCATTATTGACCCAGAGTGCGAATACAAACAACTGGCCGCTAGTGTGGGCGGAACTTACATTAAACTTTCCTCTACCTCTAAAGAAAAAATTAATCCATTCCAGTTTTCGGAGCACTCGGTAACGCAGGAAAATAACTTATCCGAACACATTCAGGATTTAACCGAGCTTATTTCACTCATGGTTGGATCACTCACCTCAGAGGAGCGGGCATCAGTTGATAGAGCACTACTTCTCACCTACAAAGAGGCCAAATTGACACCACGAAAGAATGCCAAAAGGTCGAAAGATGTTGAATATCCACTCCTCAAGGATTTCTATAAAAATCTCAAAACCATGAAGCATAAGGATCTATGCGACAGACTTGAGCGATTTGTAAAAGGGTCGCTATCAACCGTCTTTGATTCCCAGACAAATATCAAACTCGATAATCGTCTGATTGTCTTCGATATCAAAGATCTAAATGAATCTATTAGGTCAATCATGATGATGGTGGTAGCTAACTTTGTTAATAATGAGGTTAAACAAAACCCCCAGAAGCGAATGCTTGTCATTGATGAGGGATGGATACTTCTGCAAGAGCCAGAAAGTGCTAGGTTTATCTCAGGACTAGTAAGACGTGCTAGAAAATACTATCTGGGTGTCACGATTATTTCCCAGCAAGCTAATGATTTCCTCAATCAAGATTACGGCAAGGCGATTGCCAGCCAGTCATCACTTCGCGTCCTTATGCGTCAAGATACGACAACTATCAAAAAAGTGGCTGATGAATTTCACTTATCTGCCTATGAACAACACTACCTGCTAACCTGTGATCGGGGTGAGGCGTTAATTATTGCCGATCAAAATCATGTAGCCGTCAAAATTGTGGCCTCAGAGCAAGAACATCCACTTCTGACTACTGATCCCCGGGAAGTCTATATCTAGCTATGAATCCAAAGCTAGTACTTACACTCTGGTCGTTTCGCAAAGAACTTAAATTCGTCCTCCTCGCATTCCTCACTATCCTCATGCTCCCTGTCATTGCGGTCATTCTGCTGACTCAGGTGGGTATCAATGTCATCTCTGACAAACTGGTTGATCAAAATTCCACAACTCAGGCCATTCAGATCAAAGATCCAACAACTGGAGAGGTAGTCAAAGAAATTAATCCGACAGTGGTCTGGCCTACCAAAGGGGTAATTACTCTGGAATTTGCACAATCCAGCATGTATCAGGTCTTCCACACTGGCATTGATATTGCCAGCAAGCTTGACGAACCAGTGAACCCCGCTATGGATGGCACTGTTATTTATGCGGGAGAGATATTTTGGGGATATGGCAAACACGTCATTATTGACCACGGCAATAATGTGGTGACTATCTATGCCCACCTAAACAAGATTTATGTCTTTAAAGGCCAAAAGGTGACCACCAGCGACGTAATTGGTGGCCAAGGTCAAACTGGTTGGGCAACAGGCGTTCATCTTCACTTCCAGGTGAATGTGTACGGAATACCAGTCAATCCTAAGGTATTTCTTGATATAAATTGAGGTGTCAACTTTGTTTTTTGATCTGTCAAGTAAAAAGACTTGACGGCTGACATACATCTGAGGTATAGTGATAGTCTATGCATCAAATACAGGAAAAGATTTTAGAGCTAGCAAAAACAAAAGACGTTTTGACGTTAGGAATCAGACCACTAGGAAGGGAGATTGGTGTAGATCAACCCCAGCTCGTTAAACATCATCTGTTTCAACTTCAGAAAAAAGGACTCATAAAAGCCAAGTCTCGATCTGATATTCAACAACTCCTTCAACACAGTTCTTCCCTTCAGCCATCATTTGTCCAGATTCCCGTCGTTGGAGCCGCAAATTGCGGACCAGCCACACTTATCGCTGATGAGCATATAGAGCAGTATATTACTGTGTCCGAGTCATTTCTAAAGAAAAAAGATAACGTTTTTGCTCTTATTGCCAAGGGAGACTCCATGAATAAGGCTCAAATCAACGGAAATAGCATTGAGGAGAATGATTACGTAGTGGTCGACGGTAATTCAAGAACCCCAAATTCTGGCGATTACATCCTTTCAGTTATAGATAACTGCGCTAACATCAAAAAATATGCACGGACAAAGGATGGAAACATAGCTTTACTTTCGGAATCGACGTCTTCTCATCCACCCATATACATTGGAGAAAATGACCAATTTATCGTGAACGGAAAAGTTATACAAGTTATAAAGGGGGCAAATGTCTAACCCAATCATCTCCCACGCAGACATTTCCTCATTTGCTGACTCCAAGGTCAACTTGCCAGCTGATAAAGCGAAGGAATACCGTGAACAGGTAAAAAATCTTCGAGAGAAGCTTGAAAAGCATATTGTTGAGGATCCAAATTTTGACTTAGTTAAAATGTTGCATTCTGGCAGTGTCGCCAAAGGAACGGCGCTAAAAATTATTCATGATATGGATGTTGCTGTTTACCTCAAGAAAGGCGTAGAGGTAAAAGATAGTGAGCTACTGACATGGTTAATGGACAGGCTCAAGGAAGCATACTCAAATCTTGGCGCTGATCAATTCTCATGCCCATCAGGCTCACATTGCGTAACAATCTCTTTTAGAGGAGTCGGACTCGATGTGGATGTTGTTCCTGTTATAGAAGATGACAACCCAGACGACGATTACGGCTATTTAGTTACGAAGGACACTGGTGACCAAGTACTCACAAACATAACACTCCATCTCGAGTTTATTCTCAAAAGGAAAAAGGCACAGCCACATCATTTTAGACAAGTTGTTCGTCTCATTAAATGGTGGGTACATCAACAGAAGGTCAAAGACTCTACATTTCGTTTTAAATCGCTCATGGTTGAGCTCATATGTGCTCACCTAGCAGATAACGGTCTAGATATGTCCGACTATCCAACAGCCCTTCAAAAAGTTTTCGCCTACATTGTTCAAACAGGATTGAAGAACCCCATCATTTTTGATGATTACTACAGCGTAAGTGATGTATCTGACGACATAGAGGGAGTTATCAAAATACTTGACCCCGTAAACCCGACAAATAACGTCGGCGCAAAATACACCGAGACAGAGCGAGTAAAAATAGTTACAGAAGCAACAGAGGCGCTCGATGCACTCACAGAAGCTCAATTTGCTACCACCAAAGATAGAGCTATTGAGATGTGGAAGACGATTTTTGGACCTTCATTCAGCGCATAACCTATGACACAAACGTATACAACATCAGAGACATTTACCTTAACTCACGCAAAGTACCTTGCTTCTAAAGTTGCCGCGGATTTGCTTCAGATGCAGATGTTTTATAGCAGCCCTTCCAATGAAAAAATAAATCAATACATTAGCGAATTAACGACTCTTCTTGTTCATGGCTACCTAGAGTCTGTAGATTACGGCTTCAGGAAAGATGGCAAATGGGTTATACAAACAAGCTATTCCGTCAAAAACGGTAGCATAAGCACTGCCGACGAACGTTCTGGCTCTATTTATCCTGGCGCTGACGTTAGCGGTGCTACATGGGGATCATATTTACGAAAGAGTTCAAAGTACTATCTTCAGGGTCAAACTGAAAAAGATAGAATTGAAACATTAATGCCATTCTCGAGAGGTGACCAAGATGAGCCAGGATTCCAACCCGGCAGGTTTGTCTCGGACAAATATTATTATAACGGCGGCGTTGGTTTAGAAAGGAAGGTTTTCCAACCCTATTAATTATGAGCGACACACAACTTTTTGAGGAAATTATTGAACTCCCAGATACAGATTCGGGCAGAAGATATGATGCTCTTGTCGGCTTGGAAGATGTCAAAAGCCGTTTAGCAAAAGAGGCAGGGATTCTGTTGAATCCAAGCTTGTTAGAAGACTGGAGTAAAAGTAAACATGGCAGGTCAATTCCCCTGATCAAAATCTTTGAGGATAGACACCCACTTTTTATTTTTGCTGGAGATGTAGGTACAGGTAAAACGACACTTGCGGAAACATTTGGAGATAGCCTCTCAAGAACCAACAAGCTTGGTATCATCTTATATCGCCTTAGCCTGAATATACGAGGTTCAGGAGCCGTAGGAGAGATGACCCGACTTGTTTCAGCGGCATTTACTGAGGTGAAGGATTACGCAAAAAAACTGAAACCGACAAATGGCAAATACTCATCAGCATGCATCTTGTTAATAGACGAGGCTGACTCTTTAGCACAATCAAGAGAGTTTGACCAAATGCACCACGAAGATCGTGCAGGTGTAAATGCACTCATCCAAGGCATTGATTCGATCACAAAGGCTCATTTACCTGTAATAACAGTTATGTGCACCAATAGATTAAATGCCATTGATCCAGCTCTACGAAGAAGAGCGGCTGCAACTTTTGAATTTAGCAGACCAGATGAAGCTCAGCGTCTAAATATTTTGCAAAAGTATCTTGCTGAAACAGGAATCAGCAATGAAGAACTACAGACATTGGCAAAAAGTACTGGAACCAATGAGTCACGAGACTACGGCTACACATACTCAGATATCACTCAAAAAATTTTGCCATCAATTTTATTAAAATCGTATCCTGAGAATGCAATAGACGTAGCAACTATTTCAGAAGTTATAAAGAATACTCCACCTACAATACCCTTTAATGAATATAAGGAGAGAACATGAATAAAATTGATTTAAAAGTATTATTTGGCAGTTTACAGGATGAGCTTTTGGCGAAACTAAAAGTAGGAGATTCAATCTCACACCCTACCGCAAAAGGCGACGATACGGAAGTAAATTGGTTGGAAGTACTCAAAAGCCTTCCTTCTCGCTATATTGTAGACAAGGGACAAGTTATTGATGCTGAAGGAAATTTAAGCGAACAGATTGATGCAATAGTGTATGACCGTTACTATTCGCCTCTCATTTTACGCAGAGATTCCACTTTGTATGTTCCAGCCGAGAGTGTTTATGCTGTTTTAGAGGTAAAGCAGTCACTATCGAAAGAAAACGTGGAATATGCGGGAAAAAAGGCTAAATCAGTAAGAGAGTTAAAACGAACAAGCGCACCTGTTCGACAAATAGATGGATCATTGCGTCGTAGAGAGCAACTACCTCCGATATTAGGGGGGCTTTTAACAATAAATTCAGATTGGAACCCAGCTTTTGGAGACAGTTTTACAGATGTATTAACGGGTCTTGATCCTTTATCGAAGCTAGATCTGGGAATATCGTTGAAAAATGGATCATTTGATTGTTCTTACTCGACAGAAAATGCATTAACCCTAAAAACAAGCCAGTCAGATGTTGCGCTCATTAGCTTTTTTATAAATCTGACAAAGCAATTACAACTACTGGGTAACGCTCCAGGCATAGACTTGGATGCTTATTACAAATAACCTTATTCCAACAATTTAAATGCTCCATGTAAAAACCATCATTTGTTGTCTACTCAGTAATTGATTTTTTGGTAAAGTTGCTTTCTGATGTTAGAATATAAATATATGAATAGTGATTCCATGGATTTGAAAGAGAAAAAAGAATTCGGAGATAAAGCTCGTGTTGCTCGAGAGAAGCTATCTTTAACTCAAGCCGATGTAGCCAAAAAAGCCAACATGACCGTCAACTACTACGCCATGATTGAACGCGGTGAAGCTAATTTGTCCTTTGAAAAAATGAAGAGTATCGTCAAAGTACTCAAGCTCAAGATCACTATTTCGTAGCTTGTTTGTTCTCCAAAGCCAGTTTTGCAAACCTAATCATCATGTCCGCCAGTTGCTCTGCCCTGTATTGTGAAGCGTTCTCTGGCTCAGTCTTTTTCAAACTTTTGAAAGCTGCCTTTATCAACATATCCCTGTTTGCCTCATCAAGTACGAATTTATAGGTTTCCTCAGAAACATTTTCATATTTCCCTTTGGAAAAGGCATCCAACTCATCCCATGGCAAAGCATCTACCACATTTGCTAAATCATCATTCGCGCCATTTTGCATGGCCTTATTATAATCCAATAAACCCACTAGAGGAAATTGCCTATATTTCCGCTACATGTATTTTTCGTACCCAATAAAGTTAAATAAATCTACGGCAAAGCCGCCGTCCTCAAGACGGCGCATAAATTCTCTGCTTTTTGCCTGAGAAAGTATATTAAGACTTCCTTCCCAGAGAATATTGCGGTCAATAATGGCTAGTTTTCTGTGGTGATTGCCTGTGCAAAGCAACACTTGGATGCCAACGGCCTCGAATTCCTGTATTTCGACCTCTGACTGGTCATCGTAGCCATCTGTGTGCTCTCGTGGGTCACGGGTCACTATGTAGATTTTCACGCCTCGAGCCAAAAGTCGCCTAAATACTGGCCAAAAAGTCTTCATTCTAGCGATGGTAATGAATGGACTTTCAATAATTACCTCATTCTGACTATTCTCTAAGTCGGTCAGAAATTTGGAGAAGAAGGTTTTTTCGTCGTGCAAAGAGGTTTTAATCATGTAAATCCTCCTCCGACTTCGATTGATACACTTCCATTAACCTGGTAAAATGCACTAGGTAATTGTCGGAGAGCGGTTCAAAATAAGAATCGTCTTCCGCACATAAATGAAAGCTTCGTACAACAATTGTAGCCCGTGCTGCCCCTTGTTATGAAAATCAATCGCAGTGATTTTATTGGTGGCTTAGCTATTGGTGCACCTGGTGTTTTGATTACTTATTTCATCTTATTTCCGAACTTAATTACTACTATTTGGAATTTTATATCTAACGCTACGATTTCCTTGTTTATTTCAGCTTTCTTAGGTGGCTTTTCCGCTGGTGTCTTTACCTACTATTTCAATTCTAAAAGTAGACTCAATGAATTAAGACACACTAAATACTTTGAGCACAGAAATACGCTTGTACAAATAGAGCATGAACTTGTGGGTGCAAGGGTACACTTATCAAGGAATTTGGAATCTATAAAAACAGCGCTAGAAGTAAAGGATAACAGATATAGATTTATCCTTCGTTTCTTTGACCTAAGTATAAGCTCGGGCTTAAGCCTAAGGTTACTTGACCTAAATATTATAAACAAATATTCAGAACTATATATTATCTTTCAAAGTATTAATTCAGACATAGAATATCTCAGGGGTATGGTTCACGAAATACAATCTAAGTTAGATATTGATGATCCCAAACCTACCCCCGCATTAATAAGCTTAATGAACAATTACATACTCATGCTGAGTCATATAAACAATCAATTGCTCACATCCGATAAAATGTCACTTGAGTTAGTTGCTATATGCAAAATCGCTCTTTTGGAAGACCCCAAGCACAAATTAAGGGAATATATAAATAAGGGCGGCGAAATAAAATATCTGATATCAAAAACTGAAATTGAGGAAAAAATCAAAAAGATATCAGATGAAGAAGATAAACCTGGTAGCGAAAAAGACCCTAGGCCTCAATTCGTCGCATTATATTTTGACCTTGTTAGAATTGTGGAATAAGCTTTACAATTTATAAGCTACAGCATGCGATGAGCCCATAAACGCATTCTCGTAGGTTTAGTAATTAGTGGGCACCGATGAGGTAGGGACTTGAGCGTTCCGTCCATTTTGGCCAAGGTATAGCCCGCAGTTTGCGCAAAAAAATGGCGGGCCGTTCCGGTAGCAGCAATGCGAGTGCGTTTTTTTGGGCCAGCGCTATCTCTATTTTGTCGGCAATAGAGGCGTTTTGCCGTTTCCTTAATTTCTCTACTAATTCATCGGCAAGCTGTTTCCGTTCCTTCCGTGGTTTGGATTCCATAGCGACCGCTGCAGCAACCCGTAAATCCTTCTGTTCTTCCCGGGTGAGTTTAGCCATATACACACCCCGTTCGTGCCGATCCATAAGGTAATATTCCCGTAGGCTTACGGGATTGGGTTTATCTTGCTCTTTTGATTGATTTAACTCTGTCATATATTAATGATACAACAATTGCGTTGGTGCCCAGAAGAGGACTCCCTGCCCGCCATCGCATGCCTGATCATGCTCAGGCGTTGCGGGCGGGGAACCTCACACAGGTTTTACTGTGCCGAAGAGAGGACTCGAACCTCCAAGGGTTGCCCCATACGCTCCTGAAGCGTACGCGTCTACCAGTTTCGCCACTCCGGCGGCAAAAAAATTATACCATAGCCGTAAGCTGCAGCGCAGAGGTACAATACATTTATGCCAAATACGACCACGCCATTTCCGCCGGAATTCTTATCCCGTCTCCACACATTGGTGGGGGACAGATATGAAGACATCATTGCAGCGCTATCGTCTTCCCGTCCAACAACACTACGGGTAAACACGCTCAAAACTTCAGCAACTGCACTTGTTGAAACGCTAAAAAATAACGGCTTTACTGTGGAAGCTGTTTCGTGGTCGACTGACGCGTTTATCCTAACAAACGGTAAACTCAGGGACTTGTCAGAAACCGCACCATACAAAAAAGGTGAACTGTATGTCCAAAGTCTTTCGAGCATGTTGCCTCCCATTATCCTCAATCCCTTGCCTGGTGACAAAGTGCTGGATATTGCCGCCGCCCCGGGAAGCAAAACCACACAGATGGCAACCATGATGGAAAACTGCGGTGAAATCGTTGCAAATGACACCAGTCTCGCCCGTATTTACCGGCTAAAGGCAAACATAGCACTACAAGGAGCCACTATAGCGCACGTTTCCCGTGACGATGGCAGAGCAATCTGGAAGCGGTATCCTGAGTATTTTGATAAAGCACTTGTCGATGTCCCTTGCAGCATGGAAGGGCGCTTTCAGGCAAGCGAACCCAAGACGTACGTAGATTGGTCAGTCAAGAAAGTAAAAGACCTTTCACGGTTGCAGCGGTGGTTGCTCCGGTCGGCAATTAGCGCAACCAAGCCAGGTGGAATAATCGTCTATAGCACCTGCACCCTCAGCCCCGAAGAAAACGAAGATGTGATTGACTGGATATTAGAAAAAGAAAAAGGAAATGTCATACTGGAAAACGCCCAACTTGCGGGGTTAACGGCAGACGCCGCTATACGCCAGTGGGGGAACAAAACATATTCCTTTGATGCATATAAAACGCTGCGGATTTACCCGAGCCCGCTTATGGAGGGTTTTTACGTGGCGAAATTCAAAAAGCTCAAAAGTTCGATTCCGAAGATTTTCGATGAGTAAATACGGTATAATAAACCGGAATAACGTAGCGGACGGTACAGCAACAACATATTAATACATGATTATTAGCCGAGGTGGTGGAATTGGCAGACACACGGGCCTTAAGAGCCCGCGAAGCTAAACACTTCGTGCGGGTTCGACCCCCGCCCTCGGCACCCACGACAATGGAACAACGCATCCATGACACACTCGAATATTATATCCATGGGGAATTACCTCGGGTATTGCTGCTTTCAGGTATGCACGGAGACGAATACGAAGCAGGAGAGCTCCTTGAGCTATTTGTAAAAAACCATTACCTCAAACTTCCGGACTTTCTTTTTATCCCCCGGGTAAGCCCCAGCGCGGTAAACGCGCGTACACGGAAAAATGCCTATGGCCACGACATTAACCGGCAGTTTATAGATACCACGGACGATCCTGAAGCGCGGAGAGTTATGTCGCTACTCAAGCAATTTTCTTTTGACCTGTGCATAGACGTGCATGAAGATCCCGATCGCACCATGGGCTTTTACTTATATGACAGTGATCAGATGACCGATGAAGAACTTGCGACCTTCCGTGCGATTATTCACCCCACGGGAGCCAGATTGTACACGGGAGTGGACGATGTCGATGATGAAAATCTGAATTTGTATGTCGAAAAAGGATACGTCTCACTTGGATTTGAAAAATCGGAGGCGGTATCCGGTTTTTCAAGTAGATGGCTGTATGAAGAAAACCGTTGTAAGCGATCATTCACGACAGAAATCCCCGGAAAAGGACCCAGAGAGTTAAAAACGAAACTCATTCATAGTGTCGTGTCCTTTTTATTATCTGCCCATCTCCGCTAATGAAAAAAACAATACCATCCACGTCTTTCTTTCAGCAGGTGTACCGGCTGGTGGAGCAGGTACCGGCAGGCTATGTCACCACCTATGGCGCGCTCGCGAAAGCGCTCCATACCAAAGACGCGCGGCGTATCGGGCACGCATTGCACGCAAACCCGGACGCGAATAAAACACCCTGTCACCGGGTGGTATTTACTGATGGCAGGCTCGCCCCCGGCTACGCCTTCGGTGGCCCAAACGAACAATTACGGCGCCTTCAGATGGAAGGGGTGACCTTCACACAGGATAACAAGGTACATTTACGTATCCATCTCTACCAATTCGCGTGACCGCTATGAAAATAATTTTAGTTATGGTTTCCTCGGCCGATGGCAAAACGACCACATGGGCAAAATCCGCGTCTCACGGATGGTCATCCAAAGAAGATGGTGAGCATTTCCGGTTACTTAAGTCCAAGCACCGCCTCATCGTCATGGGCAGAAAAACGTATGAGCAGATTAAAAACGAATTAGTCCTCACGCCACACACCCGGCGTATCGTTATCACCCGGAAGCCCACAGATTTTTTACACGAGGCCGTCGCCGGACAATTAGAATTTTCTGATGAACCACCACTTACCCTCGTCAGGCGCCTTGAATCCCTCGGATTTGATACGATGCTGCTGGTAGGCGGCAGCGAGTTAAACGGCGAGTTTCTGAAAGCAAAACTCATCAACGAATGCTATATCACCATTGAGCCGCGTTTTTTTGGATCGGGCAAAAGCCTATTTGCCGGCACACACGTTGATATCCGGCTCAAGCTTTTAGAGGTTCATACGCTCAACGGACAGGGAACACTCATGTTACACTATAGCCTGCAATATGATCATTAAAACCGTACAAACGGATACAATTACCCTGGCGTCCCACCGCCTGCACGATGTATTGGATAAAGCGCTTCCAAAGATTGAGGACAAATCAGTCATTGTAGTGACATCAAAAATTGTGTCGCTCTGCGAAGGGCGCGTGGTGAAAATAGGCGAGGCAGATAAAGACGAACTTATCAAACAGGAATCTGATCAATACATCCCCACAGGCATGAGTCCGCTTGGTGTGACCCTCACGGTGACCCGTAATCTTCTCGTACCATCGGCGGGTATCGATGAATCAAATGGCAATGGTTACTATATTTTATGGCCAAAAGACCCTCAGGCTTCAGCTGTTTCTCTGCGGTCATATCTTGCGAAAAAACACGGACTTACCCATCTCGGAGTGCTTATTACCGACAGCAGAACTACTCCAATGCGCTGGGGTACAACCGGGATCGCCCTTTCCTATAGCGGATTTGCCGGCATCAATGATTTCATTGGAAAACCTGATTTGTTTGGAAGAAAAATGGAAATGACCATGGTAAATGTCGCCGATGGCTTGGCCGCAGCGGCAGTGCTCGCGATGGGGGAAACAAACGAACAAACGCCACTGGCCATAATCAGTGATGCACCGTTTATTCACTTTGACGCACATAAACCCACGCCCAAAGAGCTTGAAACATGGCAAATACCCATGAATATTGACCTGTATGGTCCGTTGCTTTCCCGCGGACCCTGGCAAAAGGGAGGAAAAAATAATCGTCGCTAAAAACTAACACTTGGTCGGGGCGGAGAGACTCGACGATGGCAGTTTGCGAGCCTAAGCGTTTCGCGAGGGCGAGTAGTTACTGCCAACGATCCCGTGTAATCACGGGAAACTCTCGTACTAAATAACTGGAAAACAATTGTCGGGGCGGAGAGACTCGAACTCTCGACCTCGCGCTCCCAAAGCGCGCACTCTACCAACTGAGCCACGCCCCGATTGTCTACCTATTTTAGCAGAATGCAGTACAATAATCCTATGAGTGACTCACTCCAACCAATTCTTTCACATAAAAAAGCTGTCGACGAATACCTCGTCACGTATCTTGGGAACAAAAAATCCAAACTTGCCCAGATAAACCGCTGGGGCACCGATATTATCGACCGGCTTGTCCCGTTTGTCACATCGGGCAAAACCACGAGGGGAAGCCTCACTGTTTACACTTATTCGTTATTTGAAAAAAACATGCGGCCGGAAATTTACCAGGTTGCTGCGGCACTCGAGCTGTTTCACTCAGGATTTCTTATTCACGACGATATCATGGACCAAGACAGTTTGCGCCGGGGCAGACCTAGCGTGTGGGAACAGTACCGCAACACCTCTCAGGATACGCATATCGGCATTAGTCAGGCGATAAATGCCGGCGACTTATGTTTTTTTATGGCGCAGGAATTGCTTGCCGGTACCGACGTGCTCCCGTTAGTCGCCCGCGAATTGCAACCGGTCATCATCGCGCAAATGCAGGACATGATGAGCGGCAAAGGCACATCAATGTCGAAAGAAGAAGTATTATCACTCTACCGGTATAAAACAGCACGCTACACATTTTCACTGTCTATGGCCGCCGGGGCGACACTTGCTGGGGCAGCGGGAGACAACATTTCCATTTTGGAACGGCTCGGGGAATCGATGGGGTTACTCTATCAAATCAGAGATGACGAGCTGAGTATCGCGGGAGATAGCACAGTGACCGGTAAACCCACCGGGAGTGATGAAAGAAATACGAAGCAAACGCTGGCAATTCTGCTAAACAGCGATGAACTCAATGATTTTAAAGTATCTCTTCTGGAACACTGTGACCATGAAATCGATAAGCTGCCGATAGCACCCACCGGAAAACAACAGCTTACGGCGCTTGTTCGTTTTTGCCTGACACGGGATAAATGACGTTATGAAACGATTAGGTATTGTTGTAATTGCTTTCTTTATATTTGGGCTCCTATGGTATTACCGCACCCATCCCTTAGTGTCCAAGGTGCGTCTGCGCGGAGCAACGATCACTGTCGAGGTTGCGGCAACCGAAGCACAAAAACAAAAAGGATTAGGGGGCCGTGCGCAACTACCGCAGGAAAGCGGCATGCTTTTTCCGTATGATCACAAAGAACAATATAATTTCTGGATGCGCGGCATGCAGTTTCCGCTCGATTTTATCTGGATTGATGACAAAACGGTCGCTGACCTCACACGGAACGTGCAACCCCCCAGGGGAAACGTGATACCTATTGTTACCCCAGCGGTAGCCGTCGATACTATTCTTGAAGTAAACGCGGGTACCATCGACCGTTTAGGTGTACAAATCGGTGACACCGTCGAATTTCTTGATCGATGATCCCATTTAACAAACACCCTCAAAAAAATGTATAATATTGCAATTACGGATAAAAGATTTTAACAAGCCAAAATTGCTTTAACAAAAAGGGTATAATTCGTTGCGGACGTGCACACGCGAGTGAATAGTCCGCGACACAAATTAGGGAAAAGCGTTGGGGAAAAACCGTTAGGTTTTGCCCCAGAAGATGGCGGGTGTAGCTCAATGGTAGAGCGCCAGTTTTCCAAACTGGTGACGAGGGTTCGATTCCCTTCATCCGCTCCAAGAAATTATTTTTGTTCATGGAATGATCAGATTTTTGTATGCAAGAACCAACCGACACGCACGAACACACCACGGGTGAGCACATACCTGACGCTCCTCCAATAGGCAGTGATACGCATCCGCTTTCCCCCGAGATAGCACACATGCTGTCTTCATACACAGAAGGAATTCAGTCTGCCAAAAAACCTCTTACTCCTATCCATGTTGACGAAATTGCTTCGCATATCGCGAAATTTTATGAACAAGTACGCAAAGTTATTGATTGGAAAGAAGACAACGTGTTACGCCGGAGCGCGATCGAACGGGCACTCAAACGCATCCTTTTCCCAAAATTATCCGGCGTCACGCTTAAACAGGATATCGACACCTACCGTGTGGCGTATTCCGTAACTGCAGATCTTATCCGCGGCGGACACCTCCAAAACGATGAAATTCCGGAAGAACAGGTTCTTCTCGTCGAAACCGCGCTTAAAAAAGCGCTGCATATTTTAAAACACGCAAAATTTCCAACAAATGAACTGCTCCCGCTAAAACGCAAAATAAACTTCACGTATTTTATTATCGAATTAGCGGCAGTTGATATTGAGGAAATACTGACTAATCCAGTCAAAGAACGCGTGCTCCTTGAGACCATGACCCAGACGCTGACGGGCCGTATACGGATCCGCCCGGAAGGCAGTATGACCGATGATGAGAAAAAAACACACGTCTATATAGCTGTCAGCCGTACATTATTTGATCTTGATGATAGTTTTATTCTGGCGCAGCTGCTGAAATTTAGTTATAAAGACTGGTTCAATCCGTCTCCAGAGCTTCTCGACAAGCTGGCATCAGATATCCCGGCAATATGGTCAGAGAAAGATAAAGTTCTCGAACACGCCGTCAGCCGCCAACTCTATACCATCTGTGAACGCATCGACACGGTATATATGCTTATCGGGGATATTTTGGAGAAGTATAAGGAAACGCCCGCTAAAATTCCGCCAATTTTTGCGGATAAAATAAAACTCAGTGAAGAATTGGGGGCAGCGTATGACAAGCGCTATTTGTCACTTAAAAGCCGCTTGTTTCGGCTTGCGGTATTTTCTACATTATCGGTATTTTTGTCGAACTGGGTAACATTTTATATCGTCGAGGTGCCGCTTGCGTCTATTTTTTCAGAGGGATTTAACCTTTTTACGGCAATTATCGATTTTATCGTCCCGACAGCCGTCATGTTCGCGCTTGTTTCTATCATCCGGCCGCCAGCTGCAGAAAACCGGTCGCAGGTGCTTACTGCGGTGTACCAATACGTCTACGATGATGAAAAGAAAAAGCTATATGACGTCTATATTAAGAAACGCAAAAATTCCATGTTCATGCTTGTCGTCGGCATCCTGTATCTTATTATGATGTTTGGGGTACTGGGCGGCGTTGGTTATGTATTTTACATAGCCAAACTTCCGTTATCTTCAGTCGTGTTTGACACGCTTACTATCGCGCTGACATTCTTTGCGGCAGTAGGTATACGCAACAAATCCAAGGAACTTTCTGTGGATGATAAAACCCCGGTATGGGAATTTTTACTCGATATGTTATCTGTTCCCATTGCCCGGATCGGCAGTATACTGGCTGCCAAGTGGAAGGAATACAACATTATCGCCATCGTGTTTACCTTTCTGGTCGAAACCCCTATGGTTGTCGTTTTTGATTTCATCGAAAACTGGAGCCAATATATCAAAGAGCGCCGCGCCGAACTTCATTAGTAGGAAGAAAATCTCCTCAAAACACGGTATAATACCTTCTACAGATCGTATAAAGGTCTGGCTATCAGCGTTGACGTGATAGATATGTATACAACCGTCGCGAAGGTTTGCGACCGGGTTATGATCCTTCGCGGCACATTGGTAGAAGAGGTAGTTGGTAGGGGAACCTGCCTCGCTGTCAAGGCGGGCGTAGTTTCCCTCCAAGAGGCCCCCATAGCTCAATGGATAGAGCAGATCACTTCTAATGATCCGATGAAGGTCCGATTCCTTCTGGGGGTACATGTGGCAGCTACTTATTTTTCTTATCGCGCTTTTTTGTGTGCCGTCCCCGGCTTATGCAAAATACGACCCGCTGTCTGTCCCCAATAATAAATACGGTATCCATATTGTCGAGCCAAACGATATTGCTGATGCTGCCAGGTTAGTAAACAGCTCCGGCGGAGACTGGGGATACGTGACCCTCGTCATCCAGGAAGACGATAGGGATCATGATAAATGGCAACGCGTGTTTAATCAGATGCGGTCGTTGCATCTTCAGCCGATAGTCCGCCTCGCAACCCATATTCAGGGTGACTCATGGGCCAAGCCCTATACCGATTCTGCCAAAGACTGGGCACGCTTCCTCAACTCGCTCAATTGGCCGGCAGAAAACCGCTATGTCGTCATATTTAACGAACCCAATCACGCCAACGAGTGGGGAAAAACCCTCGATCCAGAAGACTATGCCAAAGTGCTCAAAGAGCACGCGCAGGCACTCAAAAACACCTCGGAGGATTTTTTTATCCTTCCCGCGGGACTCGATGTGTCTGCCGCGTCCGATGGCCGTTCGCTTGATGCAGCCACGTATCTTTCCCGTATGCTAAAAGCTGAACCAACGCTTCTTGATTACCTCGATGGATGGACATCGCATTCGTATCCCAACCCGGCGTTTTCGGGAAGTCCATTTGCATTGGGGCGGGGGACGCTCCGGTCATTTCAATGGGAAATACAATTCCTCCGGCAGCTTGGGCTTACAAAAAGCCTTCCGGTATTTATTACCGAAACCGGTTGGGTGCACCGCGAAGGGGTGACGCAAAATCCGGGTTTGTTATCATCTGAACAGGTGGGGGCAAATATTTCTGCCGCAGCGGCTTCAGTATGGCAGGACCCTTCTATCGTTGCCATTACCCCGTTTGTCATGAACTATCAGGGGCTGCCGTTTGATCATTTTTCTTGGAGGAAACTCGGGAGCCATGAATTCTACCCGCATTTTTCAGTGTATCAAAACCTCGGGAAAACAGCTGGCCTTCCGAAACAACGCGAGAAGTACACGCTCGATAAAAAAATTATTCCTGACTCACTTGTCGCGGGATCTACGTATGTTTTATCAGCGCTCCTCAAAAACGAGGGGCAAGGTATATACACTCCGCAGGACAACCGGTACATGGTAGAGCTTATAACCGAGCCACGGTTTCTGATGGTGCATGACCCATTACCCGTCATGGAGCCTTCTCAATACGGCACACTCACTCTACACATAGAAACACCGAATGCACCCGGTACGTATCCGTATGTGTTAAAGGTGCGCCATGGTGCCCAAGATTCCGTCATTGAGTCCGGCACACTTCAACTCGTACCACCGCCCTCGGTGAATATCAGTATTCAATTGGGGTGGCGGCCCGATAACACCGCGGCAAATGCAACGGTTCTCATCTATGACAATCTTACCCTTATTCATAAAGTTCAAGGTGTCTCATTTGCCGCCGGCAAGGCAACAGTGAACGAATTGCGTAATGTCGTGCCCGGCAATAAGTACCGTATCGTGGTATTGGTGCCGTATTATTTACCACAACAACACATCGCGACGCTCAAATCAGATACCACGACGGTGACGCTGCCGAGACTATTACCGCTTGATTTTAACCAGGACGGCACACTATCACTTGCTGACCTGCCCGCGTTGCTTTCATTGCAGCCAAACTTCATCACTGCGCTATTTGTTGGGCCCTGAGCGGGCACTAACTCGCCAATCCTCAATGCAAATCCGCCTCGGATAAGGTACAATATTGTCGTTGGTGGCTGCCACGCCCGCCATCGCAAGCATGAGCTTGCTCAGGCGTTGCGGGCGGGTAGCATGGGAAATGTACTATACCTATGTGTTACGGAGTAAAGTAGATAATTTGTTGTATATAGGATTTTGTTCAGACTTGAGGAGAAGGATAAAAGAGCACACCTCAGGAAAGGAAGCATCAACTCGATTAAGAAAGCCGTTCGAATTAGTGTATTACGAAGCGTGTGTAAACAAAGCAAAAGCCATACACCGCGAAAAATACTTTAAGTCTGGATTTGGGAGAAGGTTTTTACATACGAGATTATAAAATGGTGGCTGTAGCTCAGCCTGGTTAGAGCGTCTGCCTGTGGAGCAGAATGTCGGCGGTTCGAATCCGCTCAGCCACCCCACGTGCCCTTGTAGCTTAACGGATAAAGTGCCTGTCTTCGGAACAGGTGATGGGGGTTCGATTCCCTCCAAGGGCGCAAGGGTATAAAGAAATCGAGAAGGAGAGAAAAGGGCGCATAGCTCAACGGTAGAGCAGCAACCTCTTAAGTTGTCGGTTGAAGGTTCGAATCCTTCTGCGCTCACAAGTAAAATGGCCACTTTTAACCTGGAAGAACATTTGAAGGTCGAACACAAACGCACGGCGTTTTCCGAATATTTACGGGAAATTGTCTACGGCGGCAACGATGGCATCGTCACCACATTTGCCGTTGTCGCAGGCTTTGCGGGAGCGCAAAAAGACCCGGTTTCCAGCGCTATTCCCGCTGTCTCCGTTTTGCTATTTGGTTTAGCGAATTTATTTGCCGACGCATTTTCCATGTCGCTCGGGAGCTTCCTCTCGCACCGTGCAGATCAGGATATTTATCGGACAGAAAAGTCCAAAGAGGCGCACGAAATACTGCATGATCCCGATAGTGAATTTTCAGAAACCATAGAAATACTCAAACGGAAAAAATTCTCACACAAAGACGCAACAACCCTGGCCACCATCTACCGCAGCAATCCGCATTATTGGACAGAGTTTATGATGAAAGACGAATTGGAAATGACCGACCCTGAAAAAGAAAACCCGTACTTTGTGGCATTATTTACATTCTTTTCATTTGTTGTTTTTGGCGGCATCCCGCTGTCTCCCTACATCTTTGGCTTCTCCAACAACACGTTCACCCTCTCTATCGGATTTACCGCACTGGCATTGCTCCTCCTCGGCATATTACGCGCATATATATCCAAGCAAAAACCACTACGCGGGATCCTGGAAACATTACTTGTCGGCGGACTTTCCGCTTCCGTTGCTTACATCGTTGGAACATTTTTCCGCATTTAACCATTGATTTCAGCCTATATAATTTGACACAAAACGCGCAGCATGGCAGTATGGTTATATGGTACGGAAAGTACTTATCGTAGCCTGTTGGTTTCCGCTGACACTCGCACTCCTTGCAGTAAATTTATCACTGCTGGTATCACTCACCCAGAAGGCAAATGCCAACGAGCCAGTCACTCACGCACTTCCGCTCCGCATAGCTGCATCTTCTTACGGTACCGAACAGGTATTGGGCGCCAGCGTTACCGCTGCGGATGCACGGGCACTTTTGCTAACCCGGTTTTTGGAAACCCATAACTCACCACTTACGGAATACGCGGAATACATTTTAGACAGGGCAGAATACTACAATATCGATTACCGGCTAGTGCCCGCCATCGCCATGTGCGAAAGCAATGCCGGTAAACGAATTCCCAGCAAAGATTCATACAATGCGTGGGGGATAAGTGTGGAAACCGGACAAACGAGCGGCGCGAAGTTTCCGAACTGGTTATATGCAATAGACTGGGTGTCACGGTATTTACGTGATAAATACTTTGCGCGGGGGATAACGGACCTCATCGATATCGGCGCAATTTACGCGCCTCCCTCCGTGGCCAACGGCAACTCGTGGGCAAATTGTGTCAGCCAGTTCATGGAAGAAATCCAGTAATACCCCATAGCGGACATATATTTTTCCGTTGGAGCTTTGTATAAGCAAGTACGTATAATCCCAAATATCCCATAGGACTTGACAACTGGCTTATTATAGGCTATACTTCTGCACAGATCCTAAGGTTTGCTACCTAAACCATAGCTTGCTTTAGGGTTATTAATGGCTACACAAGACTGCCCACTTGTGTACCTGTTAACTAGCTTCAGTTTAGGCTCAATTTCCCCGTATGCCTCTCCCACAATAGAGGCGGCTAAAAAGTCTTACTTCACCTTGTTTTCTCTTGATCACAGAGATCGGGAAATCAACGTGAGGAAAGAATATGAAAAAACTCTTAGGAAGCATCATTATAGCTATCGTATTTCTTCTGGCTACCATGCCGGTTTCTGCCAACGGTTTGCTTGTGGCAGAAGCATCTGCGCACCCTAATTACCCTTTGGAAAACAAGGATGACCGGGTCACCAAACTCAAAGCATACTTGGAAACCCACAACTCGCCGCTTGCTGATTCGGCCGGACATTTTGTCGCGGAAGCCGATCGGTTGAACATGGACTGGAAACTTGTGGCGGCGATTGCCGGTGTGGAATCAACGTTTGGAAAACATATCCCTGCAAACTCCTATAACGGGTGGGGATGGGCAATATTTACCGGTCAAAAAGACGGCAAACACTTTGCTGACTGGAATGACGGTATCACCACGGTATCCGAAGGACTCCGGTTTAACTATATGGACAAAGGGCTTACCACGCTCGATCAAATCGGCCGCAGATATGCTGCCTCTCCAACTTGGAGCACGAAGGTGCGGTTCTTTCTCCAAAAAATTGAGGACTTTGATCCGACCGGCATAGACCACCTAGCCGTGACCATCTAAGGCGGGGTATAATAGCCCTTGTAGCCGGGATGGCGAAATTGGTAGACGCGCAGGTTTTAGGAACCTGTGCCGCAAGGCTTGGAGGTTCGATTCCTCTTCCCGGCACACAATTTTATAACACCACATATTACTGATCTTTTCACAATTGTGTATGTCAATAGAAACTTGTTACATAATCGATATTGCCCATCACAAAAAGAAAAATCTCCCAAGGGTTGTTAAATTCTTGCGCTCACGTGACATTAAGGGTATCGGTATATTTACCGAAGCGAGCGACACGGAAATAAAAAGAGCGCACGAATTCTATGGCAATTTGTCGACATTCTTATTGAGACAAAAAGCAATTGAAATACACGAGCCGGACTATGAAGCCAGCATGCAACATGCAAAGGAGTTATACGAAGCATCACTTGCGCCAGTACTGAGGCAGCTACGAGACAGTTCATTCGGTTGGCAGCCAGAGACCCGAGTTGCAGAATTTAACCGATTTATGCAAATTGTTTGCGATGTGAGAGACCCTATTATCGCAAAGCAAATTATTGAGCACACTCCAAAATATTCTATTTTTGGATCCGGTCATATTCCGGGAGTCTTAGCAAGACTAAAAGGTCAACCTAAAATAAACGTGGAAGTGCTTCAATTAATCTCATCGCCTAAATCATCTGCCGTTCCCGGCACCCATTGACCCCTCAGTTTTACGGATGGTACGATAATGACTATAATGAAGCACATCGCGTTGCTCCTTCTGACGTTATTCGCGCTCGCACAGCCTATCGCTGTTCACGCGACCAGTCAGCAAGCATATCAGGATTATCAATTCCAATTTGACCAATACCGCCAGCGGTACGCCGAGTATCAAATAGCGGTTACGCAATACAAACAATTTAATTCACTCGCAAGCCAACAGGACGCGCTGGATAAAGCCAAGCTACTTCTTGCGCAGCGCAGTAACGCCGCCAAAACGTATTTTTTGTTTCTCAACGAGAAGCTATCTGAAAATCCGGGATTTGTGACCAGCGAGCTCACTATTTACCGCGCAATCATCACGAATCAGATTGCGTATTTAGATCAAAATATCGTGCTGGCACCATCAATCGCTTCACTGGACGACGCAGAGCGCGTATCCGAAGAATTTGTTAAAAACTACGAAACCATGCAGGCGGCATACCGCCAAACGATCGCGGCGATAGAGCTTGGTTATCTCAATTACTTTGCCAAAAAATTTGATGAATTAGCCGTCAACGCGCAGGCGCTCATCACGGCAGCACGCTCAGAATCATCACCGCAAAAGCAGGCAGTTCTGGACCGGTGGTTATTGGCATTATCTAATAAACATAGCCTGTACCAACAAAAGTCGAATACCATCCGCGCTTCGATACCCAAAATCACGGGGGATGTCCGCCAGCAAGACCGGTTGTTTTTACAATTACAGACGAATTTTGGCGCCGCCAAACAAGATTTGGTTGAGGCGTCATCGTACCTAAAAGAAATAGAAACCGCGTTAAAATACGAATAACCTATGAACGACGACCAAACCACACCAGCACAGCCAACAACAATGCCGCAGGCAGATCCGGTACGGGTAGCGCCCGAACCGGCGGCACCGCCAACACCGGCTCCTATGGTGACACCACCACCGCCAGCACCTGCACCACAAAAGAAGCCCGCGCTGCAATTAAAAGATCCTAGAGTGATCATCGCCATCGTGTTGGGTGCAGGCATCCTGCTATTTGGCTTTCTCTACGTGCGGAGCACCATGCAGCCTGCCGAAGCGCCGGCACCCCAGGTAACGCCGACAGTACAGCCCACTCCCACACCACCGCTTCATTTGTCGGGGATCGCCTCAACCAGCGCGTTTTTCAAATATAGCGAAGATGTTGCGTCGTTTTCCGCGATACTGAATGCGTTTAATCTGCAGGATGCGACGTTAGCACCCCCGATACTCGACACCGAAATAGATCTCTCCGAATAATTTTCCCTTTGCAGCAAGCTCAGGGCTATGATAAACTGCGGTTTATGAAAAGCACTATCCAAACCACGCCGGACGGCACCATAGAGTTAACGATGACTATTCCCTGGGAAGATATCCAGGCGACGTATAAAGCAGTCGTCACGGAAACCGCAAGCAAAGCAGAAATCGCCGGGTTCCGCAAAGGCAAAGCGCCGCAACAAATTGTTGAAGAAAATATTGATAAAACCAAAACCTACGAAGAAACAATCCGGCAACTTGTTCCGAAAGCATACACCGCGGCAGTAGAGGAGCATAAGATTGCCCCAATCATGATGCCGCAGGTAGAGTTAAAAGACGCGCAGGAAGGAAAAGACTGGGTAGTTGCTGCCCGCACTTGCGAGCGGCCAAAGATTACGCTCAAGGACTACAAAAAAGCAGTAAGTGATCTCAAAGCGGAAAAAGCGCCGAAGCTCATCGTCCCGGGCAAAACCCCCGAAGAAGAAGGCAAACCCAAGGGGCCGACCGTCGACGAAGTATTGGATACACTCCTTACCGTTATTGAGGCACAGCTTCCGGAAATTCTTTTGGAGCACGAAGTGACACACCAGTTGTCCCAATTGGTCGATCAGACCAAAAAGCTCGGACTGACGGTGGAGCAGTACCTGACCTCCACGGGCAAAACAGCCGAATCTATCCGCCAGGAGTACAAAACCACGGCAGCCAAAAATCTAACCTTAGAATTTGGCCTAGAGGCTATAGCCGATCAGGAAAAGGTGACCGTGAACGACGAGGAAATCACCAAACTCCTGGATACGGCGAAATCACCCGAAGAGCGCAAGGCGCTCGAGGCTCAGCGCTACTATTTGGCTTCGCTTATCCGGAGGCAAAAAACGCTGGACGGCCTCATGGCATAAAATTTGCAAATATGCTGCCCTGTAGTATAATGCAGGCGCTATGGTACAACAGGATACCAAAAAGAAACAGATCCACTACAAAAACGATAACGTGCTCGAGGCACTCAGTTCCGTGCCTAGCAGCGTAGGCTCAAACACGGTCGCTGAATTTGGCAAAATCGGCTCGGACATCGTGTCTTCTTTGCTCGGCGGCGCGCCAAGATCCGGCGATTTAGCACCAAACCAGGCGATAGAATTTGGCGAAAGACCACAGGAAGTAATCGTGCCGCAACCAGTCCATGTGGAGGCGTTGCATAAGCCAAACGCCAGTCTCATCGACATGGAAACCAGGCAGCAACTCGAGGCTGTCCGGGCTGAGCTTAAAGCACTTATGGCATCGCTCAAAAATCTGCATCAGGAAGTAACAACCGCCGTATCCAAAGAAGATGTGAACCCGGGAATTTATCACCTTAATTTTTACGAACAACTCCGCACATTTATAAAAGTACTCCGCCTGCAAGTAGAGGATAGTCGGTCATGGCTCGCGTCGTTTGGCGGCCGGAAAAAGAAAATGGGGTACTGGGGTATGTACAAAAAGCACGGTACGTCATTCGGTCTTTCAAACGAACGCTCACTTGCCACCGCTGCCGGCTAACGGTACTCTCTCTTGTCTTATCCCCACGCGCTCTATATAATAATGAAGTTTGATGGTAGGAGGGCGCATAGCCCGAGCTGGCTAGATCCGCCAACTGGCGGAATTCACACCTGCCCGCTATTTTGCATAGGACACGTAGCTCAGTGGTAGAGCGCTGCATTCACATTGCAGATGTCGGGGGTTCGAACCCCTCCGTGTCCACAAAAGCGTTGCAGGCAGGTTGCAAAGGTCCGGGGTTTCCCATGACTACACGGGATCGTTGGCAGTAATTACTCCCGCCAAGCGGCGGATCGCAAACTGCCTTCGTCGAGCCCTGTGCGCCTACTCATTTTTTATTTCTCCATGCGCTGTCCCAAGTTGTGTAGGCACGACTTTTCTGTATTGTGAGATATCTTACTGATTTTCTTGACAATACGTGATATAGCGGGATATAATGCGCTCAAAGGATCTGCCACCTTTGCACTTATTTACATGTATCGCCTACGCAGGGCTAACAAATTATTCGCGGTGTTTACCAGCATACTGATGCTGGCTCAGTCATTTTTCCCAATTTTCCCGTTAATCACTCCCCAGGTATTTGCACAGGAAGTAACGCCGACAGAAACACAGACGCCAACCCCGGAGCCAACAACGGAACAAACATCTCCGACACCGACAGAAGAAATACAACCAACACCAACGGAAGCGGCGACACCAACTCCCACCACCGAAACAACACCATCAGTAACTCCTGAGGCCACACCAACTGTTGCCCCAACAGATACTGTTACGCCGACTCCTGGAGAACAAAACCAAGCGCCACAGCAGTCAAGCAATGAACCACCCAAAGAAACCGGCCCACCGGAACAGGGACAAATCCTTGATGGCGCCTCTACCGAGGCAACCCCATCACCGACAGTGACCCCGGAGCAACCGGAAGAGGGCGTACTTCATGCCTCCGTACTTCAAAATGTAGAAGCAGCTTCGCTTGACCTCGACAATATTGACCCATCAAACAGCGCAACCTTGTCAACCGACAAGGCTGACTACGCACCGACTGATACGGCTATCATCACGGGTACGGACTTTACACCAGGTGAAACATACAATCTGACGATAAGCTCAGATGACCCGCCACCGACGTCTACCACCGTACAGGTAACCGCAGATGAAAATGGCGTATTTGTCTATGCTTATCAGCTGGATGGTATCTACCGCCCGAACTACAAAGTTGAGGCGAAAGAGTTGGATGGAACAACAGTAGACGTCGTGACGTTTACTGATAGCGAAACGTCATATCTTTCGCCAAGCGCAAACGGAAATCCAAGTGAGTGGTCAGATGGTGGAAATGCCTACTCAAGTAATAACTCCTACGCAAACACCAATGATGACGATGATGATCAGGGGTATAGAAATTTCGGATTTAGTATTCCCACGGGCTCAACAATAAATGGTATTGAGGTAAAGCTTGAAGCACGCCAAGAAGGCACTTCATGTCAACTACAAACACGTCTGTCATGGAACAATGGGAGCAACGACACTAGTTACAAAACGTTAGTACCGACAGGCTCAGATACAGTACTTACCTATGGTGGATCCTCTGATACTTGGGGTCACACCTGGTCACCCAGCGAATTTAGCAATGCAAACTTTGTATTAGAAGTCAGGTATAACGATCCTGGAAGCGGTTGTGGAAACAGTGATGATATATACCTAGACCACGTACAAGCAAAAGTTTTCTACACTGAAGAAGAGCCTGAGGTTGTCCCCGCCGCAAATCCACCTCTCGGTCAATCATGCGGCATTGATATCGGGCTCGCGGTAGATACTTCATTGAGTATCGATAACAGTGAACTGTCCACGATGAAAAACGCATTAAAGGGATTCGTCAATGCGTTTGTAGGAACTCCCACCCAAATGTCAGTTGTTTCCTTTAATACAAATGCAACTGTCGAATCAGGCTTTACCAGTGACTTAGCGTCATTATCAAACGCAAGCGGCGTTATCGACGATATTAACGGAAGTAGTGGTTACACCAATTGGGAAGATGCATTACAGGATTTGCATGGATTATTCCCTAATAGAGCAGACAAGCCTGACCTTATCGTCTTTACAACCGACGGCGACCCTACCGAGAGTAGCGCCGGTGGACCAACCGTAAGTCAACCAAACGAACATTTAGCACCGGCAATCACCCAAGCGAATCTTGCCAAAAATGCAGGTATCCGCATCATTACCCTGGGAATAGGATTAAGCGGTGCAGCAAGCCAAACCCGCTTGGAGCAAATCTCGAGCGCAGACGCAGTATATAACGCCGACAACTTTGACGACCTTGCCGACACCCTCAACGAACTCGTCAGCGATCTCTGCGGCGGCACGATCACGGTCAATAAGTATATCGGATCAGTCAGTGAAGCAAACAGAGCTGAAACAGGCTGGACATTTAATGTCGCCGGTACCACAAGAGCGACTGATGCGAATGGACAAACTCAGCCGGTCGAAGTAACACCTGGAACCTATTCAGTAACAGAAACCGGACTGGTAGATGGCTACACATTTGCTTCAGCAAGTTGCCAAACACAATCAGGAAGCCCGGTGGGTACCGCGGCGGCAAACGGTGTCTCCGGAATTACGGTAGGTGCGTCAGATATTATTTCCTGTAATTTCGTGAACAACGAACCAGTCGCAACGATCGATATTTGTCATGCCACCGGAAGTCATAACAATCCGTACATTGTAAACAGCCCGTCACGATCCGGAGACGTCAGCGGTCACGATGGACATAACGGGCCGATCTGGTTTCCGGGCATATCGGTTGAGTGGGGCGATATAATTCCTCCATTTGATTACATCGGTGGCTCATATCCTGGTCAAAACTGGGATGCATACGGACAGCTGTTCTACCAAAATGGCTGCAATAAGCCTGCGACTGACATTTCTGTCACGAAATCAGATTCTCCGGATCCGGTAAATAACGGCGGCGTCCTGACGTATACCTTGTCTATCCAAAACAACACGGTTGTCCCTGCAGAAGATGTCGTGGTCAACGATACCCTTCCCGCAGGATTTGCGGTGACGAGTGTGACCCCAAGTGTCGGTAGCTGTTCGGATCAGACAGCGCCATCTATACAGTGTGAATTAGGTAATCTCGCTGCCAACGGATCGGCAACCATTACGATCGTCGGCACTATCACCACAGCACTGACGACCATCACCAATTCCGTGAGTGTCACAACCGACAGTCCGGAAACGGTTACCAATAACAACACCGACACCGAAGATACCACCGTACTTCACTTTGGCTCAGTCAAAGTAAACAAGCTGCTGGATAGTGACGGTAATGGCTCGTTTGAAACCACGAACCCCGCCGCGTTTACATGGAGTTTGGATGGATCTGGAACCAATGCAATGGGAAGCACGGTAAACAACGTTACGCTTGGCGCTCACACAGTTAACGAAAATACTGTTGCCAACTATCACGTAGTCGGCTGGTTCCCGGGTGGGGTAAACAGCACACAGTATTCATGTACCAATTTGCCGCAGGGCAACACCACGCTTCCGGCAGCAATTACGGTTGCAGCGGATCAGACAACCGAAATCACTATCTGTAACGCGCTTGATACCGGCTCTATCACGGTGCGCAAGATGGTCGACCGCGATGGCAATGGTACTTACGACGAGACCAATCCGGCTGACTTCACCTGGACACTCGATGGTGCCGGTCCCTATGCCATGGGCTATTCCCACACAACAGTTCCGGTAGGCTCACACAATATCAATGAAAACAGTCCGTCAGATTACCATTTCGTTGGCTGGTTCCCGACAGGTCAACAGGGGTGGAGCTGCACAAACTTACCGACTGACACACAAAATACCAACTTCCACCAGTTACCAATTCCGGTGAATGTCGGTTCAGGCGGCACATCCGACTATACGATTTGTAACGCACGGGACACTGGCACAGTCACCATAACAAAAGAAGTAATTGGTGGCACAGCGCTTCCCTCTGACTGGGACTTTTCCATCAGTAGCGTTGCGGGAACATTTAAGAGTGGCAACAGTGTTACCCTTCCTACTGGCAGCTATACTGTTACGGAGTCCGGACCCGCTGATTATTCCGCAACCGGGGTAACGGGTATCTGTTCGGGACTGCAGGGTGGAACCGCGACCATGACCGTCACGGAAAACGGTGGCACCTGTACATTCACCAATACCCGCGACACCGGATCCCTCAAGGTAAACAAACGGACTGACGGCAACGGAGATGGTGACTACAACGACAGCGGAGAAGGAGTAAATGGCTCGGACTCCAACGGATTTACCTGGAGTATCGATGGCTCGGGCACCAATGCAATTGGCTCTACCGTAGCAGGCGTGACAACGGGTAACCACGACATTGGGGAAAATACGGTCGCGGGCTATCATTTCGTTGGCTGGTTCACGACTTCCAGCACACGGTACAGCTGTACTAACCCCGAAGGGACGACATTGCCGGTATCAGTTGCGGTTGCCAAAAATACAACGGCAGAAATCACGCTATGTAACGCACGGGACACCGGATCAATCACGATCATCAAAAACGCTATACCAAACAGTGACCAAAACTTCAGCTTTGACGTCAGCAGCGGGTTCCCCGGCGGGGATTTTGAACTCGAAGATGACGGCAATGACAACAATGGCGGCACGGAAGAAAGCAAAACCGTGACGGTCACGACCGGGCAGTACTGGGTTGAAGAAGATGGAGAAACAGGTTGGCATCTTACCTCACTAGTGTGTAACGATCAAAACGGCACCGTAAATATTGCATCCGGCAGAGCCACGCTTAATGTAGAAACAGGCGAAGCAATTACGTGTACCTTCACGAACGAAAAACTTGGCACGCTTATTATCAAAAAAGACGCAACGCCAAATTCGGACGAAAATTTCCGGTTCACGAGATCATTTGGCGGCAGCTTCGAACTCGAAGATGACGGCAATGACAACAATGGCGGCACCGATGAGACCCGGACATTTGAAAATCTCACGCCTGGCACGTACACCGTCACTGAGGATGCGGAACCCGGCTGGACACTTTCTGACATTGTTTGTTCCGACCAAACCGTACCAAACGTACAGGGAAGATCAGTCACGGTAGATGTTGGTTATAACGAAACCGTCACGTGTACATTTAAAAATACCGAGCTTGGAAAAATCCGGGGCTACAAATTCAATGACACCAATGGTAATGGCAACCGTGACACCGGTGAAGCATACCTCAACGGCTGGACCATATTTATCGACGCAAATGACAACGGGGTATATGATGACGGCGAACTGACCCAAACAACCTCTGGCCAATTCTGGTTCTTTGGTTGGAACGACGAAGGTGAGTACGAATTTGAAAACCTGTTACCGGGTACCTACAGTGTCTGTGAAGTGCCACAGACCAACTGGACGAACTCAACGCCCCTTTGCCAATCAACGACACTGACGGCAGGGGACACCGACAGCGTGTACTTCGGTAACCATGAGCCATTAACCCTCCGCGCGTACAAAATCGTCTGCGAAAACGAATCTGACCTTCCCAACTGGGGAGACGATGACGCGCCGAATATTACCGCCACCACCGCTCAAAATTTTGTCGACAACAGCGAAGGAGCTTGCCGGTTTGAAGAAGGCTGGGATTTCCAATGGGGCTATGACGGCGAGGTTGTAAAGTATGGCAATGGCGATCAGTTGGGAGCAGCACCTTCACCATGGCAGACATTGGGAACAACCAATGCATCAGGGTACACCGAAGCCGCTATTACCAGCATTGATGAAGACGATGATCTGTGGGTACGCGAAGTATTACGCGCAAATTATGTGCCGTTTAGTTATCCGCCGGCAGCACCTACGGAGAACGACTATTCTGCAGAAATTTACTGCCACCGGGACGGACAAAATTACGATAACTTTGACCGCGTGGATAACGTGCGGTTCGGGGAAACCTATTACTGCGTCGCGTTTAACGCACTCAACTCCGGCGACATTATCGTCACCAAATACAATGATGACAACGGAAACGGCACGCAAGACGATGGCGAAGAAACACTTCCTGGTTGGGATATGAACGTCCAGTCGGTCGGAGATGATATCTACAACGCCACGCAAACTACTGGGCAAGATGGCACCACCACGTTTGAAGATGTGACGGTTGGTACCTATGTATTAACCGAAACACTCAAAGAAGGGTGGAGACAAACCGAATTAAGTTGTAGTGATGAAATAAAACAGGAAGAGCGATTTGTGGACGATACCGCAGACGACGTGGAAGAGGATGATAATGGGCGCTTTACCCTAAACGGTGGGCAGACAGTGCGCTGTAAGGTAGGAAACCAGTTTGTCAATCCTGACCTTACTATCACGAAATCCAACGACACTGCAGGTGGCGACCGGTCACCGGGTGGTAATGTCACCTTCACACTTACCGTGACGGCAACAGATAGCGCGGTGTTGGACGTCGTCGTAAAAGACTTACCTGCAGGTGGATTTACTTACCGGCCCGGTTCATGGACGGCGGTATCTAACGTCCGCGGCGATCTCAAAGCACTACTCGTCACGACCGAGCCAACCTATGCCTCACCAGGCACATGGAACCTGGGTGACATGCAGGAAGGCGAAATAGTCACGCTTACCTATATTGCGGATATCAGTAACGATGAACAGCCAGGGTTGTACCGCGATCTCGCGTGGGCACAAGGAAAAGATTTGCTAGCCAACAAAGTCGTTGCCAACGACACCGATAGCCCGCAATATTTCGTGGGTACCGAAGTGAATGTCGTCAAAAACGATCAGTCAGGTGCCTCCGTGAATGTAAAACAGGAAGTATTGGGGGCGGTCTTGGGCGCAAGCACCGAGTTACCTGCTACCGGAGCCAACAGTATCTGGTTTATCATTGCTGCCATCTTTATGTCTTTGGGTTCAGTTACAGCACTTGCCGGCTGGGTATTACGGAGGAAATATGCTTAATACATTAACGAAAATGACGAAAATGACGATACTTGCATTCGCCGTTTCTTTTGCGGCACTTGCTTTCAATTCGACCGTGTTTGCGGCAGCTGGTGATGTAAGCGTGAAAGTTGAAAAACCCAAAAGCCCAACCCGGATAAACAACTTTAACCTAAACTTCGTCGCGCTTGATATTGAAGGACGGGGAATTACCGCCAAATGCTTTAAGAAATCACCGAGCGAAGGATCATTCACACAATTCGGATCCGACATCGCGCTTTCCGCGGGCGGCAATACCGCAAATTGTGCAGTCACATCAAGCATATTGGGAGACAACGGTACGTACCAATTTTACGTGACAGCCACAGCTGGCGAAGATACTGCAACCAGCGAAACTGTCAGTGTTATCTACGACACCAACGGACCGGGAGACCCACGGGACTACAGCAAAACCAGGACGAACAGTTGTGAATATACTATTCACTTCAAAACCGCCGATGACGCGGGGATGACCGTAAAAGTAGAAGTGTACCGCTCAGAAAACACGAGCTTCTCGGCAGATGACGGATCACGCGTACTCACCGTCAACGCCGGATCAAATGAAACCCATGACGCCACCAATACCGTGCCCGACTGTAGTAAGAATTACTACTATGCGATCCGCTCATTTGACGCAGCCGGAAACGGATCAGGTATCGTCGGGGATAGTGAAGTGACCATCACCAACGCGACCACCACGACGACCACGACTACCCAACAAACAGCAGGGGCTATACCGGTAAACCAGGGCGGCAGCGTGCTCGGTGATGAAGCTACCATCGGAGCGATGGGTGCGACCGGCACAAGCGGGGAAACACTGGGTGAAACCAGCCCCAGCGCTGAAGTCGCCGATATGGGGAAGAAAGATGACGCGAAAAATTCCATGGCTCGAAACCTGATGCTCGGCGGTGGTATACTGCTATTGGGAGCAATCCTGTATGCCATCTGGAAAAAGCAACAAACCCAAACGCCGTAAGCCGCGCACCGGAAAGCGCGTATCGGAAAAATCTTCTGTTTTGCGTCTCGCAAATACCCTAATGCTTGTCGGACTGTGGGGTATTGCTATCGCCCTGCTTATCACCGGTGTGACCTTGTGGCCGGCAATCCAGCTGGAACTTGGCTACACCGCGAAAAAAATCACCGCTCCCAAATCACTCGACATTCCCCAAGAGCCCATCGACAAAGAATTTGGCATTACCGTACCCAAAATAAATGCCAATGCGAAAATTATTCCAAACGTTGACCCGTTTAACAGTGTGGAATATCAAAAAGCCCTCACAAAAGGCGTGGCACATGCCAAAGGAAGCGCGTTTCCGGGAGAGGGCAGAAACACATTTCTCTTTTCCCACTCATCGGTTAATTTTTTTGAGGCACTCCGCTACAACTCTGTGTTTTATCTGCTTTCCAAAATGGAGCGTGGCGACCCTATTAACATATATTACCGGAACATCAAGTATACCTATACAGTAACGGATGTCCGCACGGTGCCATCGTCGGCGGTAGAGTATCTGTTCACTGTACCACAAACAGAAACGCTCACGCTTATGACCTGCTGGCCACCCGGCACCACATACAAACGGCTTATCGTCATCGCGGAGCGGATATAAATGGGCATCCTCTTCCTTATCATCCAACTCATCATGGCAGGATTTTTCCTGTTTCTCTGCCTTGCGTTTGTCACCGGAGGCCCGTTTGTCCCTTCCTCAAAAACATCGGTGATGGCGATGGTAAAACTCGCGAACCTCCGCTCCGGTCAAACCGTGTTTGATGTAGGAAGCGGTGACGGACGGGTGCTCATGGCGGCTGCCCGGCAGGGGGCAAAAGCCGTAGGAATTGAGATTAACCCGTATCTTGTATGGTATACGCGGTTCCGCGCCTTGTGGAGGCCGTACAAGGGCAAGGTTACGGTACTTTGGCAGAACCTCTGGACTACCGACTTGTCACGTGCCGATGTCGTATTTGTGTACCTCATCCCATGGAAAATGGCAGACCTCGCCGCGAAACTCAAAAAGGAACTCAAACCCGGTGCATTGGTTATATCCAACAGCTTCATCTTTCCCGGCTGGAAAGTGGTCAGAAAAGATACGGACCACCATGTCTATGCCTTTGTCATATAACGCCTTTTCCTTCTCATCTTTCATTACGCCTATGAGCAGCGTATACTCATGGCTATGACCCGTGATATTGTCAGCGTCACAAAGCTCACCAAGCGGTTCGGAAATTTCCCGGCGGTGAACGGTATTTCGTTTTCCGTTACGGAAGGTGAAATCGTGGGATTGTTGGGTCCAAACGGCGCGGGCAAAACCACGACGCTCGCAATGATGCTTGGCGTCATTGCGCCCTCATCGGGAGATATCAACGTCTTTGGCAAAAATTTTGCAACCCACCGGGAAGAAATCCTCAAAGACATGAATTATTCATCGGCCTACGTTAAGTCACCATGGCGCATGACGGTATGGGAACACGTGTATGTATTTGCCCTCATGTATGAGGTCGCAAATCCGCGGCAGAAAACTGAAGAAATGCTTTCAACGTTTCATCTGACAAAACTAAGAAATACCCTGGGTGGCGATCTATCTTCCGGCAATAGCGCGCGGCTCAACCTCGCCAAAGCATTTGTCAATCAGCCGAAGCTCGTACTTCTCGATGAGCCGACGAGCTCCGTCGACCCGGATATTGCTGACCGTATCCGGCAGTTTATAAAACTCTCGCGCGAAAAATACCAGACAACCATACTGCTTACATCCCACAACATGGCGGAAATCGAAGAGCTCTGTGACCGGGTCATATTTATGGATCATGGAAAAATCGTCGCGGTAGACACGCCTGAAGGGCTGGCCAAAAAAATAAAAAAGACCCGCGTGCGCCTTATGATGCGCGATGGGCAGAAACGGACGGTAGAGTACTGCGCTACCCGCCACTTAACGTGTCAAACAAACGAACGCTATGTGATGATTGATATCAACGAACAACAAGTCGCCTCACTCCTCACCGATTTGTCAAAAATCGGTGCTGACTATACCCAAATTTCTATCGATAAACCGACGCTTGAGGATTTCTTTATCGGAAAGGCCCGCCATGAAACTGCTTAATTTTAATAGAGTATACGCACTGGTGCTGCGGCACCTCCTCACCTGGCCGAGAAGCCTGGAGCGGATTGCCGATTCATTTTGGTGGCCCACGATGAACCTTTTTATCTGGGGGTTAGTCAACATCTATCTCCAAAAAGAAACGGGGACAACTGTATTTTTTGTACAGTTGTTTTTGGGAGGGCTCCTGATGTGGACACTCGTTGCCCGGTCACAGGAAGAAATGGGGTTATTGTTTTTACAGGAAGCATGGGACAGAAACCTGCTCAACATGTTTTCTTCGCCGCTCACCATCTGGGAATTCAGCATGGCGACGATCGTACTCGCCACCGCAAAACTACTGGTCACGTTCGTCTGGCTATTTATTCTCTCCAGCCTGCTCTTTGCCTTTAATATATTTTCATTGGGGTGGGTGCTCGTGCCGTACGCGCTTATCTTGATGATTTCGGGGTGGAGTCTGGGATTTTTTATCAACGGGCTTATCTTACAGTACGGGTACCGGGTGCAGGTATTCGCGTGGACACTCACCATGATTATCCTCCCGTTTTCAAGCGTCTATTATCCCGTGAGCGCGTTACCTGTCTGGATGCAATATGTGGCACACGCGCTGCCGACCAGCTACGTGTTTGAGGGGATGCGGCAAGTGTTCCTGACGCAGCGTGTTGATGTGGCGGGTCTGGGTATCGCCATTGCGCTCAATATCGTGTATACCGCGCTTGGCATGTGGTTTTTTTCCTGGAGCTACCGGCGTGCGCAGCAAAGCGGGATGATCATGAAATTCAGCTGAGCATCGCTTGACATTACCCCAAAATCGCCTACAATAAACATACTTCTCGTTTGCATGAGACGCAACCAACCTCAAAGAGAAGCGCTGCATCAGCGTAAAGATGTCAAATCAAGATCACCGTAACGTCAGATGGAACCGCCCCAAAAAATGGAGCTCTGACGAGAGGGTGATTTTTTGTGTAAAAGGGAGGATGAGTATGCAAAACAATAACGATCATTTGATGAACCTGCGCCATTCATGCGCGCATTTACTCGCCGCTGCGGTTATGGAGTTGTGGCCGCACGCCAAACGGACAATCGGTCCGGCGATCGAGGATGGATTTTATTATGACTTCGATTTTGGTGACACAAAAATCTCGGAGTACGATTTTCCAAAGATTGAAGAAAAAATGAAAGTGCTGGTCAAAGACTGGAAGGAATTCCGGAGAAAAGAAGTAACGAAGGAGGAAGCGTTGTCCCATAATCAAGGGAACGAATATAAAAAAGAACTTATTGAGGAATTTAGTGCAGATGGCCAACACCTCACTATCTATACGTCGGGTAACTATACCGATTTATGCAGGGGAGGGCACTGCCCCCACCCAAACAATGATCTGAAACACTTTAAGCTGCTTTCTGTGGCAGGCGCGTATTGGCGCGGCAGCGAAAAAAACAAAATGCTTACCCGCATTTACGGCACATGTTTTCCCACCAAAAAAGCACTTGATGATTTCCTTGTCCAACAGGAAGAAGCGAAAAAACGCGATCACCGCAAACTAGGCGCGGAACTTGATCTGTTTACCTTCTCCGAGCTTGTAGGGAAAGGCTTACCGCTCTGGACACCCAAAGGAACCACAGTGCGGCGGGAACTGGAACGGTTTGTGGTTGAAGAAGAATTAAAGCGCGGGTATCTCCACGTCATGACGCCGGATCTTGCCCGTCTCGATTTATACCGGACCAGCGGTCACTATCCGTATTACAAAGATACGATGTACGCCCCAATCACGATCGATGAAGACGAGTTTATGCTGCGCCCGATGACGTGTCCGCATCACTTTGAGCTCTACAAGAGTAAGCCCCGAAGCTACAAAGAACTACCCATGCGGCTTGCGGAACTTGCAAAACTCTACCGTTACGAAAAATCCGGTGAGCTATCCGGCCTTATGCGAGTCCGGAGTTTTTGTCTTGCTGACGCCCATATTATCGCAACCCCGGCGCAGGCGAACGCAGAAATTAACGAGGTACTCGATCTTATCGACTTTGCTTCATCCACCTTCGGCCTACAACCCGGAGTAGATTACCGGTACCGGCTGTCGCTCGGCGACCGCGCAAACGAGAAAAAATATTTCAAAGATGACGCGTCATGGGACAATGCCGAAGCGGTGCTCCGCGATGTACTTACCAAACGGAAAGCCGCGTATTTTGAAGCACCCGATGAGGCGGCGTTTTACGGCCCCAAAATCGATGTTCAAATAAAAAACATTCATGGCAAAGAAGAAACCGCATTCACGGTGCAGTACGACTTTGTCATGCCGAAACGCTTTTCCCTTACCTACACCAACGAGCAGGGCGAGGCAGCTGAACCGATCGTCATCCACCGATCATCGATAGGGGCGATCGAGCGCACGATGGCATTTTTGATAGAAAAATACGGCGGCGCGTTTCCGTTATGGCTTGCGCCCGTCCAGACCATCGTTATACCCATCGCGGAGCGTCACAACGAGGCAGCTGAGGCTATCGTACAGCAACTCAAAAAAGCAGGCATCCGGGCAGAAGCAGATACCCGTTCCCAACCGATGCAGGCCAAAGTACGAGATCATACGTTGCAAAAGGTGCCATACTTAGCTATAATCGGGGATACCGAAATAAACAGTAATACAGTGAGCTTACGTAGCCGACACGGGGAAAATCTCAAGGATATACGCCTTGACGACTTCCTCGCCAGGCTAGCAAACGAGATTGAGACCAAAGCAAACCCATAAGTTTTACAAGATCAATTACCAAATCCTCAGCCCGGAAATCAGGCTGTTGGATGAAAAGGGTGTGCAGATCGGCATAGTCTCCAAGCTCGAGGCATTACAAAAAGCTAAAGAATTTGGGGTCGATGTCGTAGAGATTGCGCCAAACGCGAAACCGCCGGTAGCTAAACTTATTGATTACAAAAAGTTTAAATACCAGGAGGCGAGGAAAGAACGCGAATCGAAAAAGAATGTAAAAAATGTTGGGGTCAAAGAAGTCAGATTACGGCCGTTTATCGAGCAACATGACTTTGATACCTGGCTTAAAAGAGCGACAGAGTTTATTGAAAAGGGAAATCAGGTTAAAATAAATGTTCTCTTTAAAGGACGGGAACTCGGAAGGAAACAGTTTGGGTACGAAGTGTTAAACCGCTTTGTACACTCACTGGAAGGGGTTAAAATTGTACGGGAACCGAGGATGGAAGGACGGGTGCTCGCCGCTATGGTCGTCCCGAACAAAAAAGGCGAAGGAAAAGAAGAGGAAATAGCGAGTTAATTGTTAATAACTAATTATTGATAGTTGATAGTTAATTGTTAATAGTTAATAGTTAATTCATATGCCAAAAGTTAAAACCAGAAAAGTAGCAGCAAAACGGTTTAAAGTAACCGGCAAAGGGAAACTCGTTCACCGTGTACAGGGAGCGAGGCATCTTCGCCGCAAAAAAAGCAAACGGCAGCAACGGCGTCAAGACCGACAAGTGGAACTGAAAAAGGCTATGGTTAAACACGTAACAGCGTACCTGAGAAGGTCATAAAAGGAGAAATATATGAGAGTAAAACGAGGCACAACCAGTAAAGCAAAACATAATAAAATTTTCCGGGCCAACAAAGGGTACCGGATGACCAAGCGTAAGCTTATCAAAGTAGCAACCGAAGCATATCTCCATGCAGGGGAATACGCGTTCGCCGGCCGCAAAAACCGGAAGCGCGACTTCCGCGAACTGTGGATCACCAGAATTTCCGAAGCAAGCAAGCTCCGCAATCTTTCGTATAGTTCACTTGTCCATAAACTCAAGGAAGCACACATTGAACTCGACCGGAAAACGCTCGCCAACTTGGTGGTCGAAGATCCGGATGTGTTTGATGCAATCCTCAACGAAGTCAAATCGGTTAATTAATTTTTATTTTATGACACACCATACATTCTTTGCGTTCTTTACCTCGCTCCAGCGGGGTTCTTTGGGCGCGTAAGAATAGACAAAAATAACCCAAGGATCCCGCGAAAGCGGGATTTTTTGTGGAATGCGATGGTTCACATCCATGAAATAGAAATCCCGCGATAAGACGGTTTTCTATGAAAGGAGGTGAACACGGATGAACATTAAAGAGCGACTTGAACAGGCCAAAACAAGGAGGGAGCTTTTAGTGATCGGAAGAGCGATACATAAATCTACCGACCCGTCACTCAGGCCATCGTTACAAGACATGATCAATGAACGGAAAGTTGTGCTATGGAGCAGTCAGCATAGACGGGCAAGGCAAAACCATGAAAGGACGTTACGGCGGTTACGCCGGTGACACAAAGAGAAGAGGGGCGGACGATGCTCGTGAAAGCTATACCGCCCGCCCCTCTTCTTGCGACATTATAAATCAAAACGTACAATAAACATATGCATATGACGGAAGAAATTGTATCAGGAAGCAATGTCATCAGCCTACTTCTTCTCGCACAGGAGGAAGCGCTGTCACTCATTAAAGACACCAGCAAAAGTGTTGATGAGCTACGTATCCTGCTTATGGGTTCCAAAAGCGACCTCGCGCGGCTCACCAAACAAATCAGCCGGGTGCCTAAAGAGGAACGCCAGCAGGTAGGCGTGATCGTATCGCAGGTGAAACAATCGATAGAACAGGGCTTAGCGGCAAGGGCAGCATTGCAGCCGGTGAGTGAAGCGGGCAACACGGCATTTCTCGATATTACTATGCCGGGTGAGCGTCCGCCGCACGGCAACCTTCATCTGGTGACGCAGGCCATCATAGAAATTACCCGGATTTTTGAGCGTATTGGATTTACCCGTGTGCGTCACCCCGAGGTCGATTGGGATTGGTATCCGTTTGAATCACTGAATATGCCTACCAATCATCCCGCGCGGGACGAGTGGGAAACATTTTTCCTCGACTTTCCCGGCAAACCGGGTAAGGACCCCCATAAGCAAAAAATAGTTCTCACGCCGCACACCAGCAACGGCCAGGTACGCGAAATGGAAAAAGGGGAGCTACCCATCCGTATGATCAATATCGCCAAATGTTACCGGCGGCAAATCGATGTCTCACATACACCTATGTTTCATCAATTTGAAGGACTCTATGTCGACCGGGATGTTTCTATCGGCAATTTAAAAGGGGTTTTTGATCATTTTGTCAAACAATTTTTCGGCGCTTCACGGGTAACCCGCCTCCGGCCGTTCCATTTCCAATTTACGGAACCTTCATTTGAGGTGGATATAAACTGCGGTATTTGTCTGGGCACGAGCAAACTTGCGGACGGAAGTACCTGCAAACTTTGTAAAGCCGGCTGGCTCGAGCTAGGAGGCGCGGGCATGGTACATCCGGTCGTGCTGCGAAACGGTGGCATAGACCCCGATGTCTACTCCGGATTTGCGTTCGGGTGGGGGATAGAGCGCACCAGCATGATGAAATCAGGAACGAAGCTGGACGATATCCGCCTCCTGTATAGTAATGATCTGCGGTTTTTACAACAATTTTAAATTATGAATATTTTAATTCCAGATATATGGCTCCGGACCTACTTAAAAACAAAGGCAACGCCTTTGGAAATAAAGGAGTACCTGTCGCTATGCGGTCCTTCGATCGAGCGGATTTACGGTGAAGGAAGTGAGTGCGTCTATGACATAGAAATCACCGGCAACAGACCGGATGCCATGTCAGTTATGGGAGTTGCCCGGGAAGCGGCAACTATTTTACCGAGGTTTGGCATACCTGCAACCCTCACCGGGGATCCCTACCGGGAAAAAGTGATGTTCCCTCAAGCCAAAAATGATCTCAAACTGACACTTAAAACCGATGCCGAGCTAAACCCGCGGTGGATGTCACTCATTTTTGACGGCGTCACCGTAAAGACCTCTCCAACGTGGCTGACAAAATATCTGGAGCTTGCGGGCATGCGGAGTTTGAACAATATCGTCGACATTACGAATTTTCTGATGCGCGCATACGGTCAACCGGCGCATGTGTTTGATTATGATGCGATAGAGGGTCACAAAATGACGCTGCGGGCGTCAAAAAAGGGAGAGAAACTCCAAACGCTTGATGGCAAGACACACCGCTTGCCGGGCGATGATATCGTCATTGAAGATAAGAACGGTAAGCTCATTGATTTGTGCGGCATTATGGGGGGAGAAAATTCATCCGTCACCGAACACACGAAACGCGTCATATTGTTTCTTCAGACATACAGCCCAACGCATATCCGGAAAACCTCTATGGCATTAGGCCACCGGACAGAAGCCGCCGCGTTGTTTGAAAAAGGTCTGGATACGGAACTCGTTAAACCGGTGTTTCATAAAGGCATGGAACTGATGATAGAGCTTACCGGCGGAAAACCGGCAAGCGCGCTCATCGATCTGTACCCCAAACCATACAAGGCAGTGACCGTGTCCGTACAGTTATCAAAAATCCACTCGTATATCGGTCATATTTCATTGAAAGAAATAAAAGAAACACTAGCCGCCCTCGGCTTCCGCGTACAAAGCACCAATAAAGCCATCACCGTGGTCGTACCAAGTTTCCGGCGTGACGTAACGATAGATGTTGATGTCATCGAAGAAATCGCCCGCGTGTATGGGTATCAAAATATTCCATCCCGCTTGCCGGAGCACGCGCCACCCACCACCTTACCCGACCCCATACTTTCATGGGAGGAAAGCGTCAAAGTACGTCTCAGAGACTGGGGCTACACCGAGCTTATTACCTATTCCATGGTGTCAAAGGAGCTTATGGTGGCCTTCGGTAGTGATCTTGAAAAAACGTACAAAATTGCTAACCCGCTGTCTTCTGAATGGGAGTATATGCGGCCTGACCTATTTATGAGCATGGTACCGGTACTCCGGGAGAACCTCAAATTAACGAAATCTTTACGGGTGTTTGAACTCAGCATGGTATACCGGTTCCGGCCTAACGACCTGCCCGAAGAAATACCCACCCTTACCGTCGTATGGAGCGGCAACCGGTTTTTGGAAGCCAAGGGGCTCGCGGAAACGATATTTTCACTCTTTGGCATACCATTCCCGCTTGACCTGACAAACGAGGCAGGACAGCCGCTTGACTGGTATAGCCATCACCGCCTGTCACTTTCGGAATACGGCTCATTCGGCACCCTTGACTACCGGATGCTGCAGCAAAACGGCATCACCACACCGCTTACCCGGCTGGTACTCGACTTTGGAAAACTGGTGGCACGGGCAAACACCAGAAATACGTATGCGCCGGTTCCGAAATATCCACCGATCATGGAGGATCTCTCGTTTATCGTGCCCGATGAATTTTATGTCAGTCCGCTTATGGCAGCACTGCGGGCGGCACACCCGCTTGTTTTTGACGTGACCCTTCTGGATGTGCATGAAAACACGAGGACATTCCACATCACGTACCAGGATGAAAAAAGAAATCTGACCAATGCGGATATCGCGCCGGTCCGCACGAAGCTCATTTCGCTTGCAGAATCCAAATTCGGATTGTCGCTCAAGTCCCGCTAATTATTCTCTCTTTACGGTTGTTATGGGGTAGGCGTTGGCGTAGGGGAGGAATAATCCTGATTTATACCCACGCGGATTTCGCGCTCGGAAGATGTTCCCCGTTTATCTATCGCTTTTACTTTTATTGTGTGTGATCCATTGGCTATGTTGATGGTTTCGGAAATTGTCTTTTCGTTTGACCGTTCTTTCACTTTGGAGCCATCAACATAGATTTCTATCCGCTCAATATCCGCGGTAGATATCGCTTCGGCTTCTACCTGCACATCGTTGTTATCGATACGCTGGTTATCGCTTGGCTTTTTGATTTGGATAACAACCTGATTGGAATCGCCGCCGCTATATGTCTCGGTGGGGGCTTTATACTTGCTGTCTTGTCCGGCAATCCAGCCGTTGATACCTTCCTGCCATCTATTTTTGCCATCGCCGGAAACAGGATCGTCCTCACGTATCACGATAAACAATTTTTCATCATAGTCTCCGGTCGCGACTTCAACACTGTTTGCCAGTTTATTGTTGTCTTTCCGGGAAATTTTTAATTTCTGATAGATAGCAGCGGGTCCTGTGGGCTCAGTGCCCTTGATAAAAAATTCTTTGCGGGTCGGCTGATTTTCAAAGGGAAGGCCGCCCCCAAACGCATCGATATCCATTTCTATGACCCCATCCGGGCGGGTGAATGGTTCATCGGGAATATCTTTAATTGCCTCACGCATAATACGGTTCCATATGGGAGCCGCGCCCGTGACACCGGAAGCAAGCGTGGGGCTCATCGGCGAATTGTCGTTATTGCCGACCCAGGCGATGACGACACGGCTCTTGGTATATCCTGCAGTCCAGTTATCACGTTTATCATCGGTCGTACCGGTTTTGGCGGCAACAGTTTTTCCGGAAATCACCAGATGGGAACGTGTCCCGAACACTTCCTTCCGCGCATCGTTATCAGAAAGAATCGAGGATATAATAAACGCTACATCTGGCTCCAATTCTGCCCGTGGGGAGACCGGCTTATGCTCAAACAACGTCTTCCCGTTGGTATCCGTCACTTTCAGGATTGCGACAGGATCAGTCCGCATGCCTTCGGCCGCAAAAACACTAAACGCCGTTGCCATATCAATCATTTTTACTTCCGCGCCGCCAAGCGGCAACGATAATCCAACACGCTTCAAGTTGGCATCGGTTGGCTCCCACGTCTGCAATCCCATGGCATACCCCAATTTCAGCACATCCCGCACCCCTACAAGCGCGGCTACTTTTACGGCAGTCGTGTTAATGGAGTTTGCAAGCCCGTACCGGAGTTGCATGGGTCCGCGGTATTTGTTGTCATAATTTTTAGGATTATATTCGGGTTTAGCCGGGTCACCGGAAGGGTACTTGGTTTCTACATCCATAAGCATGGTGCTCGCGGTGTAACCTTTCGTCAATGCAGCCGCGTAAATCATGGGCTTGAGTGTGGATCCCGGTTGCCGAAGCCCTTGGGTGACGACATTAAACTTGAGTCCTGAACTATCGGTCGCCGCGTAGTCTTTGCTTCCCACTATAGAAAGGATTTCGCCGGTTCGCGGATCCATCACGATAGCGGCTCCGTTACTTACTTTTAATTTTTTGGCTTTCTCTACTTCTTCCTTAACGGCAAGCTGTGCCGCTTCCTGCAGTTTCCAGTCAAGCGTGGTCGTGACGGTCAGTCCGCCCGCGTTTACTGTTTTCTCACCAAACCGCTCTATCAGCAGTTCTTTGATGTAGGCAACAAAATGCGGTGCCCGCAGTCCGACATCTCCCGAGGCAAACGTCACGGATTCTAGTTGTTTTTTCGCTTCACCTTCCTGCGCGGGAGTAATGTATCCGTCTTCACGCATTCTTCGGAGTACTTCCTGCGCGCGCCCCCGGTAAGCGGTTTCATCTCCGGTAAACGGGGAATAATAACTCGGTGACTGCGGAAGCCCTGCGAGCACGACCGACTGCACAAGCGTCAGGTCTTTCACATCTTTATCAAAGTAATGTTCCGCGGCTGTTTTCACTCCAACAGCGGTACCGCCATAAGGTGCTTCGTTAAGATACATGAGGAGGATATCGTTTTTGCTGTATTTGCGTTCTATTTGTATGGCAAGCACTGCTTCCTTCATTTTCCGGGGCAGTGTCCGTTCCTGGGAAAGCAGGACGTTTTTCACTAACTGCTGGGTCAGCGTCGATCCTCCCTGGCAACGGCGCATAAATACGCACGCCAATAATCCGCGCATAATACCGGTCGTGGATAACCCTTGATGTTTGTAAAAATCTTTATCTTCTATAGCGACCGTGGCATCTTTGAGATACTGGGGAACCTCTTCCCATTTGGCGGGAATTCTGTTGGCTTCTTCAAAAATGTCATAGAGCTTCTCTCCATTTCGGTCAAGCACAACAGTAGAAAGCCCTTCGCGCCGCTGCACTTTGTCCGGCCGGGGCAAATCTTTGGCATACCACGCAAAAAGAATACCGATAAATAATATAAGAACGACAAATCCTATAAAGCCACCAAACGCAACTATGCTCCACAGCTTCATCCGGGAAACACTGGAACCAAATAGTTTCCGCCGCTGCCGCTCGCTGAATAAATCTGACATTTGTATCACGAAATCCATTGTAACTGCGATTGACAGAAATGACAAATTGCTGATACGATAATGAGGATGAATACTACAACCAAATACGTATATACGTATTATCCCTTCAAAGTGGGGTTGGTTGTTGTGATGAAATAGTACAATTTTTTCTAATCAATAACGAACCCCGCGAGTCGGGGTTTTTTTATGGATGAAAGGAGGTGATCATATGATACAGCTTAAAGAAATTCTAGATGGAAAAACAATAGAGGATAGTGAACAACGCGCAGAGCGCGCATTTCGTATTTCTCGAGACCTCTTGCATGCAAGTTGGGTTTTTAGTCTTGGCGGTTTACCGAAAATTGGAGCCATATTGCTTGGAAGCTCTATCCCGATCATTATAGAAATGAAACGACAACACGGTAACATCAATAAACGAAAGAAAGAACGAAATGTAGTATTTCATAAATAAACGATGAAATACACATAATATGTGATATAGTAAAAGGAGAAATTATGGATGCAATTGATCATTTATTAACCCGAGGGGTAGATACAATTTACCCAACCCGAGCAGAGCTGGAAAAAGTCTTGCGAAGCGGCAAAAAACTCATTTTATACCAGGGGTTTGATCCCACGGGAACACAGCTGCATATCGGTCATGCGGTGGGTTTCCGAAAACTCCGCCAATGGCAGGACTTAGGTCATCATGTCATCTTCCTGGTGGGTGATGGTACCGGGCTCGCCGGAGACCCATCAGGCAAAATGAAAGCGCGTGGCAAATTTATGTCACGCTCTGAACTTCGCGACAACGCAACAGCATACCTCATGCAGGCTTCAAAAATCGTCCGTTTTGATGGCGATAATCCGGTAGAAATTAAATACAACGGTGATTGGCTTACAGAATTGAAACTCGAAGACATGTTGGGAATTGCACAAAATTTTACCGTCCAACAAATGATAGAACGGGATATGTATCAAGTACGCATAAAAGCGGGAGATCCTATTAATCTCCGTGAATTCCTTTATCCGTTGCTCCAGGGATATGACTCTGTGGCGATGAAGGTGGACTTGGAACTCGGGGGGAGCGATCAAACATTTAACATGCTTGCGGGAAGAACACTGGTTAAAAACATGCTGGGTAAAGAAAAATTCGTTATGACCGTGCCGCTCCTTGCCGATTCCAAAGGGGTAAAAATCGGCAAAACCGAAGGCAATGTCATAGGTCTTACCGATGCACCGACTGATTTTTATGGAAAAATCATGTCGCTGGGTGATGATGCTATCATTCCCTGTTTTACACTGCTTACTGACACGCCGGATGAAGAAATCACTGCCATACAGGAACAGATGACAAGGGGTGAAAATCCTATGAAGTTCAAAAAACAACTCGCCTTTGAGCTCACTAAACAATTTAATTCAGAAAATGAAGCAACTAAAGCACAAAATGATTTTATACAAAAATTTCAAATTAAAAATTTGGCTACAGTAATAATGCCAACTATCCCATTAAAAGCTTTTAATTCAGCACCTACTATCTCTGAATTTTTATTAGCAACGAAATTGGTGCCAAGTCGATCAGAAGCAAAACGGTTAATTCAACAGGGGGCAGTAAAGATTGACGACACGGCTGTTATCGATGATAATAAACCAAAGGTCAGAATAGGAACCGTAATTAAGGTGGGCAAAACTAAATTTGCAAAAATTGATTAATAATCTTATGAACTTTTTTAGAAAACACGAAAAATTCTGGAAGGTAATTGTCGTGATCTCAACAATCGCGCTTGTCGCCACCTCCTTTGTGCCGTTCCTCGCAGGCGGACTGCAATAACGCGCCTCATCATGCGCCCCGGCTAGATACCCTGCACGGAAAAGAACCTCATTTACTGGTAATCGCGATATAATAGGGGAATGGATTTACAATTGTCGTCCCTAGTGCAGTTTCTCCCGCGGGTGGGACCGCGTATGGCATCGCTGCTTCACAAAGTAGGTGTCGAAACCGTCTACAACCTCATGACCTATGTACCATTCCGGTATAAGGACTATTCCTTGGTGTCACCGATTGCCCGCCTGCAACCAGGGGAAACCGTGACCGTAGTGGGGGAACTCGAATATATCCGCACGTTTATTACCAAGCACGGAAAACGGCTCGTCATGGCACGCCTCCGCGATGACAGTGGGGCGATCGACATTACATGGTTCAATCAACTTTATCTAACGAAAATTCTTTCCGCCGGGGATACGCTGAGTGTTTCGGGCAATGTCGCATGGTTTGGCCAAAAAAAAGTCTTGTCATCACCCGAATACGAAGTGCTGCGCGCTGCAGGTGAAGGCAAAGACAGCCTCCACACCGGCCGCCTGGTACCTGTCTACCCCGAAACAGAAGGGTTGTCCTCAAAATGGCTGCGCGGGAGAATTGCGTTTGTCCTTGAACAATATCTTTCGCTCGTTGAAGACCCGCTCCCCGGACAAATACGCGCCGCCCATCATTTACCGGATCTCCGGAAAGCGATACAGACTATCCATTTTCCCGACACGCTGGACGACGCAGCGGCTGCGCGGGAGCGTCTGGCGTTCGATGAGTTATTTACCCTTATGCTGCGGTCCCAGCAACAAAAACGGTTATGGAAACAAACATTAAAAGCACACGCCATGCCGCTCTCGGCTGCCCTGCTTGAAGAATTTATCAGCCGCTTACCATTTACCCTTACTTCTGACCAATCCAAAGCAGTCAATGATATTATCACCGACCTCGGTAGCTCAACGCCAATGAACAGGCTGCTCGAAGGGGACGTTGGTGCCGGAAAAACGGTGGTGGCAGCGGCTGGGATGTTTGCGGCATTTATGAACCAACACAATTCAGCCTTACTCGCTCCCACGCAAATACTTGCCGAACAGCATGCAAAAACACTCCGCCTCATTTTAGAGGACACTTTTCATATACAGGTTCATCTTATCCTTGGCGGATCGAAGAAAACCACCATCCCGCCCAAAACAACGGTACCGGCCATTTACGTGGGTACGCATGCATTACTGACAAAAGCCGAAAAACTTCCTGATTTCGGATTTATTGTGATAGACGAACAGCAACGGTTTGGCGTTGCCCAACGCGCCACACTCCGCGATCAAGCAAAAGAGGATATTGTGCCGCACCAACTCGCGATGACCGCCACCCCTATACCACGCACCATCGCCCAAACGGCATTCGGCAATATTGATCTCAGTGTGCTTCACTCACTTCCAAAAGGAAGAATACCCATAAAAACATGGGTTGTTGCAGCTGCAAAACGGGATGCGGCATATGAGTGGATAAAAAAAGAACTCAGGGAAACGAATTCACAGGCATTTATCGTTTGCCCGCTCATTGACCAATCGGAAACGCTCACGACGGTAAAAGCCGCGACTACCGAATTCGCCCGGCTAAAAAAAATATTTTCGCCGCTCACTGTCGGACTTCTGCATGGACGGATGAAAGCCGATGAAAAAACTGACGCGCTTACCCGTCTGCATGACCGGAAAACAGATATACTCGTGTCTACTCCGGTGGTTGAAGTAGGTATCGATATACCGGAAGCAACAATCATGGTCATTGAGGCTGCCGAACGGTTCGGCCTTTCGCAACTCCATCAGTTGCGGGGGAGAGTAGGACGCCGCGAAAAACCATCATATTTTCTGCTATTTACTGAAAATGAAACACCCGAAGTCATCAACCGGCTCAAAGCGCTCGAAACCGTCCATAACGGTCCGGAACTTGCTGAGCTTGATTTGAAACTGCGGGGACCGGGGGAACTATTTGGCACCCGGCAGCATGGGATTGCCGGATTTGCCATTGCGACTCTATCGGACACGGAATTAGTTGCCGAAGTACAGCGGGCGGTTCGTGACCTCACGGATAAGGATCCTGACCTCTCGCAGTTTCCCCACTTGAGAGAACGCATAAATGAGAGTAAAATAGAGATTATTCAATCGTAACCTATGACACCACTACCAAAACGACGCGCATCAAAAAGACGCCAAGGCAAACGGGACGCAAGCATCCGGATGAAATTGCCGGGGTTGTTAATCTGTCCGAACTGCGGTAAGTTACGAATTCCTCACCGTGCATGCAAATACTGTGGTTTCTACGCAGGACGAGCAGTCGTCGTGAAAAAAGAAAAGAAAGTAAAGAAAACGGCCTAACAATCAGTTGTCAGGTGCCAGTTGTCACCACGAGGTGAGAGCTGATTGCTGAAAGCTGATAGTTTCAGAGTTCATGAAGACTCCCAACGATCCCCGACATCAAAAACGCATTACCAGAATGCAGCAGTTATTCAGCTACAGTTTCCGCGAAGCATCTGTTTCCGAAGAGACAGCGCCCATCGTCGACAAGCTCACAGCTATTGACGCCTTCATAGAAAAGGCCGCGCCGGAGTGGCCGCTTACCAAAATTGCTAAAATTGACTTAGCCATTTTACGGCTTTCTGTCTGGGAACTTATGTTTGATACCAAAAATCCGAAAAAAGTCGTCATCGACGAAGCGGTTGAGTTAGGTAAATCTTTCGGCAATGAACATAGCGCAAAATTTATAAATGGCGTGCTTGGTACCATAGTAAAATTATCACCATAAGCGCCACCCTAAACATCTATGACACTCGACGAACTCCAACAAACGATTGCAATACAATTTAACAATCCTGAACTATTGAAGCAGGCGTTTATTCACCGTTCACACTTAAATGAATCCAAAGAAAACAAAGTATCCAATGAGCGCCTGGAGTTTCTGGGGGATGCGGTATTGTCATTTATCACGTCCCAGTATTTGTATGAAACCTATCCACAATTTCCGGAAGGCACACTGACCAACGTCCGGTCTACCCTGGTTAAAACCAAAAGCCTGGGTGCGGTGGCTGCCAGTCTCGGTCTGGGAGAGCTCCTCATGCTCAGCCGCGGAGAAGAGTCTTCGGGCGGGCGGAGCAATGAATCGCTGCTTGCTGATTGTTTTGAAGCACTCTTAGGAGCGATTTTCCTTGACCACGGCATCGAGGATGCCAAAAAGTTTCTCATGACCCATCTCCTTTACAAAACAGAAACCATTCTCACCACCAAAAGCTACATCGACTTTAAAAGCCTGCTTCAGGAAATTACCCAGGAAAAAACCAAAACCTCACCCATATACCGTGTCGTAAAAAGCGAAGGACCGGACCACAATAAAACGTTTTGGGTGGAGGTATCGACGGGAGATACCGTCTTAGGAAATGGTGTCGGTAAATCAAAACAGGAAGCAGAACAGCAAGCTGCCCAGAGTGCGCTTGAGAAGCGCGGCGATATCTGATAGAATATTACTTCTATGGTAAAGATTCGTTTAGCCCAATACGGAGCCAAAAACAGACGGACATACCGCATCGTTGCGATTGAAGAGGGAAAAAGACGCAACGGAACGCCGGTTGAGATGCTTGGCTTTTATAATCCGCTGGTAAAACCGGCGCAGGTTTCTATTAATCTTGAACGCGTCGCATACTGGAAGAGCCAGGGCGCAGTGGTAAGCCCCGGAGTTGAAAAGCTTCTGGTTAAACCCTCATGAAAGACACACTAGATTATTTTGTCCGGACACTCGTTGATCACCCTGACGATGTCGTTATTGATGAACGGCAGGACGGCGAGGCGATTATCCTGACGATCCACACGAACCCTGAAGACACCGGTAAAGTTATCGGAAAGAGCGGACGCATTATCCGGGCGCTTCGCGACCTCATGAAAGTCATCGCGGCAAAACGAAACATCTATATTGATGTGGAAATCGCCGAGGATGCACCGCCAGTTGAGGCGTGAGCTATGCACATCTCCATCATTACCTTATTTCCGGAAATGTTTTCCGGAGCATTTGATGCTTCTATCGTTAAACGGGCAAAGGAAAAAGGGAAACTCCACATACATCTTGTTAATCTCCGTAAATTTGCATCCGACACTTATGGCACCGTTGATGACCATCCCTATGGGGGAGGAACGGGTATGGTACTTCGGGTTGATGTCATTGACCGGGCGCTCAAACACACGCGCACACTTATCAAAGAAGGGACACCACGCGTTATACTTATGACTCCGCAAGGTGAAACATACACACAAAAAAAAGCACGCCAATTAAGCACCGCCGATCATCTTATACTCCTCTGTGGTCACTATGAGGGAGTAGATGAACGGGTGCGCGCCCTCGTTGATGAAGAAATTTCCATCGGAGATTATGTCCTTACCGGAGGCGAAATCCCGGCTATGGTTCTCACTGACTCAATAGCCCGTCTTCTACCGGATGTACTGGTGAAAGCCGACGCCACCACGAACGAATCATTTGAACAATCTATGCTCGAATATCCTCATTACACACGCCCCGAAATATATGGAGACGCACGCGTGCCTGCGGTATTACTTTCCGGAAATCATAAAAACATTACCAAATGGAGACAGGAACAAGCGTTGGAGAAAACGCGAAAAAGACGCCCCGATTTATTACTCAGGGAGAAAAAGGATTTGGCTTAATCTGACCAATAAACGGCTCTGGCAGCGCCTCCGCACTTTGCGTGATAAGCTCCATGTTTCCCAAGCGATCGATAATCGCGACATCAGCAGCCGTTAACTCAGGAAGGATTGTTTTTGCTGTTCCCAGGCTGGTCGGAAGTGGCTCATAAAACGCGTCCATTTCTATCGAAACCGTCAGCGGGCGATCATCAGGAGGAAACGCAATAGAAAATGTGCGGATACGCAACAAACGCCGCACGTTTGGCGCCAATGTAATAAATTCCTGCACCGCGGAGATCGACCCGTTCACCGTCACAGAAAAAGGGACAGTTCTTGTGCCCAACTTCCGGTCTGCCGCCGATAGTTTCGCCGCGGATGGAGTAGCGAGTGTGGTGCCACCCGATAAACTCATTTGTTCTACCGAGACCCCCGTCCGTGCAGCAACCCCTTCAACCGTCTCAAATAGTGAAGGAAACGACCGGTCACCCGGCACAGCGGTAAGGACACTCGCTAATTGAAAACGGAGGGTCTGTTCATCCAAAGTATTCAATGTATTTAATTTTTTCTGCAACCCGTCGGCTTCCGCGGCGATGTCACGCACCTGACTGAGCATCTCTTGTATTTTTAGGATGGAAGGGGCCACTGCCAGGACGATTGCAACGACACAAAACAGCACGATTGCTCCCGAGACAATCATGCCCTGATACGTACGGAGTGTTTTATTAACTGGTTGCATAAAAAATTAAAAAACCGGAAAAAACGATATACCCATCAGTACTGTCGTATCTTCTTTAAGCGAAAAGGACAATAGTTGCGGCGTGCGGAGTTTCCGTTCATCGACGAGACGTACCAAGTTGAGTACGATGGCGACCGACTCATCAATTGAACCCAAGAATAATGTTGTCGTTACTTTTCCGGTTTCATCCACCGTGAGCGAGTTGTATTGTTCTTCCGCGGCGATCTCCTGGAGCACAGTAAACATTTTTCCCCATGGCTTTGCCACTTCCAGTGCTTTTCCTGCTACCGAGGTCCGTTCTTTCAGGGATAATAAAATACCTTCCTTGGCACTCTGCAAGTTTATCTGTTGCGTTAAATTGGCTTTTGTCACCTCAAGTGACCGGACACGAAAATTTATATACAGATAGATCGTGCCAATCGCAATACCGGTAACAAATACGCCTCCCAATAGCCAAACCGCGGCAAGCCGCAGTTTTTCTTCGAGTACTGAAAATTTACGGGAACTACTTACATCTTTCCGGATAAGGTTTATATCTGAATTACTCATGCGCGTTCACTCCCGAAGTGCAAGCCCGACTGAAACTGTGAACGTTGCACCTTCTTTGTCTAACACGGCAAATCTCGGGTCCCGCTTAATACCGACCCAGGGGTTGGCGAGCTGTGCTTCTATACCGACATTTTGCGCGATATAGACAACCATACCAGGCAACTTGGCGGTACCCCCGGCCAGCAGGGTAACTTCAACCCGCTCATCTTTGTGTTTCTCGCCATAATAGGCGAGTGCCCGTTTCATTTCTCCAATAATGGTATCCATAATCGGTTTGACCGCGGCGACAATTTTTCCCTGGAGTTTATCCTGCTCTAACCCATATGTGCGTTTAAACTCTTCTGCCTGATTGGTGTTAAAATCCAATCCCGACACAAGCGCGCGGGACAGTGCTTCACCACCTGCTGCAATAGACCGGGTAAATGCCAACACGCCGCCGCGTAATATGGCAAGATCGGTTGTCTGTGCGCCGAGTGACACAAGGAGCGCCGCGTTTTTAATAGACGCTACCGAACGCGACAATGCCCTTGCGGTCGCGATAATCTCTGTTTCAGCGGCAAGCGGAATAAGCTCAGCAGCTTCAAGGATTGAAAGATATTTTTCCAATAAGTTTTTTGGGCACGCGACGAGCAGTACGTCCATCTTGTCCGTACCCGTTTCCTTGGCGTCCCGGAGTATCGAATAATCTAAATTTACCTGATCAAGCGGTAGGGGAATGTATTGCTCGGCTTCCCATCCGATGGCGCTCGCAAGTTCACGCTGCGATAATGCGGGTACTTCGATCACGCGGGTGAATACTTGCGACTCAGGTAACGCAAATGATACTGACGTTGATTTAGCACCAGTTTCCTTGATAAGCTGCCGGATTGCCATGGCGACCGCCTGATGGTCAGCTTCAAGCGATGACTGCAGTGCCTTGGGGGGCGTCGGGATGCTTCCTGCGGCAAGCAAATGACGTTCGGCACCAGAAGAGCCTATCTCAACGAGCTTTATACTGTGTGATCCGATATCGAGACCTAAAATGGATTTCATAGGGCAGTACGAACGCCTTTATCGCGTTTTAGTGACTAAGTGTTGACTGGCTGAACAACACCGAATCGAAAACCGAAAGGGGTGCGCGGTATTGCTGATATACGACCACTTTTCGGCTAACGCCGGTGCCTGTTGTTCCTACTGATTCAATCACATTCCCCTGTTGGGGAATTGGTGAAGTTGCGTTAAGAGCGATGGTTGCATCGGCATATATCGGGCGAATACGGAGGGCAAGCAGTGTGTCCGTTCCAGCAGGACTTATGCCCAATGCCGTAAAGTCTAACTGCTTCTCATAAAACCCAAGACCGCAACCATTAAGCGTAATGCCTGACGAATCAAAATTGTTGTTCCGTGTTACCCCGTCAGGATCGACGGCCATTCGGGCAGCGTGATACGCATTAAGATTGTCCTTGTATAGGACGGTCACCTCAAGCGCCGCGGCTGCCTCGGGGGCAACTTCCTGGCTCCAGCAGAGCGAAAGTGAGGAGTCGCTAAAAAATCTGGTTTCATCGAGCGCTCCTGTGATTGCATCATGCTCTGCGAGCCAAATTGTTTCGGTTACATTCTGCGGTGTTTTATGCGCGAGCTGATATACACCTGCCTGTCCACCGATAGAATTTACCGAGACCTCATAAGACACGCCAGAAGTGAGGGTAGTCGGCCCTGCGGTACCAAAACCCGACTGTAATGCTTGTTCGATACCCGCTTCAGCGGCGTTAAACGCCCGAGTGGATTCCTCAAGCTGATTGCTCATCGATAAATCAATCGTTGCCCGGCCGATGAGGGAGAGGGCAATGGTGGTCGCAACCGTCAATACGAGAAGAGTGATGAGCAATATTTGACCCTGCTCAAATGAATTCTTCATAGCATAATTTCTCCTCATACAACTATTGTTATACATTTCTAACTACTTCGCAAGAAGATTTATTCTTTGAAAATATTTCTCATGTTTGCGCTCGTCTGAAACGATTCGCTGGACTGCTCAAATACACCGACTGCGGTGCCTGATTGCGCCAACTGAAACGATATTGTTACGCTCGACGCAACCCCCGCACCTCCTTTACACAAAAACTCTATCGAACTACCCGCACACGTCGTGCCTCCGGCAGTGACATTGCTGGATGTGAGGTACTCAGTACCTTCAGCGCTTGTCGATGCCAGACGTGTTATGGATCCATCTACGATGCATCCTAACGTCGTTTCCTTACCATCCGGGTTAAGGAGGGTAATAGACTGGCTGCTCGTGCCCACGCTATCACAGGTGCTGGTGATGTCCTGCGCGTTCTGGATCATACGCACCATATTTTCTAGCGCCAGCTCACCGTTTTGCTTCATGTCCTTAAGAATTTCTGTTTTAGTATTCGTACGCAGTGTTGAAATAAATACCTGGCTCAACACCGTTGCCATGAGGGCGACAATCGCGATGGAAACGACCATCTCGAGTAGCGTAAAACCGGCTTGCTGACCTATTATTTTATCGGTTTGTTTCATTTCCATTGGGTAAAATAAGTAGTGAGTTCTATGGTCGACGGAACCCCACGGTCACCCCACGAAACGCGCACCGTTACTATCATAGTCTCGTCGGTGCCGTCCCAAGAAAAATGCACACTCCGCCAAAATTCATCACCACTTGCTATCGGGCATGTCCCGTTACCATCATCATCCGTCCATACTCCGTTTGCGTCCAGGCACCACCTGCCATCGCCTCCAGTGTACGCAAAAAATGTGCTCCAGGACTGCTCGTCACGGATTTTACGGGTAAGCTCCACCCCTTCCTGGGCGAATTTAACCGCCCTACTTCGGTAGCGGGTTACCTGACTATACCGAAGTGACGCAGTTACCGCCGACACAAGGGCAGTGATCACTACCGCTACCACGCCCAACGCAATCACCAGCTCTAATAATGTTTGACCTGACGCAAAATTCTGCCGTTTCATATAGCTTATTGAAACCCAACATCACGGATATTCCCGCTGGGCGAAATAGTTAGTGCGTAATTCTGATCCTGATTTGTGAGCGTAATCGTCACATCCGTGGCAATACTCGCGGTGTTTGTGCGGGTAAGAAAGGTGAAATCAGCAGGCACGGACAAAAAAGTAATACCGGAAGGAAGAGTGGTACTTTCCGCATTCCCCACAAGACCCTCAGGATCACATTCGTGCTGCGCGCTGTACGAAGTTTGAGTAAAACTTATCCGCATGCCCACATAGGTCGTGCAACCGGATGCCGGCTTCTGTGCTGATATCGCTTTTGTTTGGCTAAAGCGCAAATTTGACCGGAGAGTAAGACCCGATTGCTTCAGGCGCTCCCTCCGGTTAAAGGAATTAAAGCTCGCCATACCCAACCCCATGATGGTGACCAATATGAGGATGACGATGAGGAGTTCTATGAGGGTAAACCCTGTACCAACGGGATAACAACTGGGACAATGAAAAATATCGCTCTTGCCTATAAGAGTTGTCCGCGATCTATTGATCGGAGTATTGCGGTGCGGGGTAAATCCTTTCTTCATCATGGATTTTTCAGTCCGTATGTATGGGTTGGTGCGGGAGTACAGGTGTCGGTCGGATCTTCGCCTTCCAACCCGCCACTGAGACAATAGCCGTAATACACTCCGCCCGACACATTTGTTGCCTGATACATATAGTTTTGACCGGGTGCAGTGGGGTCTGTGGGGATAATCGGCAAGTAGGTGGGGACAAGTGCCGTGGTCAAACCGAGGGTTGGATCCGATGCGATGACCCATGTCGCTCCGCTTGCCGTGGGATAATATCCATTATCAGCACGGTACATTTCGAGTGCCGAACGGATCTGTTCAAGATCACTTTTTCTTCTGGTATCGCGCGACTGCCGGTTGATAGTCGCATAGGAAGCAATGCCAATCGCCACGAGAATGGCAATAATCGATACGGTAATCAATAGTTCAACGAGTGAAAACCCCCGTGTGTTCCGTGATGATAAAAACCGTTTCATACAAACAACCCCAGCCACCACTGCCATAACTTGTCACCCCACACATACGCACTCAATGTCCCCAAAATAAGGAACGGTCCGAAGGCGATGCGCGATTTCATCTTGGCATGCTTGGTTATCATCAGTATGACACCCGCAATTGCGCCGGTCAAGAAAGCGATATAGAGGGCAAATACCGTTTCAGGATATCCTAAAAACAATCCGATAAGCACAACCAGCTTCACATCTCCAAAGCCCAGACCCCGGCCACGGGTGACAAGCCATAACAGAAAAAAAAACGCGCCTGCTCCCAGACCCGAAATAATATGCGGAATACGTTCAGCGGCAGAAAGGGGAACTCCGACAAGCAGAAGCACGGATAGCAGAAGCAAAAGCGTGCTATCCGGGATAATCTGATGTTTCAGATCAATAACAAAAATAACAAGAAACAGTGAATAAATAGCGATAGCAGCCAAAAACATCGGGCTCAGAACGTCAACATGAAGGCTCAACAATACAAATCCAACTCCTGTTACTATCTCCATAACCGGATATTGCCACGATAACCGCGCGCTGCACCTGCGGCAAACGCCTCCTTGAAAGAGAAATGACAATACCGGAACAAGTTCAAACCACCGTAAATGTTTTTTACAAAAATCGCAATGCGACGGTTTCCAAATAATATTATCCCCGTGGGGCAAACGGTCAATCACGACATTGAGAAACGAACCTATCACTAATCCGAACAAAAAAATTAATCCGGCTATCATATACTTTAGTATCGGTTACGCGCGCGAAACTTTCAATATGGCGTTGCGGGAACGAAGGAAAACCCGTAGACTACAGTATTAACATATGCGCAGTGTTTGGGCTGATCGTATAGGCATACTATCGCTTTTTCTTCTTGTTGGCGTTTTTTTTGCGCGCTTATTTTACCCCTCACCGCAGCTTATCGTTACCCCTGATTACGGCAGGAGCGACGCATGGCATTTCAGTTTTGTCACCAAATACACACTTTCCCAAGCGCTTCAATCCCGCTCATTACCACTGTGGAGAAATGACATTGGCCAGGGGTTTCCGCTGCTGGCCGAAGGACAAACCGGGACGTTTTTTCTCCCGAACCTCGTGCTCTTTGGATTACTTCCTCCGGTCACTGCATACAACCTGGCGCTCGCGGTTGCAGTCCTCACGCTCGGACTCGGTCTCTATTGGTGGTGCCGAGTAGTACGGCTTTCTCCGCTTGCCGGATGGCTTACTGCCGTAACCGTGATGTTTTCTGGTCTTACCATAACACAGCTGCCACACATCACCTTACTTCAGGCAATGAGCATGCTCCCGATTACCGCTGCGCTCAGCGCATTGGTCGTCACCCGCAAACCGTTTCCGTGGGTGGGACTTCTCGCGGTATCGTTGGCGCAGCAAATATATGCAGGATTTCCCCAGGCAGTATTTTTGACACTCGTTATTTCAGGAGTAAGTGTTTTGTGGCACACACTACCCAAAAAAGACTGGCGCGCGCTGAGTTATTGGTTTGTTGCCATTATGTTGGGTATTGGTGGGGGAGCAATGCAACTATTACCCTCGTGGGAATTTCTTAAAGAAAGTCCGAACCCTTCAGGGTTCAGTCCAGAAGCGGCAACAATGTATTCTATGCCGCTCAAGCATATTGTTTCATTTATTTCACCATTTTTCTTTGGGAACCCGGCAGTCGGATCATATCCGCCTTTTTACGCTTTTGACGGAAGCATATTTTGGGAAAACACCGCATACATCGGTCTTATCCCATTATTCCTCCTTGGATTAAGTCTTTTCCGTGTCCGCGCTAGCACATCTATTGTGTTCTGGTGGCTCATTATTATCGTGTCACTTATGCTGGCAGGCGGCAAATACGCGCCGACCTATATCGTTTTTAGCATCTGGCCGCTCAATCTATTCCGTGTACCATCGCGGTTTCTCTGGCTCGTCATCATCGGCGTATCATTTATCGCCGCGCATACGCTTGATCATTTCCGTCGCCATACCCGTACACCGCTTTCTCATATATTTATCTATATGCTTATGGCACTTCATAGCGGCCAACTCATGTATACATGGTGGTCATACCATCTCATAGAACCTGCGGCCACTTGGATGACTGCGCCCGATATTACAAACCATGTAGGATCCGGCAGAGTACTAACGATAGGCGAAGGAAGCATATACAATGATGTCGTCACGACCACAGGATGGAGCAAGCCCGAAGCTTTCTCGTTATTAAAAAGCGGATTATCCCCCAACAGCAATATGCTCTGGGGAGTAAACCAATATCACGTATATGCCGGCCGCTACCTCCATAGGCCGGCAATCGGCAGCGGCCTCCTTGATGAAACGCTCACGACAGATGAAAAACACGCCACATTGTCAGCACTCCGCCTGGCCAATATGTACGGGATCGGCAATATTATTTCGTTTCTTCCGCTCACCGCGCCTTCAACACTGCGCGAGGTGTATCACCGGCAATCTCCAGAGCTCGCGATCACGCTTTACGCAAACGAAGAAGCCCATCCGCGGGCATATACGGTGCACAGCGCAACCGCCGCCGCAACACTTACGGAAGCCATTACGATACTCCGTGATCCGGAATTTGTGGCAGGCAAATCAGTTATGCTTGAACGGCATGAAGTGCAAGCAGACAATACATTACTGCCCTTTATTGGAAAAAGCCCAGACGTCTTATCTGGTACACAAGCTGATCATATAGCCTGGCAGAAAGATACGCATCAGCGCATAGACCTTTCTGTTACCATGGCTACTCCCGGACTTCTGGTACTTGCCGATACACATTATCCTGGATGGATTGCGACAGTCGATGGTAAAGAAACGCCCATATTTGCCGCAAACCTGTCACAACGGGCGATCACCGTGCCGCAAGGCACCCATGACGTTTCATTTATCTATCAGCCGACAACCCTCCGGTGGGGAAGTGTCATAAGTGTTGTGAGTGCAATCATCACAGTGCTTCTAATGATTGTTCTGAAGCGGAGCGGAGCCGTTCGTACTCCGAAAAAAGCTCGGCAGCGCGCGCCTCGTCTCCCACGCACTCACCGTACGTCACCGACTCGAGCATGACATGGCGGGGAGATGCCACAATAGAGCGGGTTTTTGCTTCATCAAACGCACGAAGCGCCGCGTCACAATCCTTAAAGTATAAATAGGTAAGTCCTACTAATTCTAATGCCTCACCGATGCTGGTATCGCCCGCGTACGATACTGCGCGAAGAAATTCAGACTTCGCATCTTCCCACCGCTCGGCCCGCACCAGTGTTTTGCCCAACGCTATTGCCGCATGCCCATACACGTCCGACACATCAGATAGCATAAGATGCTCATATCGTTTTAATATCCCCGAACGCGGATCGTGAAGTGAGGCAAGATGAGCTTTGGCCTCCTGATACATCACCTCATCATCTGGCAGCTCGGCAAATGGAATTGCCTCGTACAGCATCCCACGGGGCACCCAATACCACCCCTCACCTGCCGGCAGTATCACGTTGCTATAAATCCGCTGCGATGGCGTCCTGTTTGCTTTGATAAACGCCTCAACATAGGTTGCGGGTGTTGCGTCCGGAAATGTGAGACGCGGAAAATATTTGATGAGCGAGGCCTGGTATCCGGTAATTGGTAAACGTGCCGCATGAATGACCGCGGTATCAGGGCGCACCCCCAATACGTAGCGTACGTATTGTGTGGTAAAAAGTGCGGTATCCTGGCTCATCAGCAATATGGCACCCGGCGCCGTGTTTTCCAAAATATCCCTGCCTAAATTATCTGCCGTCCGATCTTGTGGTAATCCAACAAACCGCCACAGGGTAATACCGGATAGTGTGAGCGGATAAATAAAGAATGTTAACACCGTTAATACAATCACTGCTTTGTGTTTTTCGCGCGTTATCCGTGGCGCAAGGACCATAGAAATCAACCGGAGTATCTCGGCAAGTCCTATACCGGAAAGTACCCCCATAAGCACATAGCTCGGCAGCAAAAACCGTTCATACGTGCCTAACGTAAAACGGCTTGCGAGCGGAAAACTCGCATAAAAGAAAAACAACGGACCCACCGACAACAGCGCGATCACCCACGACCAGAACCAAACGCGCTGTGTTTTATACAGCGCCCACAAGCCTGTTGTGACCAATACAACACCAATCCAACTCCAATCGGTTAAAAGAAAATTACCATATGCAACCACCGCATACCACCGCTCCAAAAGAGATTCTCCATAGCCGCCACCGGACACAAACGTGCCATAATCCGCGCGGGTCACAAGACGCACAAAACCCGATAGATCAACTGCCCTGTCCCAGTTAATAATCGCGTCCCGTACGGCTGCCACCGGTACATACGCGTAGGGCAATAACCCTCCGATAAACGATAACAACGATAACGTAAATCTCTGCTTCGTCAGTTTCATTTTAAACGTGCGTCCGTTCTGCCAGATAAAATAAAAAAATGCAGGCACAAAGAAAATCATCACGTGATGGTGGGTGAGCGACAGGCCAAACACGAAACAGGCGTAATAAAAAAACCGCATATTCCTGGTTTCCTGCCATTGGTACAGTAAAAACCAGTTCGCCATAATAAACAGGTCAAACAACGCGAATACTTCTGGGGTCGTGCTATATAAAAAGAAAAGATAATTCGAAACGAGGAGCAATGCACCAAATACTGCTGCCCATGTATTCTTCTTTGTCAGAAGATAAATCAAGGCAAACACGAGTCCCACCACGAGCGCATGGGGAATAGAAGACAGCAAGCCCAACCGCCATGAAACGGTAAAAAACGGCAACTGTGCACTTATAAATCCCAACAACGTATAAAGGGGATAACCCGGAGGATGCGGCACGCCGCCAACGTATGCTGCGGTAACGAGATCTCCGCTGTCGCCCGTATAAATACCTTGTGCCTGAAACGTAAGGAACAGAACAAGCGAAACTACGGACATCACAAATGAACCGGTCATGTGGGCATTATAACAAACCTCGTCGGTTCATTATTGTATACAGAAGGCGCAACTTGATCCTGCGGTGCCAGTTGTCTGTGACTTACATGTATTAGTTGCTGGCTCACCGCTGGTTTCATAAATCGTGTTCAAGTCTTCCTGAAATGCCTTTGATTCAGGGATAAAGCAGGCAGAGAGATGCTCGCCACTCGTTGAGTTAATATAAATTTTCGCTAAGTTACCGCTTCCGGCAAGTTCCTGAAACCGTGCTTTCAACTCTCCCACTGTGACGAGCTCAGTGATGGTACTGGTCAAGGTCGGGTATACATTCCCGGCAGTCCCGGAAGTACCCCAGTAAAATTGCCCTTTCGTTGCGTAGTAACGCAAATTTGCGTTATAGAATTCGGAAACGGTATTTCGCAGTGATGTGTCGCGGCCTTTTTTCAATTGTTCGAAAGGATCGATGGTGGCAAGTAATCCAACTGCGAGTGCTCCTAAAAGAGCGATGACGATAAGAAGTTCGATTAAGGTAAAGCCTTTATTTTGGGCAAGATAATTTCTCATATAGTTTAGGTTTATCATTATTTAAACTGCGATGTCAAGTTGTAAATAGGGGTAATGACGGAGACAACGATAAACCCGACCCCGACGCCAAGAACGACCATGATAATAGGCTCAATTGCCGTCGTTAAGCCCTTCACCAAATTTTCTGATTCAGACTGAAAATATTTCGACAATTTAAGGAGCGTGTCATCAAGCTTACCGGTTTCTTCACCAACTTTCATCATCTGGGAAACGATGGGAGGGAATACGGAATACTGAGCGAATGTTTCTCCCAGCGGGAACCCCCGCTCGACTTTTTTTGAAATATCCACAATCGCGTTACGGAACAATACATTCCCCAATGCGTCTTTGAGTATCCTTAAGGCATCCAACAGCCGTATACCGGATGAAATAAGCATGGACAGCGTTCGGGTAAACTCGACCAATATTATTTTTTTCTGCAACTCTCCGAATAGGGGAATATGTAATGCAATAGAATCGATGATAAATTCGCCCACCGGCGTTTTTCGCCACCGTAAAAAACCATACCCTCCGCCAACAGTAATCGCGATCATGAGCCACCACCATCCCACAAAAAAATGAGAAATACTGATAAGTAATTGTGTGGCAAACGGCAAATCTACTCCAAAATCCGCGTACAGTTCGGTAAGCTTCGGGATAACGACGGTCATCATGATCATCACGACAATGGCCATACCGACCATAATGATCGCCGGGTAAATCATGGCTCCGCTCACTTTGCTTCTGAATTCACGCTGTGACTCCAAGCTATCCGCTAACCGGGAAAGCACTTGATCCAATTGCCCGGAAGATTCTCCTGCACGGATAAGGGCGATATAGATCGCAGAAAAATGCTGCGGGTATTTGGCAAGCGCGTCACCTAAGTTGCCGCCGCCGACAATCTGATGCTCAACTTCCATAAGCACACTTCCCATAGCAGGGTTTGTCGTCTGGATTCGGAGAATAGAAAGCGCCTCCGGGAGAGATAATCCCGCGACCACCATGGTGGAGAGCTGCCGGGTAAAATTCACGATCTCACCAAAACCTACCCGCTGAAACTGTGTTTGTACTGAACCTTTCGAGCGTCCCCGGGTCTCAGTAAGCCCGATAATAAACAGCTGCTTTTCATGAAGTAATCTGGTTGCAGCCTCTTTATTGGTGGCTTCCACAAGGCCTGTAGCCACTTTACCCGCGCTATCCCGCGCTTTATACGAAAAAAATGCCATACGTGTTATTCCTTTATGCTATTAGCCGGCCCGCTGCAGGAGCCTGCCGAGCTCTTCCGGACGGAGCGCAAATGCATTGGCAACTTCAAGACTAATTGCACCCGACCGTACCGACTGGGCAAGCGACGTTTCGAGCGTCTGCATCCCGAACTCCGCGCTGGTTTGGATAATATTATCTATTTGATGTGTCTTTCCTTCACGGATAAGGGTACGCACTGCAGGTGTCGCAGTAAGTATTTCTGACGCAGGTACGCGTCCTCCTGAAAGCGCGGGGATCAACCGGAGCGAAAGCACCCCTTCAAGGACATTTGATAGTTGCAGGCGTACCTGCACCTGTTGGTTTTCCTGGAATACGTCCACAATACGGTCGACGGTTTGCGCAGCCGAGTTGGTATGTAAGGTCGCAAACACCAAATGACCGGTTTCTGCGATGGTGATAGCGGACTGTATCGTTTCTAAGTCCCGCATTTCTCCAATCAAAACCACATCCGGATCTTCCCGCAACACACTCCGAAGTGCGACATTCCATGAGTGTGTGTCGCCATGCATTTCGCGCTGCGACACAATGGACTGTCCGGTCGGATATACGTACTCAATAGGGTCCTCGATGGTGACAATATGCGCCGCCCTGTTTTGGTTAATCATATTAATCATTGATGCCAAAGTGGTTGATTTTCCATGCCCGGTAGGACCCGTGACCAACACGAGACCCTGCCGAAGCTTCACAAACTGATGGCAAATATCAGGAAGGCCTAATTCTTCTATCGTTTTTATTTTTTGGGGGATTAACCGGAACGCCGCAGCGATCGTTCCTTTTTGCATATAGACATTTACCCGGAAACGGCCGACTGCGGAAGCAAGAGAGTAATCAATTTCTTTATTCGTTTCATACACCTCTTTTTGCTCCGCGCTGAGTGTGCTGTAGATGAGCTCCTTGGCGATATCATCGGTAAGTATTGATGTCCCTTCCGCGGGAAACAGCACTCCTGATACACGGATCATCGGAGGAAATCCGACAATAAGGTGGATATCGGACGCCTCCTTATGTGCCGCTTCTGCAAATAAATGTTGTATGTCCATACGCTGTTATTTTGTCACTTTGTTATTCGGTTAGTTTGTCAATTTGTTACTTGGTTATCTTGTATAGTTAGTCTTGTGCCACCCGCAGCACTTCTTCAATAGTGGTAATACCTTCAAGTGCCTTGAGATATCCGTCCTGTTTCATCGTAATCATTCCCTCACTCACCGCCTGCGTCTCTATTTCTTTCATGGTTGCATGTGACAGAGTCAGTTTGCTGATCATGTCAGTAACCGCAAATACCTCAAAAATACCCAATCGTCCCAAATAGCCTGCGCCGCCGCAGGTTTCGCACGGGGTACCGTTCACACTCCCTTTTCCTTTGTAGAGCACCATCGGTTTATCTTGCGGCCACAAATTTCCCACCACCTTCTTAATATCAATAATGACCGCTTCCTCGGGTACATACTCTTCTCTACAGGTAGGACACAGACGGCGGGCGATACGCTGACCGACCACCGCGTTGAGCGCAGAGGCAAGTAAAAATGGTTCAGCCCCCAAATCAATCAACCGCGGTATCGCGCCTGACGCGTTGTTTGTGTGTAACGTAGAAAATACCAAGTGTCCGGTTAACGCGGCCTGTATGGCAAGTTCTGTTGTCTCTTGGTCACGAATTTCTCCCACCAGGATAATATTCGGGTCCTGACGCAAAAATGACCGCAATCCGGTTGCAAACGTCAGTCCTGCCGCAGGATTAATCTGCACTTGATTAACGCCGGTAATTTCGTACTCAACCGGATCCTCCAGCGTCATAATATTAACCTTGGCATTATTAAGGATGGAAAGCACTGAATACAGTGTCGTCGTTTTTCCGGAACCCGTCGGTCCGGTTACCAATATGACCCCGTGCGGTCTGCGGATAGAGGACTCCAGATTTTTGATAGCCAAACCGCGAAGACCTAAATCCGGTAGCGTGGGAATACCTCCTGATTTTTTCAGCAACCGCATAACCACCTTTTCGCCGTGCACGGTAGGAAGTGTAGAAACACGGAGATCCACCTCGCTTTCACTCATTTTAAAATTAAACCGGCCGTCTTGGGGAATTCGTTTTTCGTCAATTTTCAAATCCGCCAATATTTTGATACGCGAAATGACGGCGTCCTGCAATTTACGTGGCAACATGAGCCGTTCCTGCAAAATACCGTCGACACGATACCGCACCCGTGTTTCTCCTATTTGCGGCTCTATGTGGATATCGGACGCGCGTATGCGTATAGCCTGTTCCAAAATTGCTGATACAATCTGCGCGATGGGAGCTTCACGGATCACCTCTCCCAAGTGTCCTGCTTCGTATGTTTTGACCGCTGGTTCTGATTCTTCCAGTGCTGCGGTCACATCCGCGCCGAGATTTTGGGTGTACAGTTCGTTTATTGCCGATTTGATATCATCTTCTACCCCCATGAATGCTTTTATGGGACGGCCGGATTTTTTCTCCAAAAATTCCACCACCTGGAAATCCAACGGGTCAAGCATTGCGACCGAAAGCGCGCCCGGCTCTTTTGCGTCTATCTGAAACGGTACGAGCGTGTACCGTCTCGCTACCGGTTCGGGGATAAAATTAATAACATCGGGTGTAATTGCCCGACCGGAGATGGTCACAAATGGGATACCGAGTGTTTCCGCTTTTGCCTTTGCGTATACTTCCGGGGTAACAATGCGCTTTTCCTTAATCACCTCTTCAAATGACACACCCGAATTTAATGCGTCAGTCCGGAGACGCTCTGCCTGTTCCTCCGTCAAGGCCTTTGCTTTTACTAAACTGGTGATGATGTCTAGGGCAGGCATACGTATAACAAACCAACCTGAGTATAAATATACACAGGTAAAAATCTATCGCTTATTCCATTATTCAATACGAACACTCGTTATTGCAAGGGGAGGGAAGGAAATTGTACTAGTAAATCCGCTGCATTTTACCTACAATAAGACCGGAAATATCCTATATAGGTCATCATGTATGCAAACCGTCCTTTATATTCACCATGATCCCGCAATCAGAGAACAGGCGATACGCGCAACAATAAACGAGTGGGGGATTTCACCATTTGATTGTGTCGCGCCAGCATCAGACACCCCTTCAATCGGTATAAAGGAAATCCGCGCGTTTATAAAACGGCTTTCATTACTACCCCAACAGGGAACACATACTGCAGGCATCATCGCCGAAGCCGAACGGCTTACGACGGAAGCACAACAGGCACTTTTGAAAACGCTGGAAGAACCACCCGCTCACGCCTATATCGTCATCGGGGTTTCAAATATCCAAACTATCTTAGGAACCATCGTCTCCCGGTGCGAATGCCGGTTGCTCCCGTCGACTCCCGGCACCCCGGTTCCGTCATCGGCGCCCGGATATGACCTCCATTCATTTTTCGCGTTATCAAAAGGAGGGAAAATTGCGTATCTATCTACTATCGGCACAACAAAAGAACATTTGTTGCCGTGGATAGATACCGCCATTACAACACTCCGCACCGAACTTATTAGTGACCAAATACACACAAAGAATCGGGCTGCTATACCATATAAAATAGCATTTCTTCACGCGCTTCTTGAAACCCGTAAGTATCAGGAAAACAATATAAACATACTGCTCCAACTGGAAGCCGCGGCGCTCGCGCTCCCGTAAAATATGTTTTCCCAAAACATGGCTAGACAAGGCAATATACGATCTAGTACAATGATTTTTAGAGCGGATTTGTCGCTCGCTTTTTTCTTTAAGGGAAGCACACGACATGGCAAAAACTTCTGATAAATATACAGCCGAACAAATAGTTGTCCTCGAAGGATTGGAACCGGTACGTAAGCGGCCGGCCATGTATATCGGCACCACCAGTCAGGCAGGTGTACAGCACTGCTTAAATGAAATAATCGACAACTCCATTGACGAAGCGCTCGCGGGATTTGCAAAACATTGTTGGATCACACTTCGGGCGGATGGTGCCACTGTCCGAGACGATGGACGCGGCATACCGGTTGATAAAGTTCCTAAATATAATGTATCCGCGCTGGAACTCGTCATGACCAAACTCCATGCCGGGGGAAAATTTGAAGGGCAGGCATACAAAATTTCCGGAGGACTTCATGGTGTCGGCGCTTCCGTCGTCAATGCGTTATCCACGTATGTGAAAGTAGAAGTGCACCGCGACGGCAAAGCGTGGGTACAGGAATACAAACAAGGAAAACCGTTGGCTCCTATTAAATCTACCGGTAAGGCAACCGATACCGGCACCACGACGACATTTAGTCCCGACCCGGAAATATTCAAGGAGGGAACAGATCTGAGTTTTGAAATGGTCAAAAAACAGGTACGCGACCGTGCGTATCTTATCGCGGGTCTTGCGTTCCATCTTATCGATGAACGGACGGGTGAAGAAGCGAACTATTATTTCGAAGGCGGTATAAAATCACTGGTCGCAGCGCTCAACCGCAACAAAGTTACCCTCCACGAACCGATATACATGTCAAAAACTGACGGAGATATGTCTATCGAGGTTGCCATCCAGTACAACGACAGTTTTTCCGAAACGCTCGAGTCATTTGTTAACGTCATCCCAACACCTGAGGGAGGCACGCATCTGACCGGTTTCCGCATGGCACTGACCCGGGTCGTCAATGACTATGCCAAAAAAATCGGTGCCGCCAAAACAGAAAAGGACGTCATGATCGGCGACGACATGCGCGAGGGACTGACCGCCATCGTCTACCTCAAGATGCCAAGTCAGTTTCTGCAATTTGAAGGTCAAACCAAAGGGAAATTAGGAAACGCCGAAGTACAACCATTTGTAAACGCCGCAGTCAAAGAAGCACTCGATACCTATTTTGAAGAAAATCCGTCAGAGGCCCGCAGAATATTGGAAAAAGTATATCTCGCCGCGAAAGCCAGGTTGGCCGCCAAAGCTGCCAAAGACGCAATCATCCGAAAAGGCGCACTCGAAGGAGCCAGCTTGCCGGGTAAACTAGCCGACTGTCAGGAAAAAGATCCGACGATTTCTGAATTGTTCATCGTCGAGGGAGACTCCGCAGGTGGAAGCGCCAAACAGGGACGAGACCGCAAATTCCAGGCTATTTTGCCTCTCCGGGGAAAAATCCTCAATACCGAACGGGCGAGGCTCGACAAAATTGTGGAATTTGAAGAAACGAAGGCACTTATTATCGCGCTTGGCATGGGTATTTCCGAAAGTCTTAATCCGGAAAAACTCCGTTATCACCGTATTGTTATCATGACCGACGCCGACGTCGACGGTGAACACATTATGACACTGCTCCTCACCTTCTTTTACCGCCACCTTCCGTACGTGGTCGAACACGGACATTTGTATATCGCCCAACCGCCGCTCTTTAAAATTACCTTTGGGAAAAACAGTTTTTACGCGTATTCCGACGATGAACGCGACGCCGTCGTCAAACGGCACGCCGGGTTATATAAAACGGCGCCAACCATACAACGGTATAAAGGTTTAGGAGAAATGAACCCTGAGCAACTCTGGGAAACGACCATGAACCCGGCAAACCGCGTGATGCGCCGGGTGATGCTGGAAGACGCAGCGGCAGCAGATGCAGTGTTTACCATGCTTATGGGTGACGAGGTGCCACCCCGCAAACGCTTTATCCAGACACACGCGAAGACAGCTACCTTAGATATATAATGTAGCTCTGCTGACGGAGTCCGCCGATCATCGCTCCGTGAGCCACGCTACGAACAGTAGGTAAGGCGAAAGGGAAGATAAGGCGGACAAAAACGGCGACATTGGATATATAACAAAACAACGAAAACAGTATATACATACAATTTTATAAAGGAGGAGTTTATGAACTTAGCAGCTATTAAACCAGGAAAGAACCCACCGGAAGACATAAACGTCATCATCGAAATTCCGGAAGGATGCATGGTGAAATATGAAATGGATAAAGAAGCAGAAATAATCATGGTCGACCGTTTCGTACGTACCACCATGGGCTACCCTGCAAATTACGGATTTGTCCCAAACACCAAATCAGGCGACGGAGACCCGGTCGACGTCATGGTGCTTTGCTCACAACCATTGCACCCCGGCGTCATGGTGAATGTGATCCCAATTGGCATGCTGGAAATGGAAGACGAATCCGGCATTGATATGAAAGTGGTAGCCGTACCGAGCGAAAAATCTGATCCTATCTACGGCGCCATGAAGGATGTTATGGATATCCCGGAACCGACCAAAGCAAAAATTAAACACTTTTTCGAACACTACAAAGAACTTGAGCCAGGCAAATGGGTCAAACTCAAGGAATGGAAAGGGAAAGCGGTTGCCCAAAAAGAAATAATGGATGGCATAGCACACAAATAATCATATGGCAGATATCGGCAAAATCCAGGAAAGCAATATCGTTACAGAAATGCAAAAGTCCTATATGGACTATGCGATGAGCGTCATCGTCTCACGCGCATTACCTGATGTACGGGACGGTTTAAAACCGGTACACCGCCGTATCCTCTATGCCATGCACCAAACTGGTCTGCATCACAGTGCCAAATACAAAAAGTCTGCCACGGTCGTCGGAGAAGTGCTGGGTAAATACCACCCGCACGGCGACTCGTCAGTATATGAAGCGTTGGTACGTCTTGCCCAGGATTTTTCGATGCGCTATACCCTCGTCGACGGGCAGGGGAACTTCGGCTCAGTAGATGGTGATCCGCCAGCCGCCATGCGGTATACGGAGTGCCGCCTCGACAGTATCGCTGACGAAATGCTTCTGGATATCGAAAAAGAAACAGTGAGTTTCTTACCCAATTTTGACGGTTCCATCCAGGAGCCGGTATGTTTGCCCGCGAAACTTCCCAATCTGTTGCTCATGGGAAGTGAGGGTATTGCCGTAGGTATGGCAACGAAAATCCCGCCGCATAATTTATCCGAACTCGTGGATGCGATCGTTTTTATGATCGGCAAATCAACAATCGACAAAAAAGGAACAGTCAGTACCAACGACGTCGGCGAAAGCAAACGGTTCGGCATGACGTTTGATGTAACACTTGAGGATCTCATGGGATTTGTACAGGGGCCGGATTTCCCGACTGCCGGAGCCATCTATGACATCAACGAAATCAAAAACGCCTATTCAACCGGCAAAGGCAAGATCGTCATGCGCGGTAAGGCAGAAATCGAAGAAATGGGCAACGGCAAAAGCATGATTGCCATCACCGAACTCCCGTACCAGGTAAACAAAGCAAATCTGGTCGCCAAAATCGCGGATCTCGTCAAAGACAAAAAACTTGACGGCATTTCTGATCTCCGCGACGAATCTGACCGCCGTGGTATCCGGGTCGTTGTCGAACTTAAACGCGACGCGCAACCAAACAAAGTCCTCAATAATCTGTATAAATTTACTGAACTGCAGAGCACCTTCCCGGTAAATGTCGTGGCGCTCGTCGACGGCACACCCAGGACACTAACCCTCCGCGAAATTCTGGAAGAATACCTGCGGCACCGTCACGATGTCATTTACCGGCGGAGCGAATTCGAACTCAAGGAAGCAAAAGCCCGGGAACACATCCTTGAAGGACTCAAGATTGCCGTTGACCATATCGACGAAGTAATCGCGATCATCAAAAAAGCAAAAGATGCCGAGGATGCCAAAACAAAACTCATGGCACGCTTTAAACTTTCCGAAATTCAGGCGACCGCAATTCTCGATATGCAGCTCCGGAAACTCGCCGCGTTGGAACGCCAAAAAATCGAAGATGAACTCGCCATGATCCGGGAAACAATTGCATACTTAAATGATCTCTTGGCGCATCCTGAGAAAATCCTCAAGGTTATCAAAGAAGAGCTCATTAAACTCAAAGAAAAATACGGTGACAACCGGAAAACCCGTGTTTACAAGAGTAAAGTAGGCGAACTTTCTGACGAACAACTTATCCCGAACGAAGAAACTATTATCACCATGACCGAAACCGGCTACATCAAACGGGTACCGCGCTCCACATTCAAACTGCAGGAGCGGGGAGGCAAAGGCGTCATCGGGATGACGACCAAAGACGAAGACGCGATTGACCGGTTGGTAAGTGCCCACACCCACGACAATATGCTCTTTTTCACCGAAAAAGGAAAAGTATATCAGGTACGGGTATGGGATATTCCCGAAGCAAGCAGGCAGTCCAAAGGCCAGGCAGTGGTGAACCTCATCAACATCGAGAGTGCCGAAAAAGTCACATCCATGCTGGCTTACTCACTGAAACGCTCAGAACAAAAAGAGAAAGGTTTGGAATACATTCTCATGGCTACCAAAAAAGGCGTCGTAAAGAAAACAAAACTTTCCCAGTATGAAAACATCAGACGCAACGGCCTGCTATCAATCAAGCTGGACACAGGTGATGAGCTTATCTGGGCGAAACTGACGAGCGGTAATGATGACGTGTTGCTTGTCACCCATGATGGCAAAACTATCCGGTTTTCGGAAACTGAAGTGCGGCATACCGGCCGTGACACCATGGGCGTGCGGGGTATTCTCCTCAAGCCCGGTGACTATGTCGTCGCCATGGAGGTGATCGGCAGCGAAAACAAAAAAGCAGACTTTTTAACCCTCATGGAAAAGGGCCTCGGCAAAAAAACGAACATTACCGGCTTCCCGAAGCAGAAACGGGGCGGGCAGGGAGTAAAAGTCGCGGAGATAAAGCCGAAAACAGGCAAAGTAGTGCTTTCACAAATGGTTCCCGAAGGAAGCGAAGAGGTTATCCTTACTTCCACCAAAGGACAAGTCGTGAAACTGCCGATGAAGTCTATTCCGCAGCTGTCCCGTGCCACAAGTGGTGTCATACTTATGCGCTTTACGGATAAGAATGATACGATCGCTGCGGCCACCTGCCTTACCAAGTAATCTTATGGCTGATCCTGAGTGGAAACCTGGCTTGGCTTGTGAAGGTCGGCATTTACTCATCGATTTCTACCGCAAAACAGCAAAAAGCATCCCCCGGGTAAACGGCATGCGCTGTGCCCCCATACAGTTTCAAGCAGGAATGTCGAGTGTGATGATCGGATGTGACAAACACAAATGTCCGCTGCTTGGCGGGCAAGCAGATGAGACACTTACCGAGCAAACAGAATTTGTCCTCGAACGCACAAATACACAAAATAGAAACATGACCTCACTCCAGTTACAATGGAACCAATTTCCGTCATTCCGCGCCGGCGGCGTTGTAGAAGTTCAGGGTACCATCATTACCGCACAGTACCTACTCCCGGAATGTATACGGAGGAAAATACCAAGGAAGGGTGAAAATTACCGTATCACATAAGACGGAAGGCGTATTGAAATCAACAGAGATGATACAATAGAGCCGCATTATGGAATCATTTCTTCAACCAGTGCTGATTGCGCTCGCGCTTATATCGAGTTACGCGCAGATGACCTATACGCTCATCGCTACCTCATTTAACCGTCAGGTGGCAAAAACCCAATGCGAAAAAGACGGAAAAGAATTTCTGAGCTGGTGTAACGGCACAAACTACGCGTGTGTACAACAATTTGCTGACGCGGGCACCATGTGTAACGGCACAAGCCAGCGGTGTTTAGGATTTTGTATAACCACGGAGGCAGGCACAGGAATGTGCAGTGAGTATCCGCTGCCGAAGCAACTCTATGATAAATACTCGAGTACACCTCCTCAGGGCGTGATGGGGCAACTGCCTGCAACCATCATGGATCAATCATGCCTCACTCGGTAGAAAAACCTTTATATCTTTCCGGACTTTTTATTCACGGGGCCCAAAAATATCCCGTCCGTATAGAAGTAACGCGCACCAGGGCAGGTTGGCAAGCGATGTGTACTTCAGAAGCCCCACGGCGGACTGTTATACCGCCATACACCGGTTCGTTTGGACCACACAAAGACTATGATGAACTCCTGACCGCGTTACGGACAAGATTATCAAACGTGCGGGAAGTTATTGAGTTATAACATGAAAACTATGAAGGAAGCGTTCCAAAGAGGATGGCGTGATGCCTATACAATCGAGCGTACCCGCAGCCGCTTTGGCTTTTGTGCATCTATGCGCATGTCGCTGCGGCTTACCGGTAGAGAGCAGGAATTACACCAAAAAACCCGCAGTGAAAATATCGCTAACACGCTGGGATTATGGAGCGGATCGACCTGGCAAACGCTGCGGTACTACGGACGCGTTTTGATACCAAAACCTATAACTGAAATAACCGTCGCTCTCCCTGCCGATAACGACCCAAAAAGGAACAGTTAACGGAGCTCAAACGTCACGGTGACCGCCTTACTCACCGTTCCACTTCCTGGCTCCACCGCTCCACCGCCACCACCGCCGCCCTCCATCCGGCCATAAAAGGGAACAGGTTGTTGTGATGCTCCAGCCTCAGTGACACTGACCACTTTCCCTAATTTTTGGCCTGTAGATTGTGCCACCTTTTCCGCTTTCACTTTCGCGTTGTTAAATGCCGCGTCCAGAAGCGCTGTTGCTTGCTCACTCGTATCGTCAAACGTGAAGTTGGGACCGTACACATTGTTGGCTCCGGTATTGGTAAGTACCCCCGCAAGCGCCGATGCCTGGTCAACATTCCGTAGCGTTATTTCAACCGTGTTACTGACATTCCATTGTCCGGGCCGGTATTTTTGCCGGCCGTCTTCGTAATACTGATCCTGGTTCTGATAAATATTCAGGCTCTGTGTCTTGATATCTTCCTCAGTGACACCGAATACCTTTACCGCCTGAATAATAGCTTCAACTTTTTTATTGACGTCATTAACCGCGACTGTTTTATCATCGCTAAACGCATTGACCCCGGCCGAAAAAACAGCGATTTGGCTTTTTTCTTGTGATTTTGCTTCACCCACCACCGTCACCGTTTGGGTAGGTGCGACGTGTATCCTGCCCCACGAAGGAAGGAAAAGACTGCCTACCGCTACCAGAGACACCAAGAGCACGCTGCTTATAATAATCGCGACACTTAACGGTTTGTGTTCCATAAATGTAATAACTCCTCTTTATTTATCATGCGGTGAAATAGTCCCTATTGTCAAATATGAATTTTGCTATACTGGTGTATACGTATGATAGTAGACGGTAAATTACTTGCACAATCGTTACTCGATATATTAAAAGCCGATGTTGGTGCGTTACAAAAAAAGGGCATCACCCCGACGCTTGCCGTTATCTTGATAGGGGATGATCCTGCATCGCTGGCCTATATCAAACAAAAACAAAAAGCCGCAGAAACAATCGGCGCGCGTGTTCTATTTGATCATCAGCCGCCGGCGCTGACTGCCGGAGGCCTTTACAACCTTATCACCAAATACAATAAAGATACTGCCGTGCATGGGCTCATTGTCCAGCGGCCTATCCCAAAGGAAGTAGGTGTGGTCAATGACACACTGGATGATGTTTTGCCTTCCAAAGACGTCGATGGATTTTTACCCGGATCCCCGTTTGAGGTACCGGTAGCGATGGCGGTAGGGGAGATACTTCGCACTATTTACACCGCACAACTCCCTGTTAACGATACGACGCCACAACATCACAAAGAATTTACCGGTTGGCTCAAAGATAAACATATTGTCGTTATCGGCAGGGGGCAAACCGCAGGTACACCAATCTTCCACTTCCTACAGAAGCGTGGAACAAAAGTGACGCAAATTCATTCCCAAACCCCGGATCCCGAAACACACATTAAAAAAGCAGACATCGTGATTTCGTGTGTCGGGCGTGAACGCATAGTAGCCCGTGAGTCGGTGAAACCGGGGGCAATTCTCATAAGCGTTGGTCTCTGGCGTGATAGTGAAGGAAAACTGCGGGGAGACTATGAAGAGGCTGATATTTCTGATGTGGCGGGCTGGTATACCCCCACACCCGGCGGCGTAGGCCCCGTCAATGTCGCTTGTCTCATGCAAAATCTTATAAAAGCTTGTAAGATGAAATAAGGAGGATCTATATATGAAAGACATAGCCGGAGCCGTGGTACTTTTTTTCGTTTTGCTCTTTGCCTATACAAAACTGGCCGGACCAATACCGTTTTCCCTACACAGTGTCGTTACCCAAAAAACAGACACGTTTACGGTTTCCGGTGAAGGAAAAGTGACGATTGTACCCGATATTGCTCTTGTGCAGGTAGGGGTAACATCCCAAGGGCCTACCGTCACCCGTGTACAACAGGACTTAAACGCCAAAATAAACGCGATGAGTGAAGCGATAAAAAAGCTGGGCGTGGATGCCAAGGATATAAAAACCAGCTATTACAATATTTCGCCAACCTATGACTACTCATCAGACAACCAACGCATCACGGGCTACCAGGCGAATTCAAATCTCACGATCAAAGTGAGAAAAATAGATAACGCGAACGCGGTCATCGACGCGGCAACAGCACAAGGTGCTAACCAAGTCGGTGGCGTTTCATTTGATGTCGACGACAAAACAAAAGCGGAAAATCAGGCGCGTGAAGCAGCGGTAGCTGATGCAAAATCCAAAGCAGATGCCGCGGCCAAAGCAGCCGGTTTCAAACTCGGAAGGGTAATAAACTACAGTGAAGGCGGCGGAGCAGGCCCCCGGCCGATCATGTATGATGCCGACGAGAAGCTTTCAATGGCGGCAAGCGGTGTGCCTACCCAGGTAGAACCGGGATCCTCCGAGGTCACTGTAAACGTCACGCTTAGCTACGAAATCCAGTAATTCTGAGGCTAATTAGCCACGGACAAGCCACTTCCGGCATGACAACGGGCGTCGCTATAGGTCTTGCCGGTCATTCCTTCAAAAGGTAAAATGGTTATTCCAACGCCCCATTTGACGTTTATCGCGGAGTTTTGTTATGGGAAGAACACATATAAAACCAATTCAGCAGCCGGATGATATCACCTGTGGTCCGACGTCGCTCAAACACGCGCTTGAAGTCGTAGGAAAAAAAGTTTCCATGAAGCGGTTGATTTCGCTGTGTAAAACCGGAAGAAACGGCACATCCACCAAGCACATGATCGAGGCCGCCAACAAACTTGGACTGTCCGTCATGGTTATGGAGTACGCGACGTTGCATCACTTACAGAGTGCATTAAAATACCGCCCGAAAGAACAACGCGCCGTGATTGTTTCGTATCTGTACGATCTGGATGATAAATACCGGCCACAGGAAGAATCCGGTCATTGGGCGATGGTTGCTTCATACCTTGCCAGCAAATCACGGGTGGTACTACTTGATAGCGCTACCGGAAAACGGAAATCATACGACTGGGCAGACTTCCGCTCACGCTGGTGGGACTTTGACTACAAAAGGAAAAAACTCAAAAAAAACGGTAAAAAATTCCGGCTTATCAGGAAGTGGCAGCCGCAGCTCATGATGGTGGTCGCCCGAGATCCGGAATCGCTGCCGTACTTCCGCACCGAAACTGCCAGAGTGTTTATACCCTAAACTCTGGGACAAAACCTTACGGTTTTTTCCCAACGATTTTCCCTAATAGGTGTCGCAAGGGGTTCACTCACTGCCCACACCCATGCGACAAATTATTATTTTGTAACTATGCACTATTCCTTCGAATAGTTGACTGCACTATTGCCCACACGAAATCAGCAAATGTCATGCCGGCAGCTTTGTAGGAAACAGTCATCCCGTATTCAGGGTCATCACTTAACCCCGGATTTGAATTTATTTCCAAAAACATCGGTTCATCGCCCTGACAACGGACATCAAATCTCGCGTAATCACGGTACCCAAATGTCGTAAACGCGCGCTTACTCATGTCTTCTATTTTTTTCTGCAGCTCCGGTGTCAGTTTAGCAAGCAGCACCGCGGAATTATCATAATCGGCGTGGGTGGCGTCCCACCGGCTTTCGTATGTCAAAAATGGAACATCGGTTGTTTTGGTATACCGCACTTCTGAAACAGGCAACATGGTAAGCCCAGTAGCCGTTTCTAGAAGCGTTACCTGGAACTCACGGCCGGTTAAAAATTCTTCCGCGTACACGGGCTGCTTATATTCTGCGAGCCGTTTTTTTACAATGGCGGCAAGATTCTTTTCGTCCTTCACAATAGCTTCCTTCGAAAGCCCCACGCTGGAGTGTTCGCTGCTTACTTTTACAATGAGGGGGTAACGGAAATCCTGGCGCACCGGTTCATTTCCCGTATGAAACAGCTGCCATCTAGCCGTCGGAAGCCCTTGTTCATCCAGCCGTTTTTTCATGACGGACTTATCACAGGATAATAAATAGGTATCGAGCGCGGCTCCCGTATATACCAGCTTACGCGCATGTATGTACTCATATGCTTTTACCGCATACGGCGTATCCACACCCGTCCATTCAATCAGATTGAACACTACATCGTCGGGTAATCCCATGATTACCTTTTTTATATCGCGTTCGGTAATCGGCACAAGAGTGGTGACGGCTCCTTTATGCTGCAGTGCCTCAGCGACTTCTATCGCTGACTCCTCGGTATCTTCTTCTGCGACAAGATGCGTGGTCTTTTTAGCAAACCGTGCGGCGGGCTTGTTGTATAACACTGATATGCGCATAATCTAACCCTCCTTAGCTAAATACTCTCATCGATGTATAATTTTTACCGGTCAAACCGTCCACGTGTATGTTTTCGATAGAAAAATTTCCTTCCGACAACTGTTTGGGTGAATATACGTGCGGCACGAAACTGTCACCCTGCTTTTTTAATACTCCTACACCTATCCAAAATTTGACAACTGACGTTTTGGTGGTGCCGACAGCAATAGAGTCCTTAAGTGGCCGGGTAATAACAAATATTTTGTCCGGGCACCGGTAATACGGCCGCCGTTTTGAAACACGCGCGTACCCCTCATGGATCAGAAAAACTTTTTCTTTCCATTTCGGGTCATCGGTCTGCCCGGGCTTCACCCGCACGTTGAGTTCAACCAGCTTTGCCTGTTCCGGCGTAAGTGTGGGCAAACCGCCGAATGTTTTTTTGACATCTTCAATTGATTGCTCCAATTCAATAATAAAATCCTTATAACTTCTGTACTGATCACCGACACGATTGAGAGTAAATGATATATTGTTGGGAATATATGATTTCATGAATTCGAGCACGTTTCGAAAACCAGCAATATACTGCTCGGTCTCGCTTTTAGGAATATTATCCATATATTCCAAAATCACGTCATCGGAATAAAAATCCATAATAACCCCCGGTTTGTATATCGCGGCGATGGGACGCAACCAGTTGGTGTAGTATATGAGGCTAAAAACTTCCGCCCAGTCCGGCTCCGGAGCCTCCGGTAACCGCCATAGCTTGTACCCGCCAAAAACAAGCGTCAGCTTGATAGGCAAGCCCCGGGAAACATTCAGCGCTATTGCCGAACGGATATGCTCCACATATTCGGGGTTCACGGCATACTTCCGGAATTTTTTGGACAACAACAGAGTATATATCTTTTCTTCGATACCCGACTCAATAACCGGCACAGGCAACGGGGCAGAAAGCATGTCAAGTTGTTGCTGTACGTAATGGGATGGAGTCATGTGATACTATTTGCTATGGAACTTGTCATGTATTTGTTTGAGCTGCGGGTTGGTGACGTGCGTATAAATCTGTGTCGTGGAGACATTTTTGTGTCCCAACAATTCCTGGATAGCACGTAAATCAGCGCCGTTCCCCAATAGATCAGTGGCAAAACTATGCCGCAGTCCATGCGGCGTAATCTTCACCATCAGCTTCGCTTTTTTGACGTACTTTTCCACCCCCCGCTGCACCGAGCGCGCGGTCAGCCTGATCGAAGCGCCGGTGGTGTCATGTTCGTCCGGCGTTTTACCACTGTAGCGGATAAACACCGGCCGCATGTCATCCTCGCGGGTGGCAAGATACCGCCGAAGCCAATCGGCAGCGCGTTCGGACAAAAACACAATCCGGGTTCTTCGGCCTTTTCCGACGACACTAAACTCGCGTCTATCGAGGTTTATTTGATCACGATTGAGGCTCACCAGCTCCGACACCCGGAGCCCGGTCGAAAACAACACCTCTAGTATGGCTTTATCTCTCGTTCCTTCCTTTGTGTTCATGTCCGGCATGTTGAGGAGCCGCTCCACATCGTTGTGCTCCAAAAATTTAATCGACCGGCTTTCTGCTTTGGGCAAATCAATCTTGTCCGGAGAAATGGTGGGGATATCCCGTTTTGTCGCGTATTTGAGAAAGCTCCGGAGTGCAATGAGATGGTAATTTTGGGTCACCCGTTTGAGGCTCATACCTTTTTCATCGGTAAACCGCGACAGATACAAGCGGTATTGCCGGATACGTTCTGCGGTAATATCCGTAATTTTCACGGGAGCAGTTTTCACGGATGGGGGAGGGGAGGCAGGGTCGGTAGGACGGGTCAAAAAGTGCACAAATCGTGATAAATAGTGCCGGTAATTCCGTATCGTCAATTGCGAAACATTTCGCTCAATTTCAAGGTATTCCAAAAAATCTTTGATAAGTTGTTCTAAATCCATGTTTTTCGCTAAAGACGTCTCTACAAGAGTTATTTTACGCACATCTTATGAAAGACGTCATAACAATAACGACGGATTGTGCGAACGTTTTGCATACGTCGTTACAATCCATGATGTGCGACATCATTAACCTTTGTCAATATGCTAGAATATCCCTATGACCCCGTTTCAGAAGAAACAGCTTGCTCTGATGCGCCAAATGGAAACAATGCTCGCAGCTGATTCCCGTGTCTCAACGATCGTGCCTATGCAAACCGATTATGCTACGGACGATCAGCTATGCCTGAGCCTCAATGCGTTCATACCGGAACCTATTGCGGCGTCCATATACGACAAGCTTATCGGACCGCTACAACAACTTGATCCTCACCAGTATTATTATCCATTAGAATCGTTGCATGTGACGTTTCATAGCATCCGGATCATCCATAGTCCGCCAACATATAGCAAAAAAGATATTGAAACATCCCGTGCACTCCTCACTAAACTTATCCCGTCAGAACGCCCATTTCCGTTTATATGGCACGGCGTTATGGCGTTGCCGACGAGTATTTCCGTCATCGTCCTGGTAACACCTGCATATAACCGGTTTATCCGGCGTGTACGCCATGATTTCATCAACCATGGCATCCCTGATGACAAAAAATATTTTTCCGAAACGATGGTATTTGCAAATACCACAATATGCCGGTACACACATAAACCATCGCCGGAATTTATTGAGAAACTACAAACCTTCAGAGACATCCATATCGGCGCCGGGGTTATCGATACCGTGTCGTTGGTGGAGACAAATGCAGGCGCGCACCCCTCTAAAACCCGTATGTTAGGAACATACCGATTTACCGGGAATTAGCCTCAATTTTAAGCCCCTGTAATGACCTACAAGGCCCCTGATTATTAAAAGCCATACAGTTGATCGTCTCATAAAACGGGCACAAAACAATTTGGGTTGTTCGGACGGGAAAATTCTAAAAATCACAAAAGCCAGTAATGGTAAAAGCAACAAACCCTGGGCGAACAATGCCGGGTGAGAAACGGGAATAGGAATACGTTACAACACAACAACAATCATGCTTATGTAATACACAAATATGACGGATCATGGGAAACGCAAATACCAGCAATTCAGGCGCACCTCATCTCCATACGTCGTAAAAGTATTATTGTGCGACTTATACCATTTTCCCGCCCCCGGGTATATCTGAGGCGTTAAGCGGTACCGGCAAAATATGGGCGTTGAGCAAAGGGAGAAGCATGTGATGTATCCCTCGTGCACTGCGCACAAATGCTGTTCTCTCTCGAGGCTATCGCGTGCGTACTGTTTTTGTGTTCAATGTGATCAATACTGTGAGTGTAATATATGTCATTCGGGTTTTTTATGATGCTCTTAGTTTAGCGCATTAATACGCGCTATTTGGCAATATTTGAGGCTACAGAACCCTACTCCGGAAACATGAGCATTGTCCGAGATGTCGCAATTTAGCGCGTTTATATGCGCCATGTGAGTAGTTTTGATGCTAGTTTCTCTTCTCTACACAAACAACCATTCTCTATAAGTGTCAGTTTAGCGCATTAATACGCTCTGTTTAGTAATTTTCAAGGCTAACGAATAACAAAACAGTAGATAACACAGGAACAGAAATAGAGCGATAGTACGCTCCAAGTTCATATTTCTTGCCTCAAAAAACCCAAGCGCGCAGTGTTCTCTACACGTGTTTAGCATTGCTTGTGTGTGTCTGCCAACGACCATTTTCTTTCGGTTTTATTTAGACTGTCCTAATACGCTAAAGTAGTAATTTTGAGGCTACATTCTATCACTCTCTGCTATCAATGGTAACGCTATTTAGAGCATCACAACAATCCAATTCAATACTTTATCGCACACTTTGTGTACTCAAGGGAGCGAAAGGAAGTGAGGCTAACCAACAGCGAAGGAGGAAGCACCGCGCTCTACCCTATAGTTTTACAGACGCACTGAAGCTGATTTAGCTTCAAACAGAGGGTTGTGAAAATAACAATCTGACGCCGTGAAAATATTTATCCACATTGTGTCCTATAGTTTTCCCTACCCGTATCAAACTATATCAACTATATCAGACTATATCACTCTCCCACTCCCCGCGTTCCGTGCCTAAATAGCCGCGCGCCAATTCACCGTTAAGAGTAATATTGCAAAAACAATCGCGACAACACCAAAAAATTCCCAAACTGTTCGTTTATAAAGGCGGTCCGAAAGGTACTGCTGACCCATACCAACCAGCCCGTAAAAGACCGTCGTCAGAAAAAGTGCCAAAAGTGTTGTTCTGACAGGCCAAAGTGCGAATATCCAGGCTAATTCTACACAAACAACCGTTATAACGAGCGTTAAGTCCTTCACTGGCTTGCCTATGTATGGTTCCAAATTTGTTGCCCACAAAATCTGCAACGTTAAAGGATACGTGACCAAGCCCACGAGCAGCGCGTTAATGACCCCGGGGAAACGGTACGCGAGGATTGTCTGCAATAACAGGAAATAGGTCGCGAGTGTTAATAAAAATCCGACAGAGTGAGCGGCACGAAGCAATGCTATGGTTCGTGCGACCGCGACATTATAAATATTTTCGGTGAGGAGTAACGCGTACATACCGACGGCGTACAGCGCGGCAATCGGCAGCCGGGTAAGCCAGCGCGTCGGCAAAAGGAAATAAAACACTGCGACAGCTGCCGTAAAAAATGACGGCAAAATAAGCAGTGTCGCCCACTCATGTCCTTTCAAATCTTCCCGCAGCGCAAACGCGCATAACAGATAACTTAACAGGGCGAGTACGGCAACCATCGGATACCGGAAATCCAACGACACCAATTGTGTTGTCATAAGCACCGCGGTTAATAAGCCGGTTATGATGACAAACTGCTGGCGCTTAGAAAACGGTTGTGTCCTATCCCAACGCTTAAAACGCTTTGCGATACGCTCAATAATATTTTTTATCATATGGTACGCTTCCCTCGTGATATAAAAACGATGACCGCAGTTTTTTACTACTCCATTGTAGTATATACGTTTTGCACATCATCTAGCGACTCTAACGCAGAAATAAGTGCTTCATTTTTGAGACGCACGTCTTGTACAGGGCGTACGGAATTTAAGGGACGCATAACAATCGACGCGTGTTCAACAATAAATGACGACGACTCGAAGGCTTGTTTTACTGAAAATAAGTCAGTATGTTTTGTATACACTTCATACACGTCATCACGCTCAATCACATCATCTGCTCCGGCGCCAATGGCACGGTCAAGTATGGCATCAAAAAGAATTCCTGATTTTGTCACCAGCAATACACCGTTTTTCTGAAACTGGAAACTTACCGCACCGGGGGTCGCGAGTGATCCGCCGGCGTGATCAAAGGTGTGCTTCACTTCTGCCGCGGTACGCTGATGATTGTCGGTAGCGGCTTCGACAAGGTACGCAACTCCCCCCGGTCCATACCCTTCATACAGAAGATTTTCATAAGCAGTGGCCCCTCCTCCCCCGCCTTTAGCGATAGCCCGCTCGATATTATCCTTGGGCATATTCACCTGCTTCGCGAGTTCAATTGCCAGCCTGAGACGGAAATTTTTATCAGGGTCCGTAAGTCCGCCGCCTTCACGTACCGCAACGGTAATTCCCCGGGAGGCACGGGTAAATTCACGGCTTTTGACTGCATCTGTTGTCGCCTTCTGATGTTTTACTTTACTCCACTTCGAATGTCCGCTCATACCAGTACAGTATTGTATCTTCTGTATTGACTTTTCTCAAGAAACTCTGGTACGCTTCATCACCATGAACAATGTAATTGTTTCTGATCAAGCGGCTATTAATGCCGCACTTGCCCAAGATTGGAAAGAGGCAATTCGGATAAATACAGCACTTCTTAAAACAGACAAAAACAACATCAGCCTCCTGAACCGACTTGGTTTTGCATATCTCCAGAGCGGCCAATTGACCCTCGCCAAAAAAACATTTCAGCGCGTTATAAAAATTGACGAATACAATCAGATTGCCATCAAAAATATCAAAAAATTAGGAAGCGTCCGGCAAAAAGATCTCATAAAAGTGAATAAGACACACCTCGCTCCCCTGTCCTTCCTCGAAGAACCCGGTAAAACAAAAATAGTTGAGTGTGTAAATGCTGCGCCAATGGCAGTACTCGCGACCGTTTCGCCGGGAGAAGAAGTTGAACTCAAAGCAAGAAACCACGTCGTTGAAGCACGGAACTCGGCAAACACCTATCTTGCGGCACTCCCCGATGATTTGTCATTCCGTCTTATTAAATTTTTGGCAGTCGGCAACACGTATCAGGCACTGGTCAAGTCTGTGGGAAAAAACACCCTAACATTATTTATCCGCGAAATGAGCCGCGGCAAACGCTTTGCCAATCAGCCGTCATTTTCTACGACCGCACTCTATGTACCATTCACCCGTAGTGAGCGTGAAGACGACGGATCGCCAACGGAACTTGACGACAAAGAAGTGGAAAATGAAGAATAAGTATACCCGTACGACTCAACTTCGTTCACTTGTACTGCGCCGCGTATTTTTCACCGAGTAATACAACAAGATCGGCACCAGTTCCCCGTCCGATATCACCCGCACCTTCTTCCTTTTTACAGTCAAAATAATTAGCAAGATACTCAGCAGTTTTGCTCCGCAATGCTTCACGCGATCCGTTTATCTGACACTCCGGCACTAATGGCTCGGCGTTTCCGACAAACACCATCTGCACACCCATCCGTGATGCCTGGCGTGACGCCCGGAGCCCAACGGTTGGCACCTGCGTCGTGTTGTAAATTGCGGCAGTAATCCCCTCCGCGCGCATCCCAGTATCAAACAGTGAATTTTGCAGCATATAATCCACTCTACTTTCGTCAAGCGTCGCGACCGAACTGCCGTCCGGAGATTCCACATGAATAATTGCCTGACGGATATCGATAGTCTCTACTCCATCCGCCGGGATAAACCGTAGCGCCCATACGAGATTTATCCATGTGGTAAACGGCATAGAGGTATCCATACTTCCCTGCAGCACCTTAAAAAGATTGCCAAATGAAAAAATACGCCGCACTAAATCAACATTACCGTCACCATTACCTAGCTCGCCGGGCTGTACATACCATGTTATCGGTATACCAAACGCGTCACTGATACTAGACGTTATTAACTTCCCGTGGTGATTATCTATATCATCAAGGGTGATAAGCGACCGGATAGGATAATCACCGTACCCTTGTGTCGCGGAAATGACCGTATCTTCCGGTACGTCGATAAGTATAATGCTGTTTTTTGCGGCATTAATCGAGAGAATGTGTGTTGGACTTCCCGCGATAACCAGTGATTGCCTATAAGGAAAAGGGGCGACCAGCAGACGGAAAAAAATAAATATGCTTATTGCCAGGATAACTGCTATCCCAATACCCACAACTGTGGGTACCGCGCGGTGAGCACGCCTGGTATGTACGGCAGTATGACTTCTCATGGCAGGTACGAATACTCACTTACCACTCTTTTTTCCCTTTTTTAATTATCTCCACTTGAGGAAGCTGCCATGACCCACCGGACAGCTGTTTTTGCGCCTTCTTTTCTAAATCCTTTTTCTTCGCTTTCTTTTTATCCCCCTTATAAAATCCGCCAAAATTACCCATATAAATATACCTCCTTTACGTGTATCTATTTATTGTAAAGCCAAGCATGTTTCATTTCAAGAAATACACCGTTTTTGATCGCTTTCCGGATATCCAAAACGAGCGTGTTTATAAAATGTATGTTATGGATAGTGGCGAGACGATACGCCAAAAGTTCCCGCACCCGGAACAAGTGATGCAGATAACTCCGGGAAAAATGAACACAGGTGTAACACGTGCAGCCAGGCTCAATCGGTTTCGTGTCTTTTTCCCATGTTTTTTTAGTGATATCGATCTCATGCGTCTTTCCTTTTGTGACGTATAACCTGCCCATCCGCGCCAATCTGGTTGGTTGCACGCAGTCAAACGTATCCATACCGTGTTCAATAAGCGTAAATATGTCATCAATCTCGCCCACCCCCAACAAATGCCGTGGCTTATCTGCTGGCAAATACGGCGACACCCACGACAACACATCGCGCATTTCGGTTTTTGTTTCACCCACCGACACGCCGCCTATGGCGATACCATCGACATCCAACCCGCGGACAAACATCGCTGATGCAACCCGCAAGTCCTCATATACACTGCCTTGTATGACCCCATACAGTGCCTGATACGGCTTGTTACGCTTTGTATATGCTTTCCCTAACCGTTTATGTTCCAACACGCTACGGAGTGCCCACCGGTGGGTTCGTTCCATAGATTTTTGCGCCTGTGCATGCGTTGCCGGATACGACGTACAATCATCAAACGCGATATGAATATCGCTTCCCAATTCCCATTGCCATCGCATGGACGACTCAGCGGTAAACATATGTATACTGCCATCCCAGTGTGAACGGAATTCCACACCATCTTCACTGATTTTGACGAGCGACGGCCGGTCTTCACCACGATCCTGCGGCGTATACTTCGGACGGGCTAATGAAAACACCTGAAATCCCCCACTGTCCGTAATAATCGGACCGGGCCAGCCCATAAACTTGTGCAGCCCGCCGAATTTATTCATCACCGAAAGACCCGGCCGCAGATACGCGTGATAGGTATTTACAAAAAATAAACGGACACCTAAGGTATCCAATTCATCGGGGCTTAAGGACTTTACGCTCGCCTGGGTTCCTACGGGCACAAACGCGGGAGTTTCAATGGTGCCGTGCGGCGTCGTTATCACTCCTAACCGCGCAAGGGTTTTCTTGTCTTGTTTGCGTACAATGAAGCTAAATGCCATCCTTGGATTGTACCATACGGTTTATCCAATCCCGTGCTCTATCTTGAGCCTGCTCATTTTTCCCGCCATTTCCTCCGGAGGAACGCCAAAGTCATTTAGCAGTTTGTTGACAATCGTAAGCGCTGCTTCAAATTCGGGCTGGATCACCGTCTGCACACCAAGCGATTTCAGGTGCCGCTGGTCTTCTTCATGGTGCGTTCTACAAATAATTTTTATCCGGCGGTTTAACGATAATGCGTTTCCTATGACCATCTCCTGGGTATGTCTGTCAGGAATTGCGATAATAATTGATTTCGCAAGGTCTACCTGCGCGTAATCTAACACATCTTTATCAGCAGGGTCTCCGTATATAGTCTGGATCCCTGAACCACGGAGGCCTGCGAGCGTATGCTGGTTGTAATCCACCACCAAAAACGGCACGTTGCTCATCTGCAACGCGCGGCCGATATACTTTCCCACCCTGCCATAACCGCAAATCACCACGTGATCCTGTATCGGATATCCTGTGTCCCGTGGCACTTCTTCCTCTTTATCCCGGAACGTTTTAGGGATTTTTTTAAGAAAATTATGCACAAAATAATATGCTTTATGCCCATTACTGATAAGCGGACTGGAAATAAGTATTGTGATAAATGTGACGGCAACAAGCAGTGATGACTGCGCTTCGGAAAGCGCACCGAGCGCTATCCCCATACCGGCGATGATAAAGCCGAACTCACTGACCTGGGTGAGATAAATACCTACCAAAAACGCTGTCTTACGGTGATACCCCAAAAACCGAAGTAATGTATAAATACTCCCGCCTTTAACCAAAATTACCGCGATCGTCATGACAATGATCACCGGAAGCGACGATACCAGGGCAGAAACCGGCAGTGCCATACCCAACGACACAAAAAATACCACCGCAAACAAATCCCGTAATGGCCGTATCTCTGCAAACACCGCGTGATTCTGGCTTGTTTCCGCAACCAGCAGCCCCGCTATAAACGCCCCGAGGGATACTGAAAGTCCCACCGCGTACGTCAAGAGCCCGACCAAAAACACAATACCTATAGTCGTCAGGAGAAATAACTCCCGATTTTTAAACCCCGCAACTGCACCAAGGAGTTTCGGCACACCCCGGCTGCCTAGGTACAGCACCACAAGGATCAACACGCTCGCTTTGAGCATAGCAAACGCGATCGTGCCTAACACAGAAATAACCGTTCCTTCACCGTTTGCAACGGAAGAAAGCGCGGAAAGCAATATAAGTATTGGAACCACCGCCAAATCCTGCACGACTAACCATCCGGTCGATAGCTCCCCGGGTACCGAATCCAATTCCCCGCGCTCAGACAACAGCTTTACCACAATGGCGGTAGAAGAAAGCGCTGCGGCACTCGCGAGGAACAGCGCCGGGATAAACGGCGTCTTGAGCGCGATTAGCGCCAGCATGACGATAAAAAGTGTCGTTACTATCTGCCCGATGGCAGGCCAAGCAACCACATGCAGAATCCGCTTGAGCCGATGGAACGAAAATTCCACGCCGAGTGTAAACAAAAGCAGCGTCACACCCGCTTCCGCAATCATCGTAATAAGGCGGTGGTCAAACCCCTGCGGAAATACGTTACCCACCAATATGCCGCCTGCTATATACCCCACAATCGAGGGAAGCCGCAACCGAACCGCGATAGCACCTCCCCCAAGAGCCGCGGCAAGGAGTAACAGAAATGTGGTTATGAGGGATAATGAATGCTCCATTTTTGGATCAGATGATACTGTTCATATCATCCGGCACCGGAGCTTCAATTGCAAGCCTGCCCGCCGCAGGCTGCGCCGGGGGCGTTGCCGCGAGGTTGTGTCCGGCAAAATCCGGATGAGCAAACTCCACCTTCCAGGCGTGCAGCATCACCCGTGGCGCCCAAACGCGGTCGTTCCTCGCGGTTTTACGGCCGGCATATTGCCAGTCGCCGACAATCGGATGATTGATGTATTTCACATGCACCCGTATCTGATGGGTACGTCCGGTCTCCGGATATAATTCAACCAATGAAATGTCAGTTTTATGTGAATTTCCTGTACGTATCACCTTATACTTCGTCACCGCCTCTTTGCCACCCGGCACGATGCCGAACCGTTCACGGTTCCACGGTAATCTGCCGACCGGCGCCCTGATCTCCCCTTCTTCGGGAACTAATTTTCCATGAACGATAGCGAGATATGTTTTTTTCACTTCCCGTTCTTTGAATTGACGCTGCAACTCCACAAAAACAGGAATTGTTTTGGCGATCAATAAACATCCGGAAGTTTCTTTATCTATGCGGTGCACGATACCCGCCCGTTCATAAAACGCCTTCTCGTCTTCACTCGGGGTTTCGCTTTGTGTGGCATCTATCCTGGCAGCTGCCCAATCTTGCACGGTCTCACCCTTGACGGATTCGGCGTTGTTCACCACTACCCCAGGGGGTTTGTTGATTACTAGAAGAAAATTATCCTCGTAAAGAATGGGTATGTTCACTTTTTCCCTGCACTCGCCTTCTTCATCTCACACTGCAGACACATGGTTGCAGTCGGATGGATTGCCAACCTGTCTGTGTCTATCATGGAGCCGCACTCGGTACAGAAACCGTAGGTGCCGTCGTCGATTTTCCGCAAGGCAAGCGCGACATCTTCTGCTTGTTTTTTGAGTTCATCAACGAGCGCCGATACCCGGTCATGATTACTTTCTTCACTGGCTTCAGCATCGCTCGCGGCGTTGTCTACAGTTCTGCCCGGATCACTAAACGGATCCTGACCAGAAAGTTCCTCTATACGGGTAGCTAACCGTGTTTGCTCATCGAGAAGATGCGCCTTGATTTCACTGAGTGTTTCTGCGGGAAACTGATTCATGTAATTTCTTTCCTTTCTCTGTAAAAAAATTTATGGTCTTTTGTACAATAGGGCGCAAACGTTCCCGTCCACCACCCCGCACATATAATACACCAACGCATTCAGCAAAAATGCCAATCAAAATCCATTGATTGGCGCTTAATGTCTTCCAGTATACACGAGCATCTTTCACAAATTCAAGCAGGAACCCGCTCACTGCGTACAACAGGATAAACCAAACACCTACTATCCCGTACGGCCATTTCCGCTTGAGCGACACGCTGTTTAACTTCATCATAATAAGGGAAATCAGAATAAGCGAAATCATTTCATACAACTGAACCGGATGCCGCACCGTAGTATCACTCCCTATCCGCAGCCCCCAAGGCAGTGTGGTAATTGTGCCGACTTCCGATCCAGTAAGCAGTGAACCGGCAAGCACAAGAATAATCGGCAGTGGCAATGCGGTAACTAATGTATCCAACACTAATCCAAGCCGGACTTTGTATTGACGGCTCAGCACCGTGAGCACCGCAAGTCCTCCCACGAGCCCCGTAAGCCATGACAATCCCGGAGAAACCCACAAGGCCGCAATGAGGAGCCAGGACTTACCCGCAAAAAGCTCCCAATGCATAAACACAAACCCTATACGAGCCGTAATAAATGCGGCGAGGGTACTATAAAATGTCAGATCAAAAATCCGGTCCTCCTCCACCGCGAAGTGCCGGAGTCCACGCCAAAATAGGAATGAAAAAATAAGCCACGCCACCACAATAATGGTGTTTAGAACAATAATTCCTCCATGATCTATCGGAATAATGGTCGGTATCATGCGTTTCCTTTATGTATCCCCGAAACATCGGTGTGCCGGACAACCTGCCGGTATAACCCATATAATGTTACCACGAGACCTAACAAAAAAATAACATTGCCCACGCCGATAAGGTCAGCCAATACACCGCTTACGACAACCGGCAAAATGCCCGCCCCGCCGACAGACGCGGAAAGGATACCATACACCCTCCCCCGCATATCACCTTGCGCTTCTTTTTGCAGAATGGTGTTGGACGGCACATCCAAGAGACTATTGGCAACTCCCAGCAAAAAAAACAACCCGAGTGCAATCGCCAACACTAACGGCCGCGGAGTAAGCGAAAACCATACGGTATTGGCAACCGCAAATAACGAAGAGACAGTAATAAGAATAACCCCCGCCGATAGTACCCCAACGTTCATCAATTTTCCGTATGGAAACCGGTAACCCCGGTTACCCACCCATAACGCCCCGCAAAGTATACCGGCAATTGTAGGTCCCACGATTAAAAGCGACGCGTCGCGTACGTCTATTTGTAATACCGTATCGGCAAGTCCTGGGCCCAATGTACCAAGTAACACCAGCATGATCTGCGTGCCAGTAAGTAACACGACTGCGTCCCGCAGCACTCTGGACCGCGCGACATACTGTATACCACCTTCCATGTTTGCCAAAAACCGTTTAATAATATAGAAAAAATCATAGTGAAAAATTTTACGGAGTGACTTAATACCTTCTCCCTGCGGCGGGATACCAAATACAGAAACCGCGGCGACGATATAAAGTAAAAATAGCAGTAAATGCGCGCCATCCCGACCGAGCCACCGGAGCACAGGCCCCGCGCTTATTAATCCTATTGCCATGCTGCTATAAAACGTAAATGAAAAAAGACTATTTGCCGACACTAAATGCGTTTTCGGCACGAACTGCGGAATAAGCGGCACTTCAGCGGGCATCGTCATCTGATTTATCACCGCGTACGCAAATACAAATAGATACACGGCAGAAATCCGGTCACCAGAGGCATACACACCAACAATAAGCAGTGCCCGGACGACATGGGAAACCAACAGCACCGCCCTCCGGTCTAGCCGATCGACAATCGTTCCTGCCATGACCCCAAAAAGGAGCGAAGGCAATCCATACGCCAAAAATAAACCCGACACCGCAACATTACTTCCGGTTGCCCGGTAAATAATAAGCGCCAGCAAAAACACCAACATATTACTGGAAAGCTGTGAGGCGATTTGCCCTATCCATAGGCGGCGGAATAATGTGTTTGACAATACATCCAACACCGGATCCATTTTTTTCGTGAGGTGTGTCACCTTCATACGCAAACGCTTCGGTTTTACAACAACAACCATCTTATCATACAATACAATTATGACTGCAACCGCACACGCATTGGTAGCCGGCGCCATCGCCGCGCGTTTTACGGATCCTATCACTGCGAGCCTCCTTGCCATCACCTCACACTACATCATGGATAGCATTCCCCACTGGGATTTCGGGACAAACTGGCGCGCCCGCCCCAAACACAAAACAGGATTATTTGCGATCAGTGAAACAAGCGTAGGATTAGGACTATCCTATTATTTTTTCGGGCAGTATCTCCCGTTTCCGCTCTGGGCAATTACGGTGGTTGCTGGCATACTACCCGACTGGCTAGAGACCCCGTGGTATATATTTTTTGCCCACCAAAAAAAGCATGAACCCGCAAAAAATGCCGGCGCGCTCGAGTGGCTCGCGTATGCCTTTTATAAAGTGCCGAATGTGTTCCACGCCAAAGCACAACTTCCGCTTGGATTAGTAACACAAATAGTAACCGTGATATTTTTCCTTTTACTCCTGAAGTAGTTTACCGGCGCACCCTGATGAGACCTGAACACGGAAGAATCTTAATTCCCTTTTTCTCAAACGCGTCAAGCAATAAATTCATCCCTAAACTATCCGAACTCATGTGTCCCGCGATAACGAGGTTTATATGATATTTCAGCGCTTCTTTACGGTGCTCTTCAGCAGCATGCATACCCACGACGGTGCCAACTCCCGCCATCGCAAGTTTTTCATACACAATCGGTGAGGGTTCAGTGCCTCCGGTAAATTCGATAGGCGCGACCTTCCCTGCCCGGTTATGCGGATCTCCTGCAAAAATCATGGGGCCGGCTTTCCCTTTTGTGGCTTCTTTGTATTCCGGTTCTTTTTTCAGGACATCTAACACATCACCCACGGTTTCCGGCTTCGCCTTTTCAAATAACTTCTCCATATATTCATGCACCAAATTGTCAGTCACCGTATGCATACCCATAAACGCCAAGCCTAACAGCCGGGCTGCGTCAATTGCCTCCGCGTGGTTTACGGGAGAAAATCTGCGCTGCACCTCGCGGATACGTTCATGCATCACTCCCTCGGCGATATTTATCGGAACTCCGTATTTTGCCCAAATATCTGCCTGCACATCCATAACCTCATGCAGTGACGCCAGTGATGCCCCTTCCGGATGATGTGTCAGCAACAAGTCGATGCTTTCACCTTTTTGATTGAGACGGTCTGCCAGCAAGACTTCAGCGGCATTAATATCGATGCCTGCCATAATGGAATCTACTTCCATATCGGGATCGCCCCAGAATATCCGGGAGTCGGTGTAGGGGTTCGTAAGATCTTCTGTATCAAATTCTTCTTTTTTGGATTTTGGAAGCTCGTCGTAGGCTTTTTTACGGCGCGCCAAAAGCTTTGCTACTCCATCTTTTCCACGGGGATCAGCCGCTATACCCATCGTCACCGCCAGTGCATACAAATCTTTTAGTTTCATATGTTCAAACTATACCATATTTTACGCTGGTGCCGAGGAGAGGAGTCGAACCTCCACGAGGAATTACCCTCACAGGTTTTTGAGACCTGAGCGTCTGCCATTCCGCCACCTCGGCAATATGCGTGTATTACAATGTTGTGACCCAGGGCATTCAGTAGGAGCGCCCTGGCAACAATGAAGACTATTATAGCGTAAAAACGTGATAAGAAGGAATACGTCAGTGAACCGCGGGTGGTACTGAATCGGCATGTTGCCGCTCGACGGAGTAAAACCGGATACGGTCTCCACGGAAAATAAGGTCTATTTCTGCAAGTGGTCCGTTACGGTGTTTCGCGATGCGGAGCTTCGTTGCAATCTGCTCGCCCCACATGCTTTGATCGGTTTCTTCACGGTACAAAAACATAACAACGTCAGCATCCTGTTCGATCGAGCCGGACTCCCGCAAATCTGATAGTTCAGGCACTTTATTGCCCCGCGCTTCGACCGCCCGGGAAAGTTGTGAACACGCAAGTACGGGAATACGGAGCTCGCGCGCGAGATTTTTCAGATTTTGGGAAATAACTGATACTTCCTGCACCCGGTTATCCAACTTCCGCCCCGGATCACAAAGCTGCAGGTAGTCAACGATAATGAGCTTTACCCCGTGCTCCACCTGAAGCCTTCGTGCTTTTGTGCGCATTTCGATGATATTCATACCGGGCGTGTCGTCAATAAAAAGCGGCGCTTCGGCAAGCTCACCCATCGCGTCGGATAACTTGGTGAAATCATCGTCGGTAAGTTTACCGGTCTTGAGACGCCACGCGTCGATATCTGCCTGACTTACCAATAAACGGTCTACCAATTCTTCCTTGCTCATTTCGAGTGAAAAGATACCGGTCGGTATTTTTTCTTTTACCGTGGCGTGCTGCGCCATGTTGAGGATCATCGCTGTTTTGCCGGTTCCCGGGCGGGCGGCAAGAATAATAAGGTTTGCGTCCTGCATACCGGCGAGTTTCGTATCCAACTCAGTAAAACCGGTGGGTACACCGCGAAGTCCCCCTGCCCGCTTATGTAACTCATCCAACCGGTCAAACGATGCCGCGAGCGCGTCTTTGATCGGGATAAAATCCCGCCGCGTGGTGGACTGGGCGATCGCGAATATTTCCATTTCGGCTTCGTTGACGATAGACTGAGAACCTCCTTCGTCCCGAAATGCCATCTCAGTTATTTTTGCCGCGGCCTCGACAAGCTTCCGTTTCGTCGCGTGCTCGACAATAATCCGCGCGTACTGCTCCGCGTGGGCACTCGTCGGCACGACGTTGACTAAATCAGATAAATATGCGGGTCCGCCGATATCTTTTATCGCACCCTTTTGCTTTAGCTGAGCGGCCACCGTCACCACATCAATGGGCTCGTGTAATTCGTATAACTCCATCATGGATTCAAATACCAACGCGTTTGACGGGGAATAAAAATGATGCGGACGCAAAAATTCCGCAACGTCAATCATCGTGTCTTTATCGATAAGTATCGCCCCGAGTACCGACTGTTCGGCGACATCATCGTGTGGAGGAACTTTAGGACTCGTCATGATGCTTGTAGTACGACTACTTGCTTTTCGGTAGGTAATTTATCTTTACTCACGGTTAATTTCGGAACCGGCACGGCTTCTTCTTTCCCGATGTGCTTTAAGAACACTGAAACCGGAGCCAGGTCCTTGTTATAGGTATCGGTACCGTAATGCATCGGAATAATAATACGCGGGTCAATATCTGAAATAATTTGTGCTGCTTTTTCCGCGTCAATAGTATATACGCCGCCAACGGGAACAAACAGGACATCCACGCCATCGATCACATCAACCTGAGCGGATGAAAGCACATGTCCGATATCACCCAAATGCGCGAACCGTACACCGTCCAGTTCAATGCGGTACATGGTATTACGGCCGCGCTCTTCCCCATTTTTTTCATCATGAAATGACGAAACACCAATAACCGAAATACCTTTTATTTCATACTCACCCGGTCCTTGTACGATAAACGGCGAGCCACCAATGAGATGTGCCGCATTGTGATCCGGATGTGCATGGGAGATCGTTACGATTTCAGCGTCAATATGCTTGGGGAATTTAATCCCCACCTGTTTTTCATCGTAGGGATCAGTGACGAGAGTTGCCTGTTTACCACGAAGTTTAAAACTCGCATGACCCAAAGGAAGTATTTCCATAGTAGTTGCATTTTATATCAGATTTAAGTATCCTAAGCAACATCCCCCTGCGCTATAAGCCACAGGGATCACTGCCCCAATTCTATTTGCTATTATTTATACGAATGTCATTCCAAACAATTAATGAATAAAGACGCAATTCTTGCGACAGTCATAGGGTTTGGTGTCGGGCTCATCATTGCAGCCTTGGTTTTTTTGGGACCAACCCTATTTAAAAACTTTCCGCAAATCCACCTCCCTGATATCGGGGCAATGATTTCGAATTTCCAAAACGGCAACAATGCCATTAAACCCGCACCAACACCAAAGCCCGGTGATACACTCACCATCCAAAGCCCACTTCCTGACGCTATCGAGCCACAAAACGAAGCGCTTATCTCGGGGACCGCTGCGCCAAACGCATTAATCGTTATAGAAGGTGAAGCCACAGAAAATGTCGTTGTCGCAAACGCATCCGGGTCCTTCGCCGGGAAAATAGCCCTTGGCGAAGGGAAAAATGAAATTCAGGTAACCAGCCATCTCAAGGACGTGACACAGACACAGTCGGTGACGGTATATTACACGCCGGAAGATTTCTAAATAAACATATGAAAAAACAATCCTTACTCACCGGTCTTGCCATTCTTACACTCGCGGTACTTCCGGTAAACCACGTGGCCGCGCAGACAGCAACGCCGAGCGCAACCCCGACCGCCGCAAGCGCCCAGCTAGAAGAATTGAAAGTGCGCTTAGCCACTAAAGTTGCGGAACTCAGGTCGGTCGTCAAACGCGCTATGTATGGCACCGTTAAGTCCGTGACGCTGACGTCCGCGACCGTTGAAACAAAAACAAAAGACATAAAAATTGAACTTACCGATGACGTAACCATTTCCCAGGTGGTCGGCGGCAAGCGCGTCAACCTTGACGCCGAGGATCTGGCGGCGGACGACCCCATCACCGTATTTGGTACCTATGATGAAACGCTTGACCTTCTCAAAGCGCAATATATATTTATTGAGAGCGCCACATCATATACCAGGATCGCCGGTATTGTCGTGGATGTAGACGATGAAGACTTTGTACTTACCGTCAACACATCTGAAGGAAAAACCATGCTTGTTGATATCGAAAAGACGACCAAAACCTCAGAATGGACCCGTGAAAATGGTATTGCTAAAAGCGGATTTTCGAAACTTACCGTCGGAGACACTGTGCATATAACCGGCACCCCGGCAGCAAAAGAAGACAACCGTCTGTCCGCAGTACGGATACTTAATCTCGGTAACATCACGGGATCTGCTGGTACCCCAACGGCAACCACGGCAGTAACGCCTACGGCGTCTGCCTCTGCCACGCCCCGAGCGACTCCCCGCCCAACCGCGGTACCCACCGCCACACCATAAAATTGCCACATCATACTTGGGAATTTTTCACGGTATAATAGGTTTCATGCGGTCTGTTGTGCTTACTGACACCGACGGATTATTTGTTACCAATCCAACCAACGTCCGTTATCTCACGGGCTTTCGCGGGGTCAGTCCCGAAGAACGGGAGGCATATGCGCTTGTCACCACAGATACAATCTATCTCTTTACCAGTGCGCTTTACCGGGAAACCGCGAAGCAGTTTTCTGGAGTACATCAAAAAGCCATTGAAATAAGCTACGATCATCCGATAACTGCTGCGTTATCTGAAGTGTGCGACAAGACACGTATCAAAACAGTTGGCTTTGAAGAAACAAATCTGACGGTCTGGGAGTTTCAAACGCTCAAGCAGTCACTTCCGGGTATCACCCTTACCCCGACACATGGCAGAGTTGAAGCGCTCCGGCAAATGAAAAATACGGAAGAACTAAAGAGTACGAGACTGGCCGCGTCGTTAACCGACCGGTGTTTTGCCTATATAAAACAACGGCTTAAGCCCGGGATAACGGAAGGTAAACTCGCGTGGGAAATTGAAAACTTCTTGAATTTTAAGGCAGGGGGCAACGCATTCTCCCCGATTGTCGCGTTTAATGAACACAGTGCCATGCCCCACTATCATGAACGGGGCAACAATCCTCTACGCAAAGGCTCACTTGTCCTATTGGATTTTGGGGCAAAGATAAACGGTTATTGTGCTGATATGACGCGGGTGGTATTTCTGGGGACACCCAAAGACGCGTGGGTCAGTACGTATACTACCGTGCTGGCGGCCAACGAAAAAGCACTGGCCCTTCTCAAAAACGGTGAGCGTAACGGCGCAACACTCGATGCCGTCGCACGCGAAGTGATCGCTGGTGCAAACCTTCCGGTCTACCCGCACTCCCTGGGACACGCAGTTGGTCTCGAAATCCACGAGGCTCCCCGCCTCACCATAAAGAAAGCAGAAACCCTCAAGCCGGGCATGATTGTCACGGTTGAGCCGGGGGTGTATGTTGAGGGCACATATGGCATCAGAATTGAAGATTTAATACATATTAACGCAAACAGCATAGAACTGCTTTCGAAAAGCACGAAAGAAATCACCATTCTCTGATTTGACAACCTCACAGCAGTTATCTATACTACAGGATACTATGAATATCGCGCGTGTTACCGTTTGGTACCATACCCACCCACACATCGGGCGGGTTTCCATGCGATAAAATACGTACACAACGCAAGGAATTGATACCCGCCACATGGCGGGTTTATTTATGGAAAAAACACTATGAAATTACCACAAGCATATGCAACAGGAGTCAGAAAACGGGCTATAGACATGACCCTGAGCGTCAATCCTTTAGGGTGCTCTCCCCGTGCACTCCGCGCTTTACGGTCAATGAACATAAAGAGTATACGCACCTATCCTGACCAAACCTCGTTAAAAACGGCCGTCGCAAAGACATTTAATGTCAACACTGACAATATTCTCTTGGGGGTAGGATCAGAACAGCTTATTAAGCTGGTGAGTTGCGCGTTTCTTTCACGCGGCACTACCGCAGCTATCGAGTCGGGCTCGTTTTTCCTGTTCTCACGGGAACCATTACTCGCGGGAGCGACAAACGTATTTTTTGATTTTAAAAATCCGCCGACACTCCGCCGAAAGCCGGATATCCTATTTATCGCCAATCCGACAACGCCGGGAGGTCTTGACCGGACAAATGCCGATATCCTGCGTGTTATCGAGATCATCAAACCAAAGATAGCGGTGATTGATGAAGCAAACGGTGAGTTCAGAAGTGATACGCTCATATCCGAACTACCGAAACGCCCAAATCTGGTTGTACTCCGCACCTTCTCCAAAGCGCTCGGACTCGCCGGGCTACGGATCGGCATGGCTTTCGGCAGTGCAAAAAACATTGCCGCAATGGGTGAATTTCAGCAGCCATTCCCCGTCTCATCGGTCGCGCTGATTGCGGCAGAAGCGGCGCTTCGTGATACCGCATTCCTTCAGAGGACAAAACAGTTTATCGTTGCCGAACGTGGGTTTCTTACGGGCGAGTTGATCAAGCGGGGTTTCCGGGTATCCCCATCGATAACCAATAATCTTTTTGTGTCGAGAGCAGATAATAAACAAATCATCCGTGCGCTTGCCGCCAAAGATGTGAGTGTCATAGACGGTGCATTTTTTCCGGACAACCAACAGCGTGGATTTCGGATATCGCTCCGTGACAAAAAAACAAACCGGAAATTTCTCGCCCGGTTAGATGAAGTACTTGCTTGTCTCGCTCCCAATAAATTGTTACGATCAAAGGAGGCTATATGAACACCATCCAACCACTCAAAGGATTCCGTGATTTTTTGCCTGCAGAGGCCGCCAAACGCAAATGGCTCCGCGACAAACTCGCGGGCATTTTTGAATCCTGGGGGTTTGCGCCGCTCGAGACCCCAACGCTAGAGCCACTCGAAATATTTGCGGGAGCCATCGGCGAGGACGAAAAGCTGTTTTTTAAATTCAAAGATCAGGGCGAACGGGATGTCGCGCTCCGCTATGATCAGACGGTGCCTACCTGCCGTGTAGTGGCACAATACCAAAACCAACTCGCCTTCCCGTTTAAGCGGTACCAGATACAACCGGCATTCAGAGCCGAGAAGCCGCAAAAAGGCAGGTACCGGGAGTTTACCCAAGCGGACGCTGACATATTTGGTATAAAAACCCCGGATGCAGATGCCGAAGTCATCGCGCTATCGCTGGAAATCTACAAACAGCTCGGATTTAAAAAAGCACTCGTCCGCATCAACTCCCGTGCGCTTTTTCAAAACATGCCGTACGAAGCAATCGTTTCCATCGATAAAATCAAAAAAATCGGTGATGACGGCGTGCTTTCTGAAATGGAGAAAAAAGGCATCAGCCCGGATAAAGCCCGCGAATATCTGTCGTATGTAAAAAACCTCAAACCAAACGAGGAAATTGCATTTATCCTGAAGTACATAAAAAATTATGGATTTCCTGATGACTGGTATGCGTTTGACCCGACAATTGCCCGCTCATTCTCCTACTCGATGGGGCCAATTTGGGAAATAGAAATACCCGATGCCGGATACAATATGTCGGTGCTGGGCGGTGAACGATACGACGGATTATTGGAAAAATTTGCCGGCCGCGATATCGGCGGCACCGGGTTTGCGGTGGGTTTTGACCGCACACTCGAAGCTGCGGAAATCATGGGGCTCATCCCCGCGTTATCCGTAGCGGGACAAGTGCTCGTCACCATATTTTCCAAAGATGTATTACCCAACGCCCAGCAAATCGCGCAAACGCTGCGGATAAACGGTGTTGCCGCGGACTTATACCCTAACGCGGATAAACTGGAAAAACAGTTAAAGTACGCCGATAAAAACGCTATCCCCTACGTCGTTATCCAGGGGCCCGATGAAGCAACCCGCGGTATGGTAAAACTCAAAAACATGAAAACCAAGGATCAAAAAGAAGTATCGCTTGCCGAGCTTCCAAAATTGTTCATAAACGATTGAAGAAATTATACTGCCATGAGTCGTAGAACCACTGCCGCGCTCTATCTCCTCCTCGTCTCGGTTATCTGGGGTGCAGCGAGTCCGGTCGTAAAAAACACCCTCCAATGGTTTGACCCATGGCTGTTTCTCACCTACCGTTTTTTTGTAAGCGCGCTTATCGCATTTCCGTATCTTTCACTGACCGGGGTACAAATGCCCAAAAAACCAGCACACCTTTGGCTTGTGATGATGACTGGCTTCGTATCGGCACCACTGTCGCTTTTTCTCTTTTTCGAGGCGCTGGATAAAACCACGGCACTCTCAGGAAGCCTTATTACTGCCGCGGGGCCCCTCTTTCTTATTCTTGGCGGCGTATTGTTTTTCCGTGACCGTATCACACGCAACGAAAAAATCGGCATAGGCATCGCTCTCGCCGGCACCATTCTTACGGTCATCGGGCCGCTTATCCTCAATGGCCATTCGAACACCCTGGGCAAACTTGAGGGAAATGGCCTCATGCTGCTTGCGGTCATCACCGATATCATCGGCGCGCTTATGAGCAAAGAGGCGATGAAAAAGGGTATTCATGCCACGCTTGTTGCCCAAACCCAATTTATTCTGGGATTTGTGATCTTTTTACCCGTCCTGTTCCTCCGTCAGCCGCCGGAAGTTGCATGGGCAGCGCTTGTTTCTGCCCCACTGCAGGCTCACGCCGGAGTACTTTATATGGCTGTGCTTTCCGGTACCGTCGCCTATACCATACGCAATATTGCCGTGAAAACAATAGAGGTTTCCGAATCCGCACTGTACCAATATCTACAGCCTTTGTGGGCGGCTATTCTGGCTGTTTTGTGGTTAAAAGAAGCGATAACCCCATCCTATATCCTGGGTGGCGTGATTATCGCCGTCGGCGTCTTCATCGCAGAAAAGAAACAGAGAAAAAAATTAAAATAGCGTTATTTCTCAACGAAAATACTCACCCACGCCAAACTTTTCCGCGTTTTCCGTGCGGAGATCTCAAACCACCCATGTTGTGTATCAACATTTGACTTGACTCCTCCCCCACTTGGAACAGCGACATCTACACTCACTTCCCTGCCTTCAACGTATGCCCGGGTATGTAAAGAAAATGATGTTCTCCGCTTTCTCGGCACATTCGCATGCAAAAAGCCGTCCTCGTCTAGCGTTATTTCCCCCAATGTCGGATGACGGAATACGGTGCCTGGAGCGTACTCCCTCTCAATAGAGCGTAACCGCGCAGAGCGATAAGGCTTGTGAACAACAGTGAGACGCATAAGAGGGTATTATATATTGCATCCTATAATATATCAATTTGACCTCCCAGTCCCATACTGTACGTAGATCGATATTTTTGCTATAATAGTCCTCTATGAAGTCCGACATTCACCCAAAATGGTTTGCAGACGCGGTAGTTTCGTGTGCCTGTGGCAATACGTTTACCGTGGGCGCTACCAAGGATAAAATCCAGGTGGAAATCTGCGGCAAATGCCATCCGTTCTTCACCGGAGAAATGCGCTTTGTCGATACCATGGGTCGCGTAGAGCGTTTCCAGAATAAGCAGAAACAAGCGGCAACCAGCGGTTATATATCAAAGAAAAAGAAGAAACAGCAAAGTGCTACTACTACGACCCCGAAATCTCTCAAAGAGATGTTGATGGGCTTAAAGTAGCTATACTGAGTTTAGAAAACACCTGTTAAGTGAAGCCTCGTGCTACACTGAACATAACGTTTTCTAAACTCTTTTTTTATGAATACCGATATTGCCATCATGGAATTCCGCGCAGGCCCCGGCGGCGAAGAAGCCAAATTGTGGGCTGCCGACCTCATGCGCATGTACAGCCGCTACGCGGCTATCCTGGGCTGGAAGGTAGAGCAGCTGGATACACTCACCATCCGAATCAAAGGACTAGGCGCGTTTACCAAACTACAATATGAAGCAGGGACACACCGGGTACAACGGACACCCTCTACCGAACGGCACGGCCGTATCCACACCTCTACGGCGACGATCGCCGTCCTTCCCGAAGTACCCGAAAATGAAATAACCGTCCGCCCAGAAGATATCGAATGGGACTTTTACCGGGCAGGCGGCAAAGGCGGGCAAAACGTCAATAAAGTTTCCAGTGCCGTACGTATCCGGCATATCCCAAGCGGCATCGTTGTCCAGTGCCAAACGGAACGGGATCAGTATCAAAATAGACAGGTAGCGCTCGGTATGCTCCGGGCGAAGCTATGGGAACGGCAACTGATGGAGCGCGAACAATCCATGAGTGACCAGCGGAGCATCATCGGACGCGGCATGCGGAGCGAAAAAATCCGTACCTATAACTTCCCCCAAAACAGGGTGACAGATCACCGGATAAACAAATCATGGCACAACCTCGAAGATATTATCGAAGGAAAAATGCAAAAAATTACGGAAGCCATGCTTACCATCCAATAACCTATACCATGACCGGAAAAAGACACCGCACAAGAGAAGATATTTTTGGAAGATTATCAAATAGAACCATCACCCGCCAAATGCGAAGAGGGCTAGAACCCGATTTACTCTTGTGTACCTAGCGTGACCGTAAATGTCCGTTCCTCACCTTCCCGCCACACAGTACATGACACGACATCTCCCACCTTTTTCTTTCCGACAATACGGGCAAGATCATTGGCGGTCGTCACCTTATCGCCGTTTATCCGGGTGATAATATCATCGGGCTGTATACCCGCGCGTTCCGCCGGGCTCCCCTCGACAATATTCATGACATACGCGCCTTCAGGAATTTCATTTAATACCGCGACCTGGCGGCTGATCATGCGGTACTCAACCCCAACAAATGGCCGGTTGAACTGACCCGTGGTATTAAAGTTGTTCACCGCTTCTTTCACCGTATTGATGGGGAGGGCAAACCCGATACTTTGCCCTTCCGCGGAAACAGCGGTATTGACACCAATTACCTGACCGGCTGAGTTTAGTAGCGGCCCACCGGAATTACCCGGGTTTATCGCGGCATCAGTTTGTATCACATTGTCTAGACGCTCTGCCGAACTTGCAAACGGGTCACCAGCGGTTATCCCGCGGCCAACTCCTGAAATAACGCCGACGGTGACCGTATTACGGAATTCTCCGAGCGCGGTGCCGATCGCGATCGCCATCTGCCCGACCTTAATGTTGTCTGAGTCGCCCATTTCTATAGGGGTAAGTCCGGTTGCGTCGATTTTGACGATAGCCAAATCGCTATCGGGATCACGGTAAATTTTGACGATATCATAGGACTTGTCATCCGCCGTAATCACCCGGTATTTCGCGTTCGGCACAGACACCACATGCTTATTGGTAACCACTAATCCATCGCCTGAAATGATAAATCCGCTCCCGATATCTTGCTCAATGGTGGTGCCCCTACCCTGCGGGGAAAACGGGTCAAACGGATTAAAATCAAATATATCGCTCGCTCTTCGTGTCTGGGAAATGCCCACAGTCACGACCGAGGGTGACACGCGCTCAACTACTTCCGTAATCACATTTTCCTCTTCCACCACTTTGATACGGTCAGGAGAAAGGTTTAATGAAGATACGCCGTCATTTGGCAACCTGAGCCACTGGTTCACATATTGCCAATTCAACCCTAACCACCCGGCAGATACCGTGCCACCAATGAGAATAAGGACGGCAGCGATGATAATGAGGGAATTTTGAAGTTTCATATGGAAAAAAGTATACGACAACTTCCGAAAATGTCAAAAGCTTCTTACTTAAAAAGAAGCTCTATGGCACGCGCAAACTGCCCGTCTGCGGTCGCTGCATTGGCGGGATCAAGTGTAACGACAAGGTCCGGGGTAAGGCCTTTTTCACTGATAGAAGTGCCTCCCGGCAATAGCCATTTTCCGGTGGTAATATGCACGCTGGAGCCACCGGAAAGGTCAAACGGTGTCTGTACCGTGCCTTTACCAAATGTCGTCTCACCGACCAACTTTGCCCGGTTGCTGTCCCGAAGCGCTCCCGCGACGATTTCCGCGGCGGACGCGCTCCCCTGGTTTACCAGCACGACGACTTTCATACCGGTCAATTTCCCCTTGCGGTCAGTCGGATAATCCTGACGGGTTCCGTCGCTATTTACCTGTGACACCACCGTGCCACCTTTCATAAATTCACTGGCGATATACACCGCACCATCGAGATAACCACCCGGGTTATTGCGCAAATCCAGCACTAATCCCGCGAGCTTCCCGTTTTTTTCAGCGGTTAAAATTTCATTCACTGCCTTGTCCCAATCCGCGTTCGTATTATCCCCAAATCTCGTTAGGTTGATATAAGCTACCCGGCTGTTGTCTGAACGAAGCTTGAGCGAAGCTGCTTCCGTTGCTGCGGAAATCTCCTCAACGTCCCGCACGTTTTTCACCCACCAGGTGACTGATGGCACCGTGATCGTGTTTCTCACGATCTCCACTTCTCTGGGCCCTTCGGAAGAAAGCGGGCTCAAAAGCAACAAGCGTACCTTCGTGTTTTTTGGCCCGCGGATGCGGTCAACTGCCTGATCGACCGTCCAGCCGGCGGTTTCGGCATCATCAACTTTAAGGATAATATCATTGGGAAGTACTCCCGCCGCTTCCGCTGGTGTACCTTTAAGCGGTGACACCACAATCACCCTGCCGTCTTTCATCCCCAACTGCGCGCCGATACCTTCAAACGCGCCGCCCAAATCTTCCTTGAACTGTTTGTTTTCCTGCGGCGGGAAAAATGACGTATACGGATCACCAACCGCGGCAACCATGCCGGTGACCGCGCCGTATACCAATTTTTGGATATCAATCGCCTTGGGGTCTATATAATACCGTGATACTTTACCCCACACATCCCAAAACAGATTAAAGTCAACATTGGTGCCATCGGGGGCTTCAGTATTGATTACTGGTCTGCTGTCGACGAAGTTTACAGAAGCTTTCCGCTCACCTAACCGGTACCCTGCTCCACCAACGAGAATAAGAAGTGCGACAAGAAGAATAACCGATCGTATTTTAGAAAATGGCAGGGATTTCATTGAAAGCCTCAAGCACGCACCACAAACGGTAACAGGGCCACTAACCGTGCTCGCTTTATCGCTTGCTCTACGCGGCGCTGATGCTTGGCGCATACGCCGGTACGGGCACGGCCCTGTAACTTACCACGCTCAGTGACATATTTATCCAACGCTGCGACATCCTTGTAGTCAGGATTTGTTTTTGCCGCACAAAACGGGCAATTGGTCGGAACTGGCCGCAATTTTCGTACAAATTTTCCAGATCGTTTCATCATAGTTTTAACTTTTTACATGTAACAGTTAACTGTTAACAGTCAATTGTTAATAGTTATTTTAGAACGGTATATCGTCAGGATTTACATTTTCAGCCGCTGCTGGCTGGCTTACTGGTGCTTCCTCACTCTCTGTCTTACTTGGTTTCTTCTTCACTTCTTCTTCCGCTTCCGGTGCTGCTTCTTCTCCTCCGGCAGCCGGCCGCTTGGAATCGAGGACGATCATGTCTTCGATAACAATCTCCGTACTTGTCCGTTGTGCACCGTCTTGGGCTTGCCAGGCGCTCGTCCTGAGCCTTCCTTCAACATACACCTTTCGCCCCTTTGCTAACAACTGGCTGCAAAGTTCAGCAAGCTTATTCCAGGCTACCACCCGGTGGAATTCAGTTTCTTCTTTTTTTTCACCGCTATCGGTTACCCATGCTCTGTTTGTCGCGAGCCCGATGGTACAAACTGCTGCCCCTGTCGGGGTGTACCGTAATTCCGGGTCACGGGTCAGATTACCGATCAATATGACCTTGTTTAAGCTTCTACTAGACATAACACTCCTTTATCAACCCCTGTCGTTTACTCTTTTACCGTCAGCAAGAACCGGAGAATTTCCGGCATCAATTTTGATTTCTTATCTAAATCTGCTGATTTTACGGTTCCTTCGACAACAGCGACAAGATAGGTGGCTTCTTCCTGTTTCTTGATAGGATACGCCAACGTCTTTTTGCCGAGTGAGGTTACTTCCTTCACTTTGCCGTTCTCTCCAACGAGTTTGGCAACTAAATCTTTTTGTGATTTATCCCCCGTCAAATCAACGGAAGAGGAAACCACAACCATAAGTTCATATGTCGTCATAGGTGGAATGGTACCATAGGAAAGGGCAAAATCCAAGAAGGAATTAGCTTCCTATCTTAAATTCGACTACACCCGCCCGCCATGCAAGCCGAGTTAGATGAGGCGTTGCGGGCAGGTCCCCGTAACTAACTTCCTATCTTAAATTCTATAACATCTCCGTCCTGCACCAAATACTCTTTGCCCTCACTTCTCGCCTTGCCTGCTTCACGGGCTTTTTTCCACCCGCCCAACGAAACAAAGTCCGCAAACGACACCGTATCGGCTTTGATAAACTTTTTTTCAAAGTCTGTGTGTATCACCCCCGCGGCAGCCGGCGCCTTCATACCCTTTTCTATCGTCCAGGCACGTGATTCCAGCTCACCCGTCGTCAAAAATGATATAAGCCCCAAGGTTTCATACGCCGTGCGGATAAGTAAATCTAATCCTGATGACGCAACACCCAGAGACGCGAGATAATCTTTTTGCTCATCCGGTGTCATCGCCGCAAGTTCTGATTCCGTCTGGGCACATATATACACAATAGGAGAAAGGTTCGACTGCGGTGGATCCGCAAGTTGTGTTTCCGATACATTACCCACATACACAATGGGCTTCATCGTCAGCAACTGCAACGGACGGATAAGTTCCCGTTCGTCGGGATCAGTGAGTACTTCACGCGCGCGTTTACCCCCGTCCATTTCTTTGATCAAGCGCTTCGCTAATGCATATCTCGCCCGATCTTCTTTGGTCGCGTTCATTTTGGGTTCCTGTTGTTTGCCCAATGTCTGTAAGTCAGCAAGGACTAATTCTGTCTCCACAATCGCGCGGTCACGCTCCGCGTCTATTCCCCCTTCGGTATGCACGATATTGGAATCGGAAAAAAAGCGCAGGACATTACAGATAATATTTACTTCCCGGATATGCGCGAGGAATTTGTTGCCCAGCCCTTCGCCTTCAGACGCACCTTTCACGAGCCCCGCGATATCGACAAACTCGACGGTGGCGGGGCGAAGCGGCGGAAGCTTTTCCAGTTTATCTTCTACTTTGGTGATTGCCGCAAGCTTCGCCAACCGCTCATCCGGCACGGGAACAACACCGACATTGGGCTCGATCGTCGCAAACGGATAGTTTGCGGCAAACGCGACCTGTTTCTTGAGCAGTGCATTAAACAGCGTGCTTTTCCCTGCATTGGGAAGGCCGACTATACCTACTTTTAAATTCATGAAAATGATTGTATCACGAAGCTAGTCTATACAACATGAACAATGAAAGACGCCATTAATCCTGTAAAGTTCTCACAAAACTCTTTCCAAGTTCTCCCATGATTCTATGTAGTGAGTTAGTATGTGGTAGTACTCTTTTTGTATATGGTGAGCCGTCATTTGATTTCTGTACGCCTAACAACTGTGCCTTTACACTATCATCCACTTTCCTCCACCCAAATCCCTCACTCCACCATCCACCTCTAGCTTTTGGATCAGGATCTAACGCTCCAGCTAGATAATCATGCTGAGCAACTTGTGTTTTAAATTGATCGGTCATAAAAGCAAAAAAATCTACGTGCTGAATTCCAACTGCTTTAAAAAGCGTTCGCATCCTCTCCCTTGTAGGTGGATTTTTCCTGTTCGTTTGCCAGCTTCGTGCATAATCATCGATAACTAATATTCTATCTTTAGGGTCTAAATTACTTCTCTTTACAATTTCATTAACCCTCTTCTCAATAAGCTTTTTCCTTCTTCGCTCCTGTATCCCAAAATACATATTGGAGGATGTTAAGTTGTCATTTCTTTTCTTCTGTGTAAGCCAAGCGTTATACTGAGCTTGATTAAAGGTATCCCAATCTTCCTTAAGAAATGAGACATGAGGAAATTTTAATCCATATTCTTTCGCGATCAACGGACGCGAAGCCCAATACATTGGTCGCCCACTATCCTCAGGAAAAATTATGCATTTTGGCATATCAGCTTTTCTTAAAAGAAAATAATCATGAAGCTGTCTAAGCGCCTTGTGAATAACCTCCGTGTCAGAATGCGGTAACTGAAAGGCTTCTGCTTTCTGTAAGTCGCTTGTCATATATATTCAGTGTTAAATATTATAATAAATACCACACATCAGATACAAACGCAGCGAAACACTCTGCTGCGCCGGTTTTACCCCAAATCAATTGACCATAAAGGCTCTCCCCTTACACGATTCTTGTCCATACATCACCTTGAATAATTAATTGCATTTTTTTGTCGAGGTGGAAGCTTAAACCTGAAGCTAAAAACAAAAGTTGGAGCGTTGTAACGTACGTTCCAACTTTTAAATTCATGCCAAGATTGTATCACGGGGAATAAAAAGATTGTAATAGTGCGCTATTGAAAGCATTAACACCGGTAACCGAGAATTTACCTTGATTGTTTTGAGGCCTCAAATTGCAGCGGTTCTCTTCTCAAGCTGGTAAATCGGAAAATATCACCCTTTCTGATTATCGTTTCACCGAAGGGAAGCCAGTTTTCACCCATAATATGATCTTTTTGCCCATCTTTTCGCAACCAGCGCCCAACGCCCATTCGCGCTAAACCTGCAAGCGGTTTTATCCGACTAAACTCACCTGTGTTCTGATCTATACCTGTCACTTCACACCTACCACAAGGCTTTGGTTGGTGCACCTCAACACCGTTGATCGATCCGGCTGAATAATCATGAATACGGCGGAATGGAACACCCCCAAGTAGCACTTGATACCGAAACCTATTGGCGTCCACCGGGACCCCTATGGTGGCAAATACCCGCTCCGCATCATCCGAGGCAATAGCATGGATGGGATAACCATCTTGGGCCCGAAGTGGATTTGTGTTTGCTTCAAAGTTTTGCCGTGACATGCGACTCCATGGACCGCTCGTTCTGGCAACTTTAACCTGCCGCTTCAGCTGATCGCTCAGCCATTCTGAGATTATGGGGACTTCGACTGCTTTACCGCGGTATTCCCAAACCTGTACCGGAATGACGTTCGACAAATCATCGTCTGCCTTATGAGGCACTTGCACTTCACTCCCGTTAAAACGGAAAAATAACCTATCACCCCTTTGCTCCGGCCTGACCAAAGCTAGCTGTGGAGTGCCTGCTACAAACATATTCTTCGCAGGGTCAACCTGAACTCTTTGGGTGAAAAAATTGTGATCTCCGTGGTGATCAGTCGTCGCATCTACCGCCACAAGAAAATGATCTTGAATATCGCCACCGACCGTTTCGAGGCCGGATTTTTTCATCGAAGCTTCTTCCAACTTCAATGGGCTACCACCTTTGAGGGGTTGAATCTGTAAATCAAGCACTTGTGCCTCAATCATCTGGTGTATTGTAGTATGGATTACATTAAAACACAATTGAACGGATCGGTGAAATATCTCAACAGTACATATCCTTAACAGGGGACGTCATAAGCCAGGGCTATTTAATGTTATTTTCACTTACTAAGGATTTCAACGCATGCCCGAGATTTTCCGTATTTTTTAACTCATCTGCAGGAATCCATTTGTATGCCGTGTGTTCATTACTTAGGCGGACTGGGATATCATCAACAATACGCATTGCGACAGTATATCTATCAACTTTCTCATTCATGGATGTCGTCACTTGCTGACGGGCAATAAACCGAAGCGTTTCGTTTCCTGTGGGTAACCAACCAATTTCCTCGCGCAATTCTCGACACAACTCTGGGTGTAACGCTCCGCCGCCAGTGATTGAAGCAATATCGATATTTTTTTCTACTCTTCCGCCGGGTATATCCCAATACGCTTCTCCGTCACCATATACCTCAGGATTCCGCTTTAACAAAAGCACCTCATCTCGAGAGTTGAAAATTAACACCTTAACTCCTATTTGAGAAGGTTTAATTTTATATTCTTTGAACTGTTCATTTTCAGTCATACTTTGCAGATCAAATATTTTTTTACTTTTCCCAATTCGTAATAAAGAATTATAGCATGTGTAAGAGCCGCACCGGTGGTATACTTAGAGCTTCCTTATGCTTATTACTGCCCTCCAATTATCGAAAACTATCGGCGCCAAAACGCTGTTTACCGATCTGGATTTCCATATCGCGCCAAACGAAAAAGTAGCGCTCATCGGCCGCAACGGTCAGGGCAAGTCCACACTTTTACATATCATCGGCGGGTTGGACACCGACTTTACGGGCTCACTGACCCGCAAGAAAAATCTCCGTACAGTGCTTACCAAACAGGAACACTTAACCGACAATACGCTTTCGGCACTCGACTATATCCTCAAAAGTGTCCCCCATTATATCGAATACGAAAAAGTATTGACCGGATTTGAAAAAGAACACCACACCGATATGCACCGCTACACCGAGGCAGTCGATTACTTTTCGGAACACGGCTACTACTATATAAAAGACCTGATTATGGGAACCCTTAACGATTTCCAGATAACAGACGAGAAAGCCAATCACCCGCTTGTGACGCTGTCCGGCGGCGAAAAACGGTTTGTGGAACTTACCCGCATGATGTATTCGCAGGCGGAGCTCTTACTCATCGACGAACCGACCAATCACATGGACTATGTGGGGAAAGAACAATTTATTTCCTGGATGCTCACGGTAGAGGCAGGAGTGCTGGTCGTCACCCATGACCGCGATGTATTAAAACACGTCGATCGTATTATCGAACTTAAAGATCAGCATATCTCCTCGTACAAAGGAAATTATGAACAGTACCTCAAGCTCAATACCGCGCAAACCACGAGCTCGGTTGTGAACTACCAGAACCAGATGAAAAAGCTTGCCGATGCCAAAAAGCGGGTGGAATGGGGCTTACAAATGCGTGCCAAAAGCAAAGCATGGAAGGTGCGCTACGATCACTGGGTCAAAGATTACGAAAAGATTAAATCCGAAACCGTGAAGCCATCGTTTTGGATAGATCAAGATTCTGTCGCCGATCTCGACAAAGCCGTATCGGATTCGTACCACAAGTTCAAAGAGAAAAATGTGCGCATCAGTGTCCCCACGAGCAAAGAAAAAATAAGTCAGCTGGTGGGTGTAAAAAATTTGTCGCTTGGCTATAACGGTCCCCTGTTTGCCGATATCACGTTTGCTTTTGGCAGCACCCAGCGGCTATTTATTAAAGGAAGAAACGGCGCGGGCAAAAGCACGCTCGTCAAAACGGTCATCTCCCGCTACCACGGCGAAACCCCGCAGGCAACCATATTTGAAGGGGAAATCAAACTCGCGTCAAATTTACGTATCGGGCAGTATAACCAAGAGCTTGACCCCATCTATCTCGAACAGACATTGGAGCAGGCAATAAATAATGTATACGCGAGCCTCAATATCCCCATTGATGTAGGGAAAGTAAAAAGCACGATGTCCCAATATCTCTTTGATCCCGTCGTGGACGCGAGGCAAAAAATTATTGACCTGTCCGGAGGACAAAAAGCGCGGTTTCAACTGATCAAAATGTTTGCCAACAAACCCAATCTCCTTATCTTGGATGAGCCGACCAACCACTTGGATTTACCGTCTATCGAAGAGCTGGAAAACGCGCTGCAAGACTATGACGGCGGCATACTGTATATCTCCCACGACACAAGCTTTATTTCCAAACTCGGCGGCGAAATCGTAGAAATCTAAAACCCCCGCAATCCGATTGCTCTTCCTCTATGTTCGCTCTACAATGGATATAAGGAAGTCTATGCTGCCCCCCGATCAGATACTTGCTGACATCAAAGCCCTCAAAATCCAGGGAGCGACCAATGTCGCGCTCGCCGTCCTTGACGCACTTAGTAAGGCAATCGAAGAGCAACCCGACATTTCCTGTTTTGAATTAACCAAACTCGGCGAGATACTTGCCTATGCCCGCCCCACGGAGCCGCTGGCGCAAAATGCCGTGCGTTATATAAGCGCGGGGTGTACGGAAGAAGCCACCAAGCGAATAGCCGCCTACAAAACGTATATAGAAAAAGGAAAGCTTACTATCCCCCAAATTGGCGTGCCGCTCTTGAGTGATGGCGGGACATATCTTACGCTTTGCCATTCCTCCACCACCGTAAAGTTATTTACGGCAGCGCGAGCGAAAGGTGCGTATTTTTCGCTTTATGTTGCAGAAACCCGACCCCGTTTCCAGGGGCGCATTACCGCCAAAGAACTGCTTGACGCGGGTTTTGATGACGTGACGATGACGGTCGATGACGTGGCCGTGTCACTTATCGAAGGGCGGATCGGCAAAATCGATGCCGTATTTATCGGCGCTGACCTTATTAACGACAAAGGGTTTGTCAACAAAATCGGTTCGCTCGCCGTCACTGCCGCCGCCAAACGGAAACATATCCCGGTCTATGTCCTTACCACGCTATTAAAATACGACCCCACCCCGTTTTCGCCCGCGATGATCGAAACCCGGAACAGCGAGGAAATTTGGAAGGAAGCTCCGGACAATCTGAAGTTTTACTCACCCGCGTTTGATTACGTATCATACATGAGTAACGTCCACGTGGTGTGCGAAGATGGCGTGATACCCGGTAAGCAGGTAAAAAAAGCGACAAATAAACACTATCCTTTTGTATTCGAAACAGGGTATGATAAATATCTGCACTATGGCAAATCGGTATATCCACTATCTCGCCCTTAACGAAGAGGTCGATAAGACGAAACACATCATCGCCACGTTTACGCTACATGTAGAAGGCGAACCGTTTGATAAAACTGCCGGAGGGGTCGCGGCGGAATCCTCGGTCGGCACATGGACAGACATCGGACTCGAGGAAAAAGCGATCTGGGACAAACTCCATGCTAAGGTCATCGACATGGACGAAAGCACAGGACGCATCGTGGTCGCGTATCCTTTGGATTTATTTGAGGCAGGCAGCATCCCTCAGCTCCTCTCCTCTATCACGGGAAACGTTTTCGGACTAAAAGAAATCGTCGGGCTGCGGCTCGAAGACCTCGATTTTCCGGAAGTATTTGTGAAATCCTTTCCGGGACCCGCGCTGGGTATCGAGGGCATCCGTGCACTCACCGGAGTGAAAGACGCACCGCTTACGGGCTCCATCATCAAACCCAAACTGGGGCTCACCAGTGTCCGCCACGCGGAAGCGTGTATGGAAGTATGGGACGGCGGGGTGAACCTCGTCAAAGACGATGAAAACCTCGCCAACATGGCGTTTGATAATTTCTACACCCGGGTCGATGAAGTAACCCGACGGATGAAAGAAAAAAATTATCTGGAAATCGGGAAAGCAAAAATCCACGCTTTCAATATCACCGCAAGCTACGAAGAAATGATGAAACGCGCAAACTACGTACGTGACAGCGGTGCAAACTGTCTGATGATCGATGTATTAACCGCGGGCTTTGCCGCCACCCAAGGGATACGGAATAGAAACTACGGACTGATGATCCACGGGCACCGCGCCATGCACGCGGCATTCACCCGCTCCAAAGTATTCGGCATCTCGATGCTCGTGATCGCCAAACTCGCGAGACTAGCCGGCATCGATTCGTTCCACACGGGTACCGTGGTCGGCAAAATGGAGGGCGGGAAAGAAGAAGTAGTCACCATTAATAATTTCCTGCGCAGTGAGTGGTATGGCTTGAAAACCACACTCCCCACGGCGTCGGGCGGACTGCACCCGGGACACATCCCTGATCTTGTTTCCATCCTCGGCAAAGACCTGCTTATGAACTTCGGCGGCGGCATCCACGGGCATCCTGACGGAACCCCCGCAGGAGCACGGGCAATCGTCCAGTCACTTAACGCGACGTTAGCAGGTATTCCCCTGTCAGAAGCCAAAGACAGCCCCGAACTGCAGCGGGCACTGGAAAAGTGGCAATAAACCTCCGCCCACTCCCGATGTGGGCTTGTGTTTGAAGCCTCAAGTTATGAAAAACTTGCTGAATGATCCCACCCTGACGCCCTATTTACCCACATCTCCGCTTCAGTTATAATAGCTATAGGATATGTACAATGATCTTCTCTTACGGTTTGGGTTGAGTTTCCTCGTGGGCGCCATCGTGGGGCTCGAGCGCGAGTACCAGCACGATGAAAAAGGGTCGCGCATGAAGCGCGAAACCTCCATGGGTATCCGCACCTACTCGCTCATCTCATTTTTGGGCGGCGTATGCGGCTGGCTCACGGTGACGGGTAACCTGCTCGGCTTAGTTGCCGCACTACTCACTGGTGCCATGCTTGTTTCCTACTATATTATGTCCAGCCTACACACGCGGGATCACGGGCCCACGTCGGAAATCGGCGCTATCGCCGTCTTTTTTATGGGGGCGCTTCTTTTCTTCCCTCAGTTTCCGATCGCTCTCGTGTTTGCCACGACGTTTGTGATCACGTTTCTGTTGTCCCGCAAAGAGGAAATCAAATCCAAAATCCGGACACTCCACAGCTTTGAAACCAATGCGTTTGTGCTCTACGGCATCATCGCGCTAGTCATCCTGCCGTTTTTACCAAATACCTGGATACACTTGGGTGATCTCAAACTCGTCAATGAACTTGCCGCCGCATACAACGCGCCGCTTAACCGGTTTGCGTCTATCGAACTGGTAAACCCCTATCGCTTGTGGCTGGTGGTGACGCTTATCACGGGTATCGACCTTTTGGGCTACGGATTGCAAAAGCTCCTCGGCGGGAAAAAGGGATGGTTACTTGCGGCAATCAGTGGCGGATTTATTTCTTCTACTGCTGCCACCTTAGCGCTCGCCCAACGAAGCAAAAAAATGACCGATGTCACCGCACTCGTCACCGCAGCGGTGCTATCAAATACAACGAGCTTTGTGCAAATGATGCTCCTTATCTTGCCCCTTAACGCCGCGTTTTTCACCCACAGCTCGCTGTTTTTTGCCTCCCTTCTCGGGACGGGCATTATTGTCAGCGCGTTACTCCACTTCCGCTCTGGTAACGCAACGAACGAAACAAAAGCCGCAACTTCTATTTTTTCGCTGCAGTCCGCGCTCAAGTTTGCCGTTATCTTCAGTCTTATCCGCACTGGCTCACAACTGGCGCGCCAGCTATTTGGGGAAAGCGGCGTTATCATCACGAGCGCCGTGGGTGCGATCGCCGGCATGGACGCGGTAACCATAACGCTTGCCGACATGGCAGGTAAATCGCTCTCCTTTACCAACGCATTGGCGGCACTTGCGGTGGCAAATACCGTGAACCTCAGTATGAAAATCTTTTATGCCAAAACCAGCGGGTCGCCCGCGTTTTTCCGACTGTTTGCCATTGCTATAGCGACGATTATTATTGCCAGCGTACTCACGCTCCTTTGGATCAAATAAACACATAGTTACGGTAGAATATGTGTATGTACGTATCGGTAATTACCCACCCCAACGCAAAACGGCCACGAATAGAAGAAGATCTGACCGGTATACTGCATGTCTATGTCAACGCTCCCCCGCTCGAAGGCAAGGCAAATAGGGCGGCAATCGAAGCCATTGCGGACTACTACAACGTAAAGAAAAGCGCTGTCACACTCCTTTCCGGCCACACATCAAAGAATAAACGGTTTGAAATACTGGGGTTATAAACCTTCTTTAACGGAGAAACATCGCCCACGCCATCATCAGCAACAGTGACACACTCGTGACGATAGTGATAACCCGCGCGGCTTTTGCGCCGAGGAGTTCCGAAAGCCGGATCACCAGAATAAGCAACACAAACTGTGCTTCCCAAATAATGAGCGGCGGATAATGTACAACTCCCGGGGTCACCGGTACGTCTCCCGGAATAAGCCACGACATAATCGTCTTTTGCTTCAGGACAACCATATGAAACGCGATAAGCGCAAACGCTATCCGGGCTCCCCAATATTGCAGTTGCCACCAAAGTTTCGCACCCAACGCGAGCGTGGCATATCTGTTGGAAATAATAAGTAACACAAAAAGCACGATGAGTGCTTCCAGTCCCGGGTATGCCGACCACGGGCGGGATGAATACAACCCCCAAGGACCATTTCGCGCGAGCGGGAACATCACCAGATATACGTGTAAAAATCCCGTAAAAAAGCTCATGATACCAACCTCTTTGCGGTACTTAAGCGCCCAATCAAACCGGTTAAACAACCGTGACAACGGTCCCAGAAGAAGCACCGTACCAAGAAGAAACAATGTGCTTGCCGCCAGACTCACATTGAGTGCGGATAGCCCGGCAGCACCTGAAGCGATCACTTCTACTTCATATAAACCCAGCACTAACGCGACCGCGAATAACCCTGCATACACATACTGGAGGATATCGTTTCTGAGCATCGTACAATTATTGTACCATCGCTCACACTATTTGTGCTGCCTTCAATTCCTTTAGAAGCGCGAGTATTTCATCTGCGGAGTTTGTCGCCATAGCCCGCACGCGCCAGTCGGTCGCGCCATGAAAATTGTTGACATAAATTTTGTAAAACTTTTTGAGTATCGCATAGTTTTTGTGGTTTCCCCACACCTGGGTGAACAACCTGACGTGCCGCTCCATGACATCCAGGAGTTCGCGCGGTGTCCCCACGTGTGGCGTGTCTGATGTATCAAACGCCCAGGGATTTTGAAATATTCCCCGCCCAATCATGATGCCGTCTACACCATACATGTTATATTTTTCTCTCGCGTCACTCGCATCCTTCACGTCCCCGTTTCCGATAATCACCGTATGTACCTTCATGCGGTCACGGAGCGCAACTAATTTACCGATCTCTTCCCATCTCGCGGGGACTTTGGATAATTCCTTGGCGGTCCGGGCATGGAGTGTCAGTGCATCAAGTCCCTGTTCGAGCAGAAACGGAAGCCACGTATCCGCGACGCTCTTTTTATTTCCCAACCTTGTTTTCACACTAATGGGTATCGGTTTTCCCGCTGCAGCAATCCCATCTTTGATCGCTTGTATAGCAGCGGCTGCGACATCGGGGCTATCAATCATCGCCGCTCCTCCACCGTGGAGCATCACCGTTTTATCAGGGCAGCCCATATTTATATCAATCCCATCAAATCCCATACCTGCCACTTCTTTGGCGGTTTGAAATAATGTCTCCGGATTTTTACCCCAAATCTGGGCAATAATTGGTTTTTCTTCCGGGGTGTAGACAAAATTATCCGCAACCGCCCGTCTCCCCGGCGAACAAAATCCATCGGCAGAGGTAAACTCGGTAAAAAATACATCGGGCTTCGCGCATGAAGCGACAATGCGCCGGAATACCGTATCAGCCACCCCTTCGAGGGGTGCCAACACAAGAAACGGTTTTGGTAGTGAACGCCAGAATTCCATCATACGATTGTATCAAAGATATGGATGTATACACGCATCACTACGCTACTTCCACCCGCATACGCAGCCTCCGGAGATTATTGGGGAGTGCCGCTAACAAATCCATTGCCTCGCCATGCTCATGATGGTCGGGGTTCATCCGGTTTTTTGTGGCGCTACCGCAATGCAGTAACGTGCCGAACGTCATCGCCGCAGCCAATATGTCGTTTCCATGCTCCAATTGTGATTGTTTCCAAATATTCACCAACTCCAAAACAAACTGCATACGCAGCTCATTATTTACCCCGCAGCTCCGGTAAAAATCAGCAACATCAGTAATAAGCGCTAATACAGAATTTCGTGAGGCACCACTATGCTCATAATCCAACACTGTTATTCCTGCTTCGTTCGGTTTGCGGCGCCTCGCTAATCCTAAATTCGTGAGCGCATAATCATTGTGGACAAATTTCTCTGCCAGTTCACGGTCGCCGGATTCTATCTCATCCACGACACTTTTTCTCACCCGTGTCACAATACGGCGCAAGTCCGGAGCCCGCTCCAAATATGGAACATAGACAACCGGGAGACGTTTTGCAAATAATCTACGCTCACACCCGTGCCAGAGGTCAAAAAACGAAGACGCGTTTTTGTTGCGGGGATCATGACGTTGCAAAAACGACGTATCCTGGTTTGCGGGTATCTGTTTTAGTGCGTCTCCGGCAAACGCCATGGCGACACGTCGACCAGTCATTGGATGTACACGGTCAAGCTGGGTCTTGCTAGAAAATAGTCTGCAAGCCCGCTGCTTGAGACGTTCAAACACGACTAACCCCAGCCCCTCATCAGACTCAGTATATGGTTGAAGTACATTCACCGAACGGATACCCATGGCTCCCGCAAGTGCGGTTACCTGCGCCTCACGCCGTAATTCTTCACCAGAAGCGGACGTTCCCACCGCCATTTTAAAAAACCCACCCGTAGCCCAGTCGGGGTGACGCAGATGGCCCAACAAAAAACGTTCCGACCCGGCTAAATAACCCTGCGCGTTTATAAAGGCTACATGTCGCCCGCGTGGAACCAGCGTCTGGACATGCTGCTTAAGCTCGTCAGGACGAGTAAAAATCGCTGGCGTATGACTATGCGCTGTGCGCCGCTCTGGAAAAACCATAGGAAAGAATTATATCAAAATAGATCACATCTCACTACCCACCTACGACATCTTTACATTAGTTTTCACACGGTGTATCGTGAAACACAGAGGAGTTAATGTATGAAGAAATTATTGTCTACGCTTTTTATTCTCGTCTTACTGTCTGTCACTTTCTTTGTCCCCCAGGCACACGCCACCAGTGAACAACCACCCGTCACTGTCGTATTGCTCCGCAATGAAACAATAAACCGCGATTATTTCGCTGCAGGTGATACGGTAACAGTCTCGGGCACCGTAAACGGCGACGCGTATATCGCAGGTGGCACAGTCGTCATCGACGGTACGATTAACGGCGATCTTTTGGTCGCCGCAGGCACGGTACAGCTTAATGGCCCGGTGAAGAATGATGTCCGGGCAATTGCGGGTGCCATCATTTTTAGCAACACGGTTGGCGGCAATGTCACGCTCGGCACCGGTACCGCCACGGTAAATCCCGAAGCGCGTATCACAGGTAGTGTCCTTGCGGGCGCCGGAACACTGGATATATACGGATCCGTCGGTAAAGGTATCACTGCGGGAAGCGGCAATATCACCATCAACAACAAAGTTGGCGGTGATGTCATGGTTGCCGCCGAAATGCTTTCGTTCTTACCGAAATCAAATGTCAGCGGCGACGTGACATACTGGAGTGAAAATGAAGCAAGTGTTGCCTCAGGCGTTGTGATGGCGGGTGATCTCGTCCGCCATGAACTTCCCAAACAGGAAGAACCCAAAGTAATCGGCAAAAAAGGCATGTTGGCGGGTGCTACCATGTTCGGCGGATTCGCGTTTGCCGGAGTAATAATCGCAGGACTTACCTTATTTGTTCTTGGACTTATTTTGAAGGCGTTACTGCCTAAGTTCACGGAGCGATCAGTGTCGCTTATGCAGAAAAATCCATGGGGGTCATTTGGGCTTGGCATCGTCACGGTCATCATGTTACCCATACTCGCGGTGACGGCGATGATTACGGTCATCGGCTTTCCAATCGGACTCTTTTTATTGATGATGCTCTCGATTTTGTGTCTCGTAGGACACATCTATGCGGCGTTCTTTATCGGAAAAGGAATATTGACGAAATCCAAAGCAGAAGTACACCACGCATGGCACCTGCTCGTCGGATTAGTTGTCCTTGGGATATTTACCCTTATCCCCATCTTGGGATGGCTTGCCAAGGGAATATTTGTCCTGATCGGTACCGGAGCAATTCTCTTTGAGAAAAACTCTGTCTACCGCCAGATGCGCCTGAAGCACTTGGTATAAAAACCGGACACGTATAATGCTGCGGATATTTCCATTTATCAGCCCGATAATATTTACGTTCGTTATGCTCATCCTGGGATTGGTGACGCCGGGATATAACCACCTCAACCATACGATCAGCAGGCTCGCGATAGAAAAATATGGCTGGCTGCAATCGCTCAATTTTATCCAGCTTTCGGTCGGGCTCTATCTCACCGGCAATCATCTCGCGCGTCATATAAAAGACGAAACAGTAGATGAAATCATCCAGGGCATATTCCGGTTTTCAAGCGTGTTTCTTGTCATCGCCGCGTTTATTCCTACGGATCCCATCGAAAACGTGCCACTGGACTATACCCTACTTACTCCTACCGGACTTGTGCATATCAGCCTCGTTATCATATTTTTACTCCTTTCACCCATCGGAATCGTGCGGCTTTCCCAAATACTCAACAAAACACCGGGAACGGCGCGTTACACCCGCTACACCCTGGTTGCCGGATTTAGTGCATTCATCGGCAGCGCTATATGGTTTGCGTTTTATTTTATGGGGATCTTGCTCGAATACCGGGGTATTTTCCAGAAAGCGATTGCGCTTCCCGTACTTATCTGGCTCATACTCATCAACTACACCATGATGCGACACGGCCATCGGATATAATACAACCTATGACAAAACCGTATAACACGCTCACCGATGAAGAAGCATACATCATCGTCAACCGCGGCACAGAGGCGCCGTTTACCGGCGAATATGACTCGTTTTACAAGGAAGGCACGTATATTTGCCGGCGCTGCAATGCGCCACTCTACTCCTCCAAAACAAAATTTGATGCGGGATGCGGATGGCCGGCGTTTGATGAAAATTTTCCTGACAGTGTCAGGCGTCTCCCCGACCCCGACGGACGGCGGGTGGAAATACGATGTAACAATTGCGACGCGCATTTAGGCCATGTGTTTACCGGCGAGCGGCACACACCAAAAGATACGAGACACTGCGTGAACTCGCTCTCCCTCAAATTTATTCCGGTTGGAACGCTACTTCCCGAAGTTATCCGGGGCGACCTATGACTCCTGTAACCTTGCACCGGACACTGCTCACTGCTATCAAAAAGCATGCCCGGATTATTTCATTTGATATCGCTCACTATGTAGGGACCAAACACCGGGTGTACAACGTCCCGACACCGGTAATGCACGATATTGCAAAAAATTTTGCGAAGGAACACAAAGATATCGGTGCTGATGATTGCATATCCCTCGTCAACTCATTGTTTCACGCATCCTCATTTGAAGAAAAAGTCCTTGCTACCATGATACTGCGCAGGTTTCCCATAATCCTTGCCTCGCTCCCTGCTTCGTATATTGATCAGTGGCTTTGCCTTCTCACCGGCTGGGCGGAAGTGGATACATTTTGTGATGAGATAGATTATTGGCTCAGAATAAACCCGGCGAGCGGGGTAAAACTATTGAAAAAATGGAACAAAGACCCGTATCTTGAGAAACGAAGAGCGAGTTTGGTGGTGCTATGTAGTTGTCTGCGGCACAGCCCTGACCCGCGGTGGAAAACACTCGCGTTCACGTTCACCGGCGCACTGGCCCACGAAAAACACGTGATGATTACCAAAGCTATTTCCTGGGTGCTGCGCGCAATGGTGAAATACCATAAATCAGAAGTCACCTATTACATCCAATCACACCAAAACACATTACCAAAAATCGCCATCCGCGAGGCAACCAAAAAAATTCAAACAGGAAGAAAAAATTAACGCGCTCCAAGCCCTCCGGCTTTTACCGCGTCGCGAAGAATAGCGCCCAATATCTTTTGATCAATATCGGCGGCATGTTTAATGCGTATACAGCTTTTTCCGATACTGGCCTTCGGGAGTTTATCTTTATATTTTTCCGCTATATACTGACCGTCGGCCATCGCGCACACGTACAGTGATATATATTGTTTTTGGCTCGCAAGCCCTATGAGCGCCCACTCTCCTTCTCTGCCGCTCGGGTATTTATAATGATATTTACCAAAGCCAAGCATCCCCACTTCTATGTAGGGCGCAAGTGAAGGAACGGTTTTTCGGATAAAATCATAGAGCGACTGGATTTCACTTCTCCGGGGTTCATCTATTTTTTCGATATACTCCTTGGGTGTTTTTGCGTTGATGGGCTTAAACATGTTCATAAGCGTTCTTTATAAAATTCAACCGTCCGCTGCATAGCGGTTGAAAAACTCCCACCGTCGATATTGTGTCCGCCGCTGGGATATTCAAATAGCTCGTGGCGGACATTTGTGCCGTCTAATAATTTCATCAAATTTCTACTGTACTCGATACTCACAACATCGTCATTGACCGCATGGTGTAACTCCAAAGCACCTTTCAGGTCTTTCAGATAATCAGTCACTGCCACCTGCTTCCAGAACGGATGCTCAGCGTTAAAATCACCGTGCGCTTCACGGAGCTGCTCCCTTTTCCGCTGGCGGGCGGTGTTTGTTTGCGGCGGCCGGTAGCTATTGTCGGAAATACGGTAGGTCGCAAGATCAGTATAGGTATACCCCGCGCCCGCCCATATCACGACACCGGGTATTTCCGGCCGCGCGACAAACGCGCGCATGGTCACATTGCCTGCCATACTGTGCCCCCACAATCCGATACGGTTTTCGTTTACTTCAGGTGTGTTGCCCAACGCAGCGCGTGCGTTTAATGTATCGATCACGTAGTCGGAAGAATAATACGCGCCGCCTGGTTCACCCTCAGACTTATCGTGACCACGGAGGTCGATTTTAAATACTGCAAACCCGTTGCGCGCAAGATAATCCACATAGGCCACATAATTGCCCGTTGTCTTGTAAACTGTCGGTGGAATATACCCGTGGACAAACACGATCGCCGGCCATCCGCCTGTTGGCGGCTCGCCTTTGGGGATCGTAAGTAATCCGTTTATTTTAAGCCCGTCTGAGGTGTAGTGTGTAAGATATGAAGTATAGGTGGCGCTCTCGGAAAGCCGGGTTCTGGCACCCAAGGTGCTTTCGTAGTCACGCTCCCGTAAATACGGTACCGTCATCTCAATGAACGGTATGGGCGTTGGTGTGGGTACAAATCCCGCTTCTTCAGCAAAGGGCGAAAGTAATGATAGCGAAGGTTTATTTGCCTGACCGCTCCGGAACACGAAAAATACACCGAGGATGATGGCAAAGAGGAGTATGGAAATGGCCCGGGTTTTTGGTTTCATGCTGCCTTCCCCAATCTGATTATTGATATTTGTATTTTACCATACAATAAAAACGCCGGTGAAAGGGTACATCGCCCATGTACTAAGAAGGTTACCCAACAAGGTCGTACTGCCGGAGGGCCTTCGCACGGTCCTCTTCGCTTGCGTCAAGCAAGGTTTTTTGAAGCGCGATCATCCGCGCGTACAAGCTGCTTTTATCACGGAGTAATACCTCGGGAGCACCAAACTGTGCCACTTTACCGCCCTGTAACACCAAAATTTTATCTACACCGGAGAGGGTAGACAAACGGTGCGCAATAATAATGGTTGTTTTTCCACGGGTGAGATGCGTCAACCCCTGCTGCACAAGAAGCTCCGATTTACTATCGAGCGAGCTGGTCGCTTCGTCCAGTATGATAAACGGCGCATCATGGAGTATGGCGCGCGCGATCGCGATCCGTTGCTTTTGCCCGCCCGATAATTTTATTCCCCGCTCGCCAATCGTCGTGTTATAACTCGCGGGAAGCGTATCTATAAATTCGGTCGCGTTGGCGAGTTTAGCCGCGCGCTTCATATCGGCGTCAGTCGCGTCAGGGCTCCCGTAACGAATATTTTCAGCGATGGTACCGGAAAACAATAGGGCATCCTGGAATACGATGGAAATATATTTCCGCAGGGACTCACTGGTCACCCGTCCCACATCGTGACCGGCAAAATGTATATTGCCCTTTCTCGGCACGTAATAGCGCAGAATAAGATTTACCAGTGTTGATTTGCCCTGACCGCTTTCCCCCACAAGCGCGAGACGCTCGCCGTGCGCTAGCGAAAATGATATATCCCGGAGGACATCACCGGCATTATCGCCATACGCAAATGATACGTGATCAAACGAAAGCGCTGGCCCCCGCACTTTTTTGGGGAATACCAATGCTTTTGCATTTGGCGCGTCTTTGATTACCTGAACGGTGCCCAGTACGTCAAAAAAGTCTTTGCTTCCCGCGTCTGCCTGCTGGATTTGGCCGATGATAAACGACATCGCAAACAACGGAAACCTCGCTTGGTTAACAAGCTGCAGCATAAGCGTCATTTCTCCTAACGAATAGATCCCGTGATACGTCTGATACAGAATATACGAAACGATCAAAAACAAAATGACATTTAACAGTATCCGCCGGTAGAAATCATAGATATGCCATTCTTTCGATTGCTGGCGGGTGATAACCTCTATAGCATCGCGGGCTTTGGCAAACGCGTGAAACTCAAACAGTTCACCAATAAACGCTTTCACCACCCGGATACCCGATAAACTTTCGAGGACTCTGCCTTGGGATATATCAGCAATTTCATTTTTTTTGCCTTCGTGTTTTCCCCATGCCTCAGATGACCGGTGGGTAATAATCGTATAAAGCGGAAACAGCGCGGCAAGCAGTATTCCTACCACTGGTGAATAAAACATCAAAATACCGATGGTGATAAACGCGGTCAGGAAAAACGGCAGGAAATTGTTCGTCGCATTCTGTATAAAATTTGTAATACTGGAAATTCCCCGGTATAGCTTGTTCGTAAGATTTCCGACTGCGATATTGTCAAAATACGCGACATCCAGAGAAAGCACGTGCTTATAAAACTTTGATGAAAGAAACGTCTGGAGTTTTACGGACATCATGTCGCCCACCCACATGCTATACGCCGTAAGCGTGGTGCCCGCGACATCAGCCACCAACAATATACCGAGCGCCCAATAAATCATGGAAATATCACTGATGTCTCCGGTCAGCTGTGCGGTAATGACATCAACAATCGACTTTAATACAAAAGGGGTGACGAAATTCAAAAGCGAAGAAACAATGATAAAAATACTCATCGCGGCATACCAGCCGCGGAAGCTTCCGGTAAACCGGAAAATATGAAATATATTCTTCATTACCGTCATTTTACACGCTTTCGCAGCCCTTGTCTCTTGTAATTTACCCCACAATAAAAAATGAGGAAGCACCCCTTGTTGTTATATTGAATTTCATCCAAAAAACCCGTACAACTACATATAGACCGTGAAAAAACTCGCTTCATGCTCGTGCGGGAACTCGCTCTCCTTTTGCCATTGGGTGTATATACTTCATTTTCGGAAAAATCGGTCTCGCATTTGCGCCTCTCGCTTGACACCTACAAGACAGACGTAGGAGAATAAAGATAATGAATAAAAAACCAGACGCCATGGTATATGCAATAGCACTTGGAGCGCTTATTCTCATGGGGGTCGTGACGACCGCCATCATAAATGTCGTCAAAAATAACCAAAGCAGCACCACCGACATCCGCGCAAAAGCAGGAGTCGTCAACACACTGAAACTCACCGGCACGGTAGACAGCACCGATGACATCGCCGGAACTATCACCGTCCTCAACGTCCAGTTTGCGGATGAAAGCAGAAGTGGTAAGCCGGTTAACTATGGCACATGGTCAGTTACCCCACCGGCAACTTTCAGTTTATCGAGTGCTATCCCGGGGACACGGATATCATTTACCGTAAATTCTGATTCGTTTAATGTCTCTACAAAGCAGGTAGTCGCCGCGCAGGTTACTGTACTTCAATAACGGTACTATCCCCCGTCTTCGTCCGGTTTCACATCTTTTTTACCGTTGTGCCGTCTGCGGTGTCTTCTATTTCGTAACCTTTTTCCAGGAGTGCGTCGCGTATCTTATCTGACTCTGTGAAATTCCGGGCTTTACGGAATGCTTCTCTTTCCGTAAGCAACCGTTGTATATCAGCCGGCACTGCTTCAACGGCCGCCTCTTTTATCTCCGCTAATCCAAGTCCAAGCGTTTGATCAAAATCCAAAAGTAAATCATATTTATCCTGGCTGGTGATATTCGATTTCAAAAGCTCCCAAACGACCGCGAGTGCCTGAGGCGTATTCATATCGTTTGCGAGCGCGTCATCAAAGCGCTTGCGGAACCCGTCTATTTTCTCCAGTTTCTCATCGCTTAATGTATGGCGCTTCTGGGACTGCGCGCGGAGTACCATGACGTGGCTCTGCAACTCTTTAAGCGCGGCGGCGGAGCCGGAAAGTGCTTCCCATGTGAAATTCAATTCACTGCGGTAATGCGCGGTAAGATAAAAATACCGCAGCGCCATAGGATCCACTCCTTTTTGTACAACATCTTCTATCGTGTAAAAATTACCGAGACTCTTACTCATTTTTTTCCCATCTACCCGAAGGAAATTGTAATGAAGCCATACCAGGACAAATGGCTTACCTGTCGCTCCCTCACTCTGCGCTATTTCATTGGGATGATGCACCGGAATATGATCTATGCCTCCCGTATGAATATCAATCGAATCACCCAAATATTTCATGCTCATGGCGGAGCACTCTATATGCCACCCAGGAAATCCATCTCCCCACGGACTGTCCCAATGCATCGCGTGATCAGCAAATCTGCCGACCCGCTTAAACCACAACGCAAAATCCGCCGCGTGTTTTTTGTGCTCACCTTCCACCACGGCGTCTCTCACTCCCGCCTTTTTGTCTTCCAACTTTTGTCTGCCAAAGAGTGCTGCGTACCCGGGAAATTTTGTCACATCAAAATACACTGCCTCCGGCGTGTCGTACGCTAACCCTTTTTGTATAAGTTTACTGATGAGTGCAATCTGATCGCTGATATGTTCAGTAGCTTTGCAGATAACGGTCGGACGAAGCACGTTGAGCGAATGCATCGACTGATAAAAATGATCGGTATAAAACTGCGCTACTTCCCATACTGTTTTTCCGTATTTTTTAGCACCCTTTTCCATTTTATCTTCACCCTCATCCGCGTCTGAGGACAAGTGCCCGACATCGGTCACATTTTGCACATGAGTCACGTGGTACCCGAAACGGCTGAGTGTCCTGCGTAGGATATCATCGCCCACATATTTTCGGCCGTGCCCAATGTGGGCAAAATCGTATACCGTCATGCCGCACGTATAGAGACTGACCGCTGGTGGGTTACGCGGTGTAAATACTTCAATGCTTCTGGTCAGTGAGTTACAGAGTTTCATTGTTTTATGGACCGGTTTTTTCAAGCAAAAAAGTGTCTAGAATTATTTACCCCGGTACCTGATTATATCAATCCTGACGTTTTGATTTATTTTCCATACTTGTCTGCTTCGCTTTTTTACCATACAAATCACCTCTCGGACGCTTACTGGCGGGTTGCGGTAACGCCTGCTTTCTCGCCTGTTCTTTTTGCTTCTTTTCCATTTCTTTCTTTTGCTCTTCTTCTTTTTGGATTTTTTCCCAAACACTTAATTCTTTGGGTTGGGACTGACCGGAAAGCTCGCGCAATGCCGCACGCGCGATTGCCCGTTTCACTTCGTCACTCGGTCCGGGGGCTGCCGGTGCATTTTCCTGCCCACCCTGCGGATCAGCGGCTGCCTGTTTCGGGTTTTTCTTTTGCCCTGAAGACACACCTAAGCTCTCCAATGCTGTACCCACGATATCTTTGGGTGCCTGTACGGTCTCACGGGCAATATCTTTACCGATATCTTCAAATGATTCGCCGATTTGCTGCAATACTGATCCCGAATTAGCCATAATTAGACAAATCCTAACTGCTTCTTTGCCGTGTCGGACATGCGCTCCATATTCCACGGCGGATCAAACGTCAGGTCGACATCCACTTTTTTCACTCCCGCGAGCGCGCCGACCTCTTGTTGGATTGGCCCTGATATCAAACTAAATAGCGGGCACCCGATGGTCGTTAATGTCATGCGGACGGTCACGGTGCCTGTTTTTTTGTTAATATGAATGCCATAGATGAGTCCCAGATCCCACAGTGAGACACCAATCTCCGGATCGGGAATATTTTTCAGCACTTCTTCTATTTGTTTCTTGGTAACCATACTGTTGTTAAAATTCGTGCCTGCCCTCCAACGCACGGGAAAGGGTCACCTCATCAGCATATTCGATATCGGCCCCCACTGGCAACCCGTGTGCCAGCCGGGTCACTTTGACCGCCGTCCCGTTTTCCGAATTGAGCTGGTTTATTTGTCTTGTGATATACATAGCGGTCGCTTCCCCCTCCATATTCGGGTTCGTCGCGAGAATTACTTCCCCTGCATCACTCCCCATACGTTTCAGACGTTTCAAAAGATCGGCAATATAGATTTCATCCGGTCCGATATTATTTAGCGGATCAATGCAGCCGTGTAACACATGATATACACCTTTAAACTTTCCGGTTTTTTCTACCGATAATACATCAGTCGGTTGCTCTACAACGCACAGCACACGCTGATCCCGGCTTGGCGTGCTGCAGACGATACACGGATCTTCTTCCGTGACGTTTTTACATATGGAACAAAGTACTGTATGTTTTTTTAGATTTTGAAGCGCGTCAGCAAACCGTTCAATATCATGCTGTGGCACATGAAGGAGATAAAACGCTAACCGCTGCGCGGTCTTGGGACCCACACCGGGAAGCCGTTCAAATGATTCTATGACATGCACAAGCGATTTCGGAAGAAGCGCCATAATAGAGACATTTTACTTTGTTTGCTGCATGATTGCATCAGCAAGAAGCGAAGAAACAGAAACAACGTCTAGTGTGGCAAAGTGTTTGGTAGTTGGCACGGCAATCGTGTCAGTCACGATCACTTTATCAATAACGCTCTGAGAAAGTGTTTCTGCTGAGTGACCCGCAAGCACGGCATGCGTGGCCAAAAAATATACACTTGTAGCACCTTTTTCTTTGACGAACTTACTCGTCGTCACGGCGGTGGCACCGGTATTTATAATATCATCAAATATGATAACTGCTTTCCCATCCACCGCGCCTTCGATACCATCTACGGTAACCTCGCCAGTCGCGGTATCACGATGTTTCATAAGATAAACGGTGGATAATCCAGCTTTTTCGGCAAACCGCTCAGACCGGGAAACACCGCCTTTATCAGGTGAAACGACTACCGCGTTTTCTGAGGTAAAATTGCGCTCGGAGGAAAAGAGCGTCTCCCGGAGCAGTTCATGGGCAGATATCTCCATCACCGGTATGCGGAAAAATGGCAATACATTTTCGGAATGAAGCTCCACAGAAATTACCGCATCAAACCCAGCTGCCTCGATAAATTTCGCGACTAACTGCGATGAAATCGCCTCGCCTTTTCGAAATGCTTTGTCCTGCTTGCTATACCCCATCCACGGGATAACCGCGGTTACTTTCGTCGCCCCCAGATTTTTAATCGCAGACCCCAATAAGCAAAGCTCGACCAAATGTTGATCCGCAACTTCGGAAAGTGACTGTACGACAAACACCTCTTGCCCCGAAACATCTTCACGAACAAATACCCGGCATTCATTGTCGATAAAACGGGTGATCTCCACGTCACCCAATGGCATATCGAGTAGTTTTGCTATGCGACCTGCGAGTGGTTCATTTGATGTGCCGGAAAAAATCTTCATTATTGTAATCCTAACAAGGCGAGCAGCTGTCCGTCTATGAGAGAGTCTATATGCATATCGGGAGGAAATTGGGCAAAGTCTTCTTTGACCACTCCCCACCCGGTCGCCACAATTACTGCGGTTGCCCCGATAACACGCGCGCACTCCGAGTCCCGAACCGTATCACCGATAATAATAATATCGCTCGGTGTAAACGTTTGACCGAAAAAAAGCTCAGCCTTGGCCGGAATAAGTCTGGCGAGGTCATTGCGCTCATCAGCCTCATGCCCGTATATACCAAACGCGATATCCGGCAATCCGGTTGATCGAAGTTTCCAGCTCGCTGAAGGCCCAAGATTTCCGGTAAGCACCCCTTCCGACAAATGATCTGCCGAGATTACTTTCTCCACCAATGTTTTTGCTTCGGGTATGACCGTATACGAAGGCCCGCCGTCTTTTATACTTTCCAGATATTCGGCGAATGCGTCACCGATATCACCTATTTTATCCAGAAATGCGTCACGGGAAATCCCAAAATCTTTTATGAACTCCCACAGGATATACCGGTCACCGGCGCCGTTAAAGTTTTTCGATTTCCAACGCTCCATGGTAAATGCTCCTATGTCGACTCCAAATACCTTTTTCACTGCGTACGGAAACCGTTGAAGATTATCCACCATCCGCTCTGCACGGATAAGTGTGCCGTCGATATCAAATAACACCAGCTTTTTCTTTTTATTCATATCTATGATGCGCTCTACTTCTTATCCGGCAGGCGAAGTAGCGCCAACATCGGCGCGTCCGTAAGCGTATTTACTACGATATCTCCTCCTGCTGCCTCCAATTGTTCTAAACTCTCGGTCATACCTGTCGCAACGCCGACAGAAAAGACGCCTGCTTTCTTTGCAGAAGCGATGTCATGAATAGTGTCGCCGACAACAATAATATCTGATCTAAGAAATTTAGTGCCGAAGTGATGTTGCGCCTTCTGTATTGCCTCCACAACCAGATCGCCGCGATCTTCAACGTTATCTCCAAATCCCCCCACCGAAAATGGCGTATCGAAATCAGCACTTTTAAGCTTAAGCCACGCGTTTTTTTCAATATTTCCCGTAACCAATCCCATATAAATATGAGAAACCTTCATGAGCCTCTCTACCAAATCCGCGGCTTCCCGCACCTTGGTGAAATTAATATTTTTCTTCTCTATGTGGTGCTTCAGCAATACGTGAAAATATTCAGCGGCTGCCGGAAACTTTTTTTCAAACTCATCCTTAGATACTCCCAGCATTTCAGCAATTTCCCTAAAATACCGGCGCTCAACTTTCCCGTTGACCCGCGCGAGATCGAAATCCACCGGTAAATCCTTGCCGTACACCTCTTTAAATACTTCCACCACGCGGATCCGCCATTGTGCAACGCTTTGTTTGTCTGTTTGTACCAATGTCCCATCTATATCAAATAACACCAATTTCTTGTTTACATTTGCTTTCTTCATGGTTTCTTTTACGCCCACATCGGGAGTGGGCTTATGCAAATTATGGTTTGTAGACGGATAGTGCTTTCGCGAGTAGCTCGACGCAGCGGCGGATAGACTTGGTGTTTAACACATACGCTATCCGCACTTCATTTTTACCCATGCCCGGCGTCGCGTAAAACCCCGCAGCGGGAGCGATCATGACCGTTTCATTGTTATCCCGGAAATCGGTGAGTAGCCACTGGCAAAAATGTTCACTATCTTTCACCGGTAGTCCAACAATCGTATAAAACGCACCCTCCGGCTTTGGGATAACTACGCCGGGGATACCGCGCAGTCCTTCGTACAACGCGTCTCTGCGGTTTACATACTCGTTATGTACTTCCTTCATATAGGAATCAGGTACGTCAGTAAGTTTCGCGGCAATTGCCTGGTCAACTAACCCCGACGACAATCTCCCCTGCGCGATGGCAAGTACCCCACGCAATACGTCTGTATTGAGCGTCACCAGCGTCCCCAGCCGGACACCGCACAAACTGTACCGCTTGGACATACTATCAAGCACAATCGCGCTATCGGGTATCTCCTGCATAAACCGAAGCAATGATACGTGTACCCTCCCGTCGTAGGTATATTCCCGATACACTTCATCGGAAAGAAGGAATAACCCATGGGCTTTAGCGATATCGACAAGCATACGGATTTCATCTTCGGTATACGCCGTACCGGTGGGATTATTCGGATTACATATGAGAATCGCTTTCGTGCGGTCGGTAATTGCTGCCTCAATTGTTTTTTTGTCAGGCAGATGGAAACCGGTATCGGATGTCGTAAGTATCCCTTTCAGCGTGACGCCGTTTACTACGGCATATGAATTGTAATTGGTGTACAGTGGCTCAAAGGTAAGCACCTCGTCACCGGGATTACACGCAGCAAAAAGCGCCATAGAAATCGCTTCTGACCCCCCGGTAGTTACTTGGATATGTGGAGTTTCTAAAAATGTAAATCCCAACCGGTGATAATACCGGAGCATCGCCTCCAAAAATCCGGGATTACCCTGTGACTGATCGTAGCCGATAGGATTTCTGTCCCACGTACGGAGTACTTCAAGCATAACGTCGGGTGTCTTAATATCAGGGTCGCCGATATTGAGATGATACACATGCACGCCTGCTTGTTTGGCGGCAACGGCAAATGGCACGAGCTTACGGATAGGGCTTGCGGGAACCTGAGCAAGCCGGTGTGAGACTGCGGTAGTTGCACTCATGTGGTTATTGTAGTCGGGAAGCGCACAAAAATCCAGAGAAGAAGCTACCCTCACCAATCACTAAATAATTTACTCACTCTGTTTCGATTCTGAGGGGAAATTTTCATCGATCGCACCGCATCCCGAAGCTTCTCTTTATCACCGCTTTGTGCCCATATTTCGTGAATGATATCGCCATCGCTCGCGCTGTTACGCGGGTGGAATGTCTGCTGCTTCATCTCGGCCGCGAGAGTAACGAGTAATCTGGCACGTTTGTCCGGCGGCAGCAGACCATTTGCGGCATAAACAAAATCAGCCCTGCCCCCGTCTAACAGGTAAACGTCGAACGTGGTAAACCATGACGCGTCTATTGGACGCCCATCAACAAATGGCTGAAGCAATACAACTGACTGCCGGCGGTACCGGGTTCTGATCGTGATATCTTTGAGTACACCGAGCACTCTACCTGCTGTTGCTTCCAATAAACCCATCGATAATTATCTTACCCGTATAATTACCAGATGCGCAATATCGCACACGCTAGTCTCATAGACACACGGGATTTCCCTATGTATAATATCGCACATTATGTTTAATGGAGAAAGTATTGTCATGCAGAAAGAGCGGTTGACGCAAGACACCAAATTTCTATTGCGTCATGGTGTTATCCCTTGGATGCCTCGGGCGTCTGTTGATATTACTCGAATTTCCCGTACGTCGTCGCCTCATCAGGTATTGTCGATCGCGGACACTATCTTCGAGACAGTGTACAGCTACCTACCCTCAAAAAATGGTCATGAAATGCGGTTGAGTTACCGGCGAGAATGGAGCGGTGTAAATCCCCGTCTTACCAGAAACGCGATACACGAGCTTTGTGCGAATTTATTTACGCAACTCAAAGCATACGACGTTTCCCGAGAAATGTTCGGGTTCCGCATGCAGGTATTTGATGAGGTATTACCTTTCGTTTCTTCGAGACGCAAAACGCTCATCGATATTCAAAGTGGAATAAGCACCAGGTTGGGAGACGGGCAACGTCATTATGATGGTGACGGCCAGTGGTCATTTAGCCAAATGAAAGGACTACGAACACACACTGGACATTTCTATATCAGAGGTAACCGCACGTAAAGGCGACGCACCAATACTCCTTTACCTTTCGCTTCCCCAACAAGCAGGGCGTCAATCATGTCCCCTCTTGCCAGCTCGTCAGGTAATGCGCCTGCTCTTTTGTCAGTTTATCGAGCTTCACCCCCATGGCCACCAACTTGAGACGGGCTATTTCCGTATCCATGGCGCGGTCGATATGATACACCTTTACTTCAAGCTTGCCTTTGTTTTTCACAAAAAACTCAGCAGCGAGTGCCTGATTAGCAAAACTCATATCCATGACTTCCGCGGGATGCCCTTCGGCTGCCGCAAGGTTGATAAGCCTGCCTTCGCCAAGCACAAAGAGCCGTTTGCCACCCAATGTATATTCATCAACAAACGGGCGGATGCGCCGCTTTGCTTTGGCTTTTTTCTCCAGACGTGCCATTTCGATTTCCACATCAAAGTGTCCGGAGTTACATACGACTGCGCCGTCTTTCATGGCGAGCATGTGCTCAAGCGTGATAACTCCTTTGTCTCCCGTAACCGTGACAAAAATATCACCGGTTTTTATGGCGTCCGTCATACGCATCACACTAAAGCCGTCCATCACCGCTTCCAACGCTTTGATCGGATCGACTTCGGTCACGATAACATGCGCTCCCATACCTCGTGCCCGTGATGCCAGTCCCCGTCCGCACCATCCGTAACCGCACACCACCACGGTTTTTCCGGCTATCAACATATTGGTCGCCCGCATGATACCGTCGAGTGTCGATTGCCCCGTACCATACCGGTTATCAAACATGTGCTTGGTATCACTGTCATTAACGGCATAGACCGGAATTTTCAGTGCGCCGTCTTTTTCCATTGCTTTGAGGCGGATAACACCGGTCGTCGTTTCTTCGCTGGAGCCGATCATCTCCGGTAATTGCTTAACCCGTTCTTTGTGAAGCAAACTCACCAAATCCGCGCCATCGTCCATAGTCACATGGGGATGCGTATCCAACACCGCATTTAAATGCTTGTAATAGGTTTTCGTGTCTTCACCCTTTATTGCATACGTCGAAATCCCATAATCTTTAACTAGGCTCGCCGCGACATCATCCTGTGTAGACAACGGGTTACTCGCTGCCAAACTCACTGAGGCACCGCCTGCTTTTAACATGATCATCAGATTTGCGGTTTCCGCCGTCACATGAAGACATGCCGCAAGCTTAAGCCCTTTGAGTGGTTGTTCTTTGGTAAAACGTGTTCCCAAAATTTTTAACACCGGCATCTGGTTTCCTGCCCACTCAATACGGTTTTTGCCGCCCGGGGCAAGTGATAAATCTTTTACATCATGTGGAACTGTTTTTGCCATAAGGCTCCTTTCAAAATAACAGTTAACTATTAACAATTAACTAGTGACAATAGTATGTACGTTTTTTATGAAATTTTTTGTTAACAGTCAACTGTTAATAGTTAATCGTTAACAAGGGGCAGGTAAAAGTGTACTTCTCCAATATATTGTCCTTTAAACGCGATCGCCCCCGGTGTCACTCCCGCTTTCCGAAACCCCAACTTTTCGTACATATGAAGTGCCGGAGCATTTGTTTCAAAGCACGTTAACGTGAGCAATCGTAATCCGAGAACGCGCGCTTCGTCAATAAGGGATTTCATGAGCTCCGTCCCTATTCCTTCTCCACGGAATGCCGAACGGAGTGATAGGCCAATGTTCCCCACGTGACGATGCCTGCCTTTACCCCGGTTCACTCTGCCGTTTCCGGCAAACGCGCCCTGTACATATACCATGAGATAAATGGACTCTCTTTCATTGACCTCACGGATCACCGCTTCAAAAAAGTCATGCTCTTCATTTTCTGTCGGTGGCGTATCGAGCGCGATGAATGTGTCTTCGCTGCCAATATCACACGCAAACGAAAACATGTCCGCAAAGTCGGTAACTTTGGGATAACGGAAAAGCACCTCATTTCCTTTTTTGCTGGTAAAGCGCTTCACGATGTCTGACATGGCACGATATTACAACTCAAGCGTCTGGTGATAATTTTCCTGATACCTTTTGATAAATTCTTCTTTTGTATAGTGGTGCGTTACGGTACCGTACTTCTCTACCGTATAAACCGCAGCAACCGCTCCCATTTGACCCGCAACAAGCAAATCAAAGCCACGCAGGTATCCCGCGATAAATCCACCCCGGAACGCGTCCCCCGCGCCGGTAGGATCGGATACATTTTTGGGCTTTGCGGGTTTTATATGAATTGCTTCCTTACGGGTTTCCACTATCGCCCCTTTCGACCCGAGTGTGGTAATTACCGCCTTTGGTCCCATAACCAGCAACTCTTCATGGGATATCTCTAATTTTTGTTCAATAAGCGAAATCTCATAGTCATTACCGATAAGAAGCTCTGCTTTCTCTATCGCGGTACGTAACTCTTCGGGTGAAAAATTGCCGATCTGAAACGCAGGGTCGTACATGTATGGGTAACCCAAATTCTGACACTCGGTCACATATTTTTTCATCGCATCTGGATCATTGGGACCGATAATGACCAACCGGGGTGCTGTCTCCTGTTTGAGGGAAAGGTCTTTGTTGTAACGCGTAGCTCCCGTGTAAAAAGCGCCTATCTGGTTGTCATCGCTATCGGTGATAACGTGATAACTTCCACACGGCTCATCACGTACTTCATGTATGCCGGCGTGCGGTATACCGTGCTTTTCTAAAAACTCCCGGTACTCGGAAAAATCATTCCCGGCGGTGGCGACAATGTATGGCTCAGCACCCAACAACCGCAGCGTATACGCAAGGTTGCCCGCGGTGCCCCCCAAATTTTTTGATAACTTATCGGCAAAAAACGAAAGGGATATTTGATGTAGTTTATCCGGCATGATCCGGTCGGCAAACCGGCCGGTAAAATTCATAATATAGTCATATCCCAGTGAACCGGTGACTATTTCCTTCATGCTTGTACGGCTGACGTTATTGTTGGAAATTTTTGGAGATTTCCGCCAGCTTCATCGCTGCCGCTTGTTGACTCTTTTTGATCGCCTCGTTTAATGCTGCCTGCACGTCACTATTCTGTACACCGTCAATTTCTACGGTTTTTACATTCTGGTTTCCGGAAATAACGATCCGTACATTCCCTTTGGTCACTTCAAACTCTTCCTGCTCTAATGCCTGTTGAATTTGTAACGCCTGCTTACGCATCGCGTTCACGTCCCCTAATGCTTTAAATGGATTAAACATATATCCTCCTTCACTCCGATCATATCGGAGATTATTTTTTACCTAACACAATTTCTATTTTAACTTTCTCGCCGAATAATTTCTTGAGTACATCAGACAACACTTGTTTTGTATGAATATCGGCAAGTTTTTCCTGATGAAACTTATAAAACGCCTCGATGGTCACTATACCACCATTGACACTCTTTGGTCTAGAGGACCGTAAAACTCCTGCGACCGAGTGATTAAACGGCTTTGTCGCGGTGATAAAATCTGACCAATGATCCAATAACTTTTCCTGCGTTAAAAGCCCGAGCGACGCAACTTCGGGTTCGTCCGCGGGTACCGCTACGGGAGGTGCGTGCTGGGCTGGCGGCACTGGTTTTGCGGCAACCGGAGGTACTGCCGGAGGCGTGCTTGTCTTTGGTGCAAGAGCAGGTGGTACGGAAGCCACAGCGGCCGGCTGCACTCCTGCTTGTGGCGCTGGTGCCTGGAACGACTCAATGACAGCTAGCTCCAACGGAAGTTCTGGTATCGGGCTATACCGGAGCTCGCTATATGCCCGGGTGAGTAAATGGATAATTCGCTCAATATTTTTCGTATCCGGTGAAATATTTTTTTCGCTCACCCGGCTTAAAAGTTCTTTATGCAAATACTGCAGTACATCGATGAGAAACGAACGGATATCCGCGCCTTCCGAAACCGCACCATGTATGTGTGTCAGCGCTTTTGCAACATCCGCTCCCTTACCATACAGAAACGACACAAACAGCGCGACGTTATGGCTTGTCGACAATGAAAGCACCGAGTCTATATGGGCAATTTCGATTTTTCCTTTGCCGAAACTCACTTGCTCTAAAAATTTCACGGCATCCCGAAACGCACCGTCTGCCACCTCTATAATCCGCTGCAATGCTTCGTCTGAGATGGAAATCTTTTCCGATTTCACTACCCGCTGCAGTGCGTGCAACAGTTCTTCTTTTGACGCTTTGGCAAATTTGATCACCATACACCGCGAGGTGATAGTCGGCGGCACTTTATGCGCGTCTGTCGTCGCCAACACAAATATCGCGTGGCTTGGCGGCTCTTCGAGGGTTTTCAGCAAGGCATTAAACGCCTCGGTCGTTAACATGTGCACCTCGTCGATAATATAAATCGTGTAGGCAGATGACACCGGGGAAAGGCCAATACGCTCACGCAGCTGTCTGATCTCATCAATACCACGATTGCTGGCAGCATCCATCTCGATGACGTCAAGGCTCGTGCCAGCTGCGATACTTTCACACTGCTCACACTTACCGCACGGGCCGGTTTTCGTGGATTTTTCACAGTTAAATAATTTGGCGATTACCCGGGCGGCGGTCGTCTTCCCCGTCCCCTTAGGTCCGGCAAAAAAATACGCGTGCGGCAAATCCTTACGGTCTTTAGAAAGCAGCGCTAACAACTGCGCGCGCACGTTTGCGTTGTCTATTTCATCGATTATCTGCGGCCGGTATGTTCTATAAAACGACATAATACAGTAAATAGTTTATAGTGCACTCGACGATTATTAGCAATATCCGGACCAAGAGGTACACGTTCAGGGAAAATGAGGAAGCCGCGAGAAAAACCGGAACGTTTTATCCCACGGTATCATTACTCCTCGTGGTGGTTCCCTAGTAAATGCTCAAGTCCATGAAGCACTAATTCGATGAGTTTATCGTCGACCATTTTGTTTTCTTCAGTTGCTTCCCGGACGGCCTCTGGATACGAAACAACAATGTCACCCAAACGAAGGATACCGTCGGGAACCTCAACAAACGGCTTCATCGGCTGCGAAGGATCATGTTGGGGAAACGATAATACGTCGGTCGTGGCATCTAATTTTCGGTAATTCTTGTTTAGCTCACGCATCCTGCGGTCACCCACCACAATAATGCTCAACTCCGCGTCACTTTTTATCCTCCCCTGCAGCGACTGAGTAACGGCACCGGTGATGACCGATTTTTTTACCGGAAAATGTGATTCTGTTTGAAAAAGAACAGTTATCATGGGCGTGACTAGTACAATATATCAATTCGGGATTATTTGGAAGAGAGTAGCTGCTTCAATATTGCAGACACCCGGCTGCCATCTGCCTGACCCTTGACTGCTGCCATCGCCCGCCCCATAAGGGGCCCAAAGTCACCGCCGGCCGCGGCGACCGGAGCAATAAGCGCGGTAAGCTCTTCGTCAGACAGCTGCTTCGGGATGTACTGCTCAAGGATCGCAAGCTGTGCCTGTTCGTTTTTAGCAAGCTCTGGGCGGTTTGCTTTGGTAAACGCGTCGACTGACTCTGTATGCGTTTTTACCTGTTTTTTAATCACGTCCAAAACATCAGCGTCAGTAATTTTTGCCTCACCGTCGGCACCATATTTCGCAATGGCCACATTCCTCACTGCAGCCAAAAGAAACCGTAATGTATCTACGGTTACGGCATCATGCGCCTTCATAGCAGTGGTTACCTGTGATCGGATGTCATCCAATAACATAAGAAATTACCGCATTGCTAATTTACGGTTCCTCTTCAGTCGGCGGGAAAGCTCTTTCTTCTGCTCTTTGCGTTTTTCAGCCGGCTTGACGTAATGCTCGCGCTTTTTCAAATCCTGCAATATACCTTCATTGAGGACTTTACGCATAAACTTGCGGATTAACGCGTCTGATGTGTCGCCTGGTTGTGCTTTTACAAATACCATAAATACATACACCTCATTTCCTTTTTGCCATCCCGGTTCATGTACCGGAGCCTCACGATGATGACAACACTCCCTTTACTTCAGGTTTGCCTTAATAGCGTTTGCTACTGAAACAAAATCCTTATTATGTAACGGCTTACCCGGGAGTGATTGCATTATACCACCACCGTCACCCTCAAAGCGAGGCATAATATGAATATGCAGATGCTTCACCCCTTGCGGCTCCCCGTGATTTATCCCTATCGATAATATCTGGGTGCCATATGTTTTCTCAATTGCCGCGGCAACCTTTTTTGCGGCCGACCATAACACCCCCAATTCGTCGTTGGTGTAGTCATGAATAGTAGCGCCATGCTTTTTGAGTATTACCATCGCGTGCCCGTCTGTAGCACCAAAAATATCCAAAAAACTCCGGGTATCCGCGTCTTCGTAGACCGTATATGAAGGAATATCGTTTGCCACCAGCTTACAAAAAATACACCCGTTCATTTGCACACCTCCTGTATGACACTCACAAGATCCGCGAGGCTCCGCTGTGAAGGTTTCATGTCGGGATTTTTCGCGCTCCCGTTTAATATCATGTGGTGTGAAGCATGGAGAAACCACGTCGCGTCAGGCTCATCACTTTTAAGACGTTCGTAAAGCTCAGAGAGATCAATCTCTTCTTTCGGAAGTGTTTTAATCCGCACGTATCCTTTTTTCGGATCCTTCCGGATAACGATAGAAAACCCCCGTTTCTGTGCCTGATGGATCACCTCATCATTCACCGTTTCAAAACCAGCGCCTTTCCCCCACTTGGTAGAAAACTCCATTGCGGTGAGCATTTCTTTTTCTGCCCACATTTTATTAAGCAGCACTTTATAAATTCCGTCGAGCGACTGAAATCCCAGCTCCATGATTTTCGTCGGATTTTCTCCGTGAAGCAGCCGCCATCCGTCGATTTGCGCGACGATCCAAAATTCCCAATAATCGGCAGCCGCGTTGGGATAAAACACCTCCCGGAAATGATCAACATCATTCACTACCGCGACCATACGCTCCAACACTGGATCCACCCCGTGTAGCCTTGCGATTTCTTCGTATACCAACCGGGCAGCGCAGGTATCTGCGTCAGTCTGGTGGTGGTCAAATTTTCCAAATCCGGTATCAACGTGGATAATTTCCGGATCGCTATCCGGACTCATCTTATTGAGTGTGGTGCCGGCAGGAACGAACGCGAGGAGTGCTTCTTCCCAACCCGGGAAAAATGTCTTTACCAGCCAGGTGCTCGTGATAGCATCCAAATCCGGACCAATATGGGTAACAATCGTTTTCATATGTGTTGAGAAGTATTATACCTTACTTTGTACGCGCGGGGGTTGTCCTGCCATTATCTTGGTAACGATTTCATCTACCCGCTGCTCTGCCACTTTCCCTTTTGCGGAAACGATACGCTTCCCCTCAGGGTTTTTAGATAAATACGAGCGCCATTCCTTGGCAGACTTGCGTATTTTACTCCGTTCCTTGGCGGCAGGACTTCTGCCAGAAAACATAACGATAATTGGCGCGTAAAACCACAATTGGGTAAGTTTTGATAACGCGTGCCACCGCCCTTGATCACGGAAATTATCGTCTACCTGGCTCATTTTTTCCGGAGCGGCCAATTTTGCTCTCTCAAATGCTTCCCACGACTCGCCGTACGGGATAGCCGATTGGATTTTGCCGATCTGCCGGACAACCTCCTTGGACACCGGGCCTGACGGATGAAACAGGTAATCGAGCTTTGCCTGGATACGTTCACCAAGGCTTGGTCTTCTGTACTCCGCGTTTTCTGCCATATAATTGGTTAGTATGACTGCCCGAACAGCCACCGGTGTACGGCTGGCTTCCCACAGTGCACACACACTCCTTCTTCTTCAGGAGCAGTCAACGGCAGACAACGGGTGGCAGCCTTCGTCTTTTCCTTAATCGCAGCTTCACACGGTGCTTCTTCGCACCAGAACGCCCGGATAAATCCACGGTTCGTTTTCATAATGTCCTCAAAATCAGAAAATTCAACGACATCACGCGTGTTGCTTTCCAGAAAATTCTTTGCCGTGGCGTAGAGCGATTTTTGGATATCCTCGAGCATTTTTTCAATTTTCGGGATCATTTCCCGCCGCTCTACGACAATCTTTTCGCCTGTATCGCGGCGCGCCATGGTCACCGTCCTATCAGTCATCTCTTTCATACCCACTTCCAGCCGCACGGGTACGCCTTTTACTTCCCATTCGTTAAACTTGCGGCCGACTGACTGGCTATCCCGGTCGTCAAGCCGTGTGCGCACGCCCTGACCGACCAAGGCATCACGTATCTCGCCGCAATAATCCAGAAGTGCCTCACGCCCTTCATCGCCGCGCGAAATAGGCACTACCACGACCTGCGTAGACGCGATTTTCGGTGGCAGTACTAACCCGTTATCATCACCATGGGTGAGGAACAACCCTCCCAGACTCCGGGTAGAAAACCCAAATGAGGTCTGCCAGACAAACTCGGAGGCTCCTTCGCGGGTCTGGAAAGAAATATTAAAAGATTTCGAGAAATTTTGCCCCAAGTTATGACTTGTCCCTCCTTGGAGTGCTTTGCCGTCCGGCATAAGTGCTTCTACCGTAAACGTGGTTTTGGCTCCGGCAAATTTCTCTGTTTCGCTTTTCCGTCCCATTATGACGGGTACGGCGAAATAATCCTCGTAAATCTGGCGGTACCAATCAAGCGCTTTCATCACCGTCGCCACGGCTTCTTTTTCGGTTTCATGGGCGGTGTGCCCCTCCTGCCATAAAAACTCAGTTGTCCGCAAGAAAAGATAGGTACGTTTTTCCCACCTGACTACGTTATTCCACTGATTGATCAGGACCGGCAGATCGCGCCAACTATGTACCCATTTGGAATACATATCGTACATAATTGTCTCGGACGTCGGGCGGACAACCAGCGGATCTTTGAGTTTCTCGCCCCCTCCCACTGTTACCACCGCAAGCTCAGGGGAAAATCCTTCTACATGCTGCTTTTCTTTCTCGAGGAGCGACATGGGGATAAACAACGGAAAATACGCGTTTTCGATACCCGCTGAACGCATCATACGGTTCAATGCCTCCTGTACCGATTCCCACAACGCATAACCATATGGTCGGATAACCATACAGCCTTTTACCGGGGCATAATCGGCTATCCCCGCTTTCAGTATGACGTCGGTATACCACGCAGATAAATCATCGCTTTTTTTCTTCAGTTCCTTTTTTTCGAATGCTGGTTTCATATGTTTACTGTTGACATGTAACGATTAACTTTTAACAAGAAATTCTGGTTAACTGTTAATTGTTAAATGTTCATTGTTAATATAATCTTCCTCCGACTATTGCATCATCTTTGTCCGGAACTATCAAGACGCACTCATGATTTTCATCTGGGACTCCAAGCGTAAGCACCTCAGACACAAACGGACCGATTTGACGGGGTGGGAAGTTTACGACCCCCAGCACTTTCTTTCCGATCAGCGCCTCTTTCGTATAGTATGTTACAAGCTGCGCGCTCGACCGTTTTTTACCTATTTCGCTACCGAAATCTATAGTGAGTTTATAGGCGGGTTTTCTCGCCTCGGGAAAATCGTCGACCGCCACAATAACACCAACCCGTATATCCAACGCCGCGAAATTGTCATACATAGCCATAATAAAACCCTCTCCTTACACAAATCAGGCAGTATTCCTGAAATGTAAGGGCGAGGGTAAATCCCGCGGTACCACCTTACTTTTCGCCTCCGCCAAACGGCGGATTGCGAATCTTCATTTAAGCAGTCACGGGCTTTCCCGTCTCCGTTATTGGCGGAGCCACCTCTTATTCCGGTCGGATCTCGGAACGAACGTGTTTCACGTACAATCGATTACTCATAGTGTAGCCGATAACAAACCACCAGTCAACGGGATCACCAACGCATTAGTTATCCGGCGAGTTGCCGCCATCACCATTATTGTTGCCATTATTATCATTGTTATCATCCTGCCTACCCTGATTGTTTCCGTCACTATTACTACGGTTATTGCCCCGCCCCTGATCACCGTTGTCCTCCCCGTCTTCCTGTTCCGTGATATCTGGCTGCGATGCTATAATCTCCAATTCGTCAATAACTTCCTGTATTTCGTCATCAACGTCCGTAATAGAGGTGTCGTTCACTACTCCCCCTGAGGGGGGTGCTACTACCACATCGGTGATTTGCTCCGCGATAGTTTCCGTCTCCTGCTGTGATACGCTCAGTTGCTCTGCGATTGCCTGAATTTCGGCCGATGCGGGGGCATTTGCCGGTTGGGCAGCTGCCTGTTGTTGCAATGCCCGTAACTGTTGCGCCTGAAGCGCGAGTTGCGCCTGTAATTGCTGTGACTGCTGTGACAGTGATTGCTGTGACTGCTGCTGCAATTCCGCTTGCAATGCTAATACCTGATCAAGCTGCATCTGTAGGTTGGCTTGTAATTGCTGTGCGCTTGTATCGGGAGCGAACTGCCGCTTTACGGGTTTTGCAGTAGGACGTGCCTTGGTCTTCACTTGTTGTGCTTTTAACTCATTGGAAACACCCTGCAGAGTCGTGATATATTGCTTGGCAGCTTCCCGTTTCTTTTCAACGGTCGGCGCCTTTTCAATCATGACCTTTGTCGCTTGCACCTGGGCGGAAAGCAGCGATAATCCTTCATAAGATTGCCGGCTTGCCAGTAATGTCTTTGCCTCTTCAAGCCTGCGCTTCGTATAGTGCGAATTGAGACTTGCCTGGGCGTCATATGAAGGTCTTGCCACAGCGAGCAACGTCTGCTCAAACGACCGCTTCACCCCGTACATCGTGTCGCCCGGCAAACTACTCCATGATGCCATAATAAGGATGGTGGGAGCAGCAAATACAGCAATAAAACCCCAACTGAGGTAATCAAAAGCTTTGTTCACTACCCTAACAGTAAGCAATATCGTTACCGGTGTCAATCACACGAAAAAAAAATGAAGAAAGCTGGTGTCTTATCCGCGCACAAGCCGGAGAATATCGTTTATCGAAACCAGAAGCACTAACCCTAACAAAATAATCATGCCTATCTGATGGGTAGACTTTTCAAACGCGGGATGAGCCCGGCGGCCGAGTATTTTTTCCAAAAAGACAAATGCAAGCCTGCCGCCATCAAGCGCCGGGATCGGCAGGATATTTAATACCGCCAGATTAAGTGACAATATGCTCGCAAATTCCAGTACCGCTTGCCATCCGAATTTAACCGCCTGACCCGTCACTTGCGCTATCCCAATGGGTCCCGCGACATCTGCTTCCGGCGCGCGGAGTGTCACGAGACGCCATAGCGTGGAACCGAGCGACACCAGCATCTCTTTTGCGCGCATGATATTGATCATAAATGCCTTGCCCGGGGCTTCAGTCAAGGTGTATTTATGTGTTTCCAAATCTGATATTGCTACCCCTAACGGTCCCTCACCCGGCGGAACCTCTTTACGTGGGGTGACCGTAATATTCATATCCTGACCATCACGGACAACGTGAAGCGTCACTTCATTGCCTTTTTCCTCATTCACAAACGCAATGAGCTCAGCGGGAGTCGTCAGCTTCATGGGTTTTTGATCACGAACGGCGATAGACACGAGCGTGTCGTTTAACTGGAATCCTGCTTTTTCTGCCGGGCTCCCTGCGACAATCCGTTCAACACGCACGATACCGGATGGCTCCTTCACTCCAGAAACGAGCAGAGCAGCAGTAATACCCACCGCGAGAATAAAATTCATTATGACCCCGGCCGCCAATATCACCGAGCGTTCTTTTTTGCTTCGAGCCCAAAAATACTCACCCAGCTTTTGACGCTGGTCAGGCCGGAGCTTACCTTTTATTTTTGATAACTGTCCGGAAGACGCGTCATCTTCCCCTGCTAAGCGCACAAAACCGCCGATAGGAAGCCAATTGAGGGAATATATGGTATTTCCGAACTTCTTCCCCCAAATACGCGGAGGCAACCCCAATCCAAATTCTTCTACCCGAACACCAATCCAGCGGGCCATCATAAAATGTCCGAGTTCATGGATAAGGACAAGGACGGTGAGAATGACGAGAAATGTAAGGGCAGTGAGGATCATGGTGATGGATTATACCTGCATGAGCTCCGCTTCTTTTTTTGCCTCCATCGCTTCGAGTTCGGCAATCATTTCATCTGTTAATTCCTGTACTTTCTTTTCCCCGGATTTTTTCTCATCTTCGCCAAGATCCTTGCTGGAAAGCGCGCCGTCAAGTTCTTTCATCGCGTCGTGACGGACACCGCGTACCATGACTTTACCTGCCTCTAACTTTGCTTTAGCGAGCTTAATATAATCCTGTCGGCGTTCTTCTGAAAGCGGCGGGATACTTATCCGAAGTATTTCCCCGTCAACAATCGGATTGAGCCCCACATTGGCGGCGGCAATGCCCCGTTCGATTTCTGAAAGTATCGATGGATCATATGGAGAAATAACAAGCGTCTTACTGTCTATTGCGGAAATAGTGGCAAGTTCCATCACTTTAAGGTGCTGGGTGGCACCGTACACGGCAACAACAATATTTTCGACCAACGCGGGGGTTGCCCTACCGCTCCGTATAGAAGAAAGGTCAACGCGCGTTACTTCTATGGCTTTTTTCATCCGTTCGCGGGTTGAGTGAAGAAGTGCGTCAATCATTGGTATTAGTTTAGGCGACAAACACGCACCAGTCAATAGCATCTTGTTTTATTGATAAGGAAAGAGAGCAGTGCCGGTTTTCATCCCGCTACGCGGGATGGCACGTCGAGAGGAAACCGTAGGTGTCCTCTCGAGATAAGTTTACTCCCCCAACTGCATGCGGGTAAATTTCGCGACAGTGATGTTTTCGCCTACTTTCGCGATCGTAAGTTTAATAAGATCCGTAATTGATTGCTTCGCATCCCGGATATATGCGCCTTCCAACAGCTCCTTCACGTCTTTCGGGTTCATCGCGGCGATTTGCATGGCAATCTCGTGAGCAAGTGTTTTAAACTCATCGGTTCTCGCCACAAAATCGGTCTCGCAACGGAGCTCCACAAGCACCCCTACCTTGCCACCGGCATGAACGTAGGATTCGATAATTCCCTGGCTTGTTTCTTTACCTTCTTTTTTGGCTGCCTTCTCCAATCCCCGCTCCGTCAGAAGTTTTTTTGCTTTGTCGTAGTTTCCCTCTGCGTCTTCCAATGCTTGCCGACAATCAGACACGCCTGCGGAAGTTTCTTCACGAAGTTTTTTGAGATCATCAATAGACACTTTCATGTTTGTTCCTTTCTGTGCATCCCGCAAAATCCGGGAAAAGTTATTTCTCTGCCTTTTTCTTTTTCTCTTCAACCGGTTTCTCTTCTTTTGCCGCTTCCTTTTCCGCCGCTTCTGCCTTCACTTCGGTTTTTGCCGGCGCTTTTTCTGTAGCTGCTTTTTCCGCGGCTTTGGCGGTTTCTTTTTCCAGTTTCTCACGGGCTTCGCGATAACTTTCAGCGACTGCGGTCACGATAAGTTCAACAGACCCCACGGCGTCATCATTTGCCGGGATAACATAATCGATACCACTCGGATTTGCATTCGTATCAACAATACCGATAACAGGTATACCGAGGCGCTGCGCTTCCCGCACCGCTGACTGTTCTTTACGGACATCAACGACAAAGATGGCCTTGGGAAGTGAGTCGAGCATGAGCACGCCTTCATAATCCACGTTCAAACGGTTGAGATAACGCGCCATTTTTGTCTGCTCGTGTTTGGGAAATTTCTTCCATCCGCCGTTTTTCTGGTCATCCATCATTTTAATGATTTTTTGGATATTTTTGTGAACCCCTTCCCAGTTGGTCATAAATCCGCCAATCCACCGCTGGGTAAGGTACGAGGCTCCGGCGTTTTGTGCTGCAGTCTTTACCACTCCGCGTGCCTGCCGCTTGGTACCAACAAAAAGCACAGTTTCGCCCGCTTCCCCGAGCGCGCGTACAAACGCGACAGCCGCGTCTAATCCCGCCTTGGTTTTTGCAAGATCGATTATGTGGATACCGTCTTTTTCTGCCCAAATAAATTCAGACGCTTTGGGGTGCCAACGCTCTGCTTTGTGACCGAAATGGCAACCTGCTTCTAATAACTGCTCTAATGTTGTGTCATGCATATGTTTTTTCCTTTTATTACTAAAATTAATAAATATTAATACCCAATAAAAAACACGCGATACGCGTGTTTATATAATTCGCGTATCTCTTTATACCGCCACCCGGGAAAAGAATTGCTTCTCAAGAGATACTCCCGAATGTGTGGAATAGAACATATTATACACAGCGGGAGACCACTTCGCAAGTGAGGCCGCATCAGTATAATTACGGCAGAGGAAATGCAGCACACAAAGACTTCACTCTATCGGCAATTGCACGCAATTCGTGATGTTGAGCAAACTCTTTTTTCGTTTGTGCGATAAACGCGAGCCGCTCTGCTTTTTCTTCCGGCAAATGCATATCTTTTACCAAATGAATAACGTCCATGATCCATACGCCAATTTTTTTCATTTCCTCCTCTTTCATCCCGCGGGTAGTAATCGCGGGCGTCCCCAGCCGGATACCGGATGGATACACAGATGAACCGGTATCAAACGGGACGGTGTTGCGATTGACGATAATATTGGCAAACTCAAGCGCCCACGCGACGACCCATGCTGAAGCGTTGATACTCCGAAGATCAATTAATACCAGATGTTTATCAGTACCTCCCGATACCACATCCAACCCCGCACTCACGAAATAGTTCGCAAGTACCTGTGCGTTGGTAACCACCTGACGGGCATACGCTTTAAACCCCTCTGAATGCGCTTCTTCGAGCGCCACGGCAATACCGGCGATGGTATGTTCGTGAGGACCACCCTGGATACCCGGAAACACCGATTGGTCTATAGCAGCGCTCAGCTCTTTTTTGGAAAAAATCATCGCGCCCCGGGGGCCACGCAATGTTTTGTGCGTTGTCATCATCACCACATCGGCATACAAAAACGGTGACGCGTTTACCCCGCCCGCGATAAGGCCGGCTTCGTGAGACACGTCTGCCAGGTAATACGCGCCGACATCATGCGCAATTTCACTCATGCGTTTATGATCGATTTCCCGTGGATACGCCGTGCCGCCGGATATAAGAAGCTTGGGCTTCACTTCCCTTGCCTGCGCTGCGATCGCGTCATAATCAAAAAGGCGGGTAGATGTGTCAACGTGATAAAACGTGATATCCCATATCTTCGAAACCAACGTGATTTTTTTATCCGGCAACTGCCAGCCATGAGAAAGATGACCGCCATCGGGCAAATACATAGAGAGTATTTTTTCTCCCGGTTCAAGCAATGCGGCAATAATCGCAAGATTAGCCGGACTTCCGCTTAACGCCTGCACGTTAACTCCCCACACGGCTTCCGAAAGTCCAAAAAGACGGAGCGCCCGGGATTTACAGAGTGTTTCTAACTCATCCACCACACTATTGCCCTGATAATACCGCTTCATCGCCTGACCTTCCGCGTATTTATTCATGAACACAGAGCCGACTGCGGCCCGGACATCCGATGATGCGTAATTTTCTGAGGGGATCATTTCCAAAACTTCGCTTTGGCGCTTCGCTTCTGAGGAAATAAGATGGGAGATGCTGGTATCCATAATCCTTCCTATTATACCAGTTTAGGAGGGATACGGGTTTTTTCAGCAAGCCGGATAACGGCGGGCTCAAACGCACCACAGATAAACGGCCGGAGAGCGGCATCTGGGATATGTGCCCACGTTTCATACCGGAGCAATTCCTTGGGTTCATCCGCCAACCCATCCTGTACAGAAATGATGAGTGGCTTGCTGGTATCAAAAAATTGGCGTCCGCCGTTTGCAAGTGAAATGCCTCCTCCCGTATCAGGGATTATTTTGTTGCCACTTCCTTTCGCGTACTCTACCAGCTCTTCGCGTGTAAACGGCCGCATACTTGCCTGTGCTCTGACCATAACGGTTTGCGGTTCAGATACACCGTTTTTGTCGCAGCGTATTGCAGTAAGCGCGCTCACAATTTCGACCGTTTTTCCTGATTGATCCATGGCTTCAGGAGAAGTCGCTGCCCACACCACCGGATCCCCCTGCGGTTTTTCGTGGATTGAAATAGAACCATCAGGTTGATGGACAAACTGTACCGAATCGGTATACAGATACATGTGTCCGCGTTCTGATTTTACTTTTTGTGCTTCGTTCACCATCACATCTGATAGTCCACAGACGGCACTGACCCACGCAGCGTCTTCCCGGGCTTTTCCTTCCGCAATGTACACTGGACGTTCTTCAGTGTGGGGTGCGGTTTGTTTAATCCGCCATTCGTTAAATGAAGGTTCTTTACGGGTTATTTCCCATTCCGGCAAGGCAGTTTGATAGATACGGTCTTTTTGGTATCCGCCGTTTTTGGTAACGATGGTGATAGTGGGACGTTCGGTGTTCATAGTTTTTTAAAACAAAAAAGACCCTTGTGGGGTCTTACAAAAGAAAAAACTAAAAAACACTTACTCGCCGACGTTTTTTCGTTTGGTGAACCCCGTCCCCCCGCCGTAGCGGGGTTCTAGCTGGCCAAGTCATCCTTGGCGGGCTTCGTTACTTGAGAAAAAACCTGTATTGTAATGTTAAAACAAAAAAGGCGCTCAAAAAAGCTTTTAAGCGCTTTTGTTATTTATACCACTCCACCCATGGCTTGTCAAGTGGCAACTATAGGATACACTCCACGCACGATGTCAGCCTCAAAAACAAGGCGAAATCCCCCTGCCATAGGCACGTACGGCACTATTGCCATCAGATGTGCAGTATCGAGCGTGGTGCCCCGGTAGTACGCGGCAGCAACCATGATGGGGTCCCCATGAGAAACAAGGCAAATAGCCTTACCAGAGTGCTCCAGACGCTTTTCCTCGACTACAGATACCACCCTCGCACGTATCTCTTCAATAGTTTCCCCACCCTGCTTTTGATACCACTGGGTGTCGTATATTTGCCAATTCCAACCTCCAAGTGCCTGAATTTCATCGGGCGTCTTCCCTTGGAACGGCGACCGTACTTCATTCAGGCGCTCATCAACCACCGGCGCGAGATGGTGAGCGCGAGCCAAAATATCGGCGGTTTCCCGGGTCCGCTCCATGGGACTCGTCACCATTGCGGCAATCTGCTCCCCAGCCAGTTGCCGGGATAGTACCTCCACCTGGCGTATGCCTTCCGGCGATAAATGAAACCCAGGCAACCGGTACGGTGCGACAGGCGCAGGACTTTCATAGTGCCCATGGCGGAGAAGGTAAATTGTGGTCATTTACGTAATAATATGCCTATCCCGGAGCACAGCAAGCACTTTTTGGTGTATTGTTTCTTTGGGAAGTATCTGACCGTTTTCTACACACTCGACAAGTACCCAGTTTTCTCTTGAAGCAGCCAGCGAAAGGTACATTGCTTCCGACTCCTGCCGGTGCTTGGTGTCTGCTTCTAGGATGTCCTTGCGCTCACCCAAATATGCCCGTTCACCTTTCTTTTTGGTAAGCTCTTCGCCCACTGCCGCCGGCACATGCAGGTAAATTACGATATCTTCACGGGGAATTTTGTGCACTTTATACTCCAACTCATCAATCCATTCCAAAAATTCCTTGCGGTCACGCTCGGAAAGCCGCGCGCCCTGATGTGCCATATTGCTTGTTGCGTACCGGTTACAAACGATCACGCCCCCGTGCGCAAGCCACAAATCCATTTCTTCCTTCGCACTTGCCCGGTCGAGGGCATAGGCAAGTGACGCCAAATATGGCGACACGTCAGCACCAAATTCTCCCGCCAAAAATCTCCCTGCTATTTTTCCATGAAACGAACTGTAATACCTGGGGAAATCAAACGCTTTTACCGCCGTATGGGATTTTTCAAAATAATCGACCAGCAACTCCGCCTGCGTTGTCTTGCCGCTGCCATCACCGCCGTCGATAACGATAAGCTTCCCCCGCCTGTTTTTCTCAACTTCAACTTGTTCAAGGAAATGCTTTATGAGTATTGGCAAGCTATCTTCATCGTAATGTTCCAAAAAGAGATGGTCAGAAGGGTTGCCGGAAATCATAGCCGAGAGCTCGTTTGTTGTGTCTTTGTAAAATAGCGCTAATACGGGTTTATGATGCGTCAGCGCATACACCAGCTCTCCGCCCACTCCGCTTGAAGGCTTACTCACCTCAGCAATCACGCAATCAGCGTCATCAATGGCTTGCTTTTCCCGGTAAAAAATTTCTTCCGCGGTTTGTACCGCATCTTTTTCCAGCTGTTTGTGATCCAATATTTGTTCACCTGAGGTGAGACGGTGTCCCAGTTTTTTAATCTCAGCAACGATCGCTTTTTCCTGTGACAGGTAGTCTCCGTTATTGGTGGTCGCCGCGGTAAAGTATATGTTCATCCTATGTCTATAGTAGACATTCATCGTGAAATGTCAAAGGAATAACCGGGGAAAAACTATGGTAACGTCGTAGTCTGAGGCTGATGCACGGAAAAGCTTGCCCTGTTTACCCGCGGTGGCCGGACACCGCCCGGACCGACAAATTCCTCATTATAAAACGTTTTCGGCAACGGAATACCCGCCTCAATCATCCGACGGATTTCGAGGTAGTGCGGGTTTGTCGTGCCGGCATCGGCAACTATTTCCCTTCTTGGTGGTGACCCCGCCACTTGTTTCATGGTAAGAGTGTGGGCAGAGTATAAATATCTTCGATAACACTGTCAACACTGTCCGTTTGCGGTGTGGTCACTCCCCAGCTCACTAAACACGTTTGCATCCCCACCGTTTTGGCAGGCACAAGGTCTACCGCCTCCCGGTCTCCTATCATAAGATGCGAGGCTGGGGGCTGCCCGGTTTTTTTCATAACGTATTGAAATCCGTCTAACTGCGGCTTATTCACTCCCACGACTTCTGACGTTACCACTTCGGTAAACAAAGAGGCAGACAAACCAAGCACTTCAAGTCCCTCGGTCACTTTTTCTTTGATACCGTTGACCAATAAATAATGTGTGTATGTTCTAAGCGACTCAAACGCAGATACCAACTTCTCATCACGGGCCAAATACTTACGCCGGTCTTTGTACAACTCACATTCGATGGCTGCTTCCCGCACCGAAATCCCGGCAAGCTTCGCCGCGGTTTCAGTACTGCTGGGCGTAACAACTTGAAATACTTTATGAAATTCGGTCACCGTTTTTTCACGGCTCCAGCCCGTATGCTTCATGACCAATATATAATCCGCCTCGATTATGGCGCGATCGAGCTCGGGCGTTGGTTTATACAGCGTCCCGTCAAAATCCCATACACAAACTGAAACACCGGAAAATGTTGCCATATCTTTCTTAGTGTACACTATGAGGATTACGGAGTGCGCCCCGGACAAGCGACACAAACTGTGCCTGCGCGTCTTTATCCCGGGATATATTGAGTGTATCCGTCGGCACCCGAAGCACCGGGATCGTCGTGTTTTGCTCCAGCCACTTGCGGTTTAGCTTATCGAGCAGTGTAAGATAATCCGTCGGTATTGCCTGTTCAAATTCCCTCCCCCTGGCGGCAATCCGTTGTTCGATGGCGGGGATGGAGGTATCCAAAAAAACAATAAGGTCAGGTTGTGGAAAATGCGGCGTAAATTCATGATATATTTTTTGATACAGCGCCCACTCCGCGTCATCCATATGCCCTAACTCGTGCTGTGCGCGCGCGTATGAATACACATCCTGGGTAATCGGGGTATCTTGTATTACTGGAGTTTTTTCCAACATCCCCTTGGCCTCTACCATTTGCCTGATTTTTTCCATGAGGAAAAACGTTTGCGAATGAAACGCCCACCTGCCCATATCCTGGTAAAACCGGGGTAAAAATGCGTTCTCCTTAACGTTTTCTTCAACGAGGGTATATCCTAGTTCTTTGGCGAGCAGGTTCGCGGCGGTTGTTTTTCCGCTTCCCATGGTGCCCATTACCGCAATGTAATCGTGTCGTTCTTTCATTACTTACCAGTCGTTTTAACATATTAAAAACCGGCAGACAAGCGGGATCCTGCAGTGCCATCTCTCAGGCATTTCATTGATTTGACAATACGGGATATTCAGGGGTAGCATAAGGGATACAGAAAGGCACATTAAAAAGAGAGCGGCAATTGGACAGGTTTAAGCGTGTGGCCCACGGAATTGACTAATAACAATTAACAGTTAACTGTTAACCAGAAAATAAAACTTCTGTGTCAATAGTTAATAGTAAACAGTTTCTAGTTCGCTTCGCGGGATACGAGGAAGGGGCCTCGCCATCGACTGAAAAGTCAGAGGTTCGGCGGGGAATCGGACACAATTTCAGCTCTTTCTGTTTTTCGGGAAGAGTTGGGGAAACCCGTTTTCGGGAGTCCCCAAGAAGCTGTAGTATCTGCGGAAACCCCTCGGTGGCACTCCCCACCGCAATTCTTGCGAGAAGCCCCGCCGTAAGGCGAGGTATAGAACGGCAAGGAACGGAGTCCGTATCTCTTCTATTATCTTCAAATATTTTTTCAATACCCTGTGGTACAGGGATTATTGCTCTTAAGGAGGGCTTAATATGTGTGGCATTTTCGGATATATCGGGGACAAAAAAACCGCCCCCCGCATGGTGCTTGCCGGCTTAAAAACGCTGGAATACCGAGGATATGACAGCTGGGGTGTTGCGGTGGTACCTAGCAAACAGTCGACAAACAACACGATTGTTGTAAAGAAAAAAGCGGGCAAAATTGGTGACGCGACCGTAAACGACTTGCCGGAAGGCTCACTGGCGTTTGGTCACACGAGATGGGCGACGCATGGCGGGGTAACCGATAAAAATGCACACCCCCATCTGGATTGCTCCAAGACGGTAGCGGTCATCCACAATGGTATAGTGGAAAACTACGAGACACTCAGAAATGAGCTCATCAAAAAAGGCCATCGTTTCGTCTCTGAAACCGATACTGAAGTCATCGCACATCTCGTCGAAGAGTATCTTAAAAAATTTTCGGTACTCCCCAGAGACGCGGCACCAGCGTTTTCCAAAGCCGTACAAGCCACATTCAAGGACCTTGAAGGCTTAAACGCGATTATCGTCATAAACACGGCGGCCGAAGAAATGGTAGCCGCGCGAAATGGTTCGCCTCTGGTAGTCGGGTTTGGTCACGGAGAAAATTTTCTCGCCAGTGATCCCGCGGCACTGCTCCCCTACACCAAACAGGTGCACTTTCTCGAAGACGATGAGATGGTCATCGTCAGCAAAGGAAGTATTCATATATTTCATGCCCATACTGGAGAGCGGGTTCGCCCGAGGAAACAACTTCTGACTTGGACGACCGAGGAGGCAGAAAAGGGAAAATACCCCTTTTTCATGCTCAAGGAAATCCATGAGCAGGCGGGGCTTCTCTCCGAAATTGCTTCGGAATCACCGGAGCAGTCCATATTGATAGCCAAGGAACTGAAAAAAGCGCCACGGGTATATCTAGTTGGCGCAGGCACCTCGGCGCATGCGGCCAGATCTGCTTCATATTTTTTCTCACTTGTGGCCAATAAACTCGTCAATTACGGCATCGCGAGTGAGTTTGATCACCGCTTATCGGTTATTCCGGAAAACGGCGCGCTTATGGCACTCTCCCAGTCGGGAGAAACCATGGATTTGCTTGAGGTTGTCAAAAAGGCGAAAGAAAAAAATATCAAAATATTTTCTCTCGTTAACGTTGTCGGATCCACGCTATGGCGAATGTCGGATGAACACTTAGCCATTGGTGCGGGTCCAGAAAAGGGTGTCGCCTCGACCAAGGCGTTTATTACCAAAATTGCCCATTTGCTGCTTATCGCCTATGCCATGGCCGGCGACATAAAAGGCGGTCAAAAAAGCTTGGTCAGAGCAGCAAAAGCCACCAAGGAAGTGACATCAAAGGCGTATACCCAAACAATTATGAAGCTCGCCAAAAAGCTCAAAGACGAGCAACACCTGTATATTATCGGACATGGGCTTTCCTACTGCGCGGCGCTTGAAAGCGCGCTGAAGATAAAGGAAATTTCCTATATCCACGCGGAAGGAATTCCAGCGGGAGAACTAAAGCATGGTACGCTTGCGCTCGTTACAAAAGGAACGATATGTATGGTTTTTGCGCCGCATGATGAGCACTACCAAAGCACCATGGCAAATGCCATGGAAATGAAGGCGCGGGGTGGGTACATCATCGGTATCTCAGACAAAAACGACGATGTGTTTGATGAGTTCCTGCAGGTTCCCGATGCGGGGATAGCAACGATTATCCCCAACATCGTCGTCGCACAGCTGCTCGCCTACTACCTGACGATCGAACGGGGCTTTGATCCGGATATGCCACGCAATCTCGCAAAAAGCGTGACGGTGAAGTAGATCTCGAGAGGAAACCAAGGTTTCCTCTCGACGCACCATCCCGCTAAGCGGGATAAAAACGGGTGCTGTCTTTTTCCTAAAATTATCCATATCTCATGTGGCTGCTTTTCCCTTTCCAATTTGAATTTCAAAGTGCCTGGATGTATACTCTAGGCCTCTATGACAGCGATATCGTATGAACGGCTAGAAATCCATCTTCCGGCGGCTACGGAGCGCGTTCCGCAGGCTTTTTGGAAAGACCGGGTCAGGGAAATTAGCCACCCCGAACTCAAGGGGATATTTATCCTTCCCGACCGGAAAGAGGCTGCCCGTTTTGCCGCAGAAAAAATCCTGGAGCTTGTCAAAAATAAGCCTGACGCGGCAATCACCTGGCCATCCGGTAATCAGGGAAATGACGTGATCGACGCCGTCGTCACACTTGCCAAAGAACGCAATATTTCATTTGCAAACGTGCACTGTTTTCACCTCGACGAATATTTCCCCATAGATCCGGAAGCACCGGAAAGTTTCCGCAAAAATCTACGGGAACGGTTGTTTACGCCGCTCAATATCCCCGCTGACCATATCCATGAAATACCGGCAAACCCGGGAAGCGATGGCGAAGAGGTTGCCCGGCAATATGAAGCACTGATTAACCAATATGAGATTGACCTTGTGCTGCACCCGATAGGTCCTGACGGACACATGGCATTTGACGAAGCAGGCACACCCAGGGACAGCGTCACCCATCTCACGCCCCTTTCGGAAAAAACAGTGTATCGCGATAGAGTGGTAAGAAAACTCAATAGTCCCGACCATGCCATCACGCAGGGTATACAAACGATACTGAATGCCAAACACATATTATTTGTAAACTTCTCACCGGATTACAAAGAAGATATGAAACAATCGCTGTTTGGTCCAATCGGCGAGCACAATCCGTCGTCACTACTCCGAACCGCCGGCCACAAGGTCGAAGCAATCATCACAAAAGAAATCGCCGATCACGTGCTTTCCTAAATCAGGTACAATAACATCATGAACAAGCGTGTCGCGATGGTATCTGTCCACGAATGCCCGCTCGCGTCCAGCGAAGGAAAAGAACGGGGAGGTATTAACGTCTATGTCTATGAGCTTTCCAAAGCGCTTTCCCGGTTAGGTTGGCACGTCGATGCCTATACCCGTGTACAAGATGACGTAAACCCCCGGATTGTTTCAGTCGATGAACGGTTCCGGGTCATACATGTACCGAGCGGCACCCATACTCCACTCGCGAAAAAAGATATCCTTACAACACTACCTGAATTCACCCGGCATCTCGCCGACACGATACGCGACGAGCACATTACGTATGACGTCATCCATGGGCACTATTATCTCTCCGGTATGGTCGCCGCTCATTTACGCACGTCCTATCAAGTGAAGACACCGCTCGTCATGACCTTTCATACTCTGGGACTTATGAAACAACTCGCATCCCGTTCGCAGGATACGGAGGATCCCATAGAGCGCATACCGGCAGAACGTGAGCTTATCACCGTCGCGGACAGATGTATCACGTCAAGCGATACCGGCAAAGAATACCTCTCCACCTTTTATGATTGCCCCGAAGAAAAAATCGCGACTATTCCCCCGGGAGTTGATACGACACTTTTTCGACCGATAGATCCGAAGGTAGCCAAAGAACATATTCACGCAAATCCTGATCACCATGTCGTGCTGGCAGTCGGCCGCATTGACCCGGTGAAAGGATTTGATGTGCTGCTTGTCGCGCTGAAAACGTTACTCAAGCGGAACCCCGAGCTTGCTGATCAGGTGTGTTTGTGGATAGTCGGCGGTGATGTGGGACAAAACCAAAATCAATGGTCAAAAGAACTCAAAAAACTTCATGAACTCCAACAAACACTCAATCTACCCGGGACCGTGCGGTTTGTACCGCCACAATCTCAGGAAGAACTTCCCTACTATTATAGCGCCGCGGATGTATTGGTTATGCCCAGTCATTACGAATCATTTGGCATGGTAGCACTTGAAGCAATCGCGTGTGGCACCCCCGTGATTGCGACCGATGTAACGGGCATTTCCCCAATACTGCGGGAGCTTCCACAGGGGCACATCGTAAGCGCCAACAATCCGCTCGCGTTAGCCTCTGAAATCAAACACGTACTCGACACAGCTCACCCGACGGCAGCGCCAAAACAAGTGGTAGAGACATTTAACTGGGACGCGATCGCCGCGCGCATGATCAAGGAATACGAAGCAGTCTCCGGTACCTCATTGTTACAGTGATGTGGCGCCCTGCTCGAGGGCCTCTAATTCAGACTGACTGGAATCGCTGGCATCATTCAATTCCTGCCGCAAATCCGAAACAGGGGCAATTGGCTGCATTTGTTCAAATCCTACTTCCGGCTTCCCTGAAGGCACCACAAGTGACGGATATGAGGCTGGCGTCGGGTTTGCCGCTTGGCTGGTTTCCGGTACCGGTGAGAAATAACGGACAGTAAAAACACTCCCGACGATAAGAAGAGCGATAAAAATCGGAATAATTATTACCCAAAGTGATGATTTTTTCATGTTATCGTTCGGGCCACAAACCGACCTGTACGGCATCCGTAAGATTTTCCAGACCTGTCAGCGCCAAATCTACGGCATCGCGCGCTTCGGCAAACGCAGTTCTTACCGGCACTACTTGCGACTTTATGTCTGCTATCGCTTGCAACACGTCTTCTTTGGCTGTTATTTCTGAGTTTACCGCGAGTGCCGTTGGGAGCGACTCCGTAAGCGATGTTACCGCAAACAATGCGCTACTCACTTTTGCCTGCGCGCCGGCTAAATCAGATTCTATTTTCGACACATCAGTTCCTTGCGCTTTGAGCGCTCCGGTGGCCGCAGAAATCCGGTCAATAAGCTGCATCATGGACTCCAGCTTTTCTTCCATAGACGAAAGCATTTTTATGACGGTAGAGCGATATTCATTGGAAAACGCCAGGAGCTTTTGCTTTTTTTCAGTATTTGCAAACCCCTGCACTTTTTCTTCAAATACTGCGCGCGCGGTTTCATCTTTTTCGAGACGTGATTCTTTTTTCTGGGTAAATGTTTTTTGGAGTTCGGCTATCTTGGTCTCGCTCACACGCTTGAGGTTTGCCTCCCGTTTTGCCCGCTCTTTTTGAAACAGTTCCTGTTCGTCTGGCGTAAATTTTGGACGCATGAGCTTCAGCGGTGAAAGCTTCTGAGAAGGGGTGGCTGTCTGCTCGCCCAATACCGAGGGATGACTCCCTAATCCAAACGCGTAAAGAAGCAAACCAAAAATATAGTCAACCATTAGTAAGTAGTATGGGATATTGCTGACGAAGATGTCAAGGAAATTTAGAGGGCTTTGTTGGCTGCAGGATCCTGATTATATTTTTCCGGCATACCTAACTTGATATAAAACTCCGCGCGCTGCATCTCGGTACCGATGTATATCGCGTGACTGGGGAGCACCAAATATTCACCGATATTGACCATCTCGATATAAATTTCCATCGCGGTCTTCCCCCGCCATTCTTTGAGCAGCAAACCGCCGTTGGGTGCATACAGCTTGACGACGATTTCATATTCCTTTTCGACAGGTTTTTCTGCGTATTTCGTGGGTCTGCCGACCGGCTTCTTTCCCACCTCTTCAATTTCCACCGTCACGTTGCCACGCGGGTCGTCTTCAAACATCTGGCGGCTGGTGTAGCCTAACTCTTTTTCATAGTTTTCTTTAAGGATTTTTTCGACCAACTCGTAATCGTCGCTATAAATATGAGCGCTATGGGTAATCATGACAAACGGTCCCATAGGCACCCCTGATTCGTCACAGATAAGCTTTTGGAGTTTCCGCAAACTAAATACATTTCTCGGCCATCCGTGCACCATGTCCTGGCTACGGAAATGTGTGGTCATAAATAATTTGCCGTCCTGAATACTACAAAGAATTTGGGTAAGGCACGGGGTGTCGCCTTTGTTTGCTACCGACCAATCTTCTTTGATCTTCGCGGTAAAGGCGACCATTTTCTTGCTAAACGGCCGGGCTTTAATAAGGTCAATGATATTTTGAATCTGGTCTACCCCATCGTGCGCGCGTAACCGCTGCCCATAGGTATAGGCGATACCGGGGATTTGTTTGGCAGACAATACCTGCGGATAGTATGTCGCGAGATCTTTTTCCGAAAACGGGAAAAAATGCGGTAAGTACGGCTTTTCGGGGTCTTCGTTATACACCACTGCCATAACATTTAACAGCTCTTTCAGTTCATTTTCCTGTGTGTAGCGGGTCGTTTTGTTCCGCCCGTAACGCATGATGTTTTGTAAAATTTTGAGCCACGTCTGTGCGGCAGTTTGCCCATGAATACGAAAACCGATTTGTTCGGACGGATACGTAAATGGTTTGGGGCGGCTGGTTGGAAATATTTTTGGTTCGCTAAACGGCACCGGTTTTTCACTCCCTAGTTGTGCCACGGTTTTGCGCAATTCATCGGGAGATTTGCCCCGGAGATTGATCACTTCGACTGATTTACGGAACAATTCGATTGCCTCATGGCCAATTTCTTTTTCGATCTGCCCGCCTTTTTCGTCGCCTTTAATAAAGAAGTTTTCATCCACACCATTTGCCATGAGCGCCATAAGTGCTTGGCCACTCCGGGAAAGATCCGCGCCCCACAACACAATCTTCCGGATATTGGGACTGGCGTAGACGTTTCTGATCATCGCGGAAATACCGGCAGACGAGTACAGGTTGCCGATGGCACAGTAATTTTCGTCTTTCAGCATATCGGCAACGACTTGCCGCTCGGTCCACATGATAGCGACCCCTACCGGATTTTTGGGGTCTTTAACGTGCAACACTTGTTTATAGAGTATCGGCCAATCCATATGGTTATTGTTCTGATTTATTTTGTACGCACTGCCTCCATACTATCGGGCGGAATGTTCGGGTAAACCAAACAAATCCTGGCAACGCAATCGCTTTGCGCCACCGCGCCACAATAGCCGCCCTATCTTCATTCCGCCGCGCCATCGCGCTTTCGATACGGTCATGTGACATCCAATAGTTTAAGCAAGACACCGGACAGTCTGTCCGGCGTACTCCTAGGCAGGGTACACGCTCTGACCTTCTTGCCATAATAGCAGGTCATCATCACCGCTCTTGACTGATCTTGCTCGCAAGCGGCGTCTTTTGCCCGACGTATTTGGCCGCCTTTTTTTTCGTATACGGCACCTGGGCAGGAGATGATAATTCTTCAAATGTCATGCTGCAAATCCGCATACCCGGATATAATGCCACCGGCATGCGGCCTAAGTTGCCAAGCTCCATAACTACCATACCCGACCAACCGGGATCAAAGATGGACGCGGTGGAGTGCACCACTATCCCCAATCTGCCGAGACTGGAGCGCCCTTCAAGCCGCCCAACCAGATCATCAGGTAACGTCACTTTTTCCATAGTGGTCGCGAGCACAAAGTCGCCCGGCTGCAAAATAAACGGTTCACCGTCCTTGAGTTTCACTTCTGCCATCATGTCGGTCGCGAGTTTCGGATTATTGGGATCAATGTAGGCAAATTTACTGTGGTTAAAAATACGGAACTGTTTGCCCAAGCGGAGGTCGACGGAACATGAGCCCATCTGTGTTTTGAGGTCAATGTTCGGCGTGATGTTAATCCGCCTGTCCGCCAATGCCTTCTTAATATCCCTGTCTGACAAAATCATGGGGAGAAGTATAGCCAATTTACATCAATGAGACAAGCGAAAGAATAATATTAGCCCTTTTTAAAAAACTCCTCCACTCCCGCAATGATTGCCACCGGCCATTTTACCGCGCGTTGACCGATAATAAATATCACTTCGCTGACTAACTCAACCGCAGTTGCGTTGGGGTCGCTAAGTACATTATCCGCACCATCGCGTATATCCTGTCGGGCTCGCCATTCAACCTCGTCGATCTTGCGAACTGCCCGGTTCAAGCGCTCTCTCGCACTGATCCTTCTTAACCGTTCTTTTTGCATACAAATATTACTGCTACCGTTTGACAATTCTATTCGGTAAATCAGCAAGGACTATTGCCGCCGCTTCTCCTATCCCTTTATGCCACAACAAGCGATTGGTCATGTCTATAGACATCGCGTTTGTAGGGATTACCTCCAGCCCATTTTGCTCGTGATTTGCGTCACGGCGCCGCAGGTACTTAAGCTCATCCGCAAATGAACCAGTAGCTGCGTTCCCCCGCATCAGACGGTATCCGGCTGATACCCTTGGATCTGTCACAAACAGATGATACCGCGCGTGCGCTTCGGGTAAATATGCATCGATATTTTTTGTAATCATGATACCGCCGCCAACCTGAATAGATGCACGCCGCCATAAATCATACAACCCCTTACGGATAACGGGAGTTGTCGCGATAAGGACAGCGGTGGGTTCAAGTATTGCTAGCCGACTATATCCGTAGCGTTTGGGTTGTATAACTGCGGTCATATCCCGGTCATCAAAAAATATGTGCGCGGACAGATCACGGGGTATAACCTTAAAATGAAGTCCGGAACTGCCCATCGTTGCCCAGTCCCGGATACGCTCTGCCGCACCCGGCCGGAGCCGCATGGCGCCCGCCCTACCCCCCTCAACCATGCCACACTCATGCGCGAGTACCGAGGCTGCACGGGCGGCTTTACCGGTATTTATCACCACCATGTCAAGGATTGGCGCGAGATGTCCGGCCAACTGTTCTTTTCCCACAGCTCCTTTACCGGATATGCCGATAGATGCTGCTGCTGATAGCTGTTCGGTGGTAAGCATAATTGCGCATTCCAGCGCATTATAGCACTCCATATGTTCCTAACGAACGAAGAGAAAAGAACGGGTCAGGTGTGGTTAATAAGAGAAAAATCCCAATAGTGTCGTAAGTATCGATTCTTTCTGCGAAAGAACTACCCCACTTAGGGCAGAGACGGTCACGGTACGGGGCAGCGTGACTGGCACTAATCCCAGCAGCTTCTCTTTTTTATTGCCTTTCACCTCATACACCAGATTGCCATTTATCAGCTTCAGCTCCAACGACTGCGCCAACTCTGCCGATCCGCTGGCATCTGCCGAAGATCCTGAGCCCGTCGCGACTTCGGTCAAAAATCCTTTGATCAATAGCTTTGTCAAAGCGGCATCGGGAAGTACTGCAACAGTTCTCTCACCTGCGGGGGTGGTGACAATCAATTCATGCGTCACCGGATCGATGAATAACGGAAAGTTCACCCGCGCGCGCACCGCGTTATGCTTCAGTTCCAAATGTCCGTCATCACTAGAAATTTCAATCTCTTCGTCCTCAAGTTCATCTTCAAGTTCATCCACTATGCTTAAATGCGTACGGGTACGGGACTCAACGCCTTCCTCGTTTTCTACTTTTAATTTCACCTCACCGTTTTCTTCTTCAAACTTAAAATGAAGCCCCTCACCCTCTACTTCAATTTTCCTCGCCCCATTATCTTCGATCTTTGACTTAATCTTTACACCGCTTCTTGTTTCAATTTCAGATTCTGTCCGCACTTCGCCGGTTTTACCGCTATTGTCTGAGCCACTCTCATTTGCATCTTCCTGCTCTTGTTCGTCTTCGTCCTCAGTCTCGTTTTCGTTTTCCTGCTGTTTAGCAGCTTCTTCCTGTTCTTTTTCCTGCTCTTGTTGCTGCTCCTCCTCTTGCTTTTGCTGCTCTTCCTGAACCTTATCCTCATCACCCAAAACATTGCTTTGAAAACCTTGCGTATAGGTTAATTGAGAACTTGCCAGAAGTGCGATCGCGGCAAACCCGAGGGGTAAAAAAATCCGTTTGATATCCCACTTGTCCTTTTTTGTGTGAAAAACCTGCTTTCGCACACTCTTGCGGACCGTCTTTTTCTTTTTAGCCATGCACCTACCATACTAAACCTACTGCACCTATTGTCAAGAAGGCGTATAATACGGTTGAGGTTATGGCACGGCCGGAATCTCCCCACGTAACCAACACTGGGCAGGACACTGCAGCGCCAACTGTCCCCGGTCAACCCGAAGCAACAAACCCCGCCCCCACTGACGAACGTTCCCGCGACCTTTTCCCTTCGGCACTCAACAAACAGATACTGGGCAATCCAGTCCTCTACATCGGCCGCGCTGATTTTTGAAAACTCCCGGCGTTGCGCTATAATACCGTATTCGTATGGCAAACCACGAATGTTTACCGCAACCGCACACCCACCAAGAACGCCCGCCTTGGATGGAACGCTCCAGTAGCCTTGCGTCGGTATCGGTCTTTTTGTCCGACGCGGAAGGCCGCTTACTCATGGTGCAGGATATAGACGAACACGGCGGCAAATGGTCACCAATAGCGGGCTATGTCGACGATCTGATCGGTGAAGAACCGGAGGTTGCTGCGCTCCGTGAAGCCAAAGAAGAACTCGATCTCAATGTGCGGCTCGATGAACTCCTCGGCGTGTGGCATTATTATGAAAAAAAAGGGATACACACCACGCCCACTCCCGATGTGAACGGTAAAGACAAAACGAAAATGCACGTTGGCTACGCGTTCCGCGGGACGATCCTCAACGGTTCATTCACCCCGCAACAGGAAGAAATCCAAAACTACGGCTTTTTCTCACCTGCCGAAATAGAACAAATGCATATAGACGGGAAAATAAAAACTCCGGAGTACAACTATGACGGATTTAAGCTCTGGGAAAAAGGAACGAAACATCCGCTCGATATCGTACGCTCCAACAGCCGCGCACGGACTACTTAATCGTATACCGGCTGTCGATATACCCTGCTATCGCCGTTACGGCGTCATTTATGCCTTTCCCGCCCTCCCGGCTTATGTAATTACTCGTATCCATTACGAACGCGTCGGTCGGCCTATCCAATAATCCATGCCGCTGATCAGTGACATCCCGTTCACGGATGTACCGTTCTTCTGAACTTTCATGCAACGTCGCGGTGGGATCGTGGTTCACCCGGTATGCGGCAGATGCCTGTGGACTGGAAAATAGATATAGCTTAATGGGTGCTTTCGGGAACAAATCCACCCCCGTCTTTCTGCCAATCACGATCACGCCGCCCAAATTCTCCGCGGCTTTCCGCCAGTGCTCGTAGAGCTTCCACCGGATGCTGGGCGTCGCGGCAATAATCGCGGACAGGTTTTCTATCGCTTTTTGTTTGGGATACGTCAAAAGCTCACCGCGCATATCCCGGTCACCGACCATAATCCGCGCGGTATGATCGCCTTCCCTCGGTTTTTCTATCGTCATTTTTTGCGGCATGGAGTCAAATAACTCCACAATGCGTTTGGAAAAATCAGGAGGCACCATGGTGACATTGGTTTCATTGGTACCAACGAGATTATTTTCTATCGCGAGTAACGCCATCGCGCGGATACTAGTGCCGGTGTTTAACACTGTCAGTCCGTATCTATCGGCGAGTTGTTCGCCTATCACGCGTTTCCCCGCGGTTGTGGAGCCGTCGACAGTAATGATCAACGAATTACGGGAAAGAGTTTCTGTCTTGGGGCGCGATAATCTTTCCAATAAATTCATAGAGGTAATTAACGGGGTATTATACGCTTGACACGGGAACCACGCAAACGGATCAGACAAGTGGTTGCTGCCGCACGTGTTTATGGAGCATCTGAACAGACAATACTATGGCGACTACGACCGTGGCACTCGCTGCCAACAACGGCAACGGGATGGTAATGGTTGCCAGTATGCCGCCAACTATCGGTCCAAATATTTGCCCGATGCTTTGATACGACATATTAATTCCCATAATCGCCCCCTGACTTCGGTCATCTGCCTCCTTCGAAAGGAGCGACTGTAATATAGGCATGGGAAACCCATTGGCAAATGCCTGTATAAATATCGCCGCCATAAACAGGCTTGGCGTCCGTATACCAAATAACCAGGCGTACATAACGGCAGTTACACATAGCGCCCCCACCAACACCTGCCGCTCACCAAACCGCTTTACCACTTTTGGGATGACGGCAACCTGCGATATGAGTCCAACGACTCCGATGCCGGTAAATATCAGAGAAATTTCCTGTGCTGACAGATGCATAAGCTGCACCGCAAATGGCTGAAACGCGTAAATATAGATAGAAAACGCGAATACCACCAAAAACGATATCAGGAGCGTTTTCCCGATGGCCGGATCAAACAATGCGGTAAACAGTTTACGGAAATCAAACAAATGCCGGGACACCATTGCCCCTTTGTGTATATTGGTTTCCGGCAATAAAAACCAAATGAGGATACACGCGATAAGCGCGATACTTCCTGCGATAATAAATGGCATAGCCGTGCCCCACCGCAACGAAAATGCCGATATAGCGGGGCCAAAGGTAAAACCAAATCCAAACGACGCGCCGATAATACCAAACCCTCTCGCGCGGTTCTTGGGATCAGTGGTATCGGAAATCACTGCAGATGCCACCGGGATATTTCCCGCGGTGATGCCATCAAGCAACCGGGCAATAAAAAGGAATGCCGCATTGGGAGCAAACGCCATCATAAAAAATGACGCCGCGGTCCCCAACACCGATACCAACAACACCGGCCGTCGCCCATACGCATCAGACAATCTACCGATAAGTGGGGTTGCTAAAAATTGCCCGATAGAAAATATCGAAAACAACATGCCGTTTTGGAAATCCGAAAGACCAAACTGCCGTGAGTATGAATACAACACCGGTATGATGATGCCGTAACCCAACGCATTGACCACGGCGATAAGGGCGATAATCCAGAGCGTTTTTTTCATAAGGGAAAAAATTATTGTATCAAATATTGCTGATATCTCCCAGTAGAGATGCACCCAAAATACAGTTCTACTTGCTCCAATAGTCTATTTTGATTATACTGGTAGGCACACTCTTATGATCACCGAAGTCATCTTCGATGTCGAAACCAAACGGTTATTTTCCGAAGTAGAGGGAAACGATCCTTCGCTCCTTGGTGTTTCTATTGTCAGCGCGTATATCCGCCAGGTAGACGATGAACAGCACGAAGTATCCGGTGAACTCAAAAGCTACTGGGAGGCTGACTTTCCCGCGCTTTGGGAAGTGATGAAACAAGCAAAACGGATTATCGGCTTTAATACCCTCAAGTTCGACGTCCCGGCACTACTCCCATATGCTCCCGAAAACTTTTCCAAATTTCCGCATTTTGACATTATGACGCATGTGCGGTCGAAACTCGGCCACTACCTAAGTTTGTCGACACTCGGCAAATACACCCTCGGCCAAGATAAAACGGATGTCGGCACCAATGCAGTTCTCTATTGGAACCAGCATGACGAAGAGAGTCTTCAAAAACTCAAGGAGTATTGTGAGGCGGATGTCATGCTCACCCGCGATCTGTATGATTACGGCGTTATAAACCGCGAACTTAAGTATATCGACAACTGGAATAATGTCGCGAGCTTTCCTGTAGATTTTTCGTACCCGAAAGAAGTCATCGACTCCACCCGTCAAATCGGATTATTTTAAGAAAATATATCACCCTTATCCGGTGGCAAGTAACGCTTCCTTCTATGTAATCGCGCGCTCACATTGCGCCCCCACCGCCGTATGAGCGATGGTCCTTCTACAAAATACGTTCTCCGTTGTTCACCACGGTCATCTACCACCACCTCCACCCCTAGACGCACATCTTTGCCTTGTACCGTAACACTTTTTATATCAAAATACTGCTCACGCCTGCTTCGGGTAGGACGGGTGAATGCCTCGGAAACAAGCGATTCCGGACGGGACCGGCGCGCGGTCTGTTCGATAAAAATCTCTGTAAGCGGACCCTTCAAATCGTTAAAATCCTGCAGTTGCTCACCGTTTCCGAGAACCATTTGTACGTTGCCCGTTCTTTTTCCGTTATCAATGTACGTAAACGTAAGAAGATCCACCCGCCCGCCGTGACGTGCAGCATGTCGGACGAGACCACGCAATGTTTGAAGATGAGAAATTTCGGTTTTCATGTCAGCAACTATATCATCATTTCCTTTCATGTCAACGGGTGTGATGGTTTATTTCGTCTCCCGTGTTCTTTATCCGCTGAAATGTAAGCCCACATCGGGAGTGGGCTCATGTTTATGAGGCTAATTTACGGACATGTCCTGTCCCATCGGACTCATGAGCTGAAAGTAGTTGCCGTCAGGATCGGCAAACGTGGCAATCCACATATCAGGTGCTTCCCCCGGTCGGTATGGTTCCGCAATCACCTCAACTCCCATGTCCTTTATCCGTTGGAATTCTTCCGGCACTTCAGTGGTTTCAAAGTTGAATATCATCCGCTCCGGCTCCTTAGACTGCCCCTTTACCTTGTCATGGGGTCCTATCGTCAACCAAAATCCCCCGACATCAAATCCGCCCCATTCATCATCTCCCCACGAGGTTGATTTCCGACCCAATACTTTCGCATAGAACTGGATTAAACGCTTGGGATTGTCTGAGGATAACAATATAGAATTCAGGTGTAACATAGAAATTTTCTCCTTCACAAGCAGGATAACAGTATGTAATAAATATTACAATAAATTGCTACAGATCCCCCCAGAAATACATGACATTATAGTTTTCCACTGATTGTGCTTCGTCTATACGGAACCGCCATAAATCAAATAATCCGCTTGTATACACTTTTTCTTCATCCGGCATAAGATACGCCCGCGCGCCACGAAACTTTTGGAGACATTTATCACCCTCTCCACGGACAAACCCCCGATAGTCACACAACACATAAAAATAGCGTGGCTTCTGTATGGTTGGCGAAAAATTTACGTCATCATCATGCAACCTCACGAGCCGTCTACTGAAGTAATCTTCCAAAAAAAACCAAAGTGCCCCGGTCCCCCACCGGTCCTGCGGCAAGTACCGGCCGCCAAGAACAGCCAGTGCTATACGTGGCTCCTCCGATTTTGCGTTTGGCTCCTGGAGGAGATAATCATTGTAAAGTGCCACAGCAACATCCTGAAGCTGACGGTAATACGATCTTTTTGGTGCTTCTGCGTGAACCGTCAACGCCTGTTCAGAAAAAACCGCAACCACCAGCAGCAGACAAACAATAGCGATGTATTTATTTTTTGCCATGATCACCCGGATACCCATCGCAATAATAAGAATATGGAGTGGAAGCACGCTTAACATATATGACGTGTGTATGATGTCGCCGTGAAATCCCGCGACAACCGGCGGCGTTAGCGCAAATACCACCATCCACCAATATTTATTCCGGGCTACCGGATCTTTCCGGTCTGTATGAAAATGCCACAAGGTAATGCCCACAAAACATACCAATATCCCCAAAACCACCCCAGGGTCTTTGCTCCACCAGATATTATCAAACATCGCCACAGCCGCCTGCTGCATTTGCACTACGACGCTAACCCAATCACGGCCCGCCTCCTGAAAAAAGAAAACCTGCTGGTCAAACGGTTTTTGCCAATACGTTAACCACGCCCAAATCAGTATGAAATACTGGACCACTAATACAGGAGCTATCTTTTCTACCCATCCGTAATCAGGTTTAGGGAGAACCCGAACCCACTCTCGTCCCAGCCAAATACCTACCGCCGGAAGCATCAGCATGCCGCCGTAATGAAAATGCATTGGCATCAAAATGAGCACGGCAAACATGCAAAGACGGACAGGTGTTACCGGTAATTTCCTCCAAAACGCTACGAGAAACAGCAGAGAAAAAAGTGGTAATACATACGGCTGAGAAATGTGCCGGCTATTACTAATGAACGTAGGCTGCACCGCAAAAAGCAATGCGGTGATTATACCCAGCCTGCTGTCCCACATAAGCGTCCCAAGCCGGTATCCCAGATACATGAGACCCGCAAGCAGGAGCGACCATAAGGCGAGCATCGCGGCGGGTGATCTGCCGATAAACCACAACACCGCCATAAAATAATAGTAAACCGGAGAGTTCATGAGCAAATTTTTGCTCCCTGAAGCGAACGGTCCACGCCATATCCTATCGCCGTATTCCACGATATGCCTCGCAACCAGCGTATCACGGCTTTCGTCATACCCCATTAATTGCCACACATGGAGAGAAATATTAGAAAGCCGAAACCATAGCCCAATACCAATAATGATAACGAGCAGAATAAGTTCGCGGTATTTGTGTATCAGTAACGTAACATCACGCCGGTGTTGCACAACTTCCACTATACCGCAGATTTCTTCCGAGACAATGATACAATATGTTTTTCCAGATTCTATTATTATGAAAATCCTTCAACGCTACCCTGCACTCGGGTCACGTGACTATGTCCTGCAATGGATCGGACAGTTTGTATCAAACGCCGGCACCCAGATGCAGAACGTTGCTATCAACTGGCAGCTGTATGAAATGACCGGGTCGCCGTATGTATTGGCACTCGTGGGAGCCTCGCGGATTATCCCCGTTATCTTATTTTCCCTTATCGGCGGTGCATTGGTAGACGCGCACAACCGGAAAAAAATTTTGTATGTGACACAAGTTTCACAAGCGTTGGTCGCACTTGCCCAAGGAATACTTACGGTGACCGGCACCGCTCATCCGGCAAACTTATTGGCGTTAAATGCCATACTAATCGCAATCTATAGTCTTGATGGGCCAGCAAGATCAGCATTCCTCCCTAGTCTTGTTCCCCGTGAGCACTACGGAAATGCCGTAAGCCTCAATGTCATCGGGTATAACATCTCGACTGTCGCTGGACCGGCGATTGCCGGATTTCTGATCGCCTATTCAGGTATCGGATCGGTATACATACTAAACGCCATGTCGTTTCTGGTGCTGTTTTTCGCGCTACTGGGTATGCGTGCACACGGCAGAATTGAAGGAGAACGCAAACCAGCGAGCTTCTCTGCTATTGTCGAGGGGTTGCAGTTTGTAAAATCCCGCACACTGATCTGGTCTACCATGCTGCTCGACTTTTTCTCCACGCTGTTTGCGGAAGCCACCATACTGCTTCCAATATTTGCAAAAGATATTTTACACATTGGTCCCGAACTACTCGGATTTCTTTACGCGGCGCCGTTTGTCGGAGCCACGCTCATTGGCTTTGTCGCCGCTTCTACCGGAAAACGGCTTCACACCGGAAACATGTTGCTTGCGAGTGTCGCCGTCTATGCCGCCGGGACACTACTGTTTGGTATATCAACTAACTATTACCTGTCGCTTGCCGCCCTGGTTATCGTAGGCGCCGGAGACGGTATGAGCTCTGTTATCCGCAACATCATCCGGCAGCTCTCAACTCCCGACTATATCCGCGGACGGATGACGGCGATAAATCAAATATTTTATACAGGTGGACCACGGCTCGGAGAAGTAGAGGCAGGATTGCTAGCGGGATTAGTGGGAGCGCCGATGACCGTCGTTATCGGTGGCATAGGAACACTGCTGGTTGTATTGGTCATGGGCACCGCCGTGCCCATGCTCAGGAAATATAAAGAGCCCGCCTAAAAATATAACTTCTTAATTGTTCTTGATGCCGCGGTCTGCTAGCCTACAGATATGAAGGCACATATAGTAACCGCAGCGCATCACGCAAAGCGCATAGCCAAACATCTGCGGCAACGCGGGATACTCACGCGGAAAAAATTTCTCGCTATTGCCACCGTCATTAACGTGCTTTTCCTCTTTGTCATTGGAGTAAATATACTCAGTTTTCCCAATACCATGATTGGCGGCGTACAAATAGGCCTTAAAACGAAGGCTGCGGTACGCGAATATCTTGAGCGCGCGTACACAACCCCAATCACGCTTGTTATTAATGCCCAACATTACGAATTAAATTATGAGCATCTGGGAATTTATATGGACCCCGATGCGGCAATACACGAAGTGTTTGCTCCAAATACCGCAGGTTGGCCGGCAAATATCAAGCTCTTTGTGACCCAATTATTCCGCCCCCGCCATGTCCGCATCCCGTTATCCGTATCACAGGAATTCTATGAATATGTCGCGAAAATCAATGAAAACGGCACCAAAGCGCAGGATATCGTATACGTAAATCAGGAAGATAAACAGGTTACCCTCTTTACGCCGGAGATGCGCTACATGGTGGATACCCCATCGTTTCTGCGGGATCTTCACGCGCATTTTGGTACCCAAAATACTCCGCTCACCGTAGCGTTAGTAGAAGCACCGAATGTCCTTGAGGCAAAGATTTCAGTGGCAAACACGAAGCTCGCCAGTGTCTATGACAGTCCACTTACTGTCATTGTGGGGCTCAACGGTGAAAATCAATTTATGACGCTGTCTGAAACTGATTTGCGCCGGTACACAACCGCAAGTGTTTCTGCAGAAACAGGCGAAGTTACATTTGCTATCAACAACGACACCTTTTTACCTGATCTTACTGCCGCGTTATCAGTATACAAATCATCATTTAACCCGCAGACTGCCTACGAACGGGTTGGAAATGGTATAAAAAATACCCTCACTACCCGGTATGAAGGCGGACCTGCATCATCAGTAAAAGTCGGTATCGATAGCGGGCCCAATACCGAAGGTGAAATTGCTGACACGTATATAGAAGTAGATATTTCCCAACAAAAATTATTTACCTTTAAAAAAGGTGCATTAGTAAAAACTTACCGCGTCTCCACTGGTAAAGATTATCCGACCCCCATAGGCACCTTTAAAGTGCTCAATAAAACCGGTCTGGGATTTTCTTCTATTTACAACGTCTGGTTACCGTACTGGATGGGATTTGAGTTTTCCAAAGAGTTGCACGCGTATTTTGGCATCCACGAACTTCCGTATTTTTATACGGGCGATAAAAAAATCCAGCGGCCCCGGGAGTTTATCGGTGCACCGAATACCGGAGGATGTGTCGCGCTTGATATCGGAGACGCAAAAGAAGTGTATCAGTTTGCCGACATAGGCACCCCGATCGTTATTTATCAGTAATCGAGCGAATTTTGTTGACAATTGCCGTCGTGGACACAATGTATGGCAATACCATCACTACCGGTTTTATTTTTCCACCCAGGTGCCGGTTGGCATAATCGATTGCTTTAATTTTCGGAAAGAAGTGTTCATCTTCAATTTCAAGTGCCACGTGATCTGGGGATAATTGCATAAGCACCCTCGCGTTTTCCGCATTGTTTTCCGGGTCGATCGCCTTTTCTTCCACATACACGGCATCGACATTTTCAAATTCGGAAACAACCATGTCACGGAACTTTTCTATCGGCCGATCGACACCTTTATATTTATTTGCATACTCAGCAGAAGCAAGCTTAAGAAGCACTAAGTCCGCATGTTTTTTTGCCTCCCGCACATGTTGTACATGCCCCGGATGGGTCAAATCCCAGGTTCCTTCGAGCAAAATCACCGACTTGCCTCGCTCATGCGCAAGCCGCACAAATTCGGAAGATTCATCGAGGGAAAGCAATTTATAGATCGGGGAAATAGCTGCCTCTCGGACTTTTATCCGTGTATCGACCAATCGTTCTATTGCCATAACGTCAGATGCGGGGCAGGAGGGTCTATTTACGATGGTGGGTGCGCATAGAATCGAACTATGGACCTCTTTCTTATCAGGAAAGCGTTCTACCACTGAACTACGCACCCCGCTTTAACTGGATTATTGTACCATAGGCACACCTCTTGCCTCAATTGAAAGTTCGCCGGGTAATTGGTACGCTACAGAGTATTATGCGGCGCGGAATGATTATCAGTGCATTATTTGTGTTCGTTACCGCTTTGTTTTTTCTTCCAGTATTTACCAAAGGTCACGTGCCAATTCCGCTCAATCTCTTGGTTTCCTACTATTCGCCATGGAAGAACGAGGGATACAAATTCGCAAATAAACCCATAGGTTTTGACAATGTACGCCAAATGCTGCCATACCGGCATTTTTCAAAAGAAGCCGTTATGAACGGTACCGTACCGCTATGGAACCCACACATTTTTGCGGGAAGTCCGCATATTGCTATGCTGCAGCCGGCATTTTTTTATCCGGGAACGCTCATCGATATACTGCTCCCATTGGAATATGCGTGGACCATCATGGTACTTATCCAACCGGTGGTTGCCGGACTACTCACGTACATATTTCTCCGCGCGCTCAGGATGTCCGGAAAAGCTTCACTTATCGGGGCGGTCAGTTTTGCATTCAGCGGATGGATGATTGCGTGGTGGGAAGAATTTCTTATTGTCGTTCACAGTATTATCTGGTTACCGCTCGCCCTCTACGGCTCGCTTCTTATTTGGCAACGAAAATGGCTTGGGTTCATATGGCTTACTACTGCGCTTAGCTTATCCGTGTTTGCCGCGTTTACCCAGTCCACGCTGTACCTAGGACTGACGGTCATCGTGTGGAACCTGATGTTATGGCAAACACACCGCGGCATAAAAAACCAGGGCACGTGGCTTCGCAATCCGTGGGTAAGCGTCGTCACAAGTGGTATCGCAGCCCTCGGTATTACTGCCATCCAGTGGGTACCAACGCTCGAAACGTATCTTCTCTCGCCACGGGCGAGCGATGATGCGTCGTATATTTTTTCCGGACACCTTTTGCCGCTGACCCGTCTCGTTACCCTATTTGCCCCCGATTATTGGGGAAATCCGGGGACATACAACGCCTTTGGCAATCCCGGTTTTTATCATGAGCGCATTATTTACCTCGGATTAGTTCCGCTCTTTTTAGCACTTATCGCGCTGTTTTCCGTCAAACAACCATTGGCTACATTTTGGAAATTTTTTACCGTCATTACATTTTCCATGGTATTTGCTATCCCCACGAGCTGGATATTTCATACACTCCACATCCCATTACTTTCTGCCATGCAGCCTGCCCGCATCATGATGATCGTCACCTTCGGCGCGAGTGTGCTTGCCGCCTACGGATTTGACGCGCTGATCAAAACAAAATCCGCAAAAATCATGATACTGCCGCTTCTTACTATCGGACTTATCGCAACCGGTGCGTGGGGCTGGCTTGGTTGGACATACCTCCAAACGCACCTGTGCCCGGCGTGGGCACTCCCCCCGCCGTTACTGTGCCCGGCGCAGAGTGCCACGTCACTCCTGGAACTCGCGAGTTTTGGTACCGTCACATTCCGCAACCTGATCATTCCCTCTGTCGGACTACTGGTGATGGCGGGTGTAAGCGTTGCATTGTGGCGCAAACCGATGCTGTTTTTTAGCGCTCTCGCGATCCTTCATCTTTCACTCATGGGTTACTTTGCGCAAAAATATCTCTATTTTTCGGAAACAAAAAACATGTACCCGGTTACCCCGGTCATCGAAACACTCCGGCAAAGCTCGGGACATAATCGCGTATGGGGATATGGCAATGCAGCGATAGAAAGCAACACGTTTTCATACTTTTCTCTCGCTACCCCCGAAGGCTACGCGCCCTTTTTCCCCCGGCAATACGGCGAACTGATGGGTGCAATCGAACATAATGGGATCATACAGCCCTCTATCGCCCGCTCGGACGTCACTCTCAAACACGCGGACGAAGTAGAAAAAATGACGGATAACCAATTTCGCTTACCGATGATGTCACTGCTCGGAGTGAAGTACATCATGGAAGCAAAAAACGGCGAGGGCAAAGACCGGCAAAAAACCGAGGAACGCTTCCCGGAAACGTTGTTTACCCTACACTGGGAAAACGAAAACTGGAGGATTTGGGAATATGTCCGGGCATACCCACGGGTGTTTCTTGCAGATGATGTGGTCGTTGCTTCCGGTACCGCTGACTATACGAACATTCTCTTTCGCCCTGATGTATCATTGCGCGAGACAATCGTCTTAGATATGCCGCCACACTTCACGATTACTCCGGTAGCTGGAGTAATCGCCACCTCTGCAGCAAGCATTACGTCATATTCCCCAAACAAAGTCACTATCGGCACACAGCATACGGCGGCAGCCATGCTCTTTTTATCAGATTCATACTACCCGGGATGGCGTGCATACATAGATCAAAAGGAAACACCGATATATCGGGCAGATTACGCATTCCGCGCGGTCGCGGTGCCTGCAGGCAATCACACAGTAGAATTCCGCTACGAGCCGGTATCGTGGATAGTAGGCGTTATCGGATCGGTGAGCGGCCTCCTCCTTTTCGGCTTACTTATCTGGTGGTACAAAAATAAATTGTGAGGCGCGTGCCGGATCCGCCAACTGGCGGAGAACCGGAGATTATTGAGGCGCGTGCCGGAATGCCGAGATTACTCGGCACTCACCAGCAGTAATACTCACCTCTCAAAATCGGCTCGTTAACTGCTGGATTGTGAACCTCCGGTTCTGGGTAATTACTAAGTCTGAAGTAATACAGTTATTGTAGGATTTTTGTGAAACTTGAGGCGCGTGCCGGAATTGAACCGGCGCATGGGAGTTTTGCAGACTCCTGCGTTACCACTTCGCCAACGCGCCAATGTGAGTTATTGTATCAATTATATCCGCAGCTTTCTACTTTGCGCCACACAAAACTCATGGAGAGCATTATGCACGTGGGGATTAAATTGCGGCGGCAATCTCCGAAAATGTCGTATGGATGGCACTCGCCGGAAACTTCTGGCTTTCAGTAAAATGATTAGGCACCACCAAACATGGGATACCGGCGGCAATTGCGGACTTTACCCCGACGACTGCGTCCTCTATCGCGATACAGCTTGAAGGCGCGATGTTTAATAACTCAGTCGCCTTAAGATAAATATCCGGCGCGGGTTTTTTCTTTAGCCCGAAATCACCACCCGAAACGATAATGGGAAAATACTGTAACAAGCTTGTTCCCCGCAGATTACGCACCACTTCATCGCGGTCAACCTGCGAAGCGATCGCCATAAGCACGCCATTATTATATAACCGTTTCACGATGGTGATCGCGGGTTGTATCAATTTAATCCCGTGATCACGCTGCAACTGCTGGTAGCATGCCAATTTTCGGTAAAATACTTTCTGGAACAACGCGTCATCGAGCGATTGCCCCGCGTCTTTGAACGCTTTCCGGTAAAATAACAACACGTCGACTGACACGCCGTTTGCGATATAGTATTCCTCCGTAAGTGTCACGCCAAATGCAGCGAGCGCTTCACGGTGTGCGGTAAAATGATATGACTCAGAATCGACGAGAATTCCGTCCATATCCCAAATAACTGCGTATGCGTTGGAAAACAATGTACTAAGATGTGAGTTTTTCATGGACTTGCTGCTTATTATGTCAGGTTCCCCATAAAACACAATAACGAGCGGTACAAACATCATATCAAGAGTTTGCGCTACTTTGCTAACAATCACTAAGCCTGTAGGGTTGGCTGGCTTCTTGCGAGACGCTGAATGAACATTTCACCACAAAAAATCCCCTCCGGAGAGGGGAATTTTGCTTAACAACCGGATGGTGATAGAAATCGGTTCAGAGCAAATAATTACCGTCACACCGCAAAAGCGGAAGCAACAAATAAAAATATGCATAGAACCTAGGGTTTTGAGAGAAAACTATAAAAGATCATCCGCCTAAATGGTGGATATCCCGATCATGAAATAGTTTTCAAATAGAAAGGAGGTGATCCATCCCCAGCTTCGGCTAGGGATACCTTGTTACGACTTAGTCCCCATCGCTAAATTTACCTTCTCCCGATAAATCGGGATTCGGGTACCTTCAACTTTGGTGGCTTGACG
>DJJA01000004.1:0-3653 GCA_002433895.1 Candidatus Gottesmanbacteria bacterium UBA6580
AGGGTAGAAGTTGACGCCGCCATTCACTGTGACTGTGGTGTAGTTGGGGACACGTTGGAGCATGACGGCTTGATTACTGGAAGTAATGCCGATATTGGTATCATCGGAAGCTCCGTCTCCATAATATTTGGATTTATTGGTAGTAAATGTAATGGTGTTGCTGCTGATACTTTGGATTCGTAGCGTCTCCCAGTTGCCGACGTTGCCAAATGATGTTGTATTGCCCCGGAGATTGATGAGCAGCACTTCATCTCCTACCGCAAGACAGTTCGATGAGGGAGCCGATTCGAGAACAACCTGATTCTGGGCAGGAAAAGCGCTGCCGCCGGAATTGTATACACTATAGTTGACCGCATCTCCTCCCTCAGCACTGTCATCACAGGTGCGACCGGTGATACTGTCGTTGGTATTGATGCTGCGGTTGGAGGAGATGGTGACAGCGCCGTCTGCACCGGTGCCTAAATCGTTTTCGTTGTAGTCGATAGCAACGGTTGACGCTTTGTATTTTTGGGTGTACGGCGGATTGAATTGGTTATCAAGGGTATGCGTGAATGATGAGATTTTATCTTTGATATTGGTCCAGAGCGACGTGACCGTATCATAAAACCATCCGACCACAGAGATATCATTGGTGTTTTGGTTATGAGTAAGTTCGATATAGTTTTGATTTGAAACTGTGGAATTGTTTGTCGTGTATTTGGTCATATCGATAGATACCCGGTGCCACGCTGAGGGCTGGGCGGTAAATGACCAGTTGGAGTTGAGTGTATGGCCAGTTGTTGCGCCAAAGGTTACAGTAACGCCGTTGTTGAGTGTCTGTGCACTGCCGGTGATAGATACACCCGTCGCATCCCATGTACTCCCGCCGTCGTCTGACCATTTGAAGGTGTCCGGTGTTCCGGTGGCATCGATTTGTATTTTGTAGTTTGTGTTGGATGAGCCGTTGAATGTGCCGCCCACCGTCATGTCATCGAGGTTGCCATCTGCACCGCTAAATCCGAGCGCCGTATATGATACACCACCACGAAGGTACAGGTGGTCTACATCATTATCGTAGTAGATGGTTCCTTCGGTTGTTGAAGAGGATGAGGTAAGGGGAGTGAGGAATACTTCTCCACCAGAAACGTATACATCATCACCAAACACACCGTCACCTGCGACGTTGAGCGATGTGCCCGACGCTGCCGGATCGAGATAAAAGTCAAATGTTGCATTGGCAATGTCTATAAACCGTTCGGCATACGTATAGCCAATTGAATCAACCCAAAACCGACGAACTCCTGATGATGATGCCGCAATGATATCTTGATTTTCATACTGATCGATGATGAGCGCGGCTTTTCCTGTGTTATGACTCGTATCTGACGGATTGTTCGTAATCGTAAGTTTGGCAACCGGCGTGGTATTTCCTATGCCAACATTGTCGTTGCCCATGACGGTAAAAGCTGCGACATTATCATTGTTGGCGATTTGAAAGACAGTTTCACTGGTGTTTGCTGTCGTAGTTTGTGAAGCAAGTAGATCGGCGATTCCTGTGGACCCGTCAGATTTGCCGCCAATGATTTTTATAGCGGATGTTGCGTTTGTGGGATCAGTTGAGCCGATAATCCCACGTATGGATAGCGCTTGTGCATCGCTTTCTGTAATTGCCGTGAGTTGCGCGCCACCTGCCGTGGATGAAAGGGGAGCGATATGAAAGATGGTGTCCGTTTGCGTGAGTGATGTTAAGCCGTGGGTGATGTCTCCATCAGATAATCCGAATGAAGGATCGGCTGACGCGTTTGATGCCACTTCTAATTTGTAATCTGGACTGGTGTCGCCAATTCCAACGTTTTCCGTGTTGAATACAAACGGTGCGTTTGCAAGTGTATCAAAAACCATCGCATCATATCCGCCTTGGGCAATGGTATAGATTGAAATACCTTGAGTGCATCCCGAGGTAAAGCAATATCCTTCTCCTTGGCCGGTATCTTGGACGCGGAAATAATCTGCGCCGATAACGCCATTGTTTTTGAAGTCAAAGAGGTTGCCCGAGGAATTGACAGTCAGCATTGCAAGTCCGGAAGCGTTGGCAATATTGAGTGCCGTGGTCGAGTCGGTGAGTGGCTGCCAGGAAGTATTGGCAACGGATTTTATCGTGCCAGTAGAGTCGATTTGAAATTGACTACTGCTTCCGACTGAAAACAGCGAAGATGGATTTGTTGTTCCGATACCCAAGTATCCGCTGTTTTTAAGTATCATCCGGTCGATAAGACCTTCCTGGCCGCCCGGAGATGTTCTGAATTGTAAGTCATTGCCATTTATTTGACTGATATAGCCGGGCGATGATCCGCGGATTGTCAGACCCGATACTGATGCATCTCCGGTGATGCCGTTAAGTAAGATGAGTGCGCTGTTAGTGGAGGTTGTTGATTGCCCGCCGCCATTAATATTTCCTAACGCCAATGACCGGTCGACGACGGGATAAGGATATATAAGATTGTTTGTTTGATCAAAGAGATTTTCTCCCGCGGCTCCACGTTCTCCTGTGGCTCCTGTGGCACCGGACGGCCCTTGGAGACCAGTGCTTCCGGTCGCTCCCGTCGGTCCGGCATTTCCGGTAGATCCCGTTGAGCCGCTTGGTCCCTGCGCGCCGGTTGCTCCTGCGGTACCCGTCGCTCCCGTAGAACCCGTCGGTCCGGCGTTCCCCGTGGCTCCCGTGGGGCCATTTGCTCCTGTGGCACCTGTCGTTCCCGTGGCTCCCGTGGGGCCATTTGCTCCTGTGGCACCTGTCGTTCCCGTGGCTCCTGTTGGACCCGATGCCCCTGCTGTTCCTGTCGCGCCACTTGCTCCTGTGGCACCTGTTGGACCACCTGTGCCTGTGGTTCCCGTGCTTCCGGTCGCTCCCGTCGGTCCGGCACTTCCCGTTGCACCTGTGCTTCCTGTCGCTCCTGTACTTCCCGTCGCTCCCGTGGGACCAGCTGCTCCCGTCGCTCCTGTGGAACCAGCTGCTCCCGTTGCTCCTGTACTTCCCGTGGGACCAGCTGCTCCCGTTGCACCTGTGCTTCCGGTTGTTCCCGTCGCTCCTGTGGGACCAGCTGCTCCCGTTGCTCCTGTACTTCCCGTCGGTCCCGCAACGCCGGTCGCTCCTGTACTTCCCGTGGGACCAGCCGTACCGGTGGCTCCGGTTGATCCTGTTGCTCCCGTTGCCCCAGTGCTTCCTGTCGGTCCTGCCACTCCCGTTGCTCCCGTCGGTCCCGCAACGCCGGTCGCTCCTGTACTTCCCGTGGGACCAGCCGTACCGGTGGCTCCGGTTGATCCTGTTGCTCCCGTGCTACCCGTGCTTCCCGTGCTTCCCGTCGGTCCCGCAACGCCGGTGGAGCCTGTCGCTCCCGTCGGTCCCGCAACGCCGGTGGAGCCCGTTGGACCGTCTATTCCTGTCGCTCCTGTACTTCCCGTGGGACCAGCCGTACCGGTGGCTCCGGTTGATCCCGTCGCTCCGGTACTTCCCGTGGGACCAGCTGCACCAGTCGCTCCCGTCGCTCCGGTGGCTCCCGTACTTCCTGTCGGTCCTGCTTCTCCCGTCGCTCCGGTGGCTCCCGTAGAACCAGTACTTCCCGTGTTTCCCGTCGGTCCGGCAACGCCGGTGGAGCCGGTTGCTCCCGTGCTACCTG
>DJJA01000004.1:3830-4113 GCA_002433895.1 Candidatus Gottesmanbacteria bacterium UBA6580
CCCGTGCTACCTGTGGGACCGGCTGCTCCGGTTGATCCTGTCGCTCCCGTGCTACCTGTGGGACCGGCTGCTCCGGTTGATCCTGTCGCTCCCGTACTTCCCGTGGGACCTGCTTCTCCTGTCGCACCAGTTGATCCTGTCGCTCCCGTACTTCCTGTCGGCCCGTTATCACCAGTCGCTCCGGTGGCTCCGGTGGCTCCGGAAGGACCGGATGCACCGACGCTTCCTGTACTCCCGGTCGCTCCGGTTGGTCCCGCAACGCCGGTTGCTCCCGTGCTACCTG
>DJJA01000004.1:4331-112816 GCA_002433895.1 Candidatus Gottesmanbacteria bacterium UBA6580
CCTGTCGCTCCCGTACTTCCCGTGGGACCTGCTTCTCCTGTCGCACCAGTTGATCCTGTCGCTCCCGTACTTCCTGTCGGCCCGTTATCACCAGTCGCTCCGGTGGCTCCGGTGTTTCCCGTGGGACCTGCTGCACCGGTCGCTCCTGTCGCACCGGTCGCTCCTGTACTTCCCGTGGGACCAGCTGCTCCGGTTGATCCTGTCGCTCCGGTACTTCCCGTGGGACCGCTTGCGCCGCCTGCACCTGTCGCTCCCGTACTTCCCGTGGGACCTGCTTCTCCTGTCGCACCGGTTGCTCCAGTCGCACCGGTGCTTCCTGACGGCCCCGGAGTTCCGAGTGTTCCTGTCGCGCCACTTGCTCCCGTCGGCCCCGCTGTTCCTGCAGTCCCCGTCGCACCGGTGGTTCCTGTTGGGCCTATTGCACCACTGGCGCCGGTACTTCCCGTCGGCCCCGCTGCCCCTGCAGTTCCCGTGGGGCCAGTCGCTCCCGTCGCACCAACCGGGCCGGCGTCTCCAACTGTTCCCGTGGGGCCAGTCGCTCCCGTGGCACCGCTTGAACCTGTCGGCCCCGCTGCCCCTGCAGTTCCCGTGGGGCCAGTCGCTCCCGTTACGCCTTGACTGCCGCCGCTTCCGGTCACTCCCGTACTTCCCGTTGGTCCGGCGACGCCAGTAGCTCCTGTATTGCCGGCAGGACCGATAACACCAGTCGATCCCTGACTTCCGGTAGAGCCTGTGGGGCCAGCATCGCCGTCTAAACCAGTTGCCCCCGTAGGCCCTGTTTCACCGGTGAGTCCTGTGGACCCTGTGGCACCAGTCGGTCCGGAGGCGCCGCTTGTTCCGAGCACTTGTGCTTGTTGAACCATTTCTTGCCGAGTTTTTTCGTCAACAGCAATCGTTCCTTCTTTTGCGAGGGAAACAAGCGTCCGTTGCCAGCCGCCGGTAAATCCGTATATTTGTAGGACAAGCGCTGCGGCAGACAGAATACCAACTCCTCCAAGCATGGCCACTCCTTTGGGAGATTGCCAAAACCGTTGCACGAACGAAGAACTCGCCTGCGCGCCGAGTGGGGGAGCCGGCACACGAATCGTGTCAGGAGTAGGTTGTTGATAGGTTGTATCCGGAGGTGTGTTAAGCGTCGACGACAGCACTTCTGGAGGCGGTTCAGGAGGGATAAATTGATTTGATACGTTATCTTTTGATGCTTTTTGTTGTGTTTGTAAATTTGATAATGGCGCGGTGGACTTCTGAACCTGACTAATGTCCGATGAAGGTTTGGGGTGGGGTGTTTCTTGTTGGGGAAGAATTTTTTGGTAGGGGGTGTGCGAGATGCGCAGTGTATCAAGGTCGGTTATACGATAGCGACGTGTTCCCTGCGCGGTTCTGGTTGGCGTGATAAGACCGGCCTTTTCATACCGTAATAATGTACTTTTCGACACTCCTATTTTTGCGGCGGCAAGTGCAGGAGAGAGATATTGCTGTGATGACGGGATAACCGGTGACACATCGGGGATAGTGCCGGACATGCTTTTTAATACCGCTTCATCAAAAAAATGAGTTCCGTTTTCATCGGTTGTCGATGTAATTTTTCCGCGTTTGATCCACCGACGGATCGTGCTCTTTGAAACGCGCAAAATTTTTTCTGCTTGACTTATAGTATATTTTTTGTGATGAGTCATATGTGGTGTAAAACGTTATTCGTGGATTCGGGTATTATTGATGTTGTGTGAGCAGTGGCGCTGCGACAAATGCATAGGGTTTGGTGTAGCTTGCGAAGCAAAAAGAATGGGCATATTTCTATTACAAGTGAGAATGGGGTACGAGTCAAATCAGGTGCGGGAAATCAAGGCTATCAAAGCTAAACTATGGGCCTTTTTTAGTTATAAACTATAGGACTTTTTACAAATAAATAAATATACTTGTTTATTTTAGCTTGCTAGATAGCCAAAATTCATGATTTAAAAAGTACGGGAATTTTCCGACGTAAAGATTAAGAAAGTTGTAGAGGTGTCAATAATTCGGGTTTATTATCAAAATAACCCATAGTATATCAATAGTCTTCACGTAAGAAGTGTGAGAAGGGCGGAGGAAAATGATGTAAAAAAACTTTTTACTACCAGAAATGGAAGTATGTTTCTTCGACATACTGATCATATTGTTTTTCATTAACAAACGTACCGTGCAGTTTAAGTATTTCTTCCAGCGTAGACCTTCGTAACCGTGTCATGCGGGGTATCCACTCCAGTTCTGAATCTAGCACCCCGCGAAGGATATCGCGGTTAACAAACCTTGGCGCTCGTTTGTTTTTTGTGCGCATATGGGCGCGTTCGGCAACTGTAGCAATATGCTCGATCGCTTGGTTGTCGAGGCGCATCGCGCGAAGCTTTCTTGGGAGGGAGCGGTCGGATTTGGTGTGCAAAGCAAGCGCTGCTGATTGAGCGGTGACTGAGGCGGGATATGCGCGGCTAACTTCCGAAAAAATTCTAATAGCCTCGCGATGGTTCATGGCTTATATTTTATTTTTTCGAGCTTATGAAGAGCGTGCGGTGTATACGTGGATGAAGCTTTTCTACTGCAATAACCATGGTGAGTCCTCTCGTGCGGCGAGATTGAAGTTTTTCGCGGTCTTTCATCTGTCGCGCTGTCTCTTTTGCGGCGGTTGTCATACTGCGCAGATCATCGTCTGTAAACCAACTGAATATTTCACTGCGAGAAATATGTTTCATATATATATTTTACGATATCTTTTGATCACTTGACAACATTCACATCCTGTAGTAAAGTAATCGCACAATTGAATAGGCGATGATGGTGTCGAGCACCGGAGCCAATTTCTGAAGAAAGGATTCCGCCGGTCGGCGGATGACAAGTAGGAAATAGTAAGTTGAGGGAAAAATGATCTTCCGTCAAGGCATACTCCGATCACATCGGAGTAAATACGGGGATTTTTTGTTTTTAATAACGACATTTTTCCAAACCTGGGGTGGCACCACGCGCATAAGCGGCAGTTCACAGGTAACAATTGGCTATTAACCCATTTTTGTTAATAGTTACAAGTTAACGGTGGATAGTTAGCAGAGCTACGTCCCCTTGGACTTCTCTCGGTCTTTACCGGGAGAGATCCAAGGGGATTTTTTGATGGCAATTTTGCGAATAAATTCATATTTATGAGCTTAATTGCCGATCAATCCGCCAAAGATCGCTCCAAGAGCCGCGCTACGAATAGTAGGTAAGGCGATAGGAAAGATCTGGCGGATTTAGAAAGTTAAATATATGAAAACACAACAAACGACAAAGTTATGGGGTACAGCCTTTCATGAAACGCCGTCAGCAGAAACGCTTGCGTTTACTGTCGGGCGCGATGCCGTGGGGATACCAGCCGCTGACATGGCGCTGTTGCCGTACGATCTGTGGGTGAATCAGGCACATACAGTGATGCTTGCAAAAACCGGCATCATACCCGTTTCCGATGCGGCAAAGATATTGTCCGCGTTATCGCTACTAGAAGAAAAAGTGCAACAGAAAGCATTTGAGTTGGATCCGTCAAAGGAGGATGTGCATACCAACATCGAATCCTGGCTTACCAAAAAAATCGGCTTTGCCGCTGCCGGTAAATTACATACGGCGCGGAGCCGCAACGATCAGATTGTGACCGATATGCGGTTATTATTGCGGGATTTGGTGCTTACGCACATAGAACATTGCATTGCTTTGAGCGAAGCGTTCCTGGTATTAGCAGACAATACCCGCGGAGTGCTGATGCCTGGATTTACACACCATCAACACGCCATGATGACAACGCTTGGCCACACTTTCGCAGGATTTGCCAGCATGGTTATCCGTGACACGAACAGGTTCCAAGACTGGTACGGTCTTCACAATAGTAATCCGTTGGGTGGGGCAGCATCGTATGGAACGAGCTATCCGATCGATACAAAAATGACCGCTCATTTACTGGGATTTGATGGGGCAGTACATAACTCACTGGACGCTATTATGAACCGCTGGGAACCTGAGGCAGATTTTGCGTATGCCGTCACGATCCTTATGAATCATCTGTCGTCGATCGCGGAAACATGTATCGTGTTGTCGATGCCGGAGTTCGGTATGGTCACGTTTGCGGATGCCTATAGCTCCGGCAGCTCTATCATGCCGCAAAAAAAGAATCCGGCGGTGCTCGAAGTTATAAAAGGGAAAACCGGGTACGTTATAGGGCAGCTTGTCGGGTTATTAGCGTTGGGGAAAGCGAATTTTATCGGTTATAACAATGATTCGCAGTGGACGAAATATATGGTTTTGGATATTGCGCGGGAGAGCGCATCAGTCCCTACGGTGCTTGCCGGAGCGTTGGAAACCATGACCATTCATGAAAAAGTAATGGCATCGTGGTGCCTTAAAACATGTATTGGTGCGACGACCCTCATGGAGCAGTTGTCGGCACAGTTTGCCATTCCAATGCGTCAGGCAAAAATAATCGTTGAAATGGCGGTGAAGTCAAGCGCGAGCGGTGATGTAATCCCGGCAGAAAATCTGATTGCCGCACTAAACGCAGAGGGTGTGACTGTCTCTGTCACTCCACAGCAGGTTGCCGCGTGGCAAGAGCCCGCTACCGCAGTTTCCCTGATCAAATCCTCGGGGGGTCCCGGAAAAAACAGCATGAAAACGAGCCTTAAGAAGCTTCACAAGAAGTTAACGGCACAGAGGGTTTGGCTTGTAGAGAAGCAGAAGGCGCAACAATCAGCCAAAAAACTATTGGTACAGATGGCCACATCGTTGATGAAAGGAGGTGAAAAATAATGAAACACAAGACAACATATCAAAAAATTACCTCATACGAGGCAAAAAAGGGAGAAGTGAAAAAAGTGCTACTGCTTTACAGCGGCGGGTTAGATACCAGCGTGATGCTTAAGTGGATTGCCGACGAATATCATGCTGATGTTATTACCCTGACGATGGATTTGGGCCAGCAGGGGGATGATCTTTCGGCAATCGCGGAAAAAGCACTGAAGTTCGGTGCCAAAAAAGCCATTGTGTTGGACGTCAAAGATGAGTTTGCGGAAAAATACATCGCGTTGGGGATTAAAGCCAACGCGAGTTATCAGGGCGAATATCACCTGTCAACTCCCATTGGGCGCGCAATTTGCGCCGCCAAAGCCATTGCAGTGGCAAAGAAGGTGGGTGCCGATGCGGTAGCCCATGGCTGTACCGGAAAAGGCAATGATCAGGTTAGATTTGAAGGGTACATGCTGACACTAAATCCTGATATTAAAATCATTGCTCCTGTTCGCGAGTGGAACATGGATAGGAACGAAGAGATCGCCTATGCCGAAAAATATGGAATTCCCGTGCCTGCTTCTGTAGATTTTCCTTACAGTGTCGATGACAATATGTGGGGCATGACATGGGAGGGAGGCGAGATTGAAGACCCGCAGTATATTCCCAAAGTAGAGAAGTTTTTGACGACCTACACGCTTGCCAAAAACGCGCCGGACAAAGAGGAATGCATCACCTTAACGTTTGCCGGTGGTATTCCGATTGCGTTAAACGGCAAAAAAATGAAGCTAGCAAAGCTCATTCGTACGCTTAATGGTGTTGCTGGCGCACACGGAGTAGGCGTCGTTCATTTGGTAGAGGATAGGCTTATTGGACTCAAAGACCGGGGGGTGTATGAGCTACCGGCAGGACACGTCATTATCGCTGCGCACAAAGCGTTGGAACAGTATGTATCAACAAGAGAGTTAAACGAGCTCAAAAACCAAATGGACATCAAATGGGCATATCTTTGTTATGGTGCGAAATGGTTTGATCCTGTTATGGATGCGATTAACAGCTTTAACGCCGAGGTCAACAAAATCGTGAACGGTACCGTAACCGTCAAGTTGTATAAAGGAACGGCGACTGTTGTTGCTATGACCAGTCCGTTTGCGATGCATCATGCATCGTTTACGTCAAAGGGTGGGTATTCCTACAACGTGAACGCGAGTGCAGGGTTTATTGAAGTGTATTCACTGCAAATGAAGCTTGCGCATCAGCGGACAGTCAAGTAGAAGTGGTATTATGTCGGGAAGGGAGGTTCTCGAGGCCTCCCCATCCGGCATCAAAAAGAAGGGAGTAGTATGAAAAATACAGTAATAGGCAAAGACTTTATATCAGAACAGGATTGGTCCAAGGAAGAGCTTCAGATGGCTCTGGATTTTGCGGTGCGGCTCAAAAAGAAATTCCGTTTGAAACAGCCGACTCCTTATCTTCTGCATCAGACATTATATTTACTATTCTTTTTTAGCTCCACACGCACACGGACAAGTTTTGAGGCAGCAATGGATCAGCTGGGAGGTAATTCACATGATCTTACTCCTGATAAGTTGCAGATTGCACATGGTGATACGCCCAAAGAGATAGGCAAAATTCTTTCGTCATACGGTCATGGTATCGCTATCCGCCATTGTGACTGGGGCGAAGGAAATGCATATATCCGTGAGGTGGCAAAATACTCGACTGCTCCGGTGTTTAATATGCAATGTGATATTTACCACCCTTTTCAGGCTATGGCAGATCTTATGACCATACTGGAAAAGAAAAAGACCGTGAAAAAGAAAAAAATTGTTATGTCCTGGGCATTCGCCAGTAGCTATACTAAACCTATTTCGGTGCCGCAGTCTTTTTTGCTGCTTTTAACGAAGTTTGGTGCCGATATTACACTCGCATATCCCAAGGAATTTATGCTCATGCCTGATATTATGAAAATGGCGCATGAAAACGCTCAAAAATCCGGTGGATCGGTGCATATCACGCATAGCATGGAAGATGCATTTATGGGTGCCGATGTCGTGTATCCCAAAAGCTGGGGACCATTGGTAATGACGAGTGATCCCAAGGAGTGTACCAAGATTGCGGCGAAGTACAAGCAGTGGATATGTGATGAAAAAATGATGCAGCTTGCCAAAAAAGACGCGATTTATATGCATTGCCTGCCTGCGGATCGCGGCATAGAAGTAACCGATGCTGTTATTGATGGTAAACAATCGGTGGTTTATGATCAGGCTGAAAACCGTATGCATGTCCAGAAAGCAATCCTGGCGCTTACCATGGGGGACAAAAAGTAATGTAATTGTTATGAAAACGAAACATCTATTATCTATCACCGACCTTTCCCGCCGCGATATCCTAGCTATTTTGGCAATTTCGGATACATTGAAGCGCGGCATGAAAAAGACCGGTAAAAATAAGCATTTCCTTGCAGGAAAAACGCTCATTATGGTGTTTGAGAAGCCCAGCCTCCGTACACACGCGTCTTTTGATATTGGGATGTTTCAGCTGGGTGGGCATGCGCTGTATTTTGGTCCTGAACATATCGGGCTAGGTGTGCGTGAGCCGGTGGAGCATGCGGCAAAAGTACTTTCCAGCATGGGGGACGTTATTATGGCGCGGGTATATAAACATGAAACAGTGGTTGAATTAGCGCGCTATTCCCGCGTACCGGTCATAAACGGCTTGTCTGATCTGGAGCATCCGTGTCAGATTCTTGCAGATATTATGACCATGAGGGAGTATAAGCGCGCGTTGCGCCATCTTCGTGTGGCGTTTATCGGGGATGGTAATAATAACGTCACCCATTCGCTTGTTCTCGGTTGTGCGTTATTTGGGATGCATATAGCGGTCGCAAGCCCCAGGGGGTATGCGATGAGACCGGGGATAGCCGCGACGGCCCGTCAATTTGCGGCGAAATATGGCGGTTCAATTATGGAAACGCAACAACCAGAGGTTGCGATAAAGGGCGCCGACGTGGTGTATACGGATACCTGGGTCAGCATGGGTGCCGAAAAGGAAAAACACAAACGGCTCAAAGCATTCCGTGCGTATCAGGTTGATGAAAAGCGTATGGCGCTTGCGAAATCCGAAGCGATTTTTATGCATGATATGCCTGCGTATTTGGGTAACGAAGTGACAAAAGGAGTGTTCGACAGTAAACAATCCGTTGTTTATGCCCAAGCAGAAAACCGCTTACATGCACAGAAGGGGCTGTTAATGTTTCTTTTGAAAAGTAGGGGTAAGTAACGTAAAATGACAATGCTGTTTATATGAAAACACAACTACAATCAGTTTTGGAAACGGTACTGCTTGGGATGGGGGTGCCCGATGCCGCGCCGGCGGTAATGATTTCGGAAGACGCACGTCACGGTGATTATACGACGAACGTTGCCCTGAAACTCGCAAAACCGCTGAAAAAGTCACCGATGGCAATCGCACTACAGGTTAAGACTATCTTAGACGAAGCAATTTCATCAAATAAGCGCAAGTCACCCGATCAGAAGATGCGCAAAGAGGATCAGAAGTATACATGGTCAGCTGCGCAATTATCTATATTACAGGATATAGATAAGACTGAAGTTGTTGCCCCCGGGTTTCTCAATGTGTTTTTGACCGAAGCAAGCTTAAGCAGTCGCATATCTCAAGTGCTAAAAGATGGTGAGCGCTATGGAACAAGCCAAACGATTGTGCCAATCGACTTGGGCGGAAATGTAGATGGTGGTGCGGAAAAGATTATGGTGGAATTTGCGCATCCAAACACGCACAAAGCCTTTCATATCGGGCATTTACGCAATATTACGACCGGAGAAAGCCTGGTGCGATTGCTTGAAGCAACAGGGCACGAAGTTATCCGGGTAAATTACCAGGGAGATGTCGGCATGCATATCGCCAAATGCCTGTGGGCGATGACCCACCTTCCGGAGTGTGACCCCGGTTTGGTTCGCGGAAAAGAAATCCATAAACGGGTGGAATTTTTGGGAAAAGCATACGCGGCGGGGAGTACGCGTTATGAAACCGACGAAGCGGTGAAAAAGCAGACCGGCGAAATAAACAAGCAAATCTACGCAAAAGAGCCGGTCATATATCCGTTGTACCAGGAAACACGCGCGTGGAGCCTGGAGTATTTTGAGGGTATATATAAGCGTGTCGGGACACATTACGACCGGTTTTACTTTGAGAGTGAATTCTATGAATTAGGAAAAAAATACGTGGAGGAAGGCCTTAATAAGGGGATTTTTGAAAAAAGTGATGGTGCTATTATCTTTCCGGGCGAAAAATATGGCCTCCATAACCGTGTGTTTATCACCAAAGAAGATAACGCGACCTATGAAGGGAAAGAGATAGGATTAGGAAGGGTGCAGTTTGATGAGTATCACCCAGATGTCATCATCCATGTGGTGGGTCCTGAGCAGGCGGGGTATTTCCAAGTGCTATTTGCCGCTCTTGCACAGATATTCCCGGACACAAAGGGTAAAGAATACCACAAGGTGTATGGCTGGGTGAAGTTAAAGCATGGAAAAATGAGCTCACGCACCGGGCAGGTGGTGCTTGGCGAATGGCTCCTGGATGAGGCAAAGAAATCAATCTATGAGATACTAAAACAAAGTAAATCAAACTATACAAAAGAAGAGCAGGAAGATATTGCGGAAAAGGGTGCCATCGCCGCCGTGAAGTATGCATTTTTACGGGTGGGCACCGATCAGGAAATAGCATTTGATCTCAAAGAATCGGTATCGTTTGATGGCGATTCGGGACCGTACCTTTTGTACACCTATGCACGGAGTCAAAGCGTATTACGGAAAGCTGAAGGAACTGAAGCCCACATCGGGAGTGGGCAGCTCAATGCGGAAGAGCGGGCGCTCGCCCGGTTTATTAGTTTTTATCCCGAAATTGTTAGTGATGCCGCACACACACTTTCTCCCAGCCTACTGTGTAGTTATTTATTTAAACTTGCAGCATTGTTTAATCTGCTCTATCAGAAACATCCGATTCTCAACTCGCCACAACGTCTCGCATTGACTACTGCAGTAGCGCAGGTGCTGAAAAACGGCCTTTTTTTACTCGGAATATCTTCCGTGGAGCGGATGTAAATAGGCCTATATTTGTAAGTCATCTCACTGAAGTTTTTTCTTGTGCTTCTTATAATTCGCTAGTCCTCCCACCATATGCGGTGGGCTTATTTGTTATATCGCTCGTAGGATAGAGCACCGGGATCGAATAGAACATATCCGCCTCCGGTGTTTTTTGTTTTTTTGTCGTTTCGTGAACCCGTCAACTTTGCTGGCGTTTACTCTGCGGACGACATGCCCTTTAACAAGGAACGGAAATGATAGCGCACTGCCCGGGAAGAAACCGGGGAAAAACCGGAACGAAAGCCGTGGAAAAGACACGCTTTTCGCTTCGGTTTTTCTTCAACTAATTCTTCACGAGGAGGCGCTATATGGATTTTCACTTGGTTATCGAGTACGTGCGTGTTGTGTCGCAGCTAGTGTTTATGGAGGGAATTTTATCTTTGGATAATGCCGCAATTATCGGCGCTATGGCAGCGACGTTGCCCATGCAGGCAATTCCGTTGCCCACGTGGATGTTGTTCGCCAGACGGTTCTTTGACCGGTTGGGCTTACAACCTCAGGCGGCGCTTAAAGTCGGTATGCTGGGCGCATATGTCGGCAGGGGGCTTATGCTTTTGATCGCGACATGGATTGTGCAATACCCGCTCATTAAGGTGATCGGGGCAGCATATCTTATTAAACTCGCCTTGAAACATTTAGGTGAACCGGATCAGGCGGGTGAACACATGCTCATGCAGAAGCAAAAGCATGCAGGCTTCTGGATGACCGTATTGTCGATTGAAACGATGGACTTAATTTTTTCGATAGACAATGTGATTGCAGCCGTTGCCATTAGCCCCAATCTATACGCTGTATATTTCGGGGTTGCGATTGGAATTTTGATCATGCGTTTTGCCGCCACGCTATTTATGAAGCTCATCGCGATAGAACCTCGGTTTACCACTGCTGCATATATATTAATTTTGCAGATTGGCGTGGAGTTGGTAATAAGCGAGGTGTACAACATTCATTTCGAAGGGATGCTGAAATTTGGCATTTCTCTTGCGACAATCGCGTTAACGTTTGTTTATGGACGTATTGGTATATTCCGTCTTATCACGCGCCCGGTGTTTGTCTGGTTCGGTCAAGGACTAGGTAATATCAACGAACTTGTTGATTGGGCGCTGTTGCCGATCACCGCGACATGTAAACTCGCGTGGCAGTTTATGACGGCAAAAAAGCAAGTTGTTCCCGCACTCGCCACTGATGATTAATTTCCGTTCTTTACTAACGCAAGGTGCGTTTCACTCCACTGTGGAGCCACCTTGCGTTATTTTTTTGTGACCCACCTAACGTAATTTCCCTACATATCCCCGCTGTATTGTGCAGCATTAGGTGTGGGCGTATTGTGAGGCTGAAATGAGAAATAATTCTATCCCATTGCCGTGTCGGCGGTTGCGGCAAATAGACAGATCACTATGCGTCAGAAAAGAGGGTTGTCCGTTACCGCTTGGTCAAACCGGATGTTTCCGTGCGTTCGAAGATAAGCATGGAACGTTCAAATTGCTCAGTCGGCTCATCACGACGGGGTATAGGTTGTGGGAGACAAAAGTTGCGGAGGGCGTCACAACAAAAAGACGCAACCTTATTGCCCCACTATCATGGTATGAACCCATCCCAGGCAGCTTTGATGACGCAAGAGACGATGAGCTTCTTGCTTTGGGTGGTAAAGCAGTGCGTGCCGCCGCAAGAGCGATTCGATCCCTATGCCACCCTATGAATAGGCATGGGAACGGATATACTGGCGATGAAGTAGACATAGTGGAGCAGCCGACAACCCCAGCGGTTTTTTATGGAGTGAATCGTGTTAATGTTGAAAATGATGCACGGCGTAAAGTCGGGAGAGGTTTTTTAAAAGACGAATAACGCCGACGTGGCTTCCGAAGATTGTGTAGGGATGTTCGTAGCACAGAGCCCTGGTATACGAGTAATATATAGTTACCAGCCCATCATTTGCCCTACAATGCCCACCATGACCGATGTAATGATGATAATTGATGATACCGCCAACATCCAGTTCTGCGCCTTGTTGTTGACGTGCGTGCCCATAATCGCTTCATTATTGGCAAATTGATACAGGAAAAAGAAAATAATCGGCAAAATAGCACCGTTTATAAAGTTTGCAGCAAGCGTAATTTTAAATAACGATATATTGGGCATGAGCGCGACGATGGTGCCGATGACGAGTTGGACCAGTAGCGTCGTATAAAACAGGCGGCTTTGCCGGAAATGTTCATCCAGGCTGCCGGAGTAGCCGAAAAATTCTGAAAATGCGTATGCCGTCGTAAGTGCGACGATAACACACCCTAGGAGACCGGCAAATAGTAGGCCAACGCCAAATAATAGTCCGGCAAACTGGCCAGCAAACGGCGTTATAGCGAGTGCGGCACCTGCGGCGTCCGTGATCGTGAGTTTATTGGCAAAAATAGTGGCGGCGACGGCCACCATCAGGAAGAAGGTTAATGTGTCGGTTACTATAGCCCCAAGGTATACTTCAGCTCTGCTATATTTGAGTTGTTCCACGGTGAGATGCTTGTCTTTGACATATGAGTTGATAAAAAACTGCCCCCACGCGGTGATCGTTGTTCCGATAACGGCGATAGCGGTATAGAGGAACCGCGGGGTAATTGATCCGGTCGGTATAACCAGCGATTGTACTGCCAGCCCCCAGTCTGGTTTTGCCAGGAACGCGCTCGCGATATAGGTGATATAAAACGCGATTAGGATAAAAAAGAACCGTTCCACGATGCTGTACGAATTGAGGACAACAAATAAAAACAATCCCACGATGATTGCCGGAAGGAATATGTAAGGGTTTAAGCCGAACAATATGAGTGCGGATTTGAGACCCGCGACGTTCATGATCACGACTGCCAGATTAACGAGGAACAATAAGCCATACATAAGGAGCGCGATACGGACACCGTACCGTTCGCGGATGAGGTCAGCGAGGCCTTTTTCGGCAACAATGGCAATCCGTGCCCCGATTTCCTGGGTTACCGCCAGAAGCACAGTCATCGGAATAAGAATGATAAATATTTGATACCCGAATGTCGCCGCCGCCATGGAATATGTGGATACGCCAGCAGCGTCGTTATCTGCGACCGCGGTAATGATGCCCGGACCCACGATAGCTAGGGCGATCAAAACCCGTCGTTTCCAATTGTTTAGCCAATATTTCATAGTGTTTATAGCTTTTAACAGTTAACTCGTAGCTATTGACCAGAATATCGTGTTAGTTCTGGTTAATAGTCGATTGTTTATTGTCATACGTTCGTTACGCAAGCTTCTCCTGCATATTTTCCACCAAATCATCGATGGTCACTATACCAAGCAAACCCCGGCGATCATTAATGATGGGGAGGCTGTATATTTTGTATTTAATCATTTTTTTCATGGCGATTTCAGGGGGAGTGGTGAGGTACACCGCGACGACATTAGGAATCATGAATTTATACATCGGCACATCACTGTCCTGTAATAGTAGTTCGTGCAGGTTGCACACTCCGACGAGCTCTTTTTTCTTGTTGATGACATAGATATAGGTGAGGGGGGTGGCAAGCGTCGTGTCGCGTTTCATGCGGCGGCGTACGCTGGTTGCTGTTTCTTCTGGGTCGGCGGTGAAGAAATCCGTAGTTGCCAGGGATCCGATGTCAGTGGTGGAAAGATTGAGAAGGTAATCGATACGCTTTTTGGCTTCTTGGGTAAGGAGTGGGGTAATAACCTGCCTTCGGCGCTCAGAAAGGGTGAGGAGAATATCAACCGCTTCGTCAGGGTCAATGAGGGAGAGAATGCTTGCCGCGTGCTTGGGTTGAATGCTGCGCAAGAGTTCCCGTTGGCGCGAAACATTGAGGTTTTGAATTACCTCTGCTTCGTATTCACTTGGCAAGAGATCAAGGATTTTTGTGAGATTTTTGACAGATAGGCGTTCCAGATGATCAGCTAAATCTTCCGGCGCAAGTTTCGTAAGCTTTGCCTCTTCCCGTTTAAGTTGTACCTTGCCGCGCGAAAGTTCAACCGGTTGAATGTTTTCCCACGGAAGAAAGTTGCTGCGTAAGCTGGTACCGAAGTGGGATATCTGACGGTTGAGCCATTGTTCCAGTTTCAACCACCGGGCTATTCCCAACATGCCCACGTCGACGCCAGCAATAACAAAATATGGCTTATCCTGTATGACGACATCGTTTACCCGCACCACCTTGTTTCCCTTGAGATCAATTATTTGCTGATCAAGGAGATGGATACGTACGGAAAGCTCGTTATCGGCAACCCCGCTGGTTTCGTAACCGGGGGAGAGCATGACGGTGCCGTTGACTGCTTTCATGCTCGATATAGGCACCAGGATATGGCCTACTTTCGTATCAATTCGGAGTTTGGTAATAAGCGGTTGATCGGTGGCGAGAAATGCGAAATCCGTGAGCCGGCCGACGGTTTTACCGTCCGCGGAGGTTACTTTTTTGCCATAAAGTTCAGCAAAGTACAACATAGCTAGCATTAATTGTCATCCTTAATACTTACGGAAGTCAATATTCTGGTAAGTATTACGCAGGTTGTTTTTGGAGAAGGTCGAGTACCTGTGTGTGTATGTCTGGAGTTCTGCTGATGACAAATGGAATACGATACGTATCTCCCTCGTGTTTTTCGATAACCCTGCGCACAGCTGCGCCAAAGTCTATCGGATTGCCGTGTTTATCGGTTACCGGAAAGCCAAGGATTTGGAGTGCCCGCGCCCAGATAACTACTTCATACCAAAGACTTCCTTTTATATGGTCAACGATGGTATCTATCTTTCCTTCCTGTAAGGCAAGCGCGGCAAACCCGCTGTCGCAATTCAGCGACCAGGTATTTCCCTGCATGAGTGGTGAATCTTTGAGCGTATACATACGCCTGCTCTTTGCAGCCACGCGGAGTGGCTCATTTTCCCGTTGCTTATTATCTGGCTCTGGTGTGGAGTAGGTAAAAAACTCTCCATTCACGTTTTCGATAAATATAAATCCGTCATCAACCAGGCTCATGATGCCAAGAGCTTTTATTTCTCCCTTACGGTCGTATATGGCAATACCGGTAGACTGCACGCGATCGTCCCGGGGAATGGCGCTCGTCATGTCCAATGGGTCGATAACCGCAAACCGTTCTCCGCTTTGTATGGGAGTATCTATCGTGCTTAACGATTCCCAGTCAGCGCTTTCTTCCGTACGCATAAAAAACCCGGGGATTTTTTCTGATTCCTGGGAAAGTACCCGAGCGACCGCCGAGCCTATACTGTCTATCCGTCGTTCTGGATTGTGTGAGGCGCCACCCACCGGCTGCAACAAATCTGGGGATATGGATTGTAAATCCGAAAGCACTGGTTTGAGGAGGTTACGGTTTGCGAAAAGATAGGAAAGTGCAAATTTCCCTTCGGCAGTTTGCGCGAGACGGATGCTATCAGTTTCAACACGGGCAAAATTAACGGCGTCAGGAAGGAGATGCAGGATGCCTTCGTACGTCAATGGCTCTTTTGGGGGCAGGTTCAGCAATCGCTCCGGTGTGGCCGACATATGGTGAGTATAGCGCTCTACGGCCTATAATGCAAGAGAATTAGATATGTTTTTACATACATTGTTAGTGTTTGATGTGATTGTAAGGAATATCACTATATGTGTCCCTGGAGAGTATTTTCATTTGAACTATTCGTGCAGGGTGAGTTATACTACAGGTCACTATGGCGGCAATTGAACGGCAGGCAAGTAATAGCTTTTCTCCGGAGGCTCCGGAGCGGGCAGCGCATCCTTTGAAGGCGTCCTTATGGGAAACATTGCTTGCTGCTGATGTCGAAAAGGACTATATCCCGGACCGTGCGCGGCAGCAGGTAGTGTTTGAACGGCTCAATTGGAGCACTTTTTCAGAAGAATTAGGCAAAGAAACCGGTGGAAGTGGGGAAGGAGCCGGTAAACGCATGCGGGGGAAGTTGTTTGAAATGCTTATTAATGCTGACCCTACGTTTGGACAGCGTTCAGCACTTGAGTTGGAGCTATTATCGCTCGCTCATAGTCCGGATGCGTATGGTTTGGGCAAAGAGCTTGGTTATCACCGTAATCCCGATATGGCGTTTCTTATCGTTGAAACAAGCGATGGTGTGGTGATAGAGGGAATTGGAGAATCAAAATTGGGACTACTCAATGAGCGTTCATTTCATCAGTTATCCGAAACCGGATTTGCCCGTGGTATTAAAGCTTTGGTCAACGTCGTTAACAATTTGCCCAATCCAGAGGAATACGGATTAGTTGAAGTTGCCCGAGCGAAGAAGGAATTGGGAAGTGATGCGCCGCTTCTTTCGGTTGCTCCTGAGTTTACCCAACTCCTGGTAGTCCCAGCGAATAGAAAGCCCGAGTGGAGTAGCACGCTTATCAACCGACGGGAATTTACGGTAGACAAACGGAACGAATTCCGTGAGTTGTTAAACGATACCGAACGGGTGCTCGTACGGAGAGCTGCATTTTCTACCACAGAAGTAGGCGCCTTGGCTCGCGCGCTCGGCGACTCTTCCCGGCCGCGGCGGGGCGAGCCTGCACAATATCAAAAATAAGTGTCCGTCCCCCGATAGGATGAGGTACGTGTTCGAGCCCTTCATTTATTCGTGCGCCATTTATGAGCCATTGATTCCCATGTTTTTCGACACGATATACTTCACCCATGAGGTAAGAAGGTCGTGTGCGAGGATCGGTGTTTGCGAGAATGATCGTTTGCGGTGTGAGGGTGATGAGAAAATGTGGTTCATGCCTGCGGCTGGAGCGTAAAAACTGGGGCTCAGCATGGTCTTTCGTGTCTTGCGTCCAGATAGTGAGTAGTCTTCGTTCACTACGGGGTGCAGGTTCTACGCGAATGCGAAGGTGTAAACGTTGTCCGTTTTCTGCTAATGCTTTTGTGTGCATGACGTGTGGAGCAGTAGACCGTGACCTTTTGTATTATATAAATCATTTATAAAAAGGCAAGAGAGGAAAATAGGACATTACTTTGTCTGTTGAATTGCCGTTTTTAGCTGCTCTGGTTGAGCACAGTGGGGTAATACTTCGCGTTGTAATCGCCATACGTATTTAACATAGGTAACCATGCGCGGATGCCCGGACGTTTAAGGCTTTTGTAATGTGTACGTTCCGCCTCGAGTGCACGTGCATGCGTGCAAAAGCCGGTGCGTCCGCCGGTGCATCCAAAAAGTTCTTTGCAGCCTCCCGTGCTTTTTCATAAGACCGTTATTATATGGTTTGTTATAGTTGTGGTCAAACACTGGACAGTCCTCCCGTACAACACGTTTACATGGTAGAATAGCTTCACCCCAGTATTGTGTTTACTTGTTCGCGAGGGCTACGACCTTGCCTCACAAGAGCACAAATACGGGGCAGGTGTCACAATTATGAAACAAGATCATATCCGGAATTTTGCCATTATTGCCCATATCGATCACGGAAAATCGACGCTTGCCGACCGCCTTTTGGAAATGACGGGAACAGTCACCAAGCGCGAAATGCATGAGCAGCTTCTCGATAGCAATCCGATTGAGCGAGAGCGGGGGATTACGATCAAGCTTGCTCCGGTGCGCATGCAGTGGCAGGGATATACGCTCAATCTTATCGATACCCCCGGACATGTTGATTTTGGGTATGAAGTATCCCGCTCGCTTGCCGCGTGTGAAGGGGCGCTGCTTGTCGTTGATGCCACCCAAGGGGTGCAGGCGCAGACGCTCGCCAATCTTCATCAGGCCCGGTTGCATAATCTCACTATTATCCCGGTTTTGAATAAAATCGACATGCCGCATGCCCGGATAGAGGAAACGCGTGAGGAATTGAGGGGGCTGGGGTTTACCGATGACGAAATGATAGAGATATCGGCAAAGACCGGGAAAAATGTCGATGCGGTACTTACGGCAGTAGTGGAAAAAATACCATCTCCATCGGGAAATCCCGACGCTCCGCTTCGCGCGCTGATTTTTTCTTCAATCTATGACACGCACCGTGGCGTCGTGATATTTGTACGCATTGTTGATGGTTCGATAGATTTTGATCCAGTACTTCGCATCAATTGTATGGCAACCAATAGTGATATTGCCCCCATTGAACTAGGCACCTTTGCACCCGCTATGACCCGGGTGGAACGGTTGGATGCCGGTGAAGTGGGGTATATCGCCACCGGGCTCAAAGACGTGAAGCTGGCGCGTGTTGGGGATACGGTGACGTATGGCAATATGGCTGGCACGAAACATGAAGCGTTAGTGCCATCACGTGAGCCGCTCGCGGGCTACAAGGAACCGCAATCAATGGTGTTTTTGGGGCTATTTCCGTTGTCTGCAGATGAATATCAGGATTCCCGTGAGGCGATGGAAAAGCTGCAACTTTCCGATAGTGCGTTTACATTCCGCCCTGTTTCTTCGCTCGCGTTGGGTAACGGCTTTCACTGCGGATTTTTAGGTTTATTACACGCCGAAGTGGTCCAGGAGCGTATTTTACGGGAATTTGATCTTACGATGCTTGCGACCAGTCCTTCTGTTGAATACCGGGTAACACTTAAAACAGGCGTGGACTACCACAAGCTCGGATTTACGCAAAACCATATTGTGTCTGAAGCAAATAATCAGGCCCGCCTGTTAACGCCTGAGCGTAGCGATGGCGGGCAGGTGACCGTTGCTATTCAGTCAGCCACCGAGCTTCCGGATCCTACCTACGTAGAAAAAGTAGAAGAGCCGATGATGCAAGTGGCTATCTATAGCCCCAAGCGGTTTGTCGGTTCCATTATGCAACTTGCGATCGAGAAGCGGGGAGAGTACGTGGATTTGGTATATGTCGGTGATCAGGCACAGTTTACGTATCTGATACCGCTTTCCGAGATGATCGTTGACTTTTTTGACCGCCTTAAATCGGTGACTGAAGGATATGCCAGTTTGGATTATGAATTTTTTGATTGGGCTGTCGCTAAAGTCGTGAAAGTCGATATTTTAGTCAATAAAGAAAAAGTGGACGCATTTTCATTTTTAGTGTTGGAAGCGGCAGCAGTACAACGGAGCCGCGAAATCGTGGATCGGTTGGCGGCCGTTATACCCAAACAGCAGTTTGAAATACCTATTCAGGCGGCGATCGGTGGCTCTGTGATCGCGCGCGCTGATGTAAAAGGGTTCCGTAAAGATGTTATTCAAAAACTGTATGGCGGAGACAGAACCCGCAAAGATAAGCTCCTCAAAAAGCAAAAAAAGGGGAAAGCACGCATGAAAATGGTTGGGCGGGTGGAAATACCACAATCGGCATTCTTTGAGGTTTTGAAAAGAAATTCATAGTGCTACAGTCCCACACCTGCGATACCACAACGCGCGGATGTATACCACAGAGCCAGTATGATGCTGGGCAAAAGCGAATCCGCCAGCTGGCGGAGAAAATGATCGGTAGAGTCGAAATTCCCCAGAGTGCGTTTTTTGCGGTACTTAAAAGGGCATAAAGAGGGCGGATTTACGGGATGTGCCCTGGTCTTCGGGAGTTAGAGCAAACTTTATTTATTTGAGTAATGCAATGTCATGCTACTATTACTATTTGATCGAGCGAATTTATTAGAATTATAGTGATACATACTTTTCTGGGTGATGCTCTTTCGGCGACGGGTGATGTCTGACTCGACCGAGCGGACTTTTGCGGGAGTGACAAGTGTGCTCCCACGTCAGGCCGCCCGTACACTATTGGGGTCGCACGAGGGTTCTTCCGGTTATTTTTTCAACACCTCTAATAAGTAGCGTAGAAAGCCCAAATAATCCGATGTTCAGTGCCGCGACATATCCGATATTGATGGCAGCCGACTGCAAAAATGTAGCAATAGCAGCGCTGGTAGACTCGGTCAGATTTATACGGATACCGGCGATATAGGCGGCTCCAGCGACAAGAGTAAGTACTATCACCACAGGCCAGAAACCCTCCATATCTTCAGGTGAAGAAAACATGGTGTTTGACACGGCAAAAAGAGAGTAAATGGTGAGGAGGACATAGTAAAGTGAAGGAGAAGCAAACAGCACGTTGTTGGCGGCATCTGCCCTCATTTGTATCCATAGACCGGGCAGGAAATAGGAAAGTAACCCAAGGGTGCCTAGTCCCACAATTACCGGTGCAATGCCGATAATCGCCCTTCTGACCGGATCAGATTGGGCGATTGCGACACTTCCAGTTTTTACGTTTTTTTCTTCTAAGCCTTCGGGAACCAATGTGAGTCCGGACGTGCGTACACCGAGGATTTCCGCGGTGAACAGATGGGCAAGCTCATGAATAACGGTGCCGGGAAAAAAAAGGAACGAAAGAAACCCGATAGCGGCCGGCCGTGACTTGGTGAGTAGAAAAGCCGCGATATACAGGTTTTGGCTCAGTCTCCTGGATAGGATCCAGAGTACGAAAAGTTCGGCAATGATTATTGCGGGCAACATACTGCTTATGTAGTATTTATTATTTCGACGATCTGTACAAGAGTACTATTGACAACGGCCAAGGGCAAGCAGTATCGTAAGGGCGTTTTTACGCGTCACCGTTTCTCCTTTTGGGTAAAAAGAAAGAAATTGTAGGGTAAAATACCGCTGATTTGTAATCTTTTCGGGTACTTGCTATCATTCAGGTTGGAGAGGCGGGTTTTCCTGGCAGTCCACAGGCGGATTGATCTAACGGGAAATCTGTCGCACGTTAACAAACGGGAGAAATGTGTATCGTTGCAGGTCCTATGGTCGGAATAATTATTCCGGATATAGGTCTTTCAAGCATACATCGCAGTGACTATTTTTCACTATCCATATCGACCATATTCGGAGGCAAGAATGCAAAACACCAGTCAAACCAACCCAATTACCCATTTCCTGATTTTCAATCGTCCTGTAACCCGCTGGCTGTTTAAGCCGCTCGTCGTTGGCATGATTGTATTGCTGGGCGCATTTACCCCGCACGCAGTCACGACGACAGTCACTCACGCTGAAGAAGTGTTGGCGTTGCTTGTGCTGATCAGTTTGGTCTGGGGAATGAAGATAATCTTCATTAACCAAATGTTCAAGGGGTGATTCTCTGTTTCCATCGCCGGGGGCAAGTCTCGAAGGGACTTGCCCTTCTTATGGACTAGGAAAAAAAGAAAAATATAACACTGCACCGTTTTTCGGGCAATTACTTTTTTCTTTTTTTTGGTTCTGCCGTTTCTCCCGTTTGTCTTTTATTTGTGGTGTCCGCCGTCCCCTTGTTCACCTAAAGTATTGTCATCCATGGGATGATCTTTATACAACACTAGTCTGATGGGTGCTGAAACGAGCTCAGCATGACAAAGAGTTTAGTGGTGTCCGCCGCCCCCTTGTTCACCTCCGGTGGCTATTTGACTGACAAACATAATTCCTAGCGCGCCATACATGATGACAGGCATTGCCTGATCGATAAACCCGGCGGGAGGTGCTTCCTGTGTCATTTGTGTCGCTTGCCCAAAAATTTCTTGTGCTTTTTGCAGATTTTCCGGGGTAAGCTCGATACCCGCGAGGTTTAACATGTTTTCCGGCGTCGGGGTGAGCTTCGTGAAGCCGTCCATGCCGGTTAGTTCTTTCCATGTCATTTGTGCCAGGTTGTCGTTTGTCTGAAGCATTTGCGCGAGCACTTGCGACGACTCCCGTTTTCCGTTTTTGACTTGATCAACAACTTCAGCAGGTATTGGGCTACCTGCATACTGTTCGTTGTACCGGTTAATGAGCGAAAGTGTTGCGCTTTCTGCCGGCACCGGATCGGGGAGATTGAGGGCTTTTATTTTGTCTTGTAGCGCTTGTACTTTGGCGCTTTGGTCGGCGGGTAATCCTTGCGTTTCCATGGTTGCAAGCGACCGCAACGCGTCTATCCGTACCTCATTTCCTAGCGGACTGTCGGCAGCCTGCGTTGCGAGAGAGGTGACGAGTAAGCGCATGTCACGTAAATCCAAAAGCAACGCATTCGCTTCGTGTAAGAGTGCCGTTACGGTTTCGCGGGGAGGAAGGTTTTCTGCCGGTTTTGTCGCCTCGGCTACCGGTTTTCCTGCGGCAATTTCTTCTAACGTATGTCTGGCGGCACTGCTCGTGGGCGGTGTTTCCGGTTTTTGGGCGGATTTTTCTTTGGGAGGGGTAGCGGGAGCGGCAGGTTTTGCCTCAGGCGTTGTCGGCGCTTTTGGTGCTTCCGGTTTTGGGGTTGGTTCCATCATATAACCAGTATACCCGAAAAATGCCTTGTGTAGTCAAGAAACGATTGGAATATTGCGTAGTAGCGTGTTGTCCTTCATACTAAAGAGATATGGATTACAAACAATTGTGGGATCGGTGGGTATCGTTAACGTTGTTAACTGAAGAAGATAGGGCAGAAATGATTGAGCGGTTACACGAGGAGGTAACAAGCGGTATTACGGCACTTGCGACACTGGGCGTCGCGCAGATGGAAAAAGTTCTTGCGGAGCAGACGTACGGAAAAAAAGATGAGTACCTTAAGGCGGTCGCTCCGGTCGTCGCCCTATCGTCGCTGGATGGGTATTTTCTTTCTCTGATGGAGCGCGGCATACATCCCCAAAAAGCTGATTTAGCCAAACAGGAAAGCACAAAAGCAGTAGGGGAAACATGGAGCCGCGGACACCAAAAAGATCAAAATAAATCATACGTGGAAAAAATCGACCCGGTCGTGATCCTCATGCTGGAGCGGATCTATGATCTCCGGGTCAATCAAACGCTTTCATTCCACCCTGAGATAGTAGAACTGCCATATAAGGTGACGGAAAAGCTCCATCAGTATATCGGTTGGGCAGTGTATCAGGGATATGTTATCGGTGAGATGGAAAACGAGTTGTCCCGTCCATAACCATGCCAGAACATACCATCGGTGTACGCCCCAAAGATATCGTCCATCAGAAACAAACTGCGGAAGGATCGCTCACGGTTTCTTACAATAAGCGCGATATCGTGGCAAATACCATTGGGCATGTATTGGCAATTCCGACGACCCATACCCTATTGTGGACCTGGGGAAGCGCGTTTAAAAATCCCACCAGAGAGCTTGCGGAGCAGTTGTTTGACCGGTATAAAGACGTCCCGTGGAAAGGTGATGTCCTTGTGCGGGTGGGACATACGGAGATATTTAACGATATTAAGCGGATGCTGGCGCGGAACGAAGATGTGCGCGGCAGACCGTGGAATATAAAAGATAAGGTGGGCAGGACGCTCGAGTACGCGGGAAAAGCCGGCATTGTAGTTTTGCAGGTGCCGACACTAGTAAAAAATAAAATTTTCCGAAGAGATTATTACAATCCATTTAGTAATACGGTTAACATCTATCATCCCCGGTTAGCCGCAGGCATGCACGAGCTGGGACACGCTGAATTTTTTAACCAAATGGAGAACAAAAAACGTGCCGCGTATTACCTCGCGATGGTTAATCCTATCGTGCAGCTACCATTTTTCCGTTCGTTTATGGAATATCAGGCAAGTAGTATTGCGATGAAGCGGTTTAAAAACGATACAGAACGGCGACAAGGTCTTAAGATACTCGAAGCCGCATGGGCGACGTATTTGGGTATCGATGCATTGACGGCGGCCGCTATTGTGGCGCCGGCACTCGCGTTGCCCCTGTTGAAGTCAGCAATATCCATATCCATTGCGTTGCCATCAATAGGGTACAAGGCGGTCGTTACCGCGGGACTTGCGCCATATGGCGCTGCTTTTGCAGGACATGCCATGAACCGGCTATACCCGAAGAAAGATCAGCGTTTTGGGTATATTTTTGAAGGAAAGTATCCGGTCAAAGCTCCTGCTGCCGCACTTGGGCCGCATCAGGTATTGGAAGCGACAGCGCGACCTGTCGAAATAAAAAAACCTGAGGGAACACCAGGAGATCATGACAGACATTCGCACCGGCAATTTGGGTCTGGGGGCGACAGAAGCGGGAAGCGACCACTTCATAGTAATTCAAACCGCATCACCTTTTAAGACATTTCCGCGGGATTTTTGGAGGCAGTTATTTTCCTTGTTATTTGTTCTTTCTTTTACTACAATGATTGTTTCCGGCTCAAAAAATGTATGACACACACAGAACGAGAAGAACAGGAAGGAATGGATGAAGTTGAAAGTGCGCATGGAGCGCATCATCCGCCGCATGCGGCTCATGGGGAAATGACCCGGACACTCGCCACCATTGAACAGGCGCACCATAACAAGCACCACCGCGTGATGCATCGCACCCTCCGGTGGCCGATACACAGTAATACCCCAAGAATTACGTTTTAATCCGCCGGATAATCATCCATGGGGCGATGAGGAAGATAACGCCGAGATACTGCAGTAGTTGGGGCATAAAAAAGAGGATGATTTTCTCCTGTGGTTGAGTCAAAATCCATCCGTTCGCCCAGTTATTGACGAGAATATGTTGCGTCAGTAAGTTGCCTTCTGACCACGCGAGCCAGCCTGTATCGTATGACTGATTGAGCGTGATAGCTGTGTTGTCTGATGGAGGTAGCGTCACGACATAGAGACCGCTTATGGGATGCCATACTTCCGTGGGTGTGGTGGCGGGTGATTTACTGATAAAGGGAATTTCCCGTGTGTGTACGTTAACAACGGCAGAGAGCCGTATATCTACAAGGTCATTGATGCTCGTGTACTGGTTCAGTGATGAATTCGTGATTATCACGTTATAACTAACTTCCGACTGAAATGACGGAGGGATAAGGTATGCGCTACGGGTGAATGTGCGATGTGCGGGGAGGCGGATATCGAGGCCGGCGGGTCTCCCTTTGTTGATGACCGAGACGAGAAGCGGTTCACCGGTTAGGTGGCGGGATGTTATCTCCAGGACATACGCATTGTTTGTGTCTATTCCTTCAAGTGTGATGTTTTGACATGTGTCACCCTTGGTCGTAGTAAACCGTATGCTGCCGCCGTTTGTAACGCGTTCTGAGACGGTTTGCGTCGAGTTTTGTGGCTCACAGGGGACAGATAGGGATGATGTGGCAGCAACCGTTGCTACCGGGATAAGCGTCAGTTGACCGAGTTGCGTGGGTGACAGTGGTTCTCCCCGTTTTGAAAACCGTAGCCTATCGGGATCAGTGACATCAGCGGCTTTGCTGTTGTCCGACATATACGCGGATATACTAGCGTACGCGCGGTCAGTGTCGTTGTAAGGATACGCGGGGAGCACATTGGGAAGGTTGGTTATTGCGACCGGGGATGGGTATGTGTTTTTCCGTTCATAAACAGTAATCGGCAGCACTTTTTTGCCGGTATGGCTTATCTGTTTGGTATATCCTTGGTCCGTTTCGAGGTGTTTATAGAAATCCAGTGACGAAAGAAACCCCTTTTGACTGCGGCAATGGGTGATATTGTGATCATACAGGATGTAGCGCACCCCATATTTATCAAATATCCGGCCGACAGCAGTGTAATCCTGTTGCCGGAGCGCGGTACTGAGCTCCCAGTAATAGTTTTCATTGGTGTGATTCCAGACATCAAAGGCTCTCGCCATGATTGGGTGTCTCAAGCCGTACCAGAGAAATCCTGAGCCAAAATATCCCCAGAGTTCGTTGTACCAGCCTTCGGCGCAGTCCTGGGGAAAATCTGCAATTTTTCCGTCGGGAAGTGCGTTTATGTCATTGATGAGGCGGAGATATTGGGCGGGAACCTGCACGTACATTTTGCGGTAAATAAGCTGCCCTTGGAATACTGGTGCCGCGTACATTAGGATAATGCCTGTCATGGTCATCAGGGTGGAAATGAGGAAGATGCGGTATCGTTTGTTCTGGAATAGTTGCAATCCTGCCATGAGGCCGATAGCGAGAAATAGCGCGTAATGGAATGATAATCCTGTGCCAAACTTGGTAAATGTGGTGCGGAATGCCTGCGCGAGCGCCGGCGAATGAGATTGGATAAGTTGGAAGCCCCACGAAAATGGCGGCATGTCTATCGCAATATTGCCAAAAAAATAGAGGAGCGATAGGACCAATCCATAGGAAAGCGGTGAGTGTTTGTGCTGAAGGGCGACAAAGACACCATAAAGCATAAAGGCAAAAAGTACATAGCTGATAGCCGGTATTACCGGATGGGTATGGTGTTGTTTCCATGGGGCAAGGATGGCGCCGCCAAGTTCATTGCTGTCCCACAGCATGCTTTTCAGTGCCGCAACATCGGCGAGCGATCCGTATTGGATGCTTTTGGCGATAAACTTAGGAGTGGAAGTTATATTGTTATACGCATTGATATAGTCTTTTGACTGGGTAAGGGAAAAATAACCGACCGGTGCTAGCCAATAAAAGTTTGTGGCGATGACACATATCCATATGATGGCTGTTTTTTGTAGTGCTGACTTTTGGAAACGCTGAAAAACAATAAATACGCTGGTAATGATTGCCAGCGATACGGCGTAGGCGGCAAATACTGCCGGAATAAATCCCTGGATAGACGTGATGAGAAGGGTAATACAGAAGAACACGACCCGTTTTTTCGTGATCTGTTCGAGGGTCAGCATCAGTCCGTAAGTGAGCCAGGGGAGTGCAGCAAAATGCACGGTAAATGCTTCAAGTGGCACATAAAACGTTTGGATGGTGCCGAGGTTTAAGAGGTAGTAAAGGCTTGATATAAAGGAGACTGCCCATATTATTTTTTCTTTCGGATTATGGTTATGAAATACAGAGGTGAGCAGTTTGTGGCTTACCAATAACATACCCAAACCCCCTACGTAGTAGCAGAGGAATATAAACACCGAGCGGAGGAGGTGTTGGGGGATGATAACCGATAATAAGCCGATGATTATGGTGTGTGGCAGTGTTGCGGCAAATCCGTGACCCCCCACCAATCCCGCACCGTAGTACTCCTGCCACCCCGCAGTCAGTCCGCGGACAACATTAAGCGGTATGTTTAGTTCCGGATATAGTCCATCCCACCCCATGAGCCAGTGATCCGATCTTATATTCACCGCAATAACTATTCCCACGACTAGGTGGTATAGGGCTAAAGCGAATATTCGTGGTGATAGGTTAGTACGAAACATAAAATCCGTCCGTTATAGTGTTTTGGATTGCTGCCTGTTGGTTTATGGGAAAAGCGCCACAATTTTCTATTACCCAGTCAATATCGGCGGCGAGTATATATGCTTTTTTACATACACCGTTTGTTTTGTATATAGCACTGGTCGGATGATCCATATCAGTGTGGTTAGTGCGGTCGACAAATATTTCCGGTGTGGGATTATACAGTGCCGGATAATGGTCGAGGACAAGCGTTGCCTGTGGCGCGTGGGAGAGGGTATTGGAAAATACGGGATACAACAATGAATTCGTAGAAAGGGTAACTATTTGCGTCAGTGCGATCAGCGCTACGATCGTGATTTCTTTTGCCACGCGCATGTGGCTATAGAGTACGAGTACAATCAAATAAGGAACAAGGATAACGGCATGCCGTGATGGTCCATATCCTGAGGTGCCATAATGCCATGCAGGATTTGTCTGGTAGGCAAGGAGGGTAAGGAGCATAAGTACCGCTAACCATAACGCGGAGGCATGTTTGGTGCCGTTTTTATATACCTGCCACAGCCCAGCTACCGTAAGTATCGGTGCATACCAGAATACGCCGACATTGAGATCAAACAATTGTTCAAATAATTTTTGCGCGCTGATGTTGTGCAGTCCAAAACCGTATGTTTTTGTCCAGAAATCCTGGAGAATGGTCCACGGCGTCCATGTGGCAAAGTGGAGATAATTATAGAGGTAGGGAATTGCCGCAAGCCCGATAATGGTAAGCACTGACAATACATATTTCCCTCCATTTTTCTTTACCGAAGCGCGCAGTTCATATGCTGAGACCGCCAGTATACCTGCAGTCATGACCATGATCGGTTGACTATGCCACGACGCGAGTGCGGCAAAAATTCCTGCGGTAAGCCACTGGCGCTCCATGTAAAAACAAAGCGCGATGAAAAAAAGACATAAAAACAATATGTCGGGACCCGGCCACAAAAGAAATGAAAGTAGCGGTGAACTAAAGAGTAAGAAAAATAAGGCAAATTGTTTGTGGGAAGCATGAAAAAACCGTTGCATGGCGTAGACTACCGTAAGAGTAAGGAGAAGGGTATTGACCAAAGGAAACACAAGGAGCGGATGTATCCCAAACTGTTCCAGCAGGAAACGAAACGGTGTCAGGAGAATGGAATATCCCACAAAATGCATGGGATACCGGTAGCCGTCCTTGCCGGTGAGGTAATAGCCGGGATTGGTAAAGTATTCGGGATGTAGGCTTGCTGATAGCGCGTTTTTGTCTTCGTCTGTCAGCCTTAGGCTTCCGTGCCGGAGGAGGGATTCGGTTACGCCGTAGTATTCGGCGATGTCACCTGCAGGTTCCGGGGGCGGGTTGCCAAGATATACCCCGAAAATAAGTCCTGCTGTAAGTAGTGTGACCGCGAGCGGCAATAATTTCATAGGCAGAGCGTGATTTTACCGGCTGACGATTATGTATATCGTAACGCAGGTTGACCTTTGAAAGAAAGGGCAGATGAAAAGAGTAAGTCTTCGTATCCCCGGGCAACTTTGGTATACGATCGGGTCGCGCGCAGACTTGTCGCCATCGTGGCGAGCTTCGCTTTGCGGCCGTTTTTAAGTACCGCGCGGGTCATGTCGATAATCGACTGCGGATACAGATCAAAGGTGATATCACTTGTTTTGAGTCCCGCATCATTTAATTGCCGTACAAAGTCTTCGCTGTGAAACATTTCGGCAAGCGGGCGGGATATGATAAACGGTTTGCGGTATGAAAATACAAGCGAGAGCACTCCTGACGCGGTCATATAATGGCGGTAGGGAAATACCACCAAGTCCGCGGCGGAAAAATATGTCGCAATATCTTTTTGCGGCACGTAGCCGGTGAGTTGTATATGATGGCTCGCGTTTACTTCTTCACGCACGCCGCGCAGAAAGTTTTGGTAGTAATGTTTGTCCGCGAGCGTTGGACTTTCGCCGCCCGCGATAATGACATGGGTGCGTTTACCAAGCATCGTTTTGACCCGAGCGAAGGTGCGGGCAAATATGTCTGCCCCCTTAAACCAGTTGATGTAGCCAAAAAACAGGATGACATGATCGTTTGCGGGGATCCCGAGTTTTTTGCGTGCTAATTTCATGGTGATAGGTTTTAGTGATGCATCAACTCCGTGCGGAATTGCCGCGGCCTTTACCCATGGTGCTAACTTTTCCAGTTTTTCCTGAAGCGATGTTTCCAGCACGATAACGTTCGAGGAAACAAACGCTAAAATACGGTAAAACGTATGGAAAAGCAGATTGTACATGTCTCCGATAAATTGGTCTTTGGGGCCACTTCCTAAGCCCACGTGCCCTTTGAGTTTTATGACGTCGTCAACCACGTGGTGGAGGGTCACAAACGTGCGGTATTTCCGTGCCCGCAGGTAACCCAGGAACAATAAGCCAAGCGAAGAAACAAACGGGTTGCCATACATGGCAAAGTCATATTGGGTAAGTGTCGTTTTTGCTTCCGGAAAAAGCCGTAGAACGCGGAGAATGTCTGACCACATATCGGCGTTTCCTTTTTTGAAACACCGGATAACCAGAATATGGTTTTCGATATAACTTTCGGGCTGATCGTCTATGTCACACAGCACGATAATCCTGCGCCGCATATTTTTGATAACGTTTTTGGTGTATGAGGCAACCCCAGTTTTACCCGTCGAGTACATTTCTCCCCGCTTCGGATAGGGGGAAACCACGACAAGGGTGCCGGGGTTGTTGTACCGTTTTATGATGCTATTTGAGATAGTAGGTATACTATTCATACCAGGTAGTGAAATTTCGACTGTCGCATTTTACGCTTGTCGAAACCCCAATGTCCTTTCGTATTACAAATCTCCTTTGTTTGTTCAGATAGTTATCGAACGGCGACGACGCAAAGCGTGTCGAAATTCTACTATCTGGCATATAGTTTTTATTTGCGTTGTCCTGAGTAGAGAACAGTTTCTCTATTCGGGACAACGGCATACAGGGATTGTAAAACTACAAAAAAGATCGAAAGATAAACTTTCAATAATTTAAGCAGTCTACAATTGTAGCCATGTGTCCGACCAATACCCGGCCGAGGGTTTATGAGCCCTCGGTCGGGTAACAATCAGGTCAGCCAGTGATGGCTATTTGCAGTGCCAGGACGCCTCCTCAAAGTTGAGCGTCTCCAGCAGACCGGCGTCTTCGGCATAGACCGAAATGGCGCCATCGGCGGCAGTCCACACATCGAACCATCCGGAACCTCCGGGGTGGGTCAAATGGTGAAAGCCGTTGCCTTTGCTGTTGAACGTCCATGCGCCACCTTCCCAGTCGGGAGCAGTCCAGTAAGAAGGTTCGTCGCCTCCGAGGATTGCTGCTGCCATAACGGGGTTGGCGGGACACGTGGTGTTCAGGTCAGGCTGTACCCAGCGTCCACGCAGGTGGATGTTGATGCCGGGCACGGTCCCATACCGGGGGTCTTGACGGAAGCCGTAATTGAACTCCCGTGCCATGAGCGTCACGTCATCGTGAACCCAGGCTTGGTCATGGCTGGTGAAGGTCTTGAGCTGACGGATTGTCGCGCCCCATACCCACATGCCCTTGTGCGGACCCTTGTTGACGGAAACGGTGCCATCGGCTTCAGTAACCGTATACTCGAAGTTGTCGAGGAACGGCTGCCAATAGACACCGATGCCGACCGCTTGCACGACCCACTTGCCGCACCCTTCCCAAGGTACAGCCAAGCCGTCTTTGAGCGGTTTGACGCCATTTGTGGGCCAGCCGTGCGCTTCGATGAGTTGCGCATTGGTCAAGCAGGCGTCGCTGTCCGTGCCGCTCGGCGTGACGTTGGCGGGTGCCGACGTATAGCTTACCGGCGCGGGCAAAATGGTGCCACCGCATTCGATGGTGACTGCGCCGACGTGGACAGAAGGTGCGCCCAGTGCACATCCTTCGATAATCGCGTCCCGAACCGACTGTTCATCACTAGCATGCACCACGGTACTGGTTGCTTTGGGCGTCAGGGTGTAGGTCACTGCCACTGACGTGTTGGTCGGCGGGATGTTTGTCGCGGTCGACGTGACGGTCTTGGTCGGCGTGAAAATCGCAGTCGCCGTTTGAGCCGGTGCATCGGTCACGATGGAAATGAACGGGCCATCGGTGGCTGTTGCAGTTGGACCGCCTGGCACTGTTGGCGTGGCGCTTCCATAGACAATGATTTGTGCCTGCGTCAGGGCGGCGTTGATGGTTGCAGTTTCTTTCGCGTCGGTCGTGATGTCGTTCGCATCCGGCGTGAACAGTCCACAACTCATGGTCACCAATGCCAATACGATAAAGGCAGTGGCAGCGATGCGGTGTTTATTTTTGGTAAACATGGCTTCTCCTTATTTACCTCCGAGTAGGTTTTTGTTCCTCTCGGGCATATAGATTGCCGTCAGCTACACAGTGCAGCTGATCGGTGTTATTGGTTTCCCCAAGAAGGGGATTGAACGGTGGGTCTGTTTTTATTTTTTTGGGTTTTGGTTTCCTTTCTTAGTGAATTTGGATTCCGTCGAAAATATCGTAGATATTTTAGTTATTTCCCCCAAGACGGATAATTTGTGAATGTAAGAGTCCTTACTCTCTTGATTAAATTGTGTATATTCCCCTGATACATACAGATATGGTGTTCTGTACATAGTGGGGGAATATACGTCCGTCTCCCGTTCATTTTTTTCGGAGTGCCATGCGTTTCATCATCCGCAACGTTCCGCTATATTATGTTAAGAAATAACCGTACATCCATTCCGTGACAACTTGGTACAGCTTTACACCTCCAAAGGTGGAAGTGTAAGCGGGTAGCAAGTGGCGAAAAGGAGACGGTTTCCACCTCCGCTTAAAGCGGAAGTAGTTTCCCTGTATGCCTTGTTAATGTGCGTACCGGTTTGCCCCGGGTCGGTCGCAATTGACCTTCCGGAACTCGCCGAAATTTTTTCTGGAGTATTTTTTACCTCCAGAAAAGAATCCCGCCCGTCCTCCTGCCGTAAGACAAGACGGGACTCATTTCCGAGGGTAATATATGATTGTCATTCTGAGCTTGATTCAGAATCCATTTTTTGATGGATATTTTCATTCGAATAACAATGTATGTTAATGTCCGATGTTTCCTCAGCACAGAAGAACTTCTGCGTTCAGGAAAAGGCACGAGTAAATGGTCCCGGTAAAGGGTATTTGGCTACGTGCCAGGGTGAGAGAGTTGTCCGCCGAGGCGGAATTTGAAAATAGAGACCGACCGAAGTCGGCCTCTGGTAAAACTAAGCAGACCCGTCAGGATTAGGGTTTGGAAAGTAGATTTTGCTGTTACATATGATATATGCATATGTAATTTGAAGACCCCCATCTTCCGTAGCGAGCAATAACATATGCATGCTCCACTCATCATGTAGTTCGACCGTCGTTCGATCAAGTTCCTTGTCTTGATTGTCTGTGTAAACAAGGTCGTTTATGACTCTGGATACTTTTCCGATAACGGTAAAGCCGTCGTCTCCAAGGACTGGGAGACTTTGACCGTTTTTTAATTCAATCATTCCTGTTCCTGCACAGGAGGATTGAGGGACGACCTGCTCTGTCGGTGCCGGTGGCCCCTGGACGGGTCCGCTTGGAGTGGCTTCAGTTACGGGAGCGCATGCGGTTATCAGGATTATTAACATCACGATTAGAATTCTATTTGTTAACATCTTCTAGTTTCCTCAAAAAATATTGTCTGAGACCGACTTGATAGTCAGACTCGGTCTCATATATGGTTGACGACGACGGCTACGGCTTTGTGACGGTCGGCGTTGCCGATGGAGTCAAACTGATGACCGGTAGCGGTGCCTCAGGCGTGTTCGTCTGAGCGGCAGACGGCACAGCAGTTGCGAACTGGCTGTACTGGGTAGGTCCACCAGGCAGTGACGACGGATAGAATTCCGACGCGTTGACCAGTCCCGGGGCGCGGAAAGCGCTGGGATTGTCGCCGATGATGTACAGCTTGCATCGTTGTATCGTCACGTTGCGCGCATACGTCGTCATGAATTTGCAGTATGCGTGAGCGGAAACTGGCGTAGCAGTAACGAACTCCTCGCCATAGCTGTATTCCACATCTTCAGACGAAGATGAGTAGATATACAGAGTATTTCCGTCCCAATGCGCGACGCTTGTTTGTGCGTTGTTGCCATCCGGGAGCACCGCAATCGAGCTGCCGAATTCAATGCCTGTCTGTACCAACTGCGTCGGTGTTGCCGAAGAAGTCGGTGTAAATGTTGGCGTGTTGGTCGGCGTTTTCGTAGGCGTGCTGCTCGGTGTGAATGTGAACGTTGGCTCAATCAAAAACGTCGGTTGCGGCATGAATGTCGGTTGTTGCTCAAACGTGGGCTGAACGGCAAACGTAGGTTGTGGCGCGTAGTTAGTCACCACTTGATAGCCGAACATGCTCAGGGTGAGTGCGACGATAACCGCAAGTGCAACGGTTGTGCTTGCTGCGCCGAGCAGGAACGCGATGAGATCACGTTTTGTGATCTCTTGTAGCTTGGACTTGATGTTCTCCTTGTGATCCTAGGCTTATCACCTTGCGATCGTTTTTTTTTGGTTTTTCCCTTGGCCCCCTGAATGGAGGTTTGTTGGGTGTGACGGTGGGTGGGCGGTCGCCAGTTTGGTGACTTATCAGCCCTGTTCTATTTTTTATTTTTCGATATTTTTTCTCCGTTTTGAATTGAAAATTGCAGTTGCAATTATCCCCCAAAAAAAGATGAAAAATGCGTGTTTATTCAACGCATTTCGATATTAACCCCCGTATTTCTTTCTATTTAATTGTTATGTACCCCCAACTTCTACTCGTCACACTATGACGAGCACAAGTAGGGGGTACACGGAGTAACCATGTTATTTCACGTCGCATCTCGACAACACGCTTGCTACCAAACAAACATGTGTAGATTACTGTGGTATTCAACTCTCTCTGTTAAAGTGCGCTTTTACCCGACACAGGGAAAACCGCAAATTGGTTTTCTGTATCAGACAAAAATGCTCCATGGTTCTATGCAATGCGCAGAGAAGCACGGTTCCGGGAAGAACCCCAGAGTCATAGATTACTGCCGTAATCCATGACCCCAGCGTCCATTCATCACCAGAAGCGAGAAGAAGTAATGACCTCTCCTCGCTCCCGATGATGACGGGTCATAACTGGTTGCTTTTGACTTTGCACAATTAACCAGACGTAGAGAGTTATTCTTCTGGTCAATAGTTAAATGTTGCCAGTTAACTGTTATTGTTATCACTCTTATGTTAAGTTTGCTATCGTATGTTAATCAAGTTGTCGTAGCGCCCAAAATCCACAAAAAAGGCAGACACATCGTCTGCCGGTTTTTGAAATTATGTAATGATTAGTTTTTTGTTTTGGCCGGCAGACCATGTTGTGTTGTAAGCGTATGTTTACGGCCGCATTGCCCCTTTGCCCAAAATCCCAAACCCAATGACGGCTAATGCTAAGAATGGAACCACATAAGCCCAATCTTCAAATCCGGCAACCGGAAGTGTCGTTGCACCCATAATTTTAGTTTGTACACAAAGGCTTGCGGTATCCTGATCAGATTGCCCGCCAGGACCGGTAGCAGTAGCCGTGTTGACGATATCACATGTAAGGTCATTGGCGAACGCGGATGCGTCCTTGGCTTTGACCACGATACGGTCGTGCACGGTTTGTCCAGCTTTGAGGTTCGAAATTTCGTACGTTAATTTGTTTTGGCTAGCTTCATAGCGGCCTGGACCTGACACAAAAGTCATGGAAGCCGGGAATACGTCGATAACCGTTACTGTTGCAAAGTCAGTGTTACTGGTGTTAGTCACGGCAATATCGTATTCGATCTCGCTGCCCGCGGAATAGGCGGTATCACTGCTCGTTATGTTTTCGACAAATACGTTGGTATTGGTGGCACTTCGCACCTTTTTGTTGATCACGATATGGTTCGGAGGACATTCCACCTCGTTGCCGTATTGATTGGTACATGTCGGTGTTTCACCGTAATCGGCGTGCACCGTCTGTGCGCCGAAGGCAAGAAGCGAAAGTGAGACTGCGGTGGCTAAGGCGAGTATTGATTTCATAATATATAGTTTGCTCTAGTTGCTGAGCAATCGGTGTACTATATCACAATAGTGCAATTGTGTCAAGTGTTATAGGATATCGTTATATGGTTTCGTTCGACGCTTCTACGAGATCGGCAAATATCAGGAGCCGTTCAGTAACACTGCCTGGTGGCCAACAGGTCTGGAGGATGAGGCGTTTTTCGCCCGGCTGGGGAGCCAAATACGAGACCGATGTGGGTTTAACAATTTGTTTCCCCGTAATTTTATAGGTATAAGAGCTGCCTTTATAGAACAGTACCACCATGTCTTGTTCTTCAAGATTTTTCAAAAGATAGAAAACGGCGTTTAAATCACCCACAAACCAATCGTAGTTCGTTGAGTGTGAGAAGAGGTACACTGCGCCGTCTTCATCCGGGAAATACGAAAGGGACGAATGGGCGATGCCTGTTTCCAAGGCTTTAAGGTATTCTCCCGGTTTGGTCGGATTCACCGCTGGTATGACTGCTGCATTGACGCCGATTTTGGGGATCACGAGGGAAAAATCCTTGTTTACCGGGTCAATGGAAGCTCCATCAGGTGTTTTGAGCGGGTCAAACGCCGCGGGTACTGACGGGTGGGGTTGGGCGGGCACCTGTGCGACCTGGTGGCCAAACCGTGTGTATACCGAATTGGCATACGCAGCCATCTTGGCCTGTATCGCTGCCTGGTAAGCAGGAAGGGTACGCTCAATGGAAAGTAAGGCATACTTTGCTTCAAGCCGTAGCCGTGGCGTGAGCGGGCCGCTCAAGCCGCCTAATGCAAGGGCAATCATACCTATGCCCATGAGAGTTGCCCATGATGTGGAACGGGTGGAAACCCGTGATTTGGCCTTGGGTTTTACCGATGTGGGCGCGGGAGTGCCCGGAGCGTCCCACGCGTGATAGTAAATGATGCCTGAGGATTTCATATAGGTATGACGAAAATGACGAAAGTAACGAAAATAACCTGATTGAAACTGGTAACGGAGTATACACTATAAGACATAATTTAGCAATGCAATGCCGAAGGTTTACGCGCGAGTACCGGGTTAAATCTTGATGGGTGCGACATAGCTTCCGGCTCTGTAGTACACTCCGTCTGATCCTCGTGAGTAAATGCGGTTGGCGCGGGTGACTACACGGAGCTCTCTCACATCAGTCCGTTTGGTGGGGGAGCCAAAGACTGCTGCCCATACCCAGCGTTTTTTTCCTGACAATTCAACCACGGTTTTCCATCCAAAACTACCATGTTGTTTTGCTTCCTTCGCGCCCCGCATGCCATCTCGTAGGCAGGTGAATGAGCGGCAATGCCACACAGACTCATCTTCGTATTTTGATATGGGGATGGAGCGCAGTCCGTTGTCACTGAGCATCTCAGGTATGAGTGCCGGATGGCATTCTTGGTTGATAGGGCACCGGCGGCATATGGCGTATTCTTTGTTCATGTAAGTGTTTTTTCAAATTTGAGCATTGGTGTACCATCGATGGTGACATCAGCAGTGTGTATAAAACCTGACCGGATAAACAGCTTTATGCTTTTTTCATTGTCGGGTTTGATAAGTGCGCGTACCAAGGTGAGGTGAATAGTGTGTCGTGCGTAATGGAGGAGTTGGTCGAGTGCTTGTGTGCCGATGCCGCGGCTTTGATATTGTTTTTCCCCGATGACAATGCCGATTTCTCCCGTATTGCTTGGTGCGTGATCCTGGCGGATATTGATAAATCCGACTGGTTTATTATCAAGTCGTATATCAAAGTAATGTCTGCGGGGATCAGTTGTTGCGGAATCTACCCAACGGTATACTTCCTCGGGTTTTGTGGGGAGTGTACCACACATCCACTGCCGGATTTCGGGATCAGTGATCCATCGGAACCAGTTTGCGCGCGTTTCTTTTGATTGTTGCGTTGGTGCTATGTCAACGGTTGTTTGGAGCCTTCGTACTTCCTGGATTGCTACCATAATAAACGCGGAAGTATAGCAGAATGTCCTATAGGAGGCAACAACTGAGGTCAATGAATTTTCTTGTAGAAAATGGCGTTTTAGGGTAATATTACCCTAGATTTTTTTCCTGTTGTGACAAGGCGTTACATAATAGAAGGAGATATATGGCTGGTAGGCTGTTTAAAGAACTGGAAATAGTAGTGGTGGGGGAAACCTATGACCGTCAGAGGCGGGGTTTGGCCGCGCGGGAGCGGTTGCGTGCTCGATTGTCACTTCTGACCAAAGATTCAGTGGAAATTGCTGATGCTTCCCATATCGGAACCGCGTTTATAGGGTTGGAGCATTTATCTCCAAGTGAATTACTCAATGTTTCACGCAGGCGTTTTAGGGCAGCCAAGGGACAGGGAGATGCCACTGATGTTTTTGTCTAATACACTACCTAAAAGTGGGTAGCCTGATTTGTAGCTTTTTTTGACCCGTGACCGCTTCGTATTGGATACATCCCGGACGGGTCCGGCTCCGCATAACGACGCAGTTTACACACTCCGGGCGTATCATGCCAGGGTGTTTATTCGCCTCTTCGCGTAGATCAAATTTAACGCTTAAAATCCAATTAAACGGAAGCGGCTCAGCGTCATCATGCCGATCAGCGCTCGTACGAGATCTATCGTGATTACTTATAGTGATACATCCATAACCATCGAGATGCTTTCTGAGCTTCGATGCCCTCGGTTGCCAGGGGTACACAAGCTCAAGGAGTTTTGAGGGAAGATATGGGGTGCGAAATTTAAGATGCGTCAGCGCCGCCTGAATTTTGTGGTCAGGTTCATGGTAAATATTCGTGGGGAGTGCGGGCAATACCCGTTCGTGATGTCGCATGGGCAGTAAAACTATAGGGTGAACTATATCACACTATTATAGAGGATATCAAACAATAAAATTGATAGAGGGGCGCGGTGATGCAGGGGACTTATTTCGGCTGTTTTTTGACAAATGATATTTCCAGTTTATCGCCGGAGATATCGATGCGTCCTGCCTGCCACTGTTGATTGATGCGGCCATTGATGTGATCAAGTACCAATCCATTGAAATTATTAAGACTGTTGCGTATGGTGCCTTCGGCGAGCCGGAAGAGCATCGGGAGTTTGATGTTTAAAGTATTTTTATCAACAATCAATCCCTTGGTCGGATCGGTGATAAGCGTGCCGGAAAATTGCGCTTCTCCAAGTTTTGCGCCTGCTACTTTTATTTTTGCGGTCATATCTTCCAGTTTGACCCGGTTACCGAGAAGGGTAATACGGCCTCCTGTAATTCTGGTACCTGCCATATCAACAGATGATTTGACGTAGTCCATAAGCTCGTTGCTGGTAAACTGCACTTTTGCTTCTGACTCTTTGCTTCTGCTGACGACATAGTTAATCCGATCATCAACACCCTCAGGGAGGGGAGCTTCTGGCTTTGGTGTTTCTGGTGTTCCTGCTTGTTCTGGTTGATTGGCTTCGTTTACCTCCGGTGAACTGATAGAAGATGCGACTGTTTCGGTGGTAGGCGTTTCGACTATTGATGCTTCCGCGTTTTCACCCGCCATGCTTTCGAGGTGTTCGCGGGATGTTTCCGGGGCTTTTGGGGTCGCCGCGACGATTTCAGGTGCGGTTGTTTTTGCGTATGCTTCGATGTCGGGGGCAACCGACATATTTGCGCCAAGATTAGTGGTATCAAGGAGGTTCACCTTACCATCTTTGAGTTCGTAGGTGAGACCCAGTGAGTCTAAGGCGCGGGTAAAGTATCCATTAAACCGTTCGGGATGCCCGCTTTTCAGTGACGGATACATGTGTTCGTACATGTTGGTAAGATGCGTTTCCAAATGTTCTTTGGTAAATTGTTCGCTGGCAATTTTACCCATTTCTTCCCAGGTCATATTTTTATACACTTCATTATTTTCAAGCGGTGCTGCCGGTTCAGCTAATCCGAGCTGTTGAAGTTGCATATAGATGGTTTCTTTGGGATCCATAGTGGCAGTCAGGGTGGGAAGCACAGTCGCGACGTCAGGCGTGCCGCGTGCTTCGGTGATCATCCACGCAAGCTCCCGTTCTTCAAGAAATGGTGATGTTTGATTGTATCCGCCGACTGCAGCAAGTGTGCCTGCACGTACCGCAAGATTGCCTTGGAATACCGCCGGTACGCTTTGTGCCTCTCCGTGCCGGACAAGCGCATCAAACACTTCAAACGCTCGGTGATGGGCAAATAACATTGGGTACGTCGCGTATGTTTCCGGGGGTAGTTGATATGTGCCGCTTACCATATCAAGCGTGGGATTGGCATCAAGCGCGTCAACAATACTTGAAAGATATGTGGCTTCTATTGGTTTGCCAGTGCTGTTTTCTGCAATTATTACCGCTTCCGGGGCTTCTGCCGGCCGTGAAGCAAGGCGTGATAGGGTGAAATTGGTCATGTCGCGTTTTACCTGGCCACTCGTTGGCGCATTCTGATATTCGCGGGTGACATACACGACCTGCATATCCGGGTGCTCTGTTTTAAAGCGTTCGATTTCTGCTTTTGTGTTTCCGGGTAACGTTTGATTGACGGAGCCGGTGGGCGGGGTGACGGTCGCTTCGTAGATCACAAATTCCGTACGCTTCGGGTCAATCGGTGTGCCATCAGCATTGGTTTGCCCAGCATAGTTATTGAGGCGGTCGTAAATAGTGCTGCCATTTTGTACGAGCGGAATTGTTACTACCGCGCGGACATCGGGGTGTACTGCCGGATTTTCCTGTGCTTTCAGGTCTTCGAGCATTTGTGTCTCCTCAGGAGACAATGCGCCGAGGTACCAGTCAATTTCTTCACGTTCATTGAGTTTCGCTTGTGGATTTTCTTTCAGCCGAGGTGATGTGCGCGCTGCAAGTGCTTCACGATTGATAAATACTTCTTCATAGCCAAACGGACTTAACAACATATCTCCCGAAAGTGCGTTGGGTGCTAAACTTTCGACTGGTAGTGCTTCTAAGACATGGCGATACGGGATAAATATCGGTACCCACGGGATTTCCGGTGCAGGTGTGCCCGGTATCACGGTTGTTTCGACGTTGTAGGGAATATCCAATGGCTTCGCCGCAAGGATTTGACCCATAGGCGCGTTATCGGTGTGCACTTCTGTCAGTGTAAACTGATGAATGGGTATGATTTTTTCCGGCACGGCTGGTGCGACAACCTCGGGGGAGCTGGTTGTTTCCGTTACGCCAAGTTTATGAAGAAGTGGTGCCAACTCAGCTTCGGTGGGTAGGTCAGCGTCCCGGCCAAAATATCCCATGCGGAGGAGTAGTGCATCTATTTTGTCCTGTTCCGATCCTTTTTCTAATATCGCGAGCACTTCCATGGGACCTTTACCGGTTGCCGCTATCTCCTGATACCGGTCAATCGCGGCATTATTAAGTTCACTGAATTGTTTAATTGCTTCCGGGCTGAAAAATTCCTTCGGTACACTGATATGCGCATCATTAGGAATTCGTGCAATATCAAACTCTTTTACCGCGGTATCGCCAAACGTCGCGTCACGGAGATGGAGTATGTGTTCTGATGGGCTTTTTCCATCACCGAGTGTAATATTTTTGGGTATTCCTTCACTGTCATGGGGCACCATATGTTGTTCATATAGTCGGAAAAGATTTTTCAGACCGTTGGTCGTGGCAACTTTGTTTTCGCCTTCAGCTCTGTCCATGAAATAGTTCCACAGTCCGCCCTCGCGGAGGTCGCTGCCGCGGATCTCCATCATCTGACCAGCAGCAGGTGCTTCAGGAGAGGATGGGAGCACGGTCGGAAGTTCGGCGGATAATCTTACTCGGCTTACTTCAGGGGTTTCCCATTTTAAACCGTGCGCGTTAAGTTCATTGGTGATGCGGGTAATCTCTGCTGGGGTGCCTTTGAGTTCACCGGTATCGGTAAACTCCAGGACAGTGACTGCCTTGTTATCGGCGTCAATGAGTTGCCAATTCTGTTGACCTGCGGCGTGCACCAGGCGGTAGCCATCAGGAAGTTTCGCGGTGAGTGCTGCATCATTTGGTGCAGTGAGATCAGGGATTGTGACGACTTTTTGTGTGCCTTCTATAATATCGCCTGCTTTATGTGGTTCAACAAACGTGAGCCCCGCCTTTTCTAGCGTTTTGCGAACCTGATCCTCGGTCATATTGGTTCCTAACACTACGTCTTCTTGACCCCGGAGGTTGGCAATAAGACTTTGGTCAAATTTTGCGTCATATAGTACTTTGCCGGTACTGTCTGTGTGAGGTATGAGTGTTAGTTCTTTCGGTAATTGATACGGTACCTGATGCGCGGCATCGGGTCCCAGCGATACGACGTGGTCGGCGCTTGGCGGAGAAAGTTCGATATGCGCGGTACCAGTAGCGTGCGCTTTGTCACTCAACTCCGCAGCTCCCTGCGTGATCGTGTCGCCATGACCAATTTGAGCAATTCCCTGTACCGCTACGCCGACTGCGGCGCCTACAACTCCTGCCTTTACGCCGTATTTGACCGCTTCGACGCGTGCTTCTGCTTTGAACTCTTCGAGTATCGCATCAAGCCCCATGGCTTTTTCTTCACCACTTAATGCTTTGGATGCAAACGGCCATCGGCGTTTGACGATGTCAACCTCCGGCGCATACGAAGATATGAGATTAAGGGTGAGTTTAATGGGGTCATCGAGCGCATCGAGGGTGTTGACCCCTTCCCGCAATACTTGCGTTTGGCTTACGGTGAGCTTTTCCATAAACTCTGGGAAGGTGTTGCCGCCTAAGACTGTTGCTGATTGTTCGGCATGGGTTGATAAATAGGCGTCGAGATCTGCAAGCGCTTTGTTAGCAGTGAGGTCAAGTGCCGCGCGTTCGCTTTCGATGGTTTCGCGGCTGGAAAACTGTATCATACCAATTCTTTTTGGTCCTGTTTCACTGACGGCCTTCCTCGCGTGGAGATCGGCAACGGTTGCAAACGCGCTTCGCAGCTCGTCATCAGTCAGATTTGCTTTGAGTACATCGTTTTCATAGAGTGTTGTCGTAAGGCTTCCCATCATTTCATCTGCCCGGCGTTGTTTGACGGCAAATTTTTCAAACCACGCCCTGCGCTTTTGTGTTTCGGTAAATTGGGCGCCAGTTTCGCGTTCGCGTAGATGCGTCATGTAATCCTTGTTGAGCTGTCCATATTCGCGCCAGCCGGCAAATAGACCTCCTGCCAGGGCACCACCGGTAAGGCTCCCGAGTGGACCCGTAATGCTCGCAACTGCTTTAAACGGTGCGGTTTTCAGGAAATTGACGGCAGAGAGCGTCAGTGCCACGCCGGAACCAATCGTCGCTTCGTTGAAGAGCAAGGGAACAAGAACATTCTTTTTGTTAAGCCATTCGGCGATTTCCCGGATTTGTCCCACTCCTTTTTCAACTGCTGTGGGCTCCAGGCTCGTGACTTCTCCCATCTGTCCCAGACCTAGCCTAATCTGCATGCCGGCGATTGCTTCGTCTATATTGGCTAGTCCTGCCTCATGGGACATTTTCGTGCGTAAGGTTTCTGCTACCTCATACAGGCTCGAACTATATAGTTCTGCCTCAGCAAAAATATCCGGGCGGGTGTCTTTGAGTGTAGCTTTGAAGAATTCTTTTGTTCGATTATCAAATTCGGTTTTGTCTGCTATCTCGCCACTCGCATACTGTTTGAGGAGTGTTTGTATTCCTTCTACCAGCGGCTTATGTTCTTCTTTTGTGGGGTCTAATATCTCCAATTTCTCACCGAGTTGTGTCCGTATAAATTGGTCGGCATTTTCAAGATCTGTTCCAAATCGGGCTCGAACCGCTTTTGCTTCGCGCTCGAATGTTTCTAAGCCTTTGATTTCTCCCGTTAGACGCATGGCGCCGATTTCTTCGAGTGCCATGGTTTGGATACTCGTCCGCATGCCGACTTTATCTTTCAGCCAGTCAGCAGCTCTCGTTCCTGCCCGCACAAGAAAGTTTGCATCGGCTAGTTTGTTGTTATATCGGTCTGTGGCACGGCGTTCGGCCATCCGTATTGCTTCTTCGGCAAACGGGGTTTCTGCCGTCTTTAACATATCCATGTAGTACTGCCGGCTTTTTTCGTGGAAGTAGATACCGCCGATACTTTGTTTCCATACGTTGGTAAAGACAAATTCATGGATGCCATGCACGGCCTCCTTCGTCTTTTCCCAGAGATTACGATTGGCCGTCGCTCTCGCTTCAGCACTCGGGCTGGATAGCTTCTGCATGCTGCGGTCAGCAAGATCCAGTGCCCTCGTTTCGTATGCCTTAAGACCAACAATAGTGATGGTGTTGGGGTCTTCCTTGAGCGTTTCCAGAATTTCTCGTGCGTCTTTGGTTGGCGTAGGTGTTGGTGCTTCAGGAGTTGCGGGTGCTGGCTGCTCAACTGAAGGCTGTCCGGTGACTACCGGTGCTTCCACCGGCGTTTCCGTTGCGGTGACCGGTGCACCAGTGGCTTCAGGAGCCTTGGGAGTAGGCGTGGCAGTTGTTTTGGGCTCCAGCGAAAGCGATTCCTTGGTGATAATATGCGGCGTACCCGCTTCATCGGTCCACTGTACTCCCGAGAGTTTGTCCCAGGGGATTTCATCAAACGCGTTAACATTCGTGAGCGGCTTATCGATGAGCTTGCCTTCTTCACCCTTTTTGCGGCTGGCTTCTTTGACAAGAGGGACAGCGCTTCCGACGCCATCGTTGGCTCGTTTATCGGCGCCAAGAATAGTGATATAGCTGATTTCTTTGCCCGTGATTTGCTGCGGGGTGGTGAGATAAATAGCCGTTTCACCCACGATAATCGATTGCGGCTTGGGAGCTTCGGGTGATTGTGGTGTTGGATGTGGTTCTGCCATGGTTGTTACGGTTGACTATTAACAGTGCGCTATTAACCAGAAAATATTGTGTCTGGTTAACTGTAAAAAGTTAACTGTCAATTGTTATCTAGTTTGCTTTCTTTTCTTCTCCTATGTACAGTCTTTTGAAATCAGCGAATATTTGTGAGACGAGAATATCGGGTTCTTTGACGTAGTTACTGATAAATGCGTTGACCTGTTCGGGTGATGGGTTTGTTTTGATGAGGTCGGCAAGTTGCGTGACCGCTTCCGGGTTGGCACTGCTGACCATCTCAATTGTGCGAAGGGTGAGGTATTGATTAAGGCGATCCGTAAGCTCACGTTTGATATCGGCGCGGGTCGCGTCATCGAGTGGGGTGGCCGAAAATTTTTCTGCGATAAGTGTATCGATAAATGCCTCGATTGCAGGCAGAGAAATATCCATATATCCACAGTAGGTGAGATAGGAGGTCGTGTCAAGGATGTCACAACTATAACGAAACATATTTATATATATCTTTATTAGTCAGATGTTTCTTGAATGATATAGTTGTTATTTCTCTAATTTGGTAATTTGATAAAAGTATCCTATAATACGTAACGATGGGAAGCAATGAAATGCGTCATTATTTTACCAGCGGGTTTTTTGCCGATGCGAAGCGGTCACTAGTCCCCGGCACACGTCCCGAATTAGTAGGAACTGAAAAAATGGTAGCTGCAGATATTGAGCACCGCCTTAGTCGTGGGCGGGGTTCCGTGCTTTTCGTTGAACTAGGCGGGCAGGCGGGTGCTTCGTCTGCGGTGCTTAGTGAATGGTTTACCCGGGATATCAGGCGTGGCCGGTTGACGGTAATGGTGACTAATCATGAGCGTCGATCAGGAGTACAGATACTCCGCGCGTCAGAGCGCGTCATGAAACAGTCAAAACGGTCAGCGGAGATTATTCCTGATATGGATACCGCTATGTTTATCCGTGAACACATGCACCTCATAGATTGGCGTTCTGGTGTCGACACAATCCACCTTCCGCAGTTAACTTCGGCGTACGGTGGTGCCGATGTGATACATGAGTGTATGGCGGGTTTATTTTTCCATCCTGACCGGCCACGGGCATTTCAGGCGGTTACTGCCGCCCTTAAGCCGGGTGGTGCCTTGTTTACCCGCGAAACACCGGACAAGGATCGCTCATATGGTGCATTTCCAAGCGATGTCATGAAGCCGGATGGGTGGTATGTGTGGGGAGTGCGGGGTTACCGGATATATAGAAAAATCGGATAATCCGTGGTGTTATGTGGGTTTTGCCGAGCCAGTCCAGACTAATTTTACATTTTGTTTGATCACGCGGTCGGCGAGTTCCTGCGCTTCTTTGTATTGGCCCGCTTTAATAAGCTGCTGCACTTGGGATATCGCGGGCTTTGCGACTCCCTGCTCATAATCCCGTAGATACGGTACGATGACGTGGGATATTTCATTAAAATTGTCATCAAGGTGGGGGAGCGTCCGGTAGAGATCTTCCATGCTCATGCCGGGTTTGAGTTTGTCTAATACCATCTGCGCGAGTTGTTGCGCGCGTTCTTCGCTCATTTCCTCTGCCTCAACTTTACGTTTGATAATATCGACGATATCTGCTTCTATTTTTTCTCGGATGTCATCGGGGCTCATGAAAATAGTATCGGGTATTTCGTGGGGAGTATCAAGAGGGGTGCCAATGCGTGAGGAAAAAAAAGAGAAAGTGTTAAGAAGGTTTATTTTGTTGCCATTTCTCGTCATTTTCAGACGGATACGGGAATATCAGTCCTTTCTTTTTTGATAACTCGCTCACATGCTGACTGATATCAATTTGTGTGATGAGAGCCTGAAGTGCTTCGGGAACCGCGCCATACACAAACCGCCGCAGTGTTTTTAAGTCGAGATGATCCCATGTGGGGATTTCAAATGCTAATCTCGGCGCGACATTGGGGTCGGTTTGTACGTAACAACGCAACGGCTGTGTTTTGTCGTATAGGTCAGTGCCGCCATTTTGGATAGAAATGCCACCGGCTGCCATTGTGACGTCATATGGCCCATGCGTGTTGATAACGTTCAGAACATCGTCTATCGTGAAAGGCCGCATTTTTCCAGCTATGCGGACAAGCACCGTGGCAGGATGCGCGAGGGGGTTGGTCAGATCTATGCCGGTAAGCGCGGTACATATTTCAAAATTTTTTCCTGATTGCTGGAGCGCGCCGTTGTCAGGATCTTTCAGCCATTGCTCAAGATTTGCCGGTTTTTCCAGCACCCGTGGCGTATCATCGGAGGAGTCAGCATCATAACTTATCTGTACAGTGTCAGAGTATAACCGTATTGTTCTTCCCGGCCGGGTCATAATTTCTCCTACTAAGTCTTTGTGTGCCACATTATTCACCGTGCCAAGCACCAGTAGCCCGGCTATATCCTGGAGCGCTTTTTCTTTGGCAACTTCAAATGGCCATTCTGCGGGTGAGCTATTTACCGGTTTATGGATGGTTGTTTCGGTAAATCCGAAAGGTACTTGTCTCACTCTATCCGGCGGGAGGAGAGAAGCGAACGCCATGGTGCGTTCTTTTGAGGATGTGGCAATATCAAGATAAATTGGACGCTCGTGCTGGAGTGCCATTGGTATGTATAAATACTGACTCGAGAGCAGGAATAAAAATCACACCGTATCAAAAAATGAACCGTGAAATTTTCTCCTTTCTTTATACACGGCACCTACGGATATGGGTCAACTGGGAATAAAGGAGCTTATCTGTATCAAAGTACGGCAATTTTTCTCATGACTATTTTTATGGGTGTTGTAATGTATATGTTGCTCATAAAGTCAGGCTCATGGATTATTTCGTGTTCGCTGTACTATAATGCGCTTCATTATGCACATTGTTGAATTTACGCTAGCAATTCCCACGCCATTACATCGAAGATTCCGATTGGAGCCGCATTTGCGTGGAGCGACCGCAAGAATTTTTGAACCGGGAGACCGGGAAGATATTACGTCTCCGTTGTGGAATAACCGCACACACAAATGGCAGCTTGCTGTCCGTACCGATGGGATTGGCGTATTAACGATCACCCCTGTTTCGCAAATAGCGTCCATTTTATTGCTCGGACGACGGGGGGCCGAAACGCTTGGCGCGGTGACACACACCATCACGCGGCCAGTCCGGCATGTACTTGCAGGCACACAACTTATAGATGGTGATGGGACACAGGTAACTACCGTGTTTAAGGCAGTGTGCGCACTCGAAGATAATGACCGGCTCATGCGGTGGGTTATGGATTCGCACCCCCGGAGAATTTTCCGGTAGATCATTTTACCTATTTAAGGTAGGATGGAAAAACACTATGGCAACATCAAATTTTACAAAAACTGTATTACCAAATGGCGTCCGTCTCATCCTCGTGCCGGTGCCCGGAGTAAACAGCATCGCGACCGCGGTCATGGTGGGTGTAGGAAGTAGGTATGAAACGCCGGCAATTAGCGGCATCTCCCATTTTCTCGAGCACATGGTGTTTAAAGGTACGGAAAAATATCCGACGACTGACGACGTCAACACTATTGAGCGTGCGGGAGGGCTGCAAAACGCGTATACCGATATTGATATTACGAACTACCACAACAAAGTACTGAGTGAAGATTGGCGCCTTGCATTGGAAATAAACAAAGAGCTTGCCATTAAGCCCCGAATACCTAGCGAGTGGGTGGATAAAGAGCGTGATGTGATACTAGAGGAAATGAAGCGGTACGAAGATGAACCAGCAAGTAAGGTAGAAGAAGCATATCATGCATTGTTGTACCCCAATAGCAAATTGGGTATGCGCACGATTGGCGAAGAAGCAAGTTTGCGTTCGGTGGGTGCTCAAGAGCTCCGTAATTACCATGACGAATGGTACGCGCCGGAGCGCATGGTAGTGATCCTTTCAGGTAATGTGCGTGGCAACGAGAAAAAAATTCATGAGCAGGTCGGCGAATGGTTTGCCGCGTTGCCGGCGAAAAAAACCGGGGATATAGAAGTAGTTACTCCACAGCAAAAGGCGCCGCAACTTACCGTTGTGACTAAGCCGGACGCAGCACAGGCACACCTTATTGTGGGGCTTCGTGCATTTGCGCGCGGCAGTGAAGACCGGTTTGCGTGGAGTTTGTTTAATCTGGTCATGGGAGTATCGTTTACGAGTAGATTATTTAAAGAAATCCGTGAGAAGCGAGGGCTTTGCTATCACATCCGGAGCAGTAATGCAGCGTACGCTGATGTAGGGAGCTGGGATATTTACGCGGGGGTCGCGACAAATAAAGTAGAAGAAGCGACGAAGGCTATTATCGAAGAGCTCGGGAAGGCAAAAGCTGCAGGAATAACTGAAGAAGAGTTGGTTGTTGCGAGGAAACGGCTTAAAACTATTTTAGCGTTCAAAAGTGAAGACCCTGAGTTTTGGAGTGAATGGTATGGGCGTGCGGAAGTGTTCGGGATGCCCCTCATGACGCTCGAAGAGTATATCGAAAAGATAGAAAAGGTAACAATCCAAGACATTAACGCGCTTATTGGGAAATATTTTATTACCCAAAGTCTCAATATGTCGTTGGTGTGGAGTAAGCCGCGTGAAGAAAAACTTCTTGCCCTTCTTTCACTGTGATCGTTGACCCTGTATTTACTATAGGGTAAAATTTCCACTATGCAGCCGACAATTATTTCTATTTTAGGGAGGCCGTTGGCCGGGAAAGATACTCAAGCGGTATTGCTTGCCCGGAATATCCCTGACAGTGTGATTATTTCGACCGGAGCCATGATCCGGGAGGTAAAAAACGAAGGGGAGTCACACCGGTTTTGGCCGATATTAGGCCCTCATATCGCGGTGATGGACCAGGGGATACTGATCCCTGAGGAAGCGATTAACGAAGCATTTGAGCGTGTCGTACATGAAAAATTAGCCGAAGGGGTAAGGAATATCATCGTGACCGCGCATCCGCGTATGCCCAAAGAATTGGAATCTTATGACAAAATGCTCGCCCGCGAAGGATTAACTGGCGTGTTTGTGCATCTTGAAACGTCTGAACCATATATGTACGCGATGGGAGGCACCCGTAATCACGGGAGAGCCGATGACCGGCGAGATGTGTTACACACAAGGGCAAAGGAGTTTACTCTCCATACCGAGCCAGTGTTGCACCAACTTCGTGCTGAAGGGCGGTTACACACGGTGTTTGCCGAGCGCCCCATTGAAATAGTGCAGCAGGAGTTGCGAAATGTGCTCCGGCCGTACCTTCCTGATCCCGAAGCAACTCTTCCCCTCATGGCGCGCCGCTAACGGCTTGACGTGGGCTTTACTATAGGTTATAATAATATTCTGTGCAGCCGATCCTCCTCTCTATTATCGGTAAACCACTCGCCGGCAAAGATACACAAGCCGATTTACTTGTGGCAGCCCATCCAGAAGCAGTCAAAATAAGTACCGGACACATCATGCGCGCCGTGCGTGAAGAAGGGGAAACCCACCGGTTTTGGCCGTTAATCGGTCCGTATATCCCGCTTATGGAACAGGGGTTAAAGTTGCCTGACGCGCCAACGATCGCGATGCTTGATGCCGTCATCAAAGAGCAGCTTGCCGAAGGGAAGCGTATGCTCGTTATCGCGGGTTCTCCCCGTGGCATGGAGCAGCTCGAAGGATTTGAAAAAATCGCCAAAGAAACAGGTACGAAGCTCGTACTGGTGCACATGGATGCTACAGATGAAGAAACGTATAAACGGAGTGCCACCCGCAATGAGGGGCGGGTTGATGACACCCCTGAGGTACACAAAATACGTCTTCATGAATATGAAGGGTACGTGGGACCCATGGTAGACGCGCTTGCCCGCGAAAACAGACTCATATGGGTAAACGGTATGCAGCCGGTTGAAGGAGTATTCCGTGAGTTGCAACAGCAGTTGCGGCAACATGTGTTGGATCCCGAAATCACGCTTCCCGCGATGGCGCGGCGATAATCTCGGGTTTCCCGTGATATTCTCACCGTTGTGGCAGTTGGATTTTCCTGTCTAACCGCTGCTGCCGTGGGTGAAATCCATGGCGTTCAATCTCTTCCAGTGAAGCAATCCGGAGACCATGTTTTTCAAAATATGCCTGAAGTGCGGGCCGGATAGTTGCAGGATCAACACCCCGGTTAACGATATCACTTATGTCCGCGGTATGCGCTACGCCATAGTGGTCAAAAACAAGTATGGTGTTGCCGGGTATCACTTCGTGCATCATCAGCTATCATGATAGCACTTAGCGATTCCCACGTTTGGAGAATTGTTGATATTTATTGTGGTGAGTACGCTGTTGGCGCCGTGGGTTTAACAACGAGCGGAGATCAGTAGCACTGTCTCCGTTTGATCTGCGCGCGCGCAGTATCTGCTGGACGGCGTTTCCGTCGAGAGACGCGGCTTCTGTGGCGTATCCTTCCCGGTACGAGGTGACACCCATGGCGCCCATTTGTGAGGCGATAAACCGTGATACGCGCATGCGATAGCCTGCTTCCGACTCGGTAAAATGTTTAGACGGTACTTCTAGTTCTATCGTCCGTTCCCGCTCACCGATTGTGGCAATGATCCGTTGTTTCGGCATCGTGATTATCGTCACAGTACGCTGTTATTCCCCGTCAAATCAAGATATGTTGTTTGGAAAAAATATCTGGTATACTCATAAGTCCTATGAATGAACAAACCGTCGTCTTGATCAAGCCAGATGGCATGGAAAAGCATGTCGTTGGAGAGATTATTACCCGTTTTGAAAAAGCAGGTATGAAGCTCGCCGCCCTCAAATTAGTACAACTGACCCAGCCAATCCTCGACACATGGTATGCCCATCACAAGGATAAGCCGTTTTTCCCTGAGCTTTCGAAGCAAATGATGTCGACTCCGGTGGTAGCGATGGTATTAGAAGGAGATGGAGTGATACAGAAAGTATTTGATATTTGTGGTCCTACTGATCCAGCAGAAGCTGCTCCCGGTACCATCCGCCATGATTTCGGCGTTGATAAGCCACACAATGTCGTGCACCGGTCAGACAGTGCCGAGGCTGCAGCCAAAGAAATCGGACTGTTGTTTGCCGCTTCTGACCTTCATTCATAAGAGGTTTGTTGTCATTTTTGTTTGATTGAGCATGTAGTCTGCGGTATAATGTACACATGCGTATACCCTTCACGAAAATACATATTTCTTTGCCAAAGCGCACATCCGCGCGGGCAGAGCTTGATAACGTAGCGCGTCAGCTTCAGGCCGAGGAGGCGGAGCGTATACGACGTGGTCTAAAGGGTCAAGCGCCAACTGAGGCATCTCTTCGTCGGGGTAGGCGGTTGGCAAAGCAAACTGAAGGAAAGTGGAAAGAAAATAGAGAAAATGCAGGTTCGCGTGAGTCCATATGGTAAAAAGGATGACGTGCTTCTTCCCGTCCGGACAGGATATTTAGTATAATTACCCCTAGAAAGTTGAGAATTATATTCTTATGCCACATAGAGAAGTTACCGAATTTGTATTGCGACCTCATTCGCGAGGGGCAAGACCGCTTTCAGTGCGGTTTACTTCCCATGACGTTGTGAGCGACCTCACCATATCAGCAGAAGGGGAGCAGTTATTCTCCGGACGCGTACTGCGGTCATTCACGAAGGTCTTGCAGGGCGTTTTTGAGATGGAGGAAGCGGCAGCGGCAGCAAAAGGCGTTGATACGTTGAAATACTACGGTTGTACGTATATCGCACGTCACGGCAGGTCTCAGGTCGCCACGCGATTGGATATCCCCGAGATGGCTCAGTACGATTAACATTTATCCCTATGAGCCGAGCAGAATCTATCAGGAGGAAAGGTGGGCGGATTTATTATTTTCAGTCCGGTCCTGCGGAAGAACAGAATGGTCGTGTGTCTGTACACATTACCGCGATGATCACAACACCGAAACGTGTGTTCCAGTCGATGCGTTTGCATATCCCTGCCGAGCAGTATGGCTATTTTCTAGATGCACTTCAGGCGCAAACACAGGCGCGTTTTCGGCATGGGAGGCGCGAATATGACCGTCAGACAACGTTATTACGCGCATTCATGCAGGCCGGAAGAATGTAGGGTAAAACTCCAGTTAGGCAGTCTATCCCGGGTGTTTTGAGAGACAAGATGGAGCGCGTTTATCGCATCCGGGCGGATACGCTGGAATGCTGCGGATGTGTGCTCCTCAAGCGGTATGGGAAAGCGCAGATGGCAACGCGATGGAAAGCCCTGGAAGCGGCACTTAACGACACATAACGTTTATAGGTCAATAATCGTGCGGATTTTGCCGGATCTGTCTCTGATCCGGTATACACGCATAGAGCTGTCACGACCATCGTTATGCACTTTACCCATTTCTTCTTCGACTTTTTTCCGGGTTAGTGGGTCGATTTTTTTAAGATCAATATTTGGATCATGCGATTGGGGAAGTGCTCCGCCGCCTCCACTTCCGCCCGAGCGGGAGTTTCGCCTTAAACCGCCACGCCTGCCACCGGTACGGTTCCAGGCACTTTCCAGGATAGTCGGCTTCATAAACGAGCCTATACTATCGTGCTCTCCAATGAGTTCGGGTAATTGTTCTGCGATACGTTTCATATAGCCTCCTATTGTCTGTCTAATTTTTAGACGGAAATGTAAGTGTATCGAATTGTAAACTGTGCGTCAAGTCGGGCTGACTGATGCTCTCAGCAGAGGGTGACAAGACGGGTCGTTGCCGTATTTGGGCATATCTTCACCTTCTTTTTTCCATGTCTATACAACGATAGACACAGGAAAAAGAACGCAAAGCTGTCACCACCAAAGGAGGAGGCGACGCACTTTGCGTCAAAAAACGGAAAATACACCCATGTTATTCAATGGAAATATTTGGTCGTGGGGGTTCGATAGCGTCGAGTGTGCGTAGCCCGATTGTCAGGATGAACTTTATGTACCTGATGACAAGTCGGGTTACCGAATCGAGCGTTTCATTGATGTTGCCGAATATATGCCCCCAAGGCTCGATAATATACATATCTCTCTCTGATGAGTGGGGTAATTTGATGTAAATTACCACGGCCATGATGGTTCCCAATGAGAGAACAAATTTATGCAGCATTTCGATATGGACAATGCCGATGGTTTCAAGGAAGAGTCCCGTGCCGATTTCCAAAATCAACAGATACGCGATGATTTCGTAGCGGGGTTCTTGTTTGATCATTTTCATCGCCCATCCTGAAGCAAACATCAAGGTCACGATGCCAAAGCCGACGCCGAGGAGGACAATCCATAGTTCATCATTGATCCCCACTGCGGTCACGACGTTGTCCAGAGAAAACGTCATGTCCATGATGATGATGGTGGCTACGGTTCCCCAAAATGTGGGCACTTTCTGATCATGGATAATTTTTGTTTCTCCGGGTTGGTCAGCAACGCTCAGGTGTTTGACGGCGAGCTTTATAAGGTACAAGGCACCGAACAACCGGATGGCTATATTGTCGATGAGTGCCGATGCGATGATGAGCATTATGAACCGGCCTACATAGGCGAATATGATGCCAATTTTGCGCGCAGCGTCCTGCTGGTTGCCAAGCTTATCGAAAAACTTTTGGAACCGTTGAGGTGCCGCGACCGGTTGATCGGGTAGCCGGGATGCCATGGCGGCAATGACCGACGAGTTGTCTACTGACAATATCCCCTCCATAATTAGAATGATAAATATGGTCTGTATTATTTCTACGAGCTGTTGTTGGGTAAATTCCATGCGAGCCTCCTGTGGGTAGATATGAAGATTGATTAAAAAGCCGACAGGAGAGGAAGAATAACGCATATTCTTGCCCTGCTGCCGGCCTTTCGCTTCGTATCACCAAGGAAGCGACAAAGGTTTGTTTCCGTTCTTTTTAATGTGCGTGTCTCCCTAAGCCGAACACATCGACAGCTTATTGTCGAGGTTCCACCGTGAGGGGACAAAAAAAACAAAAACACCGGCCTACAAAAGGTACCGGTGCTCAACTCACGTGAGCTTTGGCAGGCAATCAGACCGTCTGATTGGTGAGATAGATCACATTAAATCAAATTAGGGTATATTCGTCAAGTTATACGAAGGGTGAAGATATGGGGGAAAAGAAGGAGGGTGAGTTAAATTGCTTTTTGTCATTCCGTAATGCATGTTGTGTGACTTGCGATGCAACACGTGTGGTGTATGTTAGTGTGAAGCTGGGGTATGTGCACATCAACACTCAGTGTTCAGATTTCGGTTCGTGTATGTCAGAAATAAAAGCGGCAATAAACTCAAGGGAGGGATAACCGAAGCTTCTGACTGGTGTTCCCATTTTCCGGTAGAGCCCCCAAGGACCTATGGAGCGAGTTGTCTGTTCAAGGAATGGCTGAAACGGGTGCACATCAGGGACGCGGATACGGATATCGGCGCCTGCGTCATGAGCAACAGCCGTCGCCACTTGTATGGCACCCCGAAGGACTTGTGCGTCATGGTCGGTAATCGCATGTGAGTTTCCCGTATGCCGAAGCCACAGTTGCCACCCATTTCCCTCATGGGGAAGCTCAATGGTGTGTCCGCTGTCTGTTTGAAGGGTAAACGCCCGGTTGTTATACCGGTGCACATGGTGTGTGCGGGAGAATGTACGCCTGCTGGCCAGTAATGTCCATAATGGAGCTTGTAACAAATCTTCTGCCTTAAGGTGCGGATTTTGTACGAGGTGTTCGATAATATCCAGCCGGTTTTCTGCTGGCCACGGTGTCCGGTCAATCTGTGTATGTTCAAATCCGAGGCTCGCGACGCGTTTACTGCCGGCAAGCGAGGTGCGGCCAGTAAGTAATCCGACGGGTTTTTCGGGATGATAACAGTTATATGCTTCTATCCAGCCTGCAAGTTGTGCCGCGGAATTCGTGAGGTCAGCGGCAAGCGTCCGAACACTTTCCGGAGGGCGGGGTGGGATATGGAGGTCGAGCGCTCTCGCATAAGGACGGATGTGTTTTCGTTGTACAAATGCAATAAATGTATCACGTTCGTCTATTTGTGGCTGTGGGTCACGTTTGGATCCTTGTAGCTGCTTGATGACCGTGTCATAGGCGAATGTTGTCAGCTCTATGTTTTGACTTGCCGGTCGGGGATCGGTGAGGCGGAATATACCGACATCAAACCATGGGCTGATGATGGCATTATTCCACCAGTGTGGCCGTAGTGCTTCCGCTGCTTGCTCCATACGGCTACTCACCTTCTGGTGTGATTCATGCTTGTGAGGTCTCCGATGGGACAATCGTTCAATAAGTTGAGACATATTGTTATAGTATGATGCACATTATACAACAAAGCACTCATATGTGAGTGCTTTGTAAGAAGTTGACAATATGAATCGGGTGTTAACGTCTCGGTCGTCTACTTACATCTCGCAACGCGTCTCTTTGTGTTGCCCGGCGTGCTACTGCGTCTAAGGTGCGTAATTTTGCTGCTTTATCTGGATCTACTTCGTTAGCTACTCTTGTACCTTTCCCTAAGAAATTCATAGGTGAAGGTGTTTCAGTGACGACGGGTTGTGCTGGTAGTTCTTTTTTGAATAATCCTGACATACAAATAATCACCTCCTATCAAATTATGTATTGAACAAGAATTCAGAGTATAGAAAGTGCAAACGCTATCGTCAATAGGTATTTTGATTACTAATTTTTATGTGTTGGGAAAATGTTTGTCTTACACGATGATTTTTATCGTGCGGAGAACAGGGAGGAGGACTTCAAAAGGAAGTCCGATGACATTGGTGTATGAACCATCGACTTTAGTCACTAAATCCCATGGTGTTTCGTTTAACGCGTAACCCGCAGCAAACCGGGTGAAATCATAGCGTGTGACATAGCTTTCGAGTTCCGGTCCGGTCATTTTGCGGAGTGCAACCTTGGTTGTAACGGTCTTTGTCCAGGATTTTTTTACTTTACCCTTGTCGAGGTATACGATATGGATGACGGTCGTAAATACGTGGGTTTTCCCCATGAGTTCTTTGAGCATTTTAGCAGCATCAACCCGGTCAATTGCTTTGCCATACATTTTCTTGCCGAGGATTGCCATGCTATCTGCCGCAATCACCACGACTTCACGATCTTCAGGAACCATGTAGACGCGGGGATTATTGACGACTTCAAGCGCTTTGGCGATGGCGCGTTTTTGAATAGTTTTTAACGGGTTTGGATCAGTTATTTTGTCTTCATCAACACGTGTCACTGCGACGCGGAACCTGATGCCGAGTTTTTCGAGAAGCGTCCGTCTGCCAATAGACTGAGAAGCAAGGATAACATCCGGGGCAAGCACGATATCAGCCTGATTTTTTGAGGAAAACGATAACTTCATTACAGGGTATTATACCTCACTATAGGAAAATACGCTAGGGAGGGGAATTCGGGCGGGATTTTATTCCCCATCGTCAAAATCTCCCGCAGCAGTCGCGTCAACAAGGAACGTTGTGTGCAGTATGCCGGATCTGGTTTGTTTTCTCTCCGGGTGCCGCCGTTGTCTATGATTGGCGTTTTCGGTAGCTTCAACGGAAAGATGGACAAACTGGTTTAGCGTGCGCACTGCTCTTCCTTTAAAGGGGTAGAAAATGACGACCTGTTGTTCAGGCTCCGGGGTGCGCGACGTAGCCATAAGTGTATTATACCTCACGATGCAACTTTCGGGGGTGTGGATGTGTTGTTTTGGAGTGCTATACTGACTGGTATATGGGTGGAGCTGAGGATCGTGATGACGCTACATACCTTGCAGATGTCCGGCACCTGGCACATACCCTGCTTCGTCTGCTTGACCGGAAAAAACCAGTGAAGGAGAAGCCGCAACAACAGATTCCCGGTTCGATAGGGAAGGTTGTCGAGATAGCGCCCCCGATACTAAAACCTGAGCGCCCACGTTCGCGTTTACGTCAGCTTTCGGAGGGTCGAGGGAGGGATATGCGTCATTTAGCAGATCTTCCCGACGTAGAGATAATCAGGCTTGCCAAAAAAGGTGGGCGCATTTTACGGCCCGGTGATGTTTCAAAAGTTCGTTCAGCCGCTGGGCGCAATGGTACCGCCGCTGATATTATCAGTGCTATGGATACGTATGGGCTTTTTGATTCGTAAGCGCTTGTTTCCCCAATAGAATTCCTTCAATGAAGCTCATCGGACTGGAGAGATCTGCCTTGCCCAATACGCGAGTCAGGGTGGACTCGGAATGTTGATGCACCAGGGATAAAGAATGTTTCTGTATTACAAACTTTGTCGGAGTGGAGAGATTCGACGGAGGGAGTTTTCGATATGCGTCTTCGCAGAGAGAATTACTCCCAACGATCCCGTGTAATCACGGGAAACTCTCGAAAAGTTTGGGATTACGACACGACCTCTTTTCTTGTAAAGATTGTGTCGGAGTGGAGAGATTCGAACTCTCGATCTCACGGTCCCGAACCGTGCGCATTACCAACTGTGCTACACCCCGTCTTCGTAATTCGGATCTGTCCCTCTTTGGGACGAAACCTACGGTTTCTTCCCAACGATCTTCCCTTCAAATGAAGGGAGTCTATCTCGTTCCCTCTTTGGGACGAAACCTACGGTTTCTTCCCAGCCTGCCCGCAATGCTAAGCAACGCGTTGCAGGCGGGCGATCTTTCCTCAGGCGGAAGGATGATGGAATAGTCCTCATCCGGCTTCTTTGGGATACAACCTGCAATGAACGTGCGTATATTGTAGCGTGCTTTTTGTTAAAATACTACATTGCTTTATGAGTGACCGGAAATTCCCAACGATCAGGACGACAGGAAGGGGCTTACCCGTGACGAGGGGTAGTGAGCGCCGCGGCACCCTTTTTCTCACCGAGATAAGCGATGACGAGCTGCTCGTCGAGGAGATCGATCCGAAAACTGGCGTGATCATCGAACGGAGTAGGTTATCGAGACAGGCATATACCGACGATCAAGCTATCACGGTATATCGGAAAACCCGGAGAAAATCTCGCCGGGAGCGCGAGTAGGCGTCGCGTTTTCCTGATTTCCGTCGTACAATAGAGATGTTGTACCCCGTAGCCCTGTCCGCCAGTGCCACAGGGCCCTTGTAGCTCAATGGATAGAGCAGACCCGTCCTAAGGGTAAGATGGGGGTTCGATTCCCTCCAGGGGCACAGGCACAGCATGCGGGTCAATGGATAGAGCAGAGACCCGTCCTTCCGCGCCTTGCGCCTCATGTGCAGCGGGCGGGAAGGTAAGATGAGGGTTCGCAGTCCAGCGCTAAACGAGCAAACGCAGATACGCGAGTAGTAGCGCTGATGAGTGGTTGTGGCTAATTTTTTTGAGGGCACATGTGAGGTAGTGTAAAAGATGTGAGTTGATTTGTTTTTCTTCTTATCATACCCTATAATATTCAACCTTATGATACGTAGGCCAGAGTTTCCCGCTGTCTCATTTCGCAATTTGTCCCATTCTGCAACGCAGTTTGAGGGAGAGGTTGTACTTGATAATACACGGCAACTCCGTAGAGCACAGTCTATATGCGAAAATTTTTGTCCGCATTTTAATGGGCAGGGATCAATTGATTGCACCGGTATTGGAGAGCAGGGAAATGCTGTCGTGCGTGTTAAACGGTCGCAGAGTCGGATCAGGTGGGTACGCATGCGCGTGGCACGTGCGTTTAACGCCCCATGTAATGTGACGTATGATGCGATTGTGAATACACGAAAAAAGAGCCGCTGACGGTCTCTCAGGAGGATGTTACCGTAAATTAACGATATAGAGGTTGTTGACCGCGGACGCGGCGCTATTGAGATTAGTGAGAATAACCAGTTTGCCGCCGGAAACCCAGGGAACGGCAAACGAATCCCAGAATGGACCGGCGTATGCCGTGCGTTTATTTGCCCCGTCGTAATCCATAATTCCTACTTTGTCTTTTTCTACAACAACCAGATGTTTGGATGTGGGCAGCCAATGGAGTACCTGCGCGACGTCATATGTTGGTTTTAGCGCGGGAACACGAGTGGCGGGTGACGGCTGAGGGAATATCTGGGAGATTTTTGCAACCGGATAATTCCGGTCTTCTTTGACGTCATACACATAGATAGTGCCCGGGGTGAGTGTGCGGGATTCTTCGGTCGGGTTGGTGCCGATAAGCGGCGGGGTAATGATTTGCGGTAGTACGGCGGATGCAGTGGCTTCATAGAGAATTTTTGTCTCATCGGGAGACAGTGAGATGAGTTTAGCGGCTGCAGTCGCGGTGTCGGTGAACAGTCTGGGAACGGTGACTAATTGTTCTTTTGTGCGCTGTTCCTTGATAGACTGCCATGTGGTTTGAAGTAGTTTGATATTGGAAACGGGAAGTGGTAGGTCATTACTCTGGTCGGCGACCAGCAGGTAATGTGCATTTGATGAAAGGGTTGCGAGAATTTCTTTGTTATCTGGTGACCAGGTAAGGGTTGCTTTCGAAAAATTGACCGCGCTCGATTTAGCAATTTGCCTCGCGTCGCGGTTGAGCCCTAATGGTTTATCGACCAGATCAAGCACCCACACCCCTGGCCGGGTGTTGGGAAGTGAAGCAGAGGTGGTGGCGGTCGTGTCGGGTATGACGTAGGCAAGTTTTGAGCCATCCGGGGATAGTGATGGATTGACGACGCCGGTAGCGGTGAGCGCAGTAAGCGACGGATTTGTCGGAAGCAACAGTGCTTCTCCTTTGGCGACTACTTCGCCCTGTATTTTCATCCGTTTTTGCCATGGCTGGAAACCGTCTTTGGCGATGGTGACATCATACCATCCGGGCGGAAGGGTCAGGGTCGCCTGTGTGGCAGTTTTGACTTTGCCATCGATAATGATTTGTGCTCCTGAAGGATCGGATTGTAAAACGATAAGCCCGGTGGGTTGCACGGAGCCGTCAGTGTGCAGGCGGTAGCCGCGACCGTACGCAATGATTGCTCCCGCGGTCGCGAGAATGATACAAAAGGTAACAAAGGGTATCAAAAATGAGCGAATTTTTGTAGCCATAGAAAATGTGAAGTATACGCGTCTAGTATACCGCACATTGTGATAGAATGCTAATAAAGCGTTTCGAGATAAAACCTACGGTTTTTTCTCTCACAAAAATATATGTTTGGATTGACGAAGCGACTAGGAATAGATTTAGGCACGGCAAATTCCGTTGTCTGGCTGGCAGGCACGGGGGTAGTGCTTAATGAGCCTACGGTTGTTGCGGTGACCACTGATGACGGACGAGTCGTCGCGGTGGGGAACGAGGCCAAGGATATGCTTGGGAGAACTCCCGGCAATATTATGGCAAGCCGGCCCATGCGGGACGGAGTGATAGCCGATTACCGTATTACCGAAGCGATGCTTTCGCATTTTATTGACCGGGCAGTAGGCAGAAACCGCATATTGAAGCCAGAGGTGATGATTTGTGTGCCTACAGGAGCTTCTCAGGTAGAACGCCGGGCGGTCGTGGATGCAACGCTCGCCGCGGGAGCCAAAGTTGCCTATCTTATCGAAGAGCCACTTGCGGCAGCCATTGGCGCGAAAATCCCTATCGCACAGGCCAGCGGGCATATGATTGTCGATATGGGCGGTGGCAGCACGGAAGCGGCTGTGATTTCTCTCGGTGGGGTGGTTGTACATAAAAGCGCACGGGTAGCCGGCAATAAGATTGATGAGGCTATCGCTAATTTTGTAAAGAAAAATTATAACCTGATTATCGGTGAACGGATGGCAGAGGCAATCAAAATAACCATTGGTGACGCGGTGGGCGGTAAGATTGCGCCAAGCGCCAAGCCAGGTACTCCTGCTCAAATAAAAGCCGGGACACCAAAAGAAAACCAGGAAAGTATGGAGGTGCGGGGAAGAGACGCTATTTCCGGGCTCCCACGGATTATCAATCTGACGAAATCTGAAGTGACACTTGCTATCAGTCCGGTGCTTCATCATGTGATTGCCGCGATCAAAAGCGTGTTGGAAGAAACGCCGCCCGAGTTAGCGGCGGATATCATTGATAAGGGGATTGTGATGGCTGGTGGGACCAGTTTGCTGCGGAATTTTGATAAATTAGTAACGGAAATGACCGGAGTTCCCGCGCATATTGCTGATGAACCGCTTCTTTGTGTAGTGAGGGGCACCGGGGTGGCGATAGAAAATATCGAATTGTACAAGCGGAGCATAAGTAAAAAATAACGTCACCGTAACCCAAGAGGGGTAGTAAAAAAACTACTAAGACTTATAGTTTAATAGGAATTATTGAGATAAGTCGAAAATCGGTTATAATGCGGTAAATAAGAATTTTTTAGATAATAACTTATAGTTAATTTGATAACGTGAAGAGTAAAAGTGGAAAAAAGTGAATAATTAGCTACATTTATTAGTGTTCAATACATATATACATTCCTATTTTTTTCAATTAAATTCCGTATATAGCGCTATTATATGAGCTTAAATAATCAAAAAATTCTCGGGATAAGTGTTACTACAGATAAGAAGGAAATAATCCTAGAAGATATCAAAGAAGGTCTAAGCGTTTTTGCACAATCACGGCATCAACCCCCGGGAAAACGAAGGAAACCCCGTATAGTTGTCACTCCAAATCCGGAACAAATCATGTATGCGAGGAAGCATAAGCAATTCAGGGATATACTCAATCAGGCTGATGTGGCGCTCCCGGATGGCATAGGGTTGGTGTGGGCAGCGCGGTTTTTAGGTGACAAGACCTCTGGTACAACAGATGGCGAAACAATTACCCGGATACCAGGCGTGGAATTTATGGAAGATCTCGTGCAGGATGCCGCGAAACGGGGCGTCAGAATAGGACTTATAGGCGGTTTTACAGGTTTAGCAGTCAAGGCTTTGGAGTGCTTACAGGGTGCGTATCCAAGCTTAATGGGCTGGGCAGAAGACGGACCGGCACTCCAAGGGGCTGATGAGACGGTCATAGAGGATATAGAAGCTTCGTATTGGCGCCGTTTAGCAGAAAAAATAGTAAAAACAAAGACTGGTATTGTCTTTGTCGGTTTGGGGGCACCGAAGCAGGAGTATTTTATCTACCGGCTCACTCAGGAATTGTCTGCACCGGTGGTTTGCATGAGTGTGGGTGGGTCATTTGCCATTTTCGCAAATAAACTCAAACGTGCACCATTATTTATTAGATCGATAGGGTTTGAGTGGTTTTGGCGATTACTTCAAGAGCCATGGCGAGTGCGCCGGCAATTCCAATTATTTCGTTTCATCGTATTGGTGTTTCGAACAAAATTTTTGCATCCCCGTTAAGGTTTCCTCCCGGCTCACGTGAGCCCGCATACTTCAATTGTTTTCTTGTCTGGCGGCGGATGGGTTTTGAAGGCACTCTGGTTGTGGGTGGTACGTGCGGTAATGTATAATACTCAAATCATGCGGATTCTGTATTTACAGACGTTCCCGTTTTGGGGTTCCGGGAGTGGTACATACGCGCGGCATCTTGCTTCTGAAGTAGGCAGGCGCCATAAGGTTGCTATTTTGGCACCTGATACGCGACCTATTGAACGGGCGAAACTTTACCCCGTGACACTCCCATTTCCTGTCGCATTTACCGGGCATCCCGAATGGCCGGATTGTAAACTCTATCAAAACCTCACGAGTGAAGAGATTTGGGAAGTATATGACACGTTTCTCCGCGCGACTATCAAGGCGGTAGAAGATTTCCGCCCTGAAATAATCCATGCGCATCATGCCTTTCCGACCGCCTGGCTCGCGGCGTTCATCAAAGACACCTACAACATAAATTATGTGGTCACTATTCATGGATCTGAGCTCCCCACACTTGAGCGTGACCGGCGGTATTGGCAGCGCACGTTTGATGCGATGTACCGGGCGAAAGCAATTTATCCGAATTCCGGCTACACCAGAGACTGGTTCCTGCGGATTTTTAAGGGGAATTTCCGTGAGAAATGCAAGGTTATTCCGGGAGGGGTGAACATCGAAAAATTCATTCATAGTGATTCGGGGGCCAAAGACGTTGATAAAAGCCTCAATCTTCATGGGAAGCCGGTGGTGGTGTTTGCCGGCAAGCTCACGAAATATAAAGGTGTGGAATATCTTGTGGGGGCGGCAAAAAATATTCATGGCGAAGTGGTTATCTTGGGTGATGGTCCGGAGCGTAAGAGTCTTGAGGAAAAAGCGAAAAATTTGGGGCTTACCAATATTCATTTTATTGGCCATCTGGGAGCAGGAGTGAAAAAACTAGTGCCGTATTACTCACGAGCCGACGTGTTTGTCGCGCCCAGCGTCTGGGACGAGCCATTGGGACTCGTTATTTTGGAATCAATGGCGTGTGGTACGCCAGTGGTGGTGACGCGGAAGGGGGGTATCCCACTCGCCGTGAAAGAAGGGTATAACGGATTTTTTGTGCGTCCACGGAATAGTTCAGAGATTGTAGAGAAAGTGAACAAACTGTTAGATAATCTATCATTACGTAACAAAATGGGTCAGAATTCACGGAAATCAGTGGAGGAAAAGTTTTCCTGGACGACTATTGGTGGCCAGTTTGAGCAGGGATATGGCAAATATGCCAAAAAGCCCAATGGTACCGCACCTCCGCCGCAAGTTCCCACGGTAAAAAAGTAATACATCTTGGATTTCTTTCCGTAACTGTAGTAGGCTAGAGCTTATGAAGGTTCTCATCTTGGGTTCAGTCGCGCTTCCGGTGCCTCCGCCAAAGCAGGGAGGGACAGAGCGCATCGCCTATTGGCAGGCGACGGGGCTCGCAAAGTGTGGGTACGCAGTGACGCTCGTTGCCGCGCACGGCTCTAAAGTCGATCCTTTGTATACGCTGGTAGAAATAGGCGGCGGAGATACCGTGACCGGGTCTTCCACGCAGTCAACAAGTGGTTTTACCGAAGGGTCGAGAAATCTCCGGAAAGAAATGATCTATATGGCTGAAGTTTCCCAGTGGCTGCTTGATCATGGGAAGTCATTCGACATTATTATTAACAATATGCGCGGCGGGGAGTCGGTACTTCTTCCGGTCGCCAAGCTTATCGGCCGGCCATTTGTAACGGTGATGCACCTGCCGGTATTTGATGAATTGGCGCAATTATTCCGTGCTTACCACACACCGGTTATCACCATTAGCAACGCGCAGCGGAAGGGGTTTGATGGAGTGAATTATGTGGGCACGGTGTACAACGCGACCGACCTCGACGAACTGCCGTTTCAAGAAGCTCCCAAAGATTATGTGTTGATGATGGGTTCGGTAGCTCCCCACAAAAATCAGAAAGATGGTATTTTGGCGGCAAAAGCGTTGGGTAAAAAGATAGTACTCGCGGGCAAAATCGGGAACCAGGAGTATTGGACAAGGGAGATTGCGCCACTTGTCGACGGGGTTACCGTCGTGCACAAAGGGGAAATGGACATCGCCGAAAAAGCGGCACTTTTGGGAGGAGCGGAAGCGCTCGTGTTTCCTATTGTGTGGCCGGAGCCGTTTGGGCTAGTGATGATAGAGGCGATGGCGTGCGGTACGCCGGTCGTTGCATATAATAATGGCGCTGTTTCTGAGGTTGTAGTTGATAGAAAGACAGGATTTGTTATAGATCCGTCACAAGGGGTAAACGGGTTAGTTGATGCCCTGAAACGTATACCGGAAATATCGCGTGAGGATTGCAGAACGCATGTGCAACACAATTTTACGGTAAAAGAAATGATCGATAGCCTAAAAAAAGCACTGCAGCGTGTGAAAGCTTAGATAAAGTAAGAAATTGTTTGTCCCTGGCTAAGCAAATTTTCGATCACATCTAAACGTCCACCTGTCCGTGTCGCTGCCCGAAATACTGCAACTTGTTCATGTTGACCAGGTATTCCATGGGTAAGCGCATCAAGCTTTGTGAGATTGGTATAGGTTCTGACTGGGCGTTTTCCACGGGTGGTCATGACATCAGAATGACGTATTGTTACCAGTTCTCCTTCGGGATTTTTAAATAAGTGTACCGATATCATAGGGTTTTTATGAATGCAGAGACCTATATTATACCGCGATTTGTGCGAGATATGCAAATGAGTACAGCCTGTTTGTCTTGAGCGCGTGTTCCATTGTAAAATCGTTGCCTGCCTTTATTTATGAACGAAACACGGGGAGCAAAACGGCTTCATTTATTAACCGGTACGATGCGGGATATATCGGAGTTTGAAGAAGAGGCGGTACACATCGAAGTGTATCTGGGGGGTGAGTGGAAGCGGCGGGTGATGGTATTGCCCAAGTGGCAAATTGCCATAATGCGTGAGCGTGGTGTGTATAGCATGACGGATGACGACAAAGAAGAAATTCAGGTGCGGCTCGCGCCTGAACGCAGGGCGCGCGCGAGACGTGTCCGCCGTTAACGAATAAAATACCGCGCCGAGAAACCACTCCTTCATTTTTCATGCTATGATAAAAATATGCGTATAGCCCAGCTTGCCCCGCCGTATCTTCCTGTTCCACCCAAACAATACGGAGGCACCGAACGGATTGTTTCTCTCCTTACCGAAGGATTGGTTGCCCGGGGACATGACGTAACTCTTTTTGCCAGTGGAGACAGTATCACGTCAGCAACGCTTTCGAGCGTATATCCTGCCGCACTTGGTAATAGCGGATTAAACAAAGGTGATGATGCCAAGCCGCTTGTCCACTATCACGCGTGTTATGCGAGAGCTTCGGAGTTTGATATCATCCACAGCCACGGCCAGTATCTGAGTGTACCCGGGGCAGAGGGGTTGCGTACCCCCGTGGTGTTTACCTGGCACGGCTCGTTTTATCCGGGAGAAACCGCCGAAGAAAAACGGGCTTTGCTGCAAAAATATAAACACCTCCGGTATATTTCTATTTCTGATAATCAGCGCGGTGGCCTGCCGGAACTTCATTATGTGGCTACGGTGTACAACGCACTCGATGTTTATGCCTATGCGTTTTCGCGTCATGCATCTGATTATCTATTGTGGGTGGGGAGAGTAAGTCCCAAAAAAGGGGCATTGGATGCTATACGCGTGGCAAAGAGTCTTGGGATACGGCTCGAGATGGCTGCGGCCATAGACCCTATTGACCGCCCATATTTTGATGAACAGATTAAGCCCCATATAGATGGCGAGCGGGTGGTTTATCATGGTGAAGTCGGGCACGACGCGCTCGTAGAGCTGTATGGAGGAGCGGTTGCCACACTGTACCCGATTTCGTGGCATGAGCCATTTGGTCTGGTGATGGTGGAAAGCATGGCGTGTGGCACTCCGGTTATTGCGTATAACATGGGTTCTGTATCTGAAATAGTACGAGATGGATTGAATGGGTTTGTAGTAGATGTGTCAGCAGGAATTGACGGCCTGTGTGCTGCAGTGAAGCGCATAACGGAAATAGATCGAGTGGCATGTCGGGCAGATGTGAAAGTCCGGTTTCATACCGACCGGATGGTTTTGGATTATGAAAAGGCGTATGAAACGATAATTCATGAACATACCCATATATGAAGATAGGAATGTATATATCACCGGCACATACCGTTCCGCCGAATGAAAAAAATATACTGGCGCCATGGATATTGGCTGGGCAGCTTGCAGATGGGCTTGTGGGTAATCACCATGACGTTACACTTTTTGCCGCAAAGGGAAGTGCGACTCTGGCAACGCTTGTTCATGCTGGCATCAAAGCATCGGTTCTCTCCCGTGAGGAATTTGGGGATTTGGACGCATATAGGGCGTATGTCCTGGCACAGGAATTATCCCTGATGAGAGAGTGTATCCGGAAATCTAAATCTCGGGCAATTGACATACTGCATATTCATCATCCTATCGAAAAGTTATATCCCGCATTGCTGGCGATGCCTGCAGCCACACCTATTGTAATCACATTTCATGATCCCATCGCGCCGGAACGGTTTCCCGCTTTGGAGAAATTGCACGGGTTGGGTAATGTGCATTTCGTATCATTGTCTGCATCCCAACAAAATGGTGTGCCGTTTCCATTTGCGGGAGTTGTGCCAAACGGAGTGGATACAACTCTGTTTCATCCCGATACCGATCTTCCGCTCCATGATCACCCGTTTATTATGACGGGAAGAATTGTGGAGCAAAAAGGCTTTCATGACGCCATACAGGCAGTGGGTAAGACCGGAAATAGACTATGCATTATTGGTCAATCGTATGATCATAATGACGCCGCAAAAACTTACTATGAGAAGCAAATTGTGCCCAATATCGATAATGCCCGTATCATGATGGAGCCTGTGGTGAAGCCGGGGCATTTAGTCGGGCATTATCAGGCGGCGAAGGCGTTACTTTTCCCAATACACTGGGAAGAGCCATTTGGTCTGGTGATGGTCGAGGCCATGGCGTGTGGAACGCCCGTCATTGCCTATAACCGCGGTAGTGTTTCTGAGATTGTAAAAGACGGAGTGACAGGGTATATTGTTGACCCTCCGGAAACTGATGTACAGCAGGAGCAGCATCGCCAGATGCGCGGGTCATGGAAGATTAAAGCACCGGGTGTCGATGGGATTGTAGAGGCGATGAACCGCATAGGGGATATAAAGCGCGCAGCATGTAGAAAGCATGTCGAAGATCATTTTTCACTTTCCCGGATGGTTCAGGGGTATGAAGATGTGTATAAAAAAATACGCAGTGCCACGAAATAACTTCGGTATATTTGGTCATATTTTCTTTCTTTTTGTTCCCAACTCTCACGGGACACGTGCTATGATGAAATGTAATGAAGGTTTTGTTTGTCACAAGCGAGATTGCAACACTGTATAAAAAAGGTGGTCTTGCTGATGTGAGTTATGCCCTCCCTGTCGCTCTTTCCCAACGGGGGATTAATGTATCGGTAGCAATGCCGTTTTATGAAGCCATAAAGGTTCGTGATGTTTCGTGTGTTGGGCAGTTGGCCATTGATTATGACCGGCGGCGTGAATTAGTTTTTGTGTTTCGCACATTACTTCCTCATTCTCATGTGCGGGCGTATCTATTCCGGCATCCGTTGCTGAATGATTACGATGATGCACATATAGCTGACCGGTTTGCCTTTTTTTCCAAGGCGGTAGCCCAGCTTTCGTTGTATTCAGAAAATGTCCTTGGAGGTCCGTATGACATTATTCATTGTAATGATTGGCATACGGCACTTATTCCGTTGCTTATCGGGGAACAGAGCAAAGTGGGATATCGGGAACGGGAAACAATACAATCCAAAAGGGTCAAAACCATCCTCACGGTTCATAATCTCCTTTATCAGGGGGAGGCGGGATTTTCTCTTACCCTCAAATTAGGTTTTCCAAAAACTATTTTTCACCCGTTTATGACACCGTTGGGCCGTGCTGTCCGGTTGTTGACGGAAGGGTTTGAATACGTAGATATTGTGACGACCGTGTCACCCACATACGCGAAGGAAATTACCCGTGGGGTTCATGGAAAACGGATTGTTGAGATATTTAAGCGGCGCAAAGACACCATTGTAGGGATTTTAAACGGTTTAGACACCAAGCTTTGGGATCCGAGTAACGACCCGGCATTGCCAGTCCATTATTATCCGAATTCAGTGGCTCCTGCCAAAGCGAAAATTAAACAACAGTTGCAGCAGGCAGTACGGCTACCAAAGTCTGATGCGCCGCTGTTCGGTTTTGTGGGGCGTCTGGAGCCGCGGCAAAAAGGGCTTGATCTGATTGCCAGCGCTATTAAAAAATTGGCAACAGAAGATTATCAATTGGTGCTGCTGGGTACCGGGCAGAAAAGCCTGGTGACCCTGTTTGAGAAGCTCGCCCGTGACCATCACAATATCGCGTTTATCCATACATTTGATGAGCGCCTTGCCCGCCGGATTTATGCGGGAAGTGATATCATGTTAGTTCCATCAAAGTTTGAGCCTTGCGGATTAACACAGATGATCGCCATGCGCTATGGCACGCTTCCATTGGTACGAAAAACCGGCGGACTTGCTGATACCGTCAGTGACGGCAAGACAGGGTTTGTCTTCGGGCCATACACGAGTGCTGCCCTGCATGCCAAGATGATAGAAGTGATATCGCTCTATCGGAACAATCCGAAGAAATTTTCATCGATGATGACCGCGGCAATGAAAGTTGATTTTTCGTGGGCGCACCAGGTGAAGGATTATATAAGACTTTACAAGTCACTTCTTGCGGGATAACTTTCGTCGTGCCTGGTTTTTACTAGTTTTTCATTGAGTTTTTACCAGTTCTTACAAGTGCTTGTAAGTTGATTTTGGATTGTATTGAAGCGAAAACTCATATGTTGCTTGGTTTTCACCGGGAGGGGATGTTCATGAGTATCGCGTAAGATTTTTACTTTTGCACAAGGGTATTTTTCTTGTTTTCATGTGACACTAATGTCATGAAGTTGAGTTTCTTAGGGTGGTTTATACATGTCTTCGGGGTATAGAGAACCGGTAGTATGTAACTTTTCGTGTATCTCGAGCGCTTCGGATCGTTTAGGCAAGTTGACGGTCAGTCATCAGTAATGCGGACGCAAGAACATGTTCGGCATTTTAAGGTTACGGGAATGTTTACCTATGGGGTAAAGGTTACGGATCACACACAAATTTTCTGGTTCTTAAGACGGTGTGTCTTAATCTGGCATGTACATCTCTGGTGGTTATTTAAAAGGGTACATTGTAAATGAGGTTTTGCAACAGTATTCAGGCGTTGGGGTTGCCTGACGTCGCCCTGATTGTGTCGTAGGTCGATGTTTGCATGCTGCGATTTTTTGACACATTATTACTTGGATTTTCTCGGGTTTTTTGGATGGTTTGGATACAGGTAAATCTTGGTGCATCAGGGGGGTGTTCAGTGAATAAATAGAGGTGTGATGCGTGTGCGGTTCGTTGGGAATATGGTATAGAGCGAACACAAGAACATTTGGTATGTGTAGGAGGTATTGTCCGGGTTCACGGGCACTATTGGGTATTCAGGGCATCTCTAAATGGTGACTTACGAAGTACCGTGTCGGGTGACGGGTCGCACAGCCGGGCGCTTGGGGGTGTAGTAGGTGGTTGTGGATATTGGTAAGTTAACTCATTTGATGTTTGTGGCTCAGTTTCTTGCGTGTTTTCTAAGGCCTTTCCCGTAAGAGTGATTGTTTTCTGGAGTTAAAAGTTGTGCGGTAGTCACATAGTATGATTCGCACAGACGATACGTGAGTAGATTGGGGGTAATAGAAAACACGGGGAGACGTTTCCATTTCCGTCGGGTGAGATGCGATATGCATGTGTCCGGTTGTGACGTGATATTGCGTTTGTTTTTATGCCATGTATCGTGATCGCTTGTATGGCGTCGTATATCAGCGATCTATGGTACGTGCAGGAAGGCATAATAAGGAGGTAATCGCACGGTATTGAGTACATTTGAAGATGAATCTGTACACAATTTTTGACTGAGTTTTTGTACGGAAAAAAATGCGAGAATATAGTGGGGTATCGCAGGATTGCTTCTCCAGTTGACAATAGGTCTAAATTAAGGCTAATCTGTATATAGGTTTTCACATATTTGTAATAACAGGTAAAAAAAGTAGTAAAAACTTGTAAAGAGTAGTAATAATTTCGCATTGGTACAGGCTAAAGGGTTTGGGAGCCTGCCTGACATGCCCAAAACATACACCGTTAAAGAAGTCGCCGATATCTTAGGATTTAGCACCAATAGCATCTACGCGTTTCTCAAAGAAAAGCGGATTCGTGGTGTGCGTATCGGTAAGGGGAGATTTAGAATTCCGGAAGAAGAACTATCCCGCATACTGCATTTATCCAAAAAACCGGTTGGCGTGCCTGTGGCGGCAGCCCCAGTTGCGAGTGCCGAGGCCTCTGCAACTTCAGTCATAGGCTCGTCTGTTGATGCGTTGTCACCAACCGGTGACGCGGTGTTTATAGAACCGAAGTATTCGGACGCCGGTAAGATGCGGGGAGATTTGCTTGCCCCGAATATATTTGATTGGTTTATCGGCTTAGGCGCATTGGTTGCTGGGGTGGCGCTGTTTCTGTTTAATACAACCTTTACTGCTGAAGAATTTCCGCGGATGACACTCATGTATCCGGTTATCCGGATTGTACTTATCGCATGTGGTTTTGGTGTGATCATGAGTTGTGTATTTCCCAAGGCTGGTGGTTGGCGGCGGGTATTCCATCTCACACTTTCTGTATTGGGGTTTATTAACGCGTTTGGGTTAATAAAAAGCGGGGATATCGAAGGGGGCGCATTGTATGGGGCTATGGCAGTGATGATTTTACTTGAGAATTTTGTGCGATTTGGCGGCATTGTTGCAATTGGCTTGTATGTATCTTTGATTGCGATTCTCGTGCCCGCAGTGATATTGTTTTTCCCCATAGATTCCCATGTGAGTGCGCTCTCTGCGGTGACAGGCGTGCCGGCACTTATCATCGGAATTGTTTCGCTTGTTGTCTCGATAGCACTCTTGATACTGTTTTGGCTGGGTTACGCAGGAAATAGGAAGCTTTTCTTGTTGGCTGCATGGCTACTATCCATTGGTGATGTCGCCGTTGCACTCTGGTATGCACATCTCCAGTACTGGAGCAGATCATTTTTTATCCTTGTAGTGGGAATGTTCACCGCGCTTTTACCGTACTGGTGGCCGTTACAGCAGCAATTGGCACGCCGCTACAAGCTTTTGCTCCACGGATTGTTTGTTGTCATTAGTGCTGTGTTTGTACTCGCCGTGCTGGTAGTGTATTTATTGCAGCAAAGTATATGGGCTGTCCGTGAACGTGAGGCGATGAATAAACTGCACGTCGCGCATACAAGGCTCACGAACGCAACCTCATCTATTCAGGGCTCTCTGGAGGTTGCATCGAGCAACATTGACTTCGTCAAGTCGATGAGTAAGCCTGATATAGCGACACTCAATAAATATAGCAAGATTATTTACGAAAGTAATCCGAATATCCGCCGGCTCGTTTTCTTGGATGAGTATGGGCAGGGTATTGCGCTGTACCCGTATGGCACGTTTGATGAACCGAATTTTTCGTACCGTGATTATTTTCAACAAACCAAGAATACCGGAAAATCATATATATCCGATGTATTTCAGGCAAAGTCCGATCAGTCGGGCAGATTTGTGGTGGTCATTGCGACCCCACTCCTTGATGCTGGTGCATTTACCGGAGTGGTGACCGCATCGATGGATTTGGAGCGTATTGGCTTTTTGCTCAGCCAGGTTGCCGCTGGCGGGCAAGGGGAATATTTCGTTGTCGTGGACGCCCGAGGGGTCATTCTTAGTCATCCGAACGAGAAGCTTATCGGTTCTGTAGTGCCATCATCAGATCCGTTGCACCGGGCGCTGAAGGGTGAAGAGGGCATAGTAAAAGGCATGATGATTGAGGGTATGCTTGGCATGATGGGGTATGTCTATATTCCGGAGCTTCGGTGGGCGATTAGCTTACGCGCTCCTGCCGCAAAAATAGTTGGATTGTCTTCTGAGGAAATATGGATTGTCTTCGGGGTGGTATGTGTACTTATTGGCGCAGGGATAACTGTCATTTCTTATATAAGGAGCAGGGCGTATGCAGGTAAAGAGGGGGGTCCCTGATGAGCCGTAATGTCTATTATAAAATTGACCGGTCGAAATCCGCAGCAGGCGGATTTCTCGCTGATAAGGAGTCACCGCAATCACGGGTATCCGGAGGGTTTCATTCTTTGACGCTATTGTTTCCGTTGGTTTTTGTCTTTATTGTCGGAAGCGTGTTTGTGGGTGCAGCGCAAATCATCCGGCATGATGATGCGGAGAAGTCTCAAGCGGATCGTACTACTGATGTGCCTGTTATTTCCCGGCTAACGGAAAAAGTGCTCGCTGAAAGTAGCTGGAAAGATCCTTACATAGTGCTGGTTCAACGGGCAGACGCATCCATAGCATATGCCTATATTGAGCAGGCAACCGTTAAAAATGGCGCATTTGTGGGTGATGTCACGATACGGTATGCAAATAATGAGCACGGAATAGTGCGGGACGAAAACGGCACATTTAACTTCTTTTTGACAAAACTGGGAAGTCAGGAACCGGTACAAATTTTAGTACCGGTCACTATGGGGATTAAGTTGTCGGATGGGGCTATCTTGCCAGCGCAGTTGTCTGACGCGACGATCATAAATGAGCAGCTCGTTGGGCAGTTTGTTGCTACAACAATTCTCGATAGGGTGCAGATTGCAGGGAACATATCTGCACAAAAGCAGTTTCTTTCGTTGGCTATCGAACCGACATTAAAGTCTGTTGATGCGGGATTAGTCATGGTTCAACGTGAGGTTTTGAAACTCGCACTTGCTGGGGTTGGGGAAACAGGGGGTGTCTTGGGGGTAACTACCGACAGTATGAATAAAGGAGATACAGGTGTTCGGCTCCTTGCCTCAAATTTGGGAAGTAATCTCACGATACAGAGCTTCAGTGGTGAAGGAGTGATACGTATCGTATCAACAATAAACAATATAGATCAAAATATAACAAACATACAAAATCTAAATCCATCATTTGATAGCACTCCTGACAATCAATCATCACAGCTCGCGTCGCAGCAGTTTTTATCACAGGGATTTTATCCTTCTTCATTAATAAGGGGTACTGGGATCGAGGGAAGTACGGGAGCCACGGGGGCTACCGGTGCGAGAGGTGACTCCGGGGCAGCCGGATCGCAGGGTGCTGACGGTAAAGATGGCGCTACGGGTGCAACAGGCGTTGGCGAATTAGGTCCTATCGGTCCTACCGGAGCAACAGGATCCGGTGGTGGAGGAGGCGGTGGAGGTGCCGACGGACCGACGGGAACTACGGGAGCAACAGGAACTCAAGGTGCCAGTGGCCCGACGGGCGCAACGGGCAGTACCGGAGCGACAGGGCAGTATGGCCCGACGGGCGCAACGGGCAGTACCGGCGGTATCGGTCCTACTGGTGCAACCGGAGCCACCGGAATACAAGGATCATCAGGCCCAACAGGAGCAACGGGAGGATCAGGAAGTGCCGGGGTTTCCGGCCCCACCGGGTCTACGGGTGCAACTGGTACACAAGGAGCAAGTGGTCCGACGGGAAGTACCGGTGCTACTGGATTACAAGGTAGCTCCGGTCCGACGGGAGCCACCGGTGCAACCGGTGTTGGTGGTCCTACCGGAGCAACCGGTGCCACGGGAATACAAGGTGCTTCGGGTCCGACCGGAAGTACGGGAGCAACGGGAGCTAACGGTGTATCTGGTCCCACAGGGGCAACAGGAGCAACGGGTACAAATGGTGTTCAGGGTTCCTCCGGTCCGACGGGAGCCACCGGCGCAACAGGAAATCAAGGAACGCAAGGTGCTTCTGGACCTACGGGAGCAACAGGAGCAACAGGATATCAAGGTGACAGTGGCCCGACGGGCGCAACGGGCAGTACCGGGGCTATTGGATCAAGCGGCCCCACCGGTTCAACAGGTGCAACTGGCACACAAGGAGCAAGTGGTCCTACCGGATCTACGGGATCGACCGGAGCCGCGGGTTCACAAGGCTCTTCCGGCCCCACCGGGTCTACGGGTGCAACCGGATCTGCGGGTGCAAGCGGTCCTACCGGGAGCACGGGAGCAACAGGAACTCAAGGTGCCAGTGGCCCGGCCGGTAGTACCGGAGCGACAGGGAATGTTGGGTCATCCGGTCCGACGGGTAGCACTGGTGCGACTGGTTTAAGTGGCAGTTCCGGTCCAACAGGGAGCACGGGAGCAACAGGAAATAACGGGAGTGATGGACCGACCGGTGCGACCGGTCCCACCGGATCGCAGGGAGGAGCCGCGGGAGCGACCGGGCCTACTGGTGCTACGGGATCCACTGGAATACAAGGGTCATCCGGTCCGACGGGGAGCACAGGAGCCACCGGCACCGTTGGATCATCCGGTCCCACCGGTTCAACAGGTGCAACTGGATCACAAGGCGCATCAGGTCCTACTGGATCTACGGGATCAACCGGTGGCATCGGCGCATCAGGCCCCACCGGTTCAACAGGTGCAACCGGAGAAGTTGGTACATCTGGTCCAACGGGGAGTACAGGATCCACCGGAACTGCAGGAGCCTCTGGTCCTACCGGAAGCACTGGTGCAACAGGAGAAGTTGGTACATCTGGTCCAACGGGGAGTACAGGATCCACCGGAACTGCAGGAGCCTCTGGTCCTACCGGAAGTACCGGAGCCACTGGTAACGTTGGTTCTTTCGGTCCTACTGGCTCAACAGGTGCAACCGGAGCAAATGGCGCAAGTGGTCCGACGGGAGCTACCGGTTCTACAGGGACACAAGGTTCACAAGGTGTCTCCGGTCCAACCGGAAGTACCGGAGCCACCGGCGCCGTTGGATCTTCAGGTCCGACTGGTTCAACAGGATCAACAGGAAGTGTGGGAAGTTCAGGTCCGACGGGATCTACAGGAGCTACAGGTTCTGCGGGAGCATCAGGTCCAACCGGAAGTACTGGTGCAACTGGAGCAGCAGGTGCGAGTGGTCCAACAGGTTCCACTGGTGGGACTGGTTCAGCTGGTGCGTCAGGTCCGACGGGAAGCACAGGATCTACTGGGAGCGTTGGTGCAGCGGGACCAACAGGATCGACGGGTTCCACCGGAGCACAAGGTGAACAAGGCGCATCAGGTCCAACAGGAAGTACGGGTGCTACCGGCGCCGTCGGATCTTCAGGTCCGACTGGCGCAACAGGGTCAACAGGAAGTGTGGGAAGTTCAGGGCCTACTGGTTCCACCGGCGCAACCGGCGCTGCAGGAGCGAGTGGACCCACCGGTTCAACCGGAGCCACCGGAACTGCGGGAGTCTCTGGTCCCACGGGAAGTACTGGAGCAACCGGAGCAAATGGTTCATCAGGTCCAACGGGTGCGACAGGATCGACAGGAAGTGCTGGAGAAAATGGTCCCACAGGATCTACCGGTGCTACGGGTGCAAATGGATCATCCGGTCCTACCGGCTCCACGGGGTCAACCGGAACAAATGGTGCAAGTGGACCGACGGGAGCTACCGGAGCAACGGGGTCCGCCGGAACACAAGGAGCATCGGGTCCGACAGGGAGTACGGGGTCAACCGGTACGCAAGGATCATCAGGCCCCACGGGAGCAACGGGAGCCACTGGAACACAAGGATCTTCCGGTCCTACTGGTTCAACAGGCGCAACTGGAGGAATAGGTGCATCCGGACCGACCGGGGCTACAGGGTCAACAGGAAGTGTGGGAAGTTCTGGTCCTACGGGAAGTACTGGAGCAACAGGAGGAGTTGGTGCATCAGGCCCAACCGGAGCAACCGGATCCACCGGTGCTCAGGGAAATGCAGGTGTTGATGGCCCGACTGGGTCTACCGGTGCCACTGGTACGCAAGGAAGTTCAGGGCCTACTGGATCCACCGGAGCTACCGGAAGTATCGGTGTGAGTGGTCCAACAGGTTCCACAGGTGCGACTGGTACAGCCGGCGCATCCGGTCCCACAGGAAGTACGGGAGCTACCGGAAGTACCGGAGAAAATGGTCCGACCGGAACAACTGGAGCAACTGGCGCAAATGGTCCAACAGGAAGTACCGGCGCAACGGGTAGTGCAGGAGCTTCCGGCCCCACCGGGTCTACGGGTGCAACCGGAGGAGTTGGTGCCTCCGGTCCCACTGGTTCCACGGGAGCAACAGGAGGAGTTGGAGCAAGTGGACCCACAGGTAGTACCGGTGCCACCGGAGCAAATGGTCCAACGGGTAGTACAGGAGCCACTGGTAACGTTGGTTCTTCCGGTCCTACTGGCTCAACAGGTGCAACCGGATCGCAAGGCGCTTCAGGTCCTACTGGATCAACTGGAGGAATCGGAAGTTCCGGTCCAACTGGGTCCACCGGTGCGACTGGCTCTGCAGGTGAACAAGGAGCTAGTGGACCCACAGGGTCAACAGGCACAACTGGCGCAAATGGTCCCACTGGTTCCACGGGAGCAACTGGTACACAGGGTGCAAGCGGACCGACAGGGAGTACGGGGTCAACCGGTACGCAAGGATCATCAGGCCCCACGGGAGCAACGGGAGCCACTGGAACACAAGGATCTTCCGGTCCTACCGGAAGTACCGGTGCCACTGGTACGCAAGGAAGTTCAGGGCCTACGGGAAGTACCGGAGCTACTGGTAATGTTGGCTCTTTCGGACCAACGGGTTCTACCGGAGCAACTGGCGGAGTTGGTGCAAGTGGACCGACAGGGGCTACCGGGTCTACAGGAAGTGCTGGAGAAAATGGTCCCACAGGAACGACGGGAGCCACTGGTGCAAATGGCCCGACCGGAAGTACGGGAGCAACTGGTACACAGGGTGCAAGCGGACCGACAGGCAGTACAGGAGCAACGGGTGTAGCTGGCGCCTCCGGACCGACGGGTTCTACCGGAGCAACTGGATCGCAAGGCGCATCCGGACCGACCGGGGCTACAGGGTCAACAGGAAGTGTGGGAAGTTCTGGTCCTACGGGAAGTACTGGAGCAACAGGAGGAGTTGGTGCATCAGGCCCAACCGGAGCAACCGGAGCAACGGGGTCTGCTGGTGCAAGTGGCCCAACAGGAGCAACAGGAGCTACTGGTTCACAAGGAAATGCCGGACTTGATGGCGCTGATGGTCCCACCGGTTCTACCGGTGCCACTGGCGGCATTGGTGCAAGCGGACCGACAGGTGCTACCGGATCAACAGGAACTGCAGGAGAACAAGGAGCTTCCGGACCAACGGGTTCTACCGGTGCAACCGGATCAATTGGTTCTTCAGGTCCTACCGGTTCTACTGGTGCCACTGGAGGAGTTGGAGCAAGTGGACCCACAGGTAGTACGGGAGCTACTGGTTCTGCAGGGGAACAAGGTGCTTCCGGTCCAACGGGATCTACTGGGGCAACTGGGTCACAAGGTGCCAGTGGTCCTACTGGTGCGACTGGAGCCACGGGTGGAATTGGTGCGTCAGGTCCAACGGGCGCGACCGGCGCAACGGGTAGCGCAGGAGCTTCCGGCCCCACCGGGTCTACGGGTGCAACCGGAGGAATTGGCGCCTCCGGACCGACGGGATCTACCGGAGCAACGGGTGTAGCTGGCGCCTCCGGACCGACGGGAGCAACGGGAGCTACAGGAAATCAAGGATCCGCGGGAGCCTCTGGTCCTACCGGAAGTACCGGAGCCACGGGAGCAAATGGTGCGTCAGGTCCTACCGGTTCAACAGGATCGACCGGAGCAAATGGTGCGTCAGGTCCTACCGGAAACACCGGTGCAACTGGTGCTGCCGGAGCGGGTGGCCCCACCGGTTCGACCGGAGCGACGGGAACACAAGGATCCGCGGGATCCTCTGGTCCTACCGGAAGTACGGGGGCAACCGGAACTCAAGGATCCAGCGGTCCGACGGGGTCAACTGGAGCAACCGGTGTAGCGGGTGTTACCGGTCCAACGGGTTCTACCGGTGCTACCGGTGCTGCCGGAGCAAATGGCCCTACAGGGGCGACCGGAACGACTGGTGTACAAGGTCCTACCGGTCCTGCGGGTCCGGGCGGTGAAACATTTATATTAGATGGCGGCTCGTATCTCTATGTAAATACGACGTATGCGACCGACTTTAACTTTGACGATTTAGTATTGGGATTAGATGGTGATGCCGGAGCGACGATTACCACCAATGATACCAACGAAACATTGGGAATTGATACCAACGGCACCGGAGCGATAAGCATCGGAACGGGAGCAAACTCAAAAACGATCACCCTCGGCAATACCTCGTCTACGACCAGTCTCGTGCTTACCAAAGGCGCGTCGGGGAATATTACATTTACCGGATTTGACTGTTCTTCATACACAAACGGCGGTGTCCTCACAACAGATGCATCCGGTAATATTACCTGTGCCAATGATGATGGCGGCAGTGGCTCACAGTCACCATGGACTTCCGACATTGATGCCGATGGATTTGACCTTAGTGATCTATCTAATATCCTATTCCGCGAAACCACGGGGGCTCCGACGGGTACCGATGTAGGCTTGCATCGGGATAACTCAGGGGATCTTAATCTCAATGTGCTTACCGGTAAAACATTTAATGTACAGGTAAACGGCACGGATGAATACAATTTTTCATCAAGCGGACTTACTATCGGAACAAATTCGCTTATTACCGGTGCTACCACTATCGAATCGACAGAACTTGACCGGCTTGACGGCAAAGACGCCGCACTCGTTGATCAGAACGATCTGACCAGTGGTGACGGCAGCGGGGGAACCAGTAGTGGATCAGGATTGGAAGCGGGTACCGGTGGGATTGGCCTTTTGCAGGGATGTAGCGATGACCAGGTGCTAAAATGGAATGAAAGTTCTGCGGTATGGGAATGCGGAAGCGACCGCGCGACGGTAAATATCCGGAAAGCCGCAGATGAAACGATCACTTCAAGCGCCGCGTTGCAGGACGACAACGAGCTGTTGTTTGCGGTCGCCGCCGACGAAACGTGGGCAGTGGAAACATCATATACATATTCGACAGGTGGTTCATCCACTCCTGATATCCGTGTTGGCCTCAACGCGCCGAGCGGAGCCACTTGTACGTATGGAACAGTGAATATTTCCCATGCAGGAAATTTAGCAGCTGGATCTGTCGCGTGTGACACGGCGATTGTGGTAGCGACGACGGCAACCGGCAACAAAAACGGTATTTTAAGCGGTACGGTAGCTAACGGCGCAAACGCTGGGAATATTACTTTCCGTTGGGGGCAGGGAACATCGAACACAACCGGCACCACGGTTGAGTTGGGGAGTTACATGTTAGGATTTAAGATTTCGGGTGCCGATTTGGCGGAGGTATATTATGCAACAAACAGTGGAATTCCGAAGGGGACAGTTGTCTCGCTCGATCCTGCGCGAAACGCCGGGATAATTCCATCCCAACGGGCGTATGACCCGAACGTTCTTGGTATTGTGTCTACCCAGCCCGGACTGGTGTTGGGTGAGTCAGGTGGGGGCGGAGGGATTCCGGTTTGGGTAGCGCTTACCGGGCGGATACCGGTACGGGTATCAGCTGAAAACGGTCTTATCCGTGCCGGCGATTATCTCACGGCTTCCAGTCAGCCCGGAGTTGCCATGCGGGCAACCAAGGCTGGCGCTATCGTCGGGCAAGCGTTGACCAGTCAGGCATCAAGTGATCAACAGGAGGTTATCGCGTTTGCGAAAAATGGCTACTTTAACGGGGTTATGCCGGAAATCCCCGCTCCGTTTATAACGGGTGACGAAGTAATCGATGAAAATGCAGCAGATCCGGCACAAGCGATGCTATCGTATTTCCTGCGGCAGCGGGGAAACGGGTCGTTGCAAGGGGCTCCGATGGATGTAAGCAGCATCGTTGCTGACCGGGTAGTAGCAGGTTTGGAGGTTATCACGCCAAGATTGGTAGCTGATGAAATTGTGGCAAACAAAATAACTGCGGACAGCATTTCTGCAAACCGTATCGAGGGATTGGAAATATTTACGGATAAATTATCGTCATTATCTTCGCAATACGATGCGTTGTTGACGATTGCCATGAGCGGTCAGGCAAGCGTTGCCGGGGTAGCGGTGGACACAACAATAGCAGGAACGCCGTCCGCTGTTGTTACACCAGCGGTTTTTGAGACGTTAATACAGTTTATGCAGGGGATACGGGTCCGCGGCGGCGCATTGTTTGAAGATGCGGTATCTATATTGGGTAACCTTATTGTTCACGGTCAACTGGTCGTAAGTTCTGATACTGCGGGTATCGCCGTCATACCGAAATCGACAACAAGTGTTCGTGTATCATTCAAGAAGAAGTTTGACTACCCGCCGGTGGTGACGATCACCCCGGTATACGCGGATGATACGGATCGCGCGTTTATCGGTGATGCGGTGCGTGCTGTGGTAGCAGGGGTAACAGCAGAAGGTTTCACTATTGTGTTGGATGCCGCGGTGCCAAGGGATCTTGAATACAGCTGGATAGCGTTGGGGGTACAGGAAATCCGTAGAACCTTCGGAAAGCCGATAAGCGGTGATCCGGTGCCGACAAACACGCCGCAGCCAGCAGCGCCGGGAGAGCCATCGCCCACGGCAACACCCACACCGGGCGCATTGCAAGAGCAGCCGGGTCGCGATAGCAATCCCGAGCCTGAGTTAAAAGATGAGGTATTGTCCGAAACGTCGGGAAGTGCGGTAATCCAGTAATAGCAGGATGTGCCGATTAATTAGCACGCGAAACAAAACCGTATATCATTTTGGAAAGCAATTGCATGTGCTTTGTTGCGGTTGCCTGATCCGATTTCACCATAACGCAAATAATATATGGGCGGTTCGGTACATACACGATGCCGCAGTCGCTGAAAATCCCCAGTGGGTCGAAGACCCCGATTTTATGCGCAACCGTAATATCGTCGGGGACACCGGCGTCAATCATATCGGCAAATGGGGTTTTGGTAAGATACTCCAGTATTGCATACGAATCTTTTCGGTCAAGGTATGAAGAAAGGTAAAGGCTCCGGAGAATCGATGAGTAATTTTTGGGTGAGATGATGGGGTAACCGTTCCCGCTATCCACGGTTATATCGAGGTTGTTAAATACATCCTCAATTGCCCCCAGCGGCAATTGGCTGGTAATTGCGCGAAGCGCGGTGTTATCCGATTCGACCAAGCTTAAGCGGATTGCTTCTTCAAGGGTTATTGTGGTACCCGCTCCTTTTTTCCACAGTGAGCCAAATCCTTTATGGATATTTTCTTCCTGGATAACGATGCTGTTATGGAGGGATAAGTTACCCTGCTCGATTTGTTTATAGGCTGCCATAACGACGGGGATTTTTATCAGGCTTGCAAACCGTACCTCGAGCCGGTCATTTATCCCGATAGATGTACCGGTGGGGAGATACTCAAAATACACGCCGATTTCATCCTTTTGTTTCGCTACATAGTCGTTCATGGCGTTGCGTAGCGGGACAAAATGGATAAGAAAATCGTTTTGGCTTTCCATAAATATCCTTTTGGAGAGCAGGGGATACTTATTGGCAAGCTCAATGCCCTTGGGGGGCTGGTTTATTTTGGTGATAAGGAAAAAAAGCGCAAGGTTTATGATAATGCTTATACCTAATATGATAGGAAGATAAATCCGCGGAGAAGTAATCCGATGCATATCACGATGTAGTATATCCGAAATAGGCAGAGAAACAAGTGAAGAAAAGAAAAAAATTCTGTCGATGGCACGTGCCCATCAAGGGTAACATATGTATCCAATTATATTGCTATGTAGCATATTAATAAGGTTATTTTATTTGCAATCTGTGAGAAACCGGTGAGGGTCATGTATTGTTATTGCTGACTATTGATTTATGCGGCAAATGCGACATACTAGGGAGGTCATCATCGGTATATGAAGCGGTATCATACTATTATCTGGTTATTGTTGTGTGTTGGTTTCAGTTTTGTGTTGTACGGTAGCACGCTTACCGGACAATTTGTTTTTGATGATGAGTATTTCACTCAGCGCCCTGAGCTCCGGTCAGCAGCCTATATTCCCAAAATTTGGTTTGAGCCGCTAGCTAATGTGGACAATCCGGTACTCGCCGACACCTACCGACCCCTCGTCACGCTGAGCATGATGGGTAATTTTCTTATTTTTGGAGAGAGTCCGGTATCGTTTCATGCCGTCAATATCGTGTTACACGGATTGGTCACGTGGCTGTTTATCCTGTTGGTGCGCAGATTGACCCGGTCAGTTTTTATCGCGCTCATGGCAGGGTCCCTCTTTCTGAGTATGCCGATCCATACCGAAGCAGTGGCATTTATTAAAGCGCGTGAAGAGCTTTTGGGTAGTATATTTTTTCTCGCATCGTGGCACTTTTTTCTTAACGCAGTAGAGCAAAGGGCAACGCGGCACCGTTTCCTTTTTCTTTCGGCAGCAAGTTATTTTCTCTCGTGTCTATCCAAGGAATTTTTACTTATTGGACCGGCGGTAATTATCGGACTTGCGATTATCCAAAATTCGCTTCCTATTGCACAAGCGATCCGTATGACGTTGCCCTATGCAGTCGTTGCCGCCGGGTATTGCGCAATGTGGTGGGTCGGGTTGGGAGGGAAGTTCCCTTTGGAGAATCTGCATTCCTATGCCGTCAATCCGATTGCATACGCAGATATTCCAGTCAGAATCATGACAGCGGTTGCGATCGGCGGGTTATATATCGGTAAAACGATTATCCCGATGGGTCTTTCTGCCACATACCGGTACAATCATTTCCCGTTAGTTGAATCGCTCATTGATGGACGGTTTTGGTTTGGCGTGGCGGCACTTTCGGTGTTGCTTTGGGGTATTGTGTGGAAAAAAGCACGGCACACAGGGTTGTTTACCGGTGCATGGTGGTTTTTGCTGGCGTATTTCCCGTTTTCCAAATTTATATTTACAGGAGGAGAATATATCGCTGAGCGGTGGGTATATATGCCTTCAATGGGGATAACGGTGTTCATGGCGGTGCTACTAGATCGGGTCGTCGCTTCTCGGCGGATTGCCGCCGCAGTAGTGGTTGTCATCATCGTGGTATACGGTTTTTTGACGGTGCAACGGAATGCAGTGTGGCAAACGCCCGAATCGTTATATAACAGCATGATCCGGTCCGCGCCGAATAGTGTATTCGGATATGTGTGGCTTGCGAGGTTATATCTCTCACAGGGTAAGGTCAATCAGGCAGAGCCGTACGTGGTGAAAGCAGTATCAATTTACCCCGCGCACCATCAGGTGCAGGCGGTGTATGCTGCTGTGTTACTCCGGAAAAAGCAGTATGATCTGGCGGAAAAAGCAATCCTAAAGGCAATTAATCTGAAGCCGGAATCATCATCGTATTATTTTTATGCCGTTATTCTGACCCGGTCAGGAAGATATGCGGAAAGTCAGCAGATTATCAACGAATACCTTGAAAAACGCAGACAGCGGGCAGACGTAAAGTTTTTATCCGCAGTTAATTATTGGCGGTTAGGAGACCACGACAAAGCGCGCGAGTTTTTCGATTGGTCCTCAACACTTTCTGAGGAAGAAAAACGGTATGCGATTGAAACATATTAACGTGATGTTGGTGTTGCTTGCGGCGGCATACTTTATAGTAGGTATCCGTCTTGCGGGGGATTACGGGCTCGGATGGGACGAGCCAGTTTCCCGTCTTAATGGGATAATTACGTACCGTTTCGTCACAGAAGGCGATCAGGCACTCATTGGATTCAGAGACCGGTTTTACGGTCCGGCATTTGAAGTTGTCATGTACGTTTTCGAAAAAACAACAGGTACAGCTGATCCGTATGCGATATTTGCGTTGCGGCACACGGCAACGTTTATCCTGTTTTTCATTTCGGTTATTTGCATGTATTTGTTGGCAGCGGGAATATTTGGTGGGTGGGGATGGGGGGTTGCAGGCGCCTTGCTTTTGGTGTTGCATCCAAGGATATTTGCCGAGAGTTTTTATAATTCCAAAGATATCGCATTTTTGGCAAGCTGGATTATCGCAGTTTTTTTTGGATACCGGTATTATATAAAATCCACAGTCTGCCGCGCTGTTTGTTTCGGATTAGCGGCGGCGTTTGCCACCGACATACGGGTTGTGGGTATATTCCTTCATAGTATCGGTATTGCGGTTGGTATGCGGATTTTTACGCGAAAAAAACGCGGAGCCATCGGGTCATTTATCGTATACGTGACCATTTCTCTCGCATTCACTCTGTTATGGTGGCCGGCGTTGTGGAACAGCCCTTTTTTCCGTTTTATAGAAGCAGTCAGGTTTATGACCACATTTGATGCATATGAAAAAGATGTGTTGTATTTGGGTGCGTTTCTTTCGCCGAAGGATGTCCCATGGCATTATTTGCCGGTATGGATAGGGATCACCACCCCCGTAAGCATTATTTTATTTTGGATGGTCGGAGCCTGGCGGTTGATAGCGGAAAAACGTAATTTCTGGAAGATATTTTTTATTACGTGGCCGGCCGGGGTGATTGTGCTAGCTGTGCTTTTCCGCCCTGCGCTGTATGACGGATGGCGCCAGTTTTATTTCATATATCCCGCTATGGTTATGACTGCGCTTTTCGGATTGCAGTGGTTGCTCAGGTTTCCACGGATTATCCGAGTTATTGTCGTTGCAATAATGGTGGTGAATATCGGAGTTGCTGCGTTGTTTATCGTACGGAACCATCCCCATCAATATGTCTATTTTAACGAGCTTGTTGGCGGTGTGAGGGGGGCCGAAGCACGGTTTGATCTGGATTATTGGGGTGTTTCGTACCGGCGGGGTTTGGAACATATTGCTACCATTGATCAGCGGCAGGATATTAATGTGTTTTTTGCATTTGGTATCGGCGCGCATGCAGATGTACTGAAAAAACAGTATCGCCGTTTTATACCGGTGGACCATTTGGATGAAGCTGATTATATCCTCTCGAATTTCCGGTGGCAGAAGCAGAAGCCGCCTTTCCCGAAGATATATGAGGTGAAGGTAGACGGAGTGCCTATTATGGGCGTATACACCAATTTGTTGAAATAGCCATAGTATTGCAAACCGGTGTATCAGAAGGGTAAGATGATACCACTATGAAGAAATTGCTCCACATTGGGAAAAAGGCGTTGGTACCCGGTTTTATAATTATCGCGTTGGGAATCGCAATTATTCCATCATTATATTTTTATTCCAAATATCAGGAAACGAAGAGTCAATTAAGCCGTACACCCGCAGGCCAGAAGGAAGAAACCGCAAAAATAGTGGCATTGGTGGCAAAATTACTCGTGCTTCCCGCTGGCGAAGAACCAACGCTCGCTTCGGTAACAGATAAGGAAAAACTGAAAGACCAGCCCTTTTTTGCCAAAGCGGAAAACGGCGACAAGGTACTTATTTATACAGAAGCAAAAAAAGCTATTTTATACCGCCCTTCCCAGCACATTATCATAGAGGTCGCCGCAGTGAATTTGGGTACGCCCTCCGCAACGGTTGCCGATAAAACGGCAGATAAAAAAGCTCCGTCTACCTTTGTGTTGTATAACGGCACTGATGTTAGCGGGTTTACAAAAACATATGAGGCAACCCTAAAAGCATCGGTGGTATCTGCAGTTATTGTCGACCGCGACAATGCGGCGAAACGGGATTATGAGAAAAGCCTTATCGTCGACCTCACCGGAGCAAATAGTACGACGGTTACTGAATTGGCAAAAATGCTGGGGCTGGAGGTGAGTACGCTTCCTGCCGGGGAAATTAAGCCAGCGGGGGCGGATTTTCTCATTATTCTAGGCGAAGATAAAATGTAGTATACTCACTTTATTATGGACAAACGGCCGGTTATCGTCGCATTCATTATTCTCATTTTCCTCGCTATTGGCGGATCAGGGGCGGGGATATATTACTACTCCGAATATCAGAAACTTGCCCAGAGGTTCAACAATCCCCAGGTGGAAGTAAAAGATATTCTCGCTAAGGTCGGTAAGCTCATGGAGCTTCCTGAAGGTGAAGAGCCTACTGTCGCCACCGTGCAGGATGCGGAACAGATTAGGAGCCAACCGTTTTTTGCCAAGGCGCAAAACGGACAGCGGGTTATTTTGTACACCAACGCGCGGATCGCCATTCTTTTTGACGAAAAGGCAAATAAAATTATCAATGTGGGAGCAGTGAACGTCGGCACTCCGTCTGCGACCATACCAGAAGTTACGCCGGAACCCTAAAATACCCCGTCTTCTACTTGGAATTTAGCCGTAAGTAGGCTACAATCATACTCATCCGGGTAGTAGAATTTCGACACGCTTTGCGTTTGTTGCTGTCGAATGGGTGCCTGGACATATAATAAAAAGATTACAAGGAAAGGATACTGAAATTAAGATCGCGTAAGAAGCAACGGTCGAAATTTCACAACCCGGTATGAACAACTTTCACGATCAGAAGCTATGGCAGGATGCATTTGTGGTGCTCATGGAGATCCATGACATATTTGACGATATGCGAGAGGGCGCGAGCGAAGAAATGGTAGAGGATGTCATCGGATCCGCAACCAATGTGACCGCCAAGATCGCCGATGGGCTTTCACGCGCTGACCGCAGGTTCGGGCGTCAGGTATTGTTAGACGCAATCGGTATGGTTGCTATGGTGCGTACGCATCTTGCGGTAGCCTGGGGGCGTGGGCTGGTTTCTGACGAGCAGTTCCGCTCCATGGATGACAAATACGCGACCCTTTCGGAAAATCTTCAGCGCAGCCGCTAAGGTATCGGAGTTTTTATTTTGCCCTCTTTACAACAGTTTGAAGTCTACGGTAGCCTAGCGATATGGCACAAATAGATGTTATCCCTGCTGTCGTGGAATCTGATTGGGACGCGTTGGAGCAGAAAGTCGCGTTGGTTGCCCCTTTTGCACCGTGGGTGCATATCAATATTTCTGACGGGAGCATCGGTGCGTCAGAAACATTTTCTGATATAGCAAAATTGTCGGAATTAACCGCAAGATACCCGGGGGTATCTTTTGAGGCACACTTGCTGGTCGCAAATCCGGAAAAATACGTGCGCCCGCTTGCTGACGGCGGATTTACCCGTATTATCGCCCACATAGAAAGCAATGATCCCCGGCGGTTTCTCGATGAAGCGAAATATGACGAAGTGGAAGTTGGCATGGCACTTGATGGCGCCACAGAAATTGATCAGGTAGAGCCATTTTTGGAAGAGATAGACTTTGTGGTAGTGATGACTGCGGAGGCAGGTGCTTCCGGCGGCACATTTTTGCCTGAAACAGTAGAGAAAATTAAACTTATCCGCCAGAATTTTCCGGATTTACCTATTGAAGCGGTCGGCGGTATTACCGATGCGAGCGTGAAGGCAGTAAAAGACGCGGGAGCGACGAGAATTGTTGCCACTGACTATATTTTCAAAGACCCGCAACACGTAGCAGAGGCAATAGAGACGCTGAAAAATACCTGATTACTCCGCAGTGCCGGATGTTCCCTTGGTGTTACCAGTAACGATAGCGATGGCGTGTGACGTGCCGATGCGGGCAACCCCGGCGTCAATGAATTTTTGGGCTTTCTGTTGGGTATCGATGCCGCCAGCAACTTTTATTTTCATATCGGGTACTGATTCTTTTATAGTCACGACATCTTCAGGCGACGGACCGCGTGGTCCCATACCGGAGCCTATTTTGACAAAGTCGGCGCCGCTCTGCTGGATAAACTGCGCCACCTCCTGCATGGCTTCTTTTTTGTTGGGGAGTGCGTCAAAGTAGCCGGGATCGAGGATAAATTTAACGACCACCGGTTTGCCGAAAATGCGCGCGGATTCAACAACATCTGCCATGTCTTTGAGAAATCCCTGTTTGTCGCCCGACAAATACAATCCGAGGTTGGGGACGACGTCCAGTTCATCTGCGCCATCACTGACCGCACGGTTGGCAGCTGCCATTTTGACGCTTGTCGCGTCACCACCCAGCGGAAATGAGATAACGCATCCCACTTTGGCGCGGGTTCCGACGAGAGATTTGGCGAGCGGGACGTAAACCGGATTTATAAACGCGGTATGAAAACCATATTCGACTACCTGTGCACAGAGGGTGCGTATATCATCAGGTGTGGCGTCGGCGTGGTGATTAGCAAAATCGAGGGTATGGGCAGGGATTGGCATAGAAATAGTATACACGAGTGAGGGAGAGAGATGTACCCGGGATTATTTAAACAGCACTTCAGATTGCTGGGCTCTTCGCGCTCTTCTACTGGTGCGACGCGTTGTGACGACTTTTTCTTCGAGATCCAGTGAACGCCGTAGAAGGTCAACTTGGTTTTGTGGTGAATAGTTCCATCGTCTCATTTGCCTTTCAACTTTCGTTGCTTCATTAGAGGGAAGAATGACAAACGTATATGCCCGTTGATGGTGTTCATGTACCCGGGCTTTCGGATTTACTGCTTTTACTGCCTCTTGTAACGCGTTTGCTTCTGAACCACGGAGACCGTGAAACGTAGCATATCCGGTAATGACTTCGTGGTCTTCGGTAACACTTGGTTCCCGCTTGTACGCCCGTGCATGCTGCATCCAGGGGGGAGTTTCGTCTGGCATAAGACCAGATTTGGCGACGTTTCCTTTTCTTCTACCCGTTTCACGCATACAAAACAGTGTGGCAGGATCTATGAGAGGATACGCAAAAATTATCACATGGTCTCTCATCCGTCAATATACAGATATTGTTTGGTTGAGAAAAAAGGTTGTTTGGCATACCCTAGAGAAGTATGCAATATAGATATGTTTGTGTTGCGGGCACCTTTGATGGGTTGCATGTCGGTCATGAAGCTTTGCTGAAGCGCGCCTTTGCGGAAGGAGAGCGCGTGCTCATCGGTCTGACATCAGATATTTTTGTATCGCAGTGGAAAAAAACGACATCAATGCCAGTTTCGGCATATGAGTCCCGTAAAAAAGCGCTGACGCAGTGGATTGAGGCACATACATGGCTCGATAGGGCAACGATTGTGCCGATAGACGATCCATATGGCCCCGCGGTATCTGACGCACAATTAGACGCGCTGATTGTGTCCGAAGAGTCTTATGAAAGGGGACGAGCGGTCAATACGCGCCGGGCAGCCTTGGGTATCCCTGATCTTGCCCTGATTGTGGTGCCTCTGGTACAGGCGGAAGATAAAAAACCAGTGTCAGCGAGCCGGGTGAGGGAAGGCGAAATCGACCGAACCGGCAAGTTAATAATGCCCGATTTCCTGAGAGATGAGCTCGCGCAGCCGTTAGGTAAGGTCCTGATGGGTCAGGAAGTGCGTGAATCATTTGTCCGCCATCTGACGGACCAGATTATTTCAGTCGGAGATTTAACGACCAAGACATTGTTGGATGCAGGCATTACTCCGCAGCTTATGATTATCGATAACAAAGTAAACAGGAAAGTGTTTACTGATTTGGCGCCCATAATTGCCGAGAGGGATTTTCCACGCACGCTTGTAAAAAGCGGCCCCGGATTTATGAGCAGCGAGGCTATCAATGCGATCAACGTGAGTCTTCAGAATCCGTCCCTCGGTGTGCGCGTGATAGAAGTTGAAGGAGAGGAGGATCTCTTGGTCATCCCAGCTATTCTGGCAGCTCCGATAGGCTCCGTATTGTATTACGGTCAGCCAGATGCGGGTCTTGTGGAAGTGTTGATAGACAAAAGAAGTAAGGCAAGAGCCGGGGTGATTATCGGACAATTTACGTAGTATACTAGAGGTGTATGGCGAAATATATTCCCGATATTGGAAGCCGCAGATGGGTGATTATCGCTCCCGGAAGATCAACCCGGCCTGATCAGGCCGAGAAAAAGCCTGTGAGCACCCCCACCTGCCCATTTTGTGAAGGTAATGAAGCGGCAACGCCCCCGGAGGTATATCGGATAGGGACGGGAGAAAAAGATAAACCGGGTTGGCAAGTGCGTGTCGTGCCTAATAAATATCCTATTACGGATATGCACGAAGTGATTATTCATAGCACGGATAATGAGAAAGACATTGAAGATTTACCTTTAGATCAGGTGACGCGTATACTCATCGCATACCGCGATCGGTATCGGGCGCATGACAACGATGGTCAGGTGCTTATTTTTTGTAATCATGGATTTGCGGCGGGTGCTAGTCTCAGGCACCCTCATTCCCAATTAGTGGTTGTGCCCCGGCAGATCAATCTTGATGCAGTGTCCCGTGAGCCCGTCGCCAACGTCGTTGAAGACAACACCTTTTATATCACGTATTGCCCTGATTTTTCCCAATGGCCATTTGAAGTATGGATCGCGCCAAATCCGCCAGCTGGCGGTGAGAATGGAAAGTTCAGCTCGGTTCCTGACAGCCAGCTTGCCGATCTTTCCCAAGTGTTGCAGTCAGCGCTCCGGCGCATCAGAAAAGCCCAGGATGACGGATACATCCGCTCAGTCCACGAGGCTGGTTCATTTGTCTACAATTACTACATCTACCACGGAGAAAATTGGTTTATCCGTATCACTCCGCGATTTGTTCACCGCGCTGGATTTGAGTTGGGAACCGGGTTGAATGTGAACGTCACCGATCCTACTGAAGCCGCTAGGATACTCCGGGAAATACAAATTTAGATTGCACCCTTTTGTTGTTGCCCAAGGAGCCATAGGACGGCTTCCTTTTTGTACCGTCTGTCGCCGCGGGAGTTGATGCGGATAGCCGGCAACTTGCCTCGTTTGCCCCAGCGTTTGATGGTAAGGGGAGAGACACGCAAAATTTTTGCTACTTCACGTACCGTTAATAAATCTGGCCATTCATCACCTAGTGACATATACAACTCCTTCTGAGCAGGCTTGTCTCGCCGAAGGCGGAAGACATTATCTTTGTCGATCACAACAGTACACGAGAAGATCAAACCTTGTCAATAGGGAGTCGCACAATTTAGAGTAAATGTTATTCATTGTGGATAAGTTGAGGGTTATAAATTAATTGTACGACATATATTTTCATCATTTCTTTGCCCGCTCAAAGAAATGATTGTAGAAAGAGCGCCGCCGTGAAGGTTTTCCTTATTTTCTAACTTCGGGCAATACGGCGGAGCCTCCCCGCATCAGACATGTAACGGAGCGGGGTTTCCGCACGCTTGCCACTCTGTAAGAAAATTACGGAAAACACTTCAATGCGGAGCACTCTACTGTGATTTTCCTTATTACTGAAGCTTTTTAAGGGACGCGATCATTGCGTCCACTTCCGCAAGAAGTGCGGGATCGGGATTGAGTGCGGTCGTCAGGCTCATGTGTCCGAATACCGTGGGCTGCCCATAGCTCTCGGAGCCTTTTTGGCACATCGTATAGCCTTTGGTTGCGCCATTATTTATGTTTGTGGTGCTGCGCCGGAGTACAACATTGTCTGCCGTGGTGATGGTAACAAAGCTGTCGTACGTGGAGCTCGGCCCTTCAAAGTCTGCGTCACCCGCATAGAGACACATGGCGCCACCGGTTGCCGCCTGGAAAATTTTGAGCTGCGTAGTTCCTTTGGTCAGGGTCAAGGTGTCTACCCATGTGCCTTCGTTTGTAGTGGTGTGGTTTGGTGTCCAGCTCTGTGGCACAGTTATCTGATATTTGGTAAAGCTCAGTCCTGATTCAGGGCCTACACCAGCGGTCACTATGGTGGTTTTTGCGGCTTCCGGTTTACGTTCCGGCATAAGCCCGGGATCAGTGGTGGGTTCGACGGTGGGAGCGGCAGTGGTCGACGCGGCACCGGATTGTGGCGATGGTGCGGTGGTGCGGCCAAGCGAGTAGGCACCATAGGCAACACCACCTACTATTGCTGCAATTAACACAAATTTTCCAAAAAAGGAGAAGAATTTATCCATTAGAGGCTATTGTTGCAGGTTGATTATATGTTGTCAAACAATCTTACGTGCACAAAAAACCCCGCCATAGGCGGGGCTCTTTGTGAATAATAAGAAATTCTTATTTAAGTTCGACCCCGCACAGTGCGGGATTTCGAATTTGAGACTCTTATTTGAGCTCAACTTTTGCGCCAGCGGCTTCAAGCTTTTTCTTTGCTTCTTCGGCTGCTGATTTGGCGGCTCCCGTAACCACTTCTTTTGGAGCGGATTCGACGAGCGTCTTTGCTTCCTGGAGGCCCAAGGTCGGGACGAGTTCGCGGACTGCTTTAATAACCCCGATCTTGTTTGCTCCTGCTTCCGTCAGAACGACGTTGAAAACGGTCTGTTCTTCTTTGGGTTCGCCTGCATCAGCTGATGCGGCTGCTCCACCTGCAACAGCCACTGGGGCTGCGGTGACACCAAATTTCTCCTCAAGTGCTTTGACGAGGTCAGAAAGTTCCAATACAGTCATTTCTTCGACGGCTTGCATGATTTCATCTTTAGATAGTTTTGCCATAGTATAGTGTCACCTCCTTTAGAAACAGTTAATGAATACAATGAATTTACTGTTTCTTAAGTCCGCCTGCAATCGCTCTTCGAGCCGCGCTACGAATAGTAGGTAAGGCGAGAAGTAAGATGCGGTGGACAAATCCATTTATGCTGTCTTCTTTCCTTTCACGGCGTTTAGCGCCCAGACAAGCTTATTCATATTCCACTGTAGTGCATAGTGCAGGCTCTGGATCGGCGCATTGAGCTGGCCCACTAATTTGCCCAAAAGTACTTCACGGTTCGGCAAGGTTGCGAGCTTGATGACCTCGGCGTCACTCATCACAGTCGTTCCCATGAGTCCTGCTTTGGTTTTACCAATGCCGACCGCTTTAAAGAACTTCAACAGTTCCTTAAGCGGCGCGACTTCGTCTTCATAGGCGAAAAGTACGGCCGTTTCATTGTTTAATGTTTCTTTCATGGACTCGGCGCGGTCACCCAACGCACGGAGAATGAAGCGGTTTTTAGCGACGGCAAATTCACCGCCGGTTTTTTTCAGATTGCGGCGAAGCTCTTCGAGCTGTTTGTGTTTGATGCCGCGGTAATCCGCAAGCACCATGACTTTGGCGCGGTTAACCTTTTCGGCAAGCGCGTTTACTGTGTCAATCTTTTTTTGTGTTGCCATAAATATTACCTCCTCAGATAAAACAAAACCCGCCTAAAGCGGGGAACACGAGGCAATAATGCGCCTCAACAATTCTCCCTCGGCGAGATTTCTATCCTTTCGGAATACTCGCGGTCTTTAGGATATGATAAGTATATACTATTTTAAAGAAATCCACAAGCGCGATTGTCGCAAAGTGCTGCTTGAGCATTCGAGTTATTTTCCGGTTTTCTGTTGTAGGTGTTGTCTTCGCCTGAGTCGGGCGATTAACTTACCCACGATAGGAAGCTCTTGGGCGTCAAACTTTGCCTTCGCTGCTTCGACGTACAGATCTGCAAGCATTTCAGCCTGATCTTCGTTCACCTTCGTCCTGGTGGCACCACGTTCCGAAGGAATTCTTTTGATAGCAGCCTGCATTGCGCGGACATTTTTCGCTGTAACGTCAGCGCCCTGTTTCATGACAGAAAATCGTCGTCGTAGCGGCCGTTTGGACTTTTCAGTTTTTCTTATCATGGCTCCGGTTGGCGTACCTTCTTGTCTAAAAATGAGTAGATCATCATTTGATTCTGTAGGCATATATGCACCTCCTTATGTATTTTATATATCCCGTAATCGGTTGTACAATATGATTTTTTTGTAAACACACTCCACAATTTCAAAACACTTAGGTGAATTACATTATGCTATTCCGTCCACATGGTGACTCCACCCGAGAAATCATCGGTAAAGTGCGTCACTGCGTTTTCCCGTCCTCTTTCTATGTGATGAAACGAAGGCTCACCTTTTTTGAGATACATTCCCCGGTGATAACCCGTCCTATGGGATTCTACTTTCGGGAAGACCATGACACCGTTTACTTCGATACTTGCCGTACCGCCATTGGGGATAACGACAACGCCATTTTTGAGCCGTGATCCTTCTATCCACGGGGTGAGACAGCGTCTGCGGCCGACCAGCGTTGTTACGCCATTGGCTATTTCGGGGTCCTGCATGAGGCTAAGGTGGGTAAATCCACGACCGGATTCCACTTCTTTAACGCGGATAGAAGTACCTGCTGCTGGAGCAATAAATATGCGCGCCATAGGAGAGTTTATAAGGAAACTTTGACTCCCGGACCCATGGTAGAAGACAGGGATACTTTCGCAACTTTACTGCCGATGGCAGTAAGTACTGCTTTGACGTTATCGGCGATATCTTTGTCCGGGAAGCTCACTTTCGCAATACCCATATGGATAATGGGGTTACCCGGTTCGGTTTTGATATTTACTTGTCCGCTTCGTAGTTCATTTGCCCGTTTTTCAGGATCAGGGCTCACCGTGCCGGTTTTGGGATTTGGCATAAGGCCGCGCGGTCCCAGGACGCGGGCAACTTTGGCGAGTTTACTCATCATCTGCGGGTGGGCAACCAATATGTCGAAGTTGATTTTACCTGCTTCGACCTCTGCAAGAACTTTGTCGTCAGCAATAGCAACGCGCACTTCTTTTCCCGTGCCATGCGGAAGCGAGACACTGGTGCGAAAATCCTTTTTTTCTCCTAATGAAAGGGGATTTAAATTAATATGAAGTTCTACCGTGCCGTCGAATTTGGTCAGACTGGTTTTTTTGACCAGACTGATGGCGTCAGCCAGAGGATATAGCTTGGTTTTGTCCACCATGCTCATCACTTCCTGGTAACGCTTGGAACGCACTTTTACTTTTATTTTTTTCTTTTTGGCGGCCTTTTTTTTGGATTCTTCCGGGGTTTCGCCGGACTCGACTTCATCGATAAGTTTTTTGAATTCCGGTTTGATATCAGTGCCCTCAACGAGAACGGTGCGTTCGCCGCCTTTCATGCCCACGCCTTCGACCTTGGCTTTTTTACTCGCCTTTGTTTGGCGTCTGGCTTCCGCTTTGCGCTTTGCTTCATTTTCTGCTGCCTCGTCTCCGAGGGTGACTGCTCGTATTTTTCCCATAAGAATTTCGTCTGGCTCTGAAACGCGAAAGTTCTTCTTTCGCGGTTTCTGAGCACTAATAAATAATTTTTAACTCATTGGACGGAAGATAGGGCCTCTCAGAGGTCGTATCTTCATTCCACTGAAATACCCATTGATCGGGCTGTACCAGCCACGACTTTCATGGCTGCTTCAATATTGTCGGTGTTTAAATCACCGAGTTTGTCTTTGGCGATTTGCTCTACTTGTGCCTTCGTGAGTTTGCCAGCTGTTTCCCTGCCTGCTTTACCGCCGCCTTTATCCAGCCCCAACGTTTTTTTGATCATGGCGGCAACAGGCGGAAGCTTTGTGACAAACGTGAACGTCCGGTCGTCAAATACGGTGATAACAGCAGGGATAATTTGTCCATCCAGCTTGGCGGTGCGTTCGTTGTATGCCTTCACGAACTCCATGATGGCAAGACCGTGCTGACCCAACGCCGGTCCCACTGGGGGAGCTGCCGTTGCTTTTCCTGCGGGTAAATTAAGTTTTAAGACTGTTTTAACTTTTTTGGCTGGCATAGATAAACGGGGAAACGGTAAGGAAGCAAAAAGAAGTTACTTTCTGTTCGAAACCGTTCCGGTTTCTCCCTCAGTCCGCCAGCTGGCGGAGCGAGGTTTCATATTTATACCAGAAAGCAATACGAAAAACAAGACGCGCGACGTTTCGGGCGCATCAACTTCACTCTTGCGTCCAGCTAAATTTTGCGGCATGATGGATTGGTACTGATCTTATGGCAAAAAAGAAGTTATCCATACGTAAGTCGTCAAAAAGAAGTGCTTCTTCCCGGAGTACATCGCGGCGTAATAAGGCGCGTTGGATAGAGCCGCGGACGATTTTTTTTCTGTTGCTGCTGCTTGCTGGTATTATTGTGACAGTTATCGCTTCTATTCAGTCTACCCGCCCTTTTAATTTTGCCGCTTGTTCAGAGAATTGCACCGGTGTGCAGCAGAACGGCTATTGGATGATTACCAATTGTACTGGCACAAATGATACTGACGGTGAGCAATCATATTGTAATTACGCTGGTCGGGTCGAGCAGTGCGGTGGTGCAAGTTATTGTTGTCCAAGTTCGGGCGCGCAGTGGACATCAAATATGAGTGCTTGTAACCCCCCAACATCGACGCCGACGAGAACGCCGACGCCTACAAAAACTCCTACTCCAACGAAAACTCCCACACCGACAAAGACGCCGACACCTAATCCTACGAGCACACCTCAGCCCACCAATACACCAAGGCCGACGTCAACCCCAAGGCCAGCGAGTACGCTCCGGCCGACATCTACCGTGCGCCCAACAATTACGCCGACACCAACAAAAGCACCGACACTTGCCGAAGCATGCGGCAAGTCCTGCGTTACGGACGCGGATTGCCAGTTGGGCTTAACCTGCACTACCGTATTTGCGACCCTGCGGGCGTGCCGGAACAGACAGTGTACCGATAAGACAGCATGTTTGTGTGACGATAGTAGTGGTTCATTTTTCTTTGCGACCCCGACGCCCGGACCGGGAGGTATTGCGCTTAGGAGTTTGCCGTTGACGGTCGGAGGATTTACGGACAAGAAAGGGCAAACAGGGCAAACCCCATCCTTAAGCGGTGTGTCGGAGCCGGACGCGAAAATTACCATCACGGTATATCCGGATGGTGTCGGTGGCGAGGTATACGCGGATAAAACCGGTAAGTGGACCTATAAATTTAGCAAAAAATTAACCGCCGGTCCTAAAACTATCCTTGTCGTCGCGACGAAACCGGATGGTCAGGCACAAGTAAGTAAACAATTTACGGTCGTGGGCGGGGGTGGCGGCAACCCGTTTGGCATCATTCTACTCGTGATGATTCTTGCTGCAGTCGGCTTTGGCGCGTACGTCTACGTAAAATCAAACCAATAATCCGGACAAATTTTTCCATCCCGCTTGTGTCACGGGCGTATAATAGGAAAAAGTATGAGCGGCAAGGTTACCCCTTTTCCTAATGGTTCGATGCATGGCGCCGAAATCGGCACGTTTACCTGTTCAGCGGGAAAGGAGCGGACATTACATCAGGTGACCTTGCATACGGTAATTATTGCGTCAGATTCGCTTTTGACTGCTGATGGTGATGAACGGGATAGCAGAGCGATGCAGACAGTAAATTTTGTTGATCCCCAGGAGCTTGGCGGCATGAAGCTCAACAGACGATGCCGTGATTGCACCCTTGCGGTATGGCAAACGTGCAGATTGCCCCGGAGGCGGGCAGAGCGTACCCGACGCCGTATACGGCGCGAAAGGCATGAGTCCGTGGTGTTTAAATAGCGCTTAATTTCCCCTTACGCAGTACTGGTATGGTAAAGCACAGCGCGAGGAAACCGGTAACCGAAGCGGTCAGGCGGAGTGCCATATCCTGGTTTATCCTGGCGAGCACAAGAAAGATGATGAGCGCGCTTACTCTTCCCATATTGATAAACCATTCACGGTCAATGATGAGCCGGTAATGCGTGGTATGGGACCGCTTCACTTCGTCGTCCTGCATGTCCATGATGACTGGTTCGTTTGCTATCCAGACGAGGCTATCAGAGAGGCTTGAGATCAACAAATACCAGATAACCGAAAAGGTGGAAAATCCCGCAATGAGCGGAGCGCCCGCGAGGATAAAGCATAATAAGACGCCCGTAAACACCCAGAAGTATTGCGATTGGCGGTATTTCCTTCCGAGGATATAACTTACCACGGCGGTGAGCATGGCAGTAATGCTGGTTACCGTGCCAAGTACGCCTTCATTTCCCAGTGACTGAAGAACAAGGACGGTAGGGAGGATGTATATGGCGGAATCGACACAGCCTATGGCGACAGACAGAAGGCGAGCTTTCTGCCAGATAGGTGAGAGCGCGCGTGCATGTTTTTCGCGTAATTCTGGAGGGGAAAACGACCCTTTGCGGATGATAAGTCCTGCAATCAGCAGTAAGCTAAATCCGGTGATCACCAATATTTCATAACCGGTATGTGTCAGGACGATAAACCATCCCGCGAGCACAGGGATGACAATCGACGCAATGGTAGAGAGTGAAAACTGTAATCCGGTAAAGTAGCTGCGGAATGCGCTTTCCGTATGACGTAACGTAAGGAAATTGCGGTTCGCCCAGTAAATGCCGTTACCAAAACCATACAGAAATCCATAATAGAGGTACGTAACGGGCGTATCAGGTTGGTAAAATACCACCATAATCGCGGAAAGCCCGGTAAGCACCGTGCCGATTGCGTAGAGCGTGTTCATGCGGATACGCGAAAGTAGCCATCTGTTGAAAATAAACACGACCGGTAAAGCGAGGAAATTACCGATGTAATAAAGTATGAGGAGTGTTACGTTGTTATTTGTTTGCCAGATATACGCTCCGGTAAACACACCGATGAGCGGGTAAGCGGCGCTGCGCAGGAAATACGATAGAGATAACAGCCTCGCTGTTTCCGGCATGGCACGGAAATGGCTTGTTTCGCGGTTCCATCGGGCAATGATGGCGGCTATCATGGGTTCCTTTAGAGTTTGGCGATTTGGAGGAAGTCGAGTTCTACGGGAGTTTCCCGGCCGAAAATAGATACCAATACTTTTACTTTGCCTTTTTCTTCGTCGATAGATTCGATGCTTCCCAAAAAGTCCGCAAACGGACCGTCCACGATTTTCACGGCTTCAGATACGGAGAAGCTTGCCTTGTATTTGGGTGCTTCCATAGCCATAAACTTGCGGATTGCATCTACTTCACGATCGGAGATGGGTGTCGGCTTATTGCCGGCTCCCACGAACGCGGTTACTCCCTGTGTGGTGCGGACGGCAAGCCAGCTATCGTCATCTAAGATCATTTTGACGAGGATGTATCCCGGGAAAATCTTTTCTTTGATTTCTTCTTTTTTGCCGTGGCTTACTTTCACGATGTTTCTCGTGGGAACCACAATTTCAAATATTTTGTGGGTGAGTTTTTGTGTTTCAATGCGTTGCTTCAGGTTTGCGGCGACTTTGTTTTCGTGTCCTGAGTAGGTGTGGACGACGTACCAGCGTCCGGCTGAGCTGTCGACGGCTGGCTTTTCTTCGATGACCGGCATTGCTGCTGCGGGTGTTTCGACTTTGACTGTTGCTTCTTCTGTTTTTTGGTCGTTCATAGGTTATTTAAATAACATGGTTGTTATATTGACAAATAGTATGTCTAAGCCTCCGACAAACAATCCGACCGCCACCGATATGATGATAACGGCGAGTGTTAACTTAACTGTTTCCTGTCTGGTCGGCCAGGTTACTTTCCGTAGTTCCGTCGCTACCTCAGAAAAAAATTTCGTTGGCGCAGTCGTCGGTATGCTCGGTGACTTCGGTTTTTCCATAGTGTCGACCTAACAAAAGCCCCCTCCCCGGGGACAAGAGATACTATACCAAAAATAGAAACACTTGTAAATGGCAGATGAGCTGGGCAGTTTCATGGTTGGTGATGTTACGGACACGATCCTTTGGGCCACGATGGGAGCGATCCGCCGCCTAGTTGTGAGTAGATGCTCTGTATTTCTGCAGTATAGCTATCTACATCTGATTTTTCGGTGGTGCTCAGTTCGCCATAGCATTTGTATGGCCCGTTGGCTCCTCCGGTAAGGCCGAGGTAATAAACAGAGAAAAAGTCCTGGATAGTGTGTGGGCACGCGTAATCAAGGAGCAGGAAGCGATCAAGCTGTGCGCTAAAGTTTTCTGCAATACTGGTGATATTGATACCGAAATCCTGGACAGGAACACCTCCGGTAAACTGCTGTCCGCATACATAATTACTCGCGGCAGACTCATGGAGCCACATGGTGAGCGCAAATAGTGGGTCCACACAGGCTTTGCGTGCTCTATCGATGACGTCGTTATGACAGAGCTCCCATGCGTTTTCTGTTTTACAGGCATCAGCATATATCCCGTTGTCTGCATAATCCTGACCTGCTGCATTTAATTCAGCAGAAGCCAGCTCGGGGAGATCGGTGCGGCAGTTCCATCCACCCGCAGAAGGGGATGCTTCAAGTGGTAAACACCGGTCGATAATCTTTACTTTGCCGCCGAGTGTCAGATCCTCTTGTATGTTTTTTTCTGGGGTATAGGGTGACACAGAGCAACCGGCTCCTTTCATACCATATTCCGATTGGTTGAAGCCGTCATAAGACTTTTTAATGGGTTTTTGAGGAAAGTTCAATATTTTGATCTTATATGGTTGGAGTGAAGCAGCGAGCACTTTCTCTTGTTGGTGGAATGAAAAAAGGAAATTTGTCCATCCGCCGGTTATGTCGGTCTTGCTGCTGTCATCGCTCGTTTCGTTACCAGGGCACCAATAGTCGTTGCACATGAAGTTAAACCAGGGCTGTTTTTGATTCATGGTGAGGATGACATCGTCCTTGTGCGGCTCAGTTTCCGGTTCCTCTACGAGGGTAAGGACGCCATCGATAATTTTTTCGACGATCGTCATAATCGTCGTTACTTCATGTCCTTCAGTTTCGGTGCCCGCTCCGAAAGCGGCGAGTTTTTTGGTATCATTTTCTGCTTTTTCCAGTTCAAACCCTAATTCATGTTTTTTACAGTCCTCATTGGGGTTCATGCCAGCGATAACGAGTGAGGGCCGGTTAAAGTCGTGCACGCCTGTGCTGTCATCGGTCGGAAGCAGTTCACGTATACCATATATGCCGTTGAGCCATTGGCCCCACTGAAAATGAGTGGGGGCATTTGGCAAATCCGATGACTTTTCCATGGTCTCGGTGATGAAGCAGTCGGTTTTTTCCGGATGGTTGGAATGCTCGGCGTCAGTCTGAAGAATGGCACCGTAGAGGGCCGTAAGAAACACAGGGTTTTCGGCCTCGTTCCAGTTAATAATTTTGCCCAGATCAACTTTACTTTGCGGTAACGTATATTGACTAATACCTTCCTTAAAATCCGCACCGGGATAAAAATCAGGGACAGCGGTCTGCCGTTCTTTGTTGAAAAACGGAATGATGAAGCCGCTGATATCGAAGCCGAATTTATTACCGAGTACGATGGCAACCGATCCAAATTTGTTTAGTCTGGTCGTATTAAATGCTTTGTCCGAGCTTGCGAGTACCACAGAGTGCGGAACCAGGAGGAATACCGCAAGTAGTAGCGAAATAATCAGCTTAACCTTCATACCTACTCTATATCTTAACAAATTGACAAACATCATCAAAGCGGCATACAATTATAGTCACGCTTAGCAAAAGACCTCAAAGAGACTTTTCTAAGCTTCTTTTTTCTTTATGGCAACAAAGCCTACAAAGATACGAAAAGCAGTTATCCCCGCCGCTGGATTTGGCACGCGGTTTCTTCCTCAGACCAAGGCAATGCCGAAGGAGATGCTCCCTATTGTCGATAAACCGGTTATCCAATACGTGGTGGAGGAATTGGTAGCCTCGGGAATTACGGATATCGTCATTGTGACCGGATGGCACAAGCGGAGTATCGAAGATCATTTCGACTACCCCAATGAATTGTTGCAGACCCTCAAAGAGCAGGGAAAAGAAACGTTGGCCGCTGAAGTAAAGCGCACAGCGGAGCTTGCGAATTTTATCTATATTCGCCAAAAAGGCCCTTATGGCAATGGTACACCGGTATTATGCGCCAAAAACGTGATTGGGGACGAGCCATTTGTCGCGATTTGGGGCGATGAGTTTATTTATTCCAAGCCGCCGCGTGCCAGGCAGTGTATTGACGTGTTTGAAAAATATGGTGATCCGGTGATTTCTGCTATTCAAGTAGCCAAAGAAGATGTGTCACGTTATGGTATTGTGGAGGCTACAAGAGTAGAAGACAGCGTCTACCAGATCAAAAGTCTTATCGAAAAACCAAAGAAAGAAGAAGCGCCGAGTAATTTGGCAGCACACGGCTGTTATGTGCTTACCCCGGATATTTTCCCGATATTGGAAAAATTAGGTCCGGGTAAAAGCGGCGAAGTGTGGTTGACTGATGCCATACGTGAACTTATGAAGTCCCGTCCGGTATATGCGTGCGAGATCAAAGACGGCAGATATTATGATACCGGTAACAAGCTGGAGTACTTAAAAACGGTTGTAGAGTTCGCACTTGAGCACAAGGACTTAAATGGAGATTTCCGTGATTACCTCAAAAGCCTCAAGCTGTAATAGTTAACTATTTACTGTTAACTATTTACTAACCCGTGGGGGCTTCTCCGTAAATAATTACTTTCGTTCCCGGATTATCTGGGTTAGCAGGAGTTGACCATGCCTTTTCGTTGGTTACGACGGGCGTTGCCCAATCGTAGAGCATTTTGGCTTCTTCAGATCGCATATTGATGCATCCGTGTGACATTGGAGTTCCGAAGTTGTCGTGCCAATAGGTGCCATGGAATGAAAAGCCCCGCATCTTTGCTACCTGATCATTGTAAAAGAACATCACCCATGGGACGTTTGGAAGATAATAATAAGTACGAAGCGCTTTGCTGCCGCCACTCATGGTTTGGCTTTTTACTTTGGTCCATATCGTGAATTCACCGGTAGGGGTGCGGCCCCATTTTCCTGTAGACACGGTGAATTCGTAGACTTTCACATTGCCTTCATACGCGTAGACTTTTTGGTTTGTAAGATCAACTTCTATCCGTTTTTCCGCGGTTGGCGTGGTATAGCCAAGGACATGTGCGAGCTGCACCAGACTATTAAGTGATGGAGCCGTGGCGACGGCACCATGAAACTCGGCAGTAGTTTCTTCTTTTGGTTGCGGAAGCTCGGCGCCTGCTATAAGGAGCTGTAGCGACTTACTATCCGCAAGGGGTTCGCCTTCGCGGGCAAGTTGGCTCATGGGGATAGAGATAAATGCCATTGCTCCGGCAAAAAGCGCGATAAGCCCGATAACACTAGGAATATAGGAGCCAGACTTTGTGGTTCCGGTCATACTAGGTAGTGAAATTTCGACCATTGCGTTTTACGCTGGCGAAATTTCATTGTCCTTTCATGCTGCAATTAATTTAATAAAATCTAGGTTATCATTCGATGCGCAATGTGACGAAAGCGTGTCGAAATTCTACTACCTAGCATACTTTACACTATCGTATGTTTTGAGGGGTTTGTCAAAGCCCTTTACCTTTTTTTGCGCGCGCAAAGAAAAGGTGTAAAGAAAGGCGCCGCAGCGAAAGTTTTCCGATATTTCTAGCCTCGTATAATGCGGTGGATCCTCACCGCATCCGCCTGCGCGGAGCGGGTCTCCACACGCGTATGCTTCGGCAAGAAATATATGGAAAACGTTTCGGAGCGGGGGGAAGAGGTACACGTTTCTCTTGATACTTATCGCATGATGTTTGATACTTAGGATATGAAAGTTGCGGTGGCGCGTATTAAAGGGTTGGGGTTTATCCTATGGCAAGCCAGACATATGGCGTATCATGTTATGTTAGGCTTGCTTTGGGCATGGTATTTGCGTGAGAAGTGGGGTGAGTTTAATCCTCGATGGATAATAGCCGCCGTGGTGGGGTCCGTATTGCCGGATATTGATCATATCCATTATTTTTTAAGCTATGGGCGGAAAGACGCGTATACACAGCAGATTTTTACGTTCATCAAAAAACACCAGTGGCGTAGCCTATTTGCCTTTGTAGCAACCGGGCACAAAACAAACACCAGTTTGTCGTACCACAATATTTATGTGGTCATGTTGCTTATCGGCGGGGTAGTGATCGCTTCATTTGTCGACTGGCGGGTGGGAGTGGTGCTGTTTGGCGCTATGGTGTCGCATTATCTTTTCGATATGGCAGACGATATCGTGCAACTTGGGGGAATTAATCCTAATTGGAAGCGGTGGGGGCGGCCAAAAAAATAACACGTCTATTTACCGCGCAAATAATCCTTCGACAACCCCTATTTGGTATCCAAAATACAATCCATACATAATGCTGAGAAATCCGGCGACTACCGTGACAATATGGTCGAAGCGGGCGAACTTTTTGCTCCCCGATATAACCGGAATACCCAAGAGCGTGGTGATAAGCATCATGCCGATGATGGTGCCGATGCCAAAGATGCCTAAATAGATGATAGCTATGCGCTCATCAGTGATGCTACCTAAAACGAGCAGTGCCACTGCGGCTGATCCAGCGAGACCATGGATAATTCCAACGATGAAGGGCCGCACAAGTTGCATAATGCCATGGCTGCTTAGAAATTCAGTAACCGCCTCGTGCGCCTTTGGTTTTTCGTGAAGACCGCTTTCGTGATCGTGGACATGTACATGCATGCGACCATGGTGATGCATGTGGCTGTGGAGATTTGAAAAGCGGTTGATAAGGTGCTTCATCATACCGGTAATATTCAAAAGCCCAAGGACGACAAGGACGATGGCGACAATAAACTCGAAAGTGAGCTGTAATTTTTCCGGTATAGAGAGATGAAAAATAATGATGGCGATACCGACCACAATGATCATGAGGGTGTGTCCGATGCCCCAGGTCACACCCACCATGGCCGCGTGACGTAGTTTCCGCTGTTTGGAGACAATGGTCGTGACTGCGACAACATGGTCAGCGTCTGTGGCGTGCTTGAGCCCCAACAAAAACCCTAACAAGAGAATAGAAAAAGGGGAAACAGCGGGATTCATGGATGGTTATTGTTTGGGGGATGTTTTCCGTTTCGCGATTTTTCCCAAAGTATACATAACTCTTTTGTGGAGGTCGATGTTTTTTATCCGTGCAAAACGGATGGCGGATACGATAATATCTCCCAGTTCCTGTTCATATGTTTCGTCTCTTTGGGCGGCGAGGTTGGTTGGTTTCCGTCCATGTTCGGCTAAATACGCGCGTGCCATTTCGCCGACTTCCTCGACCAGCGTCAGGATAAGTATGGAACCGAATTCCTCCTTGTTTTTGACGTCCTTGTCGGCTTCCTCGAGGATAGTGATGTATTTGCCGAATGGGGATTTGATGACTGGTTTCTTCACGGGATTATTATACCAGGTGCGCGGTCTCACTTGGCAGTACTGAATCGATCATGTCGTGCAGGAGTCCGTCTTTCGCCTCTTCGGGAACCCGGTTTACGGCAGGAAATGTTTCCCACGATCGGGTTACCGCATTGCGGATGTGTCCGACGAGGTGCCGGAGTTGGGGAGTCATGCGATACCCGAGTCTGCCACCGTTTCCGAGGTCGTAATGACCCGCCTGTTTCTGGGCGAGTTCGGAGAGGGTGTGCGGGTTAATGACATGTTGTGCTGCATCGAGCATGGACATGAACTGGTTGCTTTCGTGTTGCCATCGAGGGTCGGTAAGGAAGCGCTCGATCCGCTCCGAATTACCCGGATTTACGACGCCACGGTGCGCGGGGTTTTCGTTCGTCGGGCGATGTACGCCTATATTGCGCATGAAGCCAAGGGCGCCCGTGTATGTCCGTTTGCGTATGCCATTCAGGCCGCGGACGAACGAAAATGGGTAGATGACAAATACGCCCGTATGCTGGTCGTATGCGTAGGCGTTCTGGCGGTGGTCCGGCATGCCATTTTCAAGCAATTTTGTTGCTATCATGCGGAGCTGCTCCCGGCGTGTAGTAGGCACAGCATCGTATTGCCCTTTAACGACAAACGGAATGTGTTTGTTGGCATGGATGACAGTCGTTACCCTGCCAATGTCCTCCAGGTGATCAGGGGATAGCTGTGCCCGCGCGAGATCGTGCATGGACCATGTTCCCGACCTGACTGGCTGGAGCAGTGCATGCCAAATGGGTATGTCCACCATGGGAGCCATGGGCATGGCCATGTTGAGTTTTTTGTAGAGGGTTATTGCCTGTTCAGGGTATCTGACTGTTACAGGCCGCCTCAACGCATCAGTTTTTCTCGTTGGAATAACAGAATTACGCTCAACCATTTGTGAATTTTATCACAATTATAGGCCGTCGTGAAGAGAGGATTTATGGCTTGCCGATGATTTGTATTGTGTTGCCGTCTGGGTCAGAAAACGTGGCAAACCATTTATCAAATGTCGGCGCTTTGAACGGTTCGGCGATAAAAGTGACACCTTTTCCTTTAAGATAGGTAAACGCCTCGCTTACTGAATCGACATTTATATTAAACATGATACGGAGGGGGTCTTTATTTTTCCCCTGTATCTCTGAGTGTTTTCCAGCCCATAACCACGGTCCGTGCCCGCCATCCCTGCGGTCAGGCGCTGGCAGGTGGGTGTCTCCTGGAAATTCCATCAGTATGCCCGTATCGTTTGGATGGTCTAGTTGCTCAATAACGCGAAGATTGAACATATCCTGATACCAGGCGGCGAGTCGTTTATAATCATCACTCCAAAGAAGAATTGTTGAGATTTTTTGAAACATATTGCCCCTTTCCTGGTGTGTAGTATAGCAAAAAACGTACCGGTTTTTATAGTAGCTCGTCGGCAAGTTTTTGGGTCGCAAAAAGGATGCCGATACCCACCACGAGGGAAACAACGTAGCTCAGGAGATCATTTTCGGGAAATACGTACAAATCCATGAGTCCCCAAGCGCCACGCCAAAATAAAACAACCGCCATGGCGATGAGAATAATGTGAAGAAACGAACTTTTCTGTTTTTTGGTGGCCATATAAAGATATAGTAACGCATTCCCGCGTGAGTTACATCTCGTTCATTACGCCCCGACAATTGGTAGAGCCGCAATGACAGGGTTCCCGCTTCGAATCTTTATCGAACGCATAATCGATAAATAGTTCTTCATCCCGTTTGATATCGCGGAGAGCCACATAATAGATGTGGCCATCCTCAATAACACCTTCTACATTGGGGTCACATGAGTGGTTTACAAATCGTGAATCGTTCCCGCCGTAAGCGCCGTCGATACTCTCATGGTCATTGAGTTGGTAGATATAGGTCACCCCTGTTTTATCATTTTCTAGTTCCCGCTGGATTTCTTCTTCCCGGGTGATCAATTCTCCGGTGTATTCAAAAATTCGAGTGCCACGGGGTATCGCTTGGATAGCAAATACGCCTCGACCGTGGATAGGAGAGTCTCTCACCGTGGTGTACATAGGTGGAAATTATAACACTCTCTTCAGGGGGCACGCTGTGTGAATGTAGTGAGCCGTACGTGGCAGGCATTAAGTGAATACGTTAGAATGCATTATCAAAACAGATTATATCGTAATTTTGTTTAATGCGGTTGCTACTTTTACTGCATAAGCCATATCGTTTGCATCATCGCGGCACCATACACCTGAAAGCACAGTTTGGACAAAGCACCATCGTCGAATTCTTTCTGGATCAAACCCCAACTCGTTTGACATTACCGATATTCTGTTTCGGAGCAGGTCATCGATATCTGGCATTGCTTGGAGCAGTTTATATGGATTTCGTATCATGGCTGTCGTATCGTAACAAGGCTCTGCGGCTATCCCTTTTGGGTCTATTGCAAGCCACTCAGCCCGATCTGATTTGAGGATATTGTCGTGATGTAAATCAGCATGAGTAAGTACTGGTGATGCAGAGGTTTTGAGCAGCTCTTCAAGAAGTGGAATTGCTTTATGAACGAAGTGAGAAGGGAAGGGATCGTATGGTTCATATAACGCCTTTGTCCAGTCTGCGATTTTGGTGAAGTGATGTTTGTTTGGTAATGGTTTCCATACTTTTTTCATGACAGACGTAAGTATTTTTGTTGCTTGGCTGTCATCAGTAATGGTGCTCAAAGGCATTCCAGGCGTCACTTCTTCGATAAGTATGACTGAGTTTGCACGGTCAGCCATTAAAAGGCGAACCATCCCTTTACCGTTGCATGCTTCTAGCATGTCTATTTCGGATTGAAATTCTTTGTCATTTGGGTAGCCAATTTTAAGAACTGCCCGTGAGCCGTCGGTGCGTTCTACAGGAGCAATATAATTGTATGTAAGATTATACGGCGCAAGTGCTTTTAGCCCCCATTTTTCTTCATAGGTTTTGATGATTGATGGGATGCTATTAAACCACTTCTTTCCTTCCTCGCCGTACGTTAACGCGTGTTGTTTAAAAAGATCGTTCATATGGGGATTATAACAAACTGTCCCGAATCCTCTTTAGTAGTGGAGTAGACACAGATCCGCTTTCTTTTACTGCAGACTCGCGTAACCGTGCAGCTTTTTCTGATATGTATGCTTCGTAATAAACAAGTTTCCAAGGTCGTCTTGGTTTTGTTGATGCAACCTCGCCGTTATTATGTTGAGTTACTCGTCTACGTAAATCGTTAGTTGACCCTTTATAGAAATAAGTTAGATCAATTTGGCTTTGAAGAATGTAGAAGTAGTACATTGTGGCAGGGGGGGGGGGGGGGGGGCG
>DJJA01000001.1:0-12666 GCA_002433895.1 Candidatus Gottesmanbacteria bacterium UBA6580
GCGGTGTTTGTGTCGGATGAGATCCATACACCGGGAGCGACGGCGTTTGGCAATCTCGCATGGACCGAGTCGTTGCCATCTGGCACAAATGTCCAATTCCAAACCAGATCCGGTGCTTCCGCCGATTCAACCGATGGCACGTGGGAAACATGGAAACCATCAACCGTCACCACCAACTATGTCGATCTCAACAATATGGATACCCCGGCAGATTGGACAGCAAGCAATTTACCAACAAATACTGATGGTGATATCTCACGAAACGTGGACTACTATGAAGATGAAGATGAATTTGACACAGGTGACACACTCAAACTCGGATCAGTGGGTTCTGCAAACGGGTACGTTGAAGACACGATTGCATCAACAGATCTATCCGGATTTGACTACGTGAGCGCATGGGTATATGCCACAGGCTCAGGCAATCTGGTCAAATTGGGCATCGGTGAATCCGCCGGTAACGAACAGGAAGAAACCGTGAGCATAGACGCCGCCAACACATGGCAGAAGGTGTACTGGGATATCACAGATATCACTGACGCTTCAATCAACGCAGTGACAAAACTGCGAGTCTCGGTGACACAGACCAATATGACCGTCTATATCGATAGCCTCAAGGCAGAAAAATCGCTTCTCACCACATCTGCAGGATCAGCGATTACCAGTACGGCAAACAATTATCTCCAGTACCGGGCGATTCTGACTACAACCAATACATCCAATCAGCCCAATTTCAGCGCGGTTACCGCAGGGTATACCAACGCATACGGCACCTATACCATAGATGCCAACAGAGTACGAACCCAAAATGATGTGAACTACTATTCATCAGGCAGATTACAGGTTACAGAAAGCGAGATTGACACCAACAAAAGCATCCATACTGCCGTTGCCCAGACATCCGTTACTTCTGATGGTGCATTTGACCCCGGCACCGGTGCAGACGGCGCTGTCACCATCTCCTCCAACCGCAGCATCAATACCAACGACAGTATCACCGGTCGCACCTGTGATGACAGTGCTGAGGGAGGCGATGCCGTCAACTATTCCGTCACGGGACTGACTGCCAATACCGCGACGCTGGAGTCCGCTCCGTCTGCCGCCTGTCTTGCTGTAGGAGATGAAGTGCTGCTCATCAATCTCCGGGGCAATACAACATCATTTGGCAACGTCGGCAACTGGGAGACGCTACGGATCCAAAGTATTGTCAGTAACGTCGTCACCTTCACCACCAGCAAAACCAAGTACTACGGCGACGGTACTAATAGCGATGATACGAATATTGGCGTGGGGACAAGCGCCCAAGCCGTCATGCTCCAACGTGTCCCCAACTACACCACAGTCACAGTGAATGGCGGCGTCAACTTCTACCCTAATGACTGGGTCCAGCCCACCGGTTCCATCAACAATGGTGGTGGTGAAGGTGGAGTCATGTTCTTCCGGGCAACGGGTGCCGTCACGATCAACGGGACTATTCACGCCAACAGCAAAGGCTACAACGGTGGAAGTGGTTCTGGTTCATATGGTTCAAATGCCGTCGGCGGAGAAGCATACTGTGCCACCAACAGTACTGCCGGCGGATACGGTGGAGATTACAACAACTCGAGAAACGGTGGCACCGGCAGCTGCGGTGGTGGTGGAGGCGGTGGATTCTACACCAACAATGGTGCAGGATCTGCCGGTTCCGGCAGTGCTACTCGAGGTGGAGCGGGTGGTGCTGGTGGATCAGGATACTACTACGCCGGTGGCGGTGGAGCGGGTGGCGGATACGGCAGTGGTGGCGTGGGTGGATACAGTGGTGCATATGGCTATGCAACCAGTGGCTCCACCAACGCAAGCGGCAACGGAAACGCTGGATACAACGCTGCTCCTGGATACGGCGGTGGTGGAGGCGGTGGCGGTACATATGGTGACGCCAATCTTACCGATCTCATGTTCGGATCAGGTGCAGGTGGTGGCGGTGGATATGATGGAAGCAATGTTGGCGCTGCCGGAGGTGACGGTGGTGGTATCGTCTACATCGCCGGCAGCACGGTGACCGTTAGTGGACTGCTTAACGCCAACGGAGGAGCAGGATCTACAGGCACCGGGTATGGTGCTGGAGGAGGTGGAGGTGCAGGAGGATCAATCAAAGTGGTTGGCAATACCGTGAATTTAGGAAGCGCTTCCACGACGTATGCTTCAGGTGGTTCAGCGGGATCAGGCGGTGGTACAGGATACGCCGGAGGTGCCGGAGGCACAGGCCGTATTGCCGCCGGAGCCAGCAGTTCATTCACCTACACCAGTCCCCCCGCCTACTACACATCCCTCACTGTCGGATACAACACCTATGCGGTGTTTGTGTCGGATGAGATATCCACACCCAATGCAACAGAATACAACAAACTCACCTTCGCTTTTGATCAGAACAGTTACGGGATGGTGCAGTTCCAGACCCGAAGCGGTAAAAGCAATAACGCTACCGACGGTTCCTGGGAAGCGTGGAAGCCCTCAGTTTCAAATACCAATATCAAAACCCTCAATGCCATGGACGCAACTGGCGACTGGACGGCAACAAACCTCTCCTCCCCCGCTGACGGTGTGCTTGCCCGCAACATCGATGAGTTTGAAGATGAAGACATAACAAACGCCGCCAACAAAAGTGTTAAGTTTGGCTCGGTAGGCTCTCCTAATGGTTACGCCGAAGATACTATCTCATCGACAGACCTTACCAATTTTGACCTCATCTCTGCGTGGGTCTATGCAACAAACTCCGGTAATCTGGTCAAACTCGGTTTCGGCGAATCAGCAGCGACAGAACAGGAAGAGACATTTAGTATCGACACGGCAAATACCTGGCAAAAAATCTATTGGGATATCACCGATGTGGATGAGAGCCTCAAAAATGCCGTAACCAAACTACGCGTTTCCGTACTCTCCACAAACACTACCGTGTATGTAGATAGTCTTCAGGCAGAACGACTCATGAACAACAATTCCGGCCACACGATCGCCTCTACTCCGAACGACTATCTCCAATATCGGGCGATTCTGACTACAACCAATAGCTCATTCCAACCCAAATTGTTTAATGTCACTGCTGAGTGGAACAACGGTTTCAAAATAGTCCAAACAGATGCAAATACTGTCAGGCTGTATAACTACTCAGGAGAAACGCAGCAAATCAGACTCGATGCCATTACCTTTGGTGCCGACTTGGCGGAGTGGTATACCGTAGAAGATGAAACGGTGGAAGAAGGCGATCTGGTTGCCGTCACGGGAAAAATCGATGAATATGATGTGCCTATTTTGCGAAAAACGGCCGAAAAAAATGATGCACAGATCGTAGGCGGCATTTCGACCAAAGCAGGAAAAACACTTGGCCTAGAGGCACCAAACAGACGACTCCTGGCTCTTGCCGGCCGCATACCGGTAAAGATCGCATCCAATTCTGCCTCAATCAGCGCCGGAGATCTCATCACGTCATCCAGCGAACCAGGCCGAGGTCGGAAGGCCAATCCTGGCGACCTCATCATGGGCCGGGCACTCGAAAACTGGACGCCGAATTTGGGTAAGGATCGGATTCTTGTTCTTGTCCAATCCGTCTCCCCTGCTCCCGATGCGGATGTTTCCGACGGCGGCGCGTTTACTATTCTTACGGATACATGGAATGTCATCAACCAAAACACTCAAGAAGCGCTCACTCGCTTAGGAACATATGCAGAGATTGTCAGTGGTAAAATTTCAACCGGATACCTTGAATCCTACAACCTTGTCACGCGTACGCTCTCAGTCGCATCATCACTTATATCTCCAGCCGCCCATATTGATCAAATCTCGACAGATCATATTACGCCGATTGCATCCGACAGCGCCGGCATCGCCATATCGCTGAATGACCGTCAAACACTTACGATTACCGATGCAATGGGAACTCCATCTGCGACGTTTGATAATCTTGGCAACGCCGCCTTCACGGGAGAAGTGCGTGCGGAAAGCATTATTACATCTGAGGCCTCTGTCTCCGGCACCCTCTACGCCGACCGTATTACAACCAACTTCGGTGATCTCAATGATCGGTTTGCTGCTGTTGAATCTACATTGACTGAGATTAGTAATCAGGCAGGTGCAGCCATCTTGCCTCCCCCTATTATCGTACAAAGCACGGAAAGTGCGTTGCTTTCCGCAGCGGTCACCGCAACAGAGGACGCCCTCATTGTTAATACTGATTTATTTGTGCTCAAACATACAGCGCTTTCCGACACCAGTATTACCGGTGTGCTGGTTATAGACAACATGATACGCATGGCAAACAACGTCCTAGAAACGATCGGTGATACGCTCTATATCCAAAAGAATAAGCTCGCGGGAGTTGATATCCTGGACGGCACTGTATGGATCGACACCTTCAATCACATCTTCCTGCGTGGCGATGTGGCGATATCCGGAAATACGACTATCGGCGGCGTTTTGGGGGTCAATGCAATCACCCCTGGCAACACCGGCAATCTTACGGTCGATTTGGCAAATCCTATCCCGGATATCACTGCCACTTCACCTGGCATTCCGGCTACCAGCTTTGGCGATCTCATTATCCGCGGACTTGATCAGAAAGTCGTCACCCGCATCACTGCAAGTGGCAGCGCCCAATTTGCCGGAGACATCACAATCGAGGGTGCCACGAAACTCAACGGCCCGATACAACTGACGACTAACAGCCTAGGAACTTCCATATCTATCGCCGAAGGCGCAACAACGCTTACCACAAGCGGATTGAGCCTTCCAAACACACTTTATAGTGTATTCGTTACCCCTAGCTGGAATACGAGCGCATGGGTCAGCATGAAAACTCCAACAACCTTCACCATACACTTCGCTACACCGGCTCCGGCAGGCGCCACCGCCGATTGGCTCATTCTCCTCGGAAACCCGCCAACTGGGACTATTGCATCGCCTTCAGCGACCCAACAATAAACAAACCAGATAGCCATTCGGCACATTTACTGGAGATATGATCCAAATCTGGACAAGTAGCCTGCCCACGTGTAAAAAAACATCGTTATAATACCTGCCATCCTGTTCCATCACTAACAACCTCAATATCTCCCGCCTGATCAGTTCTTAGCAGTTGCACCTGTTCGTCTGCTAACATAGTTTGCACTTCTTCGGAGGGATGACCGTATGTATTGTTGCTCCCGACTGAAACGATAGCAACGTGTGGTTTTAACCATGTGACAAACGCCCTATCCATCGCAAACTTACTCCCATGATGCGGCACTTTTAGCAATTCAACATGCTCGTCTGCCAATCCCTCTATAACAGGTATATGGTATTGAGAAAGTGAAAAATCTCCGGGAAACAGCGCGTCAAAACTCCCGTACCGCAACCAAAATACAACCGACTCTTCGTTTACACTGACAGTACTTTTACCAAGCACCTGCGCCGGTATGCCATTTACAGCAGCAACCCGATCTACTGATGGCCAGACGATACGGATAAAAGCTCCCCCAACACGGATATACTCCCCTGACGTAACAACTTTTTCCTGGGCATGACGCTCGCGGACGCGGGACAATAACGTGCGATATTGCTCCGTATCACGTCGTATATCGCTATGCACAAAATATCCGACGTTATAACGCTCCATTACCGACAATAGTCCCCGTAGATGGTCATCCTCCGGATGCGTTAACACGAGCATATCAATCGTTCTGTCCCAAAACGGCATGTGCTTCCCTAAGCACCTAAGAACCTTGTCGTTTGACCCGCCATCCACCAACATGTCACTTCCGTCGGCAAACCGGATGTATGTTGCGTCCCCCTGTCCGACATCACATGCGACGATGTGTAGTTTTCCGTCAGGCAATGACACGAGAAAATGTAAAAGTAAAATAAGGCCTGTAATAAAACCGCTGATAAAATACCCAATGCGCAACGGAAACATATTTATTAATTATTGGCTTCGATTAATGAACAGATATTGGGTGCATTTACAAAATTAGATAATAATGCGTTAATTATTTCTATACCTATAACACGATACATTTCCTATGAATTTTCCTCTTTATTAGCTTCGGGCATGTATAGTTTGATATAGTTATAGACTGACGCTGCTGTACGGCGTGCTACTCACGAAATAGACCGTCCGGACAATATATTCCAATGCGATCCAGTCAAACCATCCAAGCACTTGCCCCAATGGTAGGTATATCCGTCCAACCAAAACAGTCATCCATCCGAGCCCCGTAAGGGGTCCAATAATCCACCCGATCAGAACATTTGCAACCGGACTCACCAAGGATACCCGGTGAAAATACAGCCAAATTAGCGGAACCGTAAATATTTGCGCTGCAAGTGTAAGACGGAGATTTTCACGCACTGATTGATACACAATACCCAAACTAAACCCGTTATGACGTGCTGCTTCATCGCTACCACCAAACAAAATAATCCCCAGTGTCGCAAGCACCGACAACTGGAATGAGATATCCATAAGCCATGACGGTGTTATCAATAACATACTCCCGACTGCTAACACCCAGGTAAACAACGGCCAGTATTGCCGCCCGAAGACCACTGCAAGTACCGAAATACTCCCCATAATAGCAGCCCGCACGATACTTGGGCTTGGGCCGACAAACCACACAAACCACCAGATCATCCCTATCGTTAGCAAACTAGATACCCGTCTGCTAACTATCCACGACAAACCACAATGCAATAAGCGGCTCATTATAGAAATATTCATGCCGGAAAGCGCGATAACATGAAGCGTGCCGCTTGCAACCAGTGCCTCATACAACTCACGGGACAATGATGTTTTTGTCCCAAACAACAATCCGGTGAGCAGCCCGGCATGTGGCTCGGGCAATACCCGGCCTACAATGGTAGTTAACCCGGCAACAGTAAACGGCGTCATAAACTTTACAAGCTAAGCAACATATTCACCTTGCCGTACAACGATGCACTTATAATATCCCGCTCCACCAATTCCTCAATCCGCGTATATGGACGGGAAGTGATAATTTTTTCTGCGGTAACCGGACCAACGCCTGGTAAATTTTCGAGTTCCGCCTGCGACGCGGTATTGATATTAACAATCGCCGTATTCTTGTCAGCGACTAATGAATCACCCCCTCCTATCATATTTTTTACCGGAACGTATATTTTCGCACCATCAGATAACTTCGCCGCCCGGTTTATCGAACGGGCAACTGCTTCCATGTCTGCCTGATCAGTAAATCCTCCGGCAAATCCCAAAAGATCATCGATCCGTGAGCCCGAGGGTAAACGGTACACACCAGGATGCACCACCCCGCCTTCAACATCGACAAGTATCGCCTCATTTGATGCCGCGCGAATTCCCGACTGAGTACCGGCCACCTGGTCTGAGCTAAATAAGATAGGCGCCTGATCTTGATGTAGTTTTATAAAGATAGTTATAGATAGAGCTATAAGAAGGATGCTTAAAAGCCCTAATACCAAGGGAACCCGGTACACCTGCCATACAAGCTGAGAAGGAGACGCGGACTCCCCACCAATGTCAGCCATATACTTGTATTAGAACATGTGAAGAAAAAGAAGTCTGTGAAATAGGATACGCTTACACGAACGACACACACCGGGATGCCGCACGCGTGCCACTACTCACACAACATAATTGATCAGCTTACCGGGAACGAAGATAATTTTCCGGGGCTTCTCCCCACCCAGAAATTTCTGCGCTTTTTCCGAAGTTAGTGAAATAGCCTCAACTTTTTCCTGATTACTCGCACTTTCTATATCAATATACACTGTGTCACGAAGCTTCCCGTTTACCTGTATAACAACTGGCACTGACTGCTCTGTCAGGTACTTATCATCGTACTTCGGCCAAACTTGCTTATGGATAGAAAATGTCCCACCTGCCCGCTCCCATAGCTCTTCCGTCAAGTATGGCGCGAAGGGCGCCAATATAACCAGAAAATCTTTTAGCATCGGTAGTGGAAGAGTGCCATTGTTATCTGCCACACAATTAGTAAACTCCATCATGGCTGCGATCGCTGTGTTGTAGTGGCGCCTGGCAGTATCCTCTCCCACCTTCTTTATTGTCTTATGCAGGTTCTTTACGAGAATATCACTCGCAACTGTATCAGTGCCAACTTCTAATGAGCTTGTTGCCATGCGCCAAACACGGTTTACCCACCGGTGCATCCCTTCCATGCCGGAATCCCTGAAATCCCCACCCTCAGAAAACGGACCCATAAACATAAGATACAGCCGAAGTGCATCAGTTCCGTACAGTTTGATATACTCATCAGGATTGACCACATTCCCTTTACTCTTGCTCATCTTGGCACCTTCCTTGATTACCAACCCGTGCGCAAAGAAATTTGGAAATGGTTCCTCAAAATCCAGATACCCCCATTCTTTAAGAACGATCGTCACAAATCTGCTATACATCAGGTGAAGCACTGAGTGCTCTGCCCCTCCTGTATACATCGTTACCGGCAGCCACTTTTTGGTGACTTCAGGATCAAAAGGCGCGGTATTTTCTGAAGCTGAGCCAAGTGAAGGATACCGCAAAAAGTACCACGAACTATCTAAAAATGTATCAGAAACGTCGGTCTCGCGGGTCGCCGCCGCGCCGCAACCGGGACATGGCGTTTCATAAAACTCCTTGTGTTTCGCAAGTGGCGCTATCCCATCATCACCCGGTTTATAATCTTCGATATACGGTAGCGCAACAGGGAGCTGTGCATCAGGCACGGTATACCAACCAGGTGTATCTGACCGTTCACCCTTACCGGACGCTTCGCATGTTGCACAATGGATCATTGGAATTGGCGGACCCCAGTATCGCTGACGGCTGATGAGCCAATCGCGTAAATGATACGTGGTGACGCGCTTCGCCCAACCTTTTTGCACTAAATAATCTTTCATCTTTTCAATGGCATCTTTTATTGGCACCCCGTCAAGAAAGCCGGAGTTGATCATCACACCATCTTCTTCCTGCACCTCTTCCGGCTTCGTAATGGGATCTTTATTTCCATCGGAACCCACCACCACACGGAGAACAGGCAATCCCATGGATTGTGCAAACTCAAAGTCACGCAAGTCATGACCTGGGACGCCGACCACTGCGCCGGTTCCTACACCCATAACAACAAAATCAGACACATATAGCGGCATCTTGTGTCCTGTAAGTTGATTAATACACAAGAGTCCGGTATCTACTCCGGTTTTTTTTCGGCCTTGGGCTATGCGGTCTTGCGGTGAAACTTTTTTTGCCTGAGTTGTATATTGGACTATTGCATCAACCTTTTCTTTTTTTATCACTCGTTGCAATATACTGATAAAGGGGTGCTCAGGAGCTATAACCACAAACGTGGCCCCGTAGTTGGTATCAGGTCTTGTAGTAAAGCAAACAACTTCACCAATATTCGTCCCTTTTTCATCAACAACGGGGTAAGTAATATTAATCCCCTCTTTTTTCCCGATCCAGTTCTGTTGTGCGATTAACACCTTTTCCGACCATTTGAGGCTATTAATATTTTCCAGCAGTTTTCCCGCATATGCGGTAATTCTAAAAAACCATTGTTCTAACGCCTTTTTTTCAACTAAATTACCGCATCGCTCACATTTACCATCGATAACCTGCTCATCAGCTAACACTGTTTTACACGATGGGCACCAATTGACCTCTGCCTTTGCACGGTATGCGAGTCCATGACGGAACATTTGAACAAATAACCATTGCGTCCAACGGTAGTATCCAGGATCATACGTTTGCACAGTGCGCGACCAATCATACATACACCCAATGAGCGACAGTTGACGGTAAAAATTCTTTTCGCTCCGTTTAGCTTGTTCTACCGGGTGTTTCCCTACTTTAAATGCATAGTTTTCACTATGAATTCCGAATCCATCTAACCCGATCGGTTCAAATACATCAAACCCTTGCAGACGCTTAAAACGTCCATATATATCAGTCCCAGTGAATGCATACATGTTTCCTACATGCAAACCCTCCGCTGACGGATATGGAAACATCATGAGGTTATAAAACGGCTTTTTGGCGTTTGCTATATCAGTAACATCCGCCTTTTTATCACTCCAGGCCTTTTGCCATTTAGCCTCAATTTCACTATGTGGATATACAAATGACATAGTAATCAAATAAATTCCAATTTATATAAGTATATCGCCTTCGCGATTTTAGGCAAGAACTAAAGTAAATTTACCTATTTTACGCTGCCCCAATAGGCTTTACAGGCGTTATTCGTTCATATCCTTTACCCTTTAAACGCTACCGATTGATATTTCTGAGAATTAAAATGTGTTTATGCTGCTCTATCAATCCAGAAAAATAATAGCACTCAATAAACATCGTTGCTAACACCTAAAATATCGCCACTTTTCCCTTTTCACACAGATTTTAACTTATGCATGAAAGCATAGTCGGGCCATTGTACTTCGTATATACTATAAGTTAAATATGGTAATAATTATAGGACTATAATGTAAATAGCCTATTCTAGCCTTCTAAACAATAACCGCATTTTCACCACACAAATAATCTTCATCACCAAATCTAACCATAAAAACAATTCAATATATGTTGATAAAAGACCATGTTTGATACTGTTAAACAAAGCTATTAACAGTTATGCGGGAATTAGTGAAAAGTCATTTTTACCGCATGTTTTTCGCATAATTTTATGTTTTTTAACTAGCATCTAACCGCATCATCAGCCTCTTGACAGCCTTATTAGTAATAGTATTAATTATATATATGGCTGGTGTAATGTGGAATAATCTCTTGAATTACCTGACTAAACTCATCATCTCGTTTGATGAATTTCTCGCCATAGAAAACGCCTCAAAACAAACCCGCAAGAACTACAAAAGCGATTTAACTGCATTTTTTTCTTGGTTTTGTGAATCACAGCAATCAGCAGCAGCACCCCGCACTGACTCACCAGCAGACGCGCTTCGTCTTATCACCACCGATAGCATCGATGCTTTTAAACGCTGGCTAAAAATTGCCCATACACCACCAGCAACAATCAACCGCAGATTATCGGCCATTAGGGCTTTTTTTCGTTTTGCGGCTCTCAACGGCTGGACACAACAGAATCCCGCACAGTTTGTCGCAAATATTCCAATGCCTAAAAATGAGGCTAAATTATCAGCAAATATCCAGCGCAAGGCTTTACCAGAAGTACACATGCTTCCCGCGGTACTTGAACTGCCCGCGCACAAAGAAGTAGCTCCTGTTGTTCCTGTTCCTGTCCCTGTTCCTGTCCCTCTGACCGGTGGTGGTGCCACCGGTCCGGTTCCCATAACTTCTCCGTTTGTCGCGGGCACCGGATCAACACCCGACACATTCATCGTCCCTCCAACCACGGTGGTCGAGCCAATCGCCACAGCCGCAAAAGGAAATTTGATGAAGATGTTTCTATCCCCGCTTGGATTAGCCGCACTCCTTCTGCTTCTCCTTTTGGGGAGCGGGTTTGTGTTTCTTCAAATTACGGGGCTTGGCGAAACAACTGCCCCACCGCAGGCACAGCAACCATCAGGACAAACACCTCCTATCGGCGGGAATAATGCGGGAATATTACCAACATCACAAACAGGTAGTGTACTCGGAGCTACCGGAGCGACGGGAGCAACTGGAGGAACAGGGCCAACGGGTTCCACCGGAAGTACGGGAGCAACAGGAGAAACAGGTTTGATCGGAGACACCGGTCCGAGCGGAAGTACCGGAGCCACGGGCGCCACTGGCCCACAAGGATCGACAGGGGCAACAGGAGCTGCCGGAGCAACCGGAAGCGCTGGCGGACAAGGTCCCACCGGAGTCACTGGAGCCACCGGGCTACGCGGAGACTATGGTCCAACGGGAGCAACCGGTCCATCAGGATTATCCGGTCCTTCAGGAGCAACCGGCGGTGCCGGAGAAATTGGCCCAACCGGAGCCACAGGAAGCACAGGAGCTACTGGCGGAATAGGAGCATCGGGCCCAACAGGAAGTACCGGAGCAACCGGTGGAGCAGGACCGACGGGTAGTACCGGAGCGACGGGAGCCGCAGGTGAGGCAGGTCCCACGGGAGCCAGTGGTGCAACTGGCACAGTCGGCACCCCCGGCCCAAGTGGTGCAACGGGAGCAACTGGCAGCACCGGAGCGACGGGAACAGAAGGTCCGACTGGTGCAACAGGAGTCCAAGGTCCAAGTGGAAGCACAGGAGCAACGGGAGCAACCGGACCGACAGGAGCGACGGGAGCAACTGGTAGTGCGGGTGCATCAGGACCGTCCGGTGCAACCGGAGCGACGGGTACCACGGGAGCAACTGGTAGTGCGGGTCCAACGGGTAGTACCGGAGCAACCGGTGTCCAGGGACCCACCGGAAGTACTGGTGCCACGGGAACTGCCGGACCGACCGGAGCGACGGGAGAAGCAGGACCCACCGGGAGTACCGGAGCAACAGGGACCGCGGGTCCAACGGGTAGTACCGGAGCAACAGGGACCGCGGGTCCGACCGGAGCCACCGGAGTTGCCGGACCGACCGGAGCGACGGGAGCCACCGGAGCGACGGGAGAAGCAGGACCCACTGGGAGTACAGGAGCAGCAGGCCCCACCGGGAGTACAGGTGCGACAGGAGTTGCCGGACCGACCGGAGCGACGGGAGCCACCGGAGCAACTGGTGT
>DJJA01000001.1:12859-13089 GCA_002433895.1 Candidatus Gottesmanbacteria bacterium UBA6580
GGTGTCCAAGGCCCCACCGGGAGTACAGGAGCCACAGGCGCCACGGGAGCAACAGGGACCGCGGGTCCAACCGGGAGCACAGGAGCCACCGGAGTTGCCGGACCGACCGGAGCGACGGGAGCCACCGGAGCGACGGGAGAAGCAGGACCCACTGGGAGTACAGGAGCAACAGGTGCCACGGGATCTGCCGGACCCACTGGGAGTACAGGAGCCACCGGAGCAACTGGTGT
>DJJA01000001.1:13293-13664 GCA_002433895.1 Candidatus Gottesmanbacteria bacterium UBA6580
GGTGTCCAAGGCCCCACCGGGAGCACAGGGGGAACCGGTACTAACGGACCGACCGGAGCAACTGGTGTCCAAGGCCCCACCGGTTCTACCGGAGCAACCGGAGCCGCGGGTCCGACGGGAGCAACGGGAGCAACCGGAACCACAGGTGCCACGGGATCTGCCGGACCCACTGGGAGTACAGGAGCCACCGGAGCAACAGGAGCAACCGGAGCCGCGGGTCCGACAGGAAGTACGGGAACAACTGGTAGTGCGGGTGCAAGTGGTCCGAGCGGTGCCACGGGATCCACCGGAGCAACGGGAGCAGCGGGACCAACTGGGGCGACGGGGGCGACGGGAGCGACAGGGGCCACGGGAGCGACGGGAGCAGCGGG
>DJJA01000001.1:13964-125384 GCA_002433895.1 Candidatus Gottesmanbacteria bacterium UBA6580
GGTCCAACCGGAAGTACGGGAGCTACCGGTGCCACGGGAGCCACCGGAGCGACGGGAGCCGCGGGTCCGACAGGAAGTACCGGCGCCACGGGAGCTACGGGAACTGCAGGTCCGACGGGAAGCACGGGGGCAACAGGAGTTGACGGACCAACCGGCTCCACAGGTGTACAAGGTCCAACCGGAAGTACGGGAGCTACCGGTGTAGCAGGACCAACCGGAAGTACGGGAGCTACCGGTGCCACGGGAGCCGCGGGTCCAACCGGAAGTACCGGCGCCTCTGGATCTGCTGGTCCAACAGGAAGTACAGGTACAACTGGGGCAACCGGAGTGCAAGGACCCACTGGGAGTACAGGAGCAACAGGAGCAACAGGAGTAGCAGGACCTACCGGGAGTACAGGTGCGACAGGAGTTGCCGGACCGACCGGAGCAACAGGCGCAACCGGATCAACCGGAGCGACAGGGTCTGCTGGTCCGACCGGAGCAACGGGAGCAACCGGAACCACTGGCGCCACGGGAGCCGCGGGTCCGACGGGAACCACGGGGGCAACCGGAGCAACGGGAGTCCAAGGTCCGACGGGAAGTACAGGTGCGACAGGAGTTGCCGGACCGACCGGAGCAACAGGCGCAACCGGATCAACCGGAGCGACAGGGTCTGCTGGTCCGACCGGAGCAACGGGAGCAACCGGAACCACTGGCGCCACGGGAGCCGCGGGTCCGACGGGTAGCACCGGAGCGACGGGTGCCACGGGAGCCACGGGAGCGACCGGAGCCGCGGGTCCGACAGGAAGTACCGGCGCCACGGGAGCTACGGGAGCGACCGGAGCCGCGGGTCCGACAGGAAGTACCGGTGCCACGGGAGCGACCGGAGCCGCGGGTCCGACAGGAAGTACCGGCGCCACGGGAGCTGGAGGTGCGGCCGGCCCAACAGGATCAACCGGAGCTACGGGAGTAGTTGGTCCCACCGGAAGTACCGGCGCCACGGGAGCGACGGGAGCAACGGGAGCCGGAGGACCGACGGGAGCTACGGGAACACAAGGACCAACGGGATCAACGGGAGCGACCGGACCTACCGGAACCACGGGAGCAACGGGAGCCGGAGGACCGACGGGTAGCACGGGAAGCACGGGTAGCACGGGAGCCGCGGGTCCGACAGGAACCACGGGGGCAACCGGAGCAACGGGAGCCGGAGGACCGACGGGTAGCACCGGAGCAACGGGAGCAACCGGCGAACGCGGTGCAGCCGGCGAGAATTTGTTCGATCAGACAAATAATCTTATTTATCCGTATCCGGTAGTGAACCGCAGCATTGCTCTCGGAAGCACAACATTCTCCCCTAGTGATAATCCGTCAACAACTTCGACGGCAAGTGCACTCATTTATCTTGATGGAAGCACAGGTGACATTACACTTCGGGATTCCGCCGTCGACCGTGATCCCGCGTTCATATTGGATTCATCAAGCGCCACCGATACGGATTTCTGGATTGCAAATAACAATGATGCGGATGGTGTCGATGACGATATATTCCAAATCGGCAAAGGCCTGGTAGTCGGCACCACCCCCCTCCTCACCCTGACGACGACGGGATATGCCGGACTTGGCACAGCCACACCCAATGAAATGTTGAGTCTGATTACGAGCAGGGTTGTTGACCTTGCGGCCTTCTATGACGGCGTGAACAACAAAATCTTCCAGATTGCCGACGGTGGAGAAATCGCTTTCAAACCCGCGGCGTTTGATACGGTAAAAACCTGTAGCGGCGCGTCATGTGTGTCGGCAGATACGGGATCGTTTGCCAACAATACCACGGAGGCAAAATCCAACGCCGGAACACCTTTTGAAATACTCCCTGCTTCAGCTGCAGGATCAGGATCGTTCTATATCGGATTGGATCATCCATTCACCTCCATCAACATGGATATTGTTACCGCAAATGTCGGCATGTCTGCGATGGCAGTCGAGTATTGGAACGGCGCGGCTTGGGCTACCGTCACACCGACCGATAACACGTCACTCCTTACGGTGGACGGTAGAATCACCTTTACGGCACCGACAGATTGGGCAACGACAACCATCGATAGCGTCACAAAGTACTACGTCCGTATCCGCAACTCGACCGGCACGATTACCACCGCGCCAACGGCATATTTCGTAAGCCCAACCACTAACACCCGATTTGCTGTATACGCCCAAAGTGGTGATACGGATGCAGCGATTTATGTGAATGACAAAGGAAACGTGGGTATCGGCACAAATACTCCGACGAGTAAGCTTACGATCGGCGGGGCGTCATCAACTATCACGAATTCAACCGGTGATATCACTATTAATGCTGCTTCTGATATTGTCGACTTTTCTGCGGACAGTCTCACCGATATCACCAATATCGACATTGCCGGAAATTTTGGTGTCGATGATGCGACTCCGGATTATGGCATCGAAATATCTTCCGCTGCTTCCAGCGATCCGTCATTCGCTCTCTCGGACGGAGATATCACCCACGGATTAACATCACTTGCCCAAACAGACGTTATACTTCACATTGTTCCCCTCTCTTCCACAGCAGGAGGCGCACAAGTGACGGCAATCACAGAGAGTGACGCGCAAGCGTTAAGTATCCGGGGAGTCATCGGCTCCACCACTCCGGCAAATACCACACCTGCCATTAAAATCATCGGTGGAAAAGCAAACGGAACCAGCATTGGCGATCTGGATGTAGACTCCACCCAGGGCGGCACCAATGCAGAAACGGTGTTCCAAATTGCCAACAATGATGACACGGCAAGCTTTACCATGCTCGGCAATGGCAACATTGGTATTGGTAACCAGGTAACGCCGCTTGCTAAACTCCACGTCGTATCCAATCCCCTCTCCTCACTCTACACAACAGGTCGTGCTGCAGCCATTTTTGATCAATTTGAAAACCAGGATATTATCGCCGCCTCAGCATCAGGCGTCACCAAATTCAGAGTTGAAAATGATGGCGATGTCACGGGAGAACGGTTTGTGGATCTGGGTAACACGGCTGGCACCTATTATATCGATCCGGCAAACGGCACCACTTCTATCATGGTGGACGGCAACATCATCAGCGATGGTGCGTTTAGCATCACTTCAAACGCTACCAACGGTAACATCACCATCAATGCGGGAACTGGCGATATCATCCTGGGAACCGCCGACGGCACCGGTGCTGAAGTCTGTGTCAGCGTGGACGGTGCTACCTGTACCGGAAAAATCGACGCCGCCACTTTTGACCCTCCCTACACGATCGACGGGAAAAACTATGCTACGTATGCGCCCAGCATGACCGGTATCAAAGAAGAAACAGTCGGCAATATTCAGACTTCCACCTATGTCCCTGGCATCGGGTACAAAGCAGAAATTAACTTCGGCAGTGTCCCGGTCGCATCCGATCTTTGGCTTTTCTCAAGAACTACCGATCTTAAAGTAAATGCCAACCAACTCGTGGTACTGTTATCACCCTCTTCCGCTACCCGGGCTTGGTATGATTTTGATCCCGATGCGATGAGGCTGACGTTCTATACTTCGCGCCCAACAAATGTATCATACCGCCTCACGGCGCCGAGGTTTGATTGGCAGAAATGGGCAAATACCCGCGCAGACGACGATCGCGCAGGTATGATGCTCAACTATGACAGCTCGTGGTTTATGGGCGACGGATCGAACGGTACCCCTGAGGATCCACTTGCCAACCTCTCTATAGAAGAGGTGGATCCAACAACGATGACTTACCGTATCAAACACACCAACGGTGACGTCATCGAGGATGCGGCCGCGTATGCCAGACTCCTGGTTGCCTCCATGCAAACAGGCATAATCAGTAGTATCAACGGCATATTTGGCAGAGTAGTTATTTCGGAAAGCGTCACGTCCCCGGTCGCTGAACTATCGAAAATCCGCACGGACACTATATCACCAATCGCAACCGAATCCGGCACTATAGATATCGCACTCAACAACACGCAGCGCCTAGAAATACAAAACACGGAAAGGGACGAAACCGTTACGTCATTTGATGCCCTCGGCAATGCCACATTCTCTGGCACCATATCCGCCGCAAGCGTTGATATTTCGGAAGATGCAACAATAGCCGGAGATATCACGAGCGACACCCTCACTACCCAAGAGGCAACCATCGCGGGTCAATTATTTGCTGACCGCATTGTCACCAGTTTTGGCGATCTCGATACACGGTTCCAGTCTCTCGAAAATTCACTCAATACCTTAGGCACATCATCAGGACAACAACCCACTCCACCACCATTAGGGTCATCCCTCGGAGACGCGGTAACGGTCAACGATGGGCATGTGACAGTAAATACCGACTTATTCGTCCTCGGAGACACGCTCCTTTCTAGCACGGCGATTACCGGCTCGCTCTTGATCGACGGCGTCATACGATTTACGCAAAATGTAATTGAAACAATCGGTGAAACGCTCTACATTCAAAAAAACAAACTTGCGAATGTTGATATTTTGGATGGCACCATCCTTATCGATATTTACAATAGAATATTTATGCGGGGCAACCTCGCCATCTCTGGTGATACCACCGTCGGCGGCGTACTGGGAATAGGGACCATTTCCCCGGTTACCGGTGGCGATCTGACCATTAACCTAAGTAACGAAATTCCCAATCCATTCCTGGAAGAACAGGCGACGCCTTCATCCAGCTTTGCCGACCTCGTTATTAAAGGCGCAAACAATCAAACCGTTGCCGTTATTGACGCCTCTGGCAGCGCCACGTTTGCCGGCACCGTGGCGGCTGACTCGCTGGTTGCCTCAGGAAGTGCCACCGTACAGAAACTCAACATCAGTGCCGCCCCCACGTCCACTGAAAGCGCGGTACCGTCAAATACCGTTGGCACCGGCACCCTTCCAGGGTACTTTACCGAAGTAACCATACTCTCAAGCCAAGTTGCAGCCGACTCTCTTGTGTATCTCACTCCACTTTCCAGCACCGGCAATCAGGTATTATATGTGAAAGAAAAACTACCAGGTGTCGGATTTATCGTCGCTATCGACACATCGCTGACGACACCGATAAACTTTAACTGGTGGATTATTAATTAACTATGAAACATCGGCATAAGGCACATACAATGGTGATAAAAATTGCACGGCACGCCGTCCGCTGGCTGCTCCATCGCAACATAATCCTTGTACTCATACTCGCCATTCCCCTTGCTGTCGCGGCTCCTTCGCTTGTCCGAATGATCACGGCAAAAAACACATCGGTAGTGAAAAAATCGCCCTTTTCCGACCGGTTCACCATCCGTCATGCCTCAGGCGATCTCACGAGTAACCTGGAAGCCAAAAAACAGGACGTTTCCCTCACGGTGTCCCGGGGTCAAGCCAAGGCGACCTTTGCCATGGCAGTTTCCCCAGCTAACACTACGCACACGAAAGATGAAATTGTGTACACCGCCAAAGACGGTCTCCGTATGCGCTACCAACCGATCCAAAACGGCATCAAAGAAGAAATCATCCTCGATAAACCCATGGGAAGAAGCACCTTCCTCTCCACCCTTTCGGTCGCAAATGTGCGCCCCATCGTCACCCCGGAAGGACAGATTGTCTTCGTCGATCAAAACGGTACGTACCAATTCCACATAATGCAGCCCTTTGCCATCGACGCCAACGGCACGGTCACCCGGAATATCCGTTACCGGCTCACCGACGCCGCTGATGTTTATAAAAAACTATCGAAAGATATAAATCAGCATACCTATATATCACAACAGCTCCTCGGGCCGGTGCCGCAACCGTCAGGGCCAGGTATCGCCGAACGCTCCTATATGCTCGTACTCGACATGGATCCGTCATGGCTATCGGATCCTTCACGCGCGTATCCCGTCACGATCGACCCGACGGTCGTCCATGATACGACCAGCGAGTTTGCGACCGGCACCATGAACCGTGTTAAAGACACCGGCAGCGGCAGTGCACCTTATCTAGAGTCATACTACCAACCGCTTATCGCAGACAGACACACTGTGGGTCTTTGGCACCTGGATGAAGCGAGCGGCGATGCGACCGACGCAAGCGGCAACAGCCTCACGGGCACAAACACAGGTAGCACCGCAACCACGGGCGTTTTTAGTAACGGCAGAAGTTTTGATGGATCCGGAAACAAAATTATCGTTGCTCACTCTGCAAAATTTCCTACGGTAGAGCGCACCGTAGAAGCATGGGTAAAAATCACAAGCACTACTTCTGCAGATAGACTACTAATGGGCGAGGGATCTGAGCATTGGTTTACCTATGACGGAGCCACCTGGGGTTGCGCCGCAGGTCAAATCGGGTATATGGTCTGGATCAACTCGGCATGGTCATGTGTAAGCGGTTTTACCCCAAGCCTTAACCGCTGGTATCACATTGCCGGTACCTATAACGGCAACACGATCCAACTCTATGTTGACGGTGTGTTGATAAACAAAGTATCCAACACAGGCTCTTTTACGCCAGCGTCAAACTCATTTGACATAGGTAACTACTCAGGCGGCGGATATGGGCTCCCCATTGTGCTTGATGACGTAAGACTCAGCAATGTCGCCCGATCAGCAGAAGACATCAAGTCAAGCGCTTCTCGGAGATCCCACGCAATCTACATGTCTGATATTCTCGATCTCACCGGCGGCACCTCCAGCCTTATGCAATGGAACTCTTTTTCATGGAACGAGCTTGGAGTGGCAACCGGCGACGGTGAAAGCCTCAAAGACACCACAAGCCTATACGCACAGTGGAATCTGAACGAAACTAGTGGCACAACCGCAGTCAATGCCGCCGGCTCATGCGGAGTGTCATGTAATGGCACACTTACCAATTTTGCCTCCACCAGCTCCCAAGACCAGGCTGCGGGCACCGGATGGACAACGGCTAATAAGCGTTGGGGGGCGGGTTCGCTTATGTTTGACGGCGCCGACGATTGGATCAGTGTCGCAAGTAACCCGCTTACTAACTCGTATGTCACCATCAATACCTGGATAAAGACATCTAAAATTTCAGCTTCTCGAACGATTATCGATATAAACACGGCAGCAAATGCCGGAGGCATGCTGCTTAATTTTCGTTCAGACTGTCCAATGTCATTAGGTATTGCCATGAGCTGGAGAGATGCCGCTTGGGTTTCGGGTGCCTATCCATTTATTTGTGGCTCAAGAATTGACGATGGCCGATGGCACATGGTTACCGGCGTCTATGACAGTCAAGGAGCTAAATTATATGTTGATGGTATCCTCGCAAACTCCAGCACTCGAAACTCAACACTGAGTAATCAAAGTCAAACAATCAATATCGGCAAACTCGTGAATCAAGCAGCAGGTGCAGGATATAACTTTAATGGAGTCATTGATGCCACTACGATATACTCCCGCGCCCTCACAGCAGCTGAAATTTTAAGTAATTACAACGCCAGTAACATTGAGTTTCAAACCCGTGTGGGAAACTCTTCCAGTCCCGATGACGGCAGCTGGGAGGCCTGGCGTCCGACAACAAGTGAAACACTTATTGAGGGTTTTGAAAACAATGAGGATAACACGCGGGTCTACGAAATGGGCTTTAGTGCGCCTGGTATCAATCCTACTTGGGCAAAGAAAAACAACGCGGTTCCCGCCAATTCTGATACCACCACCAGCGATGGCCGTATTCCCCTGGGCACAAATGGCACTGGTGATGACACACACGCTTATGGTCCCGCACTACTCAAAGACGGAGCAACCTATAAAATGTGGTATTCGGGTTCTGATGGCGCAACACTACGCATTTATTACGCAACCAGTAGCGACGGCCTTACCTGGACCAAATACAACAATGCCATCCCGAGCACATCAGATACCACCACCAGCGATGGCCGTATTCCCCTGGGCACAAATGGCACTGGTGATGACGCCCATACAGGGTATCCTACAGTGATAAAAGATGGATCCACTTATAAAATGTGGTATTCGGGACACGATGGAAGCGCGTGGCGTATCTTCTATGCGACCAGCAGCGACGGCCTCACCTGGACCAAATACAACAATGCGATTGAATCACCAAGTAATACAACAGGCACGCAAGGACGCATACCACTCGGCTCAAGCGGGGGCGACACCAGCCAAACAGTAGCTCCCACTGTCATAAAGGACGGATCCACCTATAAAATGTGGTATTCAGGAAGTGATGGTACTAATTGGAGAATATATCATGCTACCAGCAGCGACGGCCTTACCTGGACGAAATATGATAATTCCATCCCTGCCGCAAGTGATAGCACAAGCACAAACGGTAGGATCCCTCTTGGCAGCACCGGAGTCGATACAGTCCACTCATATATATTTTCTGTCATAAAAGACGGTCCAGTTTACAAGGGATGGTATTCCATGCAGGACGCATCAAATACGTACGTCGGATATGTCAGCTCCCTCGATGGACTCAGTTGGAGAAAATATCACAACGCTGCGCCGACGGCAAGCAACACCACCTCCACAAATGGACGCATTGCTCGGGGTGCCTCCGGCGGAGATGTTACTCATGCGTTTTCACCTGCCGTTATCAAAGACGGAGCTGTGTATAAGGTTTGGTATGCAGGATATGACTCCACAAACTGGAGAATCTATCATGCGAGTATGAAGTCGATTACACTAAGTCAAAACACTGAATCCGTAATCAAGCAAGAATCGAGTTATTCAGAAAAATTCACGACCGCTCCCCAAGCGGACGGAAGCGTTGTGGGACTCTGGCACCTCGATGAAACCGGTGGCACTGGTGCATATATCAAAGACAGCAGTGGCAACGCCAATCATGGCACTCCGACAGGAACCACCTTAAGCATGGGTAAATTCAACAAGGCGCGCACGTTTGACGGAAACAATGACTATATAGACCTTGGTACCGGTGCGACATTTGATTTTGGAAACAACGGCCCTTTCACCCATAGCGGATGGGTAAACATTACCACCATGCTCAACTATGCTGGCTTTGTCAGCAAGGTTGTGACAGGTCGTGGCGGAACCTACTCATATATGACCGTCGTCATGGCGGACGGCAGCATGGCTGCCTATACAGGAGCTGCGTGGGTCACCCCCTGTCCTGCAGGTTCCGTAAGTGCCGGTCGTTGGCAACATATCGCGTTTTCATATGACGGCACCAACATTACTGGGTATGTTAATGGGGTATCGTGCGGTTCAATTGCCTTTACCTACACAGACAACACGGCACACAATCTATACATCGGCAGTTGGTATTCACCCTCAACTATCTATGATTTTAACGGCCAAATCGATGAGGTAGTCACCTCCAAAGCGGCTCGATCGGGGGAAGAAATCGCTGAAGAATATCGCCTCGGTCGCGATCATTATATGACAAAAACAATCAGCAGCACAGACCTTTCGGGAAAAAAATCACTACCTTTTAATATCGCCGCTGATCGGCCCGGCACCTATCTCCAAACAGTTGTCGGTGAAAGCGACTATGTTAACTATCAGCCGGACAGCAGCACGGGTGGATTCTGGCATTTTGATGAAACGATAAGTCCGGTCAAAGACGCTGCCGGAAAAGTAAATGGCTCAATAACAGGCACTACGTCGGTTCAAGGTAAAATCGGAAGAGGTCGCTATTTTAATGGCACAAGCGACTATGTCGCTATCGCTGATGTACCAACCCTCAATCCTTCGTCACAAATCACCGCAGAGGCATGGATCCGCACCACGGGCACCGGCAGCAACCTTGCAATCCTTGGAAAAACCACCGGATGTGCCTCATCCGGCTATCTCCTGTGGCTTAATGAAAACGGTGTGGGTGCCGGTCTCCCTGGATTTTTTATTGGCGCAGGGGCGTGGCTTGACGGGACCATAGCGGTGAACGACGGCAAATGGCATCATATCGTGGGCACATTCGACGGGAGCACGGCAAGACTCTATATAGATGGTGCACTCAACGCGAGTGGCGCACGAAGCGGCACACTCACTTCTACCACGCAACTACAGATAGGGGGGCAAACCACTGGGGCGGGATGTACTGGAGGACTTTGGTTTCCTGGTGACATAGATGAAGTTCGCATCAGTTCTACCGCACGCTCCGCGGCAGAAATACGACAGGCATTCGAAATTGGACTCCGTAGCCACGCTGTAACCATCGACTTTGCCGCGGCGCTTGACAGCGGTAATCTCATCACGGGAAGCGGTGATACCGGTTTTACTATTGATGCGACGACTCATGGGTTGGGCAGCAAGGGCAGCGGATTATATCTCAGTGACAAGCTGATCGTACGCGAAAACTATGACGGTACCGAATACATTGCCCAGGGCACAGTAACTGCGGTGACCACAAGCACCGGAGCCGTGACAGTTGCGTCGTGGGACACAGGAAGCACCTTCCCCTCCGGGGGCTATACGGCAAACGCTTCGATATTTAAATGGCAACGTGAATTTTGGAATATTGACAGTGGTGCTCCGGATGATGCGGTTGACGCGGTCACGAATCTGACCCTACGGCTTACCGACGGCATTGAAGGCCGCACCATTTGGCTTGACGATTTCCGCAGTGCGGGAGATTACTTGACTACACCGGCGGGATCAACAATCACGAGTTCCACGGGTAACCGATACATACAGTATCGCGCAATTCTCCACTCATCTGACGAAGCCGTGTCGCCACAACTGACCTCGGTGACCCTTGATTACCGGACGAATGTCGCACCGTCGGCACCTACCAACATCCTTACTGAAGGAGCGGCAAACCCGACGGGTGTGATCGATACCACCCCGGAATTTTCCGCTATCTATGTTGACGGCGATAGCGGGGATATCGCGAATAAATACCGCATACAGGTTGATGATAACAGTAATTTTTTGTCCGTCCTTTGGGATTCGGGTGCTTCGGGCACAAGCATGGCCAACTGCACTGCAGGCAACCGGTGTGCAGACGTTTCGTATGCGGGAAGCTCCCTCACACAGGGAACCACCTATTACGTACGGTTTGCTTTCTGGGACGATGATAACACCGAAGGGGCATGGTCATCGGAATCCGCATTATTTACCATGAATGCCGCGCAATCTGCGCCGACGCTCGACTCCCCTTCCAATGGAGCGACAAACCGCATCCTAACCGTGAGCCTGAAAACTACGGGAACTGATACCGACGGTGATTACCTCCGCTACAAAATCGAACTCTGTACAAATGTAGGGATGACCGCAAACTGCCAAACCTTCGACCAAACAAGTAGCCAAACCGGCTGGAGCGGTCAAAACACCCAAACAAGCACGGCATACACCTCTGGCACGCAGGCGACGTACACAATCCAAACCCCCCTCACCGTAAGCACCACCTATTATTGGCGAAGCTACAGCATCGATCCCGGCGGCACCAACACCTGGTCGCCGACCCAAGGTGCCCCCTACTCCTTCACCACGACCGATGGGACGACCAATTTCACCGTAGAAGGACTGCAACTTGATGGCATCAATCTAGACTGATGTCACCTTCGATGCATTTAGATATATTACAAGCAATAATGATAGAGTTGACAACGCCCGGATTAAATAATGTATTCTTTACAAGAATGATCATGAAGGTTGTGTGTATTCTGCCATGAAATCATCTGCCAAACAGGCATCACAAAGTCAAGTTGTTTCCGCTCTCATTGCGATTGCAGTTATAGTCGGTGCAACGGCGTTTGCCTGGCTATGGATTCAGAAACAACAACCCACCGTTGATGAAACTGAAACCCAGGAGCTTGCGGCCGGAGAAGCAACTCCTCCACCTACTCCAACACCAACGCCTACCAAATTGTTCCACGGCAAAGATACGTATATTGTCAGCCGGGGCTCCCAAGCCACGGGTCCGAATGTCTCGGAAATCACCTTTGATCCACTTGATCCGGCAGTGGGAGGACAACAAATCATTTCAGTAAAAGCCTCTTACAGTACGGCTATTTCTGATGTGTCTGTCAAACTCAGAACGGACACCAAAACAACAACACTCAAACTTGAACTTGCCGAGGGAACAAACCTTGGTGGCACATGGAAGACCACCTGGACTATCCCGGAAACCTATCTTTATAACTATGCGGCAACCATAGAGGCAACAAGCGGCAACGAAGTGACCACCATCCCAGTGATTATTCGCGAAAGAAAATGAAAAAATATTTTTCAGTCGTCATTTTGCTCGTTTTATTCCTCGTAAGCCTCCGCTTTGATACGACCAAGGTACAAGCCGCCTGTAATTGGACGCCATCCAACGGCACGGTAACTGCCACCACCTGTGGCATTGACGGTCAATCCAGCGAGGCGTACGACTATTCAGCAGGAACTGATGACGCGTCAAATGGTGTGACCCTGGTCATTCCTAATGGTGTCACCGTAACCCTCAATACCGGTTCCGTCGGAACCCCTACGACGTTGTTTGTTGGCTCTATCAGCATTACCGGCACCGGATCGCTGGTTGCCTCCTCCAATTATGTTCAAATCAGGAGTGGATACAAATGTTATGTAACCGATGCAGATGCAGACGGCTATAGCCCAGCACCCAATACCTGCTACGATTCTCCAGCTGCAGGCAGAATACGTAAATTTTCTTCAGGGTTTCACCTAGGAACAGACTGTGGTGATAGTGCAAATGCAGCCTACCCTGGATCCACGACACCGCGGGGCGTAACGTTTACCAATGGTGTTAACCCATCATTGACCGGTGACTGGAACTGTGATGGTGTAGAAACAAAAACATACCCCACTGCAACCTATACCTGCAGCGCATGTACCAATGGCTCCGGCTATGCCAGTTATCGTAATACGACAAACGGGTTTCTCACCACGGTACCTAACTGCGGCGCTTCCGGCACTTACTACACCGTAACCAACTCTACGTGCCGGGATCCGGCAGTGGCAAACTGCAGCACCAGTGTTTCCACCTCTACGGTAACCCAGACCTGCCTGTAAAAGGACGACAACAATCCCATTGCTATTGATCTCACCAATATATAATTTGGCACGCATGGTGTGACGGATATACCTCCATTGCGAGCATATGGATCATAGAGGCATACCGGAGTACAACACCAATAGTACACGAGCGAAACTCAAATCCGTCAAAACCACCCGTTTACCTTAAAACTAGCGGTACTATACTTAGTGGAATACGTAAGAGAAGGTACATGTACGGCCTACCAATGATGCCTACAAACGAGTTTGAGAAGATCACGGTACAACAATTACTCACTCAGAACACACCGCGTAGTCAGAGCCTGATAACCCGCTGCATATAGCGCCACAGCGCGACCATGAGGCAGCGATCTCCGCGTCGGACACGTTCTCCAGCGATCCCTTTAGACAAAAGTCGGCACCGCTGTTTGCATCATTATAAAACATGCTGGTTCCTAACTCTCCCGGAAATTTTGTCATATACACCGTCTCACAGCCCGTACCTCCTGCCGCAAAATCCACCGAACATCCAGCAGGGCACAATGTATCACCGTCAGCACCACACCCTGCAATATAATTTAACTTGCCCACGCCGCCATTTTGAGAAGCGGGATAGATTTTATAATCGTTATAATACAACTGCAATGCTGTTTTGAGCTGGTTTAATTCACCTTTCCTCCGCGCGTCACGCGCCCTGGTTCTTGCTCCCAAAAAATTTGGCAAAGCCAATCCGATAATCGTTGCGATTACCGCGATGGCCACGAGCAGTTCTATGAGACTAAAACCATCTATTTTGTTTCGTTTATTAGTATTAGATATCGTTTTTTTCATGTTTGATATGTTTAAGGGGTAGTGTTACTACTGCTTATGCCATACGTACACGCGACCGCGCTATCCAATGAGCAATCGGTGCCAGTGTATCCAGATTGATTAACATTGTCGCCTTCATCCAGCGTATTTTCCAGTTTAGCATAAATTCTGTAGGAATCCGTTCCCGCCTCATAGAAATATGTTTGGCTACTCAAGGGATCTTCCGGAGTAAGCACCATATACAAGGTTCCGTTGGTGTCTTTAAATTGCCCGCCCCACTCACATACTTGAACATCACCACACCCGGGACTCGCGCAACAACCGACCATCTCACCCGCACTATTACTTGTTGGATACCGGCCTTTATCACTGTAGTATGTCTCAAGCGCGGTCGTCAGATTGCGCAAATCATTTTTCCGCCGGTTATCGCGGCCGCGGCGCGAACTCGATGCATACGTACCGGTTGCGATAGCCACAAGTACTGCAAGTATCACCATAACAATCAACAATTCCATTAATGTGAAGCCGTCTCGATAACGTAATTTTTTCATCATATCTTTCATAGTATAGCTCATCATATTATTGCGCACACCAATAACTTGCGCTACCGCATAATCCCTGACAGTCTGATTCAGCAAAGGACCGGGGACACCCGTAACTTGCAGGATCACCGACATTATTACATGTTCCAGGGCTCACCACCTGACCACCTGAAAGCGTTCCCGGGCGGCAGGCGTATGGCCCGTCATACGCGGGTGTAGGCGTTAATGAAGGCGTCGGTGTGGTGCCTGGTACAAACCCGGGAGCCGTTACAGTCGTGCCGGTCGCCAAACAGTAATTCCAATACGCGCCCCATCCGCACCCTTGTTCTGCATGACAGCCAAGCGTCGTAATATCGGGATCCGCCCAATCCTGCAACTTGGTGCAGACCCGGTTTCCAAGACATACATTCGTCTCGCTATCCGGCTGGTATAAATACGGCTCCTGGGTCGTAGGATCGCAGGGAATTTTATCTAAATACGGACTCAATGCGTTACCTTCGCAACTGTTAAGAATTTCCATAGAAGGATAACAATTATTGTCGTTATAGTACTCTTCAAATGCCCGCCTGATATTGGCGATATCAGTTTTCCGTTGGGCGTCCTGCGCGCGGAAAACGCTCCGTTTCCAATTAACCAACAAAAATAATACTGCGAGGATGGCGATAATAACGATGACAATAAGCAACTCCGCAAGCGTCCAGCCGGCCTGAGGTGATCGGCGGGCGTGCTTTACGAGGTGGGCAGACAGGATCCGTTTCATCGCAAATACCTTTCGTCCTCTAGTATGGCAAAACTATAGAACAAACACAATGAGACGCACTACTGCCATATGGTACACTACGTTCATAATTATCATAATCTGTTTGCTATGATCTTCTTTTTTGCTTTCCTCTTTCTTTCATTCTTGATGCCACACGATCAGGAGTTATATCTTGAGTTTTACTGGGCAGCCGTGCTTCTCATCCTCCTGGGATATCGTATATTTATCCAACAAAAAGCGCTCGTTTTGCCCCGCACGTTATTATTGCTGTGGGGAACAACCCTTCTTGGATTAATAATCACGGCGGCGGCGTCACGGAGTATCGCCAGCTCACTTGCTGTTTTCGTCCGGTATTTCGAAGGGGCAATTATATTTTTTCTCGCACTAGATAATCGTGCACATCACCATACGACACCCACCGTCACGAAGGCACTCCTGGCGACAGGGAAAGCCACGATACTTACTTTTTTTCTCCTTATCTGCTTCCCGTTTGTTTCGCAAGTTATCCCCCCGTATAACGGCATCCTGGCCGCAAACGGGCATCATCCAATCGCGCATTTCCTCGTCGCCCTCGTTCCCGTTATAACGCTACTCTCGCTCCCCCGGGGTGCGAAACGATATATACATTACTTTCTGGTATTCCTAGCTCTCATTCTCAGTGCAGCAAGAGGCGCATGGATTGTCGTAGCAGCATTTCTCACATTCCGATCCACACAAATCAAAACAATATCCCATCAGTTTTTTACTTTCACGGTAATCGGCCTATTTATCACCGCTTTTTCCGGCATGTTTTGGCTATCACTACTGCCTTACGAACAAAAGCTGAATGTAGTAGAGACCTATCCCCGGCTTAGCATGTTTGTGAAAGAGAGTAACCACACCTTGCGGTTTGGCTACATACAAGAAGCGGTACACGCGCTACGGGATAAACCATTATTGGGGCACGGACCGGGCACATTCCACCTCCTTTCACGTCTCTATGCCGCATCACCGGCTTCGTACGCGCGCTTTACCCACTCACTCCCCTTTGAAATTCTCGCTGAAAACGGATTTGCCGGCACCATTCCTATCGCAGTGCTTTTTGGCACGGTCTTTTTATCGTTGTTGTCAATTATACGGATCTCAACAGACACACCGCGCGCCGCGCTTGCATGGAGCGCACTTCTCCTTCTTTATTATAGTGTCATTGAAACAACACTCAACAACCTCTCTATCTGGCTCCTATTCTGGGCAATCAGCGGTCATGTGGTCCCGTATGTGGCACGCGTAAATCAACGATTATCAGAGACCGTGTCTTTTATCATGTTGTTCGTATTATTAGCGTTCATTGCAAGCTACGGGGTAACGCGCGTGTTTTCCAGCAGGCTTACCCTCACTCAATCAGTTGCCATCGCTCCGTATTTCAAAAGCAATATCCTGCAGGAAATCACGACCGCCGGTACACAGGAAGTGAAAAGGAACGCACCAAATATTCTCGCGTGGCACAGTAAGGATCCGGATATGTATCATGCCCTTGCCCGGACGGCTAATCCGTTTGTTGCCGAAAAATACTATATGAAAGCGTTAGACTATGACCCACATAATAATGGCTACCTCAAAGAATACCTCGCGCTCCTTATAGATAATGATAAAAGCAACCAAGTCGGGGCCACCATGTGCCGTTTTTCTCAATCAGACCCACGGATGAAATCCAACACACTTTGCGGGTATCTTCGTGGAGAGTCATTTACCCGCTACAGCAATACCGAATCATTTTATTCTGCGCTCAACTATCTCCAAGGTACAGATGGCAAGGCAAAATTTTATTATTTTCTAGGCCTTTCGGTTTTTCATACACAACAGGATATTGATGGTGCCACACTCTTATGGCACACCGCCCGCGATATCGCTCCGGAATGGGGATTTTACCACCTCGAGCTTGCGAGTGCGTATTACTATTGGCATAAAAACGAAGAAATGGCAGACGCAGCACTGCTGGCGTGCATACAAAACGCATACGCGAAATCAGGATGCAGAAAAGCAGTGTCTGATCTCACTGACCTACTCGAGCCCGGACTGCGGGCTCCGGATATCATAGCAATACCTGCAATACTCCCCCAATGAAATACCCAACCCTCTCTATCATCACCGTGACAAAAAACAGATCCAAACTGTTATATATTGCGCTTACTTCACTCATGGGGCAATGCTTACCGGGAGACGAAATTATCGTTGTGGATGCCTCTACTGATGACACGCCTGCGGTAGTCGCGCACCTCGCCAAAAAACTCCCTATCGTGTACGTACGCTATCTCAAAAAAGGTTATCCTGCTTTTTACAACAAAGCTGCCCGGCGCGCCAAGGGTGATATCCTCGTTTTTTTTGACGACGACTGCAAAGCCTCCCCAGCATTCCTTTCCCGTATCAGACAAGCCCATAGAAAACATCCAAACGCCGTCATCCAGGGGCTCACGCACAGCGTCCCCCGCGGCAATCTATATGTCGATATTATGGGCGACCACTATAATAACTGGCTTGCCACAATGTCACTATCCAAAAATACGCTTAAAACATTTGACAGCAAAAACGCGTCCATACCCCGTGCGTTATTTTGGAAATATGGAGGGCTATCGCCGCGCATGCACCGGGGAAGTGAAGATATTGAGCTCGGATTACGCCTCAGACGGGCGGGTGTCACTATTTATCTCGACCGGTCTATCGTCGCCTCCCATCACGAGCGGACTACGCTTCATGGATTTCTTTTTCAACATCGGCGGTTTGCGGCAAGTGAAGGGTATCTTGATAAGATATTACCTCCATCCGAACGCCTTGGCGTTATCCCCCCAAAAAAACTCCTGCTCCATATTCGAAGTTTTTTTCGCCGGGAGGTCAATTTCATACAGCATGGTAAATGGAAAGAGGCTATCGGTCATGTACTTCTCTATATAGCTCTTGCATGTATAAGAATTTGGGGGTACGCTAGGCATCGATGAAACCCCGGATCGGCATCATCACATCAAAGGGAGGGCACGTCTATCAAATGCACCGCCTAAAACCCTGGTGGAGCAAGTACGATCACTTTTGGGTAACATTTTCCGGTGAAGATGTCGCTTCGCTGCTCAAAAAGGAACGTGTTTATTACGGCTATTATCCAGAAACCAGGAATATGTATAACGCCATCCGGCACCTGGGTCTCGCATGGCACATCCTCCGTACAGAACGCCCCACGCTCCTCATTAGCTGCGGCGCAGGAATCGCGCCGCCATTTTTTATTATCGGCAAATTACTCGGCATAAAAACGGTATTTATCGAAGTATTCGACCTTCTCAAACACCCCAGTCTTACCGGTCGCATCCTTTCACCTTTTGTCGATCATATACTCGTGCAACATCCTACTCAAAAAAAATTTTATCCACGCGCGCACTATAAAGGAGCGATATTATGACCGTGTGGTAGAATTTCGGCACGCTTTAGTTCATTGCGTATTATATGGATAATCTAAACAATATGGGATATATACAAAGAAAGGAGACTGAAATTTTGCCAGCGTCATAACGCAATGGCCGAAATTTCACTACCCGGTATGATACTGGTAACGGTCGGTTCTACGCTGTTTCCCTTTCAACGGATGACAACCCTTGTCGAACATCTTATACATATCCGCCCGGCAAATGAAAAAATTATCTTTCAATATGGTCACACACCACCCCACTTTCTGGATCCTGAAATAGAACCACACGCGTTCATTCCACACCGAAAACTTATAGAGTATATGAGGCAGTCGCGAGTCATTATTTGTCATGGCGGACCAGCGACCATCTATCAAGCGCTTTCATTTGGCAAAATCCCATGGGTGCTCCCCCGGCAAAAACACTACGGTGAACACCTTAATGATCATCAGGTAGATTTTGCCAAGTTTATGGCAAACCACGGCCTTATCCGCGTGGTAACCCCAAAAACATCACTTATAAATATCGTTACCGCTGCCGATAGCATTGACCCGATACAAAAGAAAAATCCAGCGCTTATCCGCTATTTAGATACATTGGTTCATCAAGTGGCAAAATAAGCCTCATATACCCTTCTCTATCGCGCCCGCTTTCACTGCGGCGCACAGATGATATACTCAGTTATCAGACAGGGATAGCGCCCACTATTCCTCCCTCTCTGTAATACATCACTATGGTAGACACGCAGCACCAACTACCCAAAAGCGCATTTATTTCCGTGACGCTGTTATGCAACTCCCGTTGTATCCACTGCGACATCTGGAAAAACCGCGGGCTCGATTTTTTACCGGTATCGATCTATAAAAAACTACCCCCGTCGCTTGAAATGGTCGATATTACGGGTGGTGAACCGTTCCTACGGAATGATATCCCCGAAATTGTCAGGATAATCCGGAAGCGTTGTCCCAAAGCGCGGATATTGATCACAACAAACGGATTTCTGCCGGAAAAAATCAAAAAATACGCGCCGACCATCGTTACCTACGATCCTGCCATAGCATTCCGCCTTTCCCTTGACGGATGGGGGGAAACCCACGAAAAAGTCAGGGGCATACCACAAGCGTTTGAAAAAGTTATGCAATCGGTAGCCATCCTCAAAGAAGCGGGCGTAACAGACATTGGCCTTACATTCACCCTCATGGCAATTAATCAGCACGAACTGAAATCCGTCTTCACTTATTGCAAAAAAGAAAAACTCGCATTCTCTTTAAATGTGGTCCATGACTCCCCGATCTACTTTGGCAAAGGGAAAATGCGGCTGCAGCCACAACCAAAAAGTGTAAAAAAAGACTTTGATTATTTGTTTTCTGCACAAATGAAAAGCATCAACCCCAAAGATTGGGGGAAGGCATGGTTTAACCGGTATTCGTATGAATATATGCTGCACCACCGCCGCCCATTACCCTGTGGAGCGGGAGAAAACTTTTTTTATATGGATCCGTTCGCCAATATATTTATGTGTCAAATCAAAAATTGGCCTATTGGAAACTTGCAAAAACAATCATTTGAACAAATATGGTATTCAAAGCCAAAACAAAAGTTTCTTCCTGCAGCCCACGCGTGCAATGACTGTTGGATAGTGTGTACGGCAAAAGACGCTATTAAAAAAAACAAACTCAAAGTAGGCGCTGACATCATATCGCTTATTGCCACAGGCAAACCCATGTTGTCACCCCATGAACCATGAAAAGCACGCCGACTATCAGCGTTGTCATCCTTACCAGCGACCGCCCGCACCTTTTGGAAAAGGCGCTTACCTCTATCCACCGCCAACAAACGCAGCCAATTGAAGTGGTTATTGTCGATGGCTCAACCCGCTTCCACAAAGAAACAGTCGCGGTCATCAAAGCGCATACCAACACCCTACACATCATCAAACGGAATACGAAGCACTCAATCCCCTATGGTCGCACCCTGGGCGCCAAAACCGCACACGGTGACATCGTTGTGTATCTGGATGATGACTGCGTGGCACATGAACAGTATCTGCAAAAATTTCAACAGCATTTTAAACGCGACCCTGACCTCACTGCCGTTATCGGCCGCATAAAAAACGCTCACGAAAACAATGTCTATGCGGCAACACAATTTGCATACTACCACCGGGGACTGAACCATTTTTTCCCCGGGCTAAAACAGGCAGCTCCCCTTCTCTGGGGGAGAATACTCGATTGCGAAGTAATGGGGATCAGACGGTCTACACTGCTTTCCTTTGGATTTCCTGAGCGGCACCGCAGATATAGAAATGACGATGTGGAACTCGGTCTTCGGCTCATAAAAGCAGGAAAATCCGTGTTCTTTGATCCCACAATCATCGCGTATGCGACCCCAAGGGTTGCGTTGGCACCGCTTTGGACAGCCGCGTTTTGGAACGGATATTCTGACGCCTGTACCGCGCACCTTTATCACGTCAATCTGAAAGAGGCGCCATACCCTACTTTTTTTCCGGTATGGTTTATTCATGAGCTATACTCAAAAACATCATTCGGGATGACGAAAAAAATGTGGTACGCGCTGCTCCTCCTGCTATTCCCAATAGTCTCTCGCCTGGGTAAAGTGTGGTATCACCTACATCGATTTATATGAAAGTTGCCATCATTTACGATGCGATAACTGAATTCGGGGGCGCTGAACGCGTGCTCCGCTCGTTACTTCATATATATCCTGACGCGGATATTTTTACCACTGTCGCTGACCAAACGATCATCAATAGATTTTTTCCCCGCTTACACCCCAAAAAACTCCATACCCTCCCCCCTTGGGTACAAGGACTCGCCACCCACACCTCGCTTGCCCAACTACTTTCACCGGTTATTTGGAAGTCATTTAATCTGAACGGTTTTGACGTGGTTATTTCGAAACCCGCGCATCTTATGTCAAACTTGGTAATAACAAGATGCACGCATATCCAGTATATCCATACCCCTCCCCGGAATATTTTTGGCATCGTCCCCCCTACCCCTTTGCAACGCGCGACGCGCTATGACCAGCTTATTATCCCCCGTTACCGACGCGCCATCGCGTCAACACCTTTTCTTCTTACCAATTCGTACCATATGCAACGGAGGATATCGACGCTTCTCGGCGTCACCCCACAAGTTATTTATCCTCCAGTCCGTATTCCGACCCGGGTACAACAACGCGGACAAGGCCGCTATTACCTCACGGTCGGAAGACTGGAAAAAGAAAAACATATCGAACTTGCCATTATGGCATGCAACATGCTCAAGCTCCCTCTTATGGTGGTAGGCAAAACAAACGAACCGAGATACGAGCAGTATCTGCATAGCGTTGCAGGACCAACTATCACGTTTTTAGGATTCCGTTCAGATCAGGAAATACACGCGCTCTATAAACATGCTATCGCATTCCTTTTTACCGCCCGTGACGAGGACTTTGGTATTGCGCCGGTAGAGGCAATAGCCCACAGCGTTCCGGTTATCGCCTACTATGGTGGCGGCACCAAAGAAACAGTGAAGGAGGGTGTTACAGGGCATTTCTTCTTCGTCCATACCGCGGCCGCACTGGCAGCTACCCTCAAAAAATTCAACCCATCACTATTCCGTCCGGCTGCCCTTCATGCACACGCGAAAAAATTCAGTGAGACAATTTTCAGAAAGCAATTCACGGCGTATATTCATACATCACGGAGCGAATCAGAAGCTATTGGGAAGAAGTAATAATCTCGGTAATTCTCGGCTCTATATCAATGCGCGAAAGAAATAACGGTACCGGCGCGTTTATCTTTATCGGCGACGAATCGAGATAATACAATCCGTCACCGACTTTTCGTGTTGCCAAACGGATAGTAAGGAACACGTCGTATTTCCGTGGATGTGGTTTATTAAACACATTACCATACATATCCCAACTTGTCCGCAGCGCAGGTGTTACCGTTTTTTCCAGCACTTCAGCGAGTACCTCACCATTCGAATCTTTGACCGTATCCCCCACAACAATCGCGTCTGCGATTGCTTTATCGACCCCGGTTGTTTCTGTAAACGGCTCATGAAGCAACGGGCCATCGGACTTTACCTGAGCCTTCACGGTAACCCATACCGGCTTTTCTTTCTCTCCCGCGGGTACACGCACAATTATGCCATTAATGATCACAGACTGAATACTAAGACGGACCCATTCACCCACCTGCAGTGTGGTCCCCTGGTACCGGTATTGGTCACTTTTGTCATTATAGGAAGCCCGGAGCCGCAATGTGACATACACCGTCTTCTTGGTAGTAAACGGCGTGCCCGACCTGGGCTGTTCAAAAGAAGTCACATCAGTGACTTCGGCAATCACCCTACCCAATCCGTCCTTTCCCTGCACTCCAACCCGTATCGCTTCCGCAGAAGTTCCTTTCGGAGATCCGTTGTCCTGCCAAATGAGATCTTTTTCAGCAATACGCACAGTTACCAATACATCTGCTGATTTGGGAGATATAAATATATATATTAACGCTGCGATGATAAGCAGCGTCGTGATACCTGCATATTCTAAAAATCCGGCCCGGTTGATGAGTTTTTTGATATTCATATTTTGTGCGGTAAGTATAACATAGTCAACGCAGTAAAAAGGGGCAGGTCAGGAAGTATCGGTTGCAAAAAACCATTTACCCCGACCGCCACAAACATACCAATAAACGAGACGGTGAGCAAACGGTTCGGTTCGGTGTTTGCTTGCTTCATACTTTTCCACGCCAAACCAAACAATAGTCCGTAGACCGCAAAATAAGGAACTGCTCCCACCACCCCTGATTGCATCATGAGCCGCAAAAAACCATTATGTACCGGTTCCGGAAAATACAGCACCACTGCGCGGTTTGGCGCGTCTATATCCCAATCTCCATAAATAAGTGATTGCTGATACTGATGATACACATCCATCTCAAGCCCGACACCGAAATATGGATACATACGAAATGAGCGCCAATACTCCTCGATGAGCATAGCACGGGTTTCCCAACTCCCGTATAACCCTCCTGTTGATAGTGTGCTTACAAGCCGGGGCATCATCAGCATGAAAAGCGCTACCAATGCCATTGAGACAATTACCCGCTCCAACACTGAAAGCTTTACCCGCAATACAAACACATACCCCCACATACGCTTTGCGAGGTAATAACAAAAAATGAGGGCGACACCCAAAGACAACCAGGACGACCTGCTCATCGTCAATACAAGAGTTAACAGCCCCAAAAAGAGACACGCAGCAAACCACTTTCCTTTTTTCTCAAACGGATAAAACAGAACCGGCAATACCATACACACCGGCACAAGCAGTGCATGTGCCAACGCGTTTGCATGCATATAGGTTCCGCCATACCGGAGCAGTCTTCCTGCCTCCAGGGATAAATCGACCGATACATAGTTAGCGATAGGTTCTATTACCAGTCCGAGCGAGCCGCCGCGCAACATCTGAGCCGCAACAATAAATGTTTCAAAAAAAAGCCAACCCGCTACCACCGATATTGCCGTTGCCAAAGAAATTGACCCTGGTGAAGCAAAAAAATAATAAATAATCATTGGCCGGAGTGCAATCAGTGCGTGGAAAAACGAAATTTCCGGCCGCACCGATCCGAATATTGTCGCGATAATTGATCCTGCTGCGTACAAAAATAACGCTGCTTCAAGCGCTGGAAGCTTCCGGTACACCAGTGTCCCCCGGACACGCTCGGCAATAAGCACAATTCCCATGCACCCCACAATAATATCGGAAACGGTAATCATGATGTCTGCTGCTATGCCAAAATCACGGCCGGCGATAGCTAATTCCTGTGCCGACACTAAGTCAATGGCAAACAATTTACCGACGATAATCGGCGTCATCGTAAGATAGATAACCATCATTGCCTGCTTAAAATCACGCACTATCTTCCATAGCACAAAAAAATATACGAGGCACAAAAAAAACATCACGATTTTATGAGGGGCAAACAGCAAAGAACCATAAAAAAGGAGTGTCGTCATCAAAAAGCGGAGCGATAATTTCATTGGGTTGATTCTACCACATCAATATTTTCCCAAAGAAATTTGGGGAAATCCCGTATCAAGGGATCAATGTATCCGCCAATACAGACAAAGGACTACTTATAAACGTACGATACCACTGGTGAAATAATCGGTCAGGATATAAAAACCAAAAACGCTTTTGGTAGATAGCGCCACTCGGTGTTTTCACCGGCGTATCAATTATTTCATCAAATACCAAATTCCCGTCATCAACAAACACCCGTATTACAAACTCCCTCACGCCGTCGGGATATACTGTCTCTCTTGTGAGAGGAATAACAATATCGCGGTAGTAACCTGCCCATAAACGAGTGGAAAGTCCAACAACCTGTGAACCTGTTGTGGTATTGGCGTAAAGCACAATAAACCCATCTTTTTCTAATCGCGCTGAGTGTATCTTTATGGCAGTACTCATGGGTTGATTTTTAACCACAACGCGGGTATATGGGGCAATCCATAATACGGCAGCAAGCACCCCGCCGCCTATTATCCCCACCAGCGCTGCAATACCTATGTCGATTATCACTGCTGAAAAATGCCTTTGAGAATTCCTCGACTGCTCAACAGGTGCTAACAGCACATTTGCATGTTGCGGGGCAGAGTCCATACAATACTATTGTACCGTAGAGTTACAAAGCATAACAATCATGCAAGCGCCACTCAACCCACCACCACCACCGGCTACACTCACGTCTCCCGTCTCTACAGCCACCCCTGCAAATATCCCAAAAATATCCCATCCAAACAACCTGAGCCGCTTAGCGGGAGTATATATATTCGGCAGTATTATTGCGTGGCTGAGCGCGCATATATGGCTAATGGTGTTCACGGAACTCCCATATCTTATGCGCATACAACCGGAACGGATAATCCACCAGCAAGCGGCATACTCTCCACAAACTTTTTTTCTCCGGATACTGGATAATCATCCCGATCTCACAAAAAAAAGCACAGAAGTACTCTGGTTTGACGGTGCTGACACCTTGCGCTCGCTACCCCTACAAAAGCCCATGCCATGGATAAGCACGTTAGTCATCGAAGATTCACCGCTTGAATCACTCCCGTCGAACCTAAACCTGTTTACCGACGTACAACATATCACTATCAGAAACACAAGGATTAGGAATTTGCCGACACAGATTGGCGATATATCATCGATCGAAACGCTTTATCTTGAAGGCAACCGCATTTCCCACCTGCCGGAATCAATCGGCAACCTCATTAACCTCACCGCGCTCAATTTGGCATATAACAATCTCGAAGATATACCTGCCGGCATACAATACTTAATCAACCTCACCGAACTTAACCTTACCGGTAACCGCCTACGGGAGTTTCCCCGCGTGCTACCTCCGAATCTAAAGGTTTTATATATCGGAGGAAATCGTATACCGGTGAGCGAACTTCATAAAGCAAGACTCCCTGACGGCGAAGATATTTTTTATTAAACCCAATCTCCGGCGCTTTACGCAGGCACGTTTCTCGCTTAGAATAAGGTGCGACACTATGGGAGCACCTCTCACTTCATCCTGCATATTTATCCCATTTCATAATCCGTGGTGCTGGCACACGGACTACGCCAATCAAACCGCGCGGATACTATCCAAAAATCACACGGTGCTATGTTTTCTTTGGGGCGACGCGGTTTCAATTAAAGAAGTAGTAACCCGCGCGAAAGCGTATTATCCACTCACGAAACACGGTAACCTGTGGAAAATGCAGCCACTGTACCTCATCCCGGGTAAACGAATACTTTGGGTACAATATATAAGTTTTTTTCTGAATGCTATTGCCGCATATATTATTTGTTCAATAATTTCTATTTATCAAAAAAGAACAATCATTTTTTGGTTTTTTGGGTACTTTGATCCGGTATTTCTCCTGCTCCCCCCAATGTTTCGATTTCATACAACCGTCTATGATTGTGTAGACATCGCTACCCACCCGCACCCATCCCTTGCCCGCCGGCTGAAAGAGGCTGAACAATCATTGATATCCCACGCTTCACTGGTGGTCGCAAATTCGCATACACTCGTCCGACGGCTCAAACACATACGCCCTGATGTACATCTGGTGCCGTTGGGGTTCAGAATTGGCATGTTTACCCACCCCACCCTGCACCCCCTCCCACTTACCAAAAAACGCCCGGTTATCGGATTTATCGGATCTATCGATTACCGCGTAAACTTCCGATTGCTACTGGATCTTTCGACACGTCACCCTTCATGGCAATTCGCGCTCGTGGGTCCGATATTTTATGATCATCTTACCCACGACGCGCAAACACTTATGAAACGTCTCCTTGAGCGCCCCAACGTCTTGCATACAGAAGTTCTTCCGCAGCATATCCCCGCGGTACTCTGCCAATTTTCAGTGGCGATTATTCCATATGACACCAGAGTTCCACTCAGTCGCTACGCGTATCCCATGAAAATTATGGAGTATTTTTACGCACAAAAACCGGTCATCGCCACCCCCATCTATGAACTCATGAAATTTATCCCTCTCATCCGTACGGCGAAAAGTACAAATGATTGGACACGCGCCATACAGCAAACATTGCGCCACCCGGTTACGTCATCTGCCTCCAGGCAAATGAAAAACATCGCCCGGAAAAACACCTGGGAAAAGAAGCTAGCCGCGATACAGACAGAACTCGCCCGCCTTGGTATTCTATAAACGAATCAGTAACGGGTACGTCGCCATAGCTCAACATGAAGACTCTCCAAAAAATACGCTTTCCAAGCGACTTGCTCCTTCTGGGTACTCCCATACTCATCGCTATCATCACGCGGCTCTATCGGATAACGGAAACCATCCGCTTTCGGGGTGATCAAGGAATGGACCTTATGGTTATTTGGCACATGGAACACATGGGGCACTGGCCGCTCGTGGGGCCCTTTTTGAGTCTGAGAGACTTCTACACACCACCGACATATTACTACGTTACGTGGCTACTCTATCACATTACCCAGTCAGTAAACGGCATTGTGATCGGGTATTTTTTTATGAATATCATCTCACTCATTCTTCTTATGAAGCTCGCTTGGCACATGGGTGGAAAACAGTTGGCATGTATTGTAGGAGGACTCTTTGCCATATCAATCAACATGATTGACCACGGCAGACAATTTTGGCAACCATTTCCCATGCAGCTGTTCATCATCATAAGCCTCCTCTTCCTTTGGCGCGCGTATGAACGCAAGAGCCTCTCATCGTTATGGCTTTTCGCGCTCAATTATATGATTGCTCTTTCGGTATATCCTTCTCCCATACTACTGTTGCCTTACACGGGATATCAGATCGTACGGTGGTATAAAAATGTTGGGAAGCTTCCTATATGGCAATCGTTGCTGTTTTCTGGCGTCATGATGACGATTACTTCTGTGATAGTCTACATACCCCAAATCATTTTTGAAATTAGCCGGGGGTGGCCGTCCCTCACGCTTACGGGGTTAGTTACCGCGCGCTTCAATCTCCACACAATTATTACACTCATAAGCGAAAATATTTTTTATCTCTTTTCTTTCCACCTAGCCACCAATATTTTCTTTCCGAAAGAAGGATTTTATATCACAGCATTTGTCATAATATTATTTACCGCTATGGCAAAGTGGGGCAAACTCCCGCGAGCCGTCCGCGCATTTCTTGCCCCAGAAATACTCGCCGCAGGACTCGTATTTTTATTGCTCTATCAGCAAGATGTGCACAATCATCGCATGTGGGCATACCTCCCTTTTATCTTTCTTATAACAGGCACAAGCATTCATCAGGCGCTTAACGCAAAAGGGATACACAAAGCACTTGCCATCACCATCCTTCTCATCTATAGCATATTAAATCTTAGTGGGTTTTCCCTATACGCTTCCAGACACTTCGTTGATGAGACACGCGAAGCTATCTCAATTGCCCAATATATCAAACAGTCCATGAGTTCACGCGGACTTACCCAGTCCAATACCGGTTTTATTTATAAAATACCGCTAGATCCCGACAACACCTCCTACTCAATATACCGGATACTCTATTGGTTAATTGAGGATCGCACACTCTCTATATCACTTAAGCCCGAAGGAAACGAACCTGCCTTTGAGTACAAGTTTCCAATTTATAAAAACTATATGTACATTATCTGTCAGCGCTTTGCGAGTGTCCAGGACGCTGAAGCTCACTGTATTGCACCCATAATTGGCTCCGAGCCCTACACGACGCGGGAAACGAAAAAAATCGGGAGAGCATATGTTTTCACTCTACACAATCAAACCTTTTAATGATCTCTCCCTTAAACACAAATCGTTTTACTTCGCATACCGGAACATAGGTTGATGGCAGTATGAAGGTAACTTACTGCCATCCTCAATAATTGCGATTTGCTTTGTCCATATTGCCGGTTTTTATAACGCACCGGCACTTCCCGGATACGTAATCCGGATATTTTAGCAGCATATACCAGACGTAAATGATAATCTCCATAGCCTACATATATACGGCCGGGCTTCATACGGCGCAATACCTGTGCACGGATTGCGTAATACCCGCTGGTATTGTCCCATATCGGAAATGACAGCGCGTACCGTAAAACGGCGTTAAATATCCAACTTAGGATATAACGCGTGCGATCATGCATGCCGCCACCATGAATAAACCGTGACCCTACAACAAGATCTGCCGTAGATAACGCACGGAGCAGTGAAGGAATATGTTCGGGATCGTGGTTTCCGTCGGCATCCATGCCGATAATAATATCGCCTCGCGCACGCGCCACCCCTGCCCCTATGGCCGTGGCCAGACCCCGCACTTTTTTCCGCACAACAACCCGTATACTCGTGCCAAAGCGTTTTCGGACCGCATCTGCGGTGTGATCCGGACTATCATCGTCAACAACAATTATTTCGGCAGTGTAAGCTGATATACGCCTGATTGCGGCACGGATCTTCGGGATAAGCACCATAAGATTTTCGCGTTCGTTATACGAAGGCAAAATGACGGAAACACACGCTGTTATACTCCCCCTTTCTTCCGGGCAAGAATAAAGAGTGATGTGCCCCAGGGGTATGAAACAAACGGCAAACCCAACGCTTCCAATCGGTTAATAAACACGCCCGCGCGGTTTACTGCAGCAGACGCAGGCACCACATCAGAGCCCCGCTCTCTGCCTGGCAATACTCTATCAATGAGCCGTTTAACGGCAACCCACGGAAACAAAAGAAAAAACATATAGGTTTTGGTATGAATAGAAAACCCCGCCGCCCGCACCTTGCGGAGAAGCGCGGGTAACATATACCGTTCTCTGCCAAAAACAGCGCGGTCATGGGGTCCCGCAAGCCACGGAAATGCGCAATCCGTAATCACCAGCCACCCCCCGGGACGGAGCACCCGGTATGCCTCACATAACGCGCTCCTGTCGTGGATACCCTGGTGATAAAGCACATCAAAAAAACACACTGCGTCAACACTTCGGGCAGTAAGGCCGGTACGTTCCGCTGTCCCATTCCGAAGGATTACCCCCCGTTTTTCTGCAAGTTTACGCGCCGTCTTATGGGGCTCGATACCTATGACTTTTCCATACTGGGAAAGAACATGCGCCATCCCGCCGGTACCCGCTCCAATATCGGCGATAACGCGTGGAGGCTGCCGACGCCATACAGCACTGAGGAACACGTTTACAAATAGCCGCCGTGATACAAACCACCAATGAGACGATTCCACGTCGTACATCGCCTGGTACTCATGTTCTTCCATGGATAATCCGCCCCAAAAAGGCACCAGCAAAAATAAAGCAATATAAAACGAGCCCGGTTACAAAACTCCGCATCATAAATACCCACCCTTTTTCATGGTACACAAACAATAAAAATTTCGACGTCAGCAATACATGCATAAGTAGCGTACCGATAAATATACCCCCCATTATTTGCACCGGAAGCGTCAATTGTCCGAGCGTGCTTAATAAGGCGATAGCAGTGATACTTCCCAAAACAAGCACACCCACGCCGGAAAGCGTGGTGAGCGCCTCCTGAAGTGTCGTGGCAACCGGATCAAACCGTTTCCGCCTCGCGTATAATTTTGTCCAATAATACGCACGGAGAAAATATTTTTTAGCAATCGGAAAAAATCCCTCAAATTCATGCCGCACCCGCACTTGTGGTGCAAAAATAATCGCGTAACGGCGGGCAATCCGGTAAGTCAACTCAATATCTTCAACCAATGGCGCCGGATACGTTTGATCAAAACCTCCCAAACGGTCAAATACCACCTTCTTTATTGCGGCAATTCGCGTAGAAAATAGAAAATAGTAACCACTTTTGTCACGCTCATTTATCCAATAACTCCAATCCCTGAGTGCTTTAAAATTCGGGAAAAAATCTTTTGACTTTTGCTCCTTCACCCATACACCGGTAAGTGCGACGACATCAGGGTCATCACCAAATACCTTTGCTATTTCGTACAAGGTGTCCGGAAATACCTCCACGTCACCGTCCAAAAATACAACAAACTCACCCCGGGCTGCGGCCACCCCCCTATTTCGTGCGACCGCCGGACCCTTATTTGTTTTTAACGAAACAATCCGTGTGCGCTTTTTTAGTTCTCTTGTTACCGGCACATTGCTTCCTGTTAACGGCTGTCTCGACCCATCATCCACCACGACAATCTCATATGGCGGTGCCTTTTTACTTTTGCCAATGGTTGCCAATAACCTCGACAACTTTTCCGGCGCGTTGCAGTACGGAATAATGACTGATAAATAGGGTTTCATGACAAATCCCTCGGACTTAAAGCGCTTTCAGTGCTTTTTGGGCAGTGGCGACAACAAAGGCAATTTCACTTTCTTTCATACCTGCGTATATAGGCATACGTACAAGCGTGGCGGCCACATCATCCGTCACTGGTAAACGGCGCTTCCCTCCTCCGAGCGTAATTCCCATCGGAGATGAATGAAGCGGGACATAATGGGTGCTCACCTCAATATCTTTTTCCCTCATTGCGGTAACAAACTTTTTCCGCATGTCCACGGATGGGAATTTTAACGCGTATATGTGCCAGTTTGGTTGCGTCATCCCTTGCGGTATAACCGGTAACTGCACCTTATCCGCAAATGATGCAAAAGATTTGGTATACTGCGATGCTATTTGATTTCTATCTTTATTTATTTTATCAATTTGATCTAGTTGTATATTAATAAGGTTTGCAAATATATCAGACAGGAAATAACTACTACCTTCTCCTACCCATTGATAGATAGATACTTTCCCCTGCAAAAATGCCTGGCGGTCAGTACCGATGGCACGGAATATTTCCAACCGTTCGGCTAACCAAGCGTCGTTGGTGACAATTGCGCCACCCTCACCACACGCAATATTTTTGGTGCCATGAAAACTAAATGCGCCGGCTATCCCGAATGTCCCCAAGTGTTTACGTTTGTAAAACGACCCAACACAATGCGCGGCATCTTCTGCCACCCATAGTTTATGCTTCCTTGCCACATCCATGAGCGCGTCAAAATGGGAGCCTGCCATACCGGCATAATGAACTGTCATAATACCCACGGTTTTTGAGGTAATCTTTTTTTCGACATCAGCAGGATCAAGCGAAAACGTTATGGGGTCAATATCAGCAAATACGGGTCGCGCACCCCGGATCATGACCGCAGTCGCGGTGGATGCAAGCGTAAATGAAGGAACAATAACTTCATCGCCTTTTTTTGCTCCCACACTTGCCACTATAGCTTCCATCGCGTGCGTACAGCTTGTGACGGGAAGCGCGGTTGCCGCTCCGGTCAGCACGGCAAACTTCTTACGCATGATTGCGCTATACGGACCGTCAGCGGTGCCTGCGCCAGTACGCATCGCGGCGATGACGGCGTTTTCTGCTTTTTTACCCCAAAACGGTTTATGGAGCGGTATTTTCATTACCACAAATCATACTCAAGTGCCCACTATTTGACAAGTGACGCATGATCAGCTCAACATAAACAATATATGCCGATAAGCGCCGACCTGGAGGTCACATACAAATCCGTCAATATACCCATAACAGTATGGATGGAAGTGCCAAGCGAAGAAATAAGAAAGCTGATGAAATGGCCTAAAGAAAAAAAGGTGCTCGCAGTGCGGGTGCCTAACACGTTTAAGGAAGGATACATTCACTACCTTACAAAAAATAAACACGCCATGAGCCTTGGACACGAAGATTATAAAGCCACCATTACCGCGCTCACCACAAAATATCAACAATCTGCCCGGACTATCTTGGGTCAACTCGCCAAAGGCGTGCCGCTCACCCTCGATTACGCAACACCGCTCCCATATCTTGATAATACCCGGGGGCCACTCCAGGAACCTCTCATCGTGTCCAAGGGAAAGGTAAAACGGAAGAAATAACCTGCTATCGCAGCTTTTTCAGGATTTTTGCTGGTACACCAACGACAACGGTTCCTTTGGCAACATCTCTGGTAACGACCGCGCCGGCTCCCACGATGCTTCGTTCACCAACGGTTACCCCAGGCAAAATGATAGCTCCAGTACCCACATATGCCCCTCGTTTAAAAAGAACCGGTGATTCGCGGGTCGGATACACTTCCTGCAGCGGATGATCCGCAAATCCGACATTTATATGAGAAACAATATTCGTTCTGTTTGAAATCGTCACGTCATCTTCAAGCGTCACGCCGCCCCGCACATCAACCATAACGCCATCACCCAAAAAGCACCGGTTCCCGATGGATAACCGGGAAAATCCGTAGTGATACACATTCACAAACTGCACATCAAATAACACACTATCACGGCCAATAGAAGCGCCTGCTAACCGAAGCAACCACACACGCACCGGTGGCAACGCTATGTGTAAAAACCAGGCATACACGCCAAACAAAACAAACCGTACCGCTTTCATGAGTCCGATAGATTGGAATGCTTTCATATTATGAACTCTTGAGCCTGCCTCTCAGTGCCCATAACTGTATCATGTAATCGACAGTATCTTTGATGATATTCACTGATGAAATCTTGTCAAAACGCCGCAAAAACAATACCGGCTCCTCAGCAATGCGAAGTCCGTGGCGCATGGCGTACACCATAACTTCCGTATCCCAAAACCAACCTTTGTGCTGAACATCTTGGAGCACCGGAAGGATTTTTTTCCGGTGAAAAAATTTATATCCTGTCTCCGTATCCATCCCACCGGTACCAATGAGCTTGTTGGACAACCACTGGTATCCGCGGCTCAACACCTCCCGCACTACCGCCCGCGGACTCGTACGGTAAAAGCGACGCCCGATGACCACGTCTGCCTGATTTTTTAGGATGCGCGACACCATTGAGGGGATATACACCGGCGACACTTCACAATCGATATCAATATACCCGGTCACTGTACCACGGGATGCTTTCAGCCCGTCAGCCACGGTCTGGCCTCGGCCGGAATTTACTGTGTGATAGATTGCCCGGATGTTTTTATGCGCCTTGCAGTAGTCCCGTATGAGACGTGCAGTGCCATCTTTGCTATGGTCGTCAACAAATATCATTTCGTACGAATACCGGCTGTTTTCCAACACATCCCGTATACGGGCCACACTCTCACGAAACAGCCCTTCTTCGTTATAACAAGGCAATACGATAGTTAATTGAGGGGATAAATGCTTCACTCTGTCGCTCATCATATCAGTCGTTTATAAACGCCGCAACAACACCGTTTCACTTTTTTCGAACGAGCAGCCCGGTAATCCCTTTATATGGCACAAAATGTACGGATATGTACTGGCGGTCAGCCTCTGACAAAGTCCCAAGCCGTCCAAGACGCCCTTCATAAATATACTGGGTATCTGTTTGTTCAAGCGAAGCTGCAAGGCTGGGTAACGGCCGGGACAAATACGGTGCCCACTGACCAAATGGCACACAACAAACGGGATATGGATCCTTAAAATATATCGTTGACCCGACCATATCCAAGACATACGCGTTGTATGGGATGACCGCAAGCGCCTCGGCTAATAGAGCAGCGTCTGCCTCATTGGTCAGTACCAATTTTTGATTGTGTATGTCACGTGATATCGTTATCATCCCTGATAACAAAAGAATGCTTCCGGTGATAAAAACGGCGGCACCCATACGGAACCGCCCGCACATATTCCGAACCACATCCAGTGCGTCTGCCGCATAAAACGCAACGAATACCGCGATAGGAATAAGATACTGTGCGTGACGTAACGGATAGCCATACAAAAACGTAATAATATGAGACATCATAGAGCAGGCAAGCAACAATTCTATCCATACTCCTTTCCTGCCATGCGCCAAAAACGGTGTAAAAAGCCGGATACTTCCCGCCATAAGCCCGATGAACCAAACAGCATGATTTGCAATTACTGGGGGTGCCCAACCGGGCCGGCCGTAGTAGGTTGCATTGGGATAAAAAAACAAATCCGGCTGCATACCAAACAATGTGCCTATACGGTTTACTTCAAACGGCAGGGTTCCCAATGAATACACGATTGTTCCCATAAAATTCCCGCCACCTGATACCCATATGATCCAGAGAAAGAATAACAGGAGCGGAACGGATCCCCCCACGATACACAGGGCCATAGCGCGCAACCGGGACTCTCTATGCTTCTTTTCCCAAAATGCCCATAACAGCGTAATAATTCCGGCAACCGCCACCTGCGGCACAGACTTCGGAAGTATCAGCACAGACGCAATGTACCAAAATCCAGCCCATACCCATGGCGCTCGGCCTGTGCCACGCATCCCATCAATCTGAAATAATAATCCCAAAAAAGTAAACACTACTGCCAAATTATCTGGCCGTATTTCCAATAGTTTATCCGCAGGCAACGGGAGAAACACAAGAAAAATCCCTACCCAAACCGCCATCCATGACCGCCGTACACGCCAAAACAGCAGCATAACAACACCCACCATTGTCACAAAAATACCAAATGCAACAACACGCCCAACGAATAACGGCATTGTTCCCTGAAAAAATAGATATATTGGCGCGAGAATATACAAAAATCCGGGCGGCACGTATAGCAAAAAATCACGGTATGGCATGACACCGGAAAATACATTATGCGCCCAATGAAGATACGCTAATTCATCTGCGTCAAAATACCGGATGAGCGAGAGCGAAAACCTGTCGGAAAGCAATAGCACCAGTACGCCAAACGAAATGAGGCTAAAGAGCTGAGAAAGCGACACTCGAAATTGTTTTAGTTGCATGGGATAATGACACCATTGTGACACAATGAAAAAAATATCTCGAGAGTCCCTCACCGCCGCCAGCATAGGATTTGCCATACTGATCGCGAACTCATGGCATGTCATCACGGAGGGCATCAAAAACAAGCCAGAAGAATTATTTGCCGGCATAGCGCATTATTTTGCAGATTATTTCCTCTACGTTTCCCACATACTTCAGGGAGCAAATGGCGCGTGGCTATTTACCAAGCATATGTACACCAATGAACCCATGCCGCCGACATGGATTTATTGGCTGTATACAATTCTTGGAAAAGTCGGCAATCTCGGTATTGATCCGTTTATGGTATATAACGGAAGCCTATTTTTCTTTGCGGCTATCCTCCTCTCCCTTTGGTGGCGGCTCATACCAGTAATTTTGCCAAAACAAACGCCATTTATCCGTCTCATCACATTCATCTTTATCATCACGGCGTCTAATTTTCCGGGGTTGGGGGAATTTTGGTTTTCCCCTACCCCAGCGCTCAATCGCTTGGGGGGAGTACCCCACCAATTATTTCAAACGCTATTGCTTTTACTCGTTTTGTGGATTTTTTCCACACATATCACGTCATTTCATAAAAATCCGGTAGTACCGCGGATCCTCCGGCTGCTCCTGCTTGCAATCTGTTCATTCCTTGCCGCTACCGCAACACCCATACAAATGCTGCTGGTAAATAGCGCTGCATTTGTATTTCTCGTGGCTACTATACGGAAAGAAAAAATAGGACAATACGCACTACTCGGCCTTGCCTTGGCTATACCGTCGCTCATCGGAGCACTCCTTACCAATGCAGAATTTGCACGGCAACCAATTCTTTCGAGTGCAAAATTATGGGAAGATAGCCAACCCGTCTCTGTAAGCATCTGGCAATTTATTCTGGCGGTCGGACCCATCAGCTTACTTATCCCCTTTGGCATACGGGCATTTTTCCCAAAATATACACCTCTGGGCGCACTGTTGGGTATCTTTGGCACGCTTTCGATGATCGTATTTTTCAGTCCAATTCCGAAACTTCTTGGCACAACACCTGTCCGGTGGCTCTCTCCCACGTCATTTACAATCCTTCCGGTTATTGCCGCGATGGGATTTGCCCAGATTACCCAGGTAATCCAAAAAGCTATCCCGCGCGCGTTCCAACGGCTACCCGTGGGTATGCTTTTACTTGTCATCTACCTTGTTTTCACTATCCCAGCGATCCTTACCCAGATACAAGCAAGGACACTCCCTCTCACGACTGACACCACCATGCAGCAACTCAATCACATTCCTTATCCTATGATGAAAGCGTTTATGTTCCTTCAAAACACGGCTCACGATGACAATCTCGTTCTGACTGACCCAGCACTCCCCTATGACGCGCTCGTGCCCATTCTGACGGGACTTCGTTCGTTCACTGGGCACCCTGTCCACACCCTCTATCCGCAAACAAAACAGCACTTACGGAATACGTTTTTTTCAGGATCAATGAGCGAAACCCAGGCGCGCCAGTTTATCAAAGATCACGCGATCTCCCACGTGTTTATTTCTCGGAATACGTCGACAGCCATCCCGCGCTATTCATTTCTGTCGCGCGTATTTCACAATGAAATTGCGGACATTTATGCTATCAGCAACTAACAACCCCACGCGCATACTTGCCAGACTTGCCCCACGCGCGGGCATCGTCATAGCACTGGTTTTCCTCCTGGTGCACCTTATCGTTATCAACGATTACGGCTTTACGTGGGATTTTCATTTCCATTTTTTTGGGGGCGGAAAACTCCTGGGTTACGAGCCGCAACAGCTTGAGCCGCGTAATCTCCCGTTTGTTGAACCTGACCCCCGGCGCGCCTGGACACTTCCCTACGGCGCGCTTATGAGTATTCCTCCGGTAGCGTCCTATTTGTTGCTCCACAACTCACTCGCTATTCTTCCTGCTGACAGCGCCTACCACCTTCCGGTTATCGTATGGGGCGTTATTGGGATATTTGTACTTTTTACGTTTATAAAAGAGGCAATACACTTCCGCGCCGCAGGCATGAGCGCGTTATTTTTGGCGGTCACTCCCCGCTTTTTTGGCGACCTGCACAACAATATGAAAGATGTTCCTTCCGCGGTCATTTTTGCCATCAATATATGGCTCCTATGGCGGCTTGTCACGCGTCAACGGATCATCGATGTGTGGTGGGCTGTCATCGCGTTTGCGGTGGCGTTTAATATAAAAATAAACAGCGTCTTTATCCCTATCGTTTTTGCAGCATGGCTCGGTATCTTATGGTTATTCCGCAGCCACAAGACAGCTATCGCCTCTCCACGGCTATTCCTGTATTTTCTTGCGGCACCAATCGCAGCGTTTCTTTTATGGTGGACGTTTTGGCCAAACCCAATAGGCCAGCTTCAACACGCTTTTCTTACTTTTGGGATTGGAACAAATAATATCGAAGTGTTATTGGATGGCAAATGGTACTGCTCCGGATCAACAGTGCCATGGTATTACCCATTTTGGTACCTCACCATCACCACCCCGCTCGTCATCACTTTTTCAGGCATCATCGGCTCATTTTTCCTTATCACGCAAAAAAAATACCGCCCTATCGGCATACTCCTGGTGTTATGGCTATGTGTGCCCCTCACCAGGTATCTTGTACCGAATATCGGAGTAATAGACGGTATCCGTCATTTCGAAGAGGTGCTTTTCCCGATTGCGGCTCTTGCCGGCATCGGCTTCAGTGAAGCATATGGTTTTATCAAAAAACGCAGCAGCCGGCTCGTTGCGCTTACCCTCCTTATCCTCACCGTGAGTCATCTGCTGTTTACGATATACCGGTATCATCCTTATCAAATAAGTTACTTTAACGAACTTGTCGGCGGCGCGAAAGGCGCTATGGGCAAATATGATCTGGATTACTGGGGCACGAGCCAAAAAGCAGCCGTCCTATGGGTAAACGATCACGCGCCACAAAACGCGAAGGTGCATATCGTTATGTCTGCGGCAGTCGCGGCACAATATCTCCGCCCGGATTTACTCAAAAATCTCAATGTATACGGGTATGACGAGTCGGACTTCGTTATCCTTCTCAACCGCCAATCGTTCTTTTACCGGTTCTTTTATGCGTACGAGTATCTGCTCCACCACAAACCAGCACACACCATTGCCGTACACGGCGCACCGCTTACCTGGATATTTGATAACCGCACCAATAATCAAACTCCCCGTCAAACCCCCTGGTGGCAAGGTGAGGACCCCTGCATCATCCAATATTGGAAAGGTCAGCGCCCGTAGCGGGTTTTCTCAACCATAGCAACAAAAGTATCCCCGTCAACACGCTTATTATCCCACCAAAAAGGAATATTGTCGGCCGAAACTCATAAACGATTTCGTGTTTTCCTTGGTGTATAAAAAGTGTTCGGAATACATTATTTTCTTTATCAATACGGGCCGTTTTTCCATCAATTGTGGCGGTCCATCCGGGATACCACACCTCTGAACTGCGGAGCGTGGTTGCACACGTACTCGAAACAGCAAGAACAACTTTGTTGGGGGTGTACGAGGTGACATCCGCAGTTCCACATGACGGATCGCTCAAGAAATACCGGGGAAACACCGTGGTATTTTCGTACAATCTATATTTATTCCGGTCGTCGTCCCACACAAGTTTGTACCGCATATTTCCGGCAAACGGGTCGTTTTCTGGAGGAACGATAATGTATTTGATATTCAAAAAATCGATAACTCCCGCGTTTGCTGCAGACAGATACGGCACCTGCACATCATGCGATAACATCGCCTGCTCCCCGCTTCGGCCAATAGAACGGGCTATGTATTCAAAGTACGGCCGGAGTATGGATGGGCTATAGCCAGTCGCAGAATAAATACCATATGACATACTACTGTCAAAATCCAGCGCATCGCGAGCCGGTAACCAGACGCCAAAATTCTGTAGTGTCCGGTATGGTGCAATATCCTGTGTGAGCATATGTACGAGCTCATGGTCATGGCGGCGCTCAGGCACTTGCCGGAGCTCGATAAAGTGGCGCGCAAACATTACCATTTCGATAACGACAAGTCCGCTTATGAGGACGCCCGCCCACTGGCGCCATTTTTTTGTCGCCGCCAGCAGATACGTAAACCCTACGCCACAAAGAAAAGATAAACCCAATACCACTAAAATGAGATGGCGCGCTGGTATCCGCACATACCGGTACATCGGTAATACCTCCCACAAAATACGCTGGATATCTATTGGGGCATGAGATGCAAGTGATATCCATACACCAAATACCGCTATCGCGACACAGGCTACTCCCATAACCATGCGTTTATTTTTTATACTCACGACCGCACCAACAATGGCGAGTAGTAAGCCGATAACGCCCACAAATGCGCTGTGTTCTCCAAAATTTGGGGCAGGACCCTGATAGGTATATTGATCGCCAAAGAAAAACGGATTGAGCATTTGTATAAGGCTTTGAAAACTCCATGCGCCATATGATGCCCATGAATACGGCAATTGAAACGTCCTGATACTCGCACGGAAAAACTCTGAAACGGGAAGCAAGTGAAAGGCGGCAAGTCCTATACCAATAACCCCCACCCGCAATGCCAACCCCACCGGCTTCCATTGCTTTATTGCATAACTTCGGGCAATGGCGACAAATCCAACGGCAATAACTGTCATGAATGCCATGGTCTGGTATCCGGAAAGCAACTGGAGGGCAAAAACTCCCGCAGCTATAGCAATCCGTTTTTTATTGCCTTCTGTCATCGCCATGTCGATCGCCCACACAACCCACGGCATCCAACTTGCCGCTGCGATAACATCCACGTGCCCGGACCATGTCCGCGCGGCAAAAAAACCCGACAATCCAAACACCACCCCGCTCACCCAGGCACCTATACGAAGTAACCGCTGCTCATGTTTCTGTTTGTTACCGATGAATAGTGAATAGTTCATTGTTCGCGCCAGCGTGTACATTCCCGTCATCGCCCACACAACGTGGAGCGCGGTATGCCACGCGTACGCAATATTGAGAGGTACAAATATGAATAGCCAGTTTACGGGGTACCAGATGTTCACAATGGGATCAGCGATAAACGGTTGACCGCCAAAAATATACGGGTTCCACCACGGGAATATACCCTGGCGTATCCACAGATTAAAAAACTCACGGAAAAAGTAATATGACCTATGGATATCATCGCCATAGATCATCATGTCAGCCGCGGGCACAAGCGCCTCACCATATACAACGACAGTCACGAGGATAAAACCAATAATTGAAGCCATCATCATACGCTCATGGAATATACACAATGACCTGATTGTTCCGGTATACTTCCTTCAAAAACGGATACTTCAGTTTCAAATCACTTACTCCCCCATCTTCCCGCTCCTGGGGGCCAAAAAATATGTACGCCGCTCCGATTGTGGCCACAAAATCACGCGCCTGTGTCTCGTGCATATTTCCGGCAAAAAACTCGCGCACTTTTTCTTTTTTTCCTTCAAATGCCACCGTGTTGTCGTGCCCCGCATATACCACATGACCGATATAGGCAGGAATATAATTGCCGGCAGTTGTCTCACTCAGCACGACACCGTTTCCTTTGCCGTGATCATAAATAAACTGCATACCGGATACAAAGTCTTTTAATGGATACATCACATAACTTCCTGTGGGAACCAACGGCAGTGTTGCCCTGATTTTATGATCAACAAAATCCCGCTGCCAGAGATACGAAGAATACATATGGAATAACCCAACAATCACTAATACAACAGGAAAAAATGCTGCAATAGGTGCTGTAAGATACTTCCGGGAAGCATAAAAAAGATATGCGGTAAGTACCCCGAGCGGTACGTGCGGTATCATTTCAGAAAACCTCAGCGGACTCTGTTGTGGAATAAACGCAAATACCCCCAAAAGCAATCCCCATCCCAACACCCAAGATACGGCAGGAAAAAGCATAGTCTCCCAACGGTATAGCGCCACAATAAGCCCCAATACACCCAATGGCAACAGAGGACCCATGGCCTTGCCATATTCAATATAATCAAACGGAAGTGGCCTAATTATGTCTACCTCTGCAAGACGTTTCCAGGGATATACCCCCGTCATCAACGCGAGATATGCTAAAGAAGCCACGCTTGTCATAACGATTGCCGCATACGGCACTATCCATTCCCGTTTCCATCCCAAAAGCATGACCCATATACCCATAACCACATAGATAAACAGCAGTCCGGGTGGAAATATCATACCGAGGATAAATGAAAGTAGCCCGATAAACACGACGTTTTTACTTTGCCGGACGACTTCTTTCCGGGTAACCAACAAAATAATGGCAATAATAAGCCCCTGACCTGCCAACAAATGCGGAATAAACGTAATCCGCTGCAAACTATCCATCACCGACCACCAGGACATATACCCCCCGAATCTCCAGCTCTGCATATTGGTAAATGTTGCGGGAATGATCGTTGTATCGACTACCGCCAACAATTTCGGCCAAGATGAAGCTGTCACGGCAAGCAAAAATGCGATGAACACCCAAAATGGCTTGTCTTGCCGCAATCCGGCAAGCGATTTTTGTACAAACACCGCAACTGCTGCGAGCATTGCTACAGCCAGCACAAATCTCGCGACATGATAAATATCACCCGGCCGGTGCAGCGGCACGCGGGAAAATCTGCCTGACTGCCCCAAAAGGATATAAAACTCATGGATGAACGACCCATCATGTGGCTCGGATGTGTACCGCTCAACCGCAGTCCACCGGCCCTCAAGCCCCTGACGGATCCGGGAGAGATAAAAATTGTAATCAGTGGGGAAATTATGAACAAGCTCGAAATGTCTATCCGCGTGAAGCTTATCCGCGCGCGACAACTCATAAAATGTTGGCACGAACGAAAACAACACAAAACATACGGTCGTGAAATAAAGGATCATTTTCCTTAACTGCATATTTCCCATTCTAACCTAAACCATGTTTGACTTTATACCCTGATGCTTGGGATAATCCCATTATGAACACCCTGACAGACGAAGCAATCGATCAGAAACTCCGCGATAAAGTATACGAACAGGACTACTCCCCCAAACCCACTATCGAAGGTGTCGTTGTCGTGAAGATGCGTAATTTTGTGGGAGAAAACGGCGATTTCTCTGAACTCATGCGGCTTAATGAACACGGTGAGTCAGAACTCATCCCGGGCTTCCGGCTGCGACAAGTGAACCGAAGCAAACAATATCACAAAGCCATTAAGGCATGGCACCTCCACTACAAGCAGGATGAAATGTGGTATGTGCCGCCTGATGAACACTTACTCCTCGGGCTGTGGGATGTGCGTGAAGGGTCACCAACCAAAGGAACACTCCAAAAAATCCCATTGGGAGGAGGCAATTCCATTGGCGTATACATCCCGCGCGGTGTGGCGCATGGTGCCGCAAATTTTTCAGGAAAAAAGGCAAATGTTTATTATTTTGTAAACAATCAATTTAACCCCGCGGAACCCGACGAACATCGCCTCCCCTGGGATGCTGCGGGCGCTGAATTTTGGGAAGCCCCCAAAGAATAACCGGAGTACGCCGATGGGATAAAAGCGGTGGTAACCTCCCGGGAAACGCTTTATACTACATCTTATGGAACGCTCATCAGAAAAACAGGTAATCATACCTGCTGCCATCATTAGTGCAGTACTTTTTATTGGCGTATTTTTTTCCTATGTATCCGCACGTCAGAAAACGGGCACCGTGGTATTGCCCGGTGGCATTACGTATCTCGGCCCGACACCAACCGCCACACCAACCTCAGGAGATACATCCGGAACAGAAGGGAAAATCCAGATACCAGCAGGCACCACCTGGAAGGAACGGACCGGAGCCACATTCCCCTACGCATTTATGTATCCTGAAACACTAGCGCTCGGAGTTTTCCCCGATGATCCGTATGATGCTATCACTGTTTTTCATCAGGGTACTGATGCCAACGCGAATATATTTTTCCGGGTCGAAAATCTTATGACGCTCAAGAAGGAGCAATATATCGGTAACCCCATGGAATACGCCTCCACCTGGTGGCAGGATTACGCTTGGGAGGGCGCCGAAAACGTACGCGCATTTACCAACAGTTCAGGGCTGAAAGGCTATCGTGCCACGTATCGGAATAGTCAGGGAAAAACCCCGTATGACCATGTGTTCTTTGAAGTACCCGGAAAGCCGCATCTCATTATTTGGATGAGCGGCAGATTATTTGAGCCTTTGGTGTTTGACCGCATGGTAGATTCGGTTTCGTGGCAATAACCCCCTCGTCACCCTCCCTCATTCTTGACTTTTTATGTCCTATAGTATATAATCTCCCTCTTATGTTGAAAGAGCGGTGTCTACAATCTGACGCTCTCGGACGGCAAGCAAGTGAATTTGTTGCGTGGAGTGCCGCCACCGGCAACGATCTCTCTCGCATGCGCAATGTGTCGCGTAAAAAAGCGCTTCATTTGGTGACCGAGTCCCCAAATTTCCGCCCGTTTCCTCTGGAAAAAATCCAGATACTCCACCCCCGCGACTACTATCATTATCCGGCCGTTCTTCTTGCGCGCGACCATACGGGCACAGAAACCCACATACAATCGTTTAACATGATAACCGGAGCCAAGCAGCGCTATGCGTATATCATACAATCCGAAAAATCAGGTACTGCGGTCAGCGCGGCGATTACCCGTATTCTTCCGCTTGAACCTTCCGGCGTTTCCATTACATTCGGAAAAAGGAGAGATCATCCCAATGCCGTACGTAATCACGGTACGAGCTGTGTCCATATTGACCTCACTGGCAATGTGTATGCCATCGCGCCGAGATCATGGAACAAAGATACGATCGTTGATTGGGTAAGCAGCGCTCTTCATCACCTGACCCATGGCATCAGCATGCAGCGCATGCAGAATACAAGAGAGCTGTCATATTTAGGCGCAAAATTCGCTCATCCGAATAACGGCGGCAATCTGTCATTACCGTTTCCCGAACACCCAACGCTTTTAGATAAATGATACGATGGTAATCGTGTACACCCTCCTTATTGCCACCATCGTTTTGCTTGCCACCATCGAAAATATCGCACCGTCGATCATAGGATTCCTTGCAACACCACCCGATTATGTTTTCCTCGGCACGGTGCACCACCCCGGCGACTATTTTTATTACCTTTCACAATTTACCCAGGGTGAAAGCAGGTGGCTCACTACCATCGATCTTTTTACCAGCGAACAACTAACACCATCGCTCATCGGTTGGAGCAACGTACTGACCGGAAAAATGTTCTCCCTTGTGCACCTCTCGCCGGTTACGGCATATCAGATGAGTATCGTCGTACTCACTGCAGGAGTACTTACCGCGGCGTACATGCTCGCTCATACCGTCCTCCGGAGCCGTAGCGCTGCCACCATAGCACTGTATTTCTTCGCATTGTTTCACGCGTTCCCCGTCCTCCGCGACGGCAAGCCGTCATACGGTGACTATTGGAACAATTTCGCGGTTCCCCGGGTACGTTTCGGAGGCGTACCGCACCAACTGATGCTTCATACAGCCTCCATGATACTTCTATATGGCCTTATACAATGGGTGCAGTACAAAAAGTATTCGTGGAGAATGGGGCTGGTTATTTGCGTCGCGAGCTTTGTGCTTGCCAGCCTGCAACCGGCGCTGTGGGGTATTATCGCGGCTACAGCGGTAGCGACTGCAGCCTACCGCAAACAATCTGTCCGCACGCTTTTCATCCTGCTTTCCGCTTCGGGTGTGGCACCACTCCTTTATATAACATCGCTTTTCCGCACGTTGCCGTTTCTTCAGTTGAAGCTGTGGGAAGCTGGCGAGCAAAACGTGCTTACCCTGGAACACTTTATCCTTGCCACAGGACCCATACTGCTTCTTTCCTTATTTGCCGTGCCGTTTTTTATGACCCCAAAAACGTACAGCAGATACCTAAGTGCCGCACTCGCTTTTTTCCCTATCCTTCTATTTTTCTCGCCTATCCCTGCGTATATCGGTATATCCAACGCGCGGGTACTCTCTCCCCTCACTATCCTCCTGCTTTCGGTTATTGCCGCGGCAGGCATAGAAAGTCTCGTGGCACACAAAAAAATAATTGTACGGACAATGGGCGTTTTACTCGTCGCAATACTCTCGTTCACCTTGCTGCCCAATCATCAAAAAACAATAAAGCTCGTAAGCACATTTGACGCCAACAATGTATACCAGTATCTTCCGGCGTCGGAGTACCGCTTCTTCCGGGAAATTGGCGCAACGCACTCTTCACGTGATATATTCCTGGTCTCCCCACCGTATAACCTGGTATTTCCGGCGCTTTCCGGCAAACGAAGTTACCACGGACATCCGCTCCTCACGATCGAAGCGGAGCAAAAAGACAAAAACGCGAACATGGTGTTTACCGGGGCGTTAACCGGCCATGAGCTACGGTCTTTTCTCAGCACTACCGGGATCACCCATATAATCGCGCCACAAGAAATTGCCCACTTTGCTTCGCTCCCCTTTCTCAAACGCACAACAGCCTCAAAAACCCTGATTTTATACGTGGTCGAATAGGCCTTTGTTGCCTACTTGATTTATAATCCTATAGTATGGTACACTTTCGTATTGAAATGACTACTGCCGAGTTTCGACCGGGACCGGACATCATAAATCCGCACGCTCCTAACTTCAGTGAGCTTCACTATCACGTTCGCATAGACGCGATGACACCCGACGATAAACGCTACTGGCTCTCCGATCAAATCCTCAAAGAGGAACACCGGCTCCTCCGTGAACCATACAATATGCCGCAGGTACGCGCTGAGGCAAAAATCATGTTTTTGACCGGTGGCCCCAAATCAGACGTTACCGAAGCCCGTGACTTTGACGGCAACCTTATTCATACCCGGCATTTGGATCACCCGCGACCGATGTTTGCGGAAATCCCGGAGGCATTAAGCTCCATTTCCCACTGGTTTGACATGACCATCCAAAGTAAAGAAAACAACACGCTTCCACCATCTCCGGTCGCTCCGCTTTCTGAAATAGCCGACGTGGTATACAACATTTCCCATCTTCTTACGCTCGATGAATATTTCTGGGAAGAATACAACGAATACTTAAAGCGTATCGCGGGATCGTTGGGATATGATTTGGATCAATTACTGACTATTGCGGTCTATAAATACAATTTCCGGCTGGGACAAGGAAAATCACAAAAAAATATCGGCATTGAAAACGAACTGATCAATAAAGTACTCGCAAAAACGGGACCGGATGGTAAACCATTATTCCCGGCACCAAGCGAATCCCAATTCCAAAAAACATTTCACACTCTGGCTGAAATCCAGACGCTCTTAAACACGCGACTCGAACAACTCCGGCAGGAATACGAATGGGAAAAAAACCCGGTTCTCCCCAAAGACACCACAAAGTAATTTCATAACGCCGCGTTTTCCCGTATGATAAGAGAGTGTCACACAAGACCCGATTACTGCTGTGTATTGGTCTCGCCCTGTTACTCAGGGTTATACTTATCCCTAACCCGGGATTTGAGGCGGATATCTCGTTTTGGAAATCGTGGGGGCTCGCTACCGTCGATTATGGCGCGGTAGAAGGGATGAAACTCACCAACAATAATTACCCCACTCCGTTTACCTACACATTAGGCGCTATGGTGTGGGTATATAAGCTGTTTGCGGATCCGCATAATTTCCATGAATTCTGGAGCAATACCAATATATTGTTTTTGACCATCAGCAAAATGCTGCCTATTCTGGCGGATTTCGGCATTGCGGCCATTATCCTGTACATCGGCAGGCACACTCACTCTACCAGCCGGCGATTTGGCTTCCCTGAAGTTAAATTATCATTCTTCCGCCTCACTTTTTACGAATTGCTTGCGGTGATGTACTTACTAAACCCCATCTCCCTCATGGACGGCGCGTGGTGGGGGCAGGTTGACTCGCTGGGCGTATGTATCTTTTTGTGTGCCGTGGTTTTGGCACTCAAAAAACAACCGATGTGGGCAGGGGTCATATTCATGCTCGCTATGATGACCAAGCTCCAAAACATCATTTACGCACCGATATTTTTCCTCTTTATATGGCAATACCTGGGCTATACCGGGCTGATAGCTGCAATTGGTGGTGCCACCCTCGGATTTTTTGGTCTGAATATAGAATTTATACTCTCCAAAAACGCCGACCGGGTGCTTGCGTCGCTTACTGAAAATTACGATTACTTCCCATGGATGAGCCTGATGGCATACAACCTCTGGTGGATTGTGTCCGGAGCGCAAGGGCTTATAACCTCCGACAAGCTTACCGTGCTTGGCATACTCAACGCAAAAACCGTTGGACTCATGATATTTAGCGCTATGTACCTGCTTGCGGTAACCCGCCAACTGCTGGATAAAACAAAAACACAGGCGTCACCTGTCTTACAAACATTTATCGAGAGCCTCATCATCGCAAACTCGGCATTTTTTCTTTTCCAGACGCAATCACATGACCGATACGCTTTTCCCCTCACGGTATTCCTCCTGCTGTGGACACCCTTTTTCATCACGCAAGCAGGATCGAAGTACGTCATGCTGCGGACACGGCTACTGGGTATCGCCTATATCGTGTTTTCCGTATGTTATTTCTACAATTTGCACACTGCCCTTGTGGTGAATTACCCGCAAAACGGGCTCCCGTTGCTCTCAATGCTCACACAACCATTTTTTACCCTTTCCACCGCATACATCCAGCTCGGATTATTTTTCCTATTTTTATATGCGATCATCCATTCTTCAGCAGTGTCACGTCGTACAGCGCTCTTTGTGTTTGTCATTCTTACCTCATCACTTGTGTATCTCAATCTGCCGCTTATCCAAAAAAAGCCAATCTTCCTCACCGCCCTATCGCCTTTTATCAGTGAGCAGGCATATGGAACACGCCAGATACATAAATCCGTGCAAAGCTCATTTGGCGGCCCATACAAATGGACCCGGCTTTCTGTACAATATTTATTCTATAAGCACGGCATTGGCACGCACGCAAACTCAAAGCATGTCTTTGACATCGCGGGCAAATTTACCCGGTTTACGGTAGATTACGGTATAGACACCGAAGCAGGCACCAAAGCATCGGCAATATTCGAAATTTACGGGGACGGGACACTACTCTTCCGGTCACAACCCATGGGGCGCTTTGACCTTCCAAGGCATGCCGAAGTGAATATCACCGGCGTACGCCACTTATGGTTGGTAACCACAGACGCGGGAGATAACAATTATGATGATCATACCGATTGGTTAAACCCAATCCTTTGGCCATAACATATGAGAATTTTTCAGCATCTGGTAAATAGCTAATAGTTAATTGTAGACATATGAAGCCTTACGAAAAAATAATCGGTCTTTGTTTGGTGTTGTTTGCCATTGGGTTTAACCTATGGATGTATCGCGCAGAGCCCACCGCGCTCACCGATCCAAACGATAACACATTCCAGTTCGCTTTGGTCGACAGAACAAACCAAATATGGTCTTATGCACAACAAAAGTGTTCTGGCATAACTGCGCCGTTTTGCATGATGTTTTACCTTACCGATCATTGGGTACCAAACTGGGCACAGGGGTACAACCTCCCGTACTACTACTCGCACCTTCCGCAAATCATCATTGTGGCGGGTTTCCGGCTCCTATCAGCAACCGGTCTGCCAATATCACTGTTTACGTATTATCACTGGGTGATTTACCTACTGCTTTCACTATTTCCCCTCTCATTATTTGTAGCGCTTCGCATCGTCGGACTACCGATACTGACGGCAGGCATAGGAGCAATAATTGCTTCACACCTGTCTACTGACGGACTCTACGGCATCGATCCTCCATCTTTTCTTTGGCGGGGTTATGGCCTCACAAGCCAGCTCTTTGCCATGATATGGCTTCCGCTCGCACTCGCTTACGCTTTCCGGCTGTCTACCAGCAAGACAAAACAACATGATCTTTTCTTTACCGCGATATTCCTTGGATTAACCACCGCGGGGCACTTAGGCTTGGGTATCATTGCATTTTTAAGTATCGGTATTTTAGCAATTAGCCCATCTATACAATCCATACTCACCAATCAATGGAACAACGAAACGGCACATAACCTATTTATCGCCATCAAAAAGATGTTCATCGTTTTTGGCATTGTTGGACTCTTGCTTGGTTACTGGATCCTTCCGGTCCTGAAAGATAGCAATTATCACAACATCTCCGTCTGGGACGGCATATGGAAATTCGATTCCTTCGGATATCGCGAAGTGCTCAAAAATTTATTTAATGGCGACCTCTTTGACTTTGGGCGCTTCCCCATCCTCACCGCATTTGTATTTCTTGGTATTTTTTCTGCACTTACCTCTCCTCACTATGCATCGTTTGCGTTTCTTTTTATGTTCTGGCTCCTCATGTATTTTGGCCGCACTACCTGGGGAGGGTTGCTCAACATTATTCCTGGTATGGATGACTTCCACATCTCGCGGTTTATTGTCGGGGTGCACATTGCCGGGCTTTTTCTTATCCCAATGGGTGCCGATTGGCTAACAAAAATAAGCACTTTATACGTTCCGCCTCGCCGTCAATTTGTTACTTTGTTATGTTGTCATTTTATTATTCTCATCGCTCTCGTTATACTCGTCTTCCCCCAAACGCTCCGGTATGCATCACACAACGATATATTGATTTCCCGCGCCAACGAACACTACACCAACAAGGCATCAGACATCACCCTGCTACTCACCACGATCAACCACAGACTATCAGAAAAACCCGGGAGAGTGTTTGCGGGGCGCGGTGGTGGATGGGGTAAAGAATTCCGCGTCGCGGAAACCCCAATGTATATGTACCTTTCGACGTACGGCATCCCGGTTATTCTTTGGCTCCCGGAAACATGGTCGCCGAACTCAGATACCGAACAATACTTTTCTGAAAACAAACTAGCTCACTACGCGCTCTATAACGTCCGGTATGTGGTAACCCCGACCAATCTCCCATCTGAAAATATCCAGCCGTTCTGGAAGCTCTTAGAGGCTGGAGAGACATGGAAACTCTACGAGGTAGCCACGCCCACATCGGGAGTGGGCGAAGCTGTATTTGGCTATATAACCACTGGCGTAAAACCAGCGATTGTCTCCAGCGATAAATCCGACTTCCGGAGCCTCATCAGACTGTGGATGCACTCTGATGCGCCAGGCAACTTTCTGTACCCTGAACTCACCTTTGACCGCGACTATCCCCGCTCCACGGGTCTACCCAACTTCCGTATGACCGATGAAGCGACGTATAAAGTGCCGGATGGTTCGTTACACAATCTGTTTACCGAAGTGCCCAGCTATATGAGCCCACAGAGTTCACCCGGCACTACGCCGCGCATAATCAGCCAGAACAGCACGGATGATATAGAATTTAACGCGACCGTGGCAAACACCACGCGTTGTGTGTCCTGTATGATTATCCTCCGGCAAACTTTTCACCCCTCATGGCAGGCAACAATAGACGGAAAACGGGTAAAACCATTTGCGGTATTTCCGTTTTATACCGCAGTTATGATGGAAGAGCCGGGCGAACATACGGTCACGTTTTCATACACACCAACACTCACCAAAAAATTGCTTTCCGGAGTTGGCGTCATGACGCTACTATTACTCTTTGTCATCGCGCGGAGAAAACGACAATAACACGTTTATGCCATACAACACGCGGTACTTCCTGCTGTGCGTAGCGCTTTTTGCGGGCAGCGTCTCCCCTGCCGTCCGGCCATCACATCCTCCTCAATCTGCCGATATACTTATTGTTGCTCCCCACCCCGATGATGCGACACTTTGCTGTGCCGGATTCATACAACAGGCTATTTCCAAAGGACAATCAGTCCATATTCTCGAGCTGACAAACGGTGAAGCATACGCGAGTGCCGCAGCCTATCTATCCAAAAAACCGGTCACCTTGGTCACCACTACTGATCATCTGCGGCTGGGTAACGCACGCAAAAAAGAAGAATACCGTGCCATGGGTATCCTCGGACTTCCTTCGCGGAACATCACCTTTTTAGGTTATCCGGACGGACTTCTTGAAGAGGTCTACAACACCCGTGGTAACGCGCCCCTTCCCAGCCGGTACACCGGTCTTTCTGCTTCCCCAGAAACCGGAAGTTCGTATACCAACACTACAGCAACCAATGACATTGCGGCAGCCATACTCCGCACCAAACCAGCATATATTATCGTTCCTGATATACAGGATACCGCGCTTGACCATAGAATTACCCGCCAATTTGTTGATGATGCAATAAAAAAGACCGCGTACCGCGGACAACTCCTCACCTACATCGTCCACAGCGATACTGCTCTTCCCTTTCCAAGTAGCGCTTCGCTACTACGCATTCATCTCACGGCGTATGAACAACATCTGAAACAAAATGCGATAACTGCTTACCGGACACAACATGCTATTGACCGGGAATATCTCTTCTCATTTATCCAGGATGAAGAAGTGTTTGTTCAGTTAACACACCCTTGAGGCGGAAGATATTCGCGCCCTTCAAAGACTTCATTTTTGAAGTAATTATACCGGTCTTCGTTATATGCCTTGAGTTCGCATGCCTTAAACACGTAACCCGCCCCCTCTTCCGCAAACTCTTCCGCGCAGTCGGGATTTTCGTAATCGCTAAACGGTGCCCCATCGTAGGTCCCGTCCGGCTTACACCCTATCATGGAATGGAACCCGACCGGCGTGTTAGTGTGCTGGCCTACGGAAAACATATTGTAAAATCCTGCAAGCGGTACAAACACCGGAATAGTTAATTGGTCCACGGCGTACGCATGCATCACTTCATGTACCACCGCATACGTCATGAGCTCCGGCGCCTGCTCCGTAAGTAAAATACGCCGGTGGTACGGGAATGTATTATTATCAACGCCTCCGATATTATCCCGTCCGCTCCCCCGTAACAGCTGCCAAAAAGACTGCCAACTGGGGTCATCGCCGTACAAAATACCGGAAGGATACACGACTATCTCAAAATCTTTTTTGAGAAATCCGGGAGGAAGCAACGCCAATGCGTCATACACCTGATTTTTAATATTATTGACCCCGGTAATAACATCCGCGCGTTTATTTAACCCATCGGTAATAGTTACATTCCCTTCAGCGTTACAGCTTATGGGCATACCGTCGACACTGACGTGCGCATTTATATCCAATGCTCCTGGTACCGCGTAGCGGTCACAACGCTCTCCTTCATAGGCTATACACGCACCCTGCTGACATCCGTGCACCGGACAGGAGGCAACCTGCTGGATAGCAGCCTGTTTGTCTGAATCAAATAAATATACGTCATTCCCTTGGCATACCATATCGATAACCGCGCTTTGCGGACGCACATACCCTACCGGACCCAAACAATCAGCAATATCCCCTGATTGTTTACATGTTTGGTTTCCTAAACACGTCCGTACCACGTTTCCGGTGGACCGCTCCACTACCGATGATCCATCAGCGCTACAAGTAAATTCACGGTAATACGACATTGTCGCCTGTTCGTCGATAACAAGACATGAATTCATCACCCCCGCGTTACTATCAAATCCATAAAGCATCGGGGTCCGCCGCATTTCTTCGGTACACACTTCAGGAAACACCATCTGCGCTTTTTGCACGCAATCATTATTCACACACCCGTCCAGACACCGGAACGACTGGTTCACATCAATCGAAAAACCTCCGGGGGCCATCATTGTACGCTTGAGCAGGTATTGTCCGTCCACCGAACAAACAAAATCTTCGTACGACGGCAACTGCGTGCAACAGCCAGTGGCACTACACTGCTGACCCGCAGGACACAGTCCATTTTCGGCACACGAACCCAACGTACACTGTGATACTACCGGTGGTGGTGGTGGAGGAGGAGCGGTTATGTACCATATTCCCGCTTTTAGTGCCCCATCGACGAGAAAGCCAAGTGGCGGCACCGACAATACGAGCATGCGTACATAACGGCGGGCGTCTGCCTCCATCTGCTCCCGTTCATTTCTATTTCTGATACCGCGCACTACCCTTCTTGGTGACCTTCCCCATGTGGGACATATACCATCGCGGGTCGTCTCAGCAGCAAAAACCGCATACTCACTCCTCATGGCATAACAGTCGGGATTGGTAAACGTGTCTATTATTGCTTTCGACAACACTTCCCCTTTCGACTTCGTATCTCTCGCTTGCGGCTGCTCGAGTGCTTCCCGGGTCTTACCGGCTGTGACAACATCCTGATCCTGTGTTTCCGCAGTCAACTGGTCAATGCGAACTCTTGGTAGTTGATTAAGCGGTGTTGTAGGCAGCGAAGTTGGTCTATTTTCCTGTACCTGCTCTTGCTGGTCATTTTCCGTTTGTTGCTCATCAATCGCTACACGGGTAGCCTGCCGGGTAATTTCAGCATCCACTCCTACAGTTTCGGCCATAATGGCAGTCAATCTGCTTGCCCGCTCATTTCGTACTGCGCGTGAAAGATACCGCTGTAATGGGTTGCTATTCCACACCCGCATTAACTCACCGGTCGAAATAGAGATATTTACCGATCGAGGATCTTTGTATAACTCGGGATGTTTATATATGTAAATAAGCGCATCGATGTCATATAGCACCCCTTGCGGCGTTTCGACCTCTAGTAAATCATCCAACCGAAAGCCAAGAGTCTGTATAGCAAACATGGCCATCTGTAAATTTGTTGTGCCGATCAAACGGGTTGGTCGCTTGAACCAAGGCATCAGTCGTAGCGCATCAACCAAACGACCCATGTCAATGATCCCCATGGTTAAGGTTTGCTGGTTATAATCAACATTATGCAGTGTGCCAAACGGTAAAAAGTGTAGCCGCCATGCGACAAGAAGTTTATCCGAGCGCTCAATACCAATTGAGCCAATAAAGTCTTTTCCGCGCACACGTTCATCCACTGTCCGCAATTCTTCCACCGTCAGTGAAGCCAATACTTCTCGATATGCCTTATCAGAAAAGTTCTGTGCCATTAACTGTTTCTCATCGTCGTTCAATCGTGGTAAGTAGGAAACGATCTCTTCTTCCGAAAAACGAACATTTAACATTTGGTTCAGTGTTTCCCGCTTCACTTCAGAAAATCGGGAGGTCTTGATCATTTCCCGCAACATATCCCGCACGTCTTTCGTATTGCGCACCTGGAGAATACTTTGAATCAACACGATTCCCATATCTACACGCCTACCGATAGTTTGTGGCGTAATACCGTCGAAAGTCGACTGCAGCAACGCGAGCATTTCCTGAACCACGGCTGTTTTATCAGTAATATTAAGCTCATATCGCGCAATCTCACTTATACGTCTTGCAAGACGCTCTATAGCTGGGTTGTATGCATCGGTATAGACTGTTGCAGGATTCCTAAAAAACTGCCGTTGTGACACTATCCTAAGCAGAGTCGCTTGCACCACAATAGGATGTGTTCGCTCTAAATCAAGAGCAATTTGTTGAGCTATCGTACGAAGTTTTTGCTCATCTATTCCAACAATATTAGATAGTGTTGTAATTGCCTGCGCGGATGTATATAGCGCCCCTGCGCGTTGTTCAATGAACTTGGTTGGCAATAATCGATGAATAAATTGTATATACAATCTACTCAGTGCAAAGCGTATACGCGAAAGTATTCCAAATTGTGCTGACTCAAAAGATCTAGGTTTCTCTGTCTCGTTTTCTCGCTGTACGACACTAGCGTTCAATTGCACAGGCTCATCTTGTACAACTGGTGACCCTACTCCTTGCTGCACTCTCTCCTTCACCGTACCCATACGTACTGCTGTTGGGAAATAAAACCCTCTTTCTTCAACAAAGGCCACGTTCGGATGTAATTTTTCCTCAATAGGCAGTACCAATGAGTGTTCTATATCTGAATTCCCTTGTGTTACCCGTGTAAGTATTTCTGCATCCAGCTCAGTAAGTGCAATAATTCTATCTCCTGGACGCAGAACTTGAGATACTATCCTTCGTAATAATTCGTCCGGGTCAACCAGACTTCCATTCGCGAATGTAAATCCCTTCAATATAAACGTTACCGGTTTGTTACCAATTGATTCTCGTATAGCTCGATAATTTTCTATATCCGTTGCAGATAACGCCTGATCTCTATTTTGTAGCTGCTGCCTGGCTGAACTATTCAAGCGCTCGGCAGTACTAGCATCAAATGACGCACGAACAAACCTATCACCGCGCACGTAGTCCTGCACATCATCATTGAGCCAATACGTCGGAGCATGTGCAGCTATCAGTGTGTCTGTACCCATAAACGGATATATCACAGTATCATCAGGACCTAAAAGATGTGACAAAAGACGTTCATACAACGCCATCAACCGCTTCGTATCCGTGCGATCAGTCAGTGAATACTCACGATAATATGCTTGAATTTCCTCTTCTAATTTCGCCGTGGACACGTTAGTTGGTGCCACTTCCCTATTTGCATCCTGGATATTAATCCCCCGGGTACCATTTTGATTCACCCGCTCAAGGATCCAGTCCTGCACTCTATGGAGCAGTGTTTCAATCTGATCCCATGAAATTGGTAACCAAACCCAGCCTAGCGGCTCTGCTGGAAAGAGCCCTGTATCACCGGTATCTTTAAACCGTTCAGGGACATCAAATGGCGTGGTTGTTTTATATTGTTTCTGCAGATCGGTCACCATTTGATCCAAATTAACGCCTTTCCCTTGTGCGGAAAGCTTTAATAAGATGGAAAGCGAATCGAGGTGCTGATTGTAAAACTCCGGAGTATGCGTCCATGCCTGTTCAGACTCTTTTCGATATATATGAATTTGCTCGTGAGTGGTGACATCTATCAAATTGTTCCACATCCATAAAATGACAGACTCAGCTATCTCATTTCCTTGTGCATCTTTCCATTGTCCGGCTTCATTTTTTGTCGCACCCAGCAACCGATGCATAGTTTCCAACATCGGATAAATCTGTGTCAGGTTCCATGAGATATTCGTTAATCGATCATATGCGTGTGCAATTGATTTGTCCGATTTAACAAAAAACTCCTGTACATACTCATTCTGAATCTGCAGGGCCTGATCCACGGTTCGTAGATAGAGTGCTGCCGCTGTCTGCCACGCTCGCATTGCTTCAGCATTCGTCTCTCCATCATTCAATAGGCTTGGATCCGATTCGAGCAGGCCATACGCAATCACCTCTTCTTCACCCTCTTCAGTTTGCATAGTTTCCCGCAGCGCGTTCACACCTATTTCATCACGAAGTGATTGTGGTAATACGGCCAAAAATTCAGCATCTTGTTTTCCACGAATCACAGCATCAAACCATGAATACCGTATTCCATCGACCTCTATCGACGGAATGGAAAGAAGGAGAAGCATCGTATTTTCATTTGCAGATGCTCCATCACTATACCGGCTCCAATCGGAAATAGATGCACCTTTTGCAAGGGATGCTGCATCGTTGGCAATTGCTTTATGTATCTTCTTTTTATACTGTTCAGCCTCTTTTATGACATCATTCGGAAGCCATTCGGCTTGGATAGTGCCTTCAACAAACAGTTTTGCTGCAGCTTGAATACCTACCTGAATTATGCTGCGCTTAAGCTGTTGTATTTTTGTTTCCCTCCCTACAAAATCACCTCCACCTTCCAACCTTTGGGCATCCGCAGAATCGATATTTAACGTAAAGCCATGCCCGGTAAGGATAGATGTCACGATGTTTGGCCATGAATGTGTGAAGCTTTCATCTGCATCCCGTAGATATAATTGATTAAGGTTAAACGACTGCTCACCTGCGGAACGCAGAATAGATACCTCATCTCCACTCTCATGCCGTGCCGTTGCTAATACTTCCACACCCTGATTCACCTGCATTCCATTCCATGACAGCTTCATCTTATTCGGATCAAAAAATCCGACATACTGCCCGACACGTGACCACAGTTTGGATGCAAACAGTCCGGGATTTTCCGTCGATGTCACCCATTCGATCGTCGTACCGCGCTCACCTTCCTTAGCATCGCGTTCCGCTACGACAATACGGACATCTACCAATCTGTCTCCATCTTTCACTGGTGTCAAAATAAGTGTGCGTGTTTTGCCGTCTTTTGTTGTGCGAAGCCTCACTTCTTCTCCCAGCCGAAATAACGTAAAGAATCCGTGTCCAAAATGTAAATTTTCAGAAATCCAACCGGATACATTTGGTTGCAGCAATGACCCCATAATCGTTTCTGTATCCATTCCCACACCCTCATCGTGCATAGATAGGACAAAACGTGAATCTGCCTCCAACCAGCTCGTGACCGAATAGGTTGGCGTGGTGGCATTGTTTCTGCTTGCCTCATACGCATTTGTGACCACTTCCTGGAGGAACTTAAAGTCATCAACAGTTTGTTCGTATGCTCGTTTTATAGACGCTTTCGCGCGAGTAATAAGCTCCGCTTTTTTCTCGGCTGGATATTTCGACTGCATACTTGAAATCACATCCTGCACCGTGTCAACCGTCTTCGCCGCGTCAAACGCAGCTTCGGTCTCTGCATCGCTATTTTTTGCAAGCACGATGGAAGAAAGATACATCGCATTGCGATATTTTTCTTTTTGCGTACGTATCGCATTCTCAGGTTGTGCACCAAATGCCGGTATATCTGAAAACAGCAAATGAATATACGGAAGAATATCCATAGATAGCGTTCCTCGCTTAGAGAGCGCATCTTGAATCTGTCCCAATCTCCCATTCGCCAGAACCGTTCTATTCATGGCAGTAAGCGTTTCTTCAACGTACTCTTTTGATTTACCGCCCAACAATTCTTCAAACATGCCGTCTACATCTTCAAACACCTTCCGGATCGAATCACGGTCATCCGGATCCACTGCACGCTTTTCAATAAGCGCATAGATAAGGTTCGCACGAACAAATTTGTAATATGAAGCATAATTGCTGCCAAGATTCAAAACATCCACAAAATGATTTAGAGAAACGTATGGTGACTTCAAATACTGAATGTCATCTGATCCCTCCATGAGGGAAATCAACATCAGAATCGGATCTGGATCGAACTCACCACGCGTCGCATTGATTTTTGTATAACGGCTATCAAATCGTGGAAATCGTTGCTGTGCAGATCGAATAATGTTTTCCCAAACCGGTCCCGGCGCAAAATCTATACGTGACAACCCAACCGAATCGGTTGATTGGATTCTCTGAAGATGAAATCGTATGGAACGATATATATAGTACCGATAAAGCTCCATCTGAACCGAGGCATCGGATTGCGTATGGATGGCATCTATCCATATTTGACCATAACTTGTATCCACACCTGAGGTAAGCTCTGAAACAATCTGATCCGCTTGTAAAGAAAGCGGCGGAGGCATAGGCTCGCCTTTTTGATCATACGGAATAGCTTCTACGATAGAAATAATATCTTCTGGCTTCAGAGCAAACGTTATTTCGCCGAGATGATGATCTTGCTTAAAAAGCGTCGGGATAATGTTTGTGCCATACGATGCAATCACTAAAAGCGCATGATGCCAGCGCATATATTCTATACGTGTAGTGGCGGTATTTCGTTTCTCGATCAGTGCAGTACTTAACACTCGGAGCCGGTCAGCATAATCAGGTTGTTCTACTTCAGTTCGATCATCAAATGCACGCTCCGCTTGAGACATCTCCGGAAGGATAAATCTATCTTGCAGATTCCGACCATCGACATGTGCATGAGTATCCACGATAGCCTGCAATACCGGAAGAATATTTTTTCGCTGTTCTGGATCACTCATGACACTTTTTAATGAACGATCCAATAACAGGTACCCATCGTTGGTTACATGGGCAAATCGTTTCGCATCACCGTCAAATGAAACATATACCACATGAGGATATTGCCCATCCTGCATTTCAGCTGGTATATACGAGGAGTTCTCGAGAAACTCAGGTCGTAAGTACGTGTAGCCTGCTCCCTTTGTCATGCCACGCAATTCAGGATCATCCATAAAAATAGGGATATCGGAATTCAGCGAAACAACATAGTCTTGAACGATACGTACAAGTTCAATAACTGGATTCGTACCCTCCTCAAGAGCACTAGCGGGAGCGCGCTTCACCATTATTTCAAAGGCCTCGTAGAGAACATTCGCGTGTGCGAGGAGCTCGTTCGGACGAGAACGCAGCATGTTTTTCACGAGTGTGTTCATCACGTTCATCGTCAATGCGTTCGGGTACGGCACGCCACGATCCCGCGAATACGACAAAAAGTCTTTTTGAAAATCCAAAATAAACAGTTTTGGTTCTCCGACTGAATCCACATATATCGAATCGAAGTACACACCATTAACGGTGAGCTTTATCTCAGTCCGTTCGCCTTTTTGCGTTAATCCCGTCGTCGTATCTACCTTTAGCTGTATAGCCGGCTGAACAATATATTTATCAGGCACTACTTCATTCACACTCACGGATCCCAAAACATCTACCCCGTTCTGTGCATTTATGCGTTGTGGAGCTGCTCCATTCATCTGTACATATATATCCGCCGATTCGACATGCTGGAGTGTTTTTTGTATATCTGCGGAAACCGCCTCTGAATGTATATCTCTTGAATATATTTCCAACTCAGACCCTCGGCCGATACGCTCGATATCAGATGGGATGAGTGCTGATCGCACGTACCAAATCTCACCATTCTCATCTACCCCAAATTCCCATCGCTCACCCTGTCCATCAGGTGTCACCGTACGAAACACAACCCGATCCTCAGGACGTTTCAGATATACAAAAATCGACTTAAATCCCGCCCCAAATTTGCCTATCGTACCGCTTTCTTCCAGGTTTCCTGTTTCACCGGCGTTTAACAGGTTATATAACCACTCCAACCCTATACCCTCTCCGAAATCCCTGACCCGTGCATATCCGTCCTCAAGTTCTACATCTACCCGTTTCTGTAGTTGTTCGCCCGTACGGAATATGTACCGATCTTCAGTATCTATACCGTTAAGAATAAGCTCGATGATCGGACGTGTATCCCAATTCGCAAACTGATGAAATGCGAGTGTACGTATGACTGACCTGGCAGTAGTAATCGCAGCTTTCGACGACGCGGTAATAAGTGATTGAATGCTACGTTTTCCTTCACGCAATGCTGCTGCAATTTCTTCCCCAGTATGACCCTGCATCGCGCCAACAAGATCAAACAATGATATGCGATTCGGCTTGGCTACTTCACCTTGCACAATATCGTATACCTGTCGCTGTATACCAACATCTGTAATCCCCAATGTGGTGATAATTTCTTCTGCACGTTTCTGTATGCCCCGCACATCATCTGGTTGTATAGGAGTTTCTAATAATGATTGTTCCGCAACAGAGCGGACGATACTCGCCATATTCGCGCGTCCCGTATCTACCTGCCCAAATGGCAGATTTACCGCGAGCTGTTTGGCCCACCATTCCTTCATGGTGGAGCCCAAGACGCCATTAGAACTGCCGTATCGTACCGCTTTCCAAAAGGACATATCGGGAAGTGCACACCCTGGTTCACCATCAACTGCATAAACAGTATTCGATGGCGCTATCGCGACACAATCGCGTCGAAGCGCATTGATAAAGCGCCTAACTAACATTCGTATACCGGACGTGCGTGAGGCCAGATCACTCACTTGTATAGCGCTATCCACCTGACCCGCGTTCGAATTTCGTAATAATGATGTATCGTTTTCTCCGCGCGCTTGTTCTTTTGCACTCTCATCAATCTGCACTTGAGGCTTATCTTCCATTGGATCTATACGACGATTTTGAACGCCATGATCAATTTTGTATTGCTGCAGAGTTTCTGAAGTCCAATCTGGATGTAAAACCTTTAGCAGCTGGTCTATCCGACCCATTAGTGAAGTAATGTTTTTTTCTGCGGCAGCACGGTCATATAATGATACATTTGCGGTGATTCGTTTTCTCTCGATTTCCAATTGGGATAGTAACGACTGGATATGAGATTCCGGAGTAAATGAGTTATCATGCGTCACATTAATACCAAACCGTCCGAGTAACATGGCATAATAATCCATCCTATCCATCCCATATAGTGTCGGTGGACTTTGTAAAAATGGAATATTTGGATCCAGTCCATATGAAACTGTTGAGCGATTAGGAGCTGTTTTCTGTTGCACATACTGAAGTGGCCAAATCAAGTGGGGCAACGCCTCCGTTTTAAGAAGGATAAAACTATCAATGTGAATAGTACCGATTGTCGCATCATACGACCAATTTGAATATATGCAATAACCCTGCATATTCATCCATGCGATCATGCTTCCATACTGCGTTGAAGTAAGCCCCGAAATACTCGTCTGTGGGCTGGAGTTTTCAACAACGATAACACCTCCCGGCTTCAATAACTCAAAAAGCTCAGACAATGTGCCGAGTGGGTCGACGGCATAATTTAACGTATTTTTGGCAAAGATAATATCTTGCGATTCGTGCGTTATCGTAGTGCGCTGAGAAAGCGTTTCCATTTGTGCATCCTCACCGGTTATATATCGGGTATTACGCGGCAAGTCAGCAGGTGCATAGTTGAAGGCAGAAAGACCTGACACAAACACTCGATCGTTCCACCTACGTGATGATTCATATAAAAATGAAGCATCGGCGGTACCTAAATCCAAAATGTGTACAACCCTTGAGGTGTCTTGAAGTTTTGATTCTATAACATCGGTACTCGTGAAATATCTGAACTGGTATTGCGATTTCCCCTCGAAAGGATATTTGTTTATACCTATGCCTGGGGGTCTTATAGCAATGCGATATTCTTGATCAATCAGGTCTTTTACAAATTGCGGCCTGCTTGCAGTAAAGGGGGCTGGCTGAGGTTGTCCTTGGGTAGGAACAGGATTATCATCTACTTCCGGATCCTTCTGCGGCGCGCCAAATCCAGGCACCCGCTCCCCGATCCACTCCCATACTTTACCCGCCGTGGCCACGACGGTGGTTTGAGTTCCCCGGAAAAATGCGATCATCTGTTCCCAAGAAAACGGCATCAGGACAAAGCCCATCGGCTCGGCGGGGGTGCGCAAGCTGCTATCGATGACCGGTGCGTCTTGATCGCGTTCCGGCTGATTCACCGGCTGTTCTTCCGGTTGAATTTTTGTATACAATTCCGGGTTACTTACCCTCAAATCCTTCAGCTTCCCTACGATATGCGTGCCGGATTGATCATTAAGCGTGATATCTAGTGATGTGTTATCCAAAAATCCGTGTGAGCTCATATATGATAACAGTCGTTGCACCCCGGCAAGCGACCCCCCAATCGTCCAAATCCCGTTTGCTCCGTGAATGATCTTTGTCGTTGTCATGGGTTCGACAATGCCAGCCTTCTGGAGAAGCACATTGTGTGCTTGCGTTTGTGTCGTCCATAACAGACGACCATCTACGGTCAGCACCCCGATAAACGGTTGCTTAGCAATACCCGCGTACCGAAGATCGCTTGCAGCTATATACGACTTTTTGTCCGTCGCAAGAGTCTCATAGGAGATTTCCGGAGAAGGAAGCATAAATTGCCATTTACCTGCTTTCATTTCATCGTTCAGTGTCGTTCGCTCCATAACAAAGTTAGTCCCATCAAGCTGAACAAAGACGATACGAGATCGTGACACAGCTCCCACTAACAGATCTTCTTCTCCTGCATCTGTTTTTCGGACAAATGTATCACCCACGAGATACACAAAGTCATCAGACGTTCCCGCCAACACTCCGAGTGTGGTATTGGTGACACGCTGGCGTACACCTAAACCTTGTTCAACAATTACCTTGGTATCAGCGCTAAATTCCATACGAAGCAGTCGTGCAGCAAGTTCTTTTATATTCGTAAATGCCTCGTCCGGGATAGTGATGGTAAGCCCTTCTCGGTTTTGAAAGAGGTAAATATTTCCCACCAGCTCTGTTGTCGGTTCAGCGGAAGTAAATGTTATCGGATACGCCAAAAACACTTGAGGAAGCTTCGCATATGGATTGATAATTTCATCTAATTTACCTGCGGCTACGTCAGCAAGCGTCAAGGTCCCTTCACGTACCTGATCACGGAAAGCAAATGTCCAATTCGGGTAGGCGCCCTCCTGCAATAACACCCGCACGGCATAGTTCGCCAATCGTCGCCGTTCCTTGGGAGATATGCGGGCATTGTCCACTCTATCGATGCCGAGCTGACCGTTTTCAACAATGACGGCGATATAATTTGAGGGATTCCCTCCGACTGATCGTGCAATGGTATCGTGGGCAGTATTGAATGTTCTTCCCAATATGACCCCTTGCGATGGGTCATTGATATTTATTATCGCCCGAAATGTCGCACCCTGATCCTGTAAAAATTCTCTTGATGCGGTACCTAAAATTGCACGAAGAATTTCGCTTTGCGTTGTAGTTTCTGCCTGTAACAATTGATGGAATGTCAATACATTATCGGGATTTTGTATAAACACTCTCGTAGAAAGAGCCGTTCCAATGTCTGGTCTGATCGCAACCAAGTCGACTATTCTAGGATGGTTCAATATCGAAAATGCGACATCAACTAATCCGGGGTTTGCTATAAGAAACAGAAGTAACGAATGTGTATTTGTATCCGTAAGCCACGTGGGCTTACGACTCTTCTCGAAGAGGGTGAGCGCATTGGCTATCGCACTGGCGTTTTCGCTTAATGTTAATGCATATAATAGATGTGGGCGTGATTGTATCGGGATATCTTCATGCATGATACGTGCGAGTGTACCTTTACCGGCATATGGAGCAAGAATCTCATCGATCAGTCCGGCGTTTTGATCTCTTGTCCGAATAATCTGGACAGCCAAGTCATGACGATCATCCTTCGGTATGGATTCATCTGATAGGATGGTACGCACTGCCAGAATCGGCATTGATGAAAAACCTATTGATTTGAAATCACTTTGCGAGAGGTTGTGCCACAACACCTTAACCACTTCAATCCGGTTACTTCCCACAATCGACGAATCAGAAATATACTGCGAAAGGATTACGAAAATAATTGAATAATATTTCGTGATATTTTTCCTACCCAAAATTTCGAGCAGTAGTCCGCGCACATCGCTCGATTCTTTGGTAAGGAATACATCTTTCATAAGCGCCCGCATCCCTTGCTGGTCGATAACGTGCAGTCCGACCGATTCAAAATACTTCATTGTTTCAAAGGGATACCGATGCATATGCTGTGTCATAAGCTTGAGTATCCTCGGATCGGGATTTTTTATCTGCAGCCAAAGCGATTTCATTATTTCCTTGTTTGCGTCGGTGGTGTCATCAAGCGCGAAAACCTGTTGAATAAGTTCAACCGATTCATCATCGTCTAACAATGATGAGAGTGCTTCTAAACGGAGCTCCGTTTCCATCTGATTATCAAAGAGTAGTTCTTTAAAGAATGGAATTACTTGTTCATCCGGGCTGTCCGCCCAGGATTGCACGATTCGCAATGGGATTGTATTGGGAATTTTTTTATTTTTTACTATCTGTCGTGCAAGCCGAATCGATAGCGGATCACGCTGATCCATCGACCATAACTGCTCCACAAAAAGCGTTGTTCCCGTAAGGCTTTCCAAAAAACTATCAGGAATTGATTGATTTCCTTCTGTCGGTTGGGCAACAGATCGGTTTGCAAGAAGAAGCGGCCACACCGCAATCGGCTGATTTTTTAGGTACGCATAAAACACCTGATCCTCTTGGGACCATTGCCCGCTGTACGTGTCAAAGTATGCAATCGCATACCGTTTTCCTTCAGGAAGATTATTGATGGCAAGTACAAAGGGGACAAAACTAGAGGTGATATTTATATTCCTAAATTTCATAGCTATCACCCCATCAGTAAAACTGGTTAGCGTATGGCGAGAAGACAAAAAGTCACCCCACAGCGAAAGAAGAAACAACTCTTGCAGATCGTCAGTTTGTGCAAGAACTGTTCGCCAAAATTCCCTCTCAGTTTCCGGCACAAGTGCTGATGTTACAAACCGCGGATCGTGAATAATTTGGTGATATAACGACCGACTCCAGATTGTGGGGTTCTCGGCGTAGACGGCGTATGTCGGTTTTTTCGCATCATTAATGGGATAGTGCAGTGCGGAAAAAAATATCGACGTAAAGTTATTCCCGTTATAACTCAGACTTGAAAGGTCAAGTATTTGTTGTATCTCAATAATGTTGCGGATCAGCAAACCGTTTATGAGCAGGTCATCCACCAGAAGAGGTAATCCCTTACCGTTATCACGCTCAGGTGAACGGAGATCATTAATTCGGAATACATCGCCCTTTGTAATCCTTTCTCCTCCTTTAATCCGCTCCAGGAGCTGTTCCCATGGAACAAATGTAAGGTTAAGATCTTGAAACGACTGATGATACAATGCTTCTTCACGGTATAGTGAATCCCCGAGTTGTGGCTCGTCAGCAAGTCGCATATATACTTCCGTCCGAGCGGGATATTTTTTGTAATACTCCCACATCGTGCGTACATCCCCGACAGGTGAAGATACCCCCTCAATAAACCCTTTTCTCGCTGAAACCTTCTCCGCAAACTTCGGCAACAATGCCACAAACGCATCTAACCGCGCTGAATCTTCGGGGTTTGTTTGAAGTATTTGATTGTGGAAAGAACTGATAATACCTGCTACTCCATCAGCATCGGTTTCATGGCCAGTATTACTTGGATCTGCGGTCGTCCAACTCGCATCTGCGGAAAGGTTTCTCGGATCATCCGGCTCCTGATAGGCACGCGAATTGACTGTGGCGTACTCCGGTATACCTCTTAGTAACTGGACTAACTGCGTTACGATATCCGGAATAAACCGGTAAAACGACCACCCATATTTGGTTTGTATACTCTTGACGAACGTGATTATACCCACTTGTATGTTCCGCGTCATAGTCGCACCCACAATATCCTGAATATTCTCCGAACCATACATCGCCGCCAAGCCCGCTTGCCCAGCTATCCACCGCACCATTTGTCGGTGTACCGCGCCCACGTCTTTTGCGCGTGGAGTTTTGTTCATGGACACGACATTCGAGATAAAAGCCCGGCGCAATCCCAACGTCGCTCCGATTATGGTAGTCGTCACGTCTTCGATACGTTGCCCTGGTTGGTTTTCCGAAATAGTATTAAGTATTGCTGTCATTACCGCTGTTTTACCCACTGTTCCTCCACCGGGAAACCACTGATATCCGGGTTCTCCGTGTGCATTATTGAGAAATTGTTGCATGGGACCGATATCCTGATCCAGGATTGGTAAGCCGTTCTCGTCATAGACAGTAAAATAGTTTCGCGTCGCCGCTAGATCTAATTCTGGGTTTGCTTCAAATACGTTAAAAATTGTACGCAGCCCGTTTGACGACATGTCTGGCCTGACAAACCGTTCATTTGTGTGGAAAAATGATTCAGCATCAAAAGCCAACGTAAGTACCGGTGGCCTGTATCCCGCCAAGGCGATACTTCTGTCAATCAACCCATAAACATCTCCCAACACCCTAAGCTTACCTTCCGCAAACTTATCTTCAACCTGACGGTATATGATAACGCGGTGTTTTTTAGGATCCTTTGGCGGGGAAAGTAGTAACGCGTTATCATTCTGGTCATATATAACAGACGGCTGTATGGCGCTAATGCGTTGCACGCTCTTTATTTCAACTATTTCCACATCACCACGTTCTCGAAGCTTCGCGACAAACGCGTCAAATTGCGTTCTCGCCCCCGGAAATGATTTCCTTGTTTGCACGTCATTTGGATATCCATTGTTAAGCCCTACGATAATGTCCGCGTGCTTCTCTATTTCTGTAAGCTGATCTAGCATGCTTGAGATCGTGTGGGGCAAAAACGAAGCGCCATCTCCTGCCACAGATACAACGCCCATCATGCGTGATGTATCGTATCCCCCATTCGCTTTTATCTGACGTTCTAGCTTCACAAGTCTCAACTGAGCCTCATCCCGATCTTTTGCCAAATATTCCTGAATTGGCTTCTGCCTGGGTTCTGCCTTTGGTATTGCATCTTCTGTTACAAGTGATGATGAAACAAATGGAGTATCAATTGACGGCTGTCCGGAAATGCCGGCAAGTACCATACGTTGACCGTCAGTCGTAACCTGATAAATGTCCTCATCAATGCTGATGAAGTCACCATTCTGGAGATATCGTGGGGTCTTTAGTACATCTTCAAATGCGTTCTTCCCCACCATAACCAACCACTCATCAGCTCCGGGTACGTAACCTATCGCAACTTTTCCACTCGCCTCATCGACAAATAGCAATGCTGATCCAACTTGCAACGATGCCGACAAATCCTGCCCACTCAACACGTTAGTCGCTGCTCCATTTAATATCGTCATAACCGGAGGCTCCATACCGGTTTCAATAATCGGAGTAACCGCATCTATCGCTTGTCCTGCCGCACAATCTCCTCCTACCTGCCCTCTCTCGTCGGCGGCATACGCCACGGGAACTGGTAACATCGCTCCCCCACCACAAGCCCGCTGCCGCACTCTTCTCATCACGTCTCGCACAATTTTCTTCGTGGGATCGACTATGGGAGCATAAATACCATGTAATCGCTGACCCGCAGACGCGGGAGCAATGATAATGCGCGGTTCTTCTATACTGTGCCTGATGTCTGGTGCTCCAGCCTTCGTGTATACCCGATAGATAATTTCCTTTTCAAACGGAACCCGCGCAAGTCCTATCCGCTCCAAATTTTGCATCCCTATATCAGTCGCCTGTTGTCGTAAGTCCTCTACTTCAGCGGATCTATCTATTCGTAGTGCGATCTGGGTGCTATGGAAGAAAAAGGCGCCATATGGACTCAACATACTCCCAAGTAAAGGTAAATCGGTGTCATTGATATATCCGTGAGCCAAAGCCATACGCTCATGCAAAATATCAATATTTCCTGCGATTCTATATGCTGCGCCGTTAGGAAGTTGTATGCTCGTATTTGCAAGCTCTGACGCGTCAGCGGATACATAGTGAACTAATCCCTGGGCACGAGTATAAAACTCAAGCTGTTTCTTGAGCGCATCCGCGCTCATACCGTATCTTTTTTGTATTTCGTCATTTGAGTGTACGCTCAAATCTTCTTGTATCTGCGCTATTTCTTCATGTATTGTCCGAAGTAAATTCGTAACAACAAATACAACTTCTCCTTTCTCGACCAAAGTCTGCAAAGATACCGCCAATCGAAGCATCGAAATGCCATTACCACCGCCAAAATCAACAATAGTCACAGGACTTTGGACACCGTCTTTCGCTTTTTTCACTATGAGAGCTTCTATTTGTTTTTTTAAGACCAATTCGGTCCCACGCAGCTCACTTACCTCTTCCGGCTGTACGACAGCATCCCCGTATATCGTTGACGTGCCGACATCTCCCTGCTTCACCTGCCATATTTCATTTCTTGAAGTGCGGATTTCCTCTATAGCGCGACTACCGGCTTGCCTTCGCTCGTCAAAACCTGGTGCCGTTAAAATCTGTGATCCTTGCTGTCCGGCTTCTGCTCTTTCTCTTTCTAATTTTCGGATTTCCTCAAGGAGCAAGCGGGTAAACAAGGAAAGATCAAGGTCTTTATACAATTTCCCTCCAGACATGTGTATATACGTGAAGTCGTCAATAATTCTAAAAAACGCTTCCTTTACCAAACGCCGGTCTGCATCTATTCCGTCATAGAGCCGATTGAAATCAAACGCCTTGTCATACGCCCTGTCCGGAATACCGAAGGCGGTTCTTCCGTCTGGGAGAGCTACCGTTTGCGGCTCCAGGCTAAACGTCTGTGGATCACGGGCAAATACTCTCACATTATTTTCATCACCCGATCTACCGGCAAATGCTACATATTGTTTTGTTTTGTCTGCAATCCCCAGCTGTTCAAAAAACTTCACATACTCACGGATGGAGCCACCTGTGATAAGCACTTCTGAAAAGAATGTTATGTCTTTAGCGTCCAATAACTGCTGATATATCTCGGGGAAATATAACGCCATAAGCCCCTCGCGCAGCTCCGTCGTCACTTCACCATCAAGCAATGTCCGAAGATACTGAAGCTGTTCATGCCCAGGATCTACTTGTAGCCTTTGCTCCACATCCGCTTTCGCTTTTGAAATAATCTCAGGTGACAACGCTTTATAGGCAATCGTGTTCGGTCCTATTGATCCGTCGGGCATGATAGTCGGCATGAGAATAATCTTGGGCATCGATGAAGCCGGCACCCCAATAATTTGTGCTATCAACAACACCGCTTCCAAATGTGGCACGCCGCTGTTTCCCGCAAGTATCATGGTGTCCGGCCGCTCCAAAAGTGTGCGCTGAATGGCACGAAAAAATGCAGCGCCGGTTTCCATCAGTTGAATTGGAATAGTAACCCTGGATGCATCTATGCCGTCACTAGCCGCATCCAAAACGGTAATTATGGGCGCCTGAACTGCTTGCTTAGCAACATTTGCAACGGCCGTAATAGTGCTTCCGGCTGGACACGTTCCGTCGCTTTGGATATTTGTATTTTGAGCAAATACCACGGGGATAAACCGCAATGAAAGAGTACTTCCGCACGTACGGTCAATCAACGATTCAGCCACCTGATCGATAACTGTGTGAACAGGTAGTACTATGGGCGCTTGTGCGGTACGGATCGCATCTGCGAGCTGCTGTGGTGTTACTCTATTTACCAGCACCCGCGCCACCACTTCCCGCTTCAGTTTCGCATCCCAATTCCACAGTGTTTGCCACCAGTAGTTTACAAACTCGACTGCGGCATTACGTGGATTAATAGATCCAATAAAGCGATCCCCATCTTGTTCAAGAGGACGGCGAAGATCGTTAACACCAACTCCTCTTGCTCTCAATTTCCGTTCAACTTCACTCCTCCCGTTGTGCTCCGCCACAATATTTGCGTGCAATTGCCACCCCTCTTGAGCTTGATTAAATAGGGCAACCGGCATCGGATTAACCTTGACAGCGCCTCCTCCGGGCACCGACGAGTTTCCTTCCGTAGGCTCCTGCTGTAGCTCTATAATTTGTTTTGTCGCATCTGCAATATTGTTTGCAATAATCCGGTCTCCCGAGTGATTTGGATGTACAGAATCACCGAGATGTTCATTTCTATTGAAGTCATTCATGTCGCCTGCAAAAATTACAGGTGACTGATTAGTAGCTATTTCTTCCGCTAACACCTCAAGCTTCTGGTTAAATTCAGGCACTTTTGTATTCCACTGTTCATTACTTGGTGGTACCGCCACAAGAACAATGCGAATGTTGGGCTTAAGGATGCGGAAAAAATCAATAATTCGTTCAATATTCGGCAAAGTGACTAAATCAATATTATGGCCACTCGCGAGGTCGTTAGTTCCCAGATGGATAACAAGGATGTCAGGAATATTTGACTCATTGAATTCAACCGGGTTATCCGGATAATCACCCATATTATTCCACACGCCGTTACCGTCTTCATTAAACAAATCTCTTACTATTGCAGTGGTGGTAAAACCACCGTGACCTTCATGAGGCACCCCACTCGGTCCCGTATTCTGACTACCTACAAATTCAGCCGTAATACCGGACTCTGCCAGAGCGTCTCGCACATCACCCGGCAGAAAACCACTCGAAGTAATACTATCCCCCAGCATCATTAACTTCGGCACTTCAGGAAATACAGACTCAGGTTGCGTTGGCAAATTAGTTTGATCATCCTCCAATGGAACAGGCGCTTGGTCAATTATTTCCGGCTGAACTGAAGCGCCACTCGGCGCATCCTCACCAATGTCTGTTCCCTCAGCTTCAGGAACAACGACGCCATTGTACACATTGTCCGTTATAATGGTCCGCACTGGAGCATAATATTCAATTGTTTCCGCGACATCTTCAGCTTCATAAGTCCACTCGCCTTGCAAATATATTCCCGGTTTATACCCAGGCAAAGCGACGTGGGAACCCACAGGCACCAGTATTCTGTTTTGCCAATCAGGATCGTAGGAAACCGGAGCAAAAGACTGGGTTTGTATGTTTGTTACAACAGCACTCGGAAAGCCAACAATTAATTTTGCATATTCAGAACGATTGTTTCTGAAAATAACATCGTTGCGCGCCATCATTTCGTATAACAATCCCTGATCAAGCTCTCCGTTTGGTCCAATCCACGGAGTGTCGGTCATAAAACTCCTGCCTGATTGCAGTTGCGTTATGATATCTTGAATAATTTGTAAAACGTTATGGAAATTGCCGTCTTTAAGCACTCTTCCTGACAAATCAAAACCCAATTGCCCAAGCACCTGCGCTAAACGGAGCTCTCTGCCGTAACTAGTCCCGCCCAAATACCCTCCGCCCGTACGCAACCGCACATACCAAAACAACCCTTCACCGTTGAGATTGTATTGCTTACCCTTCTCGAATGCGGTTCTCAGTCCTGTGGGTTGACCAGTTTTTTCATCGTATCCTGTGGCATAAGATAAATTAGCGATAGAAGTAATATTTATACCTTCCGGGTAAAGCGCATCGATGGTATCCATAAATCCATGAAAGCCACCCATTGTAACTGAATCGACGGGTCGCCCAGTAAGCCATTCATATCGCAGTCGAGCATTCTTTAATGGGCTTTCCAAATCATCCATATCAACACCTGGCAACGCCCGCTGTTCGTCAATATATTTAGTTGCGGGATCATCAGGTGTTGATGTCATTGTGGTCGTATTGATATAGTGACCATCTGCCATAATAAGTATTCGAGGCACACTCACCACTGTAAGTTTGCCCGATTGAGTATCAAGATAAATAACAATATTTTGATCATTCCTTGACTGATTAAAGGGCAATTCATTCCCCTCAGTACCGACTGCTCCCTGCGGATCATCTGCGCTACGTGCGTCCATACCGAGCAATACAAATGAAATAACAGGACTGTTAAACACTGCGTCCTTTTCGGCTTGTGTCGGATTTTCTTTACCTAAGATTCTTTGCCAATAAGTGTTACCTTCTTCTGCGGCTCTCGCCTTTCGTTGTTCCACCATAAATCGGTACATACCTTTGGTAAGGAACGATACAAATGGATTGTCTGCCTCCAATGACTCAGCAAAATCTTCTTGAACCTGTTGCTCGTATGCCTCTTGTGGCGTCAATTGTTGAGACCCACCCTCCGAAATCTGAGCAGGAGATTCATTCTGTGTTTCCGCAGCTTGCTTTGAATAATCACTTCCCTGGTCATACGTTTGCACGATAGCCGGAGGCTCAGCATACGTTAACGTTGGCGTGGTGGCTGTCATAACGTTAAACCAAAGATACGCAAATGGCGCTAACACAGTAAATATCGCCCCGCCCGACAATACCCAAGGGGCCGCTCTCCAAATCCGGTACCCGACTGTGCGTATTGCCGGATTACGGGGGAGATCTTTTTGTATTTCTGTATTAGAACGTTCCAGCGTTACGCTTAAGTTCACGCTTTTCCGGCTCACCCGGTTAATCTTCAAAGACACTGGACCTACCGGAGTTTGGATATGTTCAACTTTGTTTGAACGGAACAGCCCTCCCCGTTTCTGCAGTGTTATTTCATCCCCACCAATGTGTACCACAAACGTTTTTCTGGTTTCCTTCACGAGACGCGCGGTATTAGCCATCTTCAAATAGAAATCGACCCGTTCCATATCCGCGATAATTTGCGGAGTGATTTCTTCAGGATTTTTTAACGCTCTTAATCTGCCTTGTACGGTAAACCAATCATTGGAAACAAATTCGTTTTCCTCTAACCTCCACCCGCTCACAGGTGATATCTCCCCGTAGCTTTTCATGCGTTTTGCGAGTTCATGAGCACGGGATAATATATCCTGTTTTTCCACCAATGCTAGCTGTTCCTGGAGGAGTGATACTATGTATCTGCCTGCAACCATTTCGAGGTCATACGCATATGGGCGGACCAGTTGCGTCTGAGGATCAAACCGGTTTATCCCATCAAACAGCGACGTGCTGGCGACCGTTTCCTGCGCGTAATTAAGCGCCTCTTGAGTGTTTCCCCGCCGCAAAAGCGTAATTATGTTTTCCCGGTCAACATCGTCAACACCCGTCACCTTGGCAACCATAGCTGAAAATGCGTCCGCTACCCGCAACACTTCTTCAAGCGGGACTTGCGCGATATAGCTTAAAAATGGCTGTAATGCACCGTCTCTCGGGGACACTTGCTCTAATACCGGAAGCAATACGGCGATCGTCTCCACCCGCGCCATGAGTGACGCTGCTTCTCTCGAGATGATCTGATTTCTGGTATCTACGCTATTTCCGGGATCCACCCGTGCGGCCTGAGCAGCAACAGCATCGCGGACTTCCGTACGCAATATATTCCGCCGCTGGGCTGCCAACGCATCGTTGTTCGCCTCCTCTGCTTCTCTCACTCCCTGAGCAAGTGCGAGCAAGTTTAAGTCATAAGAGAGACCGCCCGTTAAGTCTGCTAACTGCGTAGAAAATTCAGTTTCTGCTGTTTGCTGTGCACGTTCCTGCAGCGTTTCCGCGTACTGTTTACGCAAACGCTGCGCTAACCCTGCTGATGCTGCGCGAAGCGCTCCCTCCTCAATATCGTTAAAAGCAGCTTGTATATCGGTGAATATCCGTTCTACTATGGCCGCCTCTGACTCACCCTCAGCCGGACCGGCATACCGCTCTATAGCCTCGAGGGTCAAACTGGCATACCATGGCCGCAACCGTGCAATCACACCCGCCCATGTTTGCTGATGGACCCGGTACACAATCCCTCCTCGAGTCTTCAGGAAGGCCCGGGAAAATATGCCGAATGGTTGATATAAACCAGACTCCTCAAGCGATCCATACAATGTCCCATACCCTATCCGGGTACTCCCGGCTAAACTCGTTTCAATCGTTTCATTTCCGATAACTTCAATAGCATTTGTCTCCCATTGTGCAAGCTGCTCGAGCTCCACCGACACCATTGTGGCGGTATATTGACCAAGCAATGACTGCATCGCGTCATTTGCGTCGATCGTCCGCATGATCTCCTGTGTTACCGCGAACTCATTTATGAGAATAGACGTCGCCTGTGCCCGCAATTCTTCGTGATTACTTTCTGTACTCAATAAATTAATTCTAGGTTGTGCGGTAAGCGCGCTCTGATACAGGCCAACCACCAACTCAACCCACTCATCACGGGTAACACCTAACCCCACAAAAACTGTAGGGGTCAGATTCTGATCATCAAGGATGGCAGAAAGTACAGTAATTGCGTCCGTTTGCGAACGCGAAAGAGCGGCGACAAAAGATTCATCATACCGTACATCATTGGCAATGATTGCCAGTTCATGTTTGCGCCGCTCGATTTGTTCCAACAGGACTATCTCGGTAATAAACGTTTCTCTTTCCGCGTCGCGGAGCTGCCAAATAGTAAGCAATGACTGCATTGCGTTATACGCGGGCGCCGATGACTGGATCACCGCGGGAATAAGCACGGTAGTTATTGGATTTGGAATTCCAAGCAGTTCTTCGGCAAGCACATCAGCACCATGAATAACCCGGTCTGTCCACCGCCTGCGCTGTGCAATTTCTTCAATCCGACCCAGACTATCAGCATATCGGGTAGCATTTGCCCTCTCTATCTCACTCGCGTCACGCCGCTCCGCCTCAATAAATCCACTGCGGATTTCTTCCCACAGTGCCTGCTCCGCGGCTAACCAACCGGATCGCTGCTGCTCAACATCTGCTTCGGCAAATACCCGCGCTACCTGAGACGCAAAATATGCTTCATCAGTCACTTCAGGAGCTGCTGGTGCGGTACGATATTCCTGACGATGAGCATAGTGTGCCAACGAAACAAGCAGATCGAGCAATTCTTCTTGCGTCAGCCCTGCCTCACCCAGCGCTAATACAGGATCCGTAATCTGATGGGCTATTAATATCTCACGGATATAATTCCGAAGCTCCACTGCAGGAGTGCCCGGATTTACCACCATCCGCAAAATCTCGGGTGACTTTACAATTTCCGCCTCTACTACTGCAACCTCGCGGTACAGATTCTGCGGAAGCTGCGCCAACACCATCAAGAGACTGGTACGGATTTTCCCTTCACGTTGTGCAGCTACTAGCTCAACCTCTAGTCGCTCTATTTCAGGAATTAGTTCATTTATTGCGACACGCCGAGCCTGATTAACCCTTGCTTGTTGAATAGTAAGCGCATCCGCTTCATCTTCTAACGCATGTCGCCGCTCGATCGCCTGACGCAAATCAGTAAGTAACGCTGTGCGCTCGGTACTTAACTCCACGGGAGCCAATGTAAGCAAGCGGAATGCCTCCCTCGTTCTGGATAATTCATCGACCACATTCCTCGGAGCCGAAGTTACTACCCGCCCTCGATGCATGTCCTCAACGCTCTGTTGTAATTCATCGATAATAAGCGCCTGGCTAAGACCAGACTGCGCCGTAGCAAGTACTTCATCGGTTATTTCATACACTTCAAGTGTCTCCCGGATGAGCCGCCTTGTTTCGTTTTCATTTCCTAATACAACCGCGCGCATAATCTGTTCACTCGTAAGCACCTCCGCCTCCGCTTCAATCAAGGCTTCCTGCACACGATCGGTATTGGCTTGTTCGATAAGAGACAACAATTGCACACGTGTTCGTGCAAGCCGTGCCGCTTCGGTTTGCGTTCGTTCAAATTCCTCACGTTCACGCGCTTCCTGGCGTGCGGCTATTCTTGCGCGCATTTCACGTATCACTTCGTCTGAAACAAGGGGCAGCTCGTTACCGATGGCATCGAGTGCTGCTATCACGACCGTATCCATACGCGCGAGTATTTCCCGCTGTAGCGCAGCATTCGTTTCCGCATTGGCAGCTGCCATCAGTGCCTCAATGTCAGCGGCAAAGTCCGTAAACCATTCGCGGCTTGCTGAAACTGCACGGAGGTCATTGAGAGTCTCGATCCATGCGTCAGAAAACAGTTGTGTACCCGTCTCTACCTCTGACTCCGGTTCCGGCACAAAATCAATATTGACGACGGGTATTGGCGCGGGCTGAGGCCGGCTTGCTTCATAAGCAATTTTTCTCTGCCGTATCCGCTCTTCCAAGGCATTGATATCGTCAAGCACTCGTTGATCGGCAATAGCCTGTTGACGCAAGCGAACCAACTCAGCTTCAGCCTCCTGTAACGCCGCTATTCTTGCCGCTGCCTCACTCTGGAGCCGTGCTTCTTCGCGATCAATTTCTTCTGCGAGTTGCGATATCGCAATCCTTCGTTGTTGGGCAGCTGTATTTTGCGCAATCTCAAACTCTACTTGTTCCTGATCTAACTCAGCGCGAATTACTGCCAACATCCGCAAAGCCTCCGCAGATACCCCACCTGGCTGTCCGCTACCGCCATCCACAGAGGTTCCACCCTGCCCACCTGCTTCTCCCGGAGACCGCAACCACAAATAATGCGCGGTATCGCCAATCAATGTCACTAATCCATCTTCGGATATACCGTATACCTCTTGAAGGCGCGTAAGCGTTGCATCTGTTGGCGCGTGATATTGGGTTTCGTTGGGGAAAAGCTGCTGAAGCAATGTAGTGGTAATCTCAGGGGCATGAGCGGTGCGGAATATTTCTTCCGTTTCACCTGCTCCCCTCACCCATCCGCTGTTTGCAGCTTCCAATGCTTCCAATGCGAGCTGTTCTAATCTGAGCACCGTCGGAACTTGTCGTGCATGATCAATATCGATAGATATGATCGTCCGCGCATATACAGTAAGCAGCGCCTCTACTAAATCTGCGCGATCGATGACCGTAAGGAAATGATCAGTAACCGGCTCCTGCCAGGTAGTATCAGCAGTAAGTACACCTTGGACGTTTTCTGCATTCTGTTGTCCAGCTTCGCCTGCCACCAGCTGCACAACCGCCTCAACAGCCCGCTGTTCATTACTATCTGTTAATCCGATAACCTGAGCAAATTGCCGGATAATCTGTTCGGCTTGAGTTTGCTCTGTATCAACAACAATCACACCATCATTTTCTATGGCACTCAAATATCGCAACAACCGCTGCAAGAAATCTTCTGCTGTGACATTTTCTGCGGGCCCGGCTGCGTTGTAATTGGCAACCACGGCAAGCAATGTGTTTGGCACGGTTACCGGCACGCGCTCCCCCTCAACCGGCAACGACTGGAGCACCGTAAGCTGACCGCTCCCGTCTATTCCCAGCTCAGTAGTGAGCCGCACTGCTTCATCTAGATTACCCGCGAGAAGTGCCGTGACTATCGGTGCAGCCTCAGCATCAGTAAGCGCTTCTCTCCGCACTGATGACTGCTGCTGTTCTGCTTTGATGCGGATAATCAGGTCTTCTAATTCCGGAGGAATAGCGTCGAAATTAGAGGAGGTGATAATCTCCATAACCTCAGGAATATGGGTAAGGATCACCGTTGCGGATCCAGCGGCGTCAGTAAGCGTGCGGATTGCCTCACTTAACACGGAGTCTTCGTCGGTGAGCTGAACAATGATATTGATCGCATTGGTTCCTCCGGCTAGTCCTGTCGCCACAGCCGCCTGGATTTGTGCCCGCTGCAAATCTTCAACCTCAAGTCGCGCGGTGAGATTAGTAACCAGCATATCCACCGCATCATTGACCGGATTCCCAAAATCAGCGTCATCAGCATCCCCATCCGTTTCAAATACTTCAATAAAGTGTACTGCAGCAGATTTTTTCTTTCTTTGCTCAGTGCGCAATGACAATACTTTTACGGTAACCGTGTCACCGCTTATAAGGATCCGTACCTTCGGGCCATTTTCACCAAGCGTGATGACGTCGCGATTTCTCAGCTCCACTTCAGAAGCCGGTATCGCTTTGCTGCCGCGATTTATCACTGTACCTTCAATACCTTCTACAAATAGTTTCCCGTCAACCATATACATCCGCACATGCCCAATCTCAGCTTGGCCAACTGCAAACCGTATATCAGCATTTTCTTCAGCGCCCAAAATGACCGGAGACTGCTGTATATCAGATCGAATAAATACATATGCTTCACCTGCAGTTGTTATTTGCGAAGATTTCTCAGTCTCTTTCGGTTCCTCGGGAGCCGCTTCTATCACCATTCCCCACGCTTCAAGCTGACTAAGGAAATCATTGAGCCGCTCTTCGACAGAGGTAAGCACATCATAATTTCCGGGATTATTTGCTGTTCGTTGTGAATAATATCGTTCCTGTGGTGCTATTCGGTTATATGCATCTATTGCATTTTCCAAAGTCCGTCTCGCGTTGCCCTGCGTGCTGTTATCTACGGCGGCAGTCCGTTGACTAAGTTGCGCAAGATAGGCAGCCATCGGATCAAATATGCTTCCTAATATCGGCTCGCTCAGTCGTGCATACGTTTCGCCATCCACTGCGCTGGTGTTCTCTGGTCCCGCTATCATATGCTCCATGAGCTGATGAATATCACCAATCTGCACCCGTACGTGTCTATTCCAGGTATTCACAAATAATTCAGGATCAATCCCGAGCTCTCCAAAACGCCGTAACACCCGACCTGCCGCGTCATCTGCCAATGCGGGTGTGTCGTCCGGGCTACTCCACCCCTGCCGCACATCTGCCGCCGCCCGCAAGATAATACCAGTAAGGTCACGAAGATCGCGCCCTAATTCCGCCGCTTCTTCCAAATTACCGTTTTGCTCAGTCTGTTCTATAAGGCGGATAAATACTTGCTCCGGGGAAAAGATTGGAAGCCGTGGCGTATTTAACTCATTCTCATACGCCTGCCTCAGAATGTCTGATGCGGCGTCTTCCGCGCCAACTGCAATGGATTCGCGACCATCGCGGACTGCTCGTATCTGTCGTTGGACCTCTTGGGACAATGCAACATTAATAGCCACTGGTGCTCGTGGCGGTAACGGGACAAACGGAAGATTCGCAATACGTTCACGAATGAGATTTTCCGAATAGTTCCACCATCCGAGCCAATTATCAAATGACGGCAAGCCGGCTTCTTCCCCTTCCTCCGTACCTGCAACAGGTTCAGTTGATAACGGTCGCGATCTTAAGCTAACAATACGAGCTTCAGCCGCTTTTATCTCCTGCTCATACTCATTGAGCAGCTGGTTCCCAAGCAGTAAGTCTGCCGCAGTATCCAACCACCTACTTATCCTACTATCAGACCGCGTTGTAATCTCTGATCGAATATCATCAAGCGCTTGCTGCGCCAGTACTGCATCCGTCATGGTAGCAATCGCCGCCAAATCAGCTTTGCGCTGGTCGCGGATAAAGGCGAACACTTCATTAGCTTGCGCCGTATTATTACCACGCAATTCTTCACGCACTGCGTTCATGGCAGATCGTCTGGCAAGCCGTGCGGCATCCCGCAACGCACCTACCCGTGGCTCATCGGCTGTTCCGGCAAGGAGCGCTGCCTGTCTGCTAAAGGCAAGATATCGGATCATATCAAACAAAATTGTATTCAGTGGCTTTCCTGCATCAGCATGATCTGAATTTGGCAAATGGTTATTCTCATGCTGCGCAATGGCCGTCACGATTTCTTCCAAAAGGTCTACCGCTTCATTTGTGTTTCCTGAAACTCTTGCCTGCTGCGCGTTCGCAAGGTATGGCATAATAACGTTTCTTACAAAATCCACACAGTTAGAACATTGCTCGGGGTTCATTTGAGCGCTAATGACCAGTTGCTCTGCTATCGCGCTATTTCCAGCAAAAAATTCTTGCACCAACACATCAACATCTTCAGGTGCTATACCGCCAACAGGAGCCGCGTCATACGTCGTCGTGGGAATAAGCTGTGTAGTAGCAACAACAACCGGTGCGCTGACACCATCAATGGATATACTCCATGTGTTTTCGCTTAGCCCCTGGCTTTTGATTATCCCCGGTAGTTCACGGACTTCCCCCGTCGCGTTCCGGTACTGGGCAACTACCGGCACCCCCACTCCTTCTCTGATGTCCGCCGGCAATACAACCCCTACCAATGTAAAGCCAGTAAGATCAATAACGGTCGCGGGGGCTTGCGGGGATCCCGATGTTACCGGCACTTGTACGATGATTGTGCCGGCCGGCTGCTGCAAAGCGGCCAACCGCGCCTCTTCCGTCGATATCGCGAGCGCCACCGCATCCATCACATTACTGCCGGAAATTATATCCCGCACAAATCCTGCTCCCGGTGCTACCCCAGCAATCAATGCCCGTTGGAGATTTTGCAGCACCGTCAAATTTTGTTGCTCGCGGATGATAATCGGAGAAACCAGATTATTAAATGCTCGTGCTATACCTGCTGCATTTCCCCATAAGGTGCGGAGATCCAATACCCCGATGCCCACTCCCTGTGCCCGTAGTCCTGCGAAAAACGAGTTGAGCTCCTGTTGTGCCGCAATAAGCGCTGCTGCAGCGTCTGCCTTTGCTTTTTCTTGTGCAAAAGCCGCTTGTTTTTCCACAAGTGTTTGTTCGAGGGAAACGACCTCATTTTCAACAGATTGTATTTGGCTCTCAATATTTGCTGGGGTAAGTGCATCGACGGCAGATCTCGCATTATTCATCTCCCGCTCCCGGTCGGCAAATGTTATCCGCGCGAGCCTCGCTGCTTCTTCCCTTTCGCCCAACACGCTTCCCGCTTGCTGAAGTAGTGACTGCAATTGTGTTAACCGTCCGTTTACATCATCTACGATGACGGGTGCCTGTTGCACTGCTACCTGATTAACTGCACGGCGCTGCTCCACGCGGCTGACTATAGCAGCAAACAACACATCTCCCCCTATTCCAAGGTATGGCCTATTGGCATCACGTTTTTGCTGCGCCAAGTATGCGCCGATATTGGCAGACACCACCGTAGGATTAGTAATATCCAAACCATCTTCATGCATCTTTGCCAACGTCGCTGCCACCCGCATACCAAAACTCACGGCAGACGCCCTGTTTTGTACAAATGCTACTCCCGTCATCTCCTGACCATCACTCCTGCGCATTTGCGCGCTAAATTTTGGTATCGCGTTACGGAATGCAACCCGCGATTTCGGTACAATCCCCGCCGTTGTTAAGGTTTTATAATATGCAGCTTGACGCGCATAGATAGCATCAAGAATAGCAAGCACTTTCGCCTGATCCTTATCCGCAAAATACAGCACCATTTTATCCGGACGGGTAACCAAATTAAAGTCAATTGATCCATCATGATACACATTGATCATCTTTGCGGATGCATCGATGCCAGCCTGTTGGAGTGCTTCAACGATATCCCTAAATATCAGCGCCGTATATTCATATTCTGTGTTTATATATACTCTTCCTACATGATCGGCTCCCTGTTCACTTTCCACCGCATGAATACTTCTACCAATAGTTGACTTCGCCCAGTACCCGGAAGGCGCAGAGGTAATCCCCATAATGTTCCGGTTAAATGCAACCAGTCGCTTGACCGCCCTCGGTAACATTACTTCATAAAACCCTTGTGTTTCGGTACTTCCCCGGCGCTCAGAATAAAACAGTTTATACAGCAAATCATCGAGCGTCAGATCGTTTTGCCCGACATTTGCCAGTGCTAACCGGATCAACGAAGCATAACGGGGATTATTCACGATATCGCGGACAATGACATTCTGATCCGCTTCATCATACGGTTCTAAAAATTCCGCGTCTTCAAGGTCTAGGGTGTTTTCATTGCCGCCCAATAATGTGTGGTTGATATCGCTCGTGACGGTAGTGCCTGCCGATCGCCGGGCAGCAATTTCCTGCAGCCGGTTTACTTCTTCACGGAGCGCCGTAACCTGTCGTTGCGCTTCGTTTTCGGCCTCAACGGCAGCTTGTAATAACCGCTGCGCTTCATCAAAAAGCGGCAGCGACTGTGCATATTGTTGCTGCGCAAGTGCAATAGCTTCTGGTGAATTTGCCGCATTTCTCAGCAACACGAGGTCATCACGCCGCTTCCGCGCATTCGCAAGCGCTGTTTCGGCAGCCTGTGCCTCCTGTTGAAGGGTGGTAACGCGCATGATGTGCTGTTGCTGCACACGCGCAAGCTCCGCCAACTGACTTGCTTCCTCTCCGGGAACCACATTTAACCGTACGGTGGTTCTTGCCAAATTATGTGCCCACATACCCACTCGAAGCGTGTCATACCCTATCACAAATGGGACAAGTAGCGTCACCAAAAATGCCGGAATCGCGCCAAAAATGCCAGCCCCTCCAAACGCAACACCCAATACTCCAACTACCATCGGCAGCACGATAAACCGGGAGAATACATACCCAAGAGCTCCTCTAAACCCATTCGCCGGATTTGCGTTGAAAAACCGTGCAATAATATTGCCATCACTACGAGTCATCGCGTCAAACCATCCATTCAACGTGGGACTACTGGCAATACCACTTGATACCAACCGCGCGCCGTCAAAACCAAGTACGAGGAGAGCCCGCGTCCCCCAGAAGGGGCCTGGGGTAAGCGCAAATATGGCGCGTGATATCCAGAACATCGCGCGATCCTGCCGTGGTGACGCAGTCAGCACCCGGGCGACAAACTGGCTAACCGTCGTCCTCGGTCTGGGTGTAGCAGCACCGGAAGCGGTAATTGCCGCTCCCTCTGCCCACTCGCTTCGGGGAATCCACCACACCGTCCGTCCGTTTGGTGCCGACCAGAACCTATTCCACCCGGCCAACCCTTCATCAGCAAACCGTTGGAAGTCATACGCCCACAACGGGGACGAAATAGCATGGAGCGGCGGGAAAAATATCGCGGCAACCGTCATAAACGGCCGTGAAATAAGCCAGGCGCGCGCATTATTGCGGGGTGTCGCATTTATCCATGCTTTAGGTAATACCCATAACTCATACCCGCGTGTCGTCCAATTATCAGGATTTTTTACATATTGTGCCATCGGGATAGCCGGTTGATTGCGGTTTGATAATACCCTGCCGATACGGTATACATCCCATCCGATCCGAAGTGGAGCGGAGGCCACAAGTGACGTCGTCCACTGTATGGTTTGCAGTGTCGCACGCACGATATTCCAATTGGGGTCTCCGATGGCAAACGGCGTCGCATTCACGGTACTTTCCAGTGCTCCTGTACGGCTTCCGGCGAGAATATTTTTCAACGACTGGGCAAACCGCGGCGAATTCATCAGCGGCATTAACCAGTCGCCATGGAAGAAATTCTGGATAGTCGGCACCGTCAGCGCGACGTTTGCGGTCCGTACTCCTGATTCAACAAGACGGACCGCCGGCTGAAGAAGAATATCGTTTGCAAGAAACCCGATTGCTATCCATGGTTGGCCGACAAAAAATGGCACGATCCGCGTACCACTCCAAAAAACCAATTGACCAATCTGCTCGCCAGTCGCCCATGGGCCTTGTCCTGTAACGATACGGCTGACAATTTGCCCGAACATACCAAACGGATGCGCCCCAAGTGACCAATTATACGCAGTCCACACATCTGCCCATGTTGACCGGACTCTCGGCGCTGTTGCTTGGGGTTGGGGAACCGCCGTTTGTCCTCCGATCCGTTGCCGGATGGCACCAATAACCGCATACGTCGGACCCTGACGGCCAAATACGTTCTGCGCCGCCGCTATGGTTCGTGCTGGAAGTTGTTGCCACCATGCTCTCGTTGCCGCATTTTGCTTTGCCCGCGCTGCTTGTGCAATTGCTCTATTTACTTCTCTCCGTTGCGCGGCAATGAGATCCGTCATCGGTCTCCGTGTCGCGTCAGCGAGCCGCTCTTCTACTTCAGACGCCGTACTATTGGGAAGCAAATTATGCAACGCCGCCGCCGCTGTATTCCGGCTTTGTGCCAGACGAGCTTCCATCTGTTCCGTGGTGATATTGAGAAGATCCCCTTGCCGCATACGCGCCAAGTCGCGGTATCCTGCTTGCTCATACAAAACAATTGCCTCTACTGCTTCGGAAAGCGCCGCTGCATCCAACGAACTGTTCCCAACCGCCCGCCTGACACGCGCCTCAGCGTCACGTCTGACCGCATTCATAATTGCCTCTGCCGACGCATCCGTTATCCCCCACGAGGTAAATTGTTGTGTGGTTGTTTGTATCGTATTGATAGCTTGTTGATAGGTAGGTAACGCGATCGCTCTTGTGTTTACCCCGGACCTGATGCGTTCGATGTCTTCCTGTGATAAGGTCACGTCTCCATCCGCAAGATGTAAAACAATTGCATGTATACCATTTAATGAAAGCACCGCGCTTGCTCCGTCAAAGATAATGTCATGGTTTCCTGCTGCGTCTGTCCATGTTGCTTTGGTTCCTTTTTCGATCGTCACCGCCACCCGATGCGGATCGGTTATCTGTTTGGTGCCGACCGGCAAACAAGGAGAAGCAGCAACAACACGGATGTGGAATGGGTCATAGACAGCGCACGGTTGTCGGTCACCTGGCACAAACAATCCAACAACGACATCATCCGCCCGGATAGCGTTATTGTTTTGGGCGGCAATACGCTCCGGCCGTTGGTTACGGTTTTGATCAATAGATGCTCTCGCCTGGTTAACAAGGTTTTGATAAAACGTAATTGCGCCCGCGGTTAAGCTCAGTGTGGCGCGGTCGCCCGTAGACAAGGGCCGGGTTGTGGTTGCCCGCTGGGCAATTTCCCCCGCTCTAGCGCCATTTTGGCTCAGTACTTGACGGGAAACTTCCTGGTTCTGCATCGCCTCCGCCGTGGCTCTCGCTTGTGCGATACGCTTTTGGTCTACTGAACCTCCGGTAAATAATGCTTCGCTCGCCTCGGTGACACTTATATTGTGTGCCCTGCGGTATGAAAGGAGATCGCCTTGGAGAAGCGGCGCGTCTTTACTCGTGCCCCCTTGCGTGGTGGCATATGCCAATGGATCAATGCCCACCGGCACGTCCAACAACGCGTTTCTGCTGTTTACCATCCGCTCATATATTGCCGGAGCGGTCTCCCGTATGACGTTCAAATACGCCTGATTTTCCGGCGCGTCAAACAACCGCTGATAAAAATCAGTTAACTGGGCAAACCGGGAGTTCCGGGCAGCCAATGTCCGTTGCTGGCTATCCGCTGACACAGTTGTTCTGACGCCCAAACTCGTATCTTCAATCGCCTCGTGGGTCGACATCTCAAGCAACCGGTCACTCAACCAATCAGCGACATCGCGCGCGACGGGAGAATCAATCGTGCCAAATGTCATCACACCGTGTGCCAGAGGCCTGCTTGCGGCCAGCTCCATACCAAGCGTGTTTGCCTGTGCTGACTGATCTTTAGCATACGCATCCTGCACACGGATCGCGTTTTCACGGAAACTCGTAAATTCATCAGGGGTGCCACGAAGTGCGTCGAGTGTTACACCATCTGCACCAAACGCAACAGCGGTCGATTTTGCCAGCAAGAGATGTTGGTCAGCTAACCCGCCGGTCCTGTCCAAACGGCTCGCTGCCTGCAACACCAAATATTCAGGCGCAGTATCAGAGGTAAGCAATGCCCCCGGCACACTATCGGGGGTTCTGATATTTCCTCCGGTTGCCGAGCCGCGATCCAAAATACTCACGATATCACCGCGCCCTTCGTTTATGTACCACTGGGACACTTCGTCGGTTGTAATTGTTTTATTGGGTAACCCGTCCGCATCCTTAAATCCATCGGCGATGGTACCATCGGCATTGAATTTCACTTCGTAAAATGTATCGCCGTTTACTCCCAACACGAATGTTTTATTGGTATTTCCCGTCCGGCGAACAATCTCCCGGGCAACTTCAAGTGAACTTAATCCCAAATCGCCGCCCAACGTTATTTTGAGATTGCCATTGGCATTTTTCCCGACACTCGTATCATACACACCACGGGCTATTTGCTCAGCGAGCACTCGGACGATATCCTCCTGCCGGGAAATAGTGAACCTGTCAGCGCGCAACCTGCCTTCATCAAATATGCGCCGTGCCGTTTCACCGTCAACATTGGTCACCATGCGGTACGCGTTAGCCAACACATCATACGCGCTGCCAATGGTTCCGGTGACGCCGCCAACGTGAACGTCGCCATAGAGGATAACCGCGTCGGCAATAACATCTGCGACCGTTGATTGATACGCTTGTTCGGGAGCCACCGACATCTTGCTTCCCTTGATGGTTTGGAAGCCTTCGCCGTTTGCCAACGCACCAACGATCTCTGCTACCGGCTGCATGTATTTGTTATATGTCTGTTGCGGACTTGCGACTCCTTCGGAACCCGGGACAGTAGCGCGGATTCCAAACGCGTTCGTACCACGGAAATAGGCGGTATTAGGAACCATCGTCATAAAGTTGGCGTATGTATTGAGCGAGCCCAACACATCTGCTGCCCGGGCAGCAGCCTCAACAGAAATCCCCGCATCCCGGAGCGCCGCTTCATACCCGGCTCCGCTCGTGCCCGCGCTATCCCGGATTTCCGATACTTTCCGAAGTACCCCATCATCAAGTCCGAACTGCCGCTCCAAAGCGGGCAACACCCGGTCTAACGCAGCCTGGGTAAATTTGGCACTCCGTATCAATTGCTGGGTCACTGACCCATCAGGGTTTGTGCGGGTCACGATGTATCCGTCAGTAAGCGCGGCAACCCCGTTTTCAGATGTTTTCCATGCATCAAATTTACCGTCCTGAAGGATGCCAAGATCCAAAAGTACTCTTCCGACGTCTTCCCGTGTTGCCAGCAGTATTTCCTCTATCTCCACAGAGTCAATACCATTTGCGGGATTAATCATCCTCGTGTTGGTATCGAGCGCCAAATTGAGCTCATCGATACTAAATCCGGTATTTTTAATACTCGATAAATAAGCATGGATGATATCGGCTCGCACCCGCGGGTTGTCATACTTCATGGTGGCCATATTGCGGACAAACGCCATGTCCTCCGGCTCCACGATCAACACTTTGGCTTTTTCAATCTGGCTGAGTGCTCTGCTCGTCACTGTCTGATCACCCTGGAACATCTCACTCGACATACGCACTACCGCATCATCTCCCGGATACACGCTTCTGACATAGTCCATCAGCTGCCCCGCTTGTCCTTTGCGGAACATAATGACTGCTTTGCGATTAAACACTTCGTTATGTATCCGGGAAATAGCCGATACTACCCATGTTTTTCCTCCCGCGGTAGTAAGCTCGATCGCCGTTCCGTCATTGGAGAGTAAGCCGAAAATAGTCTCGAGTTGCTTTGCGCGGAGCGAACGGAAATCCTGCTCATATATCGTTAACCGGTATTCCGTGTCCCGGATAATATGCTCAAGTCCAAGTCTGGTTGCTTCATTCAACGAACTAAACATCGAAAGGTTCACTTCTTGGGTTTGCCGGAGTCTTGCTGCCAAATCTGAGTTACCCAGTTGTTCAGCTTTTGCTATTTGTGTTGCTAAATCAATCTGTTTAAGCGACTTACGTATTTCAATACTTGCCCGCTTAAATTCCGGTGTGTCCCGCCCGTACAAACGCTCCAAAGCTGTATCAAGCCTTGTCATTGCTTGCTCATGGCTCCGCAGTATCTGATCCCTGGCTCCCGGTTCATCCACCAACCGATGATGCTGTACGATAAGCTCGTCAAACGCCGTCATGACGTCTGCATTAGAGCGTGTCCCAAAAATACTTCTTCTCCCCACCACTACCTCGCTTACTCCCGCACGGATTTCCTCGATAGAACGGGCTGTTTGATCAGGAAGAATATCCTGGAAATATCCGCGGCTTACTTCTTCAATTTGCGCAAGCCTCCGTGCACGGGCTTCGGTTAATGGCCCCTCTATACCAGTGCGCGCCGGATCATAACGGTTAAGGATATTGACTGACCTGCGTACCCTATCCATCTCGGCACTGGCGTTGTTGAACTCCCGGTACAACGCGACACTTTCTTCTGATACATCTGCCCCCAGCTGTCTATTAATCGCGTCCCGTACCCGGCGGAGCTCCCGCGCGGGCGCGTTCTCAGCAGAAAGCGGCGTACGGCTTAGCACTCTTACAGCAAACTCCCGGACCTGGCCGGTAAATGTCCGGGATGTCTCTAACTGTTGGGTAAACAACGCGACCTGTTCGCTGAAACCGCGGGCTTGTATCTGCCTCGGCAACAGCTCCCGTTGCTCAATTTCTGCAGCCCTATTTGCCCTCAGTTCAGGGGTCGTCAAGGCGCTCCGCTCAAGCTGCAATTGTTGCACCCGCTCAACAGCGGCAAGCGCAACCCGCGCTACTTCCTCAGCAATTGCAATCCGCTCAGGAGAGGCGCCTTCAGTACGGAGCAAATCAAGATCATTATTTGCCCGCTGTAACTGATCCTGACGCAATAGCAACTCTAGTGCCACGTTTTCATCAGACTCACCGAGCAACCGCATCCGTTCCCGTATCGCTTCGATTTCGCGCGCCGTACCCTCCAGGTTGTCACGAGCAGCGTTCCTTCGCGCCGCAATTTCTTTCTGCGCGTTGGTAAGATTATATTCGCCCGCTGCCTGCTCCATTGAACGGACAGTCCGGATTGCTTCCCGGTATGCCACCGAATCCGGCGCTGAAGTTTGCGATACATTACGGAATGTTTCTACCGCCTGCCGGTACCGTTGGATTTCCACGGGTTCACGGCGCAATATACGGTCGACAAGCTGCTCTACCCTACCCCGAGGATCGCGGACGGTAGAGGCAATTTCTGCATCCGCAACTTGTCGTTGCGCAACGGCGACCGCTTGCCGTGCCGCTTCTACCATTCCTCCGGTAACTATCCGCTCCGTAAGACCGGCAAACCCTCCAATTGCTTCAGCCGTCCGTACTTCCCCTGCCGGAGTCACGTATCGTTCCCATGTTTTTATCGCGTCAGCAAGCGCGCGTTGTGCCGGAGTCATCAGCGCTTCATCCTCCGGAGCATTATTTCTAAACTGTGCTGCAATCTGATTTGTTTGTGCAATAGTTTGTGCCATTGCTGCAGTCGCGCCTCCGAGTTGATTTGCGAGCGTCGTCCGGATTTGGTCAACATTTTGGGCATCTACCACCGTTCCGTCAGACAAAGTCACTGTTCGTGCGGGCGCCACCCGGCTTAACCGTTCCACATCGCCAGATAACCGCAATCTAACCGCGCCGACATTTTCAGCGGTCACTGCGGTACCATCGGTCAAAGTAACCGTTGTGTCAGCACGCACCGTGTCTAATAGTGATAAATTGTTAAGGAGCGAGGCTCGTACGCGCGCAAGATTATTAGCAGTTACCGTCGTACCATCAGTGATGGTGACGGTTTCTCCAGCTGACACAGACTGAAGGAGCGATAAATCAGTAACGACTACATCCCGCGCAATAAACGGATTTTCTACTCGTGGCGCTTCTGCCCTACTTTGAGCAACCGCCGCCTGTCCAAAACCTAACCCTGCCATTGCAATACTCGTAGCACAATTTTCATAACTGGTTTCACCCAATGCTGCGGCACTGCATGCCGTTAAGGCCTGCGCAGAGTTAACAAATTGATCGGCCCGTGTCACAGCCCGGGTTACATTCGCGCCACCAGTTTGTGACGCGGTAATCGGACCGGTAACCACCCGCGCAGCCGCAACCAGAGCCATCCCCGCGGACGTAAGACAATCCGCATTAATGCCGTTTTGTGAACATACCTGTACCGCCTGAGCACCGAATACCGTTGCACCCAACGCGTTTCGTCCCATCTGGATAGCAACTGGCTCAGCCGCGCCGCTATATACGGTTCGCACAAGATTTTGGGCAACGGTATTTGACTGGGTAATCACCGCCTGCTCAGTCCCTGCTGTCAGGGCTGCCCTGGGCAGCGCCGCAAGTTGTGCCACCGCCTGATCTGCTTTCGGTACCATCCAGGATGTCAGTCTGTTTCCGGCAACGGCGTTATCTACCGTATCAAGCAGTGTTAACGCTCCGGTATTTGCGCGTTCAATCCGGGCAACTCTGGCAAGTGTTGACACCTGTTGTGATGCGGGAAGAATCGATGATGCCGCAAATAACGTCATACCCGCAGATTGCGCGCACCCCCATGCATCCATATCTACCCTAGCCGTACATACTTCAGCGGTATCCTGCAAACTCGACCCGGTCATCTGAATGCTAAGCGCCTCGCCGGCTACGGCGAGTGCTGTTTGCGCACTTATCGCCGTTCCCGCAAGCTGTACCAGCCGCAACGCGGGAACCGCAACCATAAGTGTCGTACCCACGGGTTTTGCCGTCATCATGACGGCTCCCCGTGTGTTGTCCCACATTGCCTGACGACACTCGGTCGTGGTAAACACATTTTTGTCATCGCATTTCGCCTCATCCCACGCAATATTTGCCTGATCGCGAAGCAGCTGTCCTTTGAGCAATCCGCCATTTTCAAATTTATTGAGGTCAAGGGCGAGTGCTGCAAGAGTGTCTGTTTTGCGGATATCAGTAAGCAAGTCAGAAGCCCGCTCCATGTTGTATGTACCATCGAGCACCCCATCGAGCGTTATATCCACTCCTCCGCTCCGCATAAGAAACTGCACATCCTCATCATTCAAAAACGCGGCGAGTTGCTGTTTTTGGTATGTTTCGACTGGTATTGTTATATTTTGATCTTCTAACTTTTGCTCCATTTTTGCGGTAGCCGCGGCGATGTCTGCCGGATCCAATGAATTAAAATAAGCATTCGCGAGAATATCTGCCTGAGGACGGCTCGCCTCTTTTAGCTTTTCACTATATTGCTCATAGGCTAACTGCGCGTTGACCGTAGGCCGCGACCGTTCCGCATCATACGCTGCTTTCGCTTCATCTTTCGCTAACTCAAATGCAGTTTTTGCCTCGGCAAGGTCAAGCTGAAGTTTTCCAACATCCAGCGTCCCTGCAAGCGCTGCTGTTCTCAGCCATGATGCACCCCCATTTTCCGCGGGAAGGATGGCATCAATTGCTTCTATGTCATAAAGTCCCGCCCGAGCCTTCGTTTCAATGTTCAACGCCGCGGCATATTGGCTCACCAAAAAGTCTTCAACTGTAGCATCTTTGTTGTTTGCCGCTGCTTTGAAGTTTTCATACGCTGCAGCCGTTTCAGTATCGTTTTTAATTTGTTCTTCCGTACGGGTGACGAGGTCGGGAACTGCGCGCACAACCTCGCTCACGTATATTTGTGCCGTAAGCTGTTGTTGCGCAAGCGACGCGTCGGGCCGCAACCGTTCGGTAATCCATCCGTCCCCTATGCTTGCCACTGCCTGCCACGTTTTATTCCGGACGGTTCCCAACGGACCCAGATCCTTGATGGTGTCTTCAACATCAACCTCACCCCGGAGTATTTTCTGGACAAATGCCTCTTCACTTTCTTCACCCGACCGGAAATATCCGGCAGCTTCAAGCGCGGGTTTTTGCCGGTAAAATAAGGCAAGATCCGCTTCAAGCGTCGGATTGGGCGCAACATCATATTTCGCGAGTGTCCCTTCGGCCTGATTTTCCGCCTCGTCCTTCCCCATACCAAACGTGTTACTCCAGGAGGTTTTCACGGAAATAAAGAACTTATCAAGCGGCGTTTGCCCCTGACGTGGCGCGGTTCCGTTGGCGTACATCTCGCGGCACGCCGAATTGCACCCTTGGGGCGGTGGTAAAAATGGGTGTTTTTCATTTTCATACTCAGTCGGCACAATCTTCCCGGCACGCACGTCCGCCAAAAACTTATCGTATTCTCCATCGGCCTTTAGCTCAGGCGTCATACGCTCTATAGCTTTCAATTGCTCCGCATCAAACATTGCCTGCAAGACATCCTCAGTTTTCCCCGCTGTGTTCCGCCCTTCATTCAGACGCTCTGCCTTCCAAGTGTTGTAAGCTGTTGCATACTCGCTTTCAGGATTTGCGTCAGCGATCGTCTGTGGCGTCTCCACCAATGCCTCGCGACGCAAATTCTCCGGTAACGACCGGTTCAGCGCAGCCCGCACTGCTTCCGCATCGGTAAGCCGAACGCCTGCAAGCCGCGGATCGGTTCGGTGTTCATTTGCCCACTTCACTACTTCTGCGTCACTTCCCGTTATGTTTAATATCGCGACATCATGTAAGCCAAACGCAACTTGTAAATCTGCCTGCGCGGCGGCCGACACTGCGCTTTTGAGTGCGGCGCGCGCTGACTCTAAGCTGCCGCATGCTGCAGTACCAATTACCTGTTCACAGACCAGCACCTCACTCCCTGGGCCATTATTTTCTACCAAACTCACGATCTGGCTTTCGCGACCCTCGAGCAAACTTTGCTGATACCCAGATGCTAAACCGGATGACTCTAAATGTTGTCTGCGGAGTTCATTGGCACGGGCGGGAGTACAGGTGCCGCAAAGCTCTTCGTCAGTTTGATAAATATAGTCTGATACTGTTTTATAGCTTTTGTATAACTTTGTGATCTCTGCCCTGTCGGCAACTGAGGTTCCGGGGTATGCAAGTGCCGCGGCTGCATTTTTCTGGTACCCGGTACAATCCAGACCTGTTTGTGTCTCTTTGGCCACCAGACAGTTTGCGTAATCGCTTTGGGCGATCAGATACAAATTTGATGCTTTATTGACGGCGTAATCGCGGTATGTCTCATTCAATTGTTCAGCGGCCGCTACAGGATCAATACCTGCTGCAATAAGCGCGTTATTGGCAAGCTGCAGATAGCCATCACAATTCCGGTCATTTGATTGCTGCGCTTTACACAGCTCCCAATTTTCCCGCTGCGCAAAATAGGTATCCTGCCCCTCATATACTTTTACCTGTTCCGCTATCCCTGCTTTCGCGATTTCTTGATACGCCGCAGATTCCGCGGTTAAACCATATTGTTTATATACGTCGGATTTACACGAGGCAGACGTACCACACGCATAAATATCCGCGGCCATTTTATCAACATTTTCCTGGAACTCTGCCGTCTCTTTTCTGTATTCGTCCGCAAGCCCCGCACTCGACGGAATAATGGTAAGCGGACACCCTGGACATTGTTCCCACATACCTGCTGACGGATTATTGGGGTTCCGCACACAGCGGTACCGCTGATTATCGTTAAGCGGTGTAGCCGGGCCATACTGCTCTCCCGTCGCGACATTACCCTCGGTAATCGTCACCCCTTCCGCCCCTCCACAACTCACCGCAGGTGTTGGTTTTGCCGTGGGTGCTGGTGTCACCGTCACTCCCGGCTTAATAGTAACGGTCGGGACAATCGGTGTGACGGTGGGCTGAACAACGACGGCAACGGCAGTTGGCGCCGCCGTAACGGCAGGCGGAACCGTTGTTACAACAGGGGCATTCGTCGGTTGTGAGGTTGGATAGTTATCGGTACAAATATACCCTTGGATAATATTAAACTTCTTGCCACCTGCACACTTATCGCATGATTTCGGATCATCTTTTTTGTTGACACAATCAAACCCCATGGGAAACGGCGTGTTAGCAGGCGTTACACCAGTATTCGTGGCAACCGCTGGTGCAGGCTTGGGGGTATCTGTTGGTTTTGGTTTACAAAATCCCCAAGATGAACCGTATTCACAACTACCACAATCCAATCCGCACCATGATTCCGGAGCCCTGGTGGGCTTTGGGACAACCGGTGTGGCGCCCCCAGCCAGTGGTGCGGGCGTTGGCGTGGTCGGACAATCACCAATATGAATAGGCCCCCAACATATGCTTGGCAGCTGACTGACTCCTGCAGTCATCAGGGTGGGCAACGCCTCACATTGCTTGGTAACCACATTGTACTTCCCCTTCCCACCGCATTGGTCTTTATCTAGTGCAATTTGTGTAAGGAGGGGTGGAGGGGTAGCAATTGCCACCTTTGTAGGAATAGGTGTGACAGGGATAGCACATGTTTGATTTTGTGTGTTATATTGTCCGCCTCTCGACCGACACTCTGTTGAGGTATAACTTGTCACTATTTTTACCGAGGGGGTTGGGATTTTTCCTCCAGCAAGCACCGTAAGACAATTTTGCCTTGCCTCTGTCGTCTGAAGTTGCAAACACAATGCCCGATCAGCAGAAGATGGTGTTGTTGTACGTATGGGTGTTGTTGTACGTATGGGTGTTGTTGTACGTATCGGTGATGGCGACGTCGTACTTGACGGTCGTGGCGTTGTGCTCGGTATTCGTGTCGGCGAAACAAATGGAGTCACGTTTGATCCGCGGCAAGCTAAACACGCATATCCGGACGGATCCTGACACACGGTGGCACACGGATCATTATATGGATTTTGTGCAGCAAACTGCCGCAACTCGCCTACGCGCTCTTGTTGCACCCGCGCGATGATAAAAAACGTACTAGCAGCGAACGCAAGAAGAAGCAGTAACGGCAACAGCCGAACAAATCCTCCCTGATATATTTTTCGCTTTGTGTAACAATCTATAAAAAAGTGGAACAGTCGTGATCTTGTTGTGGCGTCTTCCTCATGGGCAGCATTTTTTGTGTGTTGATTTCTAAAAGAAAAATGGGATAAACTCACCTTGCATTAACGAATCACCCGGTGCCCCCAAACCTCAATACATCAGGTGCTCACTTATTACTATGATGATATCTAGTATATGCTGTCAATAGCCCACTTTCGGGTATTGACAAACATTAAAAATCTCTCCAAACTGGATGTATTGCTATGAAGAAAAAACGCATCACCCATAAGAAGCATCACGTAATACGCGCAACCCGCACAAAGAGACCAGCAGAAGGCTATCTCGTCGTCGTACGGAGTTGGATGCTGCTTGTCATGTTTGCGCTTATGCTAGGCCTTGGAGCAGTTGTCGGCACGTATCTTAATGCACAGTCAGCAGTCAACGACCCCGCCGTTGCTGGCGTTCAGGTAGAAGCTAAATAATCCTCCCTGTTTCCTATTCGTCATATCATTGATTTCTGTTATAATCTTTCTGTTCCTAGAGGGGCCTGTAGCTTAGTTGGTAGAGCGCCGCATTCGCATTGCGGAGATCAGCGGTTCGACTCCGCTCAGGTCCACCAATATTTTGATACATACGATCCGTATAAGCCAAGAAGCATATAAAAGAAGGGTATAATCGTTGCGGCGTGCGGTTGCGATTAAATAGCCGCAACACAACCTAGGAAAGAAAGCTGGAAGGGAAACAATAGTTTCCCGTCCAAAGGGGCCCGTAGTACACCGGTAGTATATCTCCATGGCATGGAGGAGAAAGGGGTTCAATTCCCCTCGGGTCCACAGATAGATTATTTGAGGAAAGAGCTCGGATTCAACGGAGTGCCATTTCTCCGCACCTCGAAATGTAAATGGGTACCGGTGGAGCGTCCGGTAGACCCCATTTTGCCAATCACCTGCCCACGGGATACACTATCACCCGCTTTTACGTATATCTCACTCATGTGTGCGTACAGCGTCGACAATCCATCACCATTATCGATAATCGCGTGCCTCCCATAGCCGTAATTCAAGTACTGCACCGATATAACTGTCCCCGCCCCCGCTGCAGTAATCGGTGGTTGGCTCGGATTAGCTATGTCAAATGCCATATGGTACCAAACGGGGTACTGCGAAATACTTCCCACTGTTGGCCAAGCAAACTGGCCGCTTCCTCCTGCGGCAAGCGGTGACGCGGCAAATGGGCGCGGCGCCAATGGCGCTGCCTGCGGCATAACGCCATCGGGCACGACCAATGTTTGCCCTACACTCAGGGCAAACGTATCAAGATCAGTAAAATCATTAAACGGAAAGTTTACTATCTTTTGTGCTTCGGTCTTATATTTTTTTGCAATAGAATAGACCGTCTCCCCTTCTCTGACTTTATGCACCATACCGGTCACTGGTGGTATTTTTAAATCCTGTCCTATGGTCAAACTATCTCTTTTTAGATCATTTGCCCACTTTATACTATCAACAGACACACCAAATTTTTGCGCAACAGTTGATAGAGTATCACCGCTTTGTATCTGGTATGTAATAATTTGATCCCTTGGTTTTTCCGATACTTGTGTCTGCACACCATATTCTGATAAATCCAAGCTCGTGACTACAGCAGAAGGTGGTGTAAAATCCGCAAGTGCCCGGGCACTTCCTCCGGGATACGCATTAGCAAGAATTGGCGCGGAAATAATAGCAGCAAGAACTAGCACGCTTACAGAAAAATGCAGAAATGGCCGCTGGTATCCGCCACGTCTCGCCATCAGAATGTCGACCAACACATCTTTGTTGGTTTCAAACCAATTGCCAAAACGCCGTAGCTTGCGGGAAAGATAATGATACCAGCCTGCCTGCCACAACCGCACATCATCACGGAATAATTGGAACCGTTTTCTCATATTCTAGGAGGCTAGAGTAACATAAATACTTTGCTTCGACAAATGAACACGTATCGTTTTCAGCAAATTAGGCCATCAGAACGCGACATATACGTTATGTGATGTCGAAAATGACGAACGGATGACTGTGTAATGATTTGGCGACCTTACCCCGAGCTTACACATCAATAAAGTGCATCATACCGGCTCATCAGCACAAAAAAACAACATGTACGAAGCTATATTTCCCAAATAAACAAAGAGCAGTGGGGTTTTCATCGGGTTTCACCCGATCCGCGTCGAGAAAAATCCTCTCGGGTTTGCCTCCAAACGGGTAAGGTGTTATCCCTGTGCGAGGCTTTTGAGGAATTCAGCGTTGTCTTTGGTTTTACCCAAACGATCGATAAGCATCTGCGTGCGTTCTTCGTCCGACAGCAGATGCAGCATATGCCGCAGGGTAGTCACCTGCTTCATAAGGTCCTCACCAAGAAGGAGTTCATCATGGCGGGTACCGGACTTACCGACATCAATAGCCGGGAAAATTCTCCGCTCTTGTAAGGCACGGGAAAGATGAAGCTCCATGTTTCCTGTACCTTTGAACTCTTCGTAAATTAAATCATCCATCCGGCTCCCGGTTTCAACGAGTGCCGTACCGATAATCGTCAAACTGCCACCATCGGTTGCGCGCTTTACGACCGGTGTTTCGCCGGTAGCGGCTTTTGCCTGCTCTTCTGGAGTCACAAACGGTTCATTGCATCGGGCGGCGCCTAAAAATTTCTTCGCAGGATATAACGCTGCGGGATCAAATCCTCCGGTAAGCGTGCGTCCCGACGGATTAACTACCAGATTATAGGCACGCGCCAGTCTCGTAATCGAGTCAAGTAAAATGACTACGTCATGTCCCATTTCAATCAGTCGTTTCGCGCGGTCAAGTGCTACCTCAGCGACTCTCGTCTGATGTTCGGGAGATTCATCAAAATTCGAGGCATAAACTTCGCCTTTTACTGACCGGGAAATATCGGTAACTTCTTCTGGCCGTTCACCGATTAATACCGCCATCAAGTGAACTTCAGGATAATTTACCGAAATCCCTGCGGCAAGTTCTTTGAGGATGGTCGTTTTTCCGGCTTTCGGCGGACTTACCACCAAGCCCCGTTGCCCAAATCCAATAGGTGCAAGCAGATCGATAATACGGGTCGAGAGTGGTTTGTCGCCAGTTTCGAGACGCAATAGCTTATTTGGATATACCGGCACAAGATCTTCAAACCGCGGACGGTTTTCCATCTGTTCCGCAAGTAATTCATTTACCTTTTCTACTTTGAGAAGTCCCCAATACCGTTCGTTATCCTTGGGAGGTCTCGCTTGGCCTTCAACCATATCGCCGTTACGAAGTAAAAATCTTCGGATTTGTGACTGGGAAATATACACGTCACGTTCACTTGGGGTATATTTCGGACGCAAAAATCCATGCCCATCCGGCATAGTATCGAGCACTCCGCGGACTGTTTCTGTTGGTACATCCACATCCGGAGTAAAAGCAGCGGGAGCGTCATTAAAATCACGACGGGGTGCCCGGTCAAACCCTGCATCCCGCGAATACCCTTCGTCACGCCGATACCCACCATTACCACTAAAACCGCCACCACCGTTTCCCCGATGAAAGTCACGGTTATACCGGTCTCCACCGCCATACCCGCCACGATGGCCGCCCCGGTCAAATCTTCCTCTTCCGCCGCCACCACCGCGTCCAAAATCCCTTCTGCCGCGATCATTTGATTGTTGTGGCTGATACGAACCACGGTCGCCGCTGTATGGCGCCGCTGCCGCCGGCTCACGGGGTGATATTACGGGTGCTACTACATCTTTCAGTATTTCTTTTTTCTCTCCTACGGGCGCTCCGACCAGATCCTCAATACTCAGGGTCGGAGATGTGGTTTCGGAAGGTGCTTCCGGCTTTTCTTCCACGGCTACGGGCACCTTTGATTTTACTTCCTTTTTAGGTTCCTTGAGAACGTCAGGCTCCACAGAAGCTTTTTTTGTTGCAGATGTTTTACGTGTTGCTTTAAAAGCCATAGATAATTTGGGAGGCGTCAAAATATTTGGTTAGTTAGTTTCTTGTACCTCAAAGAGATAAGACTATTTAAGAAAGAATTCGCACAGATTCTCTGTTTGACAATTCATGGGAAAGACCAGACATACTACAGAGGAGTCGTAATCTTGCCCTATTTAACCAGAATAGCCGCCACTTTGTCAAGTATTAGTTTGTCCTGCCATATATGACTGTTTCACCACTTTGATAGACAATATCCCCGAGTTCTGCAAACTTCCACTCCGCAATATTGGGGTATTTTTCCCGTTCAAGTACACCTACAATGATGTACCGCACCTTATAGTGGTCTAAAATACGCCGTGTTTCCTCAATATCCTCTGATTCATAAATCATACCGACGTCTTCCCGCCGCGGACTGACCGCATCATACGTGCCACGCCATAACCATTCATGTACCGCCCACCCGATAATTGTCGGAATACCGGTAAACACAGAAAACCGCTCATAATCAGTATAGCTGTCACCGTCCGCCTCAACGAGCGTTATTCCATCCGGAACCTGTTGCTGCCGCAACCATAGTATGGCCGCATAATCATCCGGGTACTCCAGGGCAAGCCACGTCGACCCATTCAATCCATCATACTGCTGCAACCTACCAAAATAGCTCGGCACAGAAAATCCAGGATAAATAACCACGAAAAATAATTGCGGGATAAGGAGGAGGATTAATATTTTTTTCGCCCACCGTCTCGCTACGGAGGCAATACGCGCACGCGCGAGCAGGAAAAAATGCACAATGGCATACGACGATATAATGCTCCACATAATAAATGCCTGATAGCCAAGCTTAAACATGGTGTTGGAGCGGAAATGCTGCGGATAAATATCTTTAAAATAAAAGAATTCGGGGAATATAATCAGCGCAAACGCAAAAAAGAAGAACAACAACAGCACATGTTCTGTATGGGTAAATTTTGTATTCCACAATGTTTTTATATCACGTAAATACTTGATTTTATCTACTTTTGAAAATAGAAAAAGGCCACCGCAGAACCAAAAAAATCCCCAGAGAACCCATAACATCCACAATGGTGACCGCTGACACTTCTCTACCCCTTCAAACAGTAACGGACCAATCCTGCTGTGTGCAAAAAATGGTATTGGGCAGTTCACGGCCACACCATTTACAAACGATTTAAAATGAAGAAGAAACGGAAGGCTCGTAAGTGCTGCGACGAGTAACACCAACCCCGCTGACAACCCCCACTGTTTCCATGTTTTTTTAGGCTGTCGCGCGGCAAACACCACAATAACAAACGTTAACAACCCAAAATATATCGGTCCATCAAGGGCGTTTGTCATCAGCAACACCCCCACCAAAAATCCGTAGGTTCCCAAAAGCACAAAGTCGGTGGGCGCTTTCTCTTTCGTCAGGGACTGCACAAACGCGATAATAAGGCCCAATGCGAGAAGTACAAACGGTATGGAAAGCACATGTCCATGAATATCAGAAACGACAAACGAATAACTGGGAAACTCATGGATAGTATACGGAATAAACCGTGTGGCATTTGCGTACCAATACCGCTGGAGGCCCTCTGGTAAACGCTGTAAAAACTCACCCCACCTCCATAGAATTGTCCAAAACGGAACAACATCTTCACCCGTATACCCTTGGGTAAACGCATAAATCGTCTGCATATTGCCCGAAAGCGTCACCAAATATGCCGTCAGAGCGCCGCCGATGACCGCGACCAGCCGCTTTCGTGCCGCCACAAACGGAGAAGTGCTCATGAGCTGGAATCCGATTGAATAACTCATAGTAAGACATAAGGCAAATATCGTCGAAAGCATCACATTAAACGTCACCATGAGGTCAAGACCGGACAATTTAGTAATAAGCGCTGTCATCAAATGCCCAAAGTAGTAGTAATTTATCGGAAATGGCGGGTACCACATGTCGGGAGGCGGAAAATACGTACTCCGCAGCGCAGACTGCATAAAACCGTAGTCCATAAACTTCTCGAGCCCCCGCAAGGACGGCTCGTGTGCTTTTATCCATGACCAAAACAAAAGGGCGAATAAAAATATGATTTCTTCTGTGACTATGGTGAGTGTGGTTTTTTTCCACCCGCGATCACTACTCTCCCCTTTCACTACCCGGGGCTGCAACACAACGCCCACCACAAACACCCCAATAATTGCCCCCGAGATGGTAATGATGGTGAACGGCGCAATTTTAGCCATTCCCAGGACATAGACGACCCACGTCACCATAGCGAGGCCTATGGATTTGGCAAAAAAATAACCAGCGTCATGCCAGTTCGGAAATAACCGTTTCGCTAGAGGATACGCGGCGCTCCCCACAAGAAATAATGTTCCCCACCATCGTAAAACCTGGAAAAAATCGGTAAGTGGCATATACGTCAGATGTTTAGGCTTTCCCTTGTCCGACAAAAACCCGTTTTACTTCCTGTTTTTGCTCGCGCCGCAACAGGATCCCATCAACTGCCCCTACTACACGGCGGGCAAGCGGTGCCCCATACCGGTAGGCGGCATCAACAAAACGGGTAACTGGCCGGACCCCCCAAAACACACCACCAATTCCCACTCCTGCAAGCCCACGCGTCATGCGTGGTCGTATGTCGGCTTTCATCATGCCTTCGGCAGTCGCCTGTACGTCCTTATCAAGTAGACTGACACTCTTTTCTACTGATCGTTTCTCGAGCAGCCCGCCAATAAGTCCTTCGGCTGCCAAACCGGTACCCACAAGCCCAAGCGTCATGTCAATAGCAGCGGCACTCATTTCAATATTTTTACCTATTGATGCAATTTTCGGACGGACTTTCTCAACAACAGCCTTCCCTTTTTTCGACGTAACAACAGGAATAACGCTTTCAAACGCTTTGACGACAGATGTTTCCACCGGTGACACCTGTAAATATTTATCATGGAGCGCCACGATACGATCGCGTACTGTTTGTACCACCGGACTATTCACTTTTACCTCATGATGTAATGATTCCGCCATATACGTACTGTTACGTATACGTTAGCACAAACAACAATAAAAAGTGAGAGTGAGCGTGCGTGTTACAATGTATGGCATGCGAATTGCAATTATTGGTGGCGGCTTTACCGGGCTCACCGCAGGGTACTCCCTCGCTCAAGCCGGACATCACGTTACCATCTTTGAAAAAGAACCCCACCTTGGGGGGCTTGCGTATGGATTTAAGGAAAAAAGCTGGAATTGGCATCTTGAAGGCGCATATCATCATCTGTTTACCAACGACACCGATATTATTTCGCTTATCCGCGAGCTTGGGCTCCGCGACAAACTTATTATCACCCGCCCGGTCACATCCACCCTGTGGGAGGGTCACATGCATCAGCTCGATTCGCCGCTCCATCTGCTGCGCTTCCCCGGCTTATCACTGGTGAGCAAATTCCGCACCGCAACACTCCTCGGATTTTTGAAATGCTTTCCATTTTGGAAACTATTAGAGCGTATGACTGCGGAACGACTTGTCATTGCCATAGGCGGTAAAGAGGCGTGGAATACTATCTGGAAGCCGCTGCTGTATGGCAAATTCGGTGCACATGCGCCCACAATCGCCGCGTCATGGTTTTGGGCGCGCATCGCCAAACGCACTCCGTCGCTTTGCTATATTCACGGCGGGTTTCACACGGTAGTCGAAGCACTTTCCAAGCATATAATTGATCTTGGAGGTACGATCCTCCAAGGCACCACGGTAAGCACCGTAACTCGGGAAAAATCCCACGGTTTTTATATCACCCACGGAAAAACACGCCAGTCATTTGATCAGGTGCTACTTACTATCCCCACCCCCATCGTGTTTTCGCTTGTTCCCGAACTTGCCAAAAGCGGGAAACACAAACAGCTCACTGCTATCTCCCACCTGCACGCCCAAACACTCATCCTCGCTACCAAAAAACCAATACTCAACCGCGTCTACTGGCTAAATGTCACCGATCAGTCCTATCCGTTTTTAGCAGCAGTAGCCCATACCAATTTTATGAACAAAAAGGACTACGGCGGGTATCATCTCACGTACTTTGGCAACTATCTACCACACGGACACCGATATTTATCAATGACAAAACAACAGCTTTTGAAAGAATTCATGCCTTACATTAAGCGTCTCAACCCTTCCATGAACTCACAAATCATCGCCGATTCATTTATGTTTGTAGGATTCTTTGCGCAACCCGTCCACACGATCGGGTATTCTCAAAAGATCCCCGATATCGCAACGCCAATTCCGGGGCTTTATCTGGCAAATATGGACTACATATTTCCCTGGGACAGAGGCACAAACTACGCAGTGTCACTAGGCAAAAACGCGGCAGACACCATGATGTCGTCCATTTCTCTGCCGAACAGATAAATTATCAACCGCAATGAAAAAATCATCACCACACGCCCGCGTTTTGGCATACTGCGGCATTGTCACCGCCCTGCTATTTTCTTTTTTCCTGATGTTTCATACATTTTCATATAATGCCGACAAACACCACATACAAATCGCCAGCAAACTCTGGAGTGATTTTGGGGCGCACATCCCGCTTATTCGTTCGTTTTCATACGGACCCAACACTCAACGACTGCTACAGGGTAAACCAATTGAGTCTCCCCTTTTCCCCGGAGAACCTATTAGATATCACTTCGGTTTTTATGCCGTCGTGGGGTTGCTCGAAAAAATCGGCATGCGCATCGATTGGGCACTCAATTCCATAAGCGCGCTTGGATTTTTTCTGCTGCTTAGAGCTCTCTTCCGATTTTCTCGAGTACTATTTTCATCTATCGCAATTTCGGTGTTGTCGGTGCTTTTTTTTATTTTTAACGGATCACTCTCTTTTCTTGCGTTTTTTCAGCAACACCCGATTAATCCCTCGACATTTATAGATATCATCTCTAACAGCAAATTTCCATCTTTTGGTCCCTGGGATAACGGACTCGTTACTGCATTTTGGAACCTCAATATCTACACCAACCAGCGCCATCTCGCCCTCTCCTACGGCTTAGTGTTTTTCATCCTCTACCTTCTCTATCAACCGCAGAAAAAATCGCAGATTATTGGTGTTGCTATCGGCATCTCTACTGCTATGCTGCTCTTTATAAACTTCGCGGCAGCAGGCATTGCCGCCCTCTTTTTAGGATGGGCATTCATCATAAAAAAAGACACGAGAGCAAGCATCGTGTTTGCATCCATTATCATCATTCCCGCCGTTTTTGTTCTCCGAGCGCTCAGCTACACATCCTCACCAGTCACATGGCAACCCGGATATCTTTCGCCCCAACCCACTCCTTCGTCATTTCTGCTTTTTTGGTTCCATAACCTCGGGCTCCATAGCATCCTCATACCAATCGGTGTTTTGTGTGCCCCAAAGCATATACGGCGTTTTTTGGCTCCCCCACTCATTATCCTGTTTATACTCCCAAATCTCTTCAAATTTTCTGCAGACATGATCAACAATCATAAATTTTTTAACTTTTTCCTGGCGTTAGGCAATATTTTTTCGGCATACGCCGTCGTGTTGCTTATCAAACTATGGAACACCGTGCGCAACAAATGGCTCAAAAAACTAGCCCGGGGGCTCACCGCCGCGGTGCTTATCACGCTCCTCACGCTATCTGGCTTTATTGATTTATTCCCTATCTTTAATGACACCAAGGGCAGTATTTTTGATATCCCCGCAAACCCTGACGCGCAATTTTTTCTCTCCAATACTCACCCGACCGAGGTAATCGCAAACTCCACATGGTTTTATCATCCGGCAAGCATCGCCGGCAGATCGGTGCTTTCAGGATATACCTACTTTACCTGGTCATATGGTTATAAGCAGGTTGAACGGGAACGTGCGCTGTCGCAAATTTATGAAGCGGACTCCATAACCGGCGTTTGCACTGCCGCGCGGCAAAGCGGCGTAACCCATATCGAGCTTAATCAAAATCCCGAGTCATATCTCCTGCCTAATTTGCGGATATGGCAAACCATTACTCCTCTATATGAGAACCCGGAATCACATCTTAGGATATATAAAGTAGCAGACATCTGCGCTGACAATGCACATGAGTAAAATTACGACCCATCTCCACCTTATTATCCTTGTGGCCATCATTGCTCTGGCTGCAGTGTTTCGGCTAACCGGTATTCACTGGGACAGCAAATCACACCTCCATCCCGACGAACGGTTTCTCACAATGGTAGCAACAGAAATAACGCTGCCAAACTCTCTTCAAAGCTATCTGGACACCCGTACGTCTCCGGCAAACCCGCATAACAAAAAATTTTCATTTTACGTATATGGTACGTACCCTATGCATATTGCAAAATTCGTGGCAACCGTTTCCCACCAGCATACATACGACGGTATAACAGTCGTGGGGCGCATACTTTCAACCGCTGTTGACCTGGTTACATTGCTTCTTGTATTCCTTATTGCTTCACATCTTTCTAAACGTCAAAGCGTCGGACTGCTTGCCGCTTTTTGTTATGCCATCAGTGTACTCCCTATCCAACTATCACATTTTTTTACCGTTGATCCCTATATCACCTTATTCACCACTATGGTGCTCTGGCAAATAATACGGGGCCGGATGGGATTTCTCCTGGGTGTCACCGCGGGACTTGCGATCAGCGCTAAGGTTTCTGGCGCACTCATTCTCCCTGTTATCGGTATAGGATATTGCATGCTCTGGCCTTGGAACGGACAATCAAAAACGATATGGAAAACCAGGAAAGAGCTCGTTATAAAGGCGCTCTTCTTTCTTCTCGGTTTATTCCTCACGCTCAGGCTCGCATATCCGTATCTGTTTGTAGGTTTTTCCGTAAACCCACTGATACTCGCAAATTGGAAACAGCTCGCGTCATTTAACGAACCTACCACCTCATTTCCACCGGGACTTCAATGGGTGTCCGTCTTGCCGACACAACCTACCCTTGATTTATTAGTCTGGGGCTTCGGCATTCCTCTGACCGTCTTTGCAGTTACTACACTCATACGTTTACTTCAAATTGCCATCAAAAAGCGCACGCTACCGGAAGCTACACCGCTTATACTTTGGATTGTGCTTGTATTGGGCTATCAATCACTGCAATTTGCGAAACCCATGCGGTATTTTTGGCCAATCTATCCATCGCTTGCCGTTCTTTCGGGATTAGGACTGTCGTATGGGTATACCTTTCTCACAAAAAATACACGGCATAAATTCATCCGTTATGCGGTATTTTTTATCATCACTACGATACTGCTTATATGGCCGATATCGTACCTCTCTATCTACACAAAGCCACACACACGCATTCGCGCATCAGCGTGGATGTATCAACATATTCCTGAAGGGCAAACAATCGCGTGGGAACATTGGGATGATCCCCTGCCATTTCCCATGGAAGGATTTCCAGCGCCGTCAATCTATAAACAAATTCAACTCCCGTCATTTGACCCAGATGATACGGACAAATCTGAAAAAATCATGGCTGTCGTTAGGGAATCTGACTATATTGTGCTCTCCAGCAATAGAGCATACGGCGCATTACTAAAATCAAAAGAAAGATTTCCGTTTATGGCCGATTTCTATACCCGGCTTTTTTCAGGCGACCTTGGCTTTGAGCTTGCCGCCCAATTTACTTCCCGCCCGACCATACCTTTCCCGTGGACGAATATTTGCTTGTACGTTCCGGGTTTTGGGTATGGAGCCGCGTCCAGAATGCTTGAAGAGTGCGACGAGGGGGGTATTTCCTTTATCGATGACTATGCCGACGAAACATTTACGGTATACGACCATCCGAAAGTACTTATATTCAAAAAAGTGAAATAATTGGATCATCATGAATGCGCTGAGTCTTTTTGTCGTCTTACAGATGCTTATCCTCGTTGTCCTCGACCTTGTGGTTCCGCACAAAAACTCACTTGGCGTCGTCGGAGTTACCTACTGGTCACTCTTGTGGCTCACCCTGTTCGTATACACCGGATACGCACTCACACGCCTTTCTCACACCCTCATCCAATCAAGAATGTGGATTACCACCATTGTCGCCCTCTTGTATCTGGGTACATTTATTGTGTCACTTCCTGACGCGAGGCATTTATCCGGCGAAAGCACCAGAGAAATTTCATGCGTCATAGCTCACCTCACCAATACAAAAGATATGGGGTTTTCGTCCGTCTGCCATTTGGGATATCCTGCACGGCAATTTTATATCCCTGCTGTTCCCACAATGCTTTTTGGTAGATCACTCGTTGCGTTGCAAACTGGCAGCTTACTATATTTTATAGCCGGATTTATCGTATTTGTACGGGGTCTTGTCATCGCCAATAAACGCCATAAACATGCCGACCTCACCGGTGGGATAATCCTTACCACTCTCTTTCATTTTCATATGGCGACGTACATTGTTCTCACCTTTGAACAAGCGGTGTATCCCATGAGCTTTGGCATGTTTACAGTGGGATTGTGGCTTACATGGTTACATGAACGATCCACTGTCGTGCTCCTTTTATTAGGACTTATCCAGCTTATACTTATTCACTCCTATACCCCTGCGCTTGCGGTGATGGCGCTCAATCTTTTACTATTTCTCGTATTCGCATACGAGGCATACCGGCAAAAATCAAAACGGTGGGTGCTTTTTATCGTTATTTTTTTCGTATCTTGTCTCAGCTTATGGGTATCAGTACAAACACGATCTGACATACGGATTTTAACGACAAAAACGCCTATTACTTTTGAAATGGTATTTACAACCCTCGGAGAAACATGGCGGCATATCGTCTATAAATCCGGTACTATCCCTTGGACCTCTCCCATGTTTACCCTTCCGTTTGTTGGCACGCTTGCTCTCGGTCTTTTGGGTGTATTTGGACTTCCTATAAGCGTGATTACGCTATGGATACTCACGGTTATCGCCGTGGCAGTGATCTCCAACGGGTACGCAAGCGGCTCGGTGGACTATAAATTGCAGCGGGCCACGGTCATGATCCCCTATTTTTTGGCACTCCTTACCGAAATAAGTAAATATATCCGCGTACCCAAAAAAATACTAATCGTTATTATCTTTCTTTTTTCGATAACCGGTATCGGGACGTTTATGGACATCCGCTCAAAAAAACAGGACATGCATCAAGTGATGCTCGCGCGTTTTCTCGCGCCCCACATTCCTACCAGCGAACAAAAAGGTATCTGGGTCGGCACCATTTTTATTGCAAGCGACGTATCACCATACATAAAAGCAGACAATTTCGAAGACGCCGCGCTGTATTTCCTGCCAGGATGGCATGGAAAAATGAAACATCTCCAGGAAAAAGAAGAAGGCGGATGCCGGTTAGAAAAAGGTATATGGGTCATCCCATCGTCACATCCATGCTCCCGTTCGCTGCAGTCATCGGGACGAGCGAAACGGTGGGATACCGGGTGGTTTCCTGAAATTAAGGACAAAACAAAAGGTATCGCTGTAGACCTTCTTTCTATCGAATATCCATAAATAACTTGCTCCACGCCCTACTCGCCCGTGAAGCGGCAAACACCCTCACCGCTTTTTGACGGAGCGCAATAAACATTTCTTTCTTACTGACGACACTTTGCACTGCTGTTGCTATCGCCCGACTTCGGGCTGGTGGCACCAATACCCCCATACCAGTCAATGTAATCGGCACACGGACCCCTGGTAGCGCGGAGGCAACCACTGGAACACCACTAAGCATCGCCTCTACCTGCACCATTCCGAATGCTTCAGTGCTATTGAGTGACGGCAACACCAACACATCTATACATCGGTAAAACGATCCCATCTGCTGTGGCATAATACTTCCCAAAAAAACAACAGACTTTTTGTTCTTTTTCACTAACGCCATAATTTTTTCTTTATATGCTGCCTCTCCCACCGGCTCCATAGGCCCCGCGACAACTATCTTTACTGTTTTTCCTTTCAGTTGTTGCTGAATAATAGGCAACGCTTCCAGTACATACTCAATACCTTTTTCACTGGCAAGACGGGCTGCGACGCCTATCACGACATCGGCTTTCCCTATCTTTTTTTGTATACCGGCGATCACCTGCTTATGTATGGTTGGCACCGGTATTGGCGGCGTTATGGCAACAACCTTTCGTTTTGTAAGACGCCGGTATAGCCTGAGTATTCTGCTCGACTCGCTATAATCCCGCGTATACGTAACAACCGTATCGGCAACCAATAGCGTTACCATATGAGAGATTTCCAAAAGTGACTGGACGATGCTGTTTACAAACCCATCAGGCAACACCACTTCGCAGTGATACACCGCCACAATTCGCTTTCCCTGTAGCTTCGCGGCAAGTGCCGTCACCATGCCTTCAAACTGAGGTAAATGAATAACGGTCACATCATGGGAACCTGTTAATCGCCAGGAAGAAAATACCCATGCCAGGGATATAAACCCTTTATGAAACGCAACAATCCATGGCACGCGGTACACCGATACGCCCCCGATACGCGCATTGCGCGGCAATCGCCGGTCATGATGCATGGCGATAACTGATACCCGCTTGCCCTCACGGATAAGTGTTTCGGCCCATCGGGAAGCTGCAATCGTGAGCCCGGAAACGTAGGGGTGATAATACGTAATCGAAAAAAGTATTTTCACTGTTAGGTATGCGTTTTCTTAACAATCTCCTGCAGCGCATGTTCCAAGTATGGATGCTTCGTAGGAAATGCACGGTTACGGTCGAGCAAGTTATAAATCCAATGAATTTCCGTAGGTAACGCTGCCGATGATAAGTGCGCCACAATATCCCAATTGTCCTCAAGATAATAATCAAACTGCATCTTCCGAATAACACGTTCCTTATATTTATGCGGCTGTTCTTCGCGTTTATTGAGCGTAATGCTCGTAAAACATTGGCGCAAATTCCACCGATTGAGGAACTGATATAAATTCGGCTCCAAAAACGCAAACCGGCTCGTTACTAGATGCGCTTCTATGACGCCCTGACTGGTGAGATCGCGTAGCAACTGCGCGCCGCGCGCGGGAAACATACTTGATTCATGTGCAAGCGCCCACAAACCACGCTGTAAGGGCGTTTTCGGCACAAAAAAACTTACTTTGTGTATACCCAAGAGATGCTTTTTGATAAGTGCTATCGGGAGCCGGGTCAAACGCGCGGGGTTATATGCCACCACGCCGTCAAAATCCAAACCGACAATAATTTTTCGTTTCATACCAACGGATCATACCATCAAAAAACGCATTGTGGTATTCCTTCTATGGGAAGCACGCCCCGAAGTCACGCTCTTGCGACGCGAGGACGTAGACCTCGGGAGCAAGTAAGTGTACTTTTGGGGTTGACAGCCCCGCACCCAACAAAAAAACGTACCCTCTATGGAAGGTTGACAGCCTGCCCAACTATCAACCCTCCACACAAAGTACGTTCTTATTATTTGTTGGTGCGGGGTAAACCTGCCCAACTATCAACCCCCCATAGAAAGCACAATGCGTTCTATAGAATACTTCTCGTACTCGGAACTTCTTGTTAAGATCGAAATCTCGGTCATTGTAACGCCCACCGATATCCTTGTCAACACATTCGTCGTTACACTCCTCGGTGCAAGGACATGTATGTATAGAAAATCAACATATTTTATGCTCTCGCCCTGAGAGATCCGCCAGCTGGCGGAGAATCGAACGGGTCAACAACTATCGAATTGGGAAAAGAAGATGAAGAAAATAACGAAGAAAACAAATTGGCTATTTATAGAGCGGTCATACAATCTAAAAGAAAAAATTTAGCTTCAAAAAAATATTTGACAACTATTTCACGTTCTTGGTATTTTACCTCTTGGTATCATTCACGATTGCCCATTGCGAATGGTGCCATATATAAAAGGCATTACTATACGTAGCAAGAATCCCAAACCCAATGCTAGCGGTAGTGATGCTTTTTTATTGGGATAAACAAGAAGATTAAGCGGTGACCCTACTCCTCTGTCGTGGCTTATTCGCTTTGACATGCACGGTCGTTCTGTTATCTAAAACTGCTCCCACAGAGCGATATCGACGGTCACTCGATAATGGAACAGTGGCACTATCCCGGGAAGGATCGGTTACATCAAACCACACATGACCTTCTTCGTTCCATTGCTGAATAGTGCTCAACGCATCGGTTAGCCAGCGCCGCACCCGATCAACTCTGCTTTTTGCCACAGCGATGTGAATATGGCGCTCAGATCCCGCAATAGTGCGACCCAAGGTCACCTTCCCGCTCAGGGCGCGCTCTTTTCTCTTTCCTTTCCCATCAAGAATAACTACTTTCATAGTGTAAGAAATCTTACACGATTATAGCACTCTGACGCGTCAATTTCCACAAAAAAATCCGCCTCATCGACGGACTTCCTTGGTTCCGTTATTTCAGAGAGTAAATACCGGGATACTTAA
>DJJA01000005.1:0-484 GCA_002433895.1 Candidatus Gottesmanbacteria bacterium UBA6580
TGAACAAATATTTATCATATATATCTTTTAACGCAAGAATTATATTTTTGATCGTAACTATATACTCATTATTTTTTGGAAATTGTTTAAATGGTTGCGTATTCCCTGAAAATTTACCAGGTAGAGAATCTCAGGTTCCTTACTTTAACTTGATTGGCAGGTTTTTGGAATCTCTCAAAACGTCCATGCCTTTAATTTTAGTAATTTCTCTTATAGATTATATCTTCACATCAAAAACTCGAGCGATAATATCAGGATTAGCTTTTGTCATCTTTTTCTGTTTATCTATATATTTTCTAAAAACTGCCGAGGGGATGTCTGGTTTGGGTGCGATTGCTTTTCTTTTTTCGACTACAGGAATTGTTCTACCCATCGCTCTTCTCAATTTCTTACAATACAAAAAGAAGTTAAATAAAAAGTAAATTTATTCGCACTTACCGTTGATAACGGTACTATATCTTCTTGTGCGGGATAGGGGAATTGA
>DJJA01000005.1:680-119494 GCA_002433895.1 Candidatus Gottesmanbacteria bacterium UBA6580
CGGGATAGGGGAATTGAACCCCCTTCTCCCCGCCGTTGGCGGGGCATACTACCGAAAGTGTATGGAGCGGGATAGGGGAATTGAACCCCCTTCTCCACCTTGGGAAGGTGGCATACTACCGGTGTACTAATCCCGCACTAATCTTTTAAAAGCGTCGCCACCTTTAAAAGATTTTATTTTTTGTTCTCTTCGTTTGGCAATGAGCTCGTTTCCGTATTGTTCAGTATATATTAAAACCCAATTATTTTTGCCGTATCGGGTAGAGCGGGTTTGTCCGCGATTATGCTCTGCCAGCCGGCGGTCAATATTGTCAGTTGAGCCTATATAATGCCGCCCGGTAATGTTGTTCTTCAGAATGTATACCGTATACATTATCGAACCCTCTTCTCCCCGCCGTCGGCGGGGCATACTACCGGTGTACTAATCCCGCAACACAGGAGATCCCTCACACGGGGAGCTCCTTTGTATAGTTATACCAAATCCGTCGATTTACGGTAGTGTCAAGACATTACCCGTAAATATAAGGTTCGGATTTGTTATATTGTTTGCTTTCGCAATCTCTGTCCATCGAAATCCCGTGCCGTATGTCGCTGCCGAGATATTCCACAATGAATCACCTTTTTGCACGGTGTATTTGCTGTCTGCTGGCCGTTTGACCTCTACGGTTGCCGATGCAATTTGACCACCTTCGCGTTTCGCGACTGCAGGAATAGTTAATTGCTGTCCTACTTCTATGCGATCCGGAGAGGTAAGTTTGTTTGCATCACGTACGTCTACCCAGTTATAACCGCTACCGATGGTGTCTTGTGCGATGCTCCACAGTGTTTCTCCGGCTTTGACCGTATGGGTTGTCACGGTTGCTGACCCCGTCGCGTTTTGTTCTGTTTTTTTATCCTCGCCTTCCGGGGTTAGTGTTGCCTGGCGCTCTTTTACGTAATTGAAAATAAGGACACCGATGACTACGACCACTGCGACACCGAGGAACAATGACACGAGAGAATCCGGATTACTTAATCGTTTTTTCAGTTGTTCTACCATTATGTATGTGTTTCCTCCATTCCAGGCAGTGATGGGAGAGAATAGCCCGCCATGTCTTTGCTATTCGCCTTATCTACTATTCGTAGAGCGGCTCATAGAGCGACATTTGGTGGGCATTGTCATTTCTAAACTCAGAAATTCGTTAAGAAATGTCAATGCGGGACCGACCGGACTCGAACCGGCGACCTCCTCCTTGACAGGGAGGCGCTCTAACCAGGCTGAGCTACGATCCCTTTCATGGAACGGAAACCATTGTTTCCTTTCCAGCTTTCTTTCTTAGGTTGTGTCGCAAGGGGTTCACTCGCATAGCATACCCTCGCGACAATTTTACTCTTTTATTAAAGTCCTCTTGGCTTATACGACCTTTTTCCGCTTAATCGTCTAGATATTATAATTCATATTTGAGAGGCTTACAACGATGTGATACCCTACGTGTACCTACGAGCTATGACGAATTTAGCAATCGCCGAACTTCTTCGTAAAGTGGCCGCCGCCTATCTTATCCTCGGAGAAAACCGTTTCCGTATCATTGCATACGAGCGCGCCGCCGACAGCATAGAGCATCTTACGAGCGAAGTGAAAGACTATTGGGACGATAAAAAGCTGGAAGAAATTCCCGGAGTCGGGGGAGGGATCGCGAGTAATCTGGACGAATTGTTTAAGACCGGCAAATCCGCTCACTGGGAAAAAGTGTTGGGGAGCGTGCCGGAGGCAATATTTCCGTTATTGCTGGTACCGGGTTTAGGACCCAAAAAAGCGTATGCATTGGTTAACGAACTCAAGCTGAAAAGCGCCAAAACCGTCATTGCTGATCTGGAAAAAGCGGCCAAGGCAGGGAAAATTGCCGGTATGGAGGGATTTGGAGAAAAATCCCAGTCGGTGATCCTCGATGCGATAGCCACATACAAACGTGGCGCTATCAAAGAAAACCGCATGCCGCTGCCGTATGCTGACGAAATCGCGCGGGAAGTGATGGCGTTTATCCAAAAATCCGGAGCGGTGGAGCGGATAGACGCGTTAGGAAGCCTTAGACGGCAGGTAAGCACCATAGGAGATGTCGATATCGCGGTCGCCACCAACAAACCGGAAGTTATTCTCGAAAAATTTCTGACATTCCCGCATCAGAAGATTATCGATCATGGACCCAGGGGAGCGACGATGCTGTTAGCCAACGGACGGCAGGTAGATCTTAGGGTACAGACACCCGATGCGTACGGCGCTATGCTTCAGTACTTTACTGGCTCCAAAAATCACAATATCCAGCTTCGCTCGCTCGCGTTGGAAAAGGGATTGTCGCTTAATGAATACGGCATAAAAAACGTTAAAACCGGGAAAACCAAACACTACGCTACCGAAGAAGCATTTTATAAAGCGGTCGGTTTGCCCTATATCACGCCGGAGCTTCGGGAGGATCACGGCGAGATAGACGCGGCAAGGAAAGGGAAGTTGCCCAAATCTATAGAACTTTCCGATATCAAGGGAGACCTCCATACACACTCGAGTTATGACCTTCACTCGTCCCATGATCTGGGAAAAAATTCGATAGCAGAAATGCTCACCAAAGCCGCGAGTTTAGGGTACGAATATATCGGTTTTTCTGATCATAATCCCCGTTTGGCCAATCAAACGAAGCAGGACATTGTGGACATTATGAAGCTCAGGCGGGAAAAATATGAACAACAATATTCCTCGTGGAAGCATCGTGAAAAGAAACGGATACAATATTTCCTCATGTGCGAAGTAGATATACTGCCAGATGGCTCCCTCGCTTTGCCTCAGGAAGCGTTCGAATATGTAGACGCGGTTATTGTTTCGCTCCACTCGGCATTTACGCAGCCAAAAGCACAGGTGACTGAGCGGCTGATGCGCGCGCTATCAACACATCCGAAGGTGCGCATCCTCGGCCATCCTACCGGTAGGTTGCTCGGGAGCCGCGAGGGTGTAGACGCGGATTGGCCACAAGTATTTGAGGAAGTGAAAAAGCGCGATATCGCGCTTGAAATAAACGCGTTTCCGGAGCGGTTAGATTTGCCTGACACGCTCGTGTTTGATGCAGTGCGCATGGGTATTAAGCTCTGTATCGATACCGATGCCCACGCGGCAGAGCATATGGACTTGATGCGCTATGGCGTGTCGGTAGCCAGACGCGGCTGGGCACAAAAACGTGACATCATAAATACCTTGGGCTATAATGATGTTAGACAGTGGTTAGTGAAATGAAGGAGGAAACGTTATGAATCAAACATTGTGGTTAGTATTAGGTGCTGTAGCATTGGTCGGTGTATATTTTTGGACACTCTATAACGGGTTAATCTCCCTCAAAACCCAAATCGAAGAGGCGTGGAGCCAAATTGATATCCAGCTCAAGCGCCGTGCAGACCTTATTCCTAATTTGGTGACGACAGTGAAGGGTTATGCAAAGCACGAAAAATCCGTGTTTACGGAAGTAACCAAAGCAAGAAGCGCACTGATGGGTGCCAAATCTTTGCATGCCAAGGCAGAAGCAAGTGATATGCTGACGGGAGCGCTCGGCAAACTTTTTGCTATAGCCGAAAACTATCCGCAGCTTAAAGCGAACGAAAACTTCGTTCATCTCCAGAAGGAGCTTTCTGACACGGAAGATAAGGTGGCATATAGCCGGCAATATTACAATTCTGTCGTCAACGATTACAACATACGCATCCGGACCTTCCCGAATACGTTGTTTAATGAAATGTTGGGATTTGCCGAGAAAGAATTCTTCGCGGCAAATGAGGAAGAGCGCAAAAGCGTCAAAGTATCATTTGAGTAAACAGGCGATGGCGCAAAGTATCGGGGAGCCCACGAACGTTCGAGCGAGTTCCGGCGGGTGATGTCCTCATATCCATAATACTATGACTATTACTTCTGCTATACAGTCTAACGTGACCAAAACCTACGCGATCATGTCGTTCTTTGTGGTATTTGTGGTGTTGGTAGGGTATGTGCTGGGGCACGCGTTGGGGTATGGTAATAGCTTCATGTGGTTTGCGGTGTTGTTTTCGGTAATATCGAGTTTTGTGAGTTATTATTGGGGAGATTCGCTTATCCTCGCGTTATCACACGCCCGGCCTGCCGATAGGCACCGCGATTTTGATTTTTACACTGTGGCCGAAAATCTGGCGATAGCGGCAGGGCTTCCGAAGCCGCGGCTGTATGTTATCGAGGACACGGCACTCAATGCCTTTGCGACCGGAAGAGATCCTGAGCACGCGGTAATTGTCGCCACAACCGGTATCCTTCATAGCCTCGAGCGGCGGGAGCTCGAAGGGGTTATTGCCCACGAGCTATCCCATATCAAAAATTTTGATACCCGCCTCATGGCGGTCGTTGCTGTGCTTGTGGGGACGGTTGCGTATTTAGCGGATATTTTTCTCCGATCTCTCTGGTGGGGTGGGAGGAGGGACCGTGATGATGACCGCGGGTTAGGCGCGATTTTGTTGGTCGTGGGTATAGTACTTGCGATTATCTCGCCGATTATCGCTAAACTTATACAGCTTGCCGCAAGCCGCAACCGCGAATATCTCGCTGACGCGACAGGCGCCAAGCTTACCCGGTATCCCGAAGGGCTTGCCCGCGCGTTGGAAAAATTAGGAAAAGACAAGGAGGTGTTGGAAGCTGCCACTAACGCGACCGCGCATCTTTATATTACCAATCCTTTTAAGGGGAAAAATTTCGGCGCGTGGTTTGCGAACGCGTTTAATACCCATCCTCCGATCGCTGACCGCATCAAGCGGCTTCGCGCAATGTAGGCTGTGTTTGCCTTGATAGGCGCATATGAGCGATAATACATGGTGTTATGGCTTGGTTTGATCGCCTCACTGTTATATTTGCCAAAAGTATCTCCGTAATCAGCACCTCGTTGGGGCTAGGTGCGGGAGAGACATGGCCGGGGGAAATAGCCGTATCTATCCGGCCTGATATCGCCCGGTTTCTTTCGGGGAAACTTTCTGACGGCACAATTCTCGTAGCCGGCACCAACGGGAAAACGACGACGTCACTCATGATTAAAACCATACTTGAGCATATCGGCGACTCCGTGGTGCACAACGCCACCGGCGCGAATTTATTAAACGGCATTGTCTCATCATTTATCCGAAACACTGACTGGTTGGGCAGGGTGACCGCGGATATGGGTATATTTGAAGTAGACGAAAACTCGCTGCCGGTAGTGCTCAAATATATTACCCCCAAGCGCCTTGTGCTTCTTAACCTTTTCCGGGATCAGCTGGATAGGTACGGTGAAGTAGACGTGATTGTCGAAAAATGGATGACGGCGCTTGCTAAGCTTCCCAAAACAACCGAAGTAATTCTCAATAGCGACGACCCAGGCATTGCGGGCTTAGGGCGCGTTATAAAAGGGAAAGTGACTTATTTCGGGCTCAATGACCCGGGTAAATATTTAGGAGTACGCGAGCACGCGACTGATTCTATTTTTTGTTTCCGGTGCGGACACCGTTTGACCTATGATGGTATTTATTATTCTCATATCGGGTCATGGCGCTGCACGAAATGCGGCAATACGCGTCCCGTACCCACGGTTACCCGGGGACCAAGTCCATTGCCGGGCTTATACAACCAGTACAACGCGCTTGCGGCGGTTGGTGTCGCGACGTCTTTGGATATACCGGACAAAGAGGTTAAAAAGGCGCTGCGTGGATTTGCACCAGCATTCGGCAGGCAGGAAGAAATACGGGTAGGTAAAAAAACGGTAAAACTGTTCCTCTCCAAAAATCCGGCCGGGTTTAATGCTTCGCTTAAGACGGTATTGGAGATGGGAGCCAAAGATATCCTCCTCGTATTAAATGATCGCATTCCCGACGGCCGGGATGTGAGCTGGATTTGGGATGTTGATTTTGAAATGATACCTCCTTCCGTCACAGTTGGGGTGAGTGGTGACCGCCGGTATGATATGGCGATACGCATAAAATACGCTGATATTGATATTCCTTCATCGCGTGTGTATCAGCAATTGGAGGACGCGATAGTGAAGTCACTCAAAAAACCGCTCAAAGGAAATGCTCTATATATTCTCGCCACGTATTCCGGCATGCTGGAAGTCCGAAAAATTCTCAAAGGCAGAAAAATACTATGAAACAATCAATCAAAATCGCGTGGTTGTACCCTGATCTTATGAGCACGTATGGTGATCGCGGGAATGTCATTGCGCTGCAAAAGCGGGCGGCGTGGCGGGGTATTGAAGCCAGTGTGGTTCCTGTGACGCTGGAAACGAATGTGAAAGCGCTCGCGGGAAGCGACATTTTTTTTATGGGGGGCGCGCAAGATCGGCAGCAAAAATTGGCAGGGGAAGATTTTTTGAAGCACAAAGGTCCGGTGGTAAAAGAGATGATCGAGGCAGGTGTGCCAGCGTTGTTTGTGTGTGCCGCGTATCAATTTGCCGGCCATTATTACAAGCCATACCGGGGAGAAAAAATTCCCGGCGCCGGCATTTTTGACTTGTATACGGTGCATCCGGGCGATCAGGCGAAGCGGCTTATCGGTAATGTTGTCGCGCGCGTGGTACACCCGGAAACACTTTCAGGTACGGTAATCGTGGGCTTTGAAAATCATGGAGGACGGACGCATTTGGGTCCTAAGATGCAGCCGCTCGCAAAAGTTATCAAGGGTAATGGGAATAATGGCGATGACGGATGGGAAGGAGCGGTGTATAAAAACGCGATAGGGAGTTATTTTCATGGTCCGTTGCTCCCCAAAAATCCGATGATAGCTGACTGGTTATTGGCAAAAGCAGTTGGCACGCTTATCCCAATTGATGACACCCTGGAGGTAATGGCAAATAACGCAATGAGGTGATGTTATGAAAAAACCCGTACGGTTTATTTACTTTGATGTTGGTGGTGTATTCCTGGATTGGAAGGAGGGCCACCGGAGAGCCGCGAAAAAATACAACGTGACCGCCGAAGAAATCGGAAAAATAACGCAGGCAAACATGCAGGCGGCGTTTGTCGGTTCACTCAGCGGCACTGACTACATGGCGAGATTTGCACAACTCCTGAAACTTACGGAACCATACCCGGATTTCGCGGAATTCTGGACGGATTTTCATGTCCCGATACCGGAAATGCACGCGTTTGCGCGATCGCTGCATCCGACGCATAAGCTGGGACTGTTGACGAACGCCGAAACGGGTTCGATGCGCCAGGCGGTCAAAAAAGGGTTAGTGCCGGATGTCGCGTGGAAAGCCGTCGTTGATTCCTCGGTTTTTAAGGCTAAAAAACCCGATCCCGGGATTTTTGAAATTGCAGAAAAAGAAGCAGGGGTGGCACCACACGAAATCCTTTTCGTGGATGATCAGCCAGAAAATATCGAAGCAGTACATGCCCGCGGATGGCAAGGTATTGTGTTTGATACGGGAAACGTCACCGTTTCCATCGAAGCGATCAAAGTCGCGTTGAAATAACCGGTTAGCTTGAGCCCACTCCCGATGTGGGCTTGGGGGCGGGTTTATTCGACGCCGATAAACATGATCTTGGGGTATATTTTTTTGATTTCTTCCATAAATTTTTCGGAAAGGTTCATGCTGAATTTACTGTATTGTCCTGCTCCCATTTTGGCGCAGAGTTTGCGTTCGTAGTCCCGGATGACATCCATGACCGTGCTGCCGATCGTGTTGTATTTTGACTGATTTGCCGCGGGGTTTAACACATACGCGTCGTGGATCGGTTTGAATTCTTCAAATAGTTCCCTGTTCTCATCAAGCATTTGTTGCACTGCGGCACGGTATTTGGTCATATCGGGTAGTGAAATTTCGACCATTGCGTTTTACGCTGGCGAAAGTTCGGAATCCTTTCCTTTTGATCGTCTATATATGTCAGGGAAGTCTAGTCGACGCGCTATGAAACGGAAGCGTGTCGAAATTCTACAACCCGACATACGTACTACTCTAACAGGACTAAACCATTAGCTTCAAGTGTCTACTTCACGTGAGACAAATTTCCGCTATAATGGCTCCATGAACGCTTCTCAGCCGAACCCCCAACCCAAAGATGCAAAAACCGTGGTGACGAGAGCAGATATAGACCATATCGCCACGCTTGCGAATTTGCCGATTTCCGACGGACAATCTGAGGAATTGACCAAGCAGGTCGGCGGTACCGTAGCGTATGTATCACAACTTCAGTCATTGCCGACGGATGACGTGACAGAAACGTCACAGGTGACGGGGCTGGAAAACGTATTCCGTGAAGACGAAATAGACACCTCCCGCATGTTTACCCAGGAGGAAGCCCTTGCTAATGCAAAAAATACATACAATGGTTTCTTTGTGGTCGGACGGGTCTTAGAGGAAAAATAAATTATGTTAGCCGATCTTCCTATCAGTGTGTTGGCACAAAAACTGAAGCGCTCGGAAATAACGAGTGAACAGTTGGTGGCGGAATGTTACGACCGGATTGAAGCATATGACGGAACCATCAATTCCTTTATTACGGTTGTCGATCGAAAAAAAGCAATTGAACGCGCTAAGTTTATAGACGCGCACCGTGAGACATTTCCGTCTCCGCTTGCGGGTATTCCCTACGTCATGAAAGATGCGTATCTTACCAAAGGGGTGCGCACGACCGCCGCCTCCAAAATTTTGGATGCGTTTATTGCTCCGTACAGCTCGACCGTTCATCAAAAACTAGAAAATGTGGGAGCGATCCTTATCGGTAAAATGAACATGGACGCATGGGGGCACGGCGCGAGTACTGAAAACACCGATTACGGCGTCACAAAAAACCCCTGGGGTAGCGACCGTTCAGCAGGCGGCAGCGGTGGCGGGCCGGCAGCAGCAATAGCAAGTAGATTTTGTGTATTTGGTATCGGTGAAGATACGGGTGGATCCATCCGCAATCCCGCCGCATGGAACAACATCACCGCGATGAAGGTGACATACGGTCGTGTTTCCCGATACGGCGCGATTGCCTATGCATCAAGCCTGGACACCATGGGGCCTACCGCGAAAACAGCCGAGGATTGCGCATTTGTTTTGGAAGCTATTGCAGGGTATGACGCGTACGATGCCACGAGTTCCCAAAAACCTGTTCCTTCCTATACAAAAGCATTGGACAAAAGCATCAAAGGAAAGAAAATCGCGTTTCCTACGGAATTTTATGGGGATGCACTTGATCCGAATATTAAAGAAGCTATTCTGGTTGCCCGTGATATTTTTGTGAAAGAAGGTGCTGAGGTGACTGATGTATCGCTGCCACTTCTGGAATACGGCGTTCCGGTCTACTATATTCTCGCGCCGAGCGAGACCAGTTCTAATTTGGGCCGATACGATGGGGTACGGTATGGCAACGGTAGGGATTTATTCACCAAAGAAAACATGCGCCGTATTATGACCGGCACCTATGCATTATCAAGTGGATACTACGATGCGTATTACAAAAAAGCACAGAAAGTGCGGTCGTTATTTATCAAAGAATACGAAAAATTACTCTCCGAATATGACGCCATCCTTTCTCCTGTCACCCCGATTATGCCATCGAAGTTTGGCGAGCTGCTCGATGATCCGATTAAAAACATGATGGCGGATTTATACACGGTCATCGTAAACATTGTGGGGTTGCCCTCACTTGCTATCCCGTGCGGGTTTACGAAGGACAATCTTCCCATGGGGATGCAGCTCGTTGGCGCGATGTTTGATGAAAGCACATTGTTTGCATTGGGGAATGCGTATCAAAAAGTGACCGACTGGCACACGCGCTCGCCAAATTTAGTAAATAGTTAACAGTTAATAGTTAATGGTATGAAATACGAACCTGTCATCGGGTTAGAAATACATGTAGAGCTTAAAACCAAAAGCGGCATGTTTTGTGGTTGTCCCGCGGATCACTTTGCCAAAAAGCCGAATACCGGCACGTGTCCAGTATGTTTGGGCCTTCCGGGAGCACTCCCTACGCCGAATAAAAAAGCCGTTGAGTGGACGATTATGCTGGGGTTAGCGCTGGGCAGCGAGATAGCCGAAGTATCCAAGTTTGACCGCAAACATTATTTTTACCCCGATCTTCCGAAAGGCTATCAAATTTCCCAATACGATCAGCCACTCTGCCGCGGAGGAAAGATTTCTACTTCGTTTGGCGACGTGCGGATTCATCGTGTGCATTTGGAAGAAGATACGGGTAAGTTGCAGCATGCGGTGGTGGACGGGAAAAAGGTGACGCTCGTCGATTTTAACCGGTCGGGCGTTCCGCTTGTGGAAATCGTTACGGAAGCGGATATTCATAGCTCAGAACAAGCCAAGGAATTTCTTAAAAAATTGCATCAGATCGTGCGGTACTTAGGGATATCTGACGCGGATATGGAGAAAGGCTCTATGCGCCTTGAGCCAAATATTTCCATCCGGAAAGTCGGTGAAACGGGCATGCCGCCCTATAAGGTGGAAGTGAAAAACATTAACTCATTCCGATTTGCTGCCGCGGCCATAGAATACGAGCTCAAGCGTCACGAAGCACTGCTCAATGAAGGAAAGATTCCGGTACAGGAAACACGCGGCTGGGACGAAGCAAAAAACGGCACGGTTTCTCAGCGCAGTAAGGAAGAGGCGGCTGATTACCGATATTTCCCGGAGCCGGACATTCCACCCATGCGTTTTACGAAAGACGTTATCGCGTCTATTGGCAGCAACATTCCCGAACTTCCTGATGTGAAAAAAACGCGGTTTATGAGCGCCTATGCGTTAAACGATGCGGTTGCCAGCCAGCTTACCGACACCCGTGCGTTGGCGGATTATTTTGAAGAAGCGGTAAAGGCGGCGTCCGTATTCGAAAAGCCCTACTCACCTAAAGAAGTCGCTAATTGGCTCATCAATAAAAAACCGGACATAGAAAAGGTTCTGCCCGCCCAACTTATAGAAGAACTGCACGAAGCCAAAAAAGTGGTCGCTGTTTCAGCCGACGAATTGAACGCGATTATTACCCCCGTGCTGTCTTCTAACGAAAAAGCAGTCGCGGATTATAAAGCGGGCAAACAACAGGTCATTATGTTCCTTATGGGTCTTGTGCGCAAACAACTTCCAAAAGCCGATACCAAGATTATTTTAGAAGCGCTCAAAGGTGCGTTGGAATCATAACGAAATGGCAAATTTTGTCCACTTACATGTCCACAGTGAATTTTCCCTTCTCGACGGGCTTGGGAAACTGGATCAATTAATAAACCGCACCAAAGAGCTCGGGATGGACACACTCGCCATCACCGACCATGGCGCGATGTATGGGAGCTTCAAGTTTTATCTCAAGGCCAAAGCCGCGGGTATTAAGCCCATTATTGGCGTGGAGACATACGTCGCCCGCAGAAGCCGTTTCGACAAAGAGGGAAAAATAGATACCGATCCATATCACTTAGTGTTGCTTGCCAAAAACGAAGTAGGATACCGCAACTTACTCAAGCTTGTTACCCAGGCGCATTTGGAAGGATATTATTACAAACCACGCATTGACTGGGATTTGCTCAAGGATCACCATGAGGGGCTTATTGCGTTTTCATCGTGTTTGGCGGGGCAGGTACCGCAGCTTTTGATGCAGGATAAGCTCAAGGAGGCAGAGGAAGTCGCGAGTAAATACGCGGAACTATTTGGGCCCGATCACTACTACATAGAGTTGCAGAAGCACCCCAATATCCCCGAAATTGAGGAAACGAATAAAAAACTCGTCGCTTTGTCGCGGAAACTCGGCCTTCCCTTGGTCGCGACCAATGACGTGCATTATGTAAATGCCGATGATGCCGAAGCTCAGGAAATTCTTCTCTGTGTGCAGACGCAGCGCACCATAGTCGAAAAAAACCGTCCGCTTTCCATGATGAGCTCGCCGGATTTTTATCTCCGGAGCCCGGAAGAAATGACCGAACTTTTTATGCAGTATCCCGAAGCCATAGAAAATACGGTAAAAATCGCCGCCATGTGCGACATTACGCTTTCGGTGGGGAAGTGGATTTTGCCTAAATTCCCGGTGCCCAACGATGATAAGCCGGAAGTGTATCTGCGGGCGCTTGTCGAGGAGCGGTTGCCAAACCGTTACAAAAACGTCACGGACGAGATTAAAGAGCGTATCAATTATGAGTTGGATATTATTACCAAAAAAGGCTATGCCACCTATTTCCTGATCGTTTCTGACTTTGTGAATTGGGCAAAAAGCCAAAAAATCGGCGTGGGACCGGGGAGAGGTTCAGCAGCTGGGTCAGTTGTTTCCTATATTTTGGGTATTACCGGTATCGACCCGTTGTTTTTCCATTTGCCGTTTGAACGTTTCCTAAACCCGATGCGGCCGAGCCCTCCGGATATTGATTTGGATTTTGCCGATGACCGCAGGGATGAAGTCATCGCCTATGTGACCCAGCGGTACGGTGACGACAAAGTGGCGCAGATTATCACCTTCGGCACCATGGAGGCGCGCGGAGCAGTACGGGACGCGGGGCGCGCGTTGGGTATGCCCTACGCCCAACCCGACCGGATATCCAAAATGATCCCTCCCGGTGCACAGGGAGCAGGTATGACGATAGATAGGGCTATTGAGATTTCCCCGGAGCTATCCGCCGCTTACCGTGCTGAACCAGAGACAAAGCGGCTACTGGATGTTGCCCGAAAGCTTGAGGGAGTGGCACGCCATGCGTCAGTGCATGCGGCGGGCGTGGTGATTGCAGATAAGCCGCTTGTGGAATACACCCCGCTGCAGCGCGAAAGCAAGGGTGATCGGGTCGTTACCCAATACGACATGTATACGGTGGGTGAAGACGGGGTGGGACTTTTAAAGATGGACTTTTTGGGACTGCGGAACTTAACTATCATGGCGGCCGCCCTAAAGTTTTTGGAGCAGACAAAAAACTTAGCTATCGATTTGTATTCCCTGCCGCTGACGGATAAAAAGACATTTGAAATGCTGGCAATCGGGGAGACCACCGGAGTATTTCAGCTTGAGTCTGCGGGCATGCGTCGCTACATAAAAGAACTCAAACCCACGACTATCTACGATCTCATGGCCATGGTCGCGCTGTTCCGGCCGGGGCCTATGCAGGTGATCCCGCAATACATCGCCCGGAAAAATAATCCCAAGAGTATTACCTATCCTGATCCGCGGCTTGCTGACGTCCTCAAGCAATCATACGGACTTATTTGTTATCAGGACGATGTATTGCTTACGGCTATTACACTCGCGGGCTACTCATGGGGCGACGCGGACAAACTCCGGAAAGCAGTCGGTAAAAAAATTCCGTCAGAGATGAAAAAGCAGCAGGAGAAGTTTATCCAGGGATGTGTGAAAAATGGCATGACGCAGTCAAAAGCCGAGGAGGTTTTCCACCTCATCGAGCCGTTCGCGGGTTATGGATTTAATAAAGCGCACGCGGCGTGTTATGCCGTTATCGCGTATCAGACCGCGTATCTTAAGGCAAATTATCCCGTCGAGTATATGACCGCGGTGTTGACCGCCGAGTCCCGGGCAAACACCGGCGATACCAGGGATGAAAAAATTGCCATGATTGTTGCCGAGTGTAAACGGACGGGCATTACGCTGCTCCCTCCAGACATTAACAAGTCTGATATAGAATTTAGTATTGAAGACGGAAAGGTGCGGTTCGGGCTCTCGGCTATCAAAAATGTCGGGGAAGCAGCGATTGAAAGTATTTTGAAAACCCGTGTGAGCGACGGAGTCTTTACGTCATTTACCGATTTCCTCCGCCGTGTCGATGTGTCCAAGGTAAACAAAAAAACATTGGAAAGTCTTATCCGTACCGGGGCTATGGATGCGTTTGGTTCCCGGGCAGCAATACTGAGTACGCTTGAGACAAAGCTTGCGCAGGTGCACAAAGACCGGAAAGCCGCATCGCTCGGACAGACCGGTTTATTTGATGTCGGCGACCCCAAAGAAGCCGCGCATCATGATCATCTCCCCAACATACCCGAGCTCACCAGCCAGGAGCTATTGGCGTTTGAAAAGCAGTTACTCGGGTTTTACCTGACGGCGCATCCTCTCGAAAAGGTGATGGAGCGGTTCAGTACTATGGACTCGGTTACACCCATTGCCCAGGTTACGGAAGAGCGTGTCGGCGACCGGGTGCAAACGGTCGGGATGGTGGCGCAGGTGAAGAAAATTGTGACCAGAAACGGCGGCAGCGAGATGGCATTTATCCGGCTAGAGGATCTGTCCGGAAATATCGAAGTTGTGATTTTTCCCAAGATTTATGCGCGTACTTCACAAGTATGGGTACGCGATGCGGTGGTGATGATCGCAGGAAAAGTTGATCAGAAAGACGACCGGTTGGTGCTCCTTGCGGATGAGGTGCGCCCGGTAGACACCCGGAGCACACTGGCGTAGTGTATTTATTGACGATCAAAAGTATTGTGGGATACAATAATTATGGATAATACAAAGGAAGAGTTAGTTACATCTGAGGAAGAGTTTGATGTTATCTTAGAAGATGTTGAGACCGGTATCCGCCCACGGAAAGTGAAATCGGTAGAAAAAAAGAAGACACGAGGCGGCGGGTGGGAATATGCAGGGATTGCCGGGCAGATAGGATTTGAGATAGCATTACCAATGGTATTGGGATTGGTCATAGGTACGAAGCTCGATGAGCGGTGGGGTACGCGTCCGAATGTGACGCTTATTTTATTTAGCCTCGGGTTAGTGCTCGCATGTACATCACTGATACGTATTGTCCGGGAGGTTCTTGGTAAGCGATAATTGCCGGATAGATTTTATTTTTAGGGCATGACGTTACATATATCATTAGCAGCTGAACGCTTATGGACAGTCTGGGGACTGCCCATTTCTAATTCGCTTCTCACCGCATGGGTAGTGATGGGGTTACTCATCGTACTATCTGTTCTTGCTACCCGGAAGCTCACCATGGTGCCCAGCACCGGTCAGTTGATTGCAGAAACGTTGGTGGGTGGATTGCATGACTTTTTTGGCGCCATCGCCGGCAAGCGTCTCGATCAATTTTTTCCGCTTATCGCGTCATTGTTTATATTTATTCTCGCGGCGAACTGGGTAGGACTACTGCCGGGTGTTGGTACGGTAGGTTATTTCCGTTCGGAAAAAGCGGAAGCAGCGGTAGAACAACAAGCAGCCGTTATACCAGGTGCCGAAGTGGCAGTTCCTACCGAGGAAGATAGCCATGCGCCTGCCGCGGGTACAGTTGCCGAAGAAACCACCGCGTCTTCCGCCGCCGCAGCGACAAAAGAAGAGGATGGACACGGAAAAACCGCCTTTGTCCCTATTCTCCGCGGAGCGACCGCTGATTTAAATATGACGCTTGCACTCGCGGTTGTCGCAGTGATTGCCATGCAATATTTCGGTTTCCGTAATCTTGGTGCGCATTATCTCGGGCGGTTTGTCAATTTCAAAGACCCAATACTATTTAGCGTCGGTATCCTGGAGCTTGTTTCGGATATATCAAAGGTTGTGTCATTCGCGTTCCGTTTGTTCGGTAACATATTTGCGGGTGAAGTCCTGCTTGCTGTTATCGCGTTTCTTATGCCGTTTTTCCTGCCATTACCGTTTTTGATGCTCGAGTTGTTTGTCGGCGTTATCCAGGCATTGGTGTTTTCAATGTTAACAACCGCATTCTTGAACGTCGCGGTGTCACACGGAGAAGAAGAGCACGCTGCAGCTGAGCACCATGCATCAGCATGATGCATATTGCGCAAATATAGATTGAAGGTATACTTATAAACATTAATCGCTGGGGAATGATAAAAATTCCGAAGCAAAAAAGGGGGTGAGTTAGAAAATGGATGAAGCATCAATTCGTATTGTTATGATGGGTTTGACCGTAGCACTTGGTGGATTAGCACCAGCTATGGCCATCGGTTTACTCACCGGTAAAGCATTGGAAGCTATGGGTAGAAACCCCGAAGCTTCTGGAGAAATCCGGACAACCATGATTTTGGGAGTGGCTTTTGCAGAAGCAATTGCTATTTACTCACTCGTCATCGCGTTGATTATTAAGTTTGTATAAGGTTTGTAGAAGGAATAGATACCATGGAAAAATTAGGTATAGAACCATCGTTGTTGTTGGCACAGGTCGTCAATTTTTTGGTGATCATGGTTGTGCTGCAGAAGCTTCTCTATAAGCCAATTCTCACTATGTTGGAGAAGCGGAAAAAAGAGATTGCCGAAGGGTTACATCTGACGCAAAAAATGCGTGAGGAAGAAGAGCGCCTCAAAGAAAAGCAGGAAAAGGCGCTCGCCAAAGCCCGTGAGGACGCGCTGCAGATTATTGAAGACGCCAAGAAACAGGCAAAAGAAACAGAAAAAGAGTTGGTCGCCGAAGCACATACACAGGCGGCTGCTATTATCGCCCGTGCAAAAACTGAGGCTGAGGAGACCAAAAATGCGGCAACCTCTGCTATCCGGCGTGAAGCAGTCGATTTGGCGGTCGTAATGGCAAAGCGGTTACTTACCTCTGTCATGGGGGTAAAAGAGCAGCATGCACTTATTTCCAAACGCGTCAAAGACCTGGAGAGTTGGGTCGCACGGGAGGAAAAAAAGTCCTGATAAAGGGCTATTCATAGAATACTGTATGAAATCTGTTTCCAAAGATGCTCGAGGATTTGTGGAAGGGGTAATTAGCCATCTGAAGCGTGGCAAATCGGGTAATGTTGCCCCGAAAGTGCAGTCATTGTTACTTAAAATGACGGCCACCGCCAAACACGAACATCAGGCAAAAGTCGAGTCCGCGGTGAAACTGACAAGCGCTGAGATTCAGGCGATTGCCCGGGTATTATCGAAAGTCGCCGGACACGAAGTGAGTCTGACGGCGGAAGTAAATCCCGCGCTTATCGGTGGACTGCGCATTACGATGGCAGATTGGGTGATGGATTCTAGTATCCGCAATGAACTGAAAGAAATGGCATCAATAGTTACTGTTTCCTAAATTTATCGTATGAAAACAAGCGCTGCATCATTTATCGCAAAAGAATTAGTCAAAAAGCTCGAAAGCTTTGAATCAAATGTAACCGCCCGGCGGGTCGGGTATGTGACGACGTTGGCAGACAGCGTCGCCAAGGCATCGGGTCTCCCGGGAGCCAAATACCTGGAGCTCGTGACGTTTGCAAATGGTGTGACGGGGGTCGTCGTAAATCTTGAAGAAGACGAAGTCGGTATCATGGTACTTGGTGATTATCTCACCCTCAAAGAAGGCGATGAGGTGCGAAGTACCGGAACATTACTTTCTGTGCCGGTCAGTGAGGCATTTTTAGGAAGAGTAATTAATCCACTCGGTATTCCTATTGATGGCAAGGGCAATGTGACGACAAAAACCCGGTACCCCATGGAACAGATAGCCTCCGGTGTCGTACACCGCCAGGCAGTCACGACCCCGCTTCAGACGGGTATCAAGGCGATCGACGCAATGATCCCGATTGGCCGCGGACAGCGGGAGCTTATTATCGGCGACCGTAGCACGGGGAAAACCGCCATTGCTGTTGACACGATTATCAATCAGAAAGGCGAAGATGTTATCTGTATTTATATCGCGATCGGCCAGAAAACATCACGCGTGGCACAGGTTATCGCTGATTTAGAGAAACATAACGCTATGGCACACACGATTATCGTGTCTGCAAGCGCGAGTGATCCGGTGACGTACCAATATCTTGCGCCGTACGCCGGTTGCGCGATTGGTGAATACTTCATGGACAAAGGAAAAGACGTCTTAGTCATCTATGATGATCTTTCCAAACACGCATGGGCATACCGCCAGATTTCGCTTACACTCCGCAGGCCATCAGGCCGTGAGGCATATCCGGGAGATGTATTTTATCTCCACAGCCGGTTGCTCGAGCGCGCGTGCCGGCTTTCCAAAGCACGGGGAGGCGGATCAATTACCGCGCTGCCGATTATCGAAACACAAGCGGGAGACATGTCGGCTTACATTCCCACCAACGTTATTTCCATTACCGACGGCCAGATTTATCTGGAATCTGACTTGTTTAATAGCGGGCAGCGGCCGGCAGTAAACGTCGGGCTTTCGGTGTCGCGTGTCGGCGGAAGCGCGCAGATAAAAGCCATGAAAAAGGTCGCGGGTAATCTCCGTCTCGACTTGGCACAATTCCGGGATTTGGCAGCATTTGCCCAGTTTGCTGCTGACGTCGATGAAACGACCAAAAAACAAATCGCGCGGGGAAGCCGCATGATGGAGCTTTTGAAACAGGGGCAATTCCAGCCGGTATCGGTCGCCGCTCAGGTCGTGATTATGTGGGCAGGAGCCAAGGGTCATCTTGATGACATTCCGGTTAAGCGGATTACTGATTTTGAACAGCAATTCATCGCGTACGTCCAGGCACGCCAAAAGAAGGCACTCACCGCAATCGCGAAAGAAAAGGTGATGTCGCCAGAGGTGGAAAAAAGCCTGGAAGCAGCAATAGCTGACTTTAAAAAAGGATTTAACTAATCATTCATGGCCAATATCCGTCTTATCAAACGAAGGATAAAAAGCGCAAAAAACATTGCGCAAATTACCAAGGCTATGGAGCTTGTTGCCGCCGCCAAGATGAAAAAGGCGCAGGCAGCAGCACTTGCGGGTAAGCTTTACGCACAAAAAATTTATGAAATGGTTATGCGGTTGGCGTCACGCACCGATTACCGGAGCCACCAGCTGCTTGTAAAGCCAAGTCCAACCGGCAAACGGCTGGTGGTACTGCTTTCAACCAACAAAGGATTGTGCGGAGGACTGAACACATCGTTATTTCGGTTTTTTATGAAACAGTATGAAAAAGGCGATTATGAAGTGGTGACGATTGGCAAGAAGGGCGCCGATTTTGTTACCCGTTTGGGACACAGCGTGAAGGCTGATTTTTCTGATACCACGCCATGGGAGCGGGTAGTGCCGGCGCTTGTTTCATTTCTTACGGAGCAATTTTTGTCCGGAAGTTACGACGCGGTTGATTTAGTATCGAACGAGTTTTTGTCAGTTTCCAAGCAACAACCACGGGTAAAAACAGTGTTGCCGCTATCAATAAGTGGCGATGAAGCGGCTCAGGCGGAAGAAGGATCATATGAATTTTTGATCGAGCCTTCGGTGGAAGAGGTGTTTAACGCACTGCTTCCCCACTATGTGGAAAATCAAATCCGGGACGCGGTGCTCCAGGCGGAAGCTGCTGAGCACTCAGCGCGTATGATCGCGATGCACAACGCGACCGATAACGCGAATTCACTGCAGGATGATTTGACCCTGCAATACAACAAAGCAAGGCAAGAAAAGATAACGTACGAAATCACCGACATGGTGACTGCGCGTCTTGCCGTTGAAGTATAAAAAGCAAAGGAGATTACCGTATGGCAAAAGAAAAAACAGTGAAACAAGCAAATCAGGGCACTATCGTCCAGATCCAGGGTGTGGTTATTGATGTGCAGTTCAGCCCGGCATACATGCCGGGGATTTATGAAGCCCTGAGTGTACCGTCCGAGTATGGAGAGGTTAAAACGCTTATTCTTGAGGTTGAGCAGCACTTGGGAGACAACCGCGTGCGGGCAATTGCGTTGGGCCCCACTGACGGACTGAGCCGCGGATTAACCGTTACCGCTTTGGGCGCTCCGATCAGTGTGCCGGTTGGCAAAAAGACATTGGGCCGTATTTTTAATGTTGTCGGTGAACCGATTGACGAAGGACCGGCAATCGGGGCTACCAAACGGCATCCTATACACCGTGCCGCCCCTCCGCTTTCCCAGCAGAGTACCAAACGTGAGCTTTTGGAGACCGGTATAAAAGTGGTCGACTTGGTTGCTCCGTTCGTAAAGGGAGGAAAAATGGGATTGTTCGGAGGAGCAGGACTTGGGAAAACAGTGCTTATCCAGGAGCTTATCCATAACGTGGCCGAAGTACACGGAGGCGTATCCGTATTTGCGGGTGTCGGTGAGCGTTCTCGCGAAGGAAATGATTTGTGGCACGAAATGAAAGATTCCGGTGTTATCGGAAAAACCGCACTGGTGTTCGGACAAATGAACGAACCGCCAGGAAGCCGTCTCCGGGTGGCGCTTACGGGGTTAACCATGGCGGAATACTTCCGCGACGAGGAAGGTCAGGATGTGTTGTTGTTTGTTGATAACATCTTCCGGTTTGCGCAGGCAGGAAGTGAAGTGTCCGCACTTTTGGGACGTATTCCGTCTGCCGTAGGGTACCAGCCGACGCTCGCCGACGAAATGGGTGCGTTGCAGGAGCGGATCACCAGTACCAAGAAAGGGTCTATCACGTCCGTACAGGCCGTATACGTGCCTGCAGACGATTATACCGACCCTGCGCCGGTCACGACATTTGCCCACTTGGACGCAACCATCTCACTGGAGCGGTCCATCGCAGAGCAGGGGTTGTATCCGGCTATCGATCCGCTGACAGCGAATTCACGCATTTTGGATCCATTAGTATTAGGCAATACCCACTATGAGGTCGCCCGTGGCGTACAGCGTGTGTTGCAGCGCTACAAGGACCTTCAGGACATCATCGCCATTTTGGGTATGGAAGAATTGAGTGAAGAGGACAAGCTCACCGTATCCAGAGCGCGGAAAATTCAGCGCTTCCTGACGCAACCAATGTTCGTGGCAGAAGCGTTTACCGCGAGACCGGGTAAATACGTACCGGTAGAAGAAACCGTCCGCGGATTTAAAGAAATTCTCGATGGAAAGCATGACAGCAAGCCAGAGCAGGCATTTTATATGGTAGGTACCATAGACGAGGTCAAGTAACCCATGCAATTTCTTCTTGATGTCATTACGCCGCAGCGGAAAGCGTTTTCGGAAATGGTAGACGCGGTTTCCGTGCCGACCCCTGACGGCACCATAGAAGTGCTTTCCAAGCACCAGCCATTGTTTACGCAGTTAGCCCCCGGCGAAGTAAAAATTATTGCCGGCGGCAAGGAGTATTATCTTGCTATCGGCGGGGGATTTATGGAAGTCCGCCGCAAAGGAGAAACAACAATCCTTGTTTCCCGTGCGGTGCGGGCGGATGAAATAAACGAAGCAGAAATCAAAAAAGCAATGGATTCCGCGAAGGATCTGATCGCGAGAAAAGCCAAAGGTGAAGAATTGGCATCGGCAATCGCGGTACTGCAGCGATCGATGCTCGAACTCAAAGTAAGCAAACGGAAGCACCGCGCGCCCTACCGCATCCAGTAATTCCTCTGATATTGACAGTCGCTTCTTTGTGTGTGCTATACTTTCTAAAATTACATCATGACTGTATCAGAGATAATGACCAGAGATGTGATGACCGTAAGCCCGGACTCCACCTATCGTGACCTCTGCAAAAAGATTTTTACCTCGCATATCCATACCCTCCCTGTCGTCACCCGTGACAATAAGCTCGTCGGCATAGTGACCCGTAGAGATATCCTCGAGCGGATTTATCCCAAGTATCAGGACGTGATGGATTATCTGGAGACACCGCAGGATTTTGAAGCCATGGAAGAGCGTATCAAAGACATGGCGCCTATTAAAGCCAAGGATATTATGTGTAAAACCGTCATTTTCGCCCGTGAAACGACGCTCGTGATGCGCGCGCTTTCGCGGATGATCGTGCGGCATGTCGACCAGTTGCCGATATTAAATGATGACGACCAGGTGGTGGGTATGGTGACCAAGGGGGATATTTTTTATTCGCTATTCCGCAAGCACATGGCGGGCGAGCGCCGGCCGGACAGAGTACGGCAGGAAACGGAAAAACGTCAGCGTGTCAAACAGCGTAAGGTAAAATAACCGGAAATTATACTCCCAGTCAGACGGTAAAAAGTTGACGGGGAGGGTATTTTTTGGTATCTTAAACCATGCACTCTACAGAAACCAAATATATTTTTGTTTCTGGCGGGGTACTCTCAGGATTAGGAAAGGGGATTACCACCGCTTCTATTGGCTTCCTTCTTCAGGCAAGAGGTTATCGGGTCACCCCCGTAAAATTTGAAAACTACCTCAACGTCGATTCCGGCCTTATCAATCCTATTGAGCACGGTGATCCGTTTCTGTGTGATGACGGCACTGAAGCTGACATGGACATGGGAACCTATGAGAAATTTCTGGGTAAAAATGTCCACCGGCACAATTTCGTGACCATGGGACAGATATATACTGCCGTTATCAACCGTGAACGGAATTTTGAATATAAAGGCGAAGATGTTGAGGCTATCCCCCATATCACCGACGAAATTCTTAAGCGGATAGAAGACGCAGCGAAAAAAGATGACGCGGAAATCGTGGTAATCGAGCTTGGCGGTACCGCTGGTGAATACCAAAACATGCTCTACTATGAAGCATCCCGGATTTTGAAAACGGTGAAAAAAGCTCCCGTCGTGCACGTGCATGTGAGTTATTTGCCCACTCCGCATCATCTCGGGGAGCCTAAAACAAAGCCAACACAGCTTTCCGTAAAGTTTTTACTTTCAATGGGTATCCAACCGGACTTTATCGTTTGCCGTGGTGAAAAGGCGATCGATGTGAGACGCAGGGAACGGCTGGCGATGTTTTGTAATGTCGATGCGGATAACGTCATCAGCAATCCCGATGAAGATACGCCGTATGCCGTGCCCCGGACATTTGAAGAACAGGGGTTTGCGCAGAAAATCCTGAAGCTATTTGGATTACCTGACCGACCGGTGGAGATGGAAAAATGGACGCAACTATTGGCGCGAGTCAAGGAAAGCAAAAAGAAAGTGATCGAAGTTGCTATCGTGGGGAAGTACTTTGGAACGGGTGATTATGAGCTCCGGGATTCGTACGCCGCGCTGATGGACTCTCTTGATCATGCCGGGTGGGCAGAGGGCGTCACGGTCAAAACACGTTGGGTAAACTCCGAAAAGATAGAAAAAGGAAAAAAGCCGGAAGAGCTGCTCAAAGGGGTCGCCGGCGTTATTGTGCCCATAGGGTGGGGAGCACGGGGTGTGGAAGGAATGCTTGAGGCTATCCGGTTTGCACGGGAACAGAAAATTCCCTACCTTGGGCTTTGTTATGGCATGCAACTTGCCGTTGTGGAATACGCGCGGAATGTCTTGCAGCTAAAGGGCGCCAATACGACCGAATGTGACGAAAAGACACCGTTTCCGGTGATCCACATGAATCCGATGCAGGAAGAGAATCAGAAGCGCCGGGCGTATGGCGGCACCATGCGGCTCGGGAGATGGGAGTGTAAAGTAAAGGAAGGCTCACTCGCCGATCAAAGTTACCTTACGCACAAAGGTTATAGTGACGAAAGCAAGAAAACCGTATGGGAACGTCACCGGCACCGATACGAGTTTAACGACGAGTTCGCCACACAATTGGAAGAAAAAGGGTTGATATTTTCCGGGCGGTCAATCGTCGAAAACCTGGCGGAAATTATTGAATTACCCACGAGTGTGCACCCGTTTTTCCTCGGTACCCAGTATCATCCGGAATACCGTTCAAGCCCCTTAGTTCCCCATCCATTATTTATCAGCTATATCCGAGCTTGTATCAATCAGGCTGGGATGGTAAAATAAGCATCTTACTATGGCTAACCACATTGTTTGGACTGGCAAAGACGGTGAAAAAGATCTGAGCGTCGACATGCATGTCGGCGACACGGTCCGTGTGCATTACAAGCTCATCGAAAAAGAAAAAGTAGCCGGTAAAACCAAGCGGGAAGTCAAAGAAGAGACCCGTGAGCGTATTCAGGTATTTGAAGGTATCGTAATTTCCGTGAAAGGAAGCGGGGTAAACGCAATGTTTACCGTCCGCAAAATCGGCGCAGCGGCAGTCGGTATTGAGCGTATTTTCCCGTTAATTTCCCCATGGATCCGCAAGATTGAAGTGAAAAAGCGTGGCGTTACCCGCCGCGCGAAGCTGTACTATCTGCGTGGTAAGATAGGTAAAGATGCTACCCGGATTGCAGAAGTCACCCCCACACAGGCCGCGAAATAATACCGGCGCGTACGGCGAACAGCTGGCGGTTTCCTATCTTCAGCATCATCATTTCCGAATACTTGAACGGAATTACCGTGCGGGTCACGGTGAAATCGATATAATTGCGGTTTGGCGGGACACGCTGGTCTTTGTGGAGGTGAAAACACGCATATCGTTTTCCTACGGGCGTCCGGAAGATGCAATCAGCAGGAGAAAGCTTCAGGAAATTACGCGTACCGCGCTGATGTATAAACACGGTCACCCGGAGCTTCCGGAGAGTCTCCGTATTGATGTGATTGCCATCGTGCTCGCTTCATCCGGCGGCGAAGTTATATCTTTCGAGCATATTCCAAATATCACGTTATGACCGTGATTGGCGGGATGTCTTTTCGTGGTCGTGTTTTATCTTCATGTCGATATCCCAGATGGTTTTCTGCGCGCGGTAAATGTTTATCACAAGATAGAGGATATTAAGTCCGAAAAAAGCTAAAAGCAGCGGCACAAAAATAATACGGTCAAGAAAAATAAGCATGGTGTTGATAATAATCACCAGCACCCGGAATTCCGACGGTCCGAAGCCTTCTTTTGCGAGTTCCAGCTGTCCTGTGGCGCCAAAATAAAGAATTACATGGACAAAATACGCCGCGCTTATGGCAAGTACCACAAGCAGTACATATTTGTATTCGTAGGGCGTCAGAAACCAGTAACTCATGACAATCGCACACAGAAACAGGTAATCGAGAAAATGATCCATGTAAAATCCCCATTTGATAAGCCCGGTATTCCGGTAACGTCCGACTTCACCATCAAGACGGTCAGTAATTGCCTGCGCGAATACGCCGAATGACATGAGCCACAGATAGTGAATATTTTGGATGGCGAGATATCCTCCGACCAGAATAAATCCGATCCAGAGGAAAGTTGCCAGCGTGAGATGATATGTTTCAAGCCAGGGCGGCAAATGCGGGATAACGGTTTTCGCGAACGTATCTTCCGTACTTTTGAGGAACCAGAAGCCGCGTTTGTCGGCCAGTTTGTTAAACCGCTTGTGTTGCATTAGCTCTATTCTACTCCTGAGGGCGAGCGGATGGTAACCCCGTAAAAAAAGCGGGAAGTACCCTTTCCTTGGTATAATAGATCACATGACTATCCGTGAGATTAGCTTTGTGGCGTTACCGTTTATCGTGGCCATTGTGGTTAACAAGCTGCTGCAGCGGTTTATCCGTGTGCCAAAAAACCTGGATTCTGCCAGAACCGCTACGTATATCACCGTGCTCAAAAGCATGCTCACATTCATTATCTACGCAATCGCCGGCTACATGACGTTTCAGGCCCTCAAGATCGATATGACGCCGGTATTTGCCTCTGCAGGAGTGTTGGGTATTATCATCGGTTTGGGACTGCGCTCATTTATCGAAGATATCTTTACCGGTATATTTATATTGACCGAAGATACCATCAGGGTCGGTGATTATGTTGATATTGGTGGATCAGAGGGGATCACTGAATCCCTCGGGCTACGCACCGTACGGATACGTGATAAAAATGGCGCCGTGCATATATTCCCCAACCGGGAAATCAAAAAAATCATCAATTATTCAAAACGTCAGGCGAGGGTGATTGCTGATTTTCCTATTAAATCAAACCAACCACTTGATGGTGTGCTTACGGCGTTGGGTCACGCGATGTCGGAAATAAAGAAGGATAAACGTCTGGGGCAGTATATACAGGAAAACTCGCGGATTGAAGGCGTCGAAGCGATTAACCCCGGGCATGTCGTGGTACGGGTGCTTATTCTGACCCGTGCATCAGAACGGTGGAACGCTGCAAGAACATTCCGGAAGCTCGCCCTTCAGGAACTGGAAAAAGCCAATATCCTCCTTGCCTAACGGTTATCCCTTTGGCAAAAACGAGCGGTATTGTGCAATAAGCGGCGCGCTGCCCAGCGCAATAGGTACCCGTTGGTCGTGCTTTACCGGGACGAGTTCCAATGGATTGGTCATGCCGCTTGTGGCATCTCCCCCTGCCTGGATCATGAGAAATGAAAGGGGAGCCACTTCGTAAAGTAAACGGAGCTTGCCGCTCTCGTGTTTCTTGTCGGCGGGATAGATAAATATGCCGCCTTTCAGTAGCGTGCGGTGGATATCCGCGACCATGGAGCCGATGTACCGGCCAGAAAAATCACCCGCGCTTTTTACTGCCGTGAGATAATTTTTTTCGGCATCAAAGAATAGCTCCCAGTTACCCTCGTTTATGGCGTAGTATTTCTTGTCGCCTACCCGCACGTTTTCATAGCTTAAAACAAATGTCTCCTGCACAGGATCAAAGGTAAATCCATTAACCGACCCTTTTACCGCGTAAAAAAGGAGCATGCTGGGTCCGTACAAAATATACCCTGACGCTACCTGGGTACTTCCCTTCTGCAAAATAGAGTCTGCCTTGGGGTAGATTCCAAAAATCGTCCCAATCGGGAGGTTAGTGTCTATATTGCTTGATCCGTCGACCGGATCATGGGTGAGCGTAAACACACCCGTGCCGTTTCCCGATGTTTTTGGCGTTTCGAGTTCCTCAGAGCCAACGGCATGGATTGCCGGACACGCAAGCAGCGCGTCAGTGAGCGTTTTATCGGCATACGCGTCCAGTTTCTGCACGTTTTCGCCATACACGTTGGTGCCGCCTGAGTCTCCTGATTCATCGATCAGCCCGTTCCGCGAAACTTTTTCGCGGATGGTTTTGGCGAACGACTCCAATACATCCATAACCTGGGCAAACGGCTCGCCGAGGTCAGCGTTGTGTTGGTGAACAAATTCATGAAGGGTAACTCGTGCCATACTGGGTAGTAGATTCGCGTTGCATCGTTTTCACGATGCGAACACGAGCCTTCCTCCTTTCGAAATGAATGTAATAATGCTCATGTACCGTTATATGCCTTTGTAGGTTCGCATCTGTACGCGAAATCACTACCCAGCATATTATTTCCCTCCCGTGTAAATAGCGAATGCTTCGTCTACCGAAACTTTGTCATAGGTAAGTGCCGAGACCGCGTTGGCAAACCGTACCGCTTCGTCAAGCGGTTTCTGGTGGATATTGCGCCCCGTCGCGTTACCGGAGGTGCCAGAGATATGAATTTGGTCATGGAGTGTCTGGAGGAATTCTTTAACCTCCACACTACTGCCACCAGCGCAGATGAGCTTTGTGCGTCCGGCAGCTACCACCGCTTCTTTGAGCGCTTCCGCCCGGTTCCCTTCTTTTGGTTTCGGGTAATTTACCTTGGTGAAGTCTGATCCTAGGCACGCGGCAACACCCGCCGCCCCGGCTACCAAATGCGGGTCCTTTTCATCGGCGACCGCTTTGCCCCGCGGATACATCCAGAGTACGGTGAAAAGACCATGTTGATGTGCCTGAAATACCGCCTGTGCGGCTTCGTGGAGCATTTCTCCCTCAAACTCGCTTCCGGCGTAGACGGTGTAGCCGACACCTAATATCTTGAGCCCGCTCATTTCCTTAAACCGCACGACGTCTGCCACGCTATACCAGCTTTGGCTCCGTGGATCCATTTGAGCGGCCTTGACGAGATTTGTTTTGGAGTTGAGTTTGACTAAGTATGGGACATTAGCATAGCCGTGCCCATAACGGGCAATAAGCCCGAGTTGCGCGGCAAAAACGCCAATACGGGCTTTGGAGGCGATTTTGAAGATATGCTCGGCGTCCGCGTCATCGGGGGCGATACCTTCGCCAAAAAAATCGTTATTTAAATGCTCTACTTTTTGATCTCCGGCAAATAACATGAGGCGGCCGGTATCATGGGTAGCAAGGCGTATATTACTTTCGTATTCGCTCTTTTTATCTTGAGGGACATCCAGTGGGGTAATGATGGTGTTCGTCATACGTATACCTCCTTATACACCGGTGTGTAATATAAAACACCGGTAAATATCATCATATACTACAAGGACCGAGGAAAACAAATCAAACCGGCATTGCACCAGAAAAATAACTATGCTGCGTATTCGGGACAGAGATCGCCCAGTGTACAACCCTCGCACGTATGCGGCCGGGCAGTACAAACATAGCGTCCATGAAGCGTGAGCAGGTGCCCAAAGTCAATCCATTTATCCCGGGGAATGAGTTGCATCAGCTCCTGTTCGATTTTAACCGGATCTTTTTGTGTGGTGAGGCCGAATTTATTCGAAAGCCTGATGCCATGGGTGTCGATTACTATTCCCTCGGCCTTGCCGAAAATACTTCCCAAAATAACGTTGGCCGTTTTTCTGGCGACCCCGGGCAGTGCGTCGAGCTTCTCCATCGTGTCGGGGATGTTGCCACCATAGTCGGTCATGATCATCTTAGCTGCAGCGACGATGTTTTTCGCTTTGTTGGAGTGGAAATTGATTTTGACTACCATCCGGTCGATTTCCTCCGGAGTGGCGTTTGCGTAATCCTGAATGGCCGGGTATTTTGTAAATAATGCGGGGGTCACAGTGTTGACGAGTTTGTCAGTGCATTGGGCGGAAAGAATAGTCGCCACCAATAGTTCAAATGGTGTGGAGTAGTGAAGTTCAACCTTGGGATGCGGGGTGGCTATATACAGCCTGCGCATAATCTCCAGTGCTTTTTCTTGTTTGGTCATATTACTGTGGGCGTGCGTCGCAAGCCATGAGCGTACATGCTACCTGGCCGTTTTGGCAACTGCAGGTGTTGCAGTCGTCCCGGAATGATTCTCCGTGCTTATACGTTTGATTGTTGAAAGAACAGGAAAGCGGCAGTATGTTTGGAATTTGATAATTTGATTTGCCGAACATAAATCCAATAATAATGCCAAGAAGCAAGAAGAACAGTGCGAGAACAAGAGTCTTCATATGACGTGTACAGCCAAACATTAAATGTGTGTGAGCCATACGGGTCTGGAACCGTTTAGTCCCATAACCACTGTATTTTGAGTGTATCACTTCAAGGCTAAATGAGACAAATGAGACACTATAAAAAAGGAGTGTCTCAAAGATAATGATGTAGTTTGATATAGTATTCTTCCAAGTTGGTACTCACGTCCTGTAAGGAATATACTTAAAGCTGATATATGGCAAAAAAGACACAGAATCTAAACTCAAGAAAACTGATCTATTTGTTCCTATTTATAGTAATCCTCGGGTTAGGTTCGCTTCTGTGGTACAGAAACTGGCAAAGTAAGTTTGAAGCTCCCAGACACAATACTCAAATGGTCGAGTTCACTATCAGTAAAGACAAGACTTTGGACACTGTCATTGGCGACCTTCAGTACTACGACTTCATTAAAGACAAAGAAGCATTCAGATATGCTTTGGAACACGCAAAAGATACGAACCCGGGCAAAGATAGTTCACTAAAGATTGGAAATAATACCATTGATCGAGAAGCGAGATACTCTATCTCCCAAAGTATGACTGCTTGGGAAATAGCTGATGTTTTAGTTAACAAAGGTGAATATAGTCCATGTAATCATGGATGTCCTGATAGCGCATTTAACCCAGAATTAGTACCCGGTGGAGATTTAGCTCCTACTTTGAAAGAAAAATACTCTTGGGTCAAAACTTACGAAGATTGTACAAAAGCCATTGGTCACGACGGTGGTCAACTCTCGTCAGAACAGTATTACCAAAGGACTGGAATAAGACGATGTGTGGCTCCTGACGGACGAGAATTTACAGAGGGTAAAGAGGGCTGGTCAGATGTTCCTACTCCTTAAAATTTAATTTTTTGAATCTGAGTGCCAATTTGCTTCCAGGCTTCACCAAATTTAAAGAAATTGTCTGGTAAAGAGTTTTTCGCATATGGATTGTGGACTATAACGAAGTTACTTCCTAATTTATCAGGTTCTCTTGAACTGTTTAAGATATCCCATGGACAGTAGATCACAGCACTTATACCTTCGTAACTGGAATCTCTAAACATAAGCATTTCAACTTCACTGCCACTAACCTTATTGAGTTTATCTCTTAAAGTCCAAGTACTTCCTTCTGACATTGAATGAGGTGTAGTTCTTTTTAGAAAAAGAACTTGATGACCGATGGCAAAAAGGCACTTAAGTATCAATGGTATCTGCGCATCCATATGTTCCAATGGCGATCTATCAATCGCTATAATATACGGGTCACTAGAATTAATATGGCCACTTTTTAAATACGATAAGTACTTTTGATGTTTTTCTTTTAATCCTGCCGTAAGGCGAAATAGCATTTCTTTCTCAGGGACGTCCATTGCTTTACCGTATTCAATTTCTGGAACCCTATCTTTTCCAGCACCTTTTTCTACCGCAATTGCTTCAATCCAGACAGTACAATTATTATGAAGGATTTTGAAATCAGGACCAGTATCTTTATGTGTCTGTAAGTTATGACCCCTATTTAGTAACGTCGCTCCAATGTGTAGCTCCCATGATCGTTGGTTAAACTGCTTTTTAAATTCGTTTGGAAAATTTGAATCGGCGTACGGTTCATATTGTTTCCAAATAGACTCTAACCAATTTCTGAATTCTGGACGAGTTGCCATCGTAGCAATGGCAACATACGTAGGGTGGTAGAAATTAAACTTTTTCTTTAGAGCTGCAAGTTGTTTGCTGTTGGAGGCAACTCCTAGATTTTCATTAAATAGTTTGGTCATGATTGTTTTCTATCCATTTTTGCTTAACCTCGTAATATTTAGGGTTACGTCTAATCAAAGAGTCAAATAGATTGTTAATCTCGTCCTTGTGACCTCGTAAAGATACCAATCTTTCAACGGCTCGATCCAAATCATTAGCTATAAGTACAGGTGCTGGATAATCGGAAAGCTTACTAAAGTAGAACAAAAACTCATCAACACCTTTATGATCTAATACGGTTTCTAATATCATGCCGTTATAGAAAAATGGCCACCAGTATAAATCATGGAGTTTATCTTCTGACCAATTTTCTTGGTAATATTTTGATTCTAAGTCAATACATTTAGTCCATAGTTCGTAACAAATTTCAAAGTGATCAGTATGATATTCTTCTATAAAATGATAGATGTCATTAAACACATCATGGTCATATTTAGTCAGAAGCATCGTCATATACTTTGACGATAATTTGATGGCGTCTTCTAAAGTAATAGCTCCTTTTGTTTCGGAACTCTTCTTTATCTCATCAGGTAACCTTTCTAATTGCCAGGCTAATTGTGCTCGAACTTTAGGATTTCCATTTTTGAGTTGACTCTCTAGTAGGGATTGTATTTTGGTTTGATCAAATTCCTCAAGCGGTTTCCATTGCCATTTGGGGAAGGCGTTTTGTCTGAATAGAGAATAATAGATAAAAAGAGGCAGTATCTCCGAAATTACATCTTCATTATCACTTTTTAAGAACATTTGAATAACCTGCAAAGCCTTATCTGTTCCCAGAGTGCGGATATATGTAAACACCATTGCTAAATGTTTCGCCACCTGATTTAAGCGGATATTCTCATCAGTAAGCATGTCAAAAGCAAGGCGCTCCATTTCTTCTGCCAATTCTTCTGACACAAAACGTTCATTTGTCTTCCCAGGCAGGTGTGTGTGTCTGTTTTTAACAAGTTCAATCAGAGGTATACAGCCCTCGGCCCGCACATAAAAATTTGAATCGAAACAAAGTATCTTTACCAACCTTAAACACTCAGGAATAATTTCTCTTGCGACTAATTGATCGGCTTCACTAAACGGAACTACTAGTTTTTGTAATGTCCATGCACAATATCCTCTTACTGTTGCCAATTCGGAAACATCATCACCTGAAGAGACTCTCTTGTGTAAATTAGATTCTCCCTTTGGATCATCGGATGTGTTTGAACCATCCTTTGGGGGGTCGCTGTCTAAGATAAATATTTTTGTCATCCATAAGGCATCCTTTTTGTGACCGGCTTTGGCTAGTTTTTCAGCAAATTGAATTAGTGATTCTCTCGCATATCGATAACTAAATCTTTCTTCTATTGGACTGAAATCCTCTTCAGTTAACAAGTCCACTTGTTTCACTTTCTTACCAATCAGATTCGAAAGAAGAGGCTTAACAAAGTTTTCAAAAACAAGCTTGAGAAGCTCTGGATTGTTATCATTTGTTTTGTATAGGCTACTACATATAAGAATTTGCTGATTCGTGGTCAAATTAGCTTCTTGATTTACAGCATTTAGCAACGCTAAACCCCTATCAAAATTCTCCTCTAGCACACGGGAAAGTACTCCAGCAACATCATAGGCATCAAAAGTATCTCGCTTGGCTTTAAAATGATCGCTTTGAATATATGACTCAATTAAATCAATACCTTCAGACTTTGACTTAGGATTGTTAATTAATTTCAGTGCACTATCAACAGTGTCCAACTCTCCGTAACTATGGCGTTTCTGATACTCAGGGTTGGATGCCCAGCTCTTTAAAATCTCAACTGCGTTTTGACGAATTTCTTGATTGTCACTCTTCGCTGCTAAGTCTGAAACTATTTGTTCAACGAAAACATTGACAGGTAGATCACTAAAAGCTTTCAAACTGACACTTACAAGCTCCCACTTTTGTTCATCACTATAGCTATCGCTGTTTAGCGACTGAAATATTAAATCGTTTTTCCAGGGTATTCCTTTTCGCATTTTAATAAAGTCGCTTAATATTTCTCTTGCTTCATTAGAATGACTGCCTCCTTTATATTCCTCCAACAAGATTGGAAGTGAAGCTCGGTTAAGAAAATCAGGTTTTTGTCTTGTAACATCTTCCGTTTGTCGAGCGATGCAGTTTGAAATTACAAACGACCAGCCAACTTCTTTGTCTTTATATAGTTCTTGAAGTGCGGGAGTTAATATTTTTACGACAAAATGCTTATCTATAATCGAGAATTCATTCCCAGACTGGCCTATTCCTCCTCCCATGTGTTCCCAACCATCAAAGCTAATCTTCTTATTGAACCTACGGTAATACTTTTGATATTGATTAGAACATTTATCTTTTAACTCAAGTATCCTCTCAGCTGGATTTGCAATTACAAAATCAGCTAAAATCTCGAACAGGCTTGGTGGGGTATAATGCCAAAATTTACCGTCGTCTTCTACGATATTAAAATTGCCTAAAATATAATTAACAATTTCTACCTTAAGTTGTTGGACTGAACTTTGTTGGTAAATCTCTTTTAAGAACTTTGAGATTTCCTCGCGCTCCCACGAGCTTTCATCCTTTCTTTCAGAGTACAAGAATTTTTCAATGCGATATGCATATAGACTCTTCAGGATTCTAAATATTCTTTCAGCATATCTATGGTTTTTTTGGAATATATGTTGGCATAGATCGACAATATCTTTTTTAATAAATTCTTCCCTATAATAATTAGCTTCATAGTTTTCAATCGCATTTTCGATGAGAGATAACGAATACTCTTGATTTTCTTGTTGATCAATATTTTTTTCTAAAACTTTGAACAACTCTAAAGAAAAAGCACCTCTCAATGTGGCTTTCCATAGTGCATCCCAATCAGCTAACTTCAAATTCTCAACGCTTTGTAACTTTTGCAGAACAAAATAATGAACAGATGGATTTACTGGCAAGCGGGCTATCTCATTATTAGCCCTATCTCTTCGGGAGTTGTTTTTTAAGTTTTTTATTATTTCCTCAACTCTACTTGTTGTAGTTTCTTTCTCTTCTTCGTACTTGTAGCCTGAATCGTCAAAAAATTGGACTTTCTTGTTATTAATTTTCTCCAAAATTTCCGATCGGGTCACAATCTTACCCTTCTGAGATCCATGATAAATATCATCAACTAATAATTTCTTTGTCCATTCGTTAAGTTGATGCGATGGTAGCCAAAAATTTCCACCAATATTTAACACTTGAGCCATCAAAACAAGTATTCCCTTGTCATTTATCTCTTGAGGAACCTCCCAAATCTTTAATCGCGGGAGGAGTGATATATGCTCATCAGTAAATTTATGTACACTGTTTTTTAATTCTTTTTGTAACCTACCACCAAAATACTTAAAATTCTCAACTGCTCCCTTAACATCAGGATTAATCTGCTCAGTAATTATTAGTATTTCGTCATTTTTGGAAATTTGTTTATGTTTAGAAATAGTTTCTAAAATCTCACGAATATTATGCCACTCCAATGGAACGCTCCTATATTTGGATTCACAAATTATCCTTTTCTCATCAAAAACAAGAACAAAATCTTCAAGCTTAGACTGTTCAAGCTCAATCTGTTTAAAATCGGGTCGGGTGAGATATTGTAAAAACAACGATAGCCCAGCTGCCGCTTGTGCGTTTATTCCTTTAAATGTTGATTTTCCTGATGACATATTTATTCTGTTAAACTTCTATTTGCTATTGGTAAAGTTGGCTGACGAGTCCACCATTGATTGAACTTAGATTGAACAACCGTTTTGATTTCACCTTTTTTCTGCTCTACTGCCGTAGGCCTCGGGTAATGCTCACTAAATAACTTTCGCATAGTAATATATTCGATAAGCGAGTCCTGGATTATAGGAACAACATCCTCCCCACTGCCTGACATCCTAACTAGGTGATATAAAAGATTGTGAAATAGAATTTCCTTGGGATATTCATAGTTGGTGGAGTCTGCTCCAAGTTCACTGATTAAACTTTCAATTTCCTCTAAAATTAACCCCTCCAGCTGAGGATCATCTGGAGACTGAAGCGTATTACAATCTGCCGGAAGATCTTCGATCTTAATTTGGGAGCAAAAAACATGAACACTTCTCTGGTCGGGGAATACTTCTTCTTCATGATTTAGTTTATCCATTAACCATTGAGCTGAATTATGTGCTCTATCTGAATTTAGTATTTTGTACCTTCGTAGAATCGTCAAATGGCTCCAGTATTCCGAAATTGTAGGCAGGTATCCATGATTCATATATAAGTGTAGCTTAACTGTGGGAAACGAAATACCATAAGTATGCAAATCAAGCATTGAACTGGCGATTTCCACCTCATCATCCTTAAACGTTTCACCAGTTTTAATCTCATAGACTTTTTCTTCACCGCCAACCCTTGTTAGCAATCGGATATCCAATGATTTTTGGTCAGCTAGAGGATAATCGACGAAAAATGAAGTAAGATTTCTGGACCTAAAGTGTTTCAAAAACAAATATAATGCAACCTTATCTTGGTAATGGAATCCTTTTCTGGTAGCAAATATTGTTGACATATTATCGATTGAGTAGCTTAAGAACTTCTTCTTTATTGTATTTTCTATCCTTACGTGCCCCAAACCTCACGGCCTTGAGAATACCCTTCTTGTCCCACTGCCTCAGGGTATTGGGGTGAACTTTGAGGAGCTCACAGGTCTCCTTCATTGTCAGTAGTTCTGGTAATTGCGTGTCTTTTTTCATTGTCTAATAACCTACCATTTGATACTATTACCATACTAGAAATACCTTAAATTTACAATGGAAGACAAATATATCCTTACTAGCAAAAACTTTGAAGACTGGCGAAACTATTTATTGGTTAATAGCTTCTTTTTTGATGTGTTGATGAGAATAATACGACGTGATCTTGGTCTTCCAGAGAATGGCATAAAAGATCTAGAGGAAATGATTCGCTGGGACGGAGAAAGGAAAGATCAAGTTAGACGAAAAATTACCCCCACCTCAAAGCGTAAAAAGACCGGAGTTCAAACGGTCAAAGAAATATTTGCCATTGAGGATGAGGTGAGGCGAAAAGCATACCCACAAATCTGGGAAGCTATCGAAAAGTTTGCTGATTTTAACTTAGACTTTTCACTACTCCACACCTTTGTCTTGGGTAATACAAGAATATCGTTTGGTGGAAGCTCGAGGGTTTTAATGGTTACATCCCCAAATGATCCAATTCAAGAAACTGGTGTATATATCAAATATTCTCCCGAGCTAAGCGAAAAAGACATCATTGCATTAATCAAACAAGCACGTGAGTCGTACGAGTCGTTGTTTAAATACAGACACCCATCCGAAAGGACACATGATGAAAATGGTAAGCCGTATATCAAACGTCCGAAGCTAAAAGTTCGCCAAAGGAAAGTGTCCCAACCAACCAAAGAACAGCTAAAAATTTTCGAGTCAGTAGAAAATTGTCTAAAAGAAGATTATTCCTCCAGAACCGATTCGATAAAAATGCAAGTTGTTTTTGAACTGGTTGCCACCAAATTAAAGAAAAATATGAACTCGGTTCAGCGAACATACCACGCCATTTTGAGAAACTACAATTTACCTACAAGTGTCGATACCCGCAATATTTTCTAACTAATGCGGTGTTAGCCTGAAAAGTCATCTGATTTTTAATTCTTAGATTGTTTGGAAAAATATAGATATGTCAAAAGTATCTATACAAACAGTTGAAGTTCCAATCAATGAATTGGTTCCAGCAGACTACAACCCACGAAAACACGATGAGACTGCTACTGAGCAACTGAAACAAAGCATTCAACGATTTGGGTTGGTTGATCCAATAATCGTAAACTCCGCCCCGAGTCGTAAAAATATTATCATCGGTGGGCACTTTCGCTGGGAAGCAGCCAAGGAATTAGGGTTTGAGACTGTCCCCGTGGTCTTTGTTGATATTCCAGATTTAGATAAAGAAAAGGAGCTCAATCTCCGCCTCAACAAAAACACAGGAGAGTTTGATTGGAATCTTCTCGCAAAATTTGATGAATCGTTACTCTCCGAGATTGGTTTCTCTAGCGACGAACTCGATTCTATTTTTGATCTTGATATCGAACCAGAGAAATTCGATCTGGAAAAAGAACTACAAAAGCTGAACATCCAGAGTATAAACACCAAAAAAGGAGATATCTATGCTTTGGGTAATAGTCGTCTGATGTGTGGCGACTCCACAGTTGAAGAAAACATATTAGCTCTCATGAATGGGGAGAAAGCGAATATGTGTTTTACTGACCCACCCTACATCCTCGACTACTTACATGGGAAGAAAAAACATGGAAGTGCAGTAACAGGCTTTGGGGCAAAACGTGACCGCAGATACTTGGAAACAGATGTTCTACCGCCCGACTTTACTGAAAAATGGATGAGTAATATTGCCAAAATCCAAAATGAAAGTTTCAGCATCATTGTTTATGAAAATTGGAAGAACCTTCGCACAATTTGGGGTGAGATGGAGAAGCATTGGAAGGTCAAAAACATGATTGTTTGGCACTTGCCCAATCGCCATCAAGGGTTTTCCGCCAAGTATAAATTCTTTTCAAAACATGACATTGCTATGGTTGGGGCAAGCCCAGACAAAGATGTTGAGTTCAACATGGAGCCAGAAGCAGACGGTCTTCAAGAGGAGTACGAAACCGCTCTATATGCCATTTCCGGCAAGCCACAATGGGAAGGTTATCAAAAAGGCAAGAAAAACCAACCAACTGATCATATCGAGTATGTAGCGTCCGACGAAAAACATTCTGGTCAAGGAATTATCTTTGGTACAAAACCAATTGAAATCCTTATTCCTTACATCAAAGTCCTAACTAAACGCGGTGACCTAATAGTTGAACCTTTCTCAGGTAGTGGAAGCACGTTAATTGCGTCAACCAAAATGAAACGCAGGTGTTACGGAATGGAAAAGTCTCCCGTTTATGCGGAAGTCATCATTAAACGTTGGGAAAAGATAACGGGACAGAAAGCAAAGAAAATATATGGATAACACAATTGAAAAACGCCAAATCAAAAACAAAGAATTATTGTTGGAGCAACTCAAAAAGACTCCAGTGGTTCAGATTGCCTGTGAGAAAGCAGGAGTCGGCAGAGCTACTTACTATCGCTGGCGTAAGGAAGATCCAGAATTTACTAAAGCTAGTGACCAGGCATTGCTAGATGGCAACCTCCTTGTGAATGATATGGCTGAAAGCCAAATGATGAGCGCTATCAAAGATAAAAATATGACGGCTATTATTTTTTGGCTCAAGCACCATCACCCAGCCTATGCTACCAAAATAGAAATCACTGCCACAAATAAGAACCAGGATATCGAACTCAGCGATGAACAAAAAGCGTTATTAAACAAAGCCTTAGAAATGGTGGCATTGATGCCGCCAGAAAACGAAAACCATGAATGACCATCAAGAAATCATTAAATTAGTCCAGATTGACTCTAATTTTAGAAGAGCTTTAACTCGGGAAAGTTTTTCTTGGTTTTTCATTACCTACTTCACCCATTACATAACTTGTCCGACTGCGCCCTTTCAGAAAGAGATATTTAACCTCCTGCAAAATGATGGGTTGTTAAAGGTAGCGGTAACAGCTTTTCGAGGTTCGGCAAAATCCACTATTGCCAGTCTCGCATATCCAATCTGGGCAATGGTTGGTAGACCCGCCAAGAAATATACATTAGTAGTCAGTCAAACTCAGGATTTATCAAAACAAATACTGACCAACATTAAACAGGAGCTTTCATCAAATGAATTATTAATTCGAGACTTCGGACCTTTTAATGAAGTGGCTGATGAGTGGCGATCTAATTCATTCGTGATTCCTCAATTTAATGCTCGTATTTCTGCCATCTCTCAAAGCGAAAGCATTCGAGGTTTACGTCACTACCAATATCGACCAGATTTAATCGTCATTGATGACGTTGAGGATTTGGAATCAGTTAAAACCAGAGAGGGTCGAGACAAGGTATGGAATTGGTTTACAGGCGAGGTTATGCCTATCGGTGATCTTAATACCAAGATAGTCATTATTGGCAACCTCTTACACGAAGACTCTCTCATGATGCGACTTAAGGAAAGTATTAATAATGGAAAAATGGATGGAGTTTACAAAGAGTATCCACTGCTTGATAAAAATGACAATATCGCTTGGCTGGGTAAATATCCTTCGATGATGCATATAGAAACCAAACAAAGACAGGTAGCTGATGAATCTGCCTGGTATCGTGAGTATTTGCTTAAGTTTATCTCTGACGATAAAAGAATTGTGCAAAGGAGTTGGCCACAATTTTATGATAAGTTGCCAGATCTACGACATTATCGAATTTTAGGCATTGGAATTGATTTGGCGATATCGGAGAAAAGTAGTGCAGATTTTACCTCCCTTGTTCCCTTTATTGTCATAGGCTATGGGGATGACCTAAAAATATATATCCTTCCATATATCGTAAATAAGCGAATGAACTTTCCCGATACGATTTTAGAAATTAAAAGAGTTAGTGCCGTTTTAGAACAAGACTACAAACGAGTACCTACGGTTTTAGTTGAAAATGTAAGCTACCAAATGGCAGTCGTTCAACAATTAACTATTGAAAAAATATTAGCAGAACCAGTTGCGATATCCGGCATGAATAAACAGACAAGGTTAGAAATGGCCACGCCATATATCAGACAAGGTAAAGTTCTGTTCCCACAAAAAGGTGCAGAGTCTCTCATTAGTCAAATCGTAAATTTTGGCATCGAAAAGCATGACGATCTGGTTGATGCATTTACCATAATCGTTTTGAAAGTCTTGCAGTCTGACAGACCAACCTATAAATCAAATGGCCCTACCGAGCCACCAAGGGATCGTTGGGGAATAGATCCATTCACTGGAGAGTACCGAAACTTAGACGCACCCATCACCGCAGGGATGTGGGGTAAAAGATTTTAATTATTTGAAGAACTCGTCAGCCGAGACTTTCAAGGCTTTAGCGAGTTTGTGGATATTATCCACCGACACGTTTTGCTCAGCCCTCTCAATCGAACCGATATAAGTTCTATGGAGGTTGGCTCTAAAGCCTAATTCCTCCTGAGACAGCCCAGCCTTCTTTCTTAAGGCTCTTAGCCTCTTGCCAAACTGCTTTCTTGTAGGAGTTATTGACATAGTACACAAAGCGTATCTAAATGATGTCAATAGCTCTACAGTCGATAACTAGCATTTCATGGCTAAAAGCGGTATTATTCAGTTAAAGAAAGGAGGTGAGAAATTAATGAAAAAATTACTAAAATGGGGCGGAATTGCCCTACTCATCATCATTGTTCTGGGAATGATTGGCAGTAAAGGTGGCGAAAGCAAGAAAGTCGGGTCCAATGACTCCACTACTACCCAAACCGCGGCCAAGACTAATAATCAACCCACCCAGCAGATGTATAGGGTCGGTGATAAAGTCCAAATGGGCGATGTCATCCTGACGGTTAATAAAGTCGAGACGTCCCAAGGTGGTCAATACACCAAACCGTCATCTGGTAACCAATGGATAGAGTTAAATCTAACCATTGAAAACACTGGATCAAACCAAGAGTACATTACTACCCTAGGCCAGATGTTTGTAACTGATAAAGATAATAATCAATATCAGACTACGGTAACCAGCAAGAGAATGGAAAATCCAGGATCTCTGGGATTAGACGGCGCACTGATAGCCAAAGCCAAGAAAACTGATTGGGTCGGATTTGAAGTACCCAAAACAGCCACAGGCTTAAAGTTCCAATACAACGCCAGTTTCTGGAGCAACAAAAGCATTGTAGTCGACCTGGGTAGATAATGACTACGGCTACATACAAAGGATGCCTGAGTTAAACCGCAGGCATCTTTTGTTATGTTTTATTTTCATAATGATGACAAGTTCTTTATCTTCATAAAATCTTAATCTCTGCAGAGGTACGATTTGCTTATGCAAACAGCAGTTAAAAAAGTATACAAAGCAGAAATCCTTCAGAGTCTGCTTTCTACAAAAGTTCAAGTAGAAAAGCTTCTTTTTGATGCTGAAACAAACACCAGTTGGCAAGTGTTTCACCAACATACACAAACAGCTGTTAATCACTTGAATAATGTAATTAGATTACTAGCAGAACAACATATAACAATCTGTGTGTTAAGTAAATACAAGCAGATCGGGGTTAATTACTCTCCTGAAGATGTTGATGAAATTATGAAAATATACAGGTATCTAAACTAAACTTATGTCACCAAAAACTATTTTTATCTGGATGCTCGTGTTTATCGGATCAGTCGTCGGTTTGGCATTTATATTAACTGCCGGCCAGAAGCCTACTCCTGCGACGGCAAGTTATTCGACAGGAGAATCAGAGCGGCCGAAAGCCGAGACGGATAAAAACACAATAGATTTGGGAACGATTAAAGTATCTGATGTCAAAGTGCAGGATTTCGCACTTAAGAACTCAGGAACGAAACCACTCCAAATCCTCAATGTGAACTCAAGCTGTGGCTGTACTGCAGGGCAAATTATCTACAAAGGAGAAACAAGTAAGGAATTCAGTATGCACACACAGAGCGGGTTTGTGACAGAGATTGTGCCTGGTGATACCGCGACCGTGCGTTTGACATACCGCCCGGCTTCTATGCCCGTGTATGGACTTGTTGAACGTGCAGTATTTGTTGAGACGAATGATCCGGCAAACGCGAAACTTACTTTTAGCATTAGAACAAAGGTGGAATAATCATGGACACAAATTTATTATTCGGGATTTCGTTAACCGCATCATTCTTAGCAGGAGTCTTGGCGCTGTTTGCACCGTGCTGCATTACGTTCCTCTTTCCGTCTTACCTGGGAACAATATTTAAAGAGCAAAAACGCGTTATGTACTATACGTTTGTATTTGCCGTTGGGTTGGCTTTTATCCTTGTCCCAATAGCACTTGGCATTCGTTCCATCATCTTTTTCCTTGATGCGTATCACACACCGATATATTATCTCGGAGCACTCATTATGATTCTGATGGGGGTCATGACTTTAAAGCCGATTTTCCACCTGCCACAAATATTCCACGTATCAGGGCTTCAGAATAAGAAAGTGAATACAGCAAGTGTCTTTGGGTTGGGACTTATGTCCGGGTTAACATCTGCATGCTGCGCGCCGGTTTTGTTTGCCGCCGTTACCCTCACATCACTCTCACCCTCATTGTTTCAGGCGGTGATAGTATCCCTTGCTTATGTGACTGGTATCGTAATGCCGCTCTTTCTAATGTCGATGTTTTATGACAAAGCGACTGCCAAAGTTACTGGACACAATAGACACAAGATATATACAGTCCTGAAAAATCTCGGAGCAGGAATATTCTTCCTCACCGGTATTCTCATTGCCGTCTTTAACTATCTAGGAAAGATCCAGATGAACCAGATGGAAGGCTATAGCCAGAAGATCCGTATGATTGTATTTGAAATTGCAAAATACTTCAAAAACCCGGTCGTCGATATCCTGGTTTTTGGCACAATTATCTATATTTTTTATCGACTACTGAGGTACAAAGGTCATGAAAACGAATAAACTGTTTCCCATACTTTTAATTAGTGCAGTCGCCAACGTCATCTTGGCCGCATTCCTGCTCGCCCCGCAAATTACCAAGTTCAAAAATGCGCGGGCTGGTATAGGAGCACAAAACAAAACGGTCGTTTCAAATGCTGCCAATCAGGATAATTTGTTTGATGAAGTCAATCCGGTTGAGGGATTTACCATTAAGGCCAGCTATGGCAATTTGGGACCCAAAATGACCTCTTCAGGGGTTATCGACCTTGCAAAGTTTAAAGAGACATACGAAAAATCAAATTCACCGCTGACCGAAGAACAACTAGCAATTTTAGAACAGGGGTCGGACAAAAATATAACCATCAATCGTGAGAATTCCTATTTCCTTCTTAACTTCTTTTGGGCAATGGGTCTAGCAAACAAGTCACCTATTCTCGACGAAGGGGACATGATCAAATACGGCGGCAAAGAAGGTGCTGGCAGCTTTGCCTCAACCGGAGGATGGACATTATCAAAAGGTAACGCAATGAACTACTACTCTAAATCAGCACTTATCCCGCTTACCAAGGAGCAAGAAGCACTGGTCTATGAGGTAACATCCAACATTTTCAGACCCTGCTGCAATAACTCGACCGCGTTTCCAGATTGTAATCACGGCATGGCGCTCCTTGCTGTTATGCAGCTTATGGCAAGTAATGGTGCTACGGAAAAAGAAATGTACGAGGCAGGTAAATACTTTAATGCCTACTGGTTCCCCGGCAACTATTATGATTTGGCGATGTACTTTAAGAATAAAGATGGGAAGTCTTTCAAGGAAATGGATGCAAAAACAGTTCTTAGCCGTGAGTATTCGTCGGCATCAGGTGCACAAAGCATCAAGAAATGGCTTGTGGAGAAAGGATTAGTCCAACAGCCGCCTAAAACTGGTGGCGGATGCGGAGTTTAAAATAATGTGGCAGACGGTTGCGTACTACAAAGCTCTTTCAAACCCTAAAAGGCTAGCAATACTCAAACTGGTCGCGGTTCAAGAGAAAACAGTTGGAGATATTGTTAAGAGGCTACATCTACGACAAGCAAACGTATCTCAACATCTAATGCTTCTCAAAGAAGCAGGTGTTATTGTGATGAGGCGAAGTGGAAAGAATGTCTATTATCATTTGAAAAATGGAACGAAATAAGTGCTACCATGAATATAACGAACTCATGATGAAGCATTATCATAAAAGCATAATTCTACTTGCTACCCCAGATCAGGTTTTTGACTATGCTGATGACCATACCCGATTTTCTTCCCACATGAGCAGTTCTTCCTGGATGATGATGGGAAGTAAGATGCATATCTCGACAGACAGCAAACTTGGGAAAGAAGTCGGCTCACATATCCTTCTCGAAGGATCAATTCTTGGAATACCAATGTTTGTGGACGAGGTCGTCACAGAACACAAAAAGCCAAGTGTTAAAACATGGAAAACAGTGAAGGTAAGAAACCTTTTGGTCATTGGCGATTATGTGATGAAAATAGAGATATTCCCTCAGGCTAAGAATTCTCTCTTTCGTGTCTCCATAGATTACGTGATGCCAGATAAAAATAGGTGGCTTGGATTACTTCTCGGAGATTGGTATGCCAAGTGGTGTGTTCAACAAATGCTTGATGGGGCAAAAAAATATTTTCAGATGAAAAATCTAAGGAGGTGAATCATCATGAAGCATAGTGTTTCAGCAACTGCCAACGCAGCCGCGGTTACAATTGGTATCTTTTATGTAGTCTGTCGCTTGCTTGTAGGGCTATTTCCAGCGCTTATGTTTGCCGCAGCACAATCGTTATTGCACGGTATGGCATTAACACAGGTCGGAACATGGAATTTGAGTATGGGTAATTTCCTCTTGGGCTTACTCACCTCAATGGTATCAGCGTGGTTTATGGGCTATGTGTTTGCCACGGCCTATAATTCGTTCGCAAAGAAATAAACGATAACTTAATGTTTTCTTCATGATTTTTTAATATAATAAGATCATGAGAATACTTGTCGTCGAGGACGAACGCCGGCTATCTACCGTTATTAAAAAGGGCTTTGTCGAGGATGGATTTGCAGTCGATCAGGCATTTGATGGTGAAGACGGGCAGTTTTTAGCTGAAAGCGAGCAATACGACCTCATTGTCCTTGATATCATGCTTCCCAAGGTTGATGGTCTCACCCTTTGTAAAAATATCCGTGCAAAAAATATAAAAACCCCGATTTTGATGTTAACTGCTAAATCCTCTACAGACGACAAAGTGGCCGGTCTTGATAGCGGTGCGGATGACTACCTTACCAAACCATTTTCCTTTGTCGAATTCCGCTCGCGTGTCCATGCACTAATCCGAAGAAGTCATCAGGAGACATCGCCTGTACTTGCAATCGATGATCTCGAACTTAATCCTCTGAAACACTCAGTTTCTCGTAAAGGAAATCCTCTAAAATTGACCCCGAAAGAATTCGCAATTTTAGAGCTTTTACTTCGTCACAAAGGTGAAGTCGTTACCCGTACCATGATCACAGAACACGTGTGGGACTATAATTTTGATGGCATGAGTAACGTCGTTGATGTGTTTGTTGCGTCGCTCCGTAAAAAAGTAGATGCCAAAGGTAAAAAGAAAATTATTGAAACTGTCCATGGAGTAGGCTTTAGAATAGGTAGCGCTGTATGAATACAAAAAGTCTCCGGTTCCGCGTGAGTGTGTGGTATACCTCCATTTTTTCCTTTGCGATGGCAATACTTTTTGTATCCTTCTATTTCTTAACTCAGCAGTCGCTTCTGTCTCATACAGACGGTGCAATTACATCACATACTGAACGTATTGTAGAAATTATCGGTCAGGAAGACGGTAATTCGATGGATGCTTCATTTGTAAACAATAGTCAAGCGTTTGCCCATCAGTTTACAGAAATGCCGGGAATGGTACTTATCATCGGAGATCCCTTTGGCAAGATTCTGTATTCTTCACAAAGTTTAGGTGGCAACGAGGCAGTTGCTGAGGTGCTACTTGAAAAGTCTGCAAACATTATCAAGCCAACATTCGTCAACCGTACAATTGGTGGTAGTACTGTTCGACTCGGCGTATTTCCTGCTAGAAGAAGCGATGATGGGAAAGTGCTTGTCATTATGGGGCAGCCCATGGATGTCATTCAAAATTCCCTAAATACGCTTGCAATAACGCTTTCAGTTGTCTATGCAGGAGTTTTTCTCTTAAGTTTGCTTGGAGGGATCATTATTGCCGGAAAAGCCATGAATCCAGTTGCGGCCATGTCCCGCGAGCTGAAGAAAATTAGTGCCGAAAACCTTGATGAACGCATGCCAAATCCCAAAACAGGTGACGAACTGGAAGAACTCTCGCAAACGTTTAACGGTCTTCTAGACCACCTACATGATGCTTTCGCGCGTGAACGACAGTTTATTGGTGATATGGCACATGAGTTGAAAACCCCTCTTGCAACCCTTAGGAGCAGTATTGAGGTAACTCTGACAAAAGCCAGGACGAATGATGATTATAAAAAAGCATTTGCCGATACTTTGATAGACGTAAACCGCTTATCTCAAACGGTTAAGAATATTTTAGATTTAGCCTGGATTGGTGCAGAAAATGCCCACACAATGAAAGAACCTGTTAATCTTTCAACTCTTGCGAAAGACTTGCACGAGATAGCCGAAAAACTGGCGGCAGAAAAGAAAATATCTATTTCAGCATCCATAGCATCCGGCGTTACCGTTGAAGGAGTTGAAGATAAAATATTTCGGGCGCTTCTCAATATTATAGATAATGCAGTGAAATACACTCCTGCAGGTAAATCGGTATCGTTATCGTTAAAGAAAAATAAACATCATGCCTTTTTTGTTGTAAAAGACTCGGGAGTTGGCATTTCAGCAGACGAGCAACAACATATGTTTGAGCGTTTCTACCGGGGAGCAAAAACTGCACGAACGGTCGGATCCGGCTTAGGGCTTGCCATTGCTCACGGTATAATCAAAGCACATCTGGGAGATATACAAGTGAGTAGTAAACCCGGACACGGTACTATCATGACCATCGTACTTCCCCTCGCAAAATTGCAATCTTAACGATTTCTTCATACCTTTTGATCTACTGTAGAAGTACCTTGAAAAGGAGGTATATGAAAAATTATCATAGACAAAATATTCCTGCTGCAACTGGGCCAAGTCAGACCATGAAATGGGTAGGAATCTTTATTATCGTGGGAGCGATTCTCCTCATTGCCATATCCGTATTCAACATTCCGGTATATACCGTTGTTACTGGCGCATTATTACTAGCGTGCCCATTGATCCACATGGCTATGATGCGGAATGGAGGGCATAAACATTAAGAATTAGTTCATCTTAATTTCACGATATCTTAATGACAGAAGGATTACTATAAAAGAGTTAACAGGAACATAGAAAGGAGGCGAAAAAACATGATGGGATGCTGTCACTATCCGATACGCAGTCCTACAATAACAAAGCGTAAACATTAAAATAAACCACAGAAATCACCCTTTACCCCTATAAGGGTGATTTCTATTTTATAACTTACTTAGCCTCTTCGTTTTTCAAAACCAAGTCCATTCCGCATTTGGGGCATTTCCCTGGTTTATCAGAAGTCACCTCAGGATGCATTGAACATGTATAAGTCTCTGTTGTTTCTGCCATTAATTATCACCTCGCTTTCTTTTATCAAACACTAATCAGCTAAGGAACATTTACAGTGAAATCCTTATTTTCCGTGCTTCCATCAGGCATTTTAACAGTGGTTCTAACTCTCCATGGCCCTCGCATAGACATATTTCCAATCGCTGAATATCTTCCATTACCCTGCGATGTTGCATTACCTTGCTGCGTTCCCATATTCATTGCAGTCATATTCAGATCAAAGGAAACAGTTGCATTATCAACTGGTTTACCGCTTTTATCCTTTACATCGATCATGAATGTGGCTTGACCAAGTCGAAGCGGATTAGGACTAGTAGACAGTGTAATGCCACCGTTTGAGTCAGCAGAAGTACCTGGAGTAGGAATTGACATTGATTTCCAACCGAGGTAAGCCACGGCGACAACTAAAACTGCGAGTAGTGCTAATAGTGTCTTATTATTCATATTTTACCTCCATTCGATTTTTATACATTAAATAACATTGATCATCATCATTAGTCCACCCGGTTCTTCATGGTCATTGGTTGTGTGGTGCGGAATATGGCAATGTAACATCCATTTACCAGGTCTGTCCGGTGTAAATTCGATATCATAACGTTCTCCCGGGGCTACTGAGACAACATCTTTTGTCCACTGGGCACTTTCCGGGACGTCATTACCGTCCGTGGCCACGATCTTAAACGGAAATCCATGTAGGTGCATCGGATGGATCATTTGCCCGGACCCGATAAATCGTAGGCGAATTTTTTGACCTACTTTAGCCATAACATTTTCGGTATTGGGGAAAGCTTTCCCATTAATGGTAAAAAAGTTGCCGTCCATACCTGTTGCCGGCATGGCAGCATAGGTCTGGCCGTCAATGACTCTCCACTCATTTAACATAAATACTTTATCTACATCAGGCTTTGAAGCCAGTCCGCCGACCGGATCGATGATAAACGCCCCAGATAGTCCCACTGAAATTTGTTTATCTGAATCAAAATGAGAGTGATACCAATATGTCCCGGCTGGTTTGGCAACAAACTCATAGGTAAATGTTTCTCCTGGTTGAATAGGATCTTGTGTTTCGTCTGGAATACCATCCATATTATTGGGAACCTGGATACCATGCCAGTGGATGGTTGTCGGCTCCATAAGATTGTTTTTGATGAGAATTTTAACTTTATCCCCATTGGTTGCACGAATAAGGGGACCCGGAACCATACCGTTATATGCCCAGGCCGTGACAACAGTATCTTTTAGGATTGACCATCTCACTGGAGCCGCAGTCAAATTGAAAACTTTAGTGCCATTCTCCATTTTGAATGGAAGTTCCTGCAATCCAGAATCTTCGGTAGCCATGGGTACTCCCGTATCAGAAATTGCTTCCATTGCTTTTTCTCCAGCTAGATTAGCGCCAGTTGTCGTGAGCAGAGCGGGAGCGTTATTCGATTTTTTAACGATTTTCGGCACCATGAATGTGAGAATGATACCGAACAACACGATAAATCCTATGATGATTTTTTTGTTTGTATTTTCCATATTATTGCCTACTACATAGTGTAGAACATCACACAATCATTTTCAATGAACTAGTGATGATCGATGCCTTTAAATGCCTTAATAAATGTATGCATCCGATCAGCGTCAAAATCGTTGAATTTATCGATTCGCGCCCAAGCTGTCATTGCAATTTTAGCGTCCAATTTAGGGTATGGTGCCATAAAAACTTTGTCAGGGTATTTTTTGGCTACTTCTGTTAATCTCTCTACCAGTTGCCTACACTCGCCTTCAACTTCAGCACTCGGTGAGGCAGTGTCCGTCGCATTTCCCTCAGGGGAACAGTTGTATTGAATTCCCACTCCACCATCTTCAAGGTTATGAAGCTGCAATTCATCGGGAATGGGAGAATCACTTTTGCCCCATTTCGCTTTCCCACCAACATGAGTTCCAGAGGTAGGTGGAATGGAATTATAAGGGTCATGCGCGTCCGTTATATTTTCGATGTGTTTGTTCCCGAGAGACGCCACAAATTCTCCAGGCTGAGGTTTTGAAAGCTCTTTAATGAGCAGATATCCGCCTCCGATCACAACAAGACCAATGAAAGCATAAAGGCCATATTTCTTATAATTCGATGTTGTATATTGTTTTTGCTGTTGCACACGATAATAATTCCTCTTGTACTCTTTGCGTTCATGCTTTGATAGCTGATTCCAATTATCCGGAAGTTCCATAGTTATTTTTGATCTTTAACCACACAAGTATATGGCTGGTTAATTTTTTTGATCGTAAAACTAATCGCAACCAAAAGGATAGATATCCCAGCAAAACCAAACTCTTGCCCGCGAAATGGTAATATCCCCAACACGGTCGTTGCAGAACTAAACCCTATTAGGGAGGTCAGGACCACAGAACCACATGATGCACACCCTACACCAAATAAACTTGTGGCTACTCCTGCAAAAGAAACACCCAATTCTGTCTGAATTCTTACTGATTGACGGAGATAGTAAATTAATAAACTCATCTGAATACCAGTAAGAGTCGCGCTAATTACCGTTAGTGTCCGCGAAAGAGGGGTAAAGTTAGTTTCGAGCGAACCGAGTAAAGCCGTGAGCAAATTCGTCTTTTCCCAAATACTCATAGAGGAGGAGGTCATGGTTTTGGTTACAAGATGTAAATTTGGTAACCAGGCTGCAAAAGCAATCATTGTGACAGTTATAAATAAGGTTGCGGCTAAATATTTGGGGTGCCAAATTATTTTCGCTATGGTGGTCATATCGTTATTTAAGCAGTGGATCAATAACTGCCTGGAAAGCAGCAAATGGTTGTGCTCCAACCAATAGATCACCATCAATATTCCCGTCACTGGTTGATTTTCCAATTAAGAATGTAGGGGTACCAGATGCACCGGCGGCTGAGCCGTCAGCGATGTCTTTCTTTACCTCATCTGCTTTAGCTGTGTTGGATAGACAAGTTGTAAAGGTGCTGATGTTCATTTTTAAATCTCTGGCGATTGTTTGTATTTTTGCATCATCCAGGCCATTCCCGTTAGACGTCGTGCGCTTGAATATTTCATCGTGAAATTCATAATATTTTTTATCTCCACCCTGGTCTCGGGCACAAGTGGCAGCAATTGCCTCCTTACTGGCCATTGGATCGTGGAATGAGAGCGGAAAATCTCTAAATACCAGCTTTGCCTTACCCGTATCAATATATTTTTTAACAAGTTCTTGATGTGTAGAATCAAAGTGACGTTTACAAAATGGACACTCATAATCAGAAAACTCAATAATAGTTACAGGTGCGTTTTTATCACCCAAGATAGGATCGTCATCGATAGAAGCGACACCTTTGGTTACCTGAGGCGCTTGTGCAGCCGGTGCCGCTGGTTGATTATCGTTGGTTCCCTGAGCAACACCAGCAACGACTCCTTTTTCTAACATTTTGACTTTTGTGGTGAGTGATCCGAGGAAAAACGAACCAATTATTAGAAGTACTACTAATACGGGTGTGAGTTTGGAACTGGTTATTTGATCTGTCATATTACTACACAGTGTAGTAGGTAAACAGATTATCTGTCAACTATGTCTAACCACATCACTTAACAGAACTGAAGTTTACAGTGGTTGCTGGTGTGTATCGAGGTTGGATGCTCTGAAGCTCCTGGAGTGTTTCTTTACGGCAGACTGATTCACAATTTGCAGAATTATTACAAAGCATAACAACGTCTTGACCGTCTTCGTGAAGTTCGATGGTATTTACCGGAGTTACCATGAGTCCTAGTAAGGCGGTGAGAGATAAAATACTTAACCCTATGTTTCGTAAGCCGATCTTTTTGTAAGTATTGTCGATTACGTTCATCGAACGAATGCGGGCTTCAAGTGTATCGACACTCATCATCGCTGGTAGAAAAATGGGGTTGATATCTGGTTCGTATTGGATTAGCTTTCGTAGTACATCTTTCAGTGATTGTTTATCTTTGGCGTTTGTTATCGCGGCATTGTCTGCGGTCACCTCCCTATCTGTTCGATAGACTCTTATAAAATCGGACACCACCGGAAAAAAAGGAAAAAGTGATTCAATCGTTGAAGCCAGAAGTAAAGTAAGTGTATCTTTGTGCTCCAGGTGGTATTTTTCATGCCTTAGTATTACCTCTAGCTCATTCTGGCTCATAAGTTGAATCAACCCAGTCGAAATATAGATTTTGGGATTACGGATACCAAAACAGAATGCTTGGGGTTTAGCTTGTGTAAAAACTAATATTTTCTCTTGTAATCCTAAAGATTTAAAAAGGTTTGTGAGATCTACAGGATGTTCAAGGTTCTTTTTTAAAAGTTTATTTCGAAAAATAACTACATTAAATATCGATCCGAACAATTTGAAAAGGGTAAACACGACAGCAAGTATGAATATTCCGGCCAGAATCCTTCCATACTCACCGGGTATCTGAAAATTTAATGATTTTGCCATTTCCTGACAATAATACAGACCATGATGAATAAGAATCAGAAAGTATTTGTAGATAACGAATATGTGGCCAAACGTAAGAAATACGAGCATTCCGGCAAATACCAATAAATAATTATGTATTTTCATTCTGTTTTTCTATGAGTTTTATAAAATAATCTTTCTTTTCTTTTGGCAGCTCATCTATGGACTCTGCGAAAGAGGCTATGGCGGTGTCGCCGAAAGATTGAAAAAAATTGGTGAAAAAAGAACCAGCTACTTTCTTACTAAATTCCTTCCGGGAAATTCTCGGAGAGTAATACACAACAGAATTTTTCTCGGATCGTTTTAACAAGCCCTTTTCATAAAGTCGCGTAAGAATAGTCGCCACGGTTGTATAAGCCAGCTCTTTCTCTTTTCTCATTTCTTCCAGGACTTCCCGCACGGAACAAGTCTCAGAGTTCCATACGATATTCATGATTTCCTGATCGAGTGGACTTAAACTCTTTTGTGTAATCTGCATACTACTGATTGTAGTATCTCACTGACAGACATTCAATATGTGAGACTTTAAGAAATCTTCATGCTTTCTTAATCATTCAAAGTTTAGACTATGCATATATGTACGACTATGGTAACTGGTTTCTTGTTTTATTGAACATCGTTCTATTTGGTTACTTTCTGAGAAGTTCGTTTAAACCCCGAACCAAAACAGACTGGGAGACATTTAATTCATTCGGCGCTTTTATCGTAGCTCTATTTGCAGAAATGTACGGTTTCCCGCTAACAATTTATTTACTAACGTCACTTTTTGGTACCCGCCTTGGTATTGACTTTACCCATGATAACGGACATTTACTCAATACTTTACTTGGAATTAAAGGAGATCCGCATTTCAGTTTTCTTCATGTAGTAAGTTATGCACTCATTATCGGAGGTTTTACCCTTCTGAGTAATGCTTGGGAAGTCCTGTATAAAGCGCAAAAACGGCGCAGACTCGCACGAACCGGAATATATACATATATCCGCCATCCACAGTACCTTGCCTTTATCATGATCATTTTCGGCTTTTTAGTACAGTGGCCAACTATAATTACGCTCATTATGGCGCCAATTCTCATCTGGCGGTATCTACATCTTGCCAAGCTTGAAGAGAGCGAGATACACAAACAATTCGGGTCATCCTACGCCTCATATCTTAAAAATACTCCTGCATTTTTACCATCTTTTACCACTGTACTAGAAAAATTAAAGTCTCGTAGCGTCAAGCTTGAGATTACGAAAGGGAATACCCATGAATAATCAAGTTTCTTCATCTGACCAAGCAGTCAAACTTAGAGAGCCTATACGCGAAAGTTTGATATTATTTATTATTAAAATTACATCATTACTGATCGTAACAGACACAATATATGCGGTGCTAAATTTTGTTCTATTACAAGCTTTCTTTCTAAATCATGAATTGCCGCTCAACCTGCATGCATATGCCCCATATATTCTTACAATACTTCACTTGGTAAAAACGATTTTACAAGTATGGGGAATTTCTTCAATCGTATTCCAATGGGTCGGGAATTCGTATCAAATAACTAATCGGCACTTAATTCACAGTATGGGCATAATGAATTGTACTGAGAAAATATATGATTTGAATATCATCCGTTCTATTTCCATAGAGCAGTCTTGGATCGGTAAGATATTCAAATACGGTACGGTAAACATCGAAATTAGCGCCTCGGGTGGTTATACGGACCAAGTAACTCTTTTTGGTGTACCAAATCCTCAGCAGTATGAAAATATGCTACGAAAGCATTTTTAATGTAAAGATATGAATCTTAACGATTTCTTCATACTTCGCTTTCTATACTGAGATATTGGTATTAAAAGGAGGTATCGGTATGGAAGATCATCACAATCACAGTGTTACAAAAGCAGAGCCGGTAAGCAGTCCCCTAAAATGGGTAGGTGTTTGCTTAGCTATCGGGGCGGTGCTCCTAATAGCTATAACCGTGTTTAAAGTCCCGGTTAATACTGTTGCTACAACTGCTATTTTTCTCGCATGTCCGTTGTTACACATCTTTATGATGAAAAACGGCAATCATAAACATTAAAAATGAAAGGAATTTTATATGAATAATAATATTGGTATTGCAGCGGTTATTATCGCCGTTATTGTGGGTATAATTGGTTATACAAAATTTAATTCATCTGCAGGAGGAAGTCAGGCTGTACAGCAGGTGGGAGATGTTGCCGTTATCAAACTTTCCAGTCTACCGAATGGAAACTACACAAATCAAAAGTTTGAAGTTAAACAAGGAACCAAAGTACGAATTGAAGGCGATCCTGCTACACTCGTTGGCTCGATGAGTAAAGTTATCGTTGATGGCTATGAAGTAAGTAAAGACATTGCCGAAGGTGACAACGTCTTAGAGTTTGTCGCCGACAAGTCAGGTAAGTTTCGGATTCACTGTGCAAATGGCATGGGTAACGCATTTCTGACGGTCAAATAATTCTCGCCAAGATGTTGTACTATTAAAGGTAGAACCATGGATACAAAGGGAGGTACAACAATGAATAACACAAAAAATCTCTACGCTATCGGTGGAGTGGTTCTTGGTGCAGTACTGGCCTGGTTTTTGTTTTCCACTGCTGTCCGGAGTAATAACGTGGGTATGATGCAGATGATGGGGCTTCGTGCCCCTACTTCCTCCAACTCGGATACGCTGGATGCTCATTTTATCGAACAAATGATTCCTCACCATGAAGATGCCATTACTATGGCACGGCTTGCAGAAACTAAAGCCAAAACTTCTGAAGTAAAGCAATTAGCCAAAAATATAATAACTTCTCAAGGATCTGAGATCGACCAAATGAAATCATGGTACAAAGGCTGGTTTAGACGGGATCTTCCAACAGGCAAAAACGTCATGACACAGCACAGCATGATGGGCGGAAGCCAAAGCATGCATATGGGGATGATGGGTAACGAAACAGACTCTGCCCGACTCGAAAATGCAGACGATTTTGATACAGCATTTGTGGAGGATATGATTCCTCATCATCAAATGGCAGTTATGATGGCAAGCATGCTTAAAGATGGTTCTTCAAGGCCGGAAATGCGAAAACTTGCTGACGATATTATTGCAGCTCAAACCAGTGAAATTAATGAGATGCGGATGTGGCTTACCAAGTGGAGTAAATAATTAATGATGCACTCAATCACTACACAAACAATAAAAACTACAGCAACTTTAACATGTCCTCTTTGTCACAAAGACCATGTAGAAGAAATGCCTATAGATGCGTGCCAACATTTTTATAAATGTGAGTCATGTAAATCGATAATTAAGCCAAAAGAAGGAGATTGCTGTGTTTTTTGTTCATATTCAGATAGTTTATGTCCACCGAAGCAAGCTGAGTATCTTGCAGCTAACAACTTATGACTACATATACCTGCTCAATGCATCCGGAAGTTATTAAAGATGCTCCTGGTACCTGTCCAAAATGCGGAATGACATTAGTTCCCGTAGAAAAAACTCCAGACCACTCCGGGATGGATCACTCATCCCACACTGAGAGTGCTCATGATCATCATTCCATGAAGACGGTAACAGGCATGACCTTTTGGGAAAAACTCAAAATGAGTATGACTATGTCGATGGGAATGGATCATACGGGATTGACAGGTCGCGAGATGGCTAAACTCATGGAAGAAGATATCCGGAACAAATTTTTTGTCTCACTCCTTCTGACTCTACCCATTATTGCGTATTCCCCGATGGGTACAAATATGCTCGGCCTTTCTTTGCCGACACCTATTCCCGCTTCGTGGATTATGTTTCTTTTAACGACACCAGTGTACTTTTACTCTGGGTGGATCTTTCTGTATTCAACCTATAAAGCACTGCAAGCAAAAACTCTCAATATGGCTGTGCTTATCGCCGTCGGCATTACCGCCGCATACGCTTTTAGCATTGTTCTAACGCTTCTTGGGAGCGAAGAGTCATTTTATGAAGCGGCAGCCATGCTTACCACATTCGTCTTGTTTGGACACTGGATGGAAATGAAGTCACGCCGGGGAACGACCGATGCCCTGCAGGCCTTATTTAATTTGGTGCCCCCACAAGCACGGGTATTACGGGATGGCAAAGAAATGATGATCCCTACCTCTGAAGTAAAGCTCGGCGATATTCTCATACTCAAGCCAGGTGACAAGGTGCCGGTCGATGGCGAGATTATTGAAGGTGAAACCGCAATCGATGAGTCTTTAGTGACCGGCGAGTCCTTGCCTGTTGCAAAATCTATCGGTGATAGTGTCATCGGAGGATCAATCAATACATCAGGTTCAGTTCAGTTTAAGGCAACCAAAATAGGATCTGATACCGCACTTGCGCAAATCGTTAAGATGGTTGAGACTGCACAAAACTCCAAAGCCCCTGGGCAAAAAATTGCCGATCGGTTCGCTAAATACCTTGTCATAGTGGCCGTCGGTGGTGGGCTTCTTACGTTTCTTGTTTGGTATTTTGCCTTAGGCGCAACATTTATGGTTGCACTCACGTTTGCAATTTCTACGGTTGTTATTGCGTGTCCGGATGCGTTAGGACTTGCGACCCCTACCGCTGTTGCGGTCGGTACCGGATTGGGTGCCAAGCACAATATTCTTATCAAGGACGCCCCCACGCTTGAGCAGGTATCGAAGATCCAAGCTGTGGTACTCGATAAAACGGGAACACTTACAGAGGGGAAACCTATTATTACGGATGTTATAGCAGCAACAGGATTTACTGAGGACGAGATCATCGCACTCGACGCAGCAGCAGAGGCCAAGTCATCACATCCGTTAAGTTTGGCGGTCTTGGAAGAAGCCAAAAAACGAAAAGTAGAGATACCGACGACTGTTGAAAAATTCCAAAACTTAGCGGGTCACGGAGTGGAAGCAGTTGTTGATGGCAAAAAAGTGTTAGTCGGCACCAACAAGCTCATGCAGGACAGAAATATATCTATTGATCCCATCAAAGCGGATATAGATCGACTGCTGTCTGAAGGTAAAACGATAATGGTGCTGGCTGTTGACGGCAAAGTTGCCGGCGTTGCTGCAGCCTCTGATCCTGTGAAAGCCAACGCAAAATCGGCGATTGCCCGTATGAAAGACATGGGTCTGACGGTCGCTATGATAACTGGTGACAATCAAAAAACTGCGGAAACAATCGGCAAGCAACTCGGCATAGACCGGGTATTTGCAGAAGTACTGCCGGAGGATAAATCGTCATACGTCAAAAAACTACAGGCAGAAGGTAAATTTACAGCTATGGTCGGTGACGGTGTCAATGATGCGCCTGCCCTTGCCCAAGCTGACATCGGGATCGCTATCGGGGCAGGAACGGATGTGGCGATAGAAACAGCCAAGGTGGTGCTTATGAAATCGGATCCGGCAGATGTCCTGCGGGCAATTAAACTCTCCAAAGCGACAGTCCGGAAGATGAAGGAAAATCTCGTCTGGGCGAGTATTTATAACCTACTAGCAATTCCGGTTGCTGCAGGCGTTTTATACCCTAGCTATGGCATTACGCTTCGCCCTGAGTTCTCTGCTCTTCTTATGTCAATTTCTTCGATAATCGTGGCCACCAATGCCGTACTCCTCAAGCGGGCAGAGAAAAGTCTAGTACAAATGTAGTATTGCCTAAAGAGTAACTTTGACATATCATTAGATAATGATATGAAAAAGACTAACTACGCTATAAACGCAAAATTTTTCAGAGGATTCTCAGACCCTACCAGACTTTCCGTTCTCCTGACACTCCTTGACAATGAGAAGACTGTGGGAGAAATAGTCGAGGACATCCAGCAATCTCAATCAAATGTATCCAATCATCTTAAATGTCTTTCAGATTGTGGATTGGTGAAAAATAGAAGAAACGGAAAAAATATCTACTACTCACTTAGAGATCCCAAAACTAAACGGTTACTTACGTTATCCGAACAGGTAATTTCGAAAGTTTACGCTGATATTGATGCTTGCTTGAGATACAAGGAATAATAATTATATGAAAAGAATATTGTCTTATCTAAAAAATCCAAAAGTAGCAACCTCATCAGTCAGCTGGTTGGTATTTCTCATTACGTTCTTTTTAGGATTATTCGGTGTTGGACAAGCCGTCATAATTCCCCTCTATGTATCAGGCATTCTTATCGGTGGATTTTATTTCGGACGGGAAGCAATTGAAAAGTTATTTGAGAAAAAAATTGGTATCGAAATCCTGATGTCTGTTGGAATTATTGGGGCGGCAGCTCTGGGAGAGTGGAAGGAGGCATTGCTTCTGGTTGGGCTTTACTCTATTTCTGAAGCAATCGAAAGTTTCATTTCCGACAAGACCAGAAGTGCCATTCGTGCTTTGATGGATTTAGTACCGAAAAAAGCGTTGGTCAAAGAAAATGGCAAAACAGAATATATTTTGGCAGAGAAGCTCGAAGTAGACCAGATTTTTATTGTCAAAGCGGGCGAATCTATTGCCACCGACGGAATTATCTACACGGGGAGTGCTTCTATCAATCAAGCTGCGATTACCGGAGAGTCTATTCCTGTGTTTAGAAAAGAAGGAGAAACCGTGTTTGCTGGGACGATAAACGAGGACGGATACATAGAAGTTAAAGCCACGAAGAAGTTTTCGGAAAATACCATCTCAAAAATTATCAAACTGGTTGAAGATGCACAGGAGAGTAAAGGCAAAAGACAACAAATGGTTGAAAAATTTTCCTATACTTTTTCACCGATAGTGCTGGGTGTCTCTATTCTCATGCCGCCAGCACTGATCCTTTTAGGGTTTCCTCTTTCTGACGCTTTCGTAAGAGCTGTAACATTTGTGGTAGCTGCCTCTCCCTGTGCTTTCGCGGTTTCCATCCCGGTTGCGTTTGCAGCAGCAATAGGCACTTCGGCAAAAAATGGAGTGTTGGTAAAAGGAGGGATTTATTTAGAAGAGCTCGCCGATACAAAAGTAGTAGCTTTTGACAAGACAGGCACGCTCACCACCGGTAAGCCCGTGGTAACAAATATTCTTCCTTTTGGAAACCTTGGCAAAAAACAACTCCTAGAGACCGCAGGTGGTTTAGCTGTCAACTCATCACATCCGCTTAGTAAAGCAGTTCTATCGGAGTTATATCAGAATAATGTCAATCCGTCATCAGTTGCCAGCCATCACACAATGGCAGGTGAAGGAGTTAAAGGGGTGATCGATGGAGAAACAGTCTATCTTGGCAGTCCACATCTTTTTGAAAAGCTGGGACAGCGTATTTCGGATATCCGCGAATTTAAAACATTCTCAGCAGAAGGTAAAACGGTCATTTTTGTCGGCACGGAAAAGAAACTGTTAGGCCTAATCGCAATCGCCGATGCTCCGAGAACCGAAGCCAAAGCAGCTTTATTATCACTAAAGCGATTGGGTGTAGAAAATGTCATGCTCACGGGTGACCATACGTTGGTTGGAGAAAGCATCGGAAAAGAACTTGGAGTAGATAAAGTCATTGCCGAGCTGAAACCCGACCAGAAAGTAGAGCGAATTAAGGAACTGAAAAATAAATATCATCATGTGGCTATGATTGGTGATGGTATTAATGATGCGCCGGCACTGGCCGAGTCGTCGGTTGGACTGGCAATGGGAACGGCCGGAACAGATGCGGCTCTTGAAGCTGCAAATGTTGCGATCATGGGCGATGATCTTACTAAAATTCCTTATGCTATCCAACTATCCCGTTATGCTAAAAAGATTGTTTTTCAGAATCTTTTTTTCTCGACAGTTTTACAGGTTATAGTAATGGGACTTGCAATCTTTATGGTTTTGCCAGTTAGTCTCATATTGTTCGTGGATGAGTTTGGAGAAGTTTTAGTAGTCTTGAATGGACTTCGTCTGCTATCTGGGAAAATAAATAGCTGAAAGCTAAAATTTATTGGCAAATCTTCATAAAATCTTCATAGCTTGCCTTGTATGCTCTAACAATGAGTAAACAAAAAATTCACATACAAGGCATGCATTGCCGCTCGTGCGAGATATTAATCGAGGACGAGTTGAGTAAGGTTAAAGGGGTTAAGAAAGTCTACGTCAACCACAAGACAGGGGTTGCTGATGTTGACTGTGAGTGTGAGCTTGACCAAAACGAGGTCGCTACAGCCGTTCAAAACGCTGGCTATGTCGTCGGTGAAGACGGCAAGATGCCACTCATCTCCAAAAACCGCAAGGATTATATTGACTTAGGAATTGCCTTTTTTATAACCGTTGCTCTCTATTTTGTTGCCAAAACGCTTGGGATATTTGACCTTGGCAAATCCATTACCGGTGGCAATTATTCCAGCTTACCTGTTGTCTTTATCGTTGGCTTAACTGCCGGAGTATCTACCTGTATGGCCTTGGTCGGTGGACTCGTGCTTGGTGCCGCCTCCCGCTTCTCGGCGAAGAATCCGCGAGCTACAGGCATGGAAAAATTTACGCCGCATATCTACTTTAACCTAGGGAGAATTGCCTCTTATTTTGTTTTAGGTGGCGCACTTGGATTCTTAGGATCAATATTCCAGTTATCTACCTCAGTCCTAGGCATGCTCACAGTAATTGTCGGTTTAGTCATGCTCCTTTTGGGTGGCCAGCTTATAGACATATTCCCATTTCTCAAGCGCGTGTCATTTACCTTGCCAAAAGGTATCAGTCGCGCTTTAGGCATAAAGGAACAGTCTGAACTCGAGTATAGCAATACAAACTCTGCAATTATGGGTGCCTCCACATTCTTTTTGCCCTGTGGTTTTACCCAGGCTATGCAGCTCTTTGCCATGAGTTCTGGAAGTCCTCTTACCGGTGCCCTGACTATGGGAGTATTTGCTCTAGGCACAGCTCCCGGGCTACTGGGAGTCGGTGGCTTAACTTCTGTCGTAAAAGGAAACGGTGCAAAACTGTTCTTCAAGACAGCAGGAGTAGTAGTCATACTGCTTTCACTCTTTAACATTACCAATGGTCTTAATCTCTTGGGGGTTACGCCTGAAGTTTTAGGTGCCTTCACGACTAAGGCAGCGGCAGGTAATACCGTAAATGATCCAAACGTCAAAATGGTTGGTGGCGTCCAGGAAGTGCGTATGACCCAAGCCTCCGGAGGTTATAGCCCCAACAAGTTTACAATCCGGAAAGGCATTCCTGTCAAATGGATCATTACATCCAAAGACATATATACCTGTGCAGCAAGTATTGCCTCTCAACAGCTTAATATTAGAAAAGGTTTGCAGCTTGGAGAAAACGTCTTTGAATTTACTCCCAAAGAAACAGGCACGATCCGCTTCTCGTGCTCGATGGGTATGTATACCGGATCATTTACTGTCGTCGATGATAAAGAATCAGCCGGTGCTACTCAGCAAACAACGTTAGCAAACACACAAACGCAAAACTCAGGATCAGCAGGATCCTGCAGTGCGGGAGGATGTGGTTGTGGAGGTGCAGCTAAAAAGGCAGCCGCCCTACAAAATAACAACGAACCTGCGACGAAACCTATTACCCAGGGAAATGTACAGGTCATCAAAGCAACGTATACCGCCCTTGGTGATATTTCACCCAATACCTTTACCGTCAAAGCCAATCAGCCGGTAAAGTTTGAAATTCTATCGAAAGACAATGGTGAGGGCTGTATGGGGAGTGTAGCCGTTCCAAACTTAAGTAAAAAAGTAGAAATGCTTACCAAAGGGGAAACAACCACCTTTGAATTTACACCGACCTCAACTGGTACCTATCCCATTACCTGCGCCATGGGAGTACCTAGGGGTCAAATACAAGTTATTTAACGAAAGGAATTATATGAACACACAAACATTTACATTAACCGGCCTAACTTGCCCAGCCTGCAAAAAGATAACTGAAAAACGAATCGGTTCGCTTCCCGGAGTGACGCACGTCGAAGTGACAGTTTCGAATGGTTCTGCCCATGTGATGTCCGAGAGTCTTATTACAAACGTACAAATCAACGAGGTATTGAAGGATACCCCGTATTTTATAGAAGGATAAACATATGAACAGAACAATAAATCTAGAAGTCAAAGGAATGCACTGTCAATCATGCGAGATGCTCATTAAGGATGAGTTGTCAGAGATTTCCGGTATTAAGGATATATCTATTGATGCCAAAACGGGTAAAGGATCGCTCGTCGCAACCAGTAGTAAGGTAACCGATGCTGCTATTATTGCAGCCATCAAAAACGCAGGTTACACTGGTGTCGTTTTCCCTACCACGAACGGCAATGGCCATTCATTATTGAGCCGTGAGGAATTTGACCAACACTCTGCCCCTGTATCGTTCACAATGCCACAAGAAGTTGAGATAGATGGCAAGATTGGCAAAAGTGACGACGGATTCTGGACAATTAAGGGAATCCTTCGCTTTGGAACACGAAATACTATTGTTGAAACGGTGGCGAATGCCATAGCTCCAGTAACAGTCGAAGCTGCAGGAAAATCTGGAGAGCGCACAAACTTGGTTATCCAGGGCATGCATTGCTCTTCCTGCGCAGCCATTATTGAACGACAATTGAAAAAAGTTCCGGGTGTTACGGATGCAAAAGTAAACTTTGCAGCTGAGAAAGCGTCAATTGTTCACGACTCGTCCATTGCAAAGATTACTGATCTAATCGCCGGAGTTGAGAAAGCCGGATACAGAGCAATTTCTGCTGATCAAGAAGATTCTAAAGCTCAGGCAGAACGCCAGCAAGGCGAGATTAAAGGTATGTGGCGGAAGTTTTTGGTCAGCTTAGTGCTGTCTTCCCCCATGATCTATTTCATGTTCATGGACTTTTTCGCGATGCCGTTTAAGGCGGTACTTTTACCATACATTGGAATCGTCTCACTTGTCTTATCAACTCCTGTCCAATTCTTTATTGGATCGAGTTTTTATAAAGGAATGATTTCTGCGCTGCGCATGAAGACGTTTAATATGGATAGTCTGATTGCCATCGGCACGTCGGTTGCGTATTTCTATAGTTTGGTCAATTTCCTGACCTACAACGCACAAACCGGTTCTATCCTCGGATTGAACGGTGCCAAAATTCCTGAGCTCTACTTTGAGACTGCAGCGTTTCTTATTACCTTTGTTATTTTAGGTAAATTCCTGGAAGCAAAAGCAAAAGGAAGAACCAGCGAAGCGATCAAAAAACTGATGGGTTTGCAGGCAAAAACCGCGCGTGTCATAAGAAATGGTGAAACACTTGATATTCCGGTTGAGCAAGTCGTCAAAGATGACATTATCGTTGTCCGACCGGGTGAAAAAGTTCCTGTCGATGGCGTGATCGTCAAAGGTTCGTCCTCTGTTGATGAATCCATGATTACCGGAGAAAGTCTGCCAGTGGAGAAGCATGTTGATGACATGGTCATCGGTGGCACGATTAATAAAGTTGGTAGCTTTGAATTCATGGCTACCCGTATCGGTGGCGAGACAACCTTGGCACAGATCATCCGATTGGTTGAGGATGCCCAGGGTTCAAAAGCCCCGATTCAGGCTGTTGCTGACCGAATCTCTGCTTATTTTGTGCCCGCAGTTATTATCGTTGCTTTACTCACCTTTGTAGTGTGGTATTTCCTTTTGGGAGCAACGCTATCATTTGCACTCATGGCATTTACAGCCGTGATCGTTATTGCGTGTCCATGTGCCCTTGGCTTAGCCACTCCGACGGCCATTATGGTTGGTACGGGAGTTGGTGCCGAGCACGGTATTTTGGTCAAAGGCGGCGAGCCACTTGAGGCTGCCAGCAAGATTAATGCCATCGTATTTGATAAGACCGGCACGATTACCAAAGGGAAACCCGAGGTGACAGATGTAGAAGACTATGGCACGCTTGACGAAGACGACGTTCTTATGATCGCAGCCAGTCTTGAAAAACAGTCTGAGCACCCGCTTGCAGAAGCTATCTACTCCTATGCACAGGAGGAAGGTATCAAACTTGCCGAAGTCGATGGATTCTCCGCAATCCCCGGACACGGAGTCAAGGGAAAAGTCGGGAAAACCGAATATTATCTCGGGAACCGCAGACTTATAGCCGACAAACTTGGCCTTGATATTGGCCGGATTGAGCGAAAGCTTGCCAGACTTGAAGAACAAGGCAAAACCGCTATGATTCTCGCTTCCAAGAAGCAAGTGGAAGGTGTGGTCGCTGTTGCCGATACAGTCAAAGACACCTCGCGTGAAGCCGTAGAACGCCTTAAGAAGATGGGTATCGAAGTCTGGATGATTACGGGTGACAATACCCGTACAGCCAAGGCTATTGCCGCCCAAGTCGGTATTGATAATGTCCTGGCAGAAGTCTTGCCTCAGGACAAAGCGAATGAAGTCAAGAAACTCCAGGATGCTGGCAAAAAGGTCGCCATGGTTGGCGATGGTATCAATGACGCACCAGCGCTTGCTCAGGCAGATTTAGGTATCGCCATGGGATCAGGCACTGATGTCGCTATGGAAACTGGTGGCATTGTCATTATCAAAAATGACCTTCGGGACGTTGTGCATGCACTGGAACTATCCAAGAGCACTGTGTCAAAGATCCAGCAGAATATGTTCTTTGCGCTCTTTTATAACGTCATCGGTATTCCGATTGCCGCACGCATATTCAGCTTCATCGGCTTGGTCTTAAAGCCTGAGCTCGCTGGCCTTGCCATGGCCTTAAGTTCCGTCTCAGTTGTCGGCAACTCCCTCTTACTGAGGCAGTACAAACCCGGTAAGCGCAACTATGTGTCGCAGTTTGCCCCAGCCATAATGATGGTGGCGTTTACATTCCTATTCATAGAGTTTGCCCGGTTCAGTTCAACCATGGCAGCCAGTGAGAAGATGGATACAAAAGCGGCTGATGCAAACATTATGGTGGCAAAAACACCCGACGGCACTGAGAAGAAGTTCTTTGCCATGGATAGAGAGCTACCGAAAGAACTTGCAGGTAAAATCCCTGCAGACGGCTTTGCCCCGGTCTATATTGGTGGAAAAAAATACTTGCCAGTCTATATTGGCTACGATGAAGCCAAGATCATGACCGATGAGAAACTCTTTACCAAAGAGGGTGATACCATTAAAGGCTTCTTTGGAAATGATGTGATCGTGTCCGGTATCCTCCCCGATACCAATACGGCCTACGACACCTATCACTTCGTCAAACCTGGATTTGAAATCAAAAAGATGGACTGACCTAGACATTTCTTATAACCACGATGCATTAAGAGGGGCCTTAGCCCCTCTTTTTGTATTCTTCTGCTAGACTTCCTCAAGACCCAGCGGTACCTTGTACCCTGAAATGAGTACAAAGTACAACCAGAATTCAACGATAGAACCACCAAAAATAGAATACTGTCTCTATGCTCGCAAGTCGTCAGAGTCGGATGAACGACAGGCAATGTCCATCGATTCTCAGATTGACGAGATGCTTACATTAGCGAAGCGAGATAATCTCAAAATTAAGGAGGTTAAAAAAGAAAGCCACTCGGCAAAGATGTCAGGTTCTCGGCCAGTATTTACTCAACTCCTCCAAGAAATACGCCAAAAGAAGTTCAATGGAATCTTGACTTGGGCACCAGATCGATTGAGCCGTAATGCTGGCGACTTGGGATCAGTAGTCGATCTCATGGATCAGGGGAAGTTGGTAAAGATACAAACTTACTCTCAGAGTTTTACAAACAGTCCAAACGAAAAATTCCTCTTAATGATTCTATGTTCACAGGCAAAGTTAGAAAATGACAACAAAGGATTAAATGTTCAGCGAGGTTTGCGAACGAAGTGTTCAATGGGATGGAGACCAAGCATTGCTCCCGTAGGATATCTAAATCAAGCTGGTGATGGTCACAAGGACGAACTAATCATTCTCGACCCCGACAGAGCTTCATTTGTCACTCAAATGTTTGAAAGGGTGGCAAATCAAGGTCATAGCGGTAGGGCGATTAAACATTGGCTAGACAGAATAGGATTTAAAACTAGGAATGACAAACCAATACCTTTGAGTAAGGTTTATTCAACACTTAATAACCCATTCTATTATGGTGAATTTGAATTCCCTGTAGGCAGTGGAACTTGGTACCAAGGTAAACATACGCCACTCGTGACAAAAGAACTTTTCGATAAAGTCCAAGCTGTTTTACAAACAGTCCCGAAAGGCTACAAGAACAAGATTTTTCCTTTCAAAAGTATTTTTAGATGTGGTGGGTGTGGAGGTGGAGTAACCGCCGAAGAAAAGATCAGGAAACTAAAACATGGTGGATACACCAAACACACTTATTACCATTGTGGCAGATCATTAAATTATGAATGTGATGAGCCATACATTACCGAAAGCGATCTCATAAAACAATTAATCGTCAATATCGACAAAATCAAATTTAATAACGCTGGAGTGTCACGAAAAATCCAGGAAGATATCGAGAGATATCACCGTCTCAAGTCCCAAGTCCTACATCAGGAATTTTTAGATGGTCACTTGGGAGAATATGAAAGAATTCCTAAAAGCACAGCCGACAAAAACGATATGACAAAAAACTATCTCCTCCATATCCTCCAAGTGGGGACGGCTGAGGAGCGACAAGAGGCACTCACTTTCATCAAAACGAAGTTTATTCTGACAAATAAAACGATAGTTATCCAGAAATAACGACATCTACAGGCGTGGGTGTTCTTCTCGTGGTCTTAAAACGGAGTGTCCCATTGGGGTTAATCCCTCTATTACAGGATCTAAAACTCGATTTCGAACAAATCGAAGAAAAATTAGCAGGTGTTATCGGTCTTTTTTGAGCAGGCGAACGGGTCGCGCTGAACCTTACGATACTTGTGAGCCCGCTGGGATTCGAACCCAGAACCAATAGCTTAAAAGGCTACTGCTCTACCGTTGAGCTACAGGCCCGTGTATCAATTCGTTAATATACTTCTTACTCTTGTATGACTTTATTTGTTTTTCTCTGTTTCTCGCTTCAAGTTCAGTCGTGTATTCTTCAGTGTAAACCAATTCTTTAGTTCCTAACAATCGTGTTGTTCTGGTATTTCCGCTATTATGTTGTAGTAATCTTCTTTTTAGGTTAATGGTTGATCCAATATAAAAGCGATCTGTTGATCTATTCCATAGAATATACAATCACGCCATATAGATCTTGCCATACTCCTATTCAATCGAGGCTCTACCGCTTGCTCCGATTTTATCGGGGTTCAGCTATAGACCCCATTATGGAGAGACTACCTTAACTTGTGTGGAACACAAATCAGATCGTTCAGCTTTGATTATAGCAAAGAAGAGGCACGGGGTAAATTCATCGTTGCTGGACGCGTATTCCGGCAGTGTGGAGTACCTGCATAATGGCGGGAAGCGACGCGATAGCCGCGTCATATCCTTTTTGGATTATTGCCTCGCCGTGAAGGAACTGGGTGAGATTGATAGACGATGTTGAGGCCACGGGTGGGGTAATGGTCACGTCCGCGTCCTTACATAATTGCTTCGCGAGATTGTACCGGAGCATCCAGACGGCAGCCACTCCAACGTCCGCCGCGGACGGCCGTTTGTCCGGGTTCGTGGTGCGGATAAACTCATACGTATCCAAATTTACGGCGATGACGTAGGTTGCCCCGAGGTCACGGGCGACACTCACTGGCACCGGGTTAGAGCCGCCTCCGTCGATTAAATAGGTTTTCCCAAAAAATGCCGCATCGACAAGCGCCGGGACAGAGCTACTCGCACGGATTGCCTTGATGAGGCTACCGTGATTTATCGTCACCGCTTCGCCACTACTCATGTCTGTGGCAATTGCGGCGTAGGGGAGCGGCAAGTCCTCGATATTCTTCCTCCCTATCAAACGGGTAAGATGCTGCTCCAGTTTGAGTCCGCGGATAAGACCGGACTTGGAGCCAAAGTCTGCAAACGCGGCAATGATATCTTTGTACGTTAAGGATTTGGCGATGTGTTCTACTTTTTCGATAGATCCGAGCGAAAGATACATGCCGCCGATAAGCGCGCCCGCGCTCGCACCGGTAATGATGTCTATAGGTATGTGATGCTCAAGAAGTGCTTTGATGACACCGATATGGGCAAGTCCACGCGCCCCTCCGCTGCCTAGTGCAAGACCGATTTTTGGGACAGTCTTTTTCGGTTTCATAAAATGAGGACGCTACTTAATGATGGTAATACAAATGGCGGGCAAATTTCTTGCGGAACTCAGATGCGATCAGAAGCAGGCTGGTTATCGCGACACTCGCGACTGAAAACATCGCAGGCGGCGCGACCGTGCCGAATACACGTTCAAATGCCGGTACTTCCAATAAGAGTATTTGTACAATCAATATGACGACGGGCAACAGGATCCACGGGAATTTCTTGGGCGAAAGTTTGAGTATGGTCTTGTTGCGGCTTGCGATATCGTAAAAGATGTACTGCTGGGCCAATATAATAGCAAGGAAGGCGAGTGTGCGGCCGAGGGTGATGCTTTCCTGTGAACCAATGGTAAACGAAATGAGTGTCGCGACAGTGGTGATAAGTCCCACCTCGATAAACCAGATAACATCGTGCTTGTTAAATATCGACTTTTCGGTCCGTGGTTTCTGGGTCATGATATCGCCCTGTTTGGGTGTCAGGGAAAGCCCGATAGCTGGCAACCCGTCGGTCACGAGGTTGACATACAGGATATGGAGCGGGCTCAAAATAAACGGCCACCCCAAGAGCACTCCTCCAGTGATTGCTCCGATTTCCCCTAAGTTGCAGCCAATAAGATATTTGGTGGTGGATTTGATGTTGTCAAAAATTGTGCGTCCTTCTTCGATGGCGACGACGAGTGATGCGTAGTTATCATCCGTGATGATCATGTCCGCCGCTTCTTTGGCAACATCCGTGCCGGTGATCCCCATCGCTACCCCGACGTCGGATTGCTTGAGTGCAAGCGCGTCGTTGACCCCATCTCCGGTGACGGCCACAACGTGTCCCATTTTTTGAAGCAGGCTGACGATACGGTATTTTTGTTCAGGGGTGGTGCGGGCAAATATTCTGGTTTTTTCCAGTGCTTTCATCGCCTGCGTATCGGACAACAACTCAAATTGCGCGCCGGTTAACACCTGATCGCCGCGTTTGAGTAGACCGATCTCCGCGCCGATCGCTTGCGCGGTCAGTTCGTTGTCACCGGTGATCATCACCGTGGATATACCAGCACGCTGCGCGAGACGTACGGCGTCGGCTATCTGCGGGCGGGGCGGATCCGCGATGCCGACAAACCCCAGGAAAATAAGACCGTTCTCGACGTGTTCGCGGGATTGTTTTTTCCAGACGATATCTTTTTTGGCGAACGCAATCATCCGAAGTCCCTTGGACGCAAATGAGCGGAAAGCAGTCTCTATTTTCTTCCGTTGTTCAGGCGTTAGCGCAGTAATTTTCTCGCCCGTCTTGTACCGGTCGCAAATTGCCAGGATTGCTTCGGGAGCGCCCTTTGTAAGTACGCTGGTTTTGGAACCCTTTTTCCATATTACGGTCATCATTTTCAGTACCGAAGTGAACGCAAATTCTTCGACGAGCTTTCCATCGTCACGGAATTCTTCTGGGGAAAGCTTCACGTCATGGGCAAAGAGGAGTAAAGAGCCTTCGGTTTTGTCGCCGATGACGGCGGGTTTATCTCCCTGGTAGGCGAGGGAAAGGCTCGCGTTGTTACAAAGCACCCCGACTTCCAATAGTTCGTCGATATGCGCGGGCCGTTTGGCCTGGAGGGCTGTTATTTTATGCGCCGCGCCAGCCATCCATACATCGGTGACCCGCATATCGTTTTGGGTAAGCGTGCCTGTTTTGTCGGTCGCGATCACCGTAACGCTCCCTAAAGATTCTATGGCAGAAAGTTTGCGTAGTATGGCCCGTTGTCTCGCCATCCGCTGCGTGCCGACCGCAAGCGTAATCGTTACCACGGCGGGTAATCCCTCGGGCACCGCGGCGACCGCGAGACTGATAGCGGTCAATATCGATTCAAAAAGAGGATCTCTCCTGATAAACCCAAGGGCAAAAATAATACCAGCTGCAGACAGCGCGACGACACCGAGTTGTTTCCCTAAGACTGCCATTTTTTTCTCCAGCGGGGTTTCTTCGTCTTTGATTTCGCCGAGTTTCGTTGCGATAGAGCCGAACTTCGTACGCATGCCTGTTTTCGTCACTCTGGCGGTCGCTCTACCCCTTGTGACGATGGTACCCATATATATTTCGGCGTCCGTGGTGGTATTTTTTTCGACCGGCAGTGATTCGCCGGTAAGGGCGGCTTCGTTAAATTCGACGTGCAGCGCTTCGATGAGTACGGCATCCGCCGGCACTTTGTCACCTTCCTCAAGGAATATGATGTCGCCGGGAACAATATCCGTGCTAGGAAGTTCTACCGTTGCGTTGTCGCGGTAGACCTTTACCATGCCGACAGTCATCCGTTTGAGCGCGGCAAGTGCTTTTTCCGCTTTAAATTCCTGGGCAAATCCCAAGATCGCGTTAAGTACTAAAATCGTGAGGATCAGTACGCCGTCCAGCGCGTCGCCCAAAATAAATGATAATCCCGCGGCTCCCATGAGCATGAGTACGAGAATATTTTTAAATTGTTCTATAAATATCGTGATCGGAGAGTGTGCAGACGCTTCGCTAAGCGCGTTGGGTCCATACTTAGCGAGCAGCTCGGCGGCTTTGTGGGTCGTCAAGTGCGGAATTTTTGTCACAAATGGTATTATAACAAATAATTTTCGTTACGCCACTATGGGTGGATAGGCGGCAGCGTTACGATCAGGTCTATCAACCGCTAGAGCAATGCTGTAATTTTATAAACCGGGGCGTCCACGGCTCCGAGATCGTATTTGTACCGTTCACTCCCCTGAAGAAAGTTTACCCAGGTTATATTGTTTGCGATCGCCCATTCGATCAGTTTGATTTTGAGGTATAGACCAGAACCCTCGAACGCGTGGTCGTAGCCGGAATTATATAAAAGCAGCGATTGATCAACACGGAATACTAATGTGGTAGCGATGTGCTTGTCTTCTTTGTACAACACAAATTGCAGTAATTGATCGGCGGCCACACCGGGTAAACCACGGAAAAACAGTTCCATTTCGCTAGTCAAAAACTGTTTTTTGTTCGGGTCTTCCTTCATCAGACGCAGAAGCAGGTCAATATCGATGGGATGTGCTTGTGTTAAAGAGAGTGTGCCGTGCTGTTCTTCAAAGCGGCGCATTTTACGGCGAAGTTCATGCCGTTCTTTGCGGCCGAGTGAGGAAAGGTAAGCTTCCCAGGAGCGTGCGAGTGGTATGGTGGGAGTCGTGTCTTCTTCGGTAATTTCTGAATTCTGATGTTTAAAAAACGTAAGGGTTCCGGAAGTGCCGGGTATATTGCGGAGTACCAGGCTTTCTGCCCCTTGTTCCTTCAAAAACGGAAGGACGTGCTGCCATGTGTGAGCTTTTTGCGCATTATCGCCGATGGCGTCAAGATAATCGGCTATTTCTTCGCCGCCCGTAAAATGCGCGACATTATCTCTGATTGCGAGCGGAAATATCAGTCCGTCTTTGGCAATAATCAGCAGCTTTTCCGGTTGTCCCAGTGTCGTATGCCAATGACGGTGCCACGGGAAATGGTAAAACGGCATGGGCGCGGCTTCATTTGTCAGGGCGGTTTGCCAGAGTGCGGTAAGGCGGTCATCAAATTGCGTGAACGTTTGCATATGTGTATTATAGACCACAGCCATGCCGGGTAGTAGAATTTCGACACGATTTCGTTTCGTTGTCGGAATATAATATTACCTGAATATATCAAGAAATGCTTGTAGCATGAAAGAACACTGAAATTTCGTCATCGTAAAAAACAACGGTCGAAATTTCACAACTCGGTATGAAAAAGACTGTATTTTGTATTATCGCGCATCCAGACGACGAAGCGTTCGGTCCCGCAGGAACGCTTGCGATACTCGCTAAAACCGAAGATGTTCACGTCGTGTGCGTTACCGACGGAGCATCTGACCCGCGGTTTCACCCCATAGGAGGCAAGACGCTTTCTCACATCAGGAAAGAAGAGTTGGCGGCGTCCGCCCGGGCACTCGGCGTTTCCAAAGTGCATATGTTGGGATACCAGGATGGCACACTGAATAACAATATCTATCACGATGTCGCGGACAAGCTCCAGCAACTTATGGAAAAATACAATCCGTCGCTCCTTATTACCACTGAGCTTCGTGGGATATCGGGACATCTTGACCATGTGGCGACCGCGATGATTACAAGTTACGTTTACGAGAAAAATCCATCGATTGACGCCATTTGGTATAACTGCACGAACCGGACGGTAAGCGACGCGATGCGGGAATATTTTGTGTATTTCCCTCCCGGCTTTTTGCGCGAACAGGTGGATATGATCGTAGATATTTCAGGGGTGTTTACCCAAAAGGTCGCCGCCGCGAAGTGCCATGTGTCTCAGGAAAAAGACGCGGAGCGGGCGATAAAGCGCTGGATGCAATTACCCAAAGAAGAATGGTTTTTGGTGATGAAGCGGCGGGATACGTTTGTTATTGCGTAGCCCAGTTTCCCTCGCTCGTTTGCGGCCGGTACAGCGGATCGGTATAGCGGACGATATATTTTTCGCAGAACGTTGCTTCGCTCAGATTTTCTACCGCAAAGTCATCCATTGTAAATTTTGCAGGATACGGCGAAAGCGCGTAGTTGCTGCACAGCATGTCGTTAAAAAGCATGTACAGTGTGCCCCCGTCGGATAAGGATGAAATCGCCGTCATCGGCCGGTTGATAAAGAGCTCTTTGCATGGTGAAGCATTTGAAAGTATAAAGATTGTTTTTCCGGCATCAATGTCAGCTTTTGTGGGACATTCTTTGGTAAATACTGTATTGTCCCAGATATAATTTTCGGCTTTCATCTTGCCGCGGATAGTGGGAATGGTCTCCGGTGACGGGAGATTGGAATAAAACATATAGTTTCGGAAATATATCTGTGGTGTATCCGTTACATTAACAACGGGATAATTGTGAGCCGCAGCGAGTTTTGCGTACTGGGAATAGAGCCGTTGACTGAGCCCGAATGATTCGGAATTATAATAAGGAAACCGGAAAAAATAGAGATACGCGAAATTTGCGGTAAGCCCGAGATACAAAAGCACAATGCTTCCTATCGCCACCGGCCGCGCGTGCCGTCGGACCCACCCGAGGCTTCCGTGTATGCCGTAGGCGATAAGCATGGTAAAAAACGGATACATGAGTGAAGCCCGATGCACATACGTGGTGCCCTCGGTTGAAAAAATAGCAGGAATGGGCGCAATAATAATCACAGCAGCAAATATCGCCAGCAGAGCCGGCGCCTGGGTAAGGAGGAGAGCCGCCCCAATCAGCAAAAAGATAGCGTCCAAGGGATAAAAAAGCCCGTGTTCCCAGAGTGCAAATGTTGCGGTTCCTTCCCCGTTGGTAAATATGATGCCGGGTGAAAATGCTCCAAAAAATTTAACGACCATGGTTTTTACATACACAACCGGCTTATTGGCAAAAAGTGTCGTAAGAGGAGTAGTAAGTGTTAGTCTGCGCTGGTCGTCTACTTCTGCCGCGATAGTGGGGTCAAAGGGAGTGAAAAGCTGATTTATCCGGAGGCTTGCCGTTGTCGTCTGTACCCGGAATACAAAGTGACCAAATATAAGCAAAGCACCCAACAGTATAAGGGCAAACCATTTCGTATCTTCCCGTTTGCGGATAAAGAGCCACACTCCAGTTACTGTGATACATACATAGGGGAGAAACAGGAGTTTGGTGCCGATGTAATCATAAAACGCGAGAAACAAGGGGATCAATGTCAGGAGAAGTTTGGGTCCCCGGAGCTTGAGGAGACAGAGGAACGCGAGTAAATAAAAGGTAATGGAAATAGGGACATCATAAGCGGTTCTCCCGAAATAAACACTCCAGGGGTTTATCGCCGCCATAAACCCAGCAGTAAGGCCTATCCATGGACCGAACAGCGTGGCAGCTATGCCGTAAATGATGAGCACCGATATGATGCTGATAAGCGCAAATCCTATGCGCGCGGTAAATAATGACAAACCAAATGGCCCGACAAATGGCAAGCTGACAAGGTAGGTAAGTTCTCCTTTGGGTATTTCATCCGGGAACGTCGAGAGTGACCACGGTGACCAGTTGTTAAATATATTCGAGCCCGTGTGATAGACAAATTTTGCGTTGAGCACATAATCAAACTCATCCATGACGATACCGGTAGGGATACGGTCGAGGTGCCATATACGGAGAAACGCGGCGATGAGAAGAAAAAGGGCAACAAGTCCAAAATACCATTTAGCGGGCTTCGGTTCCTTCGTCGGCTTCATGTATTCCTTCTGGCCTTTTTCACGAGCTTCGCGACATAGATAATCTCGCGGACTTCGCCGTCTTCACCTTCGATTTCGGTTGTACCCGAAAGCCGGGCGTATTCCCGGAGGTATTCGGACTGAGCGACGGAAAGGTCTTTGTTTTCCTGGGTCATGTCTTTGACTTTTTCGGCGATCTGGCGGGTCGCGGAGTTTTGCATGACATTCATTTTTGCCTTACCTTTTTCTTTGGCGGCTTCTTTCGCCTTGTCTGCTGCTTCTTTATAGGTGCTGTCGTTGAGCAGGGCACTTTCCAGCATTTCTTTGAGTTTTTTAAGTTCTGTTTTATTTCGTTCAATGGCACTTACATTCGTTTTTATCATCTGCTCCAACTCGAGCACGGTATCTGCCGTAGCGGTATCTTGTGTGGGAGTGACGGTATTGGTTTCTTCGGTTTCTACGATTTCTGCATCGGTGATTTGATCATTCATATTGGACTATTTAAAAGCAAATACCCCGTAAGTTGCAATAGGGAATTACAGTGAGTACACTATGGTACAAGCGTATTATGAGATCTCAACGGCAGGAAGCGGAGCGTCCCTGCGAGCAATGTAGGTTTTATCAGCGTTCGGGAAAACGCGAGTTAACGCTATTTAATGACGGGAAAAATTACATGACTACGGGTAACTGTACGAATCCCGATAGTCCGCTCAACACTCGTAAATTAACCGGTAGTTTTACGGCTTCGGTCAACGCCATGCATCATCGGTTGGTTAACTATATTCGCATGACCTGTTTTGCCCCCACGGAGCCAACAGATACTCAGGAGCGATTACCCCGCAGATAACTGTCAATGGTGGTATACTTTCAAAAATCCACGAAAAATGGCGTTAGAATGAGTAAAACGCTATAATTTCATCTACTCTGTTTGGTTTGCGGCAGTCAGTATAGCCTGGCTGATTGACGAGCCTCACAGAACGCACTTTACCATATCTCAATCTGGTGTCGAAGTAGCATACCTGACGATTTGAGTGAGGCAGTGTGGAGCAAAAACATATTTTGCGATGCACCGCTTCACTCAAATTTAAAAGAAAGGTTAGGATACTATGCTTCATACACCAACAAATTCGCGTATTACTTTCACCTATAATGTCACATTGTTATTTGGCGTTGTGCCACTGGTCATCTATTGTTTTTTGGATCACCCGCTCCCCGGCGTGCTCACGTTTTGGCCGTTTCTTTCGGGGGCAGGAGTAGCTGGTTTTCTCAAGCAAAAGAAAGGCTTGGAGGGCTGGTGGATCTTTATGTGCATGACTAGCGCCGCATGGCCTACGATGCTGACTGCCGTTCCATCCATGTCACCAGATATCCATGTAATCGCATCTATGTTGATTATTGCTTCGATGTTTATCGTATGGACGATCGTTGCAATGACAGTAGCAATAGTTTCCAATGTGTATTACAGAGGGAAGAAAGGATCCGACCATGGCTAGAAACTGGAAACCCAAAAAGCACAAGAAACAAATGAAATTGAGCGTCTATTTCTTCATACTCATCTCGCTGTTGATGCCGTTTTTGACCTATATCTTGTTTCCAGAAGGAGATAGGGAAGTATCGGTGGGCGTTATGCTAGTCTACATGTTCATCGGCGCGTTTGCGCTGGCCATAGAGAAAGGTTATTGGCTGTGGCTTACTATCGAGTTAGAAGCCGCGCTCTGGAGGTTTATGTTTTCGTTCGCCTCCCTTAACGGGAACTATTCGACGGAGAATATTATATGGCTTGGAGAACGATTTCTCGTATTCTTCAGCTACGTATTGCTATTTTCGGCGTTTTTCGGCTTTGTTGGAAGGTTTTGCATATGGTTTGTAAAGGGGGGAGATGACAATCACGGAGATTGAGATATACAGTTTTGCGCCCGGACCTTTTCGGACTTTGCCGATTGTTGGCAGGTTTGATTTTAGGTTCGGGCGTATTTTTTTGGTTTCCGGTTTCCTTTGACCGTATTTTTTGGTACAATTTATATAGTCGCGCATGGTTTGTGGGACACGTTTATAAGTAAATATCGCCCCGTTCGCAGTCCAGCGCTTAGCGAGCGAGTTCATATTAGCGAGTTTTAGCGCTGGTGAGTGTCGCGTATTCGCGACGCTAGCGGCCGAGTGAGCGCTCATCAAAATGGAATAGTTAACAAGTAAATATCGCCCCGTTCGTCTAGCGGCCCAGGACATCTGGTTTTCAGCCAGAGAATCGCCGGTTCGAATCCGGCACGGGGTACTACTTTTAAAGCTAAATCGAGGCTGGTTCCAAATAAAATAGAGGGTTATTTAATTCTTGTTAGATCAAAATAAATTCCAGCTCCAGTATTTTTCCCACCAACCTTGCTATACCATGCCGCTTGGGATTCACCACCTCGAACCACAAATCTAGTACAGCCAAATCTTTTTGAAAGAGAAAGTGCTGTCAAGAACAGTATTGAACCAATATGGTGCTTTCGTTGTCTTTCAACGACATATAACCCATCGGCATCCGCTAACAATCGAAGATTGAGGGCTGGAACAACAAAATCTGATCGCTTTCTAATAATAGGCGACTCAAGAATACCAGATCGAGATTCTGCTACATTCATAAAATCGCATATGCCAGTCGGATTGCCTTCTCCGTCATAGGTGGTAAGGGCGACGTATCTTCTTTGTGAAGGTTGAATTACGAAGACTGATGACTCAAGTTCACCATGTTCAATCTTAATACGTCCACCACGATCTAGAGTTTCTAGATGACTCATTACGATCGGTGATTCTCGACCAAGTTCTAATACCATACGTAGTAATTATAAATCAGACGCTAAATATTCAAAAATCGATAGTCTACTGAAATAAATACAGGAAAGAAGTATTTTATATCATAAACCAATTGGTTCCATCGTGCTAAAATGTTGTACTTCAGACGGCGAGGCGCCGTTAGGAAGGTTCGGAGCCATTTCTTTGGCCATATACGGATAGACCGTGTATTAGATTCGGTAGAAACCCTCAGGTTATACCCCGATTTTGGCGCTCAAGTGACAAAGTGACCGAGCACCTATATGGCTGTATACTAACGGCCGGGTGCAAAATAACAAGACTTTTGCCTACATAGGCGGTAAAATACAAGAGAACAGTGTCTATTTAATTATGAAAGAGTCTAGTCCACGGATAATCCGTATTTTTGTCGGCGAAGGGGATTTTCGCAGTCAAGCGCCGTTGGCGGAAAAGCGTAGGCGTCAAGGATGGGTAATGGGAAAACGGGACGATAGCCCTAAGATTAGGCAGGCCACCGGCGCCGCCAAAGGAGCAATAGTTATCGGGAACGGTGCTGATGCCCGGCTTTGCATGGCAGCAATAATCGATGATTCATTTGCTAGTGGGGCTAAGCGGGTGGTGATACCGCTTCATCAAATCCGTACGGCATTTGGGACGGATGACTCTCTTTTTTCCTGTGCATTGGCTTTGGCCCGCGGGTTAGAGGAAAAAGGCAGGTCGCTTGATGATGCGCGCCTTTTGGTTACTCCCACCGCCGTATGGAAACGGGCGATTGCGCAGGTGGAAAAGGAAACGCAGTGGTGACGGTCTTTATGCCATAAGATCGGCGCGTCATGCTCGTTAGATCGTGCGGCTGATTAGGGGAACATCTTCTGAGCTTCTTGTCTCGCCTTTTGTACCCCCGCAGCAACAAATGCTTCAAGTTTTTTCCTCGCAGTCCACGGCTTCTTCCCTCTCATACAAGCTCTGGCGCTGCCGTCTGTCTGCATTATTTTCCTGGCGGATCAGTTAGATAGCTGATGCTTTCTGTGGATTGGTAAGTGTGGGGGGTAATACCCGTCAATTTTCCATGGTTGTTTTTTTTGAGCGAACCCATTACTATCGGTCAGGACATGAGCAAAGAAACGCGTAACCAGCTTTCGTATAAACAGCCTGGCGCACAAGAGTCGCGTGTACAAGAACCAGGAACCGAATTACGGGATATCACCGTCGCTGAAATTTTTCGCCGGTTTGATGAGCAATGGACACCAGATACGGTACGGGTACGTATCGCTCAGGATGGCGATAGTATCAAAGTTCCCCAGGAATGGCATGGCGCCAATAAATACGGCAAGCCCAATGTTGGCGACGCGGAGGTGTTGTTTGGTTCACTGCTGGTAGAAGCAACAGAAGGCACGCGGCTTACTCCCGAAGCATTTGTCGAGGGGTTGAAGCTTCAAAACTTCTCGTATGAAGACGGTAAAGGAGTCGCGCTAAGTAGTCAGGAAGCGGTCGCGTTGATATCCTCTGATAAAAGTTGCCAGATTGTGTCTCCCGAAGATGAAATTCCCATTGTCCGCGCGGTAAAAAATGACCGCGAAGGGAAAATAATCATTGAAATCCGTAATGGTTCGATGTCTCCCGTCATGCAGGAACTCACGATTATCGGTAATGACCCGGTGTTGGATAGCAACAAAAAAATGCGATACCGCAAGGCGGTTAGTGATTGCCTGGGGGGATTTAGCGCCAAGGGGGCGACCGCAGTCAGAAAACGGTTAGGGCTGTATGAATACAAGCGGCTCACCAGGTTTGACGACTGTTTGGCTTCAGGAGCGACGATATTCGGCGATCAGGAAGTGGACGATGCTCTGGGCAGAAACCGCGAGCGGACACTGGAAGAGATACGCGTGGCCGTCGCCTCGACCCAAGGGATTACCATCGCGGTAAAACGGGCACTTGATAGGAAGATGCCGCTGCTTATCCGTGTCGGGGCATTGGCATACGGATTGGGCAGTAAGAAAACCGGTGCGAATTATCTTATGAATACGCAGCCGGAAATGAAGGCGCTTGGGGCGTTTACGGTGGGCGATATGGGAGATAAACTTTCGACCGGCCGGGAAGGACGCATCAATCCGCATACAAGGATTTACGGACCGGGAAAAAATGAGACCCGGATATATCTCGGTGGAGGGTTAGCAATGCTGGAGCTTTGGGAAGATAAAATCAGGGAAAAGAATAAAACCCCGGATTCTGTGGTGTGCGTATTGCAGGCCTCACGGATCAATCCGCCACCGGGAAGTGACGGAGAAATTCACGATTGGGGAGTGCTCATGAAGGGCAAGAAACTGCCGCTATTTAGCCCGGCGTCATAAACGATATAATACAGAGTATGATCCAGGATGCGATTTGGACTCCGAGTGACAACGATCTACACGCAGAGAAGACCCGTATAGCCACAGAGGCTGGGGTCATTGGCCAAGAGAAGCTCGAGGTGTTGGCACGCGCCGCGTTTGCCGCAAAAGACCGGACATATTCGCCGTATTCCCATTTTCCGGTTGGGGCGGCAGTGCTCGATACGAAAGGAACCATACACACGGGGCAGAATATTGAGGTTGCGACGTATTCGGAAGCAGCACATGCTGAGGAACAGGCGATAAAAAACGCAGTAAGCACGGGGGTGATTGCCTCCCAGGGCAGGATGTTTGTGCGGGCTATCGCGGCGACAGCAGCGCCCTGTGGCAGGTGCCGGCAGATTATCGCCGAATTTTCCGATAATCCGCTCGTTATTATCCTTGATACAAACGGGAATATCCAAACAATCACGTCGCTTGTAATCTTCCTTCCTCTTGCGTTTTCCCCCAAGGATTTACCCGGGCAGTAATTGCTTAGCCGGTTGAAGTGCTCCGGATGGTACAATGAAAGGTATGTTCGTTGATAATGTCACGTTGGTGGTGAAAGCAGGTGATGGCGGCAACGGTGCCGCTACGTTTGCACGCACGTCCATGAAAGCTCGAGGGGGTCCGGATGGCGGCAATGGCGGCAATGGCGGCGATGTATTGTTTCAAGGGTCTTCCAACGTAAATGATCTGCGTGAGTTTCGTTACAAAAAAAAGATTGTAGGTGAAAACGGTGGTCATGGCACCAAACACAACGGGTTTGGTAAAAACGCCAAGCATATTGTGGTTCACGTACCGCTCGGTACCAGGGTCACTGACGTACATTCCGGTAACGTAATCGAAATCGAAACAGAAGATGCACCGGTTTTAATTGCCCGTGGCGGCGCCGGCGGCTACGGAAATTTTAAATTTAAGTCTGCCACCAATCAGGCACCGACCACCCGTGAATTAGGCGGTGGCGGAGAAACAAAAACGGTCACGCTTGAACTCCGACTTATCGCGGAAATTGGTCTCATCGGGCTCCCGAATGCGGGCAAAAGCAGCCTGCTTGCTGCCCTTACCCACGCGACTCCCGCTATCGGCGCGTATCCTTTCACTACCCTAGAACCAAATATCGGCATGTTTGGTTCTCATCCGATCGCGGATATCCCCGGACTTATTGAGGGCGCCTCCCGCGGAGTAGGTTTAGGTATCAAATTTTTAAAACATATAGAAAAAACGAAGATACTGGTACACCTCGTCGACCTCACGGGAGATAATCCTATGGGTGCGTACGAAACAGTGCGCAATGAGTTTAAAGAGTTTAACCCGTTGTTGTTGGAGAAACCGGAAGTCATATTTCTCAACAAGGCCGACGCAGTCGATGCTGCACGGGTAGCACTTATCGAAAAACAGTTTCAGTCGCTCAATAAAGAGGTATTTGTAGGATCCGTACACACCGCCAAAAGTATAGACGCGTTCAAACGTCTTATAACACGATTATTGGCTCCAAAACAAGACGATTTACCCCGGTCAGCCATATTCGGATAAACCGGTGCGATATGTGGTATACTATACCAACAGAAAGGAGAAACAAACCATGAACGGAACAATCAAAACAAAAACGGATAGGGGATTTGGTTTTATCGCCAGAGACGGCGAATCAAAAGACCTATTTTTCCATTCCAAAGATTTGGTCGGTGTCACATTTGACGAGCTTCAAGTAGGCGAAGTCGTGACATTCGAAGTCGTAGACGGTCCGAAAGGCCCATCTGCTAAAAATGTAAAACGAGCGTAAAAACTCATATTGACCGTAAGGCCAATCAACAAAAGCCTCGCGAAAGCGGGGCTTTTTTGTGGGGGAAGGGAAAGTTAACCGTGCATCCCTGGAGCTTTGGGGTGAGAGTGGCGGACATTCCGATGTAGCCTGCCTGCAGAGGCGTCCAGACGGGCATGATCTTTTCTCACTGCACGGCGCGCAGCTTCAACATTTGCGATGGAGTCGGGGTGCATTCCAGAGGATAGGTGGTTAGCCTGAAAGTAACGCCGTACGGAAAATTGCAGCCGCCAATGGTCAAATACGTGCGCAAGCCCCAGGCCGACCGCCCGAAGTCCGCCGGTTTCGTACAGCACGCGTAAGTTAGGTACGTCTTTAAAAGGCTCTATCCGTTTCATCGTTTTTTAATAGGAAGTAAGATGTCTAATCCTGATAACGCTAATTTGTCGCTTATCTGTTCTTGTACCATATCCAAAATAATTTGACCACCCCGTTCTTTCGCTCATTTTTGCGCGCCAAGCAGTTCTTTGGTACCCGATGAGCTCATGTACGTAACCTTGCGCAAATCAACGACCAGGGTAAAGGGTCGGCGTTGTATGCCGGACAATGCTGTGTCTAGGGTTGTGCGGAACAAGGGGGATTTGGCTTTATCAATTTTACCACCTGCAATTTCCGGAGCGACACGAAGTTCGCCTCTCGCCATGGTTATGGGCTATTATATAAAGTTTGACCGCTATGTCAATCTTTTTGATGCAAAAGAGGAGTTAGTCGACGAACGTGAGGGCGATACCGCGTTTGTTCGCGCGTCCCGTGCGGCCGATGCGGTGGATGTAATCTTCCAGTGTTTCCGGCAGGTCATAGTTAATGACGTGGGAAACATCGGGAATATCCAATCCGCGGCTCGCGACATCGGTAGCAAGCAGTATTTGGATTTCACTGCGCTTGAATTGCTCTAGCACATACTGGCGCTGGTTTTGCCGCTTGTTACCGTGGATAGCTCCCGAGCGGAAGCCCCGTTTGACGAGCTCGTCGGAGAGCCGCTGGACGCCCCATTTGGTGCGGCCAAAGATAAGTACTTTGCCGAATTCTTTTTTGATCAGTAAATCGTGGAGCACTTCTACTTTTGCATCTCTATTGGGCACGCGAACTACATCTTGGCGTATGGTTGTTGCCGCATCTTCAGTCCGGACAGAGACGCGGACCGGATTGGTTACAAAACTGTCGAGTATTTCCGTGACCCTGCCTGATATAGTAGCCGAGAAAAACAGTGATTGCCGTTCTTTCGGAAGGAGCGATATGAAGTATTTGATATCGTTGATAAACCCGATATCGACCATGCGGTCTGCTTCATCCAATACAACGTTGCGGAACGCCGACAAACGGATATAACGGGATTCGATAAAGTCTTTGAGCCTGCCGGGGGTAGCCACCACCACATGCGGATCAAGTTTCAGATCTTGGCGCTGACGCCATTCGTTGGCACCGCCGATAAGCATAGCGCTACGAAGTGACAATCCTTTGGAAAAGTCACGGAATTCTTTGTGTATTTGTACGGCGAGTTCACGGGTAGGCGCGATGATAAGCACGCGCTGGTTGCGGTCAAGCGAAATTTTTTGAAGTAACGGGATTAAAAACGCCGCGGTTTTCCCGGTGCCGGTATTCGCGGTTCCTATGATATCTTTGCCGGCAAGGATAGCCGGAATCGCCTGGTCTTGGATGGGCGTTGGCGCTTTAAATCCTTTGGCGGAAATTGTATGCAACAGCTGTGGGCTTAGTGCAAAGTCAGAAAACGCGTGCACAACGGGTACTTCTTCTGTGTCCACCACGCCAGCGGTGTTTTGGCTCCGTGCGATAACCGCCAAAATGACGCTTTTGGGTACGGTGCGCATGTGTCTGCCGCCCCGGTCACCACCACCTCCGGCACCCCGGTTACCACGATAACCTCCTTGTGGACGAAATGACCGCTGATTGCTTTTATACATAGGTTTTCTGGAATACACGAGATTGAAACAAAAGAACTGCTTATGAAATGAAAAAACCTGAAAAGGGGAAAAGACGCAGGTTATAAGATATTATCTTGGGGCGTTTTTTCTCTTAACTTCTCAAACTGTTAACTCGATAAGCAGATGTATTGTTTCAATACAAGTGCAGAAAGAAGTATAGCAGAAGCCCGCCGGAATAGCAATTTTCTGGCTATTTTGGTAACATACCTCACGTATGGGCTTTAGTTTAAAGGAAGCTATAGCAATCTTTATACGCTCCCATTGTGAGAAGGACATGGCGGTTAAAGTAGATGAATCTCCTGACATTATCGCCGTGGGTCGCAGAAATGGGGTGATTGTTCCTATTGTCCGTCCGGGTTCAACACTCACCGAATCGGAAATAATGAAAAAAGCAGGGATTGATCATTCTCGGCCGTCAAGGAGAGGGACAACTGTATTATCTTCAGATTTTAAAATCGTAACAATCTCCCGTTCGCGCAAACGTCCGCCAGATAGACTTCATTAAGCGCCCCACCATTCAGGAAATGAAGCAATGGCCGGTGGTCATCCGGCTGATATCGCACTATCTGTATGTTTTCGGGTGTCATACGAAGCCTCTATTATACTATAGGGTAAATAGCTGGTTCAAATTACGCATCGTTCGTTTGTGTGATGCAAATCCAATTTTCGGTTTATTTTCATATTATTTGATACAGTTACGCCTAGTTGACCGCCTCTATTTTCGGGTTTATTATGGTTTTGTTCCCTATGTCCGAAACAATAAACGAACCGGTTTCCGTCACTCTCTGGAGTAACCATAAGACCCGAAAAGTCCTCCCATACGGGCTGTATTGGCATGGGAGGCGCTACCAAATTACCACCATAGGATTACACCACACCGTGTGGGAAGGGAAACGGCTATTCCATATCTTTTCGGTGAGTGATGGCAGTACGTTTTTTAAATTGGTCATGAATAGTGAAACACTGGCATGGACGTTGCTTGAAGTGGATACGGCCAATTAAGCTATGGATTTTAACCCTATCCCGCCTACCACGATGCATGTAGACATCAATTCCTGTTTCGCGACGGTGGAGCAGCAGGCAAATCCGTTGTTGCGGGGGAAGCCGGTGGTGGTTGCCGCGTATGTAAAAGATTACGGATGTATTTTAGCGGCAAGCCGTGAAGCCAAAAAACTGGGGATAAAAACAGGCATGCGGGTGAAAGAAGGCAAAATGATCGCCCCGCGCCTTGTGGTGCTGCCGCCTGATCCGCCGAAGTACCGCATCGTGAACCGGCAGCTGTTGGGATTGCTCCAGTCATATACCGCGCATATCAGCGTCGAGTCTATCGACGAGATGGTGATGAACCTTAAGGATACACCGGCATTACACCATCAATCGATGGAAGATATAGCCAGAGAAATCAAAATGAGGATTAGAGCGGAGATCGGTGAGTGGATTACCGTTTCCTGTGGGATCGCTCCTAACCGTTATTTAGCAAAAGTAGCTTCTGGATTACAGAAGCCGGATGGATTGGTCACCATTACCCGCGAAAACATTGTCGATACGTTTAGCCGTATGACGCTTACTGATTTTTGTGGCATCAAGGAAGGCAACAGTAACAGGCTCAAAGCTGCGGGCATTCTCACTCCTTTGGCATTTTACCGGGCAAGTGCTACTGATCTTAAGCGCGCCTTCCGTTCTGTCACCGGCTACCATTGGTGGCTCCGGCTGCATGGATACGAAGACGGGAGCATGTACAAAGAGTTTGAGAAGGATACTGGAGAAGATCAGAAGAGCTTCGGTCAGTCGTATGTGTTGGGTACCGCACGTACAACCCATGACCCCCGGTTGTGGCAGATACTTGCCCAACTCACCATGAAAATGGGCAGGCGTCTGCGGGCGGACGGATTTGTAGCGTATGGCGTAGGGATTTCTACCATGTTTACCGATCACACCCACTGGCACACGCAGGAGAAAAAATCGTTTGCCTTGTTTACTGATCTGGATTTTTATACCGCTATGCGTTCGATGCTTATGCACGCGCCCGAACAACCGGTGAAACTACTGGCGGTGTATTGTTACGCATTACACCGGGACACCGAGATGCAGGTATCATTGTTCCCCGAAGAGAACAGAGGCCGCGATATCACCCGGGCGATCGACGCTATCCAGGATAGATTCGGTGATTTTGTGATTTATCCCGCCCGGATGGTGAATATGGAGCAAAAAGTGCTCGACCGTATTTCGTTTGGCGGCGTACAGGGGCTGCCTGATGTGTCATTTACCGAACAGGTGAAGCGTGAAATGGTTACTTGACACTCCTTTACTTAAAGGAGTACCTTAGATCACAAGTGAATAAATCAAGAGTGATGGCCCCGCCACAGGCGGGGTAAAGGAGACTCCTCCGTAACCATCCAGCAACCGAGTCAATGAGATCGCGGTGCTTAAAAGAGACCCCGTAACCGCGGGGAATGATTAGCCTTGCATTGGGAAAAATAGTACCCCGCTTGGCGGGGTATTTTTTTGCTCTATCAGGGCGAGAAAGGAAACATATGAAAACCATTACCCACTTCACATCGGAGTCCGTGGCAAGCGGGCATCCCGACAAAATCTGTGACCAGATTTCCGACGCAATTGTCGACGCGGCACTTGCAGCTGATCCGAAAGCACGGGTAGCAGTAGAAACGCTCGTAACCACCGATCGCGTGGTGCTCGCAGGAGAAGTAACGTGCAAGAAAAAGCTGGATTACGAGGGTATCGCCCGGAAAACGATCAAATCCCTAGGGTATACCAACGGCGTCTACAATTTCTCATACAAATCGCCGATTTCTGTCTATATCCATCAGCAATCACCTGATATAGCGGTGGGAGTAGATGATGGCGGCGCGGGAGACCAGGGGATGATGTTCGGCTACGCGACCAACGAAACGCCGGAGTACATGCCTATGCCGCTCGTCCTTGCGCACCGCTTGGTAGAGCGGATGGACGAAGCGCGGGAGAAAAAAATTCTGCCGTATCTTCGCCCCGATGGCAAAAGTGAAGTAAAAGTGATTTATGAAAATAACAAGCCCGTGGGAGTTGAGCGGATTGTGCTTGCCGTGCCCCATGACCCGAAAATAAGTAATGCACAACTTAAAAAAGCGCTGTATGACAAAGTGGTCAAGCCGGTGCTTAAAAAATACAAAATGAATGCACCCGCGATCGACGACGTGATCGTCAACGGCAGTAAAGGCAAATGGGAAATCGGCGGGCCGGCGTCTGACACTGGCGTGACGGGGCGTAAAATTATTGTCGATACCTACGGAGGCTTTTCCCGTCATGGTGGCGGTGCGTTTTCCGGCAAAGACCCGACCAAGGTTGACCGGAGCGGTGCGTATGCCGCTCGCTTTATCGCCAAAAATATTGTCGCCAAAGGGCTCGCTGACCGGGTAGAAATCCGGGTTGCCTATGTCATCGGCCAACGGGAACCACTTGGGAAGGCAATTGAAACATTCGGTACTGAGAAAAAGTCTCTGGCACAGATAGAGGAATTTGCATGGAAACTCCTCGACCTCTCTGTGCCGGGTATCCTAGAAGGGCTGAAACTACGCCGCCCTATATACCGTGAAACCGCGCGGTATGGTCATTTCGGGCGAGCTAGTTTCCCATGGGAGAAAGTGGTAGCATAAGCGCTAGAAATGGCTGACAGCAGACCACTTGCCGACATCCTGCGTCCACAAGCCCTCGATGATGTTATAGGGCAGGATCACCTCGTCGGTGAGCAAGGGATTATCCGGAAATTTTTAACCAGTGGGTTTTTACCCTCCATGGTATTTTGGGGGCCGCCAGGTAGTGGTAAAACGACGCTTGCCTATTTGTTGGCAACTCTCACTAAGGCGGAGTTTGTCGCTAAATCCGCGGTCAACACGACGCTATCGGAACTTCGCAGCATTGTTTCTGAAGCGCAAAAGCGGCTGGACACTACCGGCAAACGAACGGTATTTTTTATTGATGAAATACATAGGTTTAATAAAGCACAACAGGACTCACTACTGCCCCATGTCGAGAAGGGCACGATTATCTTTATTGGCGCCACGACAGAAAATCCATCATTTGAAGTAATCAGCGCGTTGCTGTCGCGGTGCCGGGTGCTGGTGTTAAAGCCGTTAGATGCCATGGCTCTTACCAAAATTCTCGATCGGGGACTTGGGTACGTAAAAAAGACGATAGATAATGAAGGCAGGAAATTTTTGCTCGAGGTGGCAAACGGTGACGCGAGAGCGATGCTCACCACGCTCGAAATCGCCGCGTCCATCGTCAAAAGCAAAAAATTAACCATCAAAGACATCGAAGAAGCCGCTCAGCGGAAAATGCTCCAGTATGACCGCGTGGGCGAAGAGCATTACAACACGATAAGCGCATTTATCAAATCTATGCGGTCATCTGATGTCGATGCGGCGCTTTACTATCTCGCCCGTATGGTAGACGCTGGCGAAGACGCACTGTTTATCGCGCGCCGCATGGTGGTATTTGCCTCCGAAGATATCGGTATGGCGCAACCCACCGCACTTGTGGTCGCAAACGCGGTTTTTGAGGCATGCCATAAAATAGGCTACCCCGAATGTCAGGAAAATTTGGCGCACGGCGTGGTGTACCTATGCCTTGCCAAAAAAGACCGGAGTGCCTATGATGCGTACTTTGCTGCCCTCGATGACGTTAAAAAGTACGGGAATCTGCCTATACCGCTCAAAATCCGAAACGCGCCTACCCAACTTATGAAAGACCTAGACTACGGCAAAGGGTACCGGGCATATACCAGCGAAAGCTACCTACCTGATAAACTAAAAGGGAAGACATATTACAATAAGAAAGGGTGATATCAGCCATGGATATCCCGATAGGCAAGGTAACCCGCTACTATGATGCCCTGCATATCGCAGTCGTCGAAGTGCTTAATCAGGCGCTGAAAGTGGGAGACAAAGTGAAAATTTCCGGTTCTGACACTGCATTTGTACAGGACGTCGTTTCACTTCAGGTTGCCTATACTGCTGTTTCAGAGGTGGCAGTCGGAGAAGTGTGCGGACTTTTGGTTGATAAACCAGTAAACGCCGGAGACGTATTGTTTTTGCTAACACGAAAATCATGAATAGAGAAACTTCAGCTGGCGGTATCATTGTGAGCTTCAGGAAGGGGCAGGCGTATGTTTTGCTCATGAAAGACATGAAGGGTCTCTGGACGTTTCCGAAAGGTAAGATAGAAGAAGGCGAAGATTTACAACAAACCGCTCTACGCGAAATAGAGGAAGAAGTTGGGGTGAAGCGCCTCACCTTTATTTCTGAACTCACGCCGGTTATGTACTGGTATTTCCGTAAGGGTGCGATACGGAAAACAGTACATTATTTCCTTTTCCGGAGTACTACCCTGCAAAAAGTACAGCCTCAGACAGAAGAAGGTATCACGGAAGCAAAATGGGTGCCGTGGGGAGAAGCGTCTGGTATTATTGGCTATCCGAAAACAAATAGGCCTTTACTTCGTGAAGCTGCAGAAAAGTTGAAAAAATAATACAGGAACAAAACGTATGCTGTATCTTATACACGGTGATCAAACAGAAGCGGCGCGGGCAAAACTCGTCGAGCTCAAAAATCACGCGAAAAACAAAGAAGTCCGTGAGATAAACGGGAAACGGCTCGATGGCACGATGCTCGTGCAGGCAATGGAATCGTCATCGCTGTTTGGTTCCGATGTATTTGTCGTTATCGAGGGTTTTATCAGTAACGCTAAAAAACGCGAAAAATCATTCGCGGCGACTCTTTCCCAGATAGTTGAAGCCGGTAAAAACGCTGATATTGTATTGTATGAAGAAAAGGAGGTTGAGAAGTCTACCCTCACGAAACTCGGTGCGCAGTGTACCGCATTTTTGTATAAAACTCCGGTGGTGATTTTCCAATTTTTAGATAGTCTGCGGCCGGGTAACGCCGCTACTTCGCTTTCGTACTTTGCTCAGGTGGTAGAAAATGACGTGCCTGAAATAGTCTTTACGCTGCTTGTACGCCGCGTGCGCCAGCTTATCCAGTTGAAGGATGGGATAATTCCGGAGGGCTTGCAAGAGTGGCAGGCGGGGCGCTTGACTTCCCAAGCGCGGCATTTTACGATTGAACAACTCGTTCGTATGCATAAACGCTTACTCGCTATTGATATTGCGGTTAAATCGAGCGCCTCGCCCTTCACGCTTACGCAACAATTAGAGCAACTCATTATCAATCTCTAAAAGGAGGTATTATGGCAACAAATGTTCCAGATCATGTGTTTCGCGGGTACGACCTTCGGGGATTAGTCGGAAGTGAGTTAGACACAGAAAATGTGGAGCTCCTCGCGCGGGGCTATGCGACATGGCTACTCCAGCGCCGTATTTACGACTGTGTATTGGGTTATGACTGTCGGCTTTCTAGTCCTGAATTCCGGGATGCGATGGTCAAGGGACTCACTGATTCGGGTATTACGGTATATGACATCGGTATGACGCTGTCACAAATCTCCTATTTTGCCGGTTACTATTTCCGGACAAAAGGGCTCGTCATGATTACCGCGTCCCACAATCCTAAAGAATACAACGGATTTAAATTCGGTATGGGCTTTTCCGAAACCATGCTTTCCGAAGAAATTATCGAGCTTCGGGATCTCGTGAAAAGCGGGAAATTTGTTACCCGGGCGCCAAAAGGCGTGGTTATCCAAAAAGATATAAAGCAGGAGTATATTGACGATCTCAAACGCAGGATTGATCCTATAAAGCGTTTTAAGGTTGTTATCGATTCCTGCGCGGCAACTACGGGTATTTATTTACCCGATATATTGCGGTCGGTAGGTTGCGAAGTTATCGAACAAAACACCAAGCCGGACGGCAATTTTCCCGTAGGTACCCCTGATCCCACCGAGCATGAGGTGCAAACAAGACTAGCAGAGCGCGTCGTCAAAGAAAAAGCAGATATGGGCTTTTCGTATGACTGCGACGGAGACCGTGTCGGTATCGTCGATCACACCGGTAGGCTTATTTGGAACGACGTGCTCGTTTCTATTTTTTCCGTCGATGTGCTTTCTTACCTGCCCGGCGCAAACATTATCTACAATGTGCTTTGTTCCAAGCAGGTAGATGAAGTCATCCGCGCTTACGGCGGGGTTCCGGTGATGTGGAAGACAGGGCATTCGTTTATCAAAGCGAAAGTGCGTGAAGCACGCTCACCGTTTGGTGGTGAATTATCCGGACATTTCTTTTTTATGGATAATTTCTACGGGCATGATGACGGTGCTATCGCCACGCTCCGTTTGCTGGCGTATCTTACCCGTGTCGACAAAACACTGGCGGCAGTCATTGATGAGCTTCCAAAATACGTTTCCAGTCCGGAAATAAAAGTGGGATGCCCCGACGCAGTTAAATTCCAAATCGTCACGGATAAAATCGGCGGCGAGATGAAAAAGCTGTATCCCAATGCAAAATATGTCGAAATAGACGGCGTACGTATGGATACCGAAAAAGAAATGTTGATTGTGAGAGCCAGCCAAAACGGGCCATATCTCACCATCAAATTTGAAGGTAAAACAGTAGAAGCATACGACAACCTGAAACACCAGGTGTCGGAAATCCTGCATAAGGTTCCTGAAGTAAATTTCAGTGAAGGAGTGAACACAAAAGCGTTAGAGTAACAACAGTTCCTTATGGATACAAAACAGCTGCGTCCATATCTGGTCATTCCGAAGCTTATCGAGCAACCCACGTGGGGTGGCACGTACATTGCCGAGTCAAAAAAATGGCAGGATACGCCTTATCTTGCCGGCAAAAAAATCGGTCAGTCGTATGAACTGTATGATAAGAGCAATCTTTCGTTTGCGTTATCAAGCGAGGAGGCACAGTTTAGTGGTGAAATCGCTGATAACAAATCGGTCGAACAGCAATCAGTCATCCCCAATAGCATGGCGTTAGCTGACCTCATAGCGGCAGATCCGGATGCGGTACTGGGAAAGCGTATCGTCAGTACCTATGGTGCCAAGATGCATTTACTGCTGAAATTTACTCAAGCGCTTGGCAATTCATTTCAACTTCATATTCCTGATGGGGTGAAAAATGACCGTTGGAAACCAAAGCCGGAATCCTGGTATTACTTTGAGCCAGGACTTATTACCTGCGGCGTCAGAAAAGATGTAGATTGGGGGGCATACGAGGGCGCGGTTACCAAACTGGATACAGAGATGCAGTCAGTTGCCGCCCGGGTACGTGATGGGTCACTCAGCTATGAAGATGCCAAGACGCTTATTGCGAAGCTGGTGAAAGAGGCAAATCCATGGCAATACGTCAATGTTTTGCGTGTAGAAAAAGGAACATTACTTGACCTTTCCCCTTGTGGTATCCATCATTCATGGGAAGAAGACCTCGCTGCTATTCCTTTGGGTAATGTGTTGTATGAAATTCAACTTAATGTGATGGATGACGTCGCCACACTCCGCAGCTTTGATAAGGGAAAAATATCAAAGGATGGCAAGCTCCGACCGCTGCAGATCGCCGAATACTTTGCGTATGCCGACCGGAGTCCTGCTGCGAATGATCCGAAAACACATATGCGAGAGGCAAAGAATGTCGCACAAACCAGTGCGTATACGCATGATCGAATATTGGAAACTAAGTATTATTCTATGGACCGGGTAACGTTTGGTAAATCCGGGTCGCTCTTTGAATCGGCTTTGGAGACGTTCCGTCATGTTTTCGTAAAGTCGGGTGCAATGACCGTGGCAGCGGGCGGTGTATCAGTGACGGTCACTACCGGGCACTCGGTGTTTATCCCGGCGGGATGTGCGGCATACACCATAACATCGTCATTACCCGATACTGAAGTGCTTATTTCATATTAGAAAGGGGAACATTATGCATATTCCGACACTCGATACAACCGTCCTGGAAGCTTTGGATTTTTTTACAAAGACACCACCCCCGGCGCTTGATATTAGCACATATTCCCTTCCGTTTGTCGTGGGTAGTGGTAATGCCATCAATACCGGAAAGATCCTTTTTTCCGGCAAAGCAGCGATTTTTGCCGATGAGAGCAATTTCCGTCAGATTGCCTCAGCGTACAAGCCGGTCATCGACAAAGGACTCATAACGGACGCCGTCATCATATCGGCCTCGGGAGAAAAAGATTCCGTGTGGGAGTTAGAGCTCGCGAAGGAGATGAAACTAACCACGACATTACTCACCTGCAAACCAAACTCCACGGGCGCGGGCATCGCCGATCATGTGTATGCCTATAAAAGTATCGCTGAGCCGTATACGTACAATACTTCTACGTATCTTGGCATGGTGCTTTCCGCTACCCGGGAGCAGGCGGCGGACATGAAAAAATTCATACAAGCCGTACAATTACCCGCTGGGTTTGCTGATTACCAGGCGTATACGTTCGTACTTCCTGACGATTATCTCAACGTGGGACCGATGGTAGAAATAAAAGGTGATGAATTATTCGGGCCCCATGTCATGATCCGTGCGTTCCCGCAGGGGCACGCCCGGCATGCCAAGTTTGTCCATCCGTGGGAGGGGGAGCTTGTTATCACCTTGGGAAGTGTGAATACCTATTTCGGTGATCCTGCACACCGGTGGGATATACTGCTCGATGAGAAAGCAAGCTTTGGCACCGTTATTGCGCTTACGTATTATCTCTGTGGTCAAATACAAAAAGTAAAGCCGGATTACTTTATGCAGCACATCGCGGCATTTTGTAATGATTATGGCCCTAAAGCATACGGCAAGCCGGAACAATTTGACATAATCGTGCCAGCGAACCCCTAAATTTAGTTTCTTGGCGCGAGAAATGCCAAGCAAGCGCTCCTTAATTCTTCTATCGTATGTGCGTATTGGGTGACCCCGGTCGGCATCCGTTTCGTATCGACATGCTGGGCAAAGCAGCAGACGTTGGCTCCTGAAGCGATGCCTGCGTTTATGCCGGTTTGGGAATCCTCGATTATGAGTGTATCTTTGGGATGTACGTTCAGCGCCTTCATAGCCGCGATATACCCGTCGGGGGCAGGTTTTGGTTGTAACTCAGGGTGTTCATTAACGGATTCGACAAACCGGAATACGTCATGGTGTTGTAAACGGCTCAAGACAATCCGTATCCAGTCCATCGGGGAAGAAGAGACTAATCCGACAACAGCATCCGCAGCTTTTAATTCGCCGAATAATGCATCCATACCTGCCGTTATCGGACAGGTGGCATATATATTCCGGGCTATACGGTCATACCCGTTATAAAATTCCTCGCGTGAACCGCTAAACCCTAATTTTTTTGCCCAAGCATATATAAGGCTTTCCGAAAATCCCCGTGTGTTGCCGATAATAAGATGAGCCGCGGAAGGCGTCAATATTTTCCGGAGATAATCAGGCTCCTTCTCGTTCCATAAACCTTCACTGTGAGCAATAACGCCGTCCATGTCGAAAATGATTGCTTTATGCATAGCGTGTATTATAGCACTTGCGATTTTTGCCAAAATTACCCATACTGATTGATATGACCAAAAAGTTTGTGGTGTGGTTTAAAGAAGTTGATCGTGACGATATCGGTACGGTCGGAGGCAAAGGCGCAAATTTAGGCGAAATGACCAAAGCGGGGTTTCCCGTCCCCAACGGATTTATTGTCACCGCGCAGGCATACTTTCATTTCCTAGACGAAGCACATCTCCGGGACGATCTCGCCGATTTACTGCATGGACTTGATGTCAGTAACAGTAAGCAGCTGGCGGAAACAGGCAAAGCCATACGGTCACTCATTACCCGTGCTAAGTTTCCTAACGATATCGCCTCAGATGTTATGAAGGCATATTTCAAGCTGGATACCGGCTTACTCCGGCACTCACCAGTGGCGGTGCGTTCGTCGGCAACAGCGGAAGATTTACCGGAAGCATCGTTTGCCGGTCAACAAGCGACATTTCTAAACGTCCAGGGCGAAGCCAATCTCCTCGAAAAAATAAAAGAGGCGTGGGCCTCGCTCTTTACCGACCGGGCGATATTTTACCGCGCTACGCATAAATTTGACCATTTTAAAGTCGGCATCGCTGTGCCGGTGCAGCGGATGGTGCAGTCTGACCTTTCGGGGATTATGTTTACTATTGATCCCGTCACAAATGACAAAACCAAAGTAGTGGTAGACGGCATATTCGGTCTGGGCGAAATGATTGTCCAGGGTGCGGTAACTCCGGATCATTATGTGGTAGATAAAGCCTCAGAAAAAATTTTGGAAAAGGAAGTAAATATCCAGGAAAAAATCATGACCAAGCGGAACGGTAAAACACTTATTAGTCCTGTGCCTAAATCAAAAGGATCACAAGCAAAACTGACTGATGAACAAATTATCGCGCTCGCACGCGAAGGAAAGAAACTTGAAAAACATTACTTTTTTCCTCAAGATATCGAATGGGCTATAGAAAAAGGGAAGGTGTACATCGTACAAACCCGTCCGGTTACCACGACAAAAACGAAAGCCACGAGTCTGCAGCCGACGGTCAGCCCGAAACATGAAGTATTTTTGAAAGGTGATGCCGCAAGTCCTGGCATGGCGAGCGGACCTGTACAAATTCTTTATAGCCCCAAGGATTTGGGGAAAGTGCATCCGGGAGACGTGCTGGTCGCCCAGATGACCAACCCAGACTTTGTCCCTGCCATGAAAAAAGCCGTAGCGATCGTCACAGAGCGCGGCGGACGGACATCGCACGCGGCAATTGTGTCCCGTGAACTGGGAATACCCGCGGTCGTCGGTACTACCAATGCCATGAAGTCTCTGAAAGACAACCAGGTGATTACGGTAAATGGCACCACGGGAGAGATTTACAAAGGCGCAGTCGCCATAACCCGTCCACAGTCATCGATGGTGAGTGTGGGTCCCAAAGTGAAGCTGAAAACTGCCACGCGCGTGTATATGAACCTCGCGCAAGCAGGGCGGGCAAAAGAAGTTTCGACACTTGGTGCCGACGGTGTCGGGTTATTGCGTGCTGAATTTATTATGGCAAGCGTCGGCATTCACCCCAAAAAAATTATTGCTGATAAAAAACAGCAGATGTTTATTGATCTTGTGGCAGGACAGATCGCCTCCATAGCCGAAGCGTTTGCGCCACGGCCGGTAGTTTACCGGACAACGGATTTTAAAACTAATGAGTACCGGAACCTCAAAGGTGGTGCCGCGTTTGAGCCCGAAGAGCCCAATCCTATGCTAGGATTCCGGGGAGCCGCGAGATACATCGCAAATCCGGATGTATTTGAACTCGAATTGGAAGCCATAAAGACGGTGCGCAACAAAATGGGGCTCAAGAACTTATGGATCATGATCCCGTTTGTCCGAACGCCCGAAGAGCTTGCTGAGGTGAAGAAAATGGTTTCAGCAAGCGGCTTGGCGCGTTCGAGCACATTTAAGCTATGGATGATGGTAGAGATTCCCACCAATGTGTTGCGCATAGAGGATTTCCTCGAAGTGGGCATAGACGGGGTGTCAATCGGTTCCAACGACCTTACCATGCTTACCATGGGCACTGACCGTGATAACAGTGAAGTAGCGCATGACTTTTCAGAAACTGACCCGTCGCTGCTGTGGTCGTTTGAAAAGGTAATCCGTACCTGTGCGAAAAAAGGAGTAACTACCTCTATGTGCGGTCAGGCACCATCCGACTCTGCTGAGTTAGTAGAAAAGCTCGTATCGTGGGGAATTACCAGTATCTCCGTCAATGCTGATGCTGTAGATCATGTACGGGCTACCGTGGCAGCAGCCGAACAGCGCCTCGTGTCCCGCAAGTGACCTATGAGTGAAATTTCTACGAAAGTATACGCAGTGATCGCCAGAGAAATTCTGGATTCGCGTGGTGATCCGACTGTCGAGACCATGGTCGTCCTGGAAAGCGGGTACCGTGGGATTGCGTCGGTACCCGCCGGTACATCACTTGGGAAATATGAGTCTGTCGAACTCCGGGACAAGGATACGAAGCGTTATGGCGGTATGGGGGTGCTCAAAGCCGTCGCTTTTGTCAATGGAGAAATCGCCGCAAAATTAAAAGGCATGGATGTATTAGATCAGGGCGCGATAGATAAAATGCTTATCGATCTTGATGGAACACCCGATAAACACCGCTTGGGCTCAAACAGCATATTAAGCGTTTCCCTTGCGGTAGCAGTCGCTGCGGCGAATGCCCGAAGGGTACCGCTTTATAAACATATAAATGATCTGTTTCAGCCGTTTACTCCCACGGCAATGACGAGGATACCTACGCCAACATTTAATGTAATAAACGGCGGGAAACACGGAGCGGGTAACCTGGATTTTCAGGAATTTCATATCGTTCCCGCTTCCAATAAACCATATTCAGAAGCGCTTGCAATGGGAGTAGCTATCTATAACTCAGTAAAACAAATACTTAAATACCGGAACGCGGTGTACTCAGTGGGCTACGAGGGGGGGTTTGCTCCCAACTTATTTACAAATCTCGATGCGCTCGAAATACTCGCTGAAGGTATTAAGGCAAGCCCCTATACGTTCGGTGTCGATGTATTTTTTGGACTAGATCTTGCCGCAAATTCATTTATGAACGAACGTGGCGGATACCAGATAAAAGATAAACCGGGGACGCTTACCAGTCCGGATTTTATCCATTACCTTACGGAACTGCACAAAAAATACCATTTGCTGATATTGGAAGATCCCCTGAGTGAGGATGATTGGGAGCATTGGTCGTTGCTTTCCAAAGAAATAGGACATGAGGTATTGGTAGTGGGTGACGATCTTCTTGCCACAAATCCTGACCGTCTCAGACGGGCGGTAAAAGAGGGAGTATGTTCGGGAATACTGGCCAAACCAAACCAGATAGGCTCGCTTTCCGAATTTCTCGCTGTTATTGCAATAGCCAAGAAAGCAGGCATCCGCACGATTGTTTCTCACAGAAGCGGTGAAACGAACGACAGTTTTGTCGCGGATTTAGCGGTCGGTGTGCAGTCTGATTACGTAAAATTTGGCGCTCCGGCGCGAGGAGAACGAGTGGCAAAGTATAACCGGCTTTTACAAATAGAGAGTGAAATAATGATCAAAAAATAACGGTACCGGGCGCATGGCGTGCCGGGATTTTTGCTGCATACTATATGCCCAAGCCATTTGTCCTTTTGATACTCGACGGATGGGGACTGGCTCCTCCAGGTCCCGGAAATGCTATATCACAAGCGAACCTTACTCATATTCCACGCCTTTGGTCGAGCTTCCCGCATACGCAGCTTGATGCCTCAGAAGAATCAGTGGGTCTGCCCTCAGGAGAGGATGGAAACACGGAGACGGGGCATATTAATATCGGAGCCGGCCGGGTGGTGTATCAGGACTTGCCGAGGATAAACATGGCGATATCTGACGGAAGCTTTTTTACCAATGATGCTTTTTTGGGTGCTATATCCTATGCCAAAAGCCATCAGTCCCGTATACATCTCATGGGATTGCTCTCCGATTCAGGTGTTCATGCCAGCCGTGAGCACCTCTACTCGCTGCTTGAGCTTATGCGCCGTCAGCAATGCGCCTGCCCGGTGTATTTGCATTTATTTACCGACGGACGGGATTCCCCACCGAAAGCGGGGCTCCGGTTTGTCCATGAAGTAGAAGCAAAACTTGCGGAATTCGGACACGGACACATTGCTACCATTATGGGTAGGTACTACGCGATGGACCGTGACCGCAGGTGGGACAGGACTGCCCGCGCGTATCAGGCGCTTACCGAAGACATCCCCAACATCTACCGGTCGGCCTCCGAAGCGGTAGAAGCCAGTTATAAGAAAGGTATAACGGATGAGTTTATCGAACCGGCAATTATAAGCGACAGCGAGGGAAATCCGCATCCCCGCATCAGCGCGCATGACTCGGTGATATTTTATAACTACCGGGTTGACCGCCCGCGACAGCTCACCAGGGCGTTTACCCTCACTGACTTTGAATCACATAAAACAACCGAAAGTTTTGATCCGTACGCGGTGAAGTATTTTCATAAGCATTTAGTCGATGAAGACTCACGTCAAACACCGTTTACCCGGCGTGTTATATTACCGGAATTGTTTTTTGTGACGATGACCGAATATGAGCGCACAAGTCCCGGGGTCGTCGCGTTTCCGCTTAAGCAGGTCGATACACCGTTAGGCGAAGTTTTTTCCAACGCGGGATTACGGCAATTGCGCGTCGCTGAAACGGAGAAAGAGCGTTTTATCGGTTATTATTTTAACGGCATGCGGGAGGCGCCGTTCCCTCAGGAAGATAGGCTTATTATTCCTTCTCCAAAAATCGCGACGTACGACCTGCAACCGGAAATGTCTATCCGTGAGCTCACGAGTAGGGTATTGGATAGACTCACAAGCAATGTATACGGATTTGTCGCGATAAATTTCGCAAATCCCGACATGGTGGCGCATACCGGAAATATTCAGGCTGCGGTGAAAGCATGCCAGGTGACTGATGAATGTGTCGGCAGGATTGTATCGCTTACGCTTTCACTTGGCGGCGCTTGCATCATAACCGCCGACCATGGTAACGTGGAAGAAATGATCGGTCCGAACGGAGAGATGGACACCGAGCATTCAGTATTTCCTGTTCCCTGTATTATCGTGGATAAACAATACGAGAACCGCTCCATAAATCTTCCGGTCGGCAAGCTCGCCGATATCGCTCCTACCATACTCTCTATGTTGGGTATCCCGCTCCCCAAGGAAATGACCGGCAAAAATTTGATCGCCGATATTACGTAATGCCGCATAGGAGGTATGTAACGCATATGAAAGAAGAACTCTACAAAAAAGACAAAAAAAGTGCTGCGGATGCAAACTTAGAAGATTATGCGAAAACCTCCCGTACGTTTACGTGGAAAGACAGCCGTAAATACGTCGATTGGATTGATGGAAGTCTCAATGCCGCGTATAACGCGGTGGACAGGCACGCACAGACATGGCGCAAAAATAAGGTAGCACTGTACTGGGAAGACGAAGCAGGAAACACCAAAAAGTACACCTTCGAAGAACTCTCTCTGCTCTCGAACCAAGTCGGTAATGTGCTTAAGGATTTTGGCGTTGAGCGGGGAGACCGAGTGTTTTTATTTTTACCGCGTATACCCGAGTTATATTTTTCATTTTTAGGAATTTTAAAAATCGGCGCGATCGCAGGAACCCTTTTTAGCGCGTTTCAGGAACAGGCATTATTTGACCGGCTAGAAAATTCGGGTGCCAAAGTGCTTCTTACCACCAGGGAGCTAAAATCACGGGTAGACGCGGTAAGAAGAAAATTGCCGGAACTTAAACATATTCTGGTTGTTGATGAAGAGTCGTTCACAAAAAGCGTCGCCAATGCTTCAGACGCACTGCGTATCGCGCATACCGATCCCGATGATTACGCATTTATGCTTTATACATCAGGTACGACGGGTAAACCGAAAGGGGTCGTACACTCACACCGCGCGATTTTACAGGAACACATGACTGCGCATTGGGTGCTGGATCTGCGTGATGAGGATGCGTATTGGTGTACCGCTGATCCTGGGTGGGTAACGGGTATCGCCTATGAAATTCTCGGCAGTTGGAGTAATGGCGTCGCCGCACTCGTTTACTCCGGCCGGTTTGATCCCGACCGGTGGTACAAGCTTTTGGACAAATACAATATCAGCGTGTGGTATACCGCCCCAACTGCCATACGCATGCTTATGGCTGCGGGTGATAGCCTCATCAAAAAACACAACCTCTCCCACTTACGGCACTTGTGTTCCGTAGGCGAACCGCTTAACCCTGAGGCGGTCCGGTGGAGTATCAAAGCGTTCGGTATGCCGTTCCATGATACGTGGTGGCAAACGGAAACGGGAGCTATCTGTATCGCAAACTATCCGAGTATGGATATAAAGATAGGTTCGATGGGTAAACCGGTTCCCGGACTGACTGCAGCTATTGTTGACGACAATGGCCGTGAGTTGGGATCAAATATGGAAGGAAATATTGCCATCAAGCCCAAATGGCCATCAATGATGCATACCATATGGCGCCGCCCGCAGAAATACAAAAGTTATTTTACGAACGGCTGGTATATAAGCGGTGACCGGGGAATGATGGATAAAGACGGGTATTTCTGGTTTATCGGTAGGGCGGATGATGTGATCAAAACATCCGGAGAACGGGTTGGCCCATTTGAAGTAGAGTCGGCATTGGTCGCGCATCCGTCAGTTGTCGAGGCCGGCGTTATCGGTAAACCAGACGCCATGCGCGGAGAAATCATCAAAGCATTTGTGGTGCTGGAAAAATCAGTGAGCGATAAGGCAAAAACAAAACCGCAGCAGGAAAAAATAAAAGAAGAATTATCACTGTACGTAAAAAAACACCTTGCCGGCCACGCGTATCCGCGGGAAATTGAATTTATGGATAAACTCCCGAAAACCAGATCGGGCAAGATCATGCGGCGGATACTGAAAGCAAAGGAATTAGGGCTTCCTATAGGTGACACTTCAACCCTTGAGGACTATTAAATTGCCGGACTAATCTCGTTTTCCAGTATGCGAAGACGCGCAGGTAACAATTTGTTTACCATACGAACCGACACCTGGATGTGTTCAGTGACATTCCCGCCGGTTACGGATGCGGTTGCCGCGAGGTTGGCAATATCATGACGCAGGAGGGGTAGTGCGCGGCGAACATCACGTTCATTCATTGACGCGAGGCGCGTGCGCCACACTTTTGCAATTTTACGGTGATCAGCAAGATGCGCGGCTTCCTCGGTACCACCAGCACCACCTCCTGATCCCTGATGGTAACAAATCATTTGTTTCCCCAGTTCCAACAATCCCATTGTTGGCAATTGTATCAGACAAGTTCAAACAGCACGACAAACTCACCCTTGGGTTCCGCAAAACGTACGAGCGATTCGGAAATTAATCCTTTCCAATTTTCCTCATGCCGCTTGGTAAGCTCACGGCCGATACATATGGGTATATCGCCATAGGCCCGTTTCATATCTTCAAGAAATGTAAGAAGTTTATGAGGAGACACGTAAAATACGTATGTAGAGCGAACAAGCGCGTGTGATTGGTAAATAGCCTCCAGCAGCTTCACCCGCGGTCCTTGTTTTTCAGGCGGATACCCCAAAAAAGTGAATTTATCTGCAGACAATCCGCTGCCGGTAAGCGCGGCCAGCAACGCTGACGCCCCGGGAATACTCGTTATGGGTACGTTTCGTTTTCCCGCCTCCCGCACCAGAATGTATCCCGGATCGGACACGAGAGGAGTACCCGCATCGGAAACAAGCGCGATATCCGTGCCCTCGCGGAGAAGGCCTAGGAGCTCGGAAGTGACCGTTTGTTCGGTGTGATTGTCATAGCGGACAAGTCTGCGTTCTGAACGTGTCTCGATAAAAGTTGCGTAGCGGGTTTCCAACTCGTGAAGTAGTCCGCCTGTCCGGCGTGTGTCCTCACAGGCAATAACACCCACTGAAAATAGGATCCGAAGCGCCCGCAGGCTTATATCTTCTAAATTACCGATTGGCGTAGCTACGACAAAGAGTGTTCCCATAGTAGTACAGTATACCATCCTTGTGGTATCATAAATTTCTATGGAAATTTTACAAACCTTCATCGATGTTGTGTTGCACTTGGATACGCATTTAACTGAGCTCGTGAATCAGTACGGGTTGCTCACCTACGGCATACTGTTTCTTATCGTGTTCGCCGAAACGGGTTTTGTGGTCACCCCGTTCCTTCCGGGTGACTCCCTTCTGTTTGCTGCGGGGGCGATTGCGTCCTTAGGGTCGCTTAACCTGTTACTCCTTATAGCCCTCCTTATCATCGCTGCTATCGGCGGAGATACGGTGAACTATTGGATTGGCCATTATTTCGGCAAAAAACTCGTGGATAACCCAAGAATAACGTTTATTAACCAGGAACATATCGATAAAACCGAGCAGTTTTATAAAAAACACGGCGCGAAAACGATCATTTTAGCGCGTTTTGTCCCTATCGTGCGTACATTTGCCCCGTTTGTCGCGGGAGTCGGTTCCATGCATTACTCTACATTTATTCTCTACAATGTCGTGGGGGGCGTGCTCTGGGTGGGTATATTCACCGTACTTGGTTACTTTTTTGGCAATATGGAGATTATCAAGGAAAACTTCCATTACGCTGTATTTGCCATTATCGGATTGTCCATCATTCCGATGATTTATGAGTATATCCAGCACAAGCGGAACCCTGATGTTCCTGGTGTTTCTACCAAGAACCTGGAAAAAATCATCAACGAGTAATTTCGCGGATTGTATTAAACAAACTTGCGGATAAGTCCCACACAGCGCCCTTGGATTTTAACGTGTGTCGTAAATATCGGAGACATCGTTGAATTGCTTGGCATCAACTTAATTTTGTCTTTTTCAAAATAGATGCGCTTTAGGGTAGCAAGGCCATTGGGGAGCAGCGCCACAACAATATCGCCATTTTTCGCATCCTGCTGATGTTGGATAACGACATAATCACCGTCAAAAATACCATCCTCGATCATTGACTGGCCTTTTACCTGCAGTACGTAGTGCGGCTGTGAGGAAGCAATCATACTGGGAGCGACGGATACATAAAAATTTGGATCGGTGTATGGCTCGAGTGGTGAACCAGCGGCGATAAATCCCAAGACCGGTAATTCGAGCGTCGCGTTGTTTCCCGCTGGACGGTAGTTTTCTGCTACGACCTCCAAACCCCGTGCGGTTCCGTCCAGTTTACGGATAAAGCCTTTTTGGCGAAGCCTATCGATATGTTCATGTACGGTTGCGGGCGAGTGGATATCCAGCGCGACACCGATTTCTTTAAGTGTCGGAGCGTAGCCGAACCGCGCGATGAATTGCGTGATAAAATCTAATAATTGGCGCTCTCTCGGGTATAATATAGCTGGCATATGTTTAGATATGTACTCTAACCGAAACTGTGATAGGATAATTAGTAGTATTCCAAAAAATAACCGAACTGTCAATACATATAAAGCATATATTTCTGTATCAGAATAAAAAATTAACCGAAGTATGAAAAAATTTACGCTCGTTTCCGGATTTCAACCGACCGGTGACCAACCACAAGCAATCAGCCAGCTGGTAAACGGTTTACAAAAAGGTACATCCGAACAAATACTGTTGGGCGTCACTGGGAGTGGTAAAACCTACACCATGGCGCAGGTGATAGAAAAAATGCAGCGGCCAACCCTTATTATTTCGCATAACAAAACGCTTGCTGCCCAACTCTACCAGGAATTCCGGGATTTTTTTCCGGAAAACGCCGTATCGTACTTTGTTTCCTATTACGACTATTACCAACCCGAAGCATACATACCGCAAACCAATACCTATATAGAAAAAGAAACCCAGATAAACGAAGAAATTGATAAGCTCCGCCTTGCCGCGACCACCAATCTGCTTACCCGTAAAGATACCATTGTGGTTGCCTCGGTTTCGTGTATTTACAACATCGGTTCGCCCAAAGAATATGGCCATTTCGTATTGGAACTACAATCGGGGGTTGCCGTAACCAGGGAAAGTATTATGGAGCGTCTCGTCGATCTCCAGTACGAGCGGAACGATTTTGGTTTTCATCGCGGCTCATTCCGTGTACGGGGAGAAACCATTGACCTGTTTCCGGCTTACGAAGATACGGTATTGCGGATTGTGATGGGTGACCGCGGGGTAATATCCATCGACCGGAGAGATCCGCTGACGGGCAAAAAATTAGAATCATTGCCTGGTATTGTCGTGTATCCTGCCAAACATTACATGACTGACCCCAAAAAATATAAACCGGTATTTGCGCAAATCAAAAAAGATCTGGATGACCGGGTAAAGGAATTTAAAAAAGCAGGCAAATTTATAGAAGCGCAGCGGATCGCAGAGCGCGTCAATTATGATTTGGAGATGATTCAGGAAGTGGGATTTGTGAACGGTATCGAAAATTACAGCAGATATTTCGATGGCAGAAAGCCGGGTGATCCGCCGTATTCGCTGCTCGACTACTATAAAGAAGCGGCAGGCAACGACTGGTTGCTTATGGTCGATGAATCGCATATGACCATCCCGCAGATACGCGGGATGTATCAGGGAGACAGGAGCCGCAAACAAACACTTATTGATTACGGTTTCAGGTTACCAGCGGCTATCGATAACCGTCCGTTACGGTTTGAAGAATTTGAACGGCGTATACCGCAAACTATTTACGTCTCCGCAACCCCCGATCAATGGGAAACCGACCGCGTCATGGCCTCAGGTGGAAAAGACGCAATTGTAGAGCAGCTCATACGGCCCACCGGCCTTGTCGACCCGGAGATAGAAGTGCGCAAAAGTGAAGGTCAAATCGCTGACCTGATCCGCGAAATTGAAATGCGTGTGACCCGTCATGAGCGTGTATTGGTGACGACACTAACAAAACGCATGGCAGAAGATCTTTCTAAATATATCGGTGACCGGGGTATCAAGGTGCAGTATCTTCACGCCGATGTTCTGACACTTGAACGGAGCGATATTCTTTCAGATTTGCGGTTGGGCACCTATGACGTCATCGTAGGTATTAACTTGCTCCGTGAAGGTTTGGATTTACCCGAAGTATCACTAGTCGCGGTACTCGACGCCGACAAAGAAGGGTTTTTGAGAAGCCGGACCAGTCTTATCCAAACAATGGGAAGGGCCGCGCGGCACCTCAACGGCCGGGTTATCTTGTATGCGGATACGATGACCAAATCAATGAAAGCTGCCATAGACGAAGTGGGGCGCCGGCGCACGGTACAGATTGCCTATAACAAAAAGCACAATATTACGCCGCTGTCTATTTCAAAACCCATCAGGGAACGCTTGGTACACAAAGAAGAGGAAACAATCGTAAACGAACTCGCTGACCTGCCGGAAGAAGCAGTAAACGCTATGACACCGTTAGATAAAAAGAAAAAGATAGGCACGCTCACGAAACTCATGCGCAAAGCGAGTAAAGATCTGGACTTTGAAACCGCCGCCAGATACCGGGATATTATCGCGGGCCTGGAGAAGTCGTAAGGATACCTATGAACGAGTTTGACCGCAACCGGGCTGCGATGAAGTATTTGTCCAAACAAATACCGCGCCTTTCTGACCGTAATCAAACGTATATCAAAAAAATCGGTTTAAACTTGGAGGTCAGCATGCTCACGTTTGTAAGCGGATCACCGGCAGGATTGATATTCTTGTTGGAAACTATCAGGTTGGCAATTAAATTAGGAAAAACAAGTGATAGGCGGGAGGCTATAGTCAATGATATGTTAAGCGCCGGTACGCCAAGAGCCCGTATCTCGCATCTGCTCGAACAAAGCCTGGAGGCTTAAGTACGCAGGTTGCACTCAACCGCGTGGTATAATACCCACGCCACGGTACACCGGTGGTTATTTTTGTTATGGAAAACATCGTCATCAAAGGAGCAAGACAGCACAATCTCAAAAATATTACCTTGGAATTACCCAAGAATAAGCTGGTGGTATTTACCGGCCTTTCCGGTTCAGGTAAATCCAGCCTTGCTTTTGACACAATTTACGCTGAAGGGCAACGCCGGTATGTAGAATCGCTTTCTTCTTATGCCCGGCAATTTTTAGGAGTTATGGATAAGCCGGACGTCGATACGATAGAGGGACTTTCGCCGGCGATTTCCATCGATCAGAAATCCACTTCCCACAATCCACGCTCGACTGTCGGCACGGTGACTGAAATTTATGACTACCTGCGTTTATTGTTCGCGCGTGTCGGCCATCCGCATTGCCCTAACTGCGGCAGGGAAATATCCAAAATGTCTTCCGACCAGATCGTCCTTTCTATTCTCGAAATGGCGGGAACTGCGTTATCCGCAGGCACGAAATCGTACCGGCTTGTGTTGCTCGCCCCGATTGTCCGGGACAGAAAAGGCGAGTTCAGCGGGCTGTTTGATAATCTCAAGGCAAAAGGATACCGGCAGGTACGTGTAGACGGCAAATTTATCGATCTTGATACCGATATCACGCTTCTTAAAACAAACAAACATTCAATAGACGTTGTTGTTGACCGTTTCAGCCTCGACAAGCCAAGCCTTAAGCCCACGTTTGTCGGGTCCATCAGAACCCGGCTCAATGACGCCGTAGAGCAGTCATTGGGACTTGCGGATGGACTGGTAATCGCGGGTGAAGTGCTCGACAAATCATTTGCTATGCCCGAATCACCCAAAGAAATGAAAGATCACATGTTCTCTGAAAAATTCAGCTGCCCGGTGTGTAACATTTCGCTTCCTGAAATTGAACCACGGTCATTTTCCTTTAACTCGCCGCACGGCGCGTGTCCGACCTGCACGGGGTTAGGCTCAATTCTTACCGTTGATCCAGAACTTGTCATCAATCCCGAACTCTCTATAACCGAGGGTGGTGTGCTGCCGTTCGCCAAAACATTTTTTCATGACACCTGGTATTCACGGGTGGTAAACGCGGTATCCGAAAAGCACGGCATTAACCCGCGCGCGCCACTTAAAAACCTCACCAAAGCCCAACTCAATGTACTTCTCTATGGCACCGGTGACGAAGTGCATCATGTCAAAGGTACCAACCGGTTTGGCGAGCAGACTGCTATCGAGGAAACATTCAGTGGATTTATTCCGGAGTTAGTGCGGCGGCACACAGAGTCCGAATCTGATTTTCTCCGCACCGAAATTGAAAAATACATGCGGCAGGAAGTATGTAAATCTTGCGGGGGGAAACGGCTCAAAAAAGAAAGCCTGACCATTATGATAGATAAACGGTCGATAAGCGACATTACCGACCTAAGCATTACCGACGCGTATGAGTGGGTGAAGAAGCTTTCCGATAACACCCAGCAGACACTTTCGCTCACCGAAATGAAAATCGGTGCACCTATCCTTAAAGAAGTGCTCACCCGTTTAGGATTTCTTTTAAGTGTCGGATTGGAGTACCTATCACTTTCACGGAGCGCGACTAGTCTTGCCGGTGGAGAAGCGCAGCGCATCAGGCTCGCGTCCCAAATCGGTTCAGGACTCACCGGAGTGCTGTATGTTTTGGACGAACCCTCGATTGGCTTACATCCACGCGATAACCACCGTCTGATAAAAACCCTTGTGTCGCTGCGGAATTTAGGCAATTCCGTGATTGTCGTTGAGCACGACCGGGAAATGATCGAGGCAGGCGATTATATCGTCGATTTTGGTCCAGGAGCGGGTAAATTCGGTGGCACGGTTATTGCCAAAGGCACGCTTCCGGAAATTAAACAGTCAGCGAAATCCATTACCGGCGCATATCTCACCGGCCGTAAAACAATACGCGTAAGTAAAAGTGTTTCTACCGAACTCACCCCACGGTATTTGCGTTTAACCAACGTGACACACAACAATCTGAAAGGAATTGACCTTTCTATCCCGCTTGGCAAATTTGTGTGTATCACCGGGGTGTCCGGCAGCGGTAAATCATCACTGATTGTGGAAACACTATATCCCGCGCTTATGCGTCACTACAACCCGTTTTCGAAAGAACGCCCGGGCGAGTTTGGTGCGCTTCAAGGAGTAGATGAAATAGACAAAGTGGTGCTTATCGATCAGTCACCGATCGGGAGAACCCCACGGAGTAACCCAGCAACCTACACCGGACTTTTTAGCTTTATCCGCGATATATTCGCAAATCTCTCTGAGGCGAGATTACGAGGCTACAAAAGCGGGAGATTTTCATTTAACGTCAAAGGCGGCAGATGTGAAGCGTGTGAAGGGGAGGGGCAGCGAAAAATAGAGATGCAATTTATGTCCGATGTGTATGTCACTTGTGAAGTGTGTCAGGGCAAACGCTACAACAACGATACACTAGAAATTACCTATCGGGACAAGTCTATCGCAGACGTACTTAATTTGAGCATTACGGAAGCAATTGAATTTTTCCATGCACACCCGCAGGTATTAGGAAAGCTTACGACCATTGCTGACGTCGGACTGTCCTATATGCACCTCGGGCAATCGGCGACCACGCTTTCGGGCGGAGAAGCACAACGGGTAAAGCTTGCGAGTGAATTGTCCCGCAGATCAACCGGCCGGACGGTGTATATTTTGGATGAGCCTACTACCGGACTTCATTTTGCCGATCTGGAGAAGTTGCTCACGGTATTACACCGTTTAGTGACCCTCGGCAACACAGTCGTCGTCATCGAGCACAATCTTGATGTCATTAAAAGCGCAGACTGGGTTATCGATTTGGGTCCTGAGGGTGGTAATAAGGGCGGGGAAATTCTGGTAGCGGGAACCCCGGAACAAATTGCTCGGGAAAAATCTTCCTATACAGGACAATTTCTCAAAAAGGTACTATAGTAGTATGGTGATGCGCCGCCTGTTACGCTTTGTATTCCTCATCGTATTTTTCTTCGCCCTCTTTGTGCCCGCGGGAAAAAAAGCACTGGCAAGCGGCGAGTTCCAGGCAGACTACGACGTGCAGTATGCGATTGCCCCATCTGGCAAAACGATCGTTACCCAGCACGTGACCCTCACGAACAAACTTCCGAATTTTTACGCCCAGGAATACTCACTCCTCCTGGATAGTGACAAAATTACACAAGTTATTGCCTATGACGATGGTGGGGTAATCACGCCGGAAATTTCCGTCAAAGACGGTAAAACGCAAATCGCGCTCACTTTTAACGTAAAAGAAATAGGCCTGGGTAAATCACTCAAATTCTCATTGCGGTACGAGCACAGCGGTATCGCGTCAAAGGCAGGAAGTATATGGGAAATTTACGTTCCCGGAGTCATCAATGATCCGGACATCGGCGCGTACAACGTCAGCCTGGCGGTTCCGCCCAATTTCGGCCCTGCCGCGTATCTTACCCCGCTTCCCGCAAATGGAAAAAGCTGGACAAAAGAACAAATGATTCGTGGAGGTATCGCGGGTGCGTATGGCACAAGCCAGAATTTTGACCTTACCTTGTCGTATGCACTGACGAACCCGGGTATGGGTAACCAGTTACAGGAAATCTCACTTCCTCCGAGTACCGCGTACCAGAAAGTAACCTTAAGTGATCTTTCACCCTCGCCGCAAACCGTAACTTCTGATGCTGAGGGGAATTGGCTTGCCCGGTACCAATTAGGACCAAGACAGTCCCTGAATGTTACCGCGAAAGTAGGTGTTTCTATATTTTTAACTCCCAGAAAAGATTTCGTACAACCGCCGGTGAACGAACAACTTCACACAGAGGCGAAGGAATATTGGCAAACACACGATCCGCAAATTGCCGCCCTGGCGAAGCAATACAATACGCCACGGAAAATTTATGACTATGTAGCAACTGCCTTGGAATATGATTTTGAAAAAGTAAACGGCACCGCTACCCGTATGGGCGCCATCGCCACGCTGAAAGATCCAAAACGGGCGGTATGTATGGAATTTACCGATCTTTATGTTGCCATTGCCCGGGCTGCCGGCATACCGGCGCGCAGAATTGTGGGATATGCGTATACAAATAACCCGAAGCTCCGTCCGCTATCGTTGGTGACCGATGTATTACATGCGTGGCCGGAATATTACGACAAGGAAACAAACACATGGGTCCCTGTAGACCCCACCTGGGCAAACACTACCGGTGGCGTAGATTACTTTACCAAGCTTGATTTTAACCACATAACGTTTGCGATTAATGGTCTCGACAGTTCGACGCCATATCCTGCCGGATACTACCGCAGCCCGGACAAAACAGGGCGGGATGTCACGGTCGAGTTTGCCGACAGTACCACCAATGGAAAAGCAGCCAATGTGACGACATCGATCGAGTTCCCGACGGCGGTCGGTGCCGGCACGAAAGTAGGAGGACAGGTGGTCGTCAAAAATTCCGGCGGGGAATCGGCACATAATATCAGCGTTACCGTCTTGTCAGACCCGGATGTTATACGGATTACGGAAACTATTGAGGAACTGCTTCCGTACGGCATTGTACGTATTCCCATCGAGGGTAAATTTGCCCAAACGCTCTCAAAGACTCCCGGCCAAATTAGAGTGAGGGTCAATGACACCATGCTCACCCATTCATTCGTTATCCAACCGTTGTATTGGCTCGTCGGGTTGGGCGTGCTATTTCTCATTTTGGCGGTGATCGTCGCAGTAATGCTTATACGGCTCGTACTATGGAAGAAATCAAAAAAACATTAACATCCCTCTCTCACGAGCCAGGGGTATACCTGTATAAGAATGATGAAGGCACGGTTATTTACGTAGGAAAAGCCCGTGATTTGTCCCGCAGGGTAAAGCAATACTTCACACGCCGCGCCGGCATGGACGAAAAAACTAAGCGGCTGGTTGCTGACATACGGAGCATCCAAACAATCGCGACTACCAGTGAATTTGATGCGTTACTCCTGGAAGCGAAACTCATCCGTGAATTCATGCCCAAGTACAATGTTATTTCCCGGGATGACAAAAGCCCCTTATATGTCGTCATTACCCTTTCAGAAACATTACCCCGTCTATTTCTTGTACGGAAAGGTGAGATAGGAACCTATAGCCGCAATAAACAGAATGCGGTTTACGGGCCGTTCCAGTCGGGGTTTGCGGTGAGAGGGCTGCTGCGGCAACTCCGTAGTATTGTGCCGTATTGCACACAAAAACAACGTACGGGAAAACCGTGCTTCTATACCCACCTCGGATTGTGCCAACCATGCCCTTCTGCCATTGTCAGTTTTTCTGGCGCGGAGCAAAAGGAAAAAACGGCGTTATACCGCAAAAATATGCTTCGGCTGAAAGCGCTTTTTGATGGCAAAGTACGGTGGCTCGCTGAAGAATATGAAAAAGAAATGCGCCGGTTTGCTGAGTTGCAACAATTTGAGCTTGCATCCGCGGTCAAACAACGGCTACTGCTGCTCAATAGTTTATCACAACACCGTTACGATCCGCAGGTGTTTATCGAACAAGGAGCTGCCGATATCTATGAAGAGGAGTTAGCGGAGTTACATACGTATCTTTGTAAGTTTTACCCCAATCTGAAGCCTCTTACCCGTATCGAATGTTTTGATATATCTAATCTGTATGGCCAACAGGCGGTTGGCTCCATGGTTGTGCTGTTATCCGGAAGGCCTGAAAGCCATGAGTACCGGAAGTTCCGGATAAAAACAGTGCGTGGTATTTCCGACGTATCAATGATGGACGAAGTGCTCTCAAGGCGGCTGAAGCATAGAGAATGGCCGTATCCGCAATTTATCCTTATTGACGGCGGAAAACCCCAGGTGGCAGCCGCACGGGACGTGTTGCGCCGTAGCCAGCTGTCGATCCCAATGGCAGGACTTGCGAAACGCGAAGAAGAAATTGTTATTCCCGATGGAAATGATTTTGTCACGCTGCGGCTCCCTCTTTCAGGGAGGGCAATAAAAGTGCTCATGCGTATACGCGATGAAGCGCACCGGTTTGCCATCACGTATCACCGGTTACTGCGATCAAAAGCATTTATCACATCATAGGTTCGGCCAGTTTGACCTTCACTGCCGAAACTTGATACCATAAACCATTACATGAAGTATTTACTGCGTGTCTTTCTATTTCATAGCTTTGCCCTTTGGTTTGTGTCCCAGGTATTACCCGCCTTGGTCATCGATGGGGGATGGCCGGTACTTTTGCTTGCCGGATTAGTGCTCGGACTGCTTATGCTCTTGGTAGCCCCGCTTCTTAAAATACTATTCATCCCGATCAACCTCCTGACGTTCGGGTTGCTCAGCTGGTTTATTAATGTCATCGTGATTTATTTGCTTACCGTATTTGTGCCTGGAGTGAGCGTGGTCGCGTGGACATTTCCCGGGCTATCATTTGCGGGCTTTGTATTGCCGGAAATCGCGTTTTCTTCTTTTATTTCCTTTATTTTGGTATCATTGAGCGTCTCAATGCTGGTTAATGTCCTTCATGACATATCGGAGCATTAGCAAAAACGCACATAATGAAACGAGCAAATCTTAAACGGGTGGTATGTATTGGAGGGGGCACGGGAACGTTTGTGGCACTTCGTGGCCTTAAGCAATACCCGCTTTCCCTGTCTGCGATTGTTACCATGAGTGACAGTGGCGGGAGCAACCGGAGAATAAGAGACGAGTTCGGTTTGCTTCCCACATCAGATATCCGTCAGTGTCTAGTCGCGCTTTCTGATGAAACGGGCGGCATGGGTATACTCCGGAAGCTTTTTATGTACCGTTTTGAAAAGGGACAGGGTATAGCAGGGATGACCTTTGGCAATCTTTTTATGGCTGCGCTTACGGATATAGTTGGCAGTCAGGAGGAAGCCATACGCCAAACCGGAAAGGTGCTCCGGATAAAGGGGGCGGTTATTCCGGTAACACTTACCGAAACCAACCTCTCAGCGACGTACGAAGACGGGAGCATAGTTTCCGAAGAGCATCTTATCGATGAGCCGGCACACGACGGGAAACTGAAAATTACCGGTGTGACACTCACCCCATCTGCTACTCCCAATCCTGAAGCTCTCAAGGCAATCATGACAGCCGATATGGTGGTGCTGGGTCCGGGTGACCTGTATACCAGCTTGCTACCCAACCTGCTGGTGTCAAAAGTTCCCGAAGCATTTCAAAAAACCAAAGCAAAAGTGGTCTATGTTATGAATTTGATGACAAAATATGGGCAGACCTACAACTATAAAGCATCTGATCACGTCAAAGTCCTTGAGCAAACCCTGGGCCGGTCAATAGATATAGTCCTTGTAAATACGGGCAAATTATCACCAAAAGCATTAGGGATCTACGCAAAATATCATGAAGTACCGGTCATAAATGATCTTACGTCAAACGCGTATTACGATGTCGTCAAAACGCCATTGGTCAGTAATACCATCTATACGAAATCGACCTCAGATGCGCTCATCCGGAGCCTTATCCGGCACAATAGTGAAAAACTCGCGCGTGCACTTTTTGATATTATGGAAAGGGGTAATGTATGAACATAGTACTATCAGTTATTCAAATAGTGGTTTCTTTGGGTCTTATCACACTTATTCTCCTTCAAAGCAGCAAAGGCGGATTAGGTGGCGGATTGGGGGGAGGCGAGCTGTACCGCACCAAACGGGGTGCCGAAAAAATAGTATTTACATCTACCATCGTGCTATCGGTGCTTTTTTTGGTCACATCAATTATTAGTGTTCTTTTGCGGTAAGGTACAGTCACGCATGCACTATGATCGCTTCGAAATCGGTACGCATATTTTTTCTTGTCGTTGTTGAGTTAGCGCGTAAGTATACACGTTCGTTAGTCCTGGGATTTTTCGTCGGCATTCTCCTTTCGGTACTTTTTTGGCAGGCATACCCGCTCGTACGCACCTCGTTGTTTTCCTCTACAGAACGCATTGGATTAGTGGGGGAATTCAGCCCGTCTACTCTGCCACCACTCATACAAAATCAGATAAGTGTCGGGCTTACCAAACTCTCAGAGGATGGCACCCCCATGCCGGCGCTTGCCACAAGCTGGGAAGCTACCAATAGCGGGAAAACATTTATTTTTACACTTGGTACCGATTGGAAATGGCATACCGGCAAGGAAGTGGCGGCACACGACGTCAACTACAACATCAGGGGGGTTACGCTCATCCCCACAGGCGACCACACGCTTATTGCCTACCTGCAATACCCGTACAGCCCATTTCCATCGTTGGTCGCAAAACCGATATTCTTGCCCGGATTAAACGGGTTGGGGGAGTATAAAATCAGCCGTATCCAATTAAGCGGCGGTAACGTCCGGTCAATCCAGCTTTATCCATCGAAGGATACCAAGAAAAAAGCAAAACTGTACACCTTTTACCAAACTGAAGCGCTCGCAAAACTCGCGTTTAAACTTGGTGAAATTGATGAGCTTGCAGACATCAGCTCACCTTCCGGTATTGCAAACTGGGGCAACATGCACGTTGATGAACGGGTTAACTACGACCGCATCGTCACGTTATTTTTTAACATGCGGAGCCAGGTATTAAGTGATAAAGCGGCACGGCAGGCGCTCGCGTACGGCATACCGGATTTACCATGGGAAAGCGCGGACTCACCGATAAGCAAAACATCCTGGGCCTACGCAAAGAATACGAGGAACTACACCTATAACCCAGCCGAAGTTACCAGATTACTCAAAACATCATCACTCGCGTCAAGCTCCGGTGAGCTCGTGCTTTCGACATTCCCGGCTTATTTGGATGTTGCGCAGCAAATTGCAGCGTCATGGACAAATCTCAAGATCCCGACGAAAGTGCAGGTAGTGAGCTCAGTCCCACAGGATTTTGAGGTGCTCTTAAGTGCGCAGGATGTGCCGCCAGATCCAGATCAGTACCCGTTCTGGCATTCGACACAGACACAAACAAACGTCACCGGGTATGTCAATGTAAAAATTGATAAGCTGCTGGAAGATGGCCGGCAAGAACTTGATCAGGAAAAACGGAAGCTTATCTACACTGACTTTCAGCGGCGTTTAGTTGAGGAGGCACCCGCTGTATTTTTGTACTATCCCACACTCTATACCGTATCAAGAGGCAAATAGTGTTCCCCGCGCGGTCTATTTTTGTTACAATAGAAAGTTGTTCCCTAATATTTTAAGGGGTGTATGGACGATTAGCTCAACGGCTAGAGCACTTCGTTTACATCGAAGGGGTTGGGGGTTCGAATCCCTCATCGTCCACCAGGAATTATTGTCGGTGACAAACGCCGACGTGGTGCCGTATAATTTCAATAACAATAAAGAAATAATACATTGTGTATTGCAGAGGTAGCCAAGGTGGTCAAGGCGCCTGTCTGAAAAACAGGTTATGCGTGTTCGACTCACGCCCTCTGCACCAAACTGGTACGAATTAGGTAAGCGTACGCACTTTGGGTATAATATCGTCGCAAGGGTGTGGACTATGTGTGATCCCCTTGCGACACTTGGATTGAAAGGGAGGTTGGAAGGGAAACCTGCCTCGCTGTCAAGGCGGGCGTAGTTTCCCATCCATAAACGCGGCGTTAGTTCACCGGTAGAATGTCTCCTTGCCAAGGAGAAGGTAACGGGTTCAATTCCCGTACGCCGCTCAACGTTAGTTCGAAGTATAGGTTATTTAATAAAGTAAATATCGTCGCGGAGGTGTGGCTAGTTAAGTGAACCCTTCGCGACACTTTGTAGGAAAAGCGTTGGGGAAAAACCCTCGGTTTTACCCCAAAGGTTTGCGGGGTCGTTCAACGGTAGGACACCTGCCTTTGGAGCAGGGTATTCTTGGTTCGAATCCAAGCCCCGCAGCACATAGACAAATATGCCCGAGAGGGCATTTTTTGTATAGAGAACTTCGGGAATACACCATGAACAACACTTACAACGAATTATTCTCCTCACTCTCAGCCGTCATCGAAAATTTTATTCAGGAAGTAAAAAATAAGAAATCTGACAGTATGACCGGCGATGAATGGAGTGTCAAAGATCAGCTGTGCCACATCGTTTTTGGCACGAAAATTATGCCGCGAATTACGAAGCATTGGCGGCACATCGAGTTCCTCCCATACCTGAGGGCATGTCTACGATAAACATGGCAGGTGTATTATCACTACGAAAAACGCCGGTACGCACGCTTATCATGTGACTTCGAAAAGCAAATAAATCGCTCTATGTAAGTACCGTGGTAGATAACGTCCCGCGGATGACCTACAGTAAGGGTGGACGTGTCTATGAAACGGCCGACTTTCTCGCCATGATCACCAGACACATAGCAAACCACACACAACAAGTAAAAAGAGCGAAATAAATTTATTTTATTCATCCACATTTTATTCAATTTCGTCTATTGATCGTGCCTGATTTATCCGTATAATTTGACAAAGCTATAAAAATTTGTTGTTGTAATACATGCACAATATGAAATCAAAAAAACACAGTAAACGCGCAAAGAAAATATTTACTATTGCTATCCTGTATCACTACGTCCCAAAAGAAATAAAAGACGAGTATTTCAGTGAGGAACACGCGCTGGTCGACAACCAAACCGACGATATCGTCAAATATATGAAGACCCTGTTTCAAAAACGGGGATATAAGGTACAAATTATCAAAGTAAAACCAGACGATTTATCGGAGCTCAAAAACCTTAAGGCAGATTTTGTTTTTAATCTGGTGGATAGTAAAAAAATGGAAGTGGAGATTGCCAAAATATTGGGGCGACTTCATATCCCATATTCAGGTTCTTCATTCAAAGCAATACAAATTTCAAATAACAAACTAAAAACCAAAAAACTCTTTGAAAAAAACGCGCTCCCCACACCCAAATACACCATTATCCGACTGCATGACCGTATCAGCCGCAAATTACTGCCGGGAAAATTTCCTATTATCGTAAAACCCGCGTTTGAACATTGCAGTATAGGAATAACCAATAAATCTATCGCAACGACCTATGAACAATTTAAAAAAATAATCCAACGGATGCGCATTGACCATAAGCAGGCGTTGCTCGCCGAAGAATTTATCGCCGGAAAAGAATTACAGGTAACCGTTTTGGAAACACCCACGAAAACTTACGCGCTGCCGATTGCTGAAATTGCGTTCCGCAGCAAAGGAAAGAATAAATGGAATATCTATGGATTTGATGAAAAATGGACAAAAAATACTGCTGCGTATCAAAGTTGCCACTTTATCGCCCCGCCCAAAGAGCTAAAGGAAATTATCGATACCGGTATACGGAAAGACTCCATCCGCGCGTTTTACGCACTTGGGCTCCGGGACTACGCCCGGTTTGATCTCCGGTTTAACACAAAAAATAATATGTGGTATTTCCTGGAAGCAAACGCCAACGCGGGTTTTGACCCTGATCCACGGGACGCGATGACGGCGAGTATTAAAGCACACGGCATGACGCTGGATGATTTTGTGGTGCAGATAGTCCGCAACTCATTGCATTAATGTATAATAGATTACCGATATGAAAACACTTATCCTCTACGGCACATTATCAGGTTCCACAATGACCGCGGCGGAACTCGTTGGCTCCACCCTCAGAGAGGCGGGACATGATACAAATGTCGTCTCCATCGAAAGCGCTACAAAGGATTTGGTAACGGCGCACGACGCCCTGATTATTGCTTCTCCCAGCTGGGAAGACGAAGGAAAAGATGGTCAGCCGTTGCCTGAAATACGCAAATTTCTGGAAAGCCTCACCACTGCTGACCTGACGGGTAAAAAAATCGCTGTGGTAGGATTGGGTGATATTGCGTACCCGCATTTTTGTGGCGCGGTCGATGTACTTGAGGCAAAATTGAAAGAATTAGGAGTGACCCCTGCCACTGCGTCATTACGGGTTGACCGTTATTATTCCTTGCCGGACAACGAACAAAAGGTAAAGGATTGGTCGGCAAATTTTGCCAAAGCAGTCACCACATAATGCTCCGCGTTCTCCTTCAAAAGATTTGATGCTATAATAAAGTCCTGTTTTGCGGGCGTGGTGAAACTGGTAGACACGCAGTCTTGAGGAGGCTGTGCCGTAAGGCTTGGAGGTTCAAGTCCTCTCGCCCGCACAAGAAGAGATAGCACCGTTATCAAAGGTGCAAATTGATTGATATAACGGGCTAATCTCACGGTTCAATGTACCATTTTGGCTCCAAGCCAGTCCTAAGGGAAAGATTGAACCCAGGAGCACTTTGATCTGGCTAATGCTCGATCTTTTGTAAGCTTCTCCCAAATCAGCAAGTAAAGTCCTTATAAAAGTGGTCACGTCATCGATGTTATATCTATCAATTGTGGCGTCATTTTTTACCACCTGAGCTTTAACCATTCTGTCCTCAACTACTGCGTTTTGTTCCTTAAATACTTCGTCTGAATATACTCCAGCAAGATTCTTTTCCACTAGAGTTTGTCTGAGAGCCTTTAAGGTCGCAATTTCCTGATCTGCCTGGCCTTTAATCTTCTGCAATCTTGTCAGACGTGTGTGGTAGGTGCGGTATAAAAAGGCGATAAATAGATCGAGACATTCTTTTCTAGGTGTTACCGTTTTGAGCGATTCTATAAGTGATCCCTCTAGTACTTCAGCTTTAGCTGCAACACCCTTACAGATCCCACCACAGCGATAGTATGCGTACTTTGCATGGCGACCTTTACTCCAGCCTCCAGTCATTCCTGTACCGCATTCCTTACACCTAACTATTCGTCGCAATGGAAAATCCGGATTAGAGTGAACTCTTTTAGCGAGAGCTACTTTATTGGGGTTCCTGCCATCTAAAATTGCTTGTACTCGGTAAAATTGCTCCTCTGTAATCATTGGCACATGCTGAGCCTTAACTTCCTCACGATAAGTTTTTGAAGTTAAGAGTCCTAAATAAAACTTACTTCGGAACAATACGTTAACTCGTTGTGCCCTGATGTTATATTCTCTTTTTCCGTGGTGCTCTTTCATGCCCCAAGTGTTCATGAGGTCAGCCATCTCTTGAAGGCTTTTACTGCCAGTTGCCATAAGACCCCAGGCCTTCTTCATCAAATCATAGGTTTTAGGATCTTTGATCGCATATCCAGCTTGAACTAAATACCCGAGCGGTACTTGACCAGTCACTATCATCCCCGACAAGAATCTTGCCTTTAAGCCGTTTCGCGATCTTTCACTTCGGATGTCATTATCTAACTGAGCAAACCCAGCTAGGATTGTCTCCACTAACTTTTCAGTAGGACTATCTCCGGTTGGTTCGGTTGCGGAGACAATTGTGACTCCATTTTCAGTGAGTTTCTTCCTAATTGCCAAGTAATCTGCTGTAATTCTAGAAACTCTATCAAGTCTATAAACAAATACCGCTTGTACCCGGTGTTTTTGCTTTCGGCAGAACTCAAGGAGCTGGATTAGTACTGGTCTACCAGTTATTGTTTTTGCTGAACGACCTTCTTCTCGAAATACTTCCGTAATCTGATATCCTCTTTTTTCTGCTTCTTTTCTACAAATTTCCTCTTGAGTATCAAGTGAAAAGTTATCGACTTGTTCTTCTGTTGAAACCCGAAGATAAAGTACTGCCTTTTTACCATCTGCATATATTGCATTTGTTGTATTCATCTTGCTCCTTTCTCATGTAGTAATTCTTGGAGTGTTAATCCATCAAAAATATTTCGCTCGTATTCATCTAGCCAAGATTCCGTCAGATATTCGACCTCTGTAATTACGTCATTAAGTTCTGTTTCGGTAAACTGGGTAGCCAATGATCCTAAAGCGTCTTTGGCAAGTTTGATCCGTTTATCTGCCTGTTTTTGCTCTGGAAATATTGCTTCAAGTGATTGAGAAATTGTCGGTGTTTGATTATATTTAAAAGTTGATCGACCGACAGGTTGAAGATATGGCTGAACGATTTCCTGTCTGGTATATTGTTGTTGGATGTGTACTAATTCTAGGCTCATGGGCATGTATCAACTATAAAT
>DJJA01000002.1:0-17374 GCA_002433895.1 Candidatus Gottesmanbacteria bacterium UBA6580
CCATTCGATTGTTAAAGGGCTATGCTGCCGGAAGCAAATACTGCACTTGCTCGCGACCTCAATGAGACAAAAAAGCCCCGCCATTGCGGGGTTTCTTTTAGGAAAACCTCAATGACGTAGCATCTTCATTCACTCATTGTGTTCCTTATTATATGCGGGAACTCTGCTTCCCGTCAAGGCAGAGTTTGCCGCCCTGTTGCGGCATCTTTCCCTACCCCAAATTGGCTTCAGGACGACCGCCACCCGTCTCTGATGGAAACAAGCTCCTGCGTCTGCCACTATTTTGCTTCATGGCCTTATGGGTAAAACAGCCGGCACAGATAAACCCCTTACCGCTCCTCTCCCGGATTATTCCTCGCACCCCAGGGCATTTACGTTATTCAGAAATGAAAGGACACCTTCTGCTATCTGCCGGTGCCCGTTCACGTTGGGATGCTTATCTTTGAGTAACCCACCGGTTTTCGACAAGTCGGGAAGATTTTTATATATCCACGTATGTTGACGCCCCTCCACACTTTCCTCCAACACGTCTTGCGTCTGCGGCGACCATGTGTCCCACTGATGAGCGATAATAACGAGCGATCCGTGATAATCACGTAAAAACTCATCGAAATATTTTGCCTGGAGTGCTATCCGGTCAGCAAGACTCGTTTCCGACATAGAAACGCGCCACGCGAACTGGGCTGGGTAGTATGCAACCTCCCCGTTTGCCAGGGGTCCCCATAAATTATCTTCACCATGATCTTGAAGAAACATATTTTCCAGCTCCATTTTGCGGTCGGCGTTAATTTCAAACGTAAACGGATTGATAAACCATACGACGAGGTCAGGATTGTACTTCTGGCCGCGCAAGCGGTACCGCTCCGCGCTAAATCCCACATCGTACGCGGGAACTCCCAAATTAATTACTTCAAACCCTGTATATGGTGCACACTCAACACCACTCAGCATATCTTCCAAAAGCTCTGTATAATTTTCGTAGGTATTGACCAACAGTCCATAGGTAAACGAATCACCCAGCATCACCATACGGTATACGTCTTTCGGTTTCTCGGGTGAATAGTCATTACGTTCATTCAGCGTGTCACTATTAATCGAATAGCTCACGTTATACCCCAGCCAATCCGGACTGTCATTTAAGGTAACATCAGGTTCAGGCTCATAGAAATGAGGGAATACCGAATTGGATCCCAACACATATTGGTCTTTGTGAAGAGCCGCGACGGCCTTCTGATCACTGAGTGCCGCCCGGTTTTTTTGCACTATCGTCACGGCGAGATAGGAAATGACGACGCTTTCTATAAACACTATACATCCGAAAACAATACGAATTGACCGGCTAGCACGCATATATTACCCCCGTTTCCCACCGGATAACGCGGCAGGAACAATAAACGCACACCCGCTTCCCAACAGTAACCCTCCCATGACATCGGAAAACCAATGATGTCCCAAATAAATCCGGCTGACACTGACAATTGTGATATAACCAATGACACCGGCAACTGCAAGAATATACCGTTTCTTCAATCTAAATCCCGCTAGTTGGGTAAAAAGCGGTGATAAAATTACCACACCAAGGAAAACCGCCCTCGCGGCGTGTCCTGATGGATACGAAAATTGTTCATTGATATAGTCCGCAGGAAATATTGTGGTCGGATGTTTAATCATAGAAAACGGTGGCGCCGGGTGATGCACCACCGATTTCCCGTATATTTCCAGAACCACGATAAGTACCAGGGCGGCAGGAATAGCGAACGCAGCAACCCGCCAACGCTTCTTCCCGCGGTCGTAAGCATATGCCGCCGTCAGGAGCAACGTAGCAACTACCGTAAACTCGGGACTGGCAAAAAATGTCGCCCCCTCCATAATATTCCCGACCAATGCAGCGGCACGCAGGCGTGACGAATTATCGATACGCTCCTGCAGCTTCACCGTCACGGCAAAATCCAAACTCCGGAAAAATCCCCGGTCTTCAAATTTGGAAAGCAGGGCAAATAAAACAATACAGACGGCACTTAGTGCTATCACGATACGTTTCATATGTACATTGTAACCTCTTTTACCACATAGTTCCGCTTGAGGATGCCGACGATTTCAGATACTCGGTAACCCAAACAGCAACTGCTTCCGCGATTGTCCGATGCCCCTCTTGGTCAGGATGCGAGTCCGGAAACCGCGAAATTTCTTCCTGTATCTGAATCGTATAGATTCCTTTATCTAGACGTTGCACCGAGGAAATCACGTCGTCCAGCAACGCGCCGCTATCAGCGAGTGTCACAATCAATATTGGTCCACGGTAAAATGATCTGACCTCCATGAATCGTGACTTTTGATAATGAAGCGCGCTTTCTATGGCGCGTTGCTTCACCAACTCCTCTCCTAATATATGCGGCAGCATCAAAAACGTCTCCAGTTCCTTTGAGTAATGGGGAATACCGGCAGAAATGAGCTCGTCATTAAACGATCCACGTGCCACGGGTGTACGTTCATTTATATGATAATAATCATCGAATTTTTGAAGCCATACCACAAGATCAGGCACATACTTCATGCCAAGAAGCCGTAATCTTTGCGACGCGTATTCTATATCGTATCCCCCGACCCCGAAGTTAAGCACTTCTATGCGACGCGCATTATCCGCCACCGTTCGTGCGAGTAAATCCTCAGTGCGTTCAGGAAAACTCTCTTCTGTATTCACAAACACCCCCTGCGTAAATGAGTCACCTACCGCGACGATCCTAAATACATCTTTAGGCTTCGGAACAGCATAATCAAAACGGTCCACCAGACCATCCGCGTTCGTTTTATTGGTTACGGTGATGGGAGAAAATGAAGCGGTATAGATCAAATCCTGATTCGGTTTATAGGTATAAAAATACGACAGCGTGCTTCCAGAAGGCACCTCTACCTGATCCCTACGTATGGGTATGACTACCGGCTCCCGATACCGCTGATACCGGAAAACTATAAATGCCCCTAATCCAATCAACACAACACACTCAATGACGATTATAGTGAGAAACAAAAAGGGGCGCGGGCGGCTCATATAGTGAATATACTTTACAGCACCGTCGTATAACAACACGCTATGGAGTTGCGCATTGTAACACGCCTCTTACGATGTATGTTGCTTCATAATCTCGTACAGAATAATACCCGCAGAAACCATCACATTGAGTGATGTATTTATCCCCCACATCGGCATTTCAACAATCATGTCTGCCATATCCAATACCTCTTGGGTCACACCGGTTGTTTCATTCCCTACGACAATGGCGAGTGGAAATGTATAGGTTACTTTGTAAAACGGCTTACTTCTTTTATCTTGTTCCACGGCAACAATAGTCAATTGTTCATTGTTGCTGGTTAATTGCTCAAGTGCCTCTTTGGCGCTCGGCGCGTATTCCCAGTTTACCCAACCTGTCGTATTTATCGATGCTTTTTTGATACGTGAGTTAGGAGGGGTAAGCGTCGCGCCACACAGAACCACCTTTTCAGCAGCTACTGCGTCCGCAAGCCGGAATATTGACCCGACATTATATGTATCCAAGACATTGTCGCAAACGATGGTGATGGGGTTCTTGCGAATGGAAGCCGCGATAAGCGGATTTACCTCTGTCGTTCTAAGTTCTTTGGCATTTAGCTTTATCATGGCAGTAATTATACTACTTACCGGTACGGAAGGATCGCCGCACCCGGACATCTCCGCCACGCCTCCGTTGCCGCACCGCTTCGTCACCAATACCAAACTGCCTTGCCAAATCCGCGTAAAATCCGTGCGGCACTTTGCCCCGTATAGCCATTGCGGCAAGCTCTTTGTCTTTCACTGTACGCTGAACAGGCTTCATCGCGCGCCATGCCCGGACAAAAAGACCGACGCATTGTTCTGCTATTTGTAGTTCATTGTCTTTTCCTGCCACAACGCCCCCCTGTCATATATGAATATGTAATTATACTACGGAATATAACCATATCAATCCGCTGCCATTTCCGAGTATATGTAATTCTGCTACTATGCTTCGTATGCACCGCATAAGGAACTTGCTCACAACATGCATCATTATTTTAGCAGCATATGGGGTGTTCTACTTTGCTTCTCCGCACAGATCCAAACCTTGTCCTCGATGCAATATCGTCATTATCATGATTGATGTCCTCCGCGCAGATTCACTTCCTTGTTACGGATACCGGTTTAACACAGCTCCCAACATGTGTTCTTTTGCTGACAATAATCTTCTTTTTACCCATGCATTTTCCGCTTCATCCTGGACATTACCTAGCATCATGTCTTTTTTCACCTCACTCTACCCGACCAGCCACGAGATGGGAGTTGCCATGCTTAACTCGCTAAACCCTGAAATTATTCCGCTCCCTTTGTATCTAAAAAATTTCGGTTATGATACGTCATTCGTCAGCACAAACCAGCCAAACGTTGGCATGTATCAGGGCTTAGAAACAGGATTTACAAACCAGATAATAGTCTCCAATGATATCGGTCAGTCCCTTCCTCTCACACGTAAGGCAATCGACGGAATAAAAGAATCTAACCAAAATAATAAACCAGCGTTCCTTTTTATCCATACGGACGGAGTACACGATTACGCAAACCGCCTTACGAGCGCGCCCCTGGAATTTCCATTGGATCCCGAATACACCCCTCCCCAATTGCCAATCCCCCCGTTTACGGAAACGATCCGTGATGCTGCTGTGCAGACCATTTTGGAGCATCTAACGTTCACCGCGGGATCGGATATTTCACTTGATACCTACCGGGCATGGCATAAAGCAATACAATCTGCTCCAACGCTTTATGAAGCAGAGGAGATATTCCAGCAGCTTCCGACAGAGGACCGAGATGTCACGCTTTCACATGTCATTGGCTCCACACTTTCTGATCGTAATTACCCTGAATATCTCGAATTTATGCGGCATATCTATGACGAACATATCCGACGAACGGATATCTATATAAAAAATATACTTGTGCAACTAGAGAAAAATAATCTCATGGATAACACGATCGTTATCATATCCGCAGAACACGGAGAGTTACTGGGTGAAGACAATCTTGTTGGGCATGGCATGAAAATGTACAATCCTGAAATTAATGTGCCGCTCATCATGCATGTTCCCAATACAAAACCTGCCCGCATTGATGATCTGATCCATCACATAGATGTCTATCCAACTATTCTGGACGTACTTGGGAAATCTATACCTGACACGCTTCAAGGATTGAGCTTCAGCCCTGCCGTATACGGAAACCATGAGGGAAAGAAAAATCTATATATCATCACAGAATGGACGAACAGTTGGGAACCAAAAACCATACAAAATCATAAATGGAAATTATTTACCGGAATACACAATACAACCGGTGATAACGAACTATATGATCTCATTTCAGATCCGCATGAAAAAAAACTAGTTACAGCAGACTATCGGCAAATTGCGGACACGTTAACAAAAACACTTTATGACGAGTTAGACGCACAACCCAGTTACCCCCCGAAACAACGGCCTTTCCCCGATTGGATCGATGACGAACACCGTAAAAATTTAATTGAAACCGGATATTTCAACCGATAATAAAGATAGGCATCAGATAAAAAATCGCGCAATCTTCCCTCAATGTCATCTAATGGCAAGGATACAGATTGCCTGCCATCAGATACGCAAACACATTTCCCGCGATAACATTATGACCATAAACGCTTGGGTGGCCATCAGGTAATATCCCGTTTACTTCATGTAAATCAGGTATGCCTTTAAAAATGTATGTTTTGGCGTTGCGCTTTACCGCATAACCAGCAAGCAGAGCATCGATATCCTCATCTGCCCCCTGGGTAAAAAAAGCAAAAAGCATAGGACCGTCATACAATGCCGAAAATTCATTGAGAAATTCCTCCTGCATAGCGAGCACATTTGTTTTCCCATAATGCTTAATAAATTCACGCCGTGCTTTTTCTGCAGCGACATAATATCTCCCCTTTTGCTCAAACCGCTTCAGTACTTCGGGGTCGAGCGCCGCTTCAATAGCCCGTTCACGTTCCTTTATCAAATCATTAACCTGATATACGTTGTGTCCGTTTACTAACCAGATGACTAAATCAGGATTATATTTTACGCCTCGCGTACGGAAACGCTCGACGATATATGATAGGTCATACCCGTTTACCCCTAAATTAATCACTTCAAAACGATCGGCAGCGTTACATTTTTGATTATTGAGTAAATCCTCCAACCGCTCCGTGTAATTATCCGCCGTGTTTACAAAAGCGCCAAACGTAAACGAGTCTCCGATGGTAATGATACGGAACACACCTTCCTCTTTTTGAGGAAGATAATTATGCCGCTCATTAAGCGCGTCACTGTTTATCGTGTAGGTTGGTACATAACTCAACCAATCCTGCTCATCCGACTGCGTTGTGTCAGGTTTTGGTTCATAGAAATACTTCCGTAAACCTTCAGCCGAGAAAATTAGATCTTTGCGTGATAGTTGGATCGCATGTATACGCTGTAATGCATCATTCTTTAGCTTGTTATACCGCAGTAACACAATGCCCAAAACGACGGTCAGTAGCGCGCATGCTGCAATATACGCGATCCCGACACTTACCGTACGCTTCATGCACATCATTATAACAATCTGCTATTATCAAATACATGGATGTACTGAGCGCTATCTTACTGTCTGTTATCGAAGGTATCACCGAGTTCCTTCCTATCTCCAGTACCGGACACCTTATCCTCTCATCAAAACTTTTACGTATTGAGCCGACAGAATTTACAAAAAGCTTTGATATATTCATCCAGCTAGGCGCCATTATGGCGGTGGTTGTGCTTTATGTAAAGCGCATTGTTCAAAATCCAAAACTCATTCGTTCCATAACCATTGCCTTTATACCAACCGGAATTCTTGGATTGGTGTTTTATAAAATCATAAAATTATATTTATTGGATAACGATATGATCGTTGTCGCGGCACTCGCTGGCGTAGGTGCCCTCCTGATACTGCTGGAAAAATATTGGCATCATCATGCGGCAAAGAAAGAAAAAACGCTTGAGACACTATCCGTGAAGGAATTATTTTTTATCGGACTCGCTCAGTCGTGCTCCATGATACCCGGCGTCTCCCGGTCAGCTGCCTCAATCGTCGGCGGCATGACAATGGGTCTATCCCGGAAAAACGCAGTTGAATTTTCTTTTTTACTCGCGGTTCCGACTATGGCTGCTGCGACTGGTTTGGATCTCATCCAAAGCGCCCACTCGTTTACCGCGTATGAAATAGGAATATTAGCCACCGGCTTTATTGTTTCATGGATTACCGCGTTTATCGTCATCAAAGCGTTTATCCGTTTTGTCGAACGCCAAACGTTCATTCCGTTTGGCGTATATAGAATTGTTGTGTCTATATTATATTTCCTGTCAGTCACACTATGATCGGGCTACTCTTTACGGTGGCATTCTTCCTTTTTCCCGGACTCCTGCTTTTCGCGATACGCCATACAACTTTTTTTCCGAAACTGTCAGTTATTGAAAAACTTCCCATAAGTATCGCGTCGTCTCTCGCATATTGGATTATCAGTTTTTGGTTTTTGCAATACATCCCTATCCCGCTGCATATTCATGTATATACAACCATCGGTATATCTGCGGTCGCGTTTACCGCTCTTTTAATCCAAGGAAGAATACCGGGAGGCCAACTAAATATTGTTGTTAGCTTATTTTTCCTGATCCTGATGATACCGGGATTTGTTGTTGCGCTTCGCGAAGTGGCGCCGTCAGGTGCGGACATGAGCATGCAGGCATATATTGCAAAATCAATCTTCCTGACTAACGGGTTCCCCAAAACTTTAGAGCCCATTGTGCCTGTATCACAATTCGGTACATATCCGGTCGGATTTCCCATTCTGATTGCCAGTCTTATGAAAGCTAACGCGCTTCCGGTTTACACAAACGCGCTATGGTTAAGTGTATTCACTTATTGGTTTTTCGCGGTGTCAGTTTTTGTATTACTCCGCACGACATTTCCCGTTTTTACCAGTATGATGGTCACTATTCTCATAAGCTGGGCGAGCAAAACGCCGCTTGATTTCATTCCCTGGGGGGCCAATCCGACAATTCTCTCTCTTGCTTTCATTATCATTGCCATCGCCGCGCTGTCACAGTATAAAGATAAGACCGCCACAGTATGCGCGTCTTTGTTCGTATTTGCTTCGGTGCTTACCCACTACATTCTCCCGGCTGCTGCGGGCTATCTCGCTGTAATGTGTCTTCCTTTCTATTGGTCGTCAATCTCCCGCTTTATCATAATGTGGAACAAATTCCGCTTTACCACACTGTTCATATTTGCCTTGATGTTGCCCTGGATAATACACGTAACAAATAATCTCAGCAGTGTTTCGCCATCAACATTGTTATATGTCGCTACACTTCAACGTGATGAACTGACAACCCTGTCAGGAGAATTGATAGCATCCATTTCCCCGGTTGCGGTACTCTACAACTTTTATGTGCATACATTCGGATCGCCCATCCTCATTCTGTATCTGTTCTCACTCGCAACCCTCCTCCTTGTCCATCCGAAATCCGTGTTGCTTCATGGTGTCGCCGTTATCGGGATAAGTGCACTCATCCTCAATGCTCTCCATTGGTGGCTACCGTTATCTTATTTGTTGTATCCAAAACGTGTTGCCCTCATCCTCCTTATCCCCATGGCGTTTGCTGCCGCTCAAGCACTGCAATTTAACATTCAGACCGTGTACAAACACTTCATTATCCATAACACCAGAAATCATATGCTGCTTCACGTTATCGTAGTAGTGCTCCTCGGGTATATCTTTTGGCCATATGTCCGGATAGCCCTCCGTGGCTATACCCTACAAAGCTATCTATATGTTGTCACCCCCTCTGATATCGCCGCCATGCGGTGGCTTTCTGAAAACACCACACCGGACGACGTAATCCGAAACAATTATTGGGACGCAGGATTATGGATACCGGCTATCGCCGGAAGAAAAATCACTCTTTATCATACGAACCCGTTTGATAGGGATATACTCCGGAATAATGGTCGGGAAACATATGCGTATGTCGGCAAAAAAACGATAACATATCCGCCGAGCGCTGATCCCGTCAACCACGAAACACTGTCACAAGACCCGGAACGTTACACGCTCGTATATGAACATGATGGCGTCTCGATTTATAAAATACATCGTGATGAGTGATATTACCGACTGCTGGTACGTTTTTTGGACTTTTTGGGCGTGGATAACAGGAACGATGGCACGCGCAAACTTACTTTGCCGATCATGAAACCCAGCACGGCACCTGCCAATATATCAAACGGATAATGGACGCCCAAATACACGCGCGAGAGTGAGATAAGTATCGCAAGCACAACATAGGCACCCGTATATTTCGGTTCATAGTGAGACAGCACCACAACAAATGCCCATGATAGCGCGGCGTGACTTGATGGAAACGAGTACCAGGTCGCTCCATCACCGACAATATACGCGCCCATATCTATACTCGGCCTGGGTCTGGCCACCGTCGATTTAATCGCTTGCTCAACCACTGCCCAACTCAATCCAAGCACGCCAAGAAACGGGATAAAAAACCGGTGATGCTTCGTTTCCTCCCGGAGGAAAAGCAGTATCCCAATACATATCCATACGAAGCCTGCGGTGCCTACGCCGGAAAGCAACATTGCCAACCAATCAGCAACAAATGGATGTGGCAAATGATTTATCGCAAAAAATAATTGGGTATCAAGGGCAAGCAGGTTATCCATGGGACTTAGGGAGTCGGTGATGGCGTCGGTGTTTTGGTCGGAGTCACTGTCACTGTGGGTGTCGCGCCGCCGGTTGCCGTGGGCTTTGGCGTAGCAGTCGCTTGCGGCTTGGGAGTAGCGGTAGACTGCGGTCTTGCCGTAGGACGGACAGTAGTCGTGGGAGCTATGGTTGGAGTAACCGTCGCCGCGACAACTGGCGTAGGACTGATAAATATCACTCTGATTGCTCCTTCATCGGGTACCGGAGAGACTACTTTTTTCCGTGAGACCAATACGCCGATGACGATAACAACCAACACGATAATACCGACGATAATCGTAAGCGCTGCGATAGTTTTTTTCCGGTCGTCCATAGCTACCTTAAGTATACCGCTTCATATCAAGTTATACTACTTAATATCTTCCTTTTTCCATGCAGCAAATGTGCAGGTAGGATAATTACTGCATCCATAAAACTTTTTGCCGCGTTTGCTTTTCTTGACGATAATATCACCGCCACACTTGGGGCACGGTATGTTTGCTTTTTCCCCATACTGCCTGGTGTAGGTACACTCTGGGAAATTGGTACACGCCACAAATTTCCCGAACTTCCCCGTTCTGATCACGAGGTCATGTCCGCAAGTGGGACATTTTTCATCTATCTGCTCCTCAGCGAGCTTTACTTTTTCGGCAATATCATAGGTTTTTTTAATACTTTCGTGAAACGGCTTATAAAACTCGGCGATCACCGGCACCCACTTTTTTTCGCCATTTGCGATTGCGTCCAGGTCATCTTCCATGTGCGCGGTAAACGGCAAATCCAAAACATTAGGAAAATACTGCACCAGAAAATCCGTCACGGCAAATCCTAATTCGGTAGGCATAAGCTTTTTTTCTTCCTTTACGACATATTGCCGGTCAACGATGGTCGACATAATCGGGGCGTATGTACTCGGTCTGCCGATGCCTTTTTCTTCCAAGGTTTTTACTAAACTCGCTTCGGTATATCGTGGAGGTGGACTCGTTGTATGCTGCGTTGGTATCGCTTCACGGAGTGTTAGCTCCTGCCCCACAGAAACTGCCGGAATAACGACTTCTTCGGCATCTCTACCCATAATTTTAAGAAATCCTTCAAATTTGATGACGGAGCCGGATGTTTCAAACCGGTACCCATTCCCACTCAGGATAACAATAGTGGTGGAGTCAAATATTGCTTCCGCCATCTGACTCGCTACCGCACGTTTCCAGATAAGTTCATACAACCGCATATGATCACGGTTTAAATCTCCTACCCCGATCTTATCTGCCTTTCGCCCGACGACCGTCGGCCGGATAGCCTCGTGTGCTTCCTGCGCGACTTTTGACTTTGTTTTAAACCGCCGGGACTCTGCCGGAACAAAGTGTGCGCCCAAGCTACCGCCCACATATTCACGAGCCTCGCTGATAAATTTTTCGGATAGGTTGACACTGTCTGTACGATGATAGGTAATATACCCTTCTTCGTATAACTTCTGGGCAATCTGCATCGTTTTTTTGGATGAAAAATACAGTTTTCTTGCCGCGTCCTGCTGTAATGTGCTGGTGGTATATGGAGCACCCGGATTTCTTTTTACCTCTTTTTTATCTACCGCACTTACTGTAAACGGCGCGCGTAAATCATCGATAATGAGCTTTGCGCTCTGTCCGTCAACAATACTGGAACTGGTGGTCGTGTATTTTCCATCGAACAGCTCAAACACGAGGGTTTTTTCGTATTTTTCCCCATCTTTGGAAACGAGCGCTGCGGTAAGATCGTCTTTTCCGTCTCCTGCAAATTGCCCCGCGATGGTCCAATACTCCCGGGCTTCGAATTTTTGGATTTCCCGCTCTCGCTCGACAATAAGACGGACGGCTACCGATTGCACCCGTCCTGCGGAAAGCCACCGTTTCGATAGCTTTTTCCACAACAGCGGCGACAGGGTATAACCCACGAGACGGTCTAATACCCGCCTGGCCTGCTGCGCGTTCACGAGCTGCACATCGAGCGTACGCGGGTGCGCAAGCGCTTCGTTGATCGCACTTTCCGTAATTTCATGAAATGCTATTCTCCGGAATGTTCCCTGGGCTGAAGCGGTATCTTTTTTCTTTTTCTTTGCGTTTTTGTCGTTCATCTCGTTGAGAATTTCCGCGATGTGGAACGCAATCGCCTCGCCCTCCCGGTCAGGATCGGTGGCCAGTATCACTTCATCTGCCTTATTTGCCGCGTCTTTGAGCGCGTTTACCTGTTTGGTTTTATCGCGTGGAATTATGTAACTTGGCGCAAAGTCGTGTTCTACGTCCACGCCCAATGAACTCTTGGGTAGGTCCCGCACATGCCCCATAGACGCTTCGATACGGTATTCCTTACCCAAAAAACGCGTAAGCGTCCGTGCCTTTGTTGGTGATTCAACGATAATTAATTTCATCTCGAGACAAACTACGTTTTTCTCGACGCGCGATCCCGCAATGCGGCATGAATACCCGCGCTGCTCTTTTCCTGCGCTATCGATCTTCCGTAATTAACTATCCTTTCTAAAAAGAATCTTATACTAGACCAAATACATTTTCACCATAATTCCTGACCAGTCCCCTCATTTCAAGAACGGTAAGGATAGCAGCGACATTCTGCGCGGTCAAGCCAGTGAGACGCACCAGGTCGTCAATCTGCTGCCCGCTCCCCGACAGGTTATCCAGTATCATTTGCTCTTCTTTGGTACTTCCAACCCGCCGTTTTTTGGCGCTATCAGCCGGTATTTTTTGTAACCCCAATGCGTCTAAAATATCACTTACAGACTCGACAAGTGTTGCGCCGTGTTTAATAAGTCTCGCCGGAGCCCGGCTTAACTCGCTGGTTATTGGCCCCGGAACCGCAAACACCTCGCGACCCTGCTCCGCTGCATTTCTTGCCGTAATCAGTGCACCGCTATCATCCGCGCCTTCTATGACTAATGTCCCCAAACTTAATCCGCTAATTATCCTGTTTCTCGCCGGAAATAGTCCTTTAAGCGGCCGGTGCCCCAGCGGCATCTCCGAAACGATCGCCCCTCCTCCTCCGGCGATTGCCTGATACAACCTAGCATTACCTGGGGGAGCGATGATGTCAATACCGCAACCTAATACCGCTATGGTTCCTCCGCCTGAGTGTATCGCTGCCCAATGCGCTGCAGCGTCTATGCCATATGCCATTCCGGACACAACCGTAAACCCTTGTGCCACCAGCTCCGTCACGAACCGCCCGGTCACCTCTTTGCCGTAGGGGGTCATACGCCGGGTGCCCACAACCGCGATTGTCCGTTCAAGCCGCAATGGCTGCTCCCGTTTTTTACCCAGCACGTATAACACAAAGGGCGCGTCGGGAATTTCCCGGAGTAATGCCGGATATTTGGCATCCAGTACCGTTAGCGGCACCACATGGAGTTTTTCTAATCGCGAAAAGTACGAAGCAATATCCAGCGTATTCCGAAAATGTACCAGCTGCTCGCTCAGCCGGTCACCGAGCCGTATCGCTTTCAATTCAGTAAGCGGCGCTTCCCACGCGGCTTTGGCTGAACCAAAGTAGTCGTACAGAAGTGTAAACCGCACCGGTCCGATGCCCGGAAATAAGGAAAATGCGACAAAATACGCGGTATCCCCGTTCACACAATCTCCAGAATATCATATCGGTCAGCCAACTATCTCATGAACCGCCCATAAAAATAATCCTGCCGACCAGGCAAACGGATGCTCCGCGCGGTATAACAATCGTTTCACCGGTTCTCCCGTTTTTTCGTACACTTCGTACACCCCGTCATACGCAATGATCTTATTAGCAATGCCTTCCAAGACTTCTGCTGCCTTGCTACGTTTCCCGGTTTTATAAAGCGCCATCGCATAAAGAATTCCCGGCTGTAGCCAAAGACACCCTCTGTTGTGATAGTCTGCTGTTCCCGTCACATGGTTTATTGGTGCTATCCGCCATATGGGATACTTTGGATCGTTCGTTTCCAACGTAAAATCATGCCAACACGAGGAAGCCGCATAGGAAAGAATAGACGTCGCCTCAACGCGCGATGCAAGCCCAAAAATAATTGCAAGCATATTGGCATGCGCTGCGAAATAATCATGCCGCCACACATTTCTCCAATCGGCAAAATACACACCGTTCCATAAGTGTGCTCGTATTTCCCGTCCTACCACCTCCTGCCGCCTGAGAAATTCCTGGGAATTCCGGCGCTCTCCGACATGATGAAGCATCCAAGACACATCACCTAATGCTTTCCAATACAACACATTGGTATAGAGGGTACGTCCCGTTTTTAATACGGCATCAGCCCATTCACACTGGAACCACTCACGTATAAGCGTGTTACCGAATTTTTGTTGGTACCAGCTTATCGCGCGAAGCAGTGATTCCCTGTTCTTCCGAAAAAATAATGCGTCGTGAGCTGTTTCTATGTAGGCACGGGCGACGATTATGGTCATCAGTCCACCATCGGGCACAATGCCGCCGGACTGGCTAGACCGGAATTGTTGGCGAGGCGTTCTATAGTATTCGTGTCTGCCGAAATATTTTCCGATCGTAAGTTTACTCCTGCGGATGAGAAACGGGATAAGTCCGTCTTCCCGCTGATATCCTAAAAATGTCTCAATGGTTTTTTTGGATACCTTACTCATCCCTACGCTATTTGCCCCAAAGCCGGCAAACAAACTGTCCCGCGCCCAAAGGTCAACGAAATGATGAGATCCAGCAGTAAACCCGATGTCGGTTATACACTCAGAAAGAGAACGCCGCGCTATCACCGAGGCGTTATGTATGCTTTTTGTGCGTGCCGATGACCGTTTCATAAATCTTTGTCAGCTCACCGACGGTAATACTGACATGATACTTTTTTGATACTGCGATAGCATGTTTTGCCATACTCTTTCTTCGGGCGAAAGCGGTATCAATAGCGCTTCCCATGTTTAGCGCATCGCCTTGATATAAAACTCCACTATTTCCGGAAACAATAATCTCCCTCGTCGTCATATGATCCGGCGCTACCACAGGTAAGCCAGCGGACATTGCTTCCAAAATATTAATCCCGATCGTATCGGTTATCGAGCTGTACAAAAATACGTCGGCACAACTATACCAGTCGTGCAGTTTTTCGTTTGGTATTTTGCCCATAAATTTTACCCTGGTAAGGTGAGGAGATTTTCGTGCCATCGCCTCCAGATGTTTTCTGTTTGCTCCGTCTCCGATAATCACCAACATTCCTTTCTTGTGTCGGTCTGCCCAGTGCAAAAATCCGCTGAGCAATATATCAGTACGTTTTTCTTTTGACAGACGGGAAACACTGAGAAACACCGGTTCATCCGGCGGTAAACCAAGTTCATTTCGGAGCGATTGTTTCGACCTGCGAGTAAGAAATGGCTTTGTAAGCCCGGCGGTCGAAGCGTAATATACGGGCGTTCCCGGGATACTTTTTTTCAGCAAATCCTTAAGCCATGTCGTCGTCGCAATGACGCCGTCAAACGAACGCAATGTGGATAACAGCATGTGTTCGTAGATCCACTTATGAAATGATCGTTTCATAAATTGCGGTAAACCGACAAAATGTTCTATGTATTGGTCATACCTCGTGTGATAAGTAAAAACTACCGGGACGCGGAGTTTTTTACCCAGCTTCAACGCAAGCGGACCCGCGACAACCGGATGATGTACGTGGATAATATCCCAGTTAATGTTGGGTAATTTATCGACAATCGCGTTTACCGTGTGCGGTATGGCGATGGGGTAATCACGTAATCCGAATAACCCGATACGTATCGTCGGTGCCGAGACATAGTCCGACTCCGATACGCCCATTAATTTGGGTCCATATACCACAACCCTGTGACCGCGATTCCGTAATTCCGAAACAGTTCGCTTCGTAGAAACGGCTACCCCATTTGCACTTGGAGGATAAGTGGCGGTAATAATAAGGATGTTCATCGCTTCACTCCATTCACCTTTGCGGGATTATGTACCGTTATCTCTTCCTCATTTTGCAGCACATGATTTACCCATTCTACTCCCTGCATAAATGTATGATCCTGATTGCTTACCTCATACTTCCACGCTCCGAAACGTCCGCGTGAATACACGCCAAATTTTTCTAGCGCGGGCAATGTCTGTAATAAATATGTATCACGATTCAACGTAGGAGTAGGATACCCATACTCAGAACGGAACGTCCAGAGACTTTCTATCTTAGCCCCTTTTGGCAATAATTTTGTTTGCTTCGCTCCTTCAAGTACCAAGGCTCCGATGTCCCCCTGCGGCAACGGAACATATCGCGAAGATGCAACCTCCGTCATAAGCGACCATGCACCCTTTGGTGCATTGAAACGCGAATAATTAGAAAACACTGTTGCTCTAAAAAATGGTGCTATGTTTTCCGGAAAATACATCCAGCATTTGGTTAAAAGGGTCTCAGGAGGTGTGCCAGCTATTCCAATCCCTACTATCGTCACCGTTGAGTGATGCAGCTTTGCTGCAGAAGGCAACACTATATCTTTTTGTTTTTTCGCCAATACATCCAGCGGCATCGTCGTAAACAGAACATCATAGATATCGTGTGATCCGTCTGATAAGTACACAACCTTTTTTTTCAAATCCAGACTCATCACCTCACGGTTTAACATGATGTGTGAACGAAACCTGTCGGCGACATGCTCCCAAATAGCACCCGTGCCGCCTTTTTTCGGGAAGTGAAATACTGCGTTTGGTCCCCAAGACACATCATCGCGCTTTGTTTTTATATTCTGCTCAATCCGGGAAATATCGACCGAAGCAACTCTGTCACCAACCCACTGATAATTCATTTTATCGGGAGGATATGCCCAAACTTTGCGGTTATAGGGAAGCATAAAATGCTTCGCTATACCTGGACCAAACGATGCAGTAATCCAATCGGCAAATGTACGAAGTTTTTTGGGATTACCCTTGGCTGCCAGATACAATCCTTTCAGACATTCATGAAGTGCTTTGACCGGCAGGCGGTGAATATTGTTTTGAAAAGGATACGGGATAAACCGATCGTATATCCACACCCAGCTTTCACGTTGGTGAGTGAAGTAATCATTATTCATAACCGTCTCAAACATCCGGTCGAAATAGGGATAATGGGAGTGAAGCACATGACCGCCGATGTCCCACGTAAATCCGGCGTCATCAACAAATGATGTAGCTAACCCGCCAACGTAGGGGTTTTTATCATAAATCACAAAGTCCGTGTGCCCCAGCTCCATAAGCCGCCACCCGGCTCCTAATCCGGCGGGACCGGCGCCGATGATAACGCATCTTTTTTTTGTCCGTGGTTTGCTTTTTGTGCTGGTCATATAACGGCATTTTACAATACCAGCGAACGGGAAAAAACACAACGTACATGCACGACACATGCATATACCTGCTAAAATATAGGCTCTACATATACCTATGAGAATTATTACCTGGAACGTGCGGGCAGCAAATAAACGGATCATGAAGCTTATCTCGCACGCACTTTCGTATAAGCCAGATATCCTCTGTCTTCAGGAAGTTCCTGAACTTCGGCTTGTTGAGATCAATAA
>DJJA01000002.1:17625-56254 GCA_002433895.1 Candidatus Gottesmanbacteria bacterium UBA6580
ACTTGTATCCTCACAAAACACCGGCCGGTCAGTCAAAAAATTGCCAACCTCCACAGGGCAACTCACCGGTCGCTTATGACGCGCGTTATGTACTCATTTATCCGGGGCATTACCGAAAACCATAGCGCGTCTATTATCTCCATCAGATACGAAAATCGTATCCTCCAGATTGCGAGCACCAGACTATCATGCGCCATAAGCATGGGTGACAGGCTCGCGAGTCTCGTTTCTCTCGCCGGCGAACTTGACGCGACCGTGCCTGCCATCGTCTGTGGGGATTTCAATATTATGGACTCAAAACTCCTGAATGTACTTTCCGGGTGGACACGGGGTTTTACCCTTAAGGGGTACTTTCTTAATGAACGGAAAGAATTTGAACGGATTATTTCGCAATTGGGTCTTACCAATATTTTTAAAAACCAGTCGACATTTTTCACAAAATTTCCGCGTCTTCAGTTTGACCATATTCTGATACCGGAAGAGGCACGGGTGGTGTATCAGGAAATTGGGAAACGGACATTCGGGTCTGACCACCGGATGCTGCTAGTGGATATCGACTTCCTCCATTAGCGGCTAAACCATTCTTCCAGAATTTTTTTAGCAACGGGAGCTGCGACATCGCTTCCTTCACCCGCGCCTTCCACGAGCACAGTAACAGATATCTCAGGATTCCCGTCAATATAATTTTCCGTCGCTTTTATATCACTTGGAATAAGCTCGTCAGGAAGCGGGGCAAACACGGTAAACCAGGCGTGGGTATGATCATTGGGATCGCCAAACTCAGCAGTTCCTGTTTTGCAGCCCACCGGAACCGGTACTTTTGGCATAGCAGACGGTGTGGCACCGGGGGTTACATCTGTTCCGCCGCTCGCTTTACTGACCGCGAAGTTAAAAAGCGGCCATCCTGTCCCACCCGCGGCACAGGCTTCCTCCATGCCACGCATAACAACGGTAATTGTTTCCTTCTTAATCCCCAAGTCCTTACAGTTTTCCCGCTCTGCCCGCAACGAGTGCAACTTTTGTATTGTAGGGGTACATAATTTTCCTCCATTTGCAATCACATTTGTCCAGGCGTTGACCGCAAGCGGAGTCGTCAACAAATATCCTTGCCCAATCGACACGTGATACGTGTCTCCCAAATACCATTCGTCATTTCTCGCAATTTTATCCGCCGGCGTATCAAACCGCGTTTTTTTCCATGCGGGATCCGGCATCAGCCCACCGGCTTCTCCGGAAAGCTCTATGCCAAGCGGCTTTCCGATACCCACTTTCCTCGCCCACTCTGCGAGCTTAGTAATACCAATCCACTCACCTGTTTTATAAAAAAATATATCGTTACTGCGCTTCATTGCCTTGACAACGTCCACTGCGTCATCAGTCTTACCATATTGCAAAAAGTACCAGTTGGGAAAGCTAAAAGGCCCGATAGTAATGACCCCGGTATCTTCGACAATGGTTGATTTTGTAATAGCGCCCTCTTCCAAACCCGCAACGGAGGTAACGATTTTAAACGTGGACCCGGGAGGATACACCCCACCGATCGCGCGGTTAAACATGGGTAAATCAGGGTTATTCATGAGGCGGTCATACTCTGCCTGAGACATACCGACGGTAAATGCGTCCGGCGAAAATCCGGGGCTCGAGTACATCGCAAGTATTTCACCGCTCGAAGGCTTAGCCACAACAATGGCTCCTTTTTTACCGGGGGGGAACGCGTTTGCCGCAACGCGGGATAACGTCGCGTCGAGTGACAGGGTGACATCTTCTCCGGCGAGTTCTTCCTGATGACCAAGCGTCCGGAGTATTTTTCCGCTTGAATCTATTTCCACCAATTCCTTCCCATCCCTGCCACGAAGGCGCTCATTATACACCGCTTCCGCGCCCATACGGCCTACCCGGTCACCCAACCGGTAATTACGGGTTTTATAAAACTCACTATCTAGTTCTTCACGGGACAATTCTCCGGTGTAACCCACCACGTGCGCTAGCGCGTCACCATAGAGATATCTGCGTTCGTAATCGACTTCGATGTATTGTCCGCCAGGAAGACTTCCCAAACGGATCAACCGGTCACCTTCTTCCTGAGAAAGATATGAAACACACTCCGCGGCGTCACTGCCATCACACGGTTTTATGAGACGGTATTGGGGGGTATTACTTACCAATGGCTTGCCAGTACGGTCTAGCAACAATCCGCGGGGCGCGTGACGGACCAAATCCCTCGTGCGGTTCGTATCAGAAAGCAACCGGTATTCCCGTCCGCGTATGACGGTAAGATCAAATAACCGCCACAACAAAATAAAAAAACCGACGCAAAGAACACTTGCAAATATGAGCGCCCGGCCGGCCCCCGCCCACCATGGCGGGTCATCGGATTTTTGCTTCGAGCGGAGCCTGCCCGAAGAGACAAGATTGTCTGAAAACGCGCTTCCTAGTTTGACCATACGTTAGGTGAAAAATGTATATACAAAAACAGAAAGAAGAAAAAATATCGCCGAGTATAATGTTCCCCCGATTACTTCAATAAGCGTGTGACGCTTGAGTACCAAACGCGACCAACCAACGATAGGCAATAAAAACACCAAAGGAAAAGCGGCTACCCCAAACCAGTAAAGCAACAATCCGGTTGCAAGTACCAGCACCGCCATATGACCGGATATTTTCGTCTTAAAGGTAATAAGAGAAAACCCGACAAGCCACAACAGCAGCATACTCCCAAAACGGATAAGTCCCTGATTGTTCCAGAGCAACAACCCAACGAGCACACCTATATTTACCGCTATCAACAGAATAAGCGACTGCACTCTTTTCGGCCGGTCAGATATATCCCAGTTTGTACGGAGAGTTTTCACTGCGTATATACGCGCAATCCAAACTACCGCTGAAGTGAACAGAAGATACGCGACATAGTACATCCACGCCGTACCGCGTAACCCTACCTGCCATCCGCCCAACAACATCACCACAAAAACCAACACCATGGGTTCGGTAATCGAAGAAATGAAAGAGGCAAATCGCATTATGTCTTATTATACCTTGCGCGCGGCGATTTTCACCTTTGCGAGCAACACCTCATCGTCGAGGAGCTTGCCGCATCCCCGAACAACGGCGGTCTGTGGGTCGTCCGTTATCCAAATAGGCATCTTGAGCTCGGTGGCAATGAGCTTATCAATACCCCGCAATTTACTGCCGCCACCAGCAAGCACGATGCCATGCTCCATGATGTCTCCGACGAGCTCGGGAGGAGTTTCTTCGATGGTTTCCGCGATTGCTTCGACTATCTCGTGCACCACGGGTGACAGTGCCTCCCGCACTTCTGTTTCTGAGAGCCGTACACTCCGGGGTAGCCCGGTTTCTATATCGCGCCCCCGGACGACCGTCTGCCGGTCGGTTTTATCCGTAGGATACGCACTACCCACGGCAATTTTGACATCTTCCGCCGTCGGTTCTCCGATAAGCAACGAGTGTTTCAGCCGGACAAACGAAACGATTGCCTCATCCATTTCGTCTCCCGCGGTCCGGATACTACGGTTTACGACTATCCCTCCCAACGAAAGCACGGCAATCTCCGTGGTGCCGCCGCCGATATCACAGATAAAACTCCCCCGGCTGTCCTGTATAGGAAGCCCGGCGCCGATTGCTGCCGCCATCGGTTCCTCGATAAGATATGCTTCGCGGGCGCCCGCCATAATCGCGGCTTCTGCGGCAGCTCTCCGCTCCACCTCGGTGACACCGGAAGGAATACCCACGACAACTTTTGGCTTTGGAATACTGGGAAAACCAGGGCGCTTGGGTTGCATGTGCACGAGCCGGATATAATGCGTAAGCATGGCGGCGGTTGCGTCAAAATCAGCAATCACCCCATCTTTGAGCGGACGTAATGCCTCGATGGTTTCGGGGGTACGCCCCAGCATGTGTTTGGCTTCTTTACCGATTGCGATTACCCGTTTTGTTTTTTTGTGCCGGGCGACGACCGAAGGCTCACGGATCATGATGCCTTTATCTTTTACATACACGAGCGTATTCGCCGTTCCTAAGTCTATTCCTAAATCGTGCGAGAGGAGTGCAAATATCCAATCTAGCATATCCGCCTCCTTTTCACTCCTCGAAGTCCCGCTGAGCCGCCCTGTGAAGCGTGTACGGATAGTACTGAAAAGCCGAACGGAAAGGCTGTGTGGGAGGAAAGCAAGCCCCGCACCCACGAAATCATGATCATAGTACTGAGAAAATACATTGTCGCGTATAAACCCGACCTACAATCTGATAATCTAGGCATTGTGGTGCGGGGCAAGCTGAAAATCCAATCGAGCATCGTAATTACTCCTTCGAGATGACTATTGGGCAATTCTATCATATCGTGTGATACCGGCTGAAATGACAATGCTTGGTATAATACGGGTATGGGATTTACGCCACGCTCACCCGAACGGAAGTATCTGCGGCCTGATCATTCGATCGATCAGCGCACATTTGATGAACATGGAGCTGAAGTTGGTACGGACGGCCTCACTCATGATGAAGTGTGGGCAGATGTCTTAAGCCTCGGAGTAACATTTGGCAGAAATATTGCTGATAAACTGCTCGGAAAAGCTATCCAACCCCGCCGCGGAGAAATAATCGTCACCCGAAGCGAACTCACCCAGGAAACGAGAGCCATACCCTTCCGTGCCCGGAGACACGAACGCCCTCAGTATGCGCTTGGTCACGCGGAGGTTGCCGGACTCACCCCCCGCGAACATGAAAAAAGAAGTCTACACACCGCCCGGCATGACCGGCACACGCGTGGTCATATCCGCCTTACGCCACAAGGCACCCTTACAGCTGCCCGCAAGCTGTCGTATGGCGGATTTCAATCAAATCTAGGACAGGAATATGCGCGTCTTGCCCAAATAGAAGAAGAAGCGGCCGCACGAAAAATGGAAGAAAGAGCGCGAAGAAAATCCCAACCACCATCAGACAATATTATCTTTTAGCCTACATGTGGCTGCAGATCGACACCAAAGTAGAGGCGCATGATAAGCCGATTAGTAAGGAAACCGATATTGGCGACTACCCACTGCTTGAACGGTACATTCTTAAAGCGGAGCAATCCTTCATCGATTATTTTGAGTTTCCCGTGCTGATCGACATGAATATTAGAAAGATGGAATTCGCTTTTCCGGGTAATAATCTGACGGAATTGATGACGCAACCACGTAAGAAAACCGGGAACGCCAATAAAATCAAGCGAATGACCGGTTTGCCGCATCATCTCCCGGTTTAACCGCGCCAAATCAGTCAGCTGCGCGCGGATCGATTGGCTCTCTAATTTATTCGTCACGGGTTTCCCTGCAATCGCGTCCTGCAGGATAAGATATTTCGGTGAAGCGGGGTCTTTGCGGATTTCCGTCGGCACTGCATACGCGCCAAAGTACTTCCGTACCAGTGCGATATTGTCCGCGTCGTGTTCGTATCCCGCGCTCATAAATCCTTTGCGCATCTCGCGCGCGATTTTGACCACCTTGCTCGATCCATCCGGCGCCTGATAGGCAAACACCACATTGGTAAGCCCCTCACCCATCGGCACGGGATTTACCCGCTCAGGATCGATACCGCAGTTTTTGAAAAACGCGGTTGTTGCCGGCAAAAACTCCGCCCTATTCCCCCACAACGCAGGCAAGGGCTTTTTGGCGATCTTTTTAGCTTTAATCGCCTCGGGTGAGTGCTTTTCCATGGCAATGGTGGGACGTATAGACACCGCCGTTTCCGCGGGTTTAGACACTTCGCGGGTCACGGGTATTTCTTTGGCCCGTGGTGTCGTTGAGACGAGTTGACGGGAACGCTCGGATGACGCTTCTACCATAGAATATAGGCATTATAACAAATTAAGAAGGTCGGACTGTGAAAAAAGAAAACGGGAGAACAAGGCATGAAGGCAAAAAAAAAGAAATGGAGCGCAAAGAAATCATGCGGCGTTTATGAAAACTTGCATAATGCAAGTGAATACACAAAGGGCAAGCAAAAAGGCCTGCCCTTATTACAAAACGCGCGTGCAAACTACATTCCGTCGAACATACAGTCCACAAATTTCGTTCGCAGGTATAGCACGATACCCGTGAGGCAGATATATCCTATGGGTGAAGCATTGCGTGCGACCAAAGAAGAAACAGCATGACTGTCAGCAATCATTCCCAGTACCAATGCGGCGACGAAAACGCCGAACAGGATCTTCAAAGAAAAACTGATCCATTGTGAAACGGTTAGTGATTTTTTCGTTCGCATGAGCTCCTCCAGTCGATAAGCGGCATAGACCTTATTTTTTCCGGCGTCCTCCACCTCGAAAGATGTAAATGAGGATTCCTGTGCCCAGAAAAAGAACGAGGGTTATAACCATGTTGCCCGGGTTCTGACGAGGGGTAACCGTCGGATGTCCGACAAGGACAACGCCAGAATGCCGGCAGACGTAAGACCGAGCACAATGTATAGCGCCACGAGACCAGCTTTATTCCATTTGATTTTACTCAGGGAATTGTGGAACTTTTCGAGCAGTTGGTTTTTCATGACTCCTCCGATTGGTCGATATGAAACGGTTGATGACATCTGTTTTTTGGTGAAATTGTTCGGGGTGGCCTCCATAGATTGATTGTTGGTAGACCGATACAGAGGACAAGTATGTTCTCCGTATGGGACTCCCAAAAATGTCGTACCTTATTCTCCCGTTTGTTAAGGTGCTTGTATTCGTTCTCTTTGAAAACCGCGAGGTGGTAAGAAAGGAAACGAATCTCCGGCCCGATAGTAGAAAAAAACATCAAGAGACACAAACCAATACCTTTAGGAGCACAGCGTGATTACTCTAACAATCTAGTTTAACTAAATTATTTCTACTCGGAAGGAGGGACTACTTTCTTCTTGCGGCGAAAATTCAATTGACTTAGGAGCTCAGTGAGATGTTTTGCGTAGCTTTATCCGGTTTGCCCCCTATTACAGGAAGTTCTGGCCCACCTGCATAGCCTGTTTCGTGGATCACAGCTCCTTGCATCTCCTTGGTCAGGGCAACTCGTAGCGGTTTTGATTTACCTCCAGTGTCCATACATAAAAGTATACACCAGGAACAGAAAAAGGGAAAATCTCCAAGTGGCAATGCGTATAACTCGCGAGGCTGTGTTTATTCCCACTTCACTGTCGCAGAAACAGTTGGTTGCATTGCATCGCTTTGATCCCACTTAACTGAAGCACCCATCTTTTCATCGAGATCATCAAGTTTTTTTCTCGCTTGTGCCTGCCGCTCTTCCATAGTCACTGTATGATCGGTATGACGGAACATATCATCAAGTCGTGCGGTATCTTCAATTAACACTTGAGCAGATTTTACTCCACGTTCTACAGAATCACGTCTTTTTACGCGCTTCTTTGCGTAATCCTTAAGAAACGGTGGTTTACTAGGGAGTTCATCGGTTTCCCCGACAGTAACACTTCCTAGCATGGATTCTAACGTGCCAGGCTCAATATGAACGCCCGGGAAAGTACGGAGGCCTGCTCGCCGTGTCTTAACGCGATGATATCGTTTAAGAGCTGCTCGACCCTCCTCTGTGCTTACATCAATTCCTTTTGGAACTTCAAATCCAGATGCGTCTTCGGGTTGATGTTCTACAGGTAGGGAAACTCTATTATTTTTTCTAAATAACACAGCAGCCTCCTGTATCGCTTTCGGTAGACGTAAAACAGTTAGACCAATTTCTTTTGCAGCTATCTTTGTCATAGGTAATTATTATATAACTATAGGTCAATAATGTCAATTTTTTTGTTACAAAAAAGAACTGCTTGGGTGTGTACCACGATTGTGGTAAACGGGCACACACCCAAGCAATATACCTCCTTCCTGATTGTTCATTTGACGCCGAACAAAGCAAATAAAGTTGCCCCAATCACCGCGATCAGGACGCCGTCTGCCTTGTTGGTTTTGATAAAATCCGCTACCACACGGATACCTGTCGGAAGGTTGGAAGGGTCCAACCGCTTGCTGATTTCCTCAGTTATCTCAGCGAACAGCCCCGCAGTCAGCCCAACGGCTCCGAGCGCCCACCCTTGCGGGATAGCGCGGCTCAGCATCACGTAAAACGCTGCGGTGAGGACTGCAAACACGACCGGCTCGAAACGGTGTTCCACATCCTTACGCAGGATGAGCTGAGGAAGCTGGAACATATCCGCCAGATAATGCAAGGTGGCAAAGCCCTTAAGCAGGACAACGAGCGTGAAGTCATCCATGCTTGCAAAGCCCAGTCCCATGCGGAACCCAGTCGAGTAGATAACGAGCGAAATGAGGTCCCATGCCACGCCAGGACTGGTGAAATCCGGCGTATTCAGGATTGCGGCGGCGTACATAATCGCCAACCCGACCCAGAAGATGACAAGACGCGCGTCTTCCAACCAGCCAATCGCCGTTTGCACTTGCGAGGGCATACTGACGAGCAGAGACGGGTCTACATGGAACTTCGCGAGCGCGCCAGAGACAGCCGCGGCGATGACGAACACGAGAGCCAGAACGATGTCTCCGACTTGCCCAACGCGCCAGCGACCTACAAGACCGATAACCAGCGCCACGACTGTGGACGCGATCATCATGCCGCGAGTCACCGGGTCGCCCAGATTCATCGTCAGGCTGAAGCCGCTTTGCGCCGCGCCGCCCTGTGCAGGATTGATGCGCGACACGCCGTACACGATACCGCCAATCAGAAGCAAGGCGATCATCAACCAGACGACCTTCATCCAGTTGATCGGACTATCTCCCACGCCTGCGGCAGAGGTGAGCAGGACTTTGACCGTTTCGTCGTCCGCTTCAATCATCTGCTTTTTGGTTTCGTATCCGGGCGCCGAGATTTCGACTTCCGTGTCCTTGTCGAAGAACGGCACAATGGCAACGCCTTCTTCATCCGTGAAGTACGCCTCGCTCTTGTCCACGCGAACCACGGCTCCTTCGATAGGGTCACGCTTGGTGTCACGGACGATCACGACGTAGCCCTCTTGCTCTTCTTCAGCGAGCGCATGGGCGTCGTGACCAGCGGGCGCATGGGCGTCGTGACCAGCGGGCGCGCCGCCGATAACGATGGTCGCCTTCGGCGCGCCGTTCGGGTGGTCCTTGGGAATCTCCATTCCCTGTTTTATGGGCTGACCATTGACCAAGATGTCAACCTTTTTGCCGCCCCAGCCTTTGGCATTAAACGTGGCGAGTCCCTTGTTGGATGTCGTGGTTTCCACGTCGATGCCGCTACCGAGCAGGCGGACTTTGGCACGAACGAGCGGCTCGTCCTGTTTCATGATGACGAGTGTGAGCGTAGAAATGTTCATGGGGTACTCCTTACCCCCAATTTACCGTTACGTCGGAATCCTTCGACGTGCGATTCCGACCTGAGATGGACATAGCGACCTTCGGACCGTCAGCTTCCGTTGTCATGTTGCCATGCTCATCTGTTTCCGATTTGAACTTACCGCCGCTGATGCGCAATCCGAATCCTCCGCCCATGGCAAAGAACCCGAAGACTCCCGCGTAGAACGCGAGCTTACGCACCAAGTCGCCGCCGCCGGGGATATTGTAAATCATAATCCCGCCGATGACGACGATAATCCCCGCGATGACAAGCGACGACTTGAACGAATACTGATACGCCGCAGCGCTGTTCGGGCGCGAAAACAGCGTCAGCACCTGCATCAGGAAGATGATGATGACCACCAATCCTCCGAGCATGGTCATGGCTGAAGTGACGAGCAAGGTGGGACCGAAGGTCTCCATGCCGTACAAAACGCCAATCGTGATGATGAGCGTCTTCCCCCAGTCCGGCAGGCTTTCCATGACCCTCTGGGCTTCCTGCTGAGTAACGAGTTCCTGAGCCGCTTTTTCGGCGTTGCGCGCGTCAATGGCGTTGCTGATGCCGTTGAACACAAGCACACCGATGAAACCTACGACCAGGAGGATAAAAAACGCACGTTTCATTTTGTTTACCTCTTTCTCCAATTGTCTTCGATATACCCGCCGATTCCTTGAAGCAGGATTACCAGCAGGATGATACCCATGCCGGCCATGCCGAATTTCACCCCATACGGGTCGTTGGGGTCATAATTCGGTGTTGTATCATTTACCGTCCATTCGTTCGATGTGTCGGGCGTTACCGTGGGCTCCGGCGTGGCCGTGACCGTTTCGGTGCGTACCGCTTCTTCGGTTGGCGTGCCGGTGTACAGGATAGTGGGCAACGCCATCTCATTTGCCTGCGTGCCGCCGCTTGCTCCTTGCCAAATGAGGACAATTCCCAGAATGGCAACCAAGGCGAGACCAAAGACGCGCTTTCGCGTTTTCTTATTCATCACGCCTCCCTTTGCGAGTCACGGCTCTGCCAAGCGCCGAAAAACCCATCTGGATGGCGGAGAGAATGAGGAACGCGCCCAAAATGTACGCAAGCCCGGTAAAACCGAACTTGACGCCCATGGGGTCCTCAGGGTCGTACCCGGGATGCTCGCTGGCAACCCAGTCGGGCGAGTTGACGAGCACCGAGCGCTCAGCTTCGAGCTGCTTGGCTTCGGCGCTGTTGTTGATTTGGCTGATGCGAAACCACCCAGTGAGGGCGAGAATCGCGATAATCAGCCAAGGGACGAGAGTCCGTTTGTTGTTCATGACATACTCCTTTGTTGTAGAACGGTTACAGTTTGCGAAATTTAAAATCCACTTCCCCCGTAACAAATGGTTTCGTAGAAACCAACGAAGAACTACAGTCTATATATTTGTGATAGATATCATCTCCTTTCTCTGCTTTACAGATGAAAAATAGTTTGGATGAATTACTTGATGTAAACAGCTATGATCCCGACGGGAAACTCAAATTTCCCGGCAAAATCATAGCTGCCACACCTAAAGACCGATCACAAAGTTTCAGGAATATGCCTACAACACCCACATGACCCAAAACTACAAGTTTTGGCTCTCTTATATAGAACAATCAGGATGTAAAGGTGCGCATTTATACACGCATTGAGCATACGCACAACACACGTACAAAGCACAATATCGTACCTCCCCGCCTCGGTAGCAGCCACGCTTTTGCGGTGTACCGATCAGCGGATCGGCGACAACCGTCCGGCAAAGCCGGACTGTTGTTCTGAATTCCGAAACGCATCGCTTCGGAACTCGAAACAACAGGTCACACAGAGACACGCCAAAAGGCGAGGGCCGAAGGGGCCTAAATCTCTGTGTGACCGTAGGTCAAGGAACGAAAGAAATATTACGACCATGTAGTCGTTGTGTTACTCGGATCTCCTTTATCCTTCTTGCCGTCCGCGGATTCCGGTTTCGTAAGTTGCGTCATCTTGGATGGTACACGCTGTCTGCGTCCGCTTCCACGCCATTTTGCTGCGGCATCGCCGAGCGATTGAATCGTGGTGTTGGCGCCGCGCGTCCACTGATCAAGCAACTGTTGCATGAACACACGCGCCTGATCCCGGCTCGCCGCTTCACTCATGGCATTGGCAATCGCCACATATTTGGCGGCATCGTCGGACAGTTGCAGTTGGTGTGCAATGCCATTGCCGTCAATGTGAATGAGTTGCGCGCCTTTCGCATTGCGGTCAAGCGCCAGCCATTGGTCTTTGGCATCAACGTGGTTGACATCTCCGGGCAAACGGGCAACGAGCAATTGTCCGTTTTTGCTTTCCCGAATGTCAGCCGCGCTTTCATCCCGGGGCGCCTTAATCATGAAGTGCCAGTACAATTGCCAGGCAATCCACGACAGCCCCGCAAGGATGCCAATGACGACCATCGCCCAGAAAGCGACGATCAACACGTTTGTCCGCGCATCCTGTTCACGGTTGTCTCGGGTAATTTCATCCGGCGACTTTGTCGGAACGGGTGTGGGAGCCATGGCGGTCAATTGAAGATTGAACTGCTCGTTCTGGTACTCCAGCGCCTGTTGCTCTGTGTCCACAAGCCCCTTGCAATAGTCGGCCGAACCTACACATACATTCACGTCGCCTCCGATGTTATTCGACGGTGCCTGAGGCACTGTGGCGGCGGGATCGGCTGTCTGGTCGGTCATACTGTTGAAGTATAGGAAACCGCCAATACCGATCACGAGAAGTGCAATAACGAGAAACTTTTTCATGACTGCCTAACTCCTTTTGGTGATAGCCGCCTGTCGTTGCAGTGCGGATTGAATTTGTTCGAACAACACGAAGTCCATTTCCTCAACAATCTCGGAAAAGGCCTCGACGGTACGAGCCGACCGCGCCAATAGCAAGGGACGGTTCGCCTTGCGAAATTCGTATAGCCGGATAGCCAACGGACCGTCCACCTGACTCACGAGCCGGATAAAGTTTGCGATTTCATCCGCTGAACCAGCCTGACCGCTCGAGGATGCAGTAAGTCGACGTTGTCCGTTGTTCTGACTCGCGGCTTTTCGCGCGCGCGCTAACTTGTACTTTCGTAATTCACTCGCGCCAATGAGGATGCCCACGAATGAAAGAAACCCAAGTCCGACATACAGCACGGCTTTGATTGCCATGTTCTGCGGCCGGTTCCAGGGCGTACTGCAAACCATTTCTACCAGCTGACCGTTTTCCACCCGCCAGACATCCATTCCTGGATATCCCCACTCACCACCGCACTCCGGTTGGAATTCGGCTTCGTGGATCACCTCTCCTGCTTTGTTGTCTACAACCCAGTACCCGGTAAAAGGCGTGGGTGTGGGCGAAGGAGTGATTGTCGGGGTCAAGGTCGGTAACAACGTACTCGTCGGCGATGGCGTAAAGGTCGGCGATGGCGTAAAGGTCGGCGTACCGTAATATGCGACTTGCGTCCGCGCATTATCGGTAGCCTGTGCATTCGCAAGCCAGACCTCGTACGGCACATCCTGATATGTTCCGTCGTCGTTGTACACGCGTACGTCCCCGCACGACGAAATAAATACAGCGGTAATCAGGAGAGCCAAGATGAACCCCCACCTCCTACCAGTTTTTTTTGTCGCGAAAAGTACCATCCTGGCACCTCCTTTCTGTAGCGACACGTATCTTGCTGATCAACACGGAGGATTCCGCGTAGACCAAAATCAAAGGAAACAGACGCCAAAACTGCATTCGACAGCGGCATCTGGTAAATAGGTAAAAAGTCGATCACCAAGAAGGTGACCGACTGGTAAGAAAGCCGAGGTATATCCCTACTCGAACTCTACCTCCTGTGAAGCGTCGCTCTCTTCCGCAAGCAGGTGATGTAAATCACGCGTACGTGGACGGCTAACCGTTCGCATGCGTTTCACTCTGCCGTGAGCCTGAGCCTTTTTCGGACTCTTGGTTTTGGGCTTCTCGCCTTCAACCTGCTCACCGGATTCAACGACTTGATCCTTCTTCTTACCTTTCTTATCCTTGCGTGCCATAATATGGCTCCTTCAATGTGGATTTCCGAACAGACTATCCTTGCGGAGTGCCTGCTGGTTACATAGTGGTCCGATGCCAACGCGAGTTGACACGGGATGTGACTTGTTTGATATGTGAGACAAAAATCTACACAATCATGGGATAGTCGTACTAGACTTGAAAATTCCCCCAATGTCGATATCGATTAAAAAACATCGATGTGTTTAGATTACTTAAAAATCCCTCTATAGAACTCACACCAAGAAAGACTTATATTCTTTCCTCGAGTGAGTTCTATAGCGACAACTATGACTCCACGTGTGTCTTACAGAAAGTTCGATCTAGCAATCATGAAAATTCACCACTCATCTTACACTCTTCATCTCCTCGCATATCTGCGAGGTAAATTTCCTTCGTTCACTTGTTAATGTGCACTTGTCAGCAAGCTCAGAAACACTCCCGCAATTGAGAGCGCCTGAACAAACCCAAGCTCAAAACCTAACCCTCGTCCCCGCCCTGTAAACCAGGGAAGGACAAAGCTGATCACTTGAGATCAGAGTTGTGTGTCCGCCTGTCCAACGAACACACAACTCTAGCCTCAAGATCCCATCCCGCTAAGCGGGATTGATGGCTAGTAAACTCTCAAATCAGCATTTGATCGTTAACTATCCAATCAACAATCCCAGCCTCAACTAGCCACGGTTTTTCCTAACCTTCCGCAACGCAAAATAGCCCATCAAAGGGCTCTGCATCCGCCAGATGGCGGATCGCCGGCAGGACAGCGGAACGGCGAGATATTTACTTTTCATAGGACAGACTACCTCCGGCAGGAGATACGTAGACAGAGCATATCCTATAACATAAAAAGAGCGCGTAGTCAAGAAAATAGCTCGCTATAACGAGACGAAACGGTAATTTTTGAGGGGTCTTTCTCCGCGGGTAAGTCATGGTATACTTAGTCGCATGGCGCTTATAACATGGTGCAACCGGTTGATCAAAGCCGGCTTTTATGTGGCATTCGGGATAGTTCCGCTGCTCCTGACCCCATGGAACTACGAACTGTTTGAATACAACAAAATGATGGCAGTGTACGCTATCACGGCAGTTGTGGCTACGGCGTGGCTGATAAAAATGGTCAAAGAGCAGCACATCCGCGTCGCGAGAACACCGCTTGATATCCCTATCCTACTATTTGTTGCCTCCCAGCTTATCAGTGCACTATTCTCTATTGACCCGCACGTTTCATGGTTTGGGTACTACAGCAGATTTAATGGTGGCGTATTTTCCATACTCTCGTATACGTTGTTGTATTACGCGTTTGTGACAAACAAAGATTTGTTTTTGCCGGGAAATACATCTTATAGCGTTCAGACGCTGGCCAGCGCACCTTCCAAGAAAAAAGACAAGAAAACCCAACCCGTCCACCATCCGGCTCCCCTGTATGCAGAAGCAGTTATCCGGCTACTCTCTATCTCGCTGATGACCGCTGCGGTAGTTGCCATCTATGGCGTCCTCGAACGACTTGGTATCGATAAACATCTATGGGTACAGGATGTACAAAACCGGGTATTTTCTACCCTTGGTCAACCCAACTGGCTTGCGGCATATCTAGTCGCGCTCGTTCCCGTCGCCTTGGCATCCGGAGTGCGCCATATCATGACATCTGCAGAAAAAAAATACCGTATCAAAGCGGCACTCTCCTTACTGCTCGCTGTCCTCTTTTTTGTTGTTTTACTGTTTACCAGAAGCCGATCGGGATTATTAGGCTTCGCTGTCATGGAAGTAATATTCTGGGGTTTATTATCGCTGGAGGTGATAACACAACGACAACCAAAACAACCACATAGCAATCACCCCCTGGTGAAACCCGCTGTGCTTCTTCATATTATTTTCGCGCTTATCGTTTTTGTAAACGGCACCGGCACACCGGCACTCGACAAGTGGGTAACCTTCGCAGGACTAAAAACGACAATAACGAATGTAACGAATACAACAAAAACGCAGGAAGCGACACCCTCCGCAGTGGCGGGTCCAGCACTTGAAGTTGGCGGCACCGAGTCGGGTACGATCCGGAAATATGTCTGGCAGGGCGCCATCAACGCATGGAACAGCACACTCAAAACAAAACTTATCGGCACGGGCACCGAAACATTTGCGTTTGCCTTTTACGAATTCCGCCCGGTTGAGCATAACAACACAAGTGAGTGGGATTTTCTTTACAACAAAGCACACAATGAATATTTAAACTACCTCGCGACAACCGGCGTATTCGGACTTGGCAGTTATCTCCTCTTTCTCGGATCCGTTGGATGGTTGATCATCACAAAAATCAGAAAACAGCTGGCAGTAAACAAAAACAACATCCCATCTGACTACACCCGTTATACCATTTACAGTTCACTATTTGCCGGATGGGCCTCTCTACTAGTAACCAATTTCTTTGGTTTTTCTGTCGTCATCCTGCAGATATTTCTATTCCTCTTCCCCGCGATGATTGTTGCGTTGGACTCTAATGACGAACAAAAAGAAAAAATTATCACCATAAAGCCTCCGGCGTGGATGGTGTGGGTCATCCTGCTTCTCGGTGTTTATACCATCGCACGCCTAGGAAGCTATTGGTACGCGGATACCCTCTACGCGAATGGATACCGGCTCATCCGTGCGGGATTGTATGGTCAGGCGATACCCGCACTCAACAGTGCCATCGCGTTAAACCGCGCAGAACCCATGTATCATGATGAATTGGCAAATGGATATGCGACACTTTCTGTCGCGGCGTTTGAGGGCAACAATTCCACCCAGGCGGCGCAACTGGCGGCACTCGCGGTCGAAGAAAGTACAAAAGCGCTTTCCATCTCACCGCGAAACGTCAACTTTTATAAAACCCGCACAAAAGTGTACTACACCCTATCCGCACTTGAGCCGTCATTTAACGCGAAGGCTATTGAAGCACTCGAGGCCGCCCTGACACTTTCACCAAATGACCCCAAAATATATTATAATCTTGCGATACTCGTCGGGCGTGACGGCGACACCAATGGCGCTATCGGCCACCTGCTGAAAGCAAAAGAATTAAAGCCGAACTACAGAGATGTCTATTACGCGCTGTGGGTATTTTATACCGAAGAACAAAAGCCGGCAGAAGCCCGGGCAATACTTGAAGAGTATCTTACCAAGATCGATCCGAATGACAACGATTTTCAAGAGAGATTAAAATAATTGGCTTCATTATGAAACCCATCGTACACATTCCCCATCCTGTCCTTACCAAACCCGCGGCCACGGTAACCGAATTTGACAGCAAGCTCCAAAAAATTGTCGGAGATATGAAAGAGTCGCTTCTTTCTGCGGTAAACCCCAGAGGCGTTGGACTCGCTGCCACGCAGATAGGCCTCGGACTCCGGATTTTTGTCACCAAACCCACACAAAAAGCAAAAATCCGTGTGTTTATCAATCCGGAAATCATTAAACCCTCATCTGACGTAACCGACGGAGTACCCGAGCGTGATAATAAACTCGAGGGGTGCCTTTCTATTCCCAACATCTGGGGTAAGGTGCGGCGCGCGGCTACGCTTACCCTTCGCTACCAGGATGAAACAGGCAAACTACACGAGGAAGAGTTTTCTGGATTTTTAGCAACAATCATCCAGCACGAAACAGACCATATTAACGGCATCCTTTTTACTCAACGGGTGCTGGAACAGAAAGAAAAACTGTTTCAGGTTGCAGAAGACGAAGACGGAAAAGAAATACTTGAAGAACTAAAACTTACCTAACCATTAACCAATAACTGTTAACAATTGACACGTATCAACAATGCAAACGACGAATATTCTCTTCTTCGGTTCAACAACTGATTCAGTCATAGTGCTGGAAAAATTATTAACACTGAGTGATAAACTTGTGACCCTTTCCGCTATCGTCACCCAACCTCCCCGGCCGGTAGGACGGGAAAAAACAATGACCCCAACTCCGGTAGAACTGTGGGCAAAGCAGCACGGAATTACTCTTCTGACGTTTGAAAGTAATCCGGAAAAACCATGGCTTTATGCTGATGAGCAATTGGTCATCGACGCCTTGCAACCGGTAGGCGCTGATCTTATTATCTCTGCCTCATATGGCATAAAGATACCCACGGCAACCATCAGCGCGGCAAAATTTGGCGGGATAAATATCCATCCGTCGATACTCCCGCACTGGCGCGGTGCTGACCCCGTGCCCTGGGCAATACTGTCGGGTGATCACCAAACCGGGGTAAGCATCGTCACCCTCACCGAATCATTTGACGAAGGGAAAATACTCGCGCAGGAAAAAATTCCTATCACCCCATCTGACACCAGTGATCCGCTCAGAACGAACCTTTTTACTATGGGCGCTGATTTGCTTATCACCATGCTCCCAAATTATCTTTCCGGCAAACTCAACATACCCCCTGCACACCCAACCCAAAAAAAACTTGCCTACGCCAGAAAATTTACACGGGACGATGGATTTGAAACCTGGGAAACGATAGCGCAGGCAATCAGTGATGGCAAAGACGCCGGACGGATCGAACGGAAATTCCGGGCGCTTCACCCGTGGCCGGGTATTTGGACGAAAATAGAAATAAACGAGAACAACGAAAACAACAAAACAACCAGTGAGAAACGGCTGAAAATATTACAGCTTCATCTCAGTAACGGCAAAATTATCATTGACGAGGTGCAGCGAGAAGGAAAAAAACCCGTGTCGTGGAAACAGTTTGCCGAAGCGTATTTTCCGCCCATCGCTTAACTTGCAAAAATATCCCAAATCTTCGGAAGAGAAAGGAACGAAAAAGCTGAGCGCTCATCCCTCTTAGGCTCTTCAGTACGAACAGGGCGTGTAGGATGATCCCCTGAGCGTATCGCGGTTTCTATCGGCAAAGGACGCTGTGTTATAAAGAACACTGTCGCATCCTTACCTCCATCTGCTTCTTTTCTGCGTCGTGCTTTCTGTCTTTTTGATTGTGCCATGGCGCCTATTATGCAAAACAGGTCTCAAAATGTCAACGGTTATTGTCCCTAGAGCTCCCTCTTGACACATTTCACGATATTGCCGTAGTCTGGATATAGACCGTTAAAGGAGGAAATTATATGGCCCGCAAAAAATCACGCACACCAAGCAGAATTAAACCGTCACTCACCGGCTCCATGGGGAAAGAATTGGGTTCATGGAATTTTGTCATATTTTTGACATTGGCATTTGTTCTCCTCGTCGTCGTTGTCGTGAGCATGAAGGGGGTTGCGCTTGATCTCCGCAGCAAAGCAGGCTTATCATGCCCGGATCCGCTCGCCGCATTTAACGGCAGGCTTCCTGCGCCAAGCGAGTGCAATGGCGAATGGAAGCTGTCCTCCGACAGCAGTGGCTGCCAGGTATTCCTTTGCCAACCACAATAACAGTTAACTGTTGACAGTTAACTGTTAACCAGAAAACAATGGAGTTGTGCAAACATTCCGCTTCCTAAACTTCTCTGTATATCAGGAAAGTAAACTATTTTATTCTTACTGCGTTCACACATCCAAATCCTTCCCCCGCCTTTATTGGGAGTTGGCTGATCAACTACGACGTGCAGCGCTATCCGTCACTCTAAACATAGCAGAAGGTTCTGCAAAAGGATCGGATAAAGATTTTAATCGTTATATAGAAATATCGTTAGGATCCATAAACGAGTGTCTCGCTTGTTGTGATATAGCAGTTGATCACAAACTCATCACTACAAAACAATTCGATACGATGCGCCAACTCGCAGAAATAATAGCGAAACAACTTGGGGGATTTTCGAAGCAGTTACGAAAAATGAAGTAAAAAGTATCTGGTTAACAGCCAACTGTTCATTGTTAACAGTCAATAGTTACGCTGCGGCCGCAGCGGCTGCTTTTTTGTTATCGAACCGCACGCGTTTAATGCAGTTTGCGCACGCGTGAATCCTGGTCATGACGCCCGCTACCGGTAACGTCACCCAATGCATATTCACACCGATCGTTCGCTTGGTGTGGGTAGCCCGGCGTTTCCACTGACCTCCCGCAACTCCACGGTGGTGCTTGTGGGAGCCGCCAGCTACAGAATGTTTCTCACAGATATCGCATTTTAGTGCCATAGAAGCTATACTATACCATATGTTGGGTGAGCTCTTCAACAATCCAATTGCGCTCTTCTCCTGGTTGGTCGCGCTCGTCGTTGCCATAACCATCCATGAATTTGCCCATGCGTACGCCGCCGACCGTTTGGGAGATCCGACGCCACGGGTGCAGGGCAGACTCACATTAAACCCGCTCGCCCACCTGGATCCCCTTGGTACACTCATGATCCTTATCGCCCGGTTTGGCTGGGGGAAACCGGTTGTTTTTGACCCGTTTAACCTGCGCCACCCGAGACGGGATGCTGCCATTATTTCGCTTGCGGGGCCAGCTTCCAATCTTGCGCTGGCGACCGCCCTTTCGGTAGTACTCCATTCGTTCCTCACCACTCCCTACGCCATGCTCATCTATGTCATCATCCAGCCTGTTATCGTGATGAACGTGTTCCTCGCCATATTTAATTTAGTACCCATCCACCCGCTCGACGGATTTAAAATTGTTGGCGGCATACTTCCACGTGAATACGCGAGACAATGGCAGGAATTAGAGCCCTACGGCATGATATTTTTACTCTTTTTGGTATTCCCCGTCTTTGGCGGTACTGCACCCATGAGTAAATTTATCTCGCCTGTTATCAACTTTTTCCTCTCGCTCCTGCTCCCAGGTCCGGGAGCCGCCGGCGTCATCTAATTTCCTCACCCTTGACCTTCATATTTTCCCGTGCGTATAATACTTTTTTCAAAATCTATGAATAGGTATTTATCGCGACCGGAGGCGGAAATGCTAGAAACCCATCCCGCACGGGTGTTCAAATTATTTCTTCATCGGGAATCACCTCGGCGCCTGCGCTGTGTCGATGAACGGCAATCTGACTATATGAAAGGCGTAGAGCTTCCCGGCGCAACGTTTTCTGTTATCGATGGCATGAAAAATGTGCTCGGACTCCGTGAACATGACGCATGGGATGCCGCAAAACGGCACCGCATACCGATGTCGGCGCACGTAGACAACCACCATCACTATACTGCCCGCGGCTGCGCATACGCTGCCGTCGTGGAACACGAACCTAAGCTTGTTGGAGCGCCGGAAAGCGTAAGCGGGGAAGAACGGTTGGAACGCGTCCGCGCTCTTGGAGGCGTCATATCGACCTATTATGGGGATCATGCAAGAAATTCATACGCTATCCTTAACTGGTTCAAAGATGCGTCAATTGATCCGTTTGGTTTGCGGTTAAACGGCATATTTGCGTTTAATTGCGACGCATGGGCACCGGAAGCGTATGCCGCACAGCTTGATCTGTCAAAACGGGACGCCACGCGACTACGCAATCATATCGTGACGGCGTACGAAAACCTCATCCATAAAAAAATAGGTATTCGGCGTATCGTGGTACTTAAACCGGGACTATTTGAGAAGTGGCAGCCGCCTGAAGAACGGTCACGGCGTTAATGCGCCTCGCTTTTTACCGGAGTATCAAACATCGCAAATAAGCCCACCACAAACAAGGTGAAAATATCAAAAATACTCGCCCATACTTCCTCAGAGGGCTCAGTAACCCCTTCTATGAAAAATATGCCTCCACCACTTGATCCGTGACCGCTGTGTTCTGCTGACATAAGTATTTGAAGGCTATAGGATAAAATATCTCTGTAAACACATCAATGCACAACCGTGATGCATCAAAGCAAAAATTTATTCGTATTGCATACCGCAAAATTTGGCGTACAATAATCTTTTCTAGGGTGCGTAAAGCACCGGTATTTATACTATGAATAAAACGATAACAACCCGGGTTGAGACCATTATCGACGGAAGCGTCGATCCTGACGTAATCGACCAGGCAATCCAAACATACATCGAAGGGTTGCAAACGATGGCATTCCCTCCGGAGCTCCGTGACACGCTCGGTATTTCAGGTGATCTCACCACGTTGCAGGTGGGTTTTACCAACCGTGCTGAACAAATCGCCGTGCTCACGAAAGAAATTATTCTCCAAATCAATACCAGAGCACTGCAACTGAATAATCCCGTTTACAAAAATTTGCAGATAAAAGATAAGTCGCTATGGTCAAAGCCGGGTGACGATACCGTGCTTTTTGGCGTACTTGTTTGTGTCGATAAAGGTATATCAGGAGAAGCGATGGGCATAGATATTTCTAACGTTGGCCGCGTGCTTGCGGGCGATATCGAATTTGCCTATATACCGTCCAAAAAAACGTTTTATCCGATGGCAAGCGCGCTTATTAAGCGGCTCATCCACTACGGAAGACAGGGAAAACGCACACTGGTCGAGCCACTCATTGAACACACCGCCTGCGGAAGGCGGGGTCAGATACTCGCAAACGAAGAAGCACATGGGGAAATCCCCACACTCGGATACATATTCGCACACCTTCACGCACTGAGTGCTGATTTTGGATCCTCCTCAACTATAGAAGATGAGCTTCAAAAAATTACCCATATCTGGAATTCATGGCCACGGCAAGGCGTGTCCGTTGTCACTCCAGACAAAGGGCTCTATGCCGGCATTGTACAAAAAATCGCGCAGCGTCAGGCACTCGCGCAACTTAAAAAAGACATCACCATCATAAGCCCCATAGAAGTATATGAAAAGGAAACGGGTAACCTCTACGCGGGACTTGATAAACTCCATGTATTGACTGACCATCGGGTACAATCCGCCGGCGGATTTACAAAAGATGTGCTCAAAACGCTTTCTGACGACAAGACAATTTTTGCCCTATCGTTTTATGCAAACCGTGTATTTACTGATATTGAAACGCGTATCGAACTCCGCCGCGGCTCGTGCACGTATCAGGATTTACAGCGGCACTGGTTGGAAAGTCTCGCGCAACTCGTTTCGGTAACCGAAGCGCTCTGGCGACTATATGACGCCAACATCCCATCGGTGCGTGACATGGTTTCTTCATATTTCAAAGCATGGAACGGCGCGTCAGTCCGTGAAGATAGCCCGGTTGACCGCCGCATCATCCATCACCTGTTTCATGTTATGGCGTACGCATTTTTACTCGACACGTTCGGAAAAGGACATGAACCGGGGATAAAACATATCGAACACTACCTAGCAACAGGAGATCATGAAATCGGTTCCAAACCGCTTATTGCACTCGGACAGGGAGATCTGGACAGACCAAGCGCGAGCGAAATGTTTACCGGCTATTCCGTGCTGCTCCATTCCAGCCCCGGACACAACGGCACACCCATACCGGTCGTCATAAAAATGGATACCGACAGACCGGGAAACAAACCCATGTCGACCGAAGAAACAAACATTGCGTTTGACGACATGCGCGAGTTTCTCAAGCTATGGCCATACTTTTTGGTCGGCGACATGATCCCCATCCTCATGGTTCGTGGCAAACACACGGGTGGAGTTTCCCGCCTCGGGCTATCGATTATCCGCAGTCTGGGTGATATGTGCACCCTGCTGGAGCAATCAGACACACTACTTCCCCAATTTGTACCGGCAAACAATTCGCAGGGCGCGGTTGTACTGGTGCCATCACGAAGCGTGATAGAAGTGGGTATCACTGCGGGCAATGATCTGAAAAAATTCCGGAACTTACTCCCAATACTTGCGGATACCCACTCGGATAAGGCGATACAGAGGGCATATCGGGCTGCCCATGGTATACTATAGAAAGAAGAAATTATACAATCTTTTTATGCGCGCATATTTTACCGCTTCCATCGTTGGCAAGAAATTTCACCTATCCAACTATCAAAAAATTGCCGAGATATTAACCGGCATGGGGGTAGAAATTGCAGCTGATCACATTCTCAAAGTAGAAGAAAAAGACATCCAGCTCCAATCCCGGGAAAAACGGTTGGCGTTTCATCAAATGCTCGAGGATTCGGTTAATCAGGCGGACTTTTTAGTAGCTGAAACAAGCTTTCCCAGTATTAGTGTCGGCTATGAAATAAGCATGGCGCTCGATCGAGGCAAACCTGTGCTTATCCTCTACAGCGAGGGTGATCCGCCAAGTCTTTTTGCCTACCACGAAAATGAAAAAATCGTCAGTGAAAAATACACACCGGAAACGCTGCCGGCAATCATTACCGACTTCCTTCATTTTGTACGCGGCGAGGCTGACACCCGATTTACATTCTTTATATCCAGTAAGCAGGCGGCATATTTAGCAAAACAGGGCAAAAAGAACCGAGTTCCTAAGTCGGTATACCTGCGGAGCCTCATCGACCGGGATATGGCATAGCTTCTCTCGAGACAAACCTACAGGTTTTTCTCGACGCAGGATCGGGCTTAGCCCGACAAAAACTCCTGCTGCTCTTTTCCAAAAGCACAAGGCTAGCTTTGCAAGATACCTAACTATATATACGTGCATCAGTGTGATGCATAACGCTTTAGCCTCATTTTCCTCTACACTACGCTCACTATGACGAGATTGTTTCATCATATAATCGTGCCCACCGGTCGCACCATTGTGATGGGCATTCGCTTTAACCGGCTCGTTTGGACAAAATATTTTGATGCCGCGTGGGAAGCAACTCCGCTCCATGAAAAACTGACGTGGGTGCTTTTTTTGTCGAATACACTCGCAATCCTCACCTTACTTCAAATTCTTGCATTTAAATAAATGCCACGGTGTAAAACCACTTGACAGTGCCGTATCTATTCATTTACGATGATTATGCCCGTGTGGAGTAGAAGACTATTTTCCTCCACAGAATCTTAACAAATGAGGTACGCTCTCTTTGATTTCCTTAGAGAGCCACAGGACGAAGTTCTCGACGAACCTTGGTTCGGCGGACAGTCCTTCCGATTACATCAAATCGGGGAAAATACTTCGACTCGACACGTGGCAGTACTTATTTTTATTCTTCTCTTGACACACCCGAAGGTTTCCTATTTGCTTCTGCTTTGGTAAAATCGAATGTATAACGCCTACAGGTTTCGATACAGCTCATTTAATAGCGTATAATCTGTTGCAACGATGTGGTGCACGACCTGAACCCGTTGCAACACCCTGTAGGAATAGCGTTGGGGAAAAACCTCGGTTTTGCCCCAAGATGCCGCCTTAGCTCAGTGGTAGCCTCGCCCGACACGCAAGACACTTGCGAGTCGTTGCGGGCGGGAGCAACTGTTTTGACGTAGAATGCGTTAACGAGCACAGTCATCTGTGCAAGTTTAGGCATTCTAGATCCCGAGGCATGCCGAGGGATAAACCGAAGAAAGTCTATAGTGCCGCCTTAGCTCAGTGGTAGAGCAACTGTTTTGTAAACAGTAGGTCGTGAGTCCGAATCTCACAGGCGGCTCAGCGTATTAGTTAAGAGAAAATCCGACCGCTTTCCCCGCCATCCCCTCTGGAGGTGGAATAATTCCTTTTGCCCACGCGCGTGCAATAGTAGACAAAAACATGCTGTCGGTATTTGTCATCACCACTTTCGGCAGCTCACTCATAGGGAAAATAACCGCGCCGCTATGCAGCTCGTACTTATCGCCATTTATGGGACGCGAAGAAATTTTTGCGGCATCAGCACCATCGATAAACGCAGCAAATATCCCCGGCTCATTATTCGTCATCCCTACGTCGGTATTTACCGTGCCCAAATCTACTTTTCGAAGTATTTTGATATCGGGGACACCCAACTCTTCCTGCAATTCTTTTACCGTATGGTCAGCAACTGTTTTTACCCCGTCAACACCAAGATCAGCAAATCCACCGACTGAATCCCATGATTTCTTGCCGGTCGCAAATTTTTCTCCGCGGAGCACGATAAAGTGGGTAGTAACGCCGTTTTTTTCTACAAACACCACGCCCTTTTCTCCGGTGAGCGGACCGTTCCGCCAACTCACGTATTCGTATGTAAACCGCTTTGCGGGATTATCCAACCGCGAGACTTCAAACTTCGGCACCAACGCGAAAGAGCCATGGGGTAAATCAATCATGCGCTCGACTTTTATGTTTGAAATTTCTTCGGGGCGGTTTGCGAGGTCTTCCAAAAAACCATTGTGGTTTTCTATCCCTTTGTCCGGCAGCGTGAGAAGCTTTTTTTGTAACTCCCCATCTGTTTTCTGAAACCACTTTTTTTCCTGGAGTTTTTCAAATATCGCGCGCCGCTCCGGCGTTGCTTTATTGAGGAGCATGGCAAGTTCCTGCTGTTTTATCGCCTCTCTGGTGAGCACCGCAGCCGGATGTTCCATAACGTCATTATACCTACTTCTAAATCTCCCGCCATAAGGGCGTTCCAATAAGTAGCAGGGGTAGCTGCCGTATTACTTTTTTGTTCACGGCATACATCGTATATTTTCCTTCACGCCGCTTCTTGAGCCACCCTGATGTCACCATTGCCTTAAGGTGATGCGCCACCAAGCTCTGTGGGATTGGCAGGTGCCGGGCAATATCCTGCGGCCACATAGGATCGTGCGCAAGAAGATATAAAATTGCTAGCCGCTGTGGATGCGCGATGCCCTTCGCAATACGGGCGAAAGGTGCAACACGGGCAAGCAGGCGTTTACCACTCGTCATAATAAACATGCTGAGGCTACAATAGCACTCTGCGAATCATAACACGTAATGTGCTGAGGCTAGGATTCGAACCTAGGTAGCCCGGTAGGGCGACAGTTTTACAGACTGTTGTGATTGTCCACTCCACCACCTCAGCAATATTTCATGATCACTATGCTATTGCCCCAGGGATTTCTGTGGGATCCCCTCAGCAATGTTACGCTATTATATCGCACGGGCACCGGCATACTCAATTACCTCTTGCATCTGTCGGCAATATTCCTATACTAGTTATATATGGAAAAAACATCTGAAGAAACCATGGCGGCTCCGTCCATGATGACATACGCAATCGGAGCAGTATTAGTCGTAGCAGTTGTAGCGGGAGCATGGTACTTCCGATCAAAAGGAACACCGAACACGGTCGTTGAAACGGGCGGTGAACAGGCAGCAGTCATGTCACCGGCACCCGGACCGATCACGGCACTTGGTTGTGATCAGCAGTATTATAATCCGCGGGTCGGATTTCCCGAATACTATCTTTCAGTAGAAGGTGGTGATGTGTCGAGTGCAAATAAAGTAACGTGCGAATTTACCACAAGCGTAAATGGCAAAATAGTATCCGAAGCTACGGTGAGCAGTCCGTTAACTGATGCACCTGCCAGAGGGGGAAGCACATTTCGCTGTACCACAAAACCGATGGAGCTGGAAGCGAATATACCAACCATTGTCGACGTGCGCATCAGCGATGACTTGGGTGCAAGCGCCAGCTGCAGCGCGACCTTTACTTTTCAGTAACCAGGTGTCGGGTAAAAAAACCGATATCCCGTGAAATTACCGTGTTCCAGGACGGCTGAAGGTTGTGATCTGCTCCCGGGTATAAAAAGTATCCGATAGTAATGTTGCTGTCCTTCAGTTCGCTGACAAACTCTTCGCTCCATTTCACGGGTACCGCGGCGTCACCGCTTCCCTGATGCAGCTGCAGCGGAGCCGCTATCCTATCGGTAAAATTCACCACGGTATATAAGTCCGTGTCATAATTCTGCTCAAACTCGGCAAGTTTTTTCCTTAGCGCCTTACCTTTGTCATCTGCCTCGTCGGTGTAATACAAAATAGAGTATGGAAACGCTCGGGTGACTGGTGCCCATAACGTTGTGGGATACGTCCCGCGCGTTATGGCAAGCACAGTGAGGGCAATCTGCCCGCCATTACTATGTGCCCATATACCAACCCGTGACGAATCTGCCATTGGCATGGTTGCAACAGACGCCAATAAATCCAATGCAACGACATACGTCTGAAACCGTTCTTCAAACACATCGCTACTCGGATTATCCGATCCTCCATACCCCAAAAAATCGGGCGCAAGCGTGATAAACCCCTGCTCTGCAAACACCTCTGCACTTCGTTTGGTTCCCACTCCGGGAGCGTAGATGCGCTGATCGACATACCCCCGGAACTGGACGATAACGGGCTTTTTGTTTTGTGATGAGGCATCTTTGGGTATATGTGCTAGCCCCGTCGCTTTTTTTCCTTCACTCATAAAATGAAACAGGTATTCCGTATAGGCCGCGGTTGTTGCGACCGCTTCATCAAACTCGATGTCCCCCGGTATTCCCCCACGCCTTGACAAGCTATCGATCGTGTATTTATCCAACGGCCTGTCTATCCGCCAGCTGGCGGACTGCGTAATTGGTGAGAGTACTGACGTGGATTGCCGTGGCCACATAATTGCGTACACGATCGCTCCACTGCCGAGTAGACACAAAAGTATCCCGATTACAGCGCGCTTCATGATGTTACTTTACCACAAGACTCAAAGGAGTATTGTTCGGCCCGGTTGATGAGCTGTATACTACCTATATATGGAAAATTCCATACCACCATCCCCAGCAGAAACAGTACCCCCAACGTCATCAAGACTGTCACTACGACCCCTGTATACGGTACTTATTCTGATTTTTGGCATGTTACTCGGCGCCGGAGGACTATTTACCTATCAAGAATACATGGCTGCACCACCGGTAACGTCATTTGACGGGTGCATGACCGCAAAAGGAAGTACCATCCAGAAAAGTTATCCCGCCACGTGTATCACCCGGGATGGAACACGGTTTATACAGCCGGTAAGCCCGGAAACGTATCCTGATGAACGCGTTACCACCTATACCAGCACTGATGCTCACATCGCGCTTACTTTTCCCCGCAGGATGTATGTCACGGATACGGTCACCGATGAAAATGGTTCACAGCAAGGAGCTATCGTTATCTCCACCCACCCTGGGGGTGATGAGGCAAATGCTCATCTCACCATCGTGTACGGCCTCCCCACAATCGAAGGAAAAGGTGGCGCCTGTATCGGCGAAAATGGAGAAAGCCTTTGGCAGAAAAAAACTATATTAGGCAGCTCCATCAACGTGTGCGAAACCCAAACAGGTCTTCATGCGGGCTATCCGGTACACCCGAAGAAAAAAACAGAATATGCCTTCTCTATCGGGGGCAACAACATTACTCCGGAAGAATTCGCGCTGTACAAACAAATCTTGTTTGAAGGATTGGAATATGCGCCGGAGCAAACATTTCCTATGGAAACATTTATCTGCCCCAAAACGGGATGGGTAGACTGCATGCCGGGACCGGACATGACAGAAAAAATTGAATGCACCAATGAATTCCTTACTTGGGCAAAAACTAGCTGCCCAGGATTTGAAGGCGCCGCGCTCTAGATCACCCCTAACTCTTTGCCAACCTGAGCAAATGCACGGAGTCCGTAATCCAAATCTTTTTTGCTGTGTCCTGCTGATGGCATAACTCTGATCCTCGCCTTCCCCATTGCCACCATAGGGAATTTAATGGGAGTCGCGAACACGCCGCGCGCGAGCAGTTTGGCACTAAACTCTTTTGCCAGGTTTTCATCCCCCAACATAACGGGCGTAATGGGTGTTTGTGTCACCCCCGTATCAAACCCCAACTTTTGAAATTCTTTCCGTAAATACGCCGCGTTGTCCCACAGCTTACGTACGAGCGACTTAGATTTCGTTAATATCTTCACGCCTTCAATGACCGCGGCGGCATCGGCAACCGTAAGTCCTGTGGAAAAAAGGTATGGTCTGCCTTTTTGGCGGTAATACTCAATAAGCTCGCGCTTCCCCGCGATTACCCCTCCCAACACACCAAACGCCTTGGACATAGTGCCCACTTCAATATCGAGTTTTCCCGCAAGTTTAAAATGATGCGCGATGCCTTTTCCGTCACCTAATACGCCTTCGCCATGTGCGTCATCGACCATGGTGACCGCGCCATACTTTTTGGCAAGACGCACGATCTCCGGAAGATGAGCAATATCACCATCCATAGAAAACACGCCGTCGGTAACCACGAGAATAACCGGCTTGGTGCCATCACTTTTGGGAGTTTTGGCAACTGCAACAGCCTCGGTAAGGCGGGCTTCCAGCTCGGCCATATCGTTATGTTTATATATGAACTTGGTTTTGACTTGCGCAAGTTTGATCGCATCGATAATACTTGCGTGATTCAGTTCGTCAGATATCACGATGTCTTCTTTGCCCACAATGGTGGCAATGGCAACGATATTTGCGATAAACCCGCCGGGGAGTAAAAATGCCGCCTCTGCTCCTTTGAGCTTGGCGAGCGCCTTCTCCGCCTCCATGTGGAGTGCTAGATTACCGGAGATCGGACGTACCGCGCCCGCTCCCACCCCGTATTTTTTGATCGCTTTTATGGCGGCGGTGGCTATCCGTTTGTCCTGCGCAAATCCCAAATAATTATTGGAGCAAAAATTAAGGAGCTTTTTACCGTCAATGGTAACCCACGGTCCCTGCGGGGATTCCAGTACCCGGACGGGTGTGTACAAACCTTTTTCTTTCATGCTCGCTATTGTTTGATAGTACGGTTTCAGTGGATTCATATATTCCTCCCTGCCTCATCGGCGACTTTTTATTTCATAAGCTTTTTCTTAAGCCCTTTAATCATGACCTCCGTCATTTTTGGAAGTTCGAAAGCGGGCTTCCAACCCCAATCGCGGCGGGCAACAGTATCGTCTACCGACTGCGGCCAGCTTTCAGCAATCCGCTGTTTCACGGGATTCGGCTCATAGGTTCCCACAAACGTGGGATACAGTTTTTTAATCTCCATGACGAGCTCTTTAGGAGTAAAATTGATCGCCGCGAAATTATACGCGGTGCGGACGGTTATTTTTTTCGCCGGAGCCGCCATCAGGGCGATAGTACCACGGATCGCGTCATCAATATACATCATGGGAAGACGCGCATCGGCCTTAAGAAAGCAGGCGTATTTGTTCTCTTTAAGTAATCCGTAAAAAATGTGCACGGAATACTCTGTGGTGCCATCACCGGGCGGCGCTTTATATCCGATAAGTCCGGGATACCGGAGACTACGCACATCTACTCCCCAACGGGTGAAATAGTACTGACATAACAGTTCTCCTGCCACTTTGGTAACTCCATAAATGGTGGTTGGCTCCAGCACCGTATTTTGGGGAGTCATCTTTTTGGGGGTTGTCGGGCCAAACGCGGCAATCGAACTTGGCCAAAACACCCGCAACTTGTAGTCCCTGGCGAGCTCAAGGACATTACGCAGCCCGTTCATGTTGACGTCCCACGCAAGATCAGGGTTCTTTTCACCACCAACGGACAATAGTCCTGCCAGGTGATACACCTCAGTCATATGGTGTTTTTTAATTATTTTCCCGAGTGACGACAAATCCTGCACATCACCCTTGACCAACTGTCCGTCAAAACCTTTGGGGATCGTTTTGTGTCCCAGCGCAAAAACATTCGCCTTGCCGTACTTTTTTTGCAGCGCCGGCACCAAATCAGACCCAACTAAACCAAATGCTCCGGTAACAAGAATGTGTTTCATAGTAATGATGGTAGTCGGAATAAATAATAAAAATCATGCACCGCAATCTTTCTATTTTCCCAATATGTTGATAAAATGACAAAATCGCCCGGACCCGCCTCGACTCGCAAGACGAGCGTGACGAGTCGACGCGAGGCGGGTGGCTCTATGTATTTTGTATACGTTCTGAAAAGTAACGGATATAATAAGTCCTACATAGGAATTACAAACAATTTAAACCGAAGACTTTCAGAACATAACTCGGGATTACACACATATACGAAGCGGTATACGCCTTGGACAATTGTGTATTCCGAATCAACTGTAGATAGAATAGCTGCAAGGAAAAAAGAAAAATATTTGAAAAGTGCCGTGGGTAGAAAGTGGCTACATTCAAATATATTTTCGCAATGTGCCCGGATGGCTCAGTGGTAGAGCGAGTTCTTGGTAAGAACTAGGTCGCGAGTCCGATTCTCGCTCCGGGCTCCACAGATACCCTACCCACAACTCACTGGGATAATGCACACACACGCTCATACGCACATCACACAACGCCACGAAAACAACATCCAGACAGGCCAAGCTTCCGCGCTCATCATCGCCGCTATTTTTCTTACCGGATTTGCTTCCCTGAGTTACCAGATAATGACCGAGCGGCTGATAAAACTTGTTATAGGCGGCACCGCCGCGTCATCATTTATCGTGACATTTGTTACACTTGTCGGCTTTGGGATAGGCGCAATAGGGAGCACACTCCCCTGGAGCAAAAGACGGTTATCGTATAGCACTCTTACGTTTATCAGCGCTTGCTACACAGCGCTGAGTGTTGCTATTACCCTCCCGCTTCTTCAATTTCTCTCCCAGTTCATGGTTGTCAGAAACATCGCGCCTTCACTCTCCCAGATGCTGCTCTACAGCACGGCAATACTCTGTATATTGCCGGCGGCAATACTCTCGGGCGCTATCATTCCCAAAATAATGGGATTTACCGGTCGCGATCCATTCCGTTCAGCAAGCTTCCTTTATGGCACATATACCATGGGCTCTGCGCTAAGTATCTATGTGATTGTGCGCATATTGTTACCGCTTATTGATTTTCGCGTCACTTTTTTTATTATCGCCGGCATATTTATGACAGCCGCGGCCTGCACCCATTGGTTTAACCGCGGCAGTCTGGATGGCACGCGGCAGGAGACATCCAATAAACCCGTTAGCCGCGCTCATATAGCCATGCAGTTTCTGTCGAGCACGCTCGCTATTATTCTCGAAATATCTATATTCCGCGCCATTGCTGTCACCTGGGGCAGTAGCAGTCCCTATGCGTACCCATTCGCGCTTCTTACCTACCTTACCGCGTACGCCGCGGGCAGTTACGTTATTCCCCCGCTTTATAAGCGAATGTTCCCGCACGCGGGGCTTACACCGGTATTTCTCCTCTTACCACTCGCATTTATCGCCTCACTGTTATTGCCAAAAACTATCCCCAACCAGGGATTATTGTCTCTATTTATTATCGGCGGACTTGAACACGCAGGATTGATTGCGTTTTTCTCCGGTGCGTTTTTTCCTCTCCTTCTTGCCCAAGGTAGCCAAGAGGACATTGAAAAGCGCTCGGGCATACTTTCTTTTGCGTCATCGATGGGCACACTTTTTGGCGGACTATTTCTCCTTATTATCGGGTTTCCGTTGTTGGGATTACGGCTCAGCATTCTTGTCGCATTTGCCGGATATGTATACGGAGCAGTAGTACTGCTCACTACGGGTAGAGCAAAAAAATATTACAGCCTGCTCTCGCTAGCACTCCTCCTGCTACTTGCCTTTACCCCGCGAGCGGAATGGGCGGAATGGATACATCGGCCAAAAAGTCCGCATACGCAATTTATTGAAGGACAGGGAGGGGTGGCACTGGTGAATTGGACGGATGACACCCGCACATCAGGATCCGTGGTAATTAATGGAACGATCGCATCGTTTATCCCGTATCTCGCAAACCACGCTACACTGGCCGCACTTTCATCCGGGGCGCCCAACAAAGACCGGGTACTTATCCTGGGGATAGGAGGAGGAGGTATTGTGCGGGATGTGCTCGCGTTTCCCGAAGTGCGTACAGTAGATGCGGTCGAATGGTCACGGGAACTTATCACGCTCCTACGCACACCGGCAGTCTCCCATGTGATTACGGATCCGCTCCATGACCCGCGGGTCACGGTATTTGCTACCGACGCCAAAACCTATGCTTATGCCGCCGCAAACCTCAAAAAAACATATTCCCTGATTATCGACAATTTAACCGTCATCGGCTGGTCAGGATCGACCACTATCCGGTCCATAGAATATTTCCAGTCGATGATGCCACTGCTATCAAATGATGGTGTATATATCATCCTTATGCATCACAACACCGACGCCCAGTATGCCGCGGCAATGGCAGGACTAACGCGCGTTTGCCCTATGGTCGCTTCATACGACAAAAAATATGTCATCTGCGCAAAACAGGATATCGCCTGGGACACCCCGACTATGGACAATACCTTACAAACCTATGCACAGTTGCCGCAACTTTCCCAAACACTTACCTATGAGCCGCATTGGATAGACAAAAAATACAAACGGATACATCGCGCTGACTACGCAGATGTTGCACCCATACACGATACCCGGCCATTTTTCGAATATGAAGAATTTGTGCTGAAAAAGTGAAGCGGGAACAAAATGCACGTTTCGTGGTTTGTAAATAGTGTCCCGTTGATATACATTCAACGTATGACAGAATCATCCAGATCGCAGGCACGAAGGCGCATGGCGGAAACATTACAATCCGACCGAGAAAAACTCATGAAAGATTCACAACAAGCAGTTATCGACGTCGCGAAAGAAAAAGGATCGATTTTAGAAAGGATGAAAAAGATGCAGACACTCGCCCAAATCGCGGAAACATTCAGTAAACGGTTTTTCTTTCCAAATTACCGCAAGAAATAAGTACCAGGTCCTCGACTACAGCAAGTTATAGTTGAAACGGCGCAAGCGAGCCGTCAAATTTTCTTTTCCTATCCTCGTTGAGTATCCCTGAACGCATCGCATACACCATTTTCCACAACATTGTCCGGAGCGTGTATATATTCATTTTTTCTCTAAAAAAATTGGGGAAATCCCGTATAGCGCCATAACCTTCGATCATTTTTTCTTCCCTTGGATAATACGTTTTCCATGTAGGCGCACTGGCAAGATCAAGCACGGGGTCACCAACAACCGCTGCTTCCCAGTCAAAAATACCGGTCACGGTGCGCGCGCCGTCAAACATGATGTTATGATCCGCTAAATCATATTGGACTAACGTACCCTGCTTCACATTCAATACTGGCTTGTGTATCTCAAACAGTTTCCGTACTTCCTCCCCCTTTGCAAATGACAACACTCCATGATCAACTAGATGCTTTATATCTTCGTCTAACCGCACTATGACATAGTCGTACATTGATTGCTTTGTACCCCGAAGCTGCCCTGCTATAGCAAGCCCCTCATCAAACCTCCCAAATCCCTCCAAGGACAGCTCTCCCCACATGGCAACATACCTACCTATATCAAACGACAGCTGATCATAGTCCTGCCGCGTGCCATGAAAATTCGCTTCTATATCAACTCCTTCCAACATGTCCTGTATCTGATAATCAAACGGATACACCTTTCGACTGGTGTCGACAAACAAAATACGGTTTACGGGGACATTAAGTGTTGCTACCCGATCGGTAATGAGCTTTTCGACCGCCATATATACTTCGGGTTTACCCCATCCGATATTTGCGCGGATCACGATGGGGCGCTCGCGTTCTCGAACCGTGACGATATAGATAACATGGGAAGTACTCCAGCTTTCGGGCTTTTTCCATGAAACCGCGGTCATGCCCACACTTTCACGTACTATCGCGGGAATAAGGTTTTCATCAAACGTCTCGTACCGCAATGCGAGCGCGGCAATTTCTTCGTCACTGCGGTGAGCTACCGGGTAAAAAATATCTGTCATAAGGCTATACCACCAAAAGCATAAGACCGATGATCACACCGACAACACCGATAAACTTGCGCCACGAAAATTCGTCGCGGAAAAAGATTGCGGATCCGATGACCACCAAGCCGATCGATGATGCATTCATGGCATTGATGTATCCGATATTCGGAGCGGTCACAAATCCTTCCTGCATAAAATAATTAAACCCAGCGGATAATACACCGATCCCAAAAAGCACTCCCCATGCTGTTTTTGAAAGAGCTTGCCAACGCATTTTCTTCATGTGGATCTCCGCGGCAATAATAAGCGTTACGATACTCATCGTATAAATGAGCCGCGGGAGCACATCAACACCGATTAGCAATAAATATTTTGACGCCACAGAAAGCATGCCCCAACAAAAAAACGCTCCAACGGCAAGCGGCAGCCAGGACGGGCGCACATGTGCAGCGGGCTTTGCCTTTCCCGTGATGGTGATAATTGCGGATGAGAGAACAATTATTGCGATAGCTAATGCAGCCCGCGGCGTAAGTTGCTGGCTGAATAACGGGATAGCAATAAGCGTGGTAAATACCACATAGCTTTTTGATAAAACGAGACTGTAACCGGGATTTGGGGCAAATTCGATACTTTTAAGCGAAAATATGTTCCCGAGATAGGAAAAGAAAAATGCCATAATGGCAATAACCAGGAACTCAAACCAATTCACTGATAGATCGGTGCCCAATGAAATCGCAGTAACACCGAACATAATAACCGGAATAAGAAACATTGCGAGATTGGTAAATTGTGAGGGAATTTTTAATAGCACGCTTTTGCGTACTAATAAATATTGGATAACCGAACAAAAAAACATCAGAAACCCAGCAAGTATCCAGTTCATAGACGTATTATAAATTATTTGTGGCGTGAATACGCACTGCGGTTACAAAATAGCAATTCATGTATTGACAACATCAAAAAAATACCGTTATCTAAATAAACATTAATAAATTTTTAAGGTATTGTGTATCGAAGAAAAAACTTATCAAAAAAACGATAGTCTCACTTCGCTCGCAAGAAACATCTATGTTACATTCACCGGAACCCAATGAGGAAAACATGTTTGGACAAGAACTCATTCTCAACCTCTACGACTGCAATCTGGAAACAATTTCGAGCGGAGAAAAAATAAAAGAATTTGTCGTCACACTCTGCGACAATGTCATCAAAATGAAGCGGTATGGTGAGGCACTTATTCCACATTTTGGTCATGATAACCCGATAACCTCGGGTTACTCACTGGTACAGCTCATTGAAACAAGCTCAGTAACAGCACATTTTTCGGAATACAAAAAAAGCGTATACCTCAATATTTTTTCCTGCGCCTGGTACGATCCGAAAGCAACTGAAAAATTCTGCAAGGAATTTTTTGGTGCCCAGCGGGTAGAAAGCACGTTGCTCAAGCGCGAATAATCCCCCGCGCACTGATACGTCAATGTTCACCGGAACCCGAAAAGGCGGCGGGCCCACTGTTTAAACTTTCTCACCCGGGCCCGGCGCTCCACTTCATAGGAGACCTGGCGCACCGCCGAAAGGATACCTGACCGCACCTCATCATCTGCAATAGGATCTATGCCTCTTTTTTTCGCGACATTACGGTGTATGTCTGCGGCGATCGCAACTACTTCATCCAATACCTGGTCACCTTGTGCGCCCAACACGATCTCTCTCCCTCGGGAATTACGGTAGACAAACACGCGATCACGTAAGTGAATGTGCCCGGACTCAACACTGTCCGCGAGCCGAAGCACCACACGCCGGTCGTCAACCCCACGACCAATACCACCAAATACCGATATGAGCTCATTGGCGAGATTATACCCACCATCACCACCGCTCTTCCGGATGCGTTCGAACGCTTCGCGTGCCATATAGCGGTCGATTATACCAAGCATCACATATTCTTCAAAAGTGCTGAGGGAAGAGCCTCCCGCTACAAAAAATTTTCTCTGGTGCAAACTCCCAAATTTCGCTATGATGGATGTATGCGTTGGTTCGCAATGGTTGTTGTCGCAGGTTTTCTCATGTTTACCGTTTCGGTCTACGCGTCCGAAGGGATCATTTCACCCATACCCGATCCTACTCCGGTTATTATTGCGCCACTCGTCAACAAAAAACCGCTTATTTCATTTAGTGACCTCTTAAACGCCATGCCAGAAGCAGGCGGAAGCGTCATGGGAGCGACCGCAATTGCCACCCTATCTGCAACACCTACTCCTCCCCCGCAGGTAACGCCTGAAGCGAGCCCGACGCCAAGTCCGGCAACGAGAACCGCCAAAAAACGCGCAATGACCATCACACTCCTCGGCGACTCCATGATCGACACGTTGGGTCCCATAGGCGGCGGCTTGGCGAGCCGGCTGAACGCCGTCTACCCAAATGCTACGTTTACCATCATTAATCACGGCGTGGGAGCAGAAAACATCGACTCCGGGCTCCGCAGGCTCACAAACGGCTACTCCTATCTGGGGCTTGGGAGAAACTCAGTCATTAGTGAAAAGCCTGATATCATCGTCATCGAATCTTTCGGGTACAATCCCTACCCGCTTCCTGATATAAATGACGCGCTTACCACACACTGGCTGCGGATGGCGTCACTCGTCGACACTATCCACCAGCAATCTCCTGAGACAAAAATAGTTATGGCAGCCACCATCGCACCAAATTGGGACGTATTTGGTGATGGCGCGCCGTTTATCAATTTCTCTCCTGAAGGCAAACGAACGAAGGTAGAAGAAATAAAAAAATATATTGAAAATACGATCGCGTTTGCCAAAAGCCAGGGGCTTCCGCTTGCCGACGCGTATCACCCCAGCCTTGACGCTGCGGGCAACGGAAAGCTTACCTATATAAACGCCGGAGACCATATTCATTACTCTGATGCCGGACGCGCGTTGTTTTCGCAGATTATCGCAAACACCCTGGTAAGCAACAGACTCCTTGAGTAACTGCCTGATTTGGGCTATAATCACCACTATTATGGCGAAAAAAGATCAACGGTTGGTATTGGCGATGATTTGCACGGTGTGCAAATCACAAAACTACATAACGAGCAGAAACAAAATAAACACGCTCGAAAAAATCGTGCTGAAAAAGTATTGCAGGAAGTGCCGCAAACACACCGATCACAAGGAAACTAGCAAGCTGGACTAAGCATGCACAAAAATACTCTGCTTTTTTCGTCAATGCTCGCGGTCATTGCCGCACTCCTCGTAGGATTTAACCTCGGCAGATCATTTCCGAAACAGGAGGCAGCAAACACACAGCCGTCATCCACACCACGCACCTCCCCGACACCAACAATAGGATATCTCCGTGCAACCGCATGTGGCATCGCGTTTCAATACCCAAACAGCCTTACCCCCATTGAAAGCTCGGATAGCGGCACCATATTTGCATCTACTAGTGATCCCGATACCACGGTATTGGTACTTTGCCAGGAAGAAATTCCCCGGGTTCCCCTGACCCCCGACAAAATGGAAACAAGAACCATACGGGCAGCGACGGGATCCGCGACAGTTTCTGCGACGCTATACCATGACGGGTCAGCAAAAGACGGCACTCCGGTCGATAAACTTATTTTTACCCACCCCAAAACAGGGCTCGATGTACTTATCGGTGGCATCGGACCGATATACCAGCAGTTGATCGCCTCCATTACGCTGCTTTAAGCGCTCAAACGATAATTCCTTTCTCAGCATAAACTTGGTACAATAACGATCGTTAGGCTCGTAGTTAAATGGTAT
>DJJA01000003.1:0-83384 GCA_002433895.1 Candidatus Gottesmanbacteria bacterium UBA6580
ACCCGGTTTCGGGTCTATTACGACGTACAAATCGCCCTATTCGGACTCGGTTTCCCTACGCCTCCCCAAGGTTGACTTGGTTAAGCTACGCACGCCGAAATAACTCACCGGCTCATTCTTCAATAGGCACGCGATCACCCCTTGCGGGGCTCTCGCTGTTTGTTAGTCGACAATTTCAGGTACTATTTCATTCCCCTTCCGGGGTGCTTTTCACCTTTCCCTCACGGTACTCGTTCACTATCGGTGCTGTTGCGTGTTTAGTCTTGGAGGATGGTTCCCCCAGCTTCCCACAAAGCCTTCGTGCTCCATGGTACTTGGGAACTCCATAGAGGAAACATAGATTTTGCATACGAGACTTTCACTCTCTTTGGTCGTGCATTCCGGCACGTTCTGCTATCCATGTTTCTCCCATATTAGGAGCCCCACAACCCCCCGCATTGCTGCGGGGTTTAGACTCTTCCGTGTTCGCTCGCCGCTACTTGCGGAATCTCATTCGATTTCTTTTCCTCTCCCTACTTAGATGTTTCAGTTCAGGAGGTGCCCTACAGTACTACTACCCTCAACCTTTCGGTTGCCTTCATAGTACGCTGCGCATAAATGCGCGGGTTTCCCCATTCGGAAACCGCCGGATCGCAGGATGTTGACTCCTCCCCGACGAATATCGCTGCCAACTACGTCCTTCTTCGGCACAACAGCCCAAGGCATCCATTATCGACTTGTAGCGTTGCGGAGAACAAAAGATACCTAGCAAAGCCAGGTTCCTCGTTCCCTCGACAAAAATGGCCACGATAAGTGGGAACATTCCCCCTTACGCGGCAACTACCTTTACCCCGCAGGCTGCGGGGTCATTCACTTATCTATCAATTTTGTACAACAGGAATTTCACCTGAGAATGTACAAAAGTCATTTGAAAGTCATGTTAAAGAGCAACTCGCGCTCTTGTCGCGAAGCCGTATACATATATATGTATGTATCGGCTCCGATACACGAGCATTGTGGACCCGGGCGCCCGCCCGCCATCGCGTGCGCTCAGGCGCTCGCGGGCAGGGAGTCGAACTCCCTATCCGTGTATTGTGGACCCGGGCGGAGTCGAACCGCCTGCCTCTTCATTGCAAATGAAGCGTTCAACCAGGTAAACTTCGGGCCCTTCCCTACTCAGGGAGATCCGTAAGCGAACCTCCAGCAGTTCTCTCCGTTGATCCAATTGTTAAATGTGCAAAAAAGGATATCCCACCCATCTTACTTCTCGCCTAACTCCACTATTCGTGGTGCGGCTCGAAGAGCGATTTGTGAGGGATTGATGACTACTAAGCTCGATTACTCGCTAAGTATTCATCAAAAAAATCCCGCCTTGTATGCGGGATTAGGACTCTCTCCTTAAGTAAGAAGCTCTACGTCACACGCAAACATCGCCGATTTCGGTACGTTTTGTATGATGTGATGGTTCTCATGAAAAGAAAAGTCTTGCCTCCGCATTCCGTATCGCCGGTCCGCCGGCTGGCGGAATTGGCGAACAAAGGCAAAAGGTATTTTAACCGAGGTGATTATCTTATGTCAACAGTCAACTATCACAATCCAAATCTAGCAATGACATCGGGTGATATCAACTGCGCTGATTTACCATCTTCAGTGATGGCATTCCGTAAATGTTTTATATAGACACCTACTGCCATATAGAGCATTTTTCCGGTCGCGGTATGGATTGACGATTTTTCCTGCCAGCCTGAAATCCTGGTAACTCCCTGTTCAAACAAAGCCCCAGCTACCGGCACCTGGGATATGATGCGGAGATACGCTTCAAGCGTAGCGCCGTTTACCAGATCATTTGTCTTATCAAACCCTGTCTGGATTGTATCTGCACCTTTATCTGACATCTCATGGATAAATCCCCGCTTCCCTGTCTTTTCCTCAACATACATATTACCTAGCGCGGTCGCGTATTTATCATTTAATACATCAACAAGCTTAATAAATGAAAGAAGATTGGCATTATATCGGTGATCGTCCGCGGTAAGTTCTTTTCCCTTTTTTTCTGTCTTCCTCAAACCACGCAGGGGTAAGCTTGTAGCTGCATCAAACGCAGTAAATATCGCGATAATCCCGGCGTACGCTTTCACCCGCTCGAGGCGTTCGCCCATGTTTCCGTAATCCCGCCCGCCACGGAAATCTGCGTCGATATTCCGGACATGTTTCCCAATGTTTTTGAGGAAGGTGCCGGGGCTAGATACCCACTCGTAACTTGCGTCACGGAAAGCATCCCACTTGATGGGTCTCGCCTCTTTGGTATACGGGGAAAACTCGCCTACCTGATAGAGCTTTTCTGCCTGCTTCCGCTCGTGGGTAACCAAATCTTGCTTCCAGCTTGCGACTGGGTCTTTGAGCATGGCTTGTGGTGCTTCTTTGGTCGTCATACAAAAAGAATGCCCTATGGCATTATATGAAATTATACCATAGAAATTAGCCTATAACAAACAGGGATTTAGGGAAATTATTTGGCGAGTGCTTCTGCCACAGCCTTATCGATCGCCTTTTGACCGGCATTCGTGATGTGGTAGCCAAGTAACCCTTTTGAGGCAGCAATATTGGCGTATTTAACTACTTTTGAGTGCTCAACCGTGTGGTCAAGCTTGTTTTTTACCCATCCGACACCCGGAATTTCCGCGAGCAACCGAAACGCCGCTTCGACATCGGTCGGGTTAACAAAATTCTGCATTTCCGTCGCAAAAATAGGAAGCCCTTTGTATTTTAATAGTGTCACCTTTTTGTCGCCACCAAACACCTGCATGATCGCGTTTGCCCAGTCAGAAACGACTTCAGCCGTTCCCTTTACGTAGGTAGCCTCAGGCACACCCGTAAGCGTACGTGCCAAAGCATTGGTCATGCCAACATAAGCAGAGTCAGAGCCCCACTCTTCAATAAATTTCACACCATCTTTTATGGAATGCTGCGTACGGATACTATCCTTCGCGTCACGAATTTTGGCTTCAAACCCTTCCGGTTTTGTCTGATCTAACTGGGATATGGTCCCCTTAAGCCCATTGATGCGTGGATCGAACACCTTGTCAATCGCCCACTTCGCGACAGCACTCTCCGCTAAATCAATTCCCAATCCCCCGACAAGCATCGAAGTGTTAAAAAATAAGCGTTTTGCGAAATCACCAGGTTTTGACTCTCCCCCGTTTTTTGGGGCATGGGGGCCTTCATTCATAATCCGCTGGAACCCTTGTTCTGAGGCGGAATATGGGCGCTGTGGTTTTGCTTCTGCGTTCATAAAAATCAAAAAATTCAGCCTTATGCTGAAGTTTAGACAGGAGTGTACCACAACACTAGTCCTATAGCAAGTAGAAGTTTGTTCTGCCTATCTGAGGTTAATGTAATGGCTGAAGAATAGCCGTCCCCATCACAATTTCATCAATCGTATCCTGGTTCTTTTTCCGCTCTTCCTCAGGCATGTCCTTCATTATAGTAGTAAGAAGCTCCAATATTTCTTCCCCACGCTTTTCCATCGCCTCTTTATACTCTTTGTCAAAAGCGTCAATACCTGCCTCGAGCTTCCGTTTGTCTTCCTCGCTGGCATCAGCAAGCTGCACCAAAAGCTGTACCTTCTGTGCATCGGAAAATAGCCTCGTTTTTTGAATTTTTTTATGTATCATCGACTTTGAGGTCATATTCCTCCTGTAACTTTTTATCTTTCCAATTTGCTTTGGCTACGTATACCTTGTCCTTACTATAATCACGTCGCTCACCATATGGCTTCCGGTCTCCCCCACGGTCTTTCCAACTCTCTTTTTTCGGCATGAACACTTTCTTTCCTTCAAGTCCTCCTTTTTCTTTCCGCACTTTCCGTACTTCCTTAAAGTTTCTGATAAGAGTCGTGAGGCCGCCAGCAATCATATCGATACCCAACACCGTCACCGGATTAGAAATATCCACGAGCTTATGGATGAATTGCTCAACCTTCCCCCCTGCTTCAGGAGCCTGCAACTGCCCAATTCTTCCACGAAGACCTTCTTGTCTCACTTTCAATTTTTCTATTAGATCACCCATTGGAAAGACTTGCTTGTCGCTTGCTTTATCGTAGTAGGATCTCCCTGCATATTGGGCAATCTTGTCATCAAGGGCTTCAATCTGCTCAGTAACGATTGCATTTGTCCCCCGCTGTGCTTCGAATTGTATTTGACCGGGAAGATTTGGAGAAATTGGCTTTACAAACGCCTCAATTGCATCGGTCGTAAGTGCTGTTAATAAGTGCTTAGGTTCTGCTTTCGGTAATAAAGGCTGTGACCGGAACGCAAGGAAATTATAAAATATCGCAAGCGACAGATCCTGAGTCCCCTCTTTCATCAGATGATACACACGGGCATTAAAATCGCTTTTCTGCGCAAATCTATTCATGGCCTCCGCCATACCGGTGCCAAATTTGGATTTGTCATAAAACGGAATATCTCCCTGCCAGACCTTATCCCACACGAAGTTCATGGATTTTTCAAGTCCCACGCCAATGCCGGTTGTCACAAACCCCCTGGCAGTCCGCATGAGCGCACTATCACCATCAAATTTATCCGCGGCCATCTGATTTGCCGTACTCACATCCCGCAATACGTCACCTACTACATCACCGAGCTTCTGTAACGAGGATTTTTCCCTCGCTTGTGCTGCTTCGGGTTTTGGTAATCCCGCGGGCCACGATTCTTTGGGTGTAGAAAATGATTGTTCTTTGGGCTGCATAGCTCTTATTAGCCTACTCTCTTTTGCGTATAGCGGTCAAGACGCGGGCACGGAACGTATGAGTGTTGCGGTGTGTTGCCGGGCTTTTTCGAGCAACGCCTGCTTCTCGTCAGGAGGAACCCCGGCTTCGTCGAGTGTCTGCGCAAATTGTTTTGTCGCATCCTGTAACCGCTTGCCCACCTGCTCCTCTCTTGCGCGTGCCCGCTCATCGTAGCGTGTCAGTATACCGGCGATACGCTCACGGTATGCCGCGGGCAACAATGCGGGATTATCCAAAAGCTCGCGCTTCTGCTCGGCGTTAAGCAGTTTACTTGCCTTTACTATATCGGTAAACCGGGATAAATCCTGTTGCATATTATTGTTGGGTTGCGTGCTCCATAATTAATTCCACATCCTTCTTTTGCGTTTCCTTCGCAGCAAGCATCGTAAGTGCCACATCAAACCCATAAGGCAATATCCCCTCCCCATGCAACAACTGCTTATTGAGGGCAATATACATATTTTCCACTTTGGCGCCAAGCAATGGAATTGCAGCAAGCGTACGGAATCCGGCTTCTATGGAACCCGGATTAATAATTGAATTGAGAAGCCAATGTATAGGCTTTTTTTCACTGGGTGTTGCCAGTGACACTGCAATATTGCCAACCGAAGCAAACGCGTCAGATATGGGAGAAACAAATGCTACATCACTGCGGTTTGTCGTTTCTTTCACCGACTTATCAGAAAACAAACCGATCAACTTATCAGAAACCATTTCCCAACCTGCTTTGAGTGCCTTGCGGTTGCCGTTAGTATCAGCCGCGTCCAATGTAATCCCTGTTTTTCCTAACCCTAATTTTGTGATGTCCTTACGGAGAAATGTTTTTTCGGCAAGATAATTGGATACAAAATCTAAACCCGTATAAAAACCTCCCATCACACCAAATAGCATAAAACGCTCTAATTTGTGCGGCAATTCCCTCCCCCGCCATTCCGTGTCAAGCTCGCGGATAAACCGCTTGAAATCCTTGTGTTCCTTGTACCGCTCCCTGGCTGTTGATTTTTCCTGTAATAATTCCGCAGTGGCTGTCGCTAATTCGCCCTGTGTGTTAACCGCATCAATGCGCTCCGATACTGCCTCGGGAGCGATCACGTCAAACAACTCCTGCATGTGTTTGTTGTACAAGGAGTCTGCCTTTTTTACTTCATGCTTTGGCGGATCCGCCTTCCCTTCTCCGAGGTACACGTGGATTACTTTGCCGCGGTATTGTTGACTGTAACTTTCGGCCATACTTTTTAACCTTCAACTATTAACTCGTAACAGTTGACAAAAAAATCGCTACTTGGGAATTTCTGGTTAATAGTCACAAGTTAAAAGTTAATAGTTACCCTCACGGCTTTCCGGTTCCCACAAATACCTGATTTGCCTGCTGTTCATCAAGATGAAGATCGTTATATATCTTTTTCATTTCGGTGAGTATTTCATCTTTGTGTTCATTGATAAACTGCTGTTCCATAGCGAGAAATGTGCCGAGGGCAGTCACCTGTTTTTCGTTAAACCCCGGCAATTCATCCAAAAGCAGCAACTTTTGCTCGGCAGTCAAAAGAACGCTTACTTCGATTAGGTCGACTAATGCAATTTTTTTATTCATACCGTCCCCCCTGCTTGTACTGGCGGCCTAGGCTCAAACGCTGCGGTCGCCCGCGCTACCTCTTTCCCCTTGCCACTAAGACGTGTCACCGCCAAGTTCCATACGTCTTTTGTGAGCTTACCGTACGTTGACACCTGATCGATCGTATTTTTCCCCATCTGCAGTACTGCGGGGATCACGTCAATCCCGTGCACACCTACCATCTCCCCGGCCGCGGTAGTCAGTGATAACCACCCCGGCACATCGGGGGTTAAATCGAGAAAATGCCATATCCCCGCGCGCTTTTCCGGATTACCCACAATTTTCATTCCGGTAAGTTTTCTTTTTTCAAATTCCTTAAACGCCCACTTCCCTACTCCGGTCTTTCCTGCTGCCGCAGCTGCCGCGTCAAGGCTTTCATTTATCGCAACTTTCGTCACTGCCTTGTTCCACTTTTCAGCGCCCTTCAGGGCTTTTTGGGCATCTCGTGCGGTTTCATACGAGCTGACCGCGATATTTTTAGCAATATTTTCGGCTCTCACTGCCGCGGCCGCCTGTTCGCGGGCAACGACACTTCCCGCCCGTGCTTTCTCAAACAATGAGCCTGCCTTGGCGGCTTCAGGCGCATTCTCCGCCATCGCGCGGCCTAACCCTTTGCCGATAGCCTTAATCTTCCGCCAACCTTTTTCTGCTTTAAATGTTTGCACTCCCTTTTCAAATCCCTTCGTAATCCCCACCGTGCTTAAAAACGCTTTTCCTTCGCCAATAATAGGGATAAGACTAAGCACTGCGGCGCCCTGCGCTTTTATCTGCTTAAATTGTATTTCGCGCAGTTTTTTTGTGTGCGGCTTGGCGGTCTCCCATAACGCCTTCATGAATCCCATTTCAGCGATATTTCTTCCAGCCACCGCCTGAGGATCCTGTCCCTGCGCAGCGATTTCCTGTCTTGCGCGGTCTATCCGATCAGCGAGCTCAGGCGACATCACGACTCGTTCTTTTTGTGGAATTTCCGGTGCTTCATCCATATAGAGAGTATAGCAAATTAATACACTAACTGGGCTTCGCTATTGCTTCTAATACCTGGTGGTCACGAAGTGATACTGTTTCTGGTTTTTTATTGATTTGTTCGAAATCAACTATTTTTTCTGCGATCTTTTCAAATACCGGATCATGGGTTATCGCAACCACCGTCATATCCGGCCTGGTTTTCCGCAACTCCTGAATAATATGCATCACCTGCCGGGTGGATACAGCATCCAAGTTTGCGGTTGGTTCATCCAAAAACAGCACTTTGGGGTCTTTCAGAAGCGCCCGCGCAATTCCGATACGGCGCATTTCCCCACCAGAAAAATGTTTCGTTTTGGTATCGAGCCGGTCAATAATCTGATCCAATTTGAGACTGCGGAGCACATCCTGTATCCGGTCGTCCGTTATTTCCTGCTTTGTCCATAACAGAAGATTTTCCCGCAATGTCATATCTTCAAAATACTGGGGGTTCTGGTTGGCGTATGCAATTTTGGTAAACAACGACTGGTCACCATATTTTTTGATGGTATCTATCGGCGCTCCCCCATAACGCACGTGCCCGCCATCGCCACCGTAAAGTCCAACCAAATGACGGAACAACGTACTTTTTCCAATTCCTGACGGTCCCTTAATCGTCACAAAAGTTCCTTGCGGAATATCGAGATTAACGTTGTGTAAAATGTGCTTAAACTGTAAATTTTCTACCTTGATATCAAAGTTACGCAATTCGGATACGGGCATCCTCGCCTGTTCCCGTATGCCCTGTGGATGATCAAGGAGATCATAAGACCCCAGCACTTCTTCCATCCGCTTAATATCCTGAATATCAGGAATAATACGGTTTACAAACAGATGTGTTTTTTGCAGCAACATCTGCCGCAGGTATTGTTGCTCTGCCTGTGACCCCGTGATACGGAACCACGCGTCTGCCATACTATTGAACATATCTGCAGCTGTATATGATTTTCCGGTCAGTTGATTAACGCCGTTACGTATCTCACCCCACAATTTAAATCCTTCAGTGGTTACGGGAATACCAATATCCATGACATCAAATAGCCTATTCATCGCAACATCTTGCCGGCGCTTTTCGCGCATACCGCCTGCTTCGACGAAATCACGCTCAGCAAGCGCCTGATAGAGCACGTCGCTTCCCGCCTCGGCATTGCCTGTTGTGCGTACTGTCTCAAGCCCCTGTAGGGTCGTCAGCAGCTTGGTGTTGACGGTATCCCACCGTTTCAGCGCCTCATCGTTCTGCCGCTGGATCCGCTGGGCATTAGGCTTCACCCGGCTTTCCAATACCACTTTCTTCACGAGTGATGCTGCGGCATCCCATCTATTTATCATGAGTTGCTTTCCTATCGACCCCCACATCGCATATTTAAGAGGAATGAACTCTTCGTACACCGCTGCCATAAGATCGATTGTCGCGTCTTTCCCCCGATTAATGATCTCCATCATTTCGCCGGATGGCGTGTTATTGAGGTATTCAAAATTCCGCATAAATAATGAATCCGCGATACGGTTATTCACCTGTTCCTGCAAGCGAGTACGTTCCGTCATAAACATCTTCCCTGCCATCTTGCCCGCCTGCCGCTCCATTATCCAGTACACCGGACTTGCCAAAAAAGGCCACGCGCTTTCAACGATTAGTTTTCCTAGCCCTTTCCCTTTCTCCCTGAGTATGTGCGGCGCACTTTCTACAAACCCTTTCGGACTGAGTTTCTGAAGATAGAGTTCCCGTGCCACCTTGCTAAAATGATGTGTCATCAGTGTGCGGCCTTTTTGCGTCGTAAAGCGCTGCCGCTGCATCCCGCTGATAAAATCCCCCATCAGGGTGGTTACACCTAACACATGGCTTATTTTCGCCCATTCTTTCGTATCCACGCCGTAGTTATGCACCATGTCTTCCACAATGGTTTTATATTCATCCAGGTTGATATCAGGTAATGCCTCTGGCTCAGGCGCTGGCGCTTTCTCCTGATGTGACAGACGTGATGATGATAACGAAAGGCTCTTGTCCGCGCGGCTCTGTACCGCGCGTATGTCATCAGACGACACCGGAATACCCTGGGCGCGCAAATCCTCCGCTACACCGTTAACCATTGTTGCCACATCTTGTGCGTCAGGAGATTTTCCTTCTACCACCTGTTTCACTATCGGTTCGACACTCGCGATCGTGCCGACAGACACCAAAGGGAGTGATTCGGCCTTCGTGGGCCGCTCTGGCTGAAACGGTAGTTTTACGGAGCGTTCGGCCGTCATATACCCTATTGTAACCTACCCGGGTTAGTTCTTCGAGGGAGAGGCGCTTGAAGCGTAAAATACCTGGCGGTTTCCCAGTGATGCAGCCGTTGTGTCAGCGGGCTTATTCACCTCGGCAAAATCAATAACTTTTTCGGCAATTCCTTCAAAATTTGGATCGTGCGTCACGGCAATGACGGTCATATCAGGCCTCGTCTTTCGCATGTGCTTAATGATATCGAGCACTTGTTTTGCCGATGCTTCATCTAAGTTAGCGGTTGGCTCGTCAAGGAATAGTACCTTCGGATCTTTCAGGAGCGCCCGGGCAATACCAATACGCCGGAGCTCTCCGCCAGAAAAATGCTTCACATTACTGTCCATCCGGTCAGCGATATGGTCTAAATGCAAATCATGGAGCACCTGTGTCACTTTGTCGGTATCCACCTGTTTTTTGGTCCACAACAGGAGATTTTCCCGTAACGTCATGTTCTCAAAATATTGAGGGTTTTGGTTGGCATACGCGAGTTGTGAGTAGATAGAATGCTCGCCATATTTTTTAATCGAATTGAGATCGCGTCCTCCATACGATACCTTTCCCTCTTCCGCACCAAAAAGCCCCAACATGTGACGCAAGAATGTGGTTTTCCCGATCCCCGATTGCCCCTTAATCGTCACAAAAGACCCCTGCGGAATATCCATGCTTACATCATGAAGAATGTTTTTAAATCCCAGTTTATTTATCGATATATCAAAATTTGGCAAACTTTCTACCGGCACGCGCAGTTTCTCACGGGCGCCATCTGGTGTATCTACTTGATCGTAAGGACCCAATAGCTCATTCATCCTACGGATATCCTGAAGTGCCGGCTGTATTTTATCGGTATAGTCATGCACCATTTCCTCTATCATGGCGCCATTTATTCCCTCAAGTGCCATAGTACTTGTACCCGCAAGCATCACATTAAGTGACGGGTTCGTAAATTTTCCTGCCTTCGCATCTTTATTGGTGAGCGCATCCCAATTCATCAACGCTTCCCAACCTGCCGCGACAATAGGGATACCATAGGTATAACCCATGCCGTAATATGCCTCTTTTTTGTCCCGGTCACTTCGTGAAGAGTCTGCGGCGACATCAACCTCATCGCTTTTTGACATATTACTCTGCAACTCTTCCATGGCATTCACCATGCTATCGGTCGTGCGCACCACTTCCAGGCTCTGTAACGATGACAAAACGCGGGCATCGATAAGGTCCTTGCGTTTGAGATTTTCAGCCCGCTCTTTCAATATTTTCCGTGCAGTTTGCTCCCCGTGACGCGCGAGAAATGGAATACGGATTAACCCCAAAATACCGGCAGGAGGCGCGATCAGGAATTCAGTCGTGGTAATAGCGCCCAGGGCGGCCACTTTTGGCAACATTCCCTTGTATGTTATCCGCATCAAATCCACCGTCGCCTGCTTACCCTTATCGACAATATTCATGATTTCCGATGCCGGCTTGTCATGGATGAATTCAAAATCGCGCATAAATACGGACTGCGCAACACGGGTGTTAATAGCAGAGCGGAGCTTCATGGTGCTTTCCTCGAATTGTTTATTAATTCTCCTTCCGTTCACGAGCGGTGGAATAAGCCCCAACACATAGACATACGGTAGTGTTTCTTTTGCGATTGCCATTGCCCGCTTGAGGCGGTCCCAGTTTCCTTTTGCTGCTGAAAATTGCACCGCCTCAGCCACAGCTTTTTCGATGTGTCCAGGATTGGAAGCATGTTGTATCCCGTAGATACTCAGCGTTTCCAAAACAGTATTCGTGCGGATTTTATCGGCTGCTTCATAAAATTCCGGCGCTATCGAAGAAAATTTGTACGTTTTTTCTATATCGGTGACTATGCTTTTGTATTCCGCCATATCCTTCTGCATGTCCGGCGAAAAAACAACTTCAGAGGCGCGCTTCCCCGCATTTCCCACCGCTTCTTTTACTTTCTGACTGAGTGATGTGGTTTCCTGTGGAGTAAGCGGAACCTGATGTTGGGCAAAGTCTTTGCTCACCTCGCCGACAAGGGCGTTTGCCCCCTCTCCGATAGCTTTCGGATCCTGCGCTTCTAATGCATGCAGTAATTTCGAGGAAGCTCCGGTATTTTTCGGAGGTGTGGAAGGACGCTCAGAAACACGGGCATCTTTATGATGCAACGGTTTCGGCGCTTGTTCACTCATACAACGATTATAGCAAACATACGACAACGAAAGGAAAGCAGTGAAGGGAGCGTCGTTATTGGTTTTTATACTCGGAAATTACCCAGCGGAGCCCTAGATTAAACTCACCGGTTACGTTCTCCGGCGCTTTCACGGCGTTTGTAAAATACATCGCGAGGCAAAAAAGGAAGGCCTCAACCGTTATGCTGCGGCTGGCTTTGGCGCACGGAAGTTGGTCCACATGCTCCTGGCTTTTTCAGGAATACTCTTAATGAACGTGAGAGCCTGGGCGCCTTTTTCTTTCACTGCTCCTTTTGCGACTTCCAGTCCAAATGCACCCATTGTCCCCTGATCGGCAAGCCACTTTCCAATAGGTCCGCCTTTGGCAATAATAGTACGGAATTTCTCACTCCCGACAAGACCGCCGGCAAACCCAACAACTGCGGTCGCGGTAGCAAGTGCGCCAACTCGTTTTCCGACAGCAATCCTTGCGGATTTCGTGGCGTCAGATTCAATCTGAGACATCACCGCTTGTCGTTGTTCATCGGTTAAACCGTTATGCACATCCGCATATTTGGCAACCATTTCTTTATGATCCTGATACCATTTTTCTTTGGCGCCCGACACCGTAAACGCGCGGCGCAATCCTTCTTTTATTCCTTTTTTTGGTGGTTCCATTGACATTCCTATTTCTGCCATAGACATATCCTTTCTTCTTTGGGCAAGATAATTTTACTTATTTTACCTGATCAATCCCCTCTTCTGAGAGTGCCTTATCGACTTCCGTCAGCACTTCATTCATCAGCGTGTCGATTTCCGTAAGCGCCTGGCCATCTTTAATCGTGTCAGTAATAAGCTGCGAATAGCTCTCCACCGTCACCCTACTTTTTGGATCTGCCGCCAAAAAATCAAGCTGGTCTTTGGGCATGTATTTCAGTAATACCGGCCACACTGTTACCTGAAGCCCCTCAGAAATGGTGGTATAAAGCTCTGCCTTTTCTTCTTCAGAAAGCTTACTCTGCTCTATTCTTGTTACAATTGCTTTTAGTTTGTCTTCCATGCCGCCTCCTTTATGAGCGTTCCCCTATTTAGGGAATAATTTTTATTTTAGACGGTAACCCTGGACCTTTAGCAAAAAAGTCACCGATGTTTTTGGCGATGTCTGAAAGTTTATTTGGTACATCAATAAGAATTGTCTTGTGGGGATCAAACATCCATGTCCGAACTGCTTCAAGCCCTGTGCCAATTGCTACCGGTGCGGTTTTGGTCAAAAATGCCCACATAGCCGGCAATCCGCCAGTCGCAATACTCCACCCTGCCGCAAGTCCTGCGCCGGTGATGATCCAGTTACGGACAACCTTACGCATCGCGGTTTTATGAATTGCTTTTTCATTGAACGCTATCAGTTCTTCCCGTTGTGCGGGGGTAAAACTAGCATACAAATTGTTGTACTTTGTCACCTCTTTTGCAGTCGCCCCTTTGAGGGTATAGGTTTCTTTTAGAAACGTCGTAATCCGCTCAGCGACGCGCTTCACGGCTCCCGGCTCTTTATCCACATTCACTGGTGTTTCAGTTACTTCGGTCATATGTGCTCCTCCTTCAAGGCAGCATCGACTTCGTCCAATAATTTATTCATCGTTTCTTCTATTTCCGCGTACGAGCTATCTGTATCAACAACTCCGGAAATAAGCGCATTGTACCGTTCCACTTTCTTCTTCTCATCAGTTTCTTTGAGAATTTCATCAATCTCATTGGGTGGAGCAAGTTTGATAAGTACCGGCCACACAGACCCCTGCAATCCTCCGGAAATTGCTGCATAAAGCTGCGCTTTCTCATCAGCAGACAGTGAAGATGCTTCTATGCGCGTGATGATATCATCGAGTCGCTGTTCCATAGCTTATACGGCAACAGGAGCTGGCTCTCCCGGTTTTACCCGTTCCCCGCCGTGCAGTATTTTATTGACGATCGGTGCCACCGCTTCTGAAGTGACGACTGCGCCGCCTACTTTTGCCATTTTTCCTACTGCCCACTCCACCGGTCGGTACCGCATTGTTGCCCACATACCAACGCCTTTAGTAAGCAATGAGCCTCTCATTGCAAATGGTATAACAACGGCAGTCAGCGCTATATCGGCAAGACGCGCACCAAACTGAGCTATTTGAGCTGCTTCGTATGCCGCTGGGCGCAAGTCTGCGAGCATCTTTTGGGAACCCTCGTATCCTTTATTCCCCATCCGGTCAATCATCTGCTCGTAAGCCTCCACAGTTTCTACCAACGGTGCTGCACGCCGTACTTTTTCTGGCACAAGCGGGGTTTTAACATTCTTTTCCCGCCCACCCTGGAACCGCCCACTCTGTTTCATCTCAAGATAGGCAATTGCCCTACTCCTCGGACTCATTGCTGCTTCACCCATAGATTGCTCACTCATGCTATCCCTCCTTTGGAAAGGGCAGTTTCGATATCATCTAATACTTCCTGCGTTGCTGTGTTGAGCTCCTCATATAGCTTAGGATCACTTAATGGTTTTTTCATGAGTTCGATATAAGCATCTACGGTTGCCTTGGACGCATCAGCGGCCATAGCCTTCACTTCTTCACTGGGAGCATGCTGTAAAATGATGGGAAGCACGGACTCGTGGAGATATTCACTTATCTTGGCATACATCGCTTCTTTGTCTTCGTCAGTCCAGCCGGACTTTTCAATTTTTACCACTATATCGGTGAGCCTGCTTTCAAAACTTTGATTTGTTGTATTCATACTAAACATCACTGTAGCGAACAATGAGATAGATTGTCAACAAGCTTGAGGCAGCGCTTGTTTCTTTACCCATAGTAGTGTCCTGTAGGCACACCTGTCAAGCGAGCAATTACCCACGCGTCACTTCATTGCTTTAAGTATCCGCCCGAGTGCCACGATAAATGCCGCAGTTCGCAAATCCGTTTTATGAGCAACAGATGCCTGCCATACCGCTTCGGCGGCTGCGGCCATCTTATGCGCAAGCTTTTTATTTACTTGGGCTTTTGTCCAGTGCTGCCCTTTCAAATTCTGCTCCCACTCAAATGCCGACACCGTCACTCCCCCGCTATTACTAAGGATATCCGGAATAACCGGGACACCCTTTTTGTACAGAATAACATCCGCCTCCGGTGTCGTCGGACCATTTGCCATTTCGAGCACGACCTTAGCTTTGATCTTACCGGCATTTTCCTGCGTTACCGCGTTTTCTAGTGCTGCCGGAACCAATATATCGACCGGCAACTCCAGCAGTGCATCGTTGGTCACCTGCTTCCCTTTTTTCAAATCGCACACCGAACCGGAACAATAGCACCCGGCCAAATACCCGTTTTTCTTTTTACATTCAAGGGTAAGCGCCGGATTAATTCCGTCGGGAACATAAATACCACCCTTGCTATCCGAGACCGCCACCACGGTAATCCCCGCTTCATCCAAAAACTTCACGATGTTATACCCCACATTGCCAAAGCCTTGTACTGCCGCAGTAAGTTTTCCTTTGAGCCGTAGTTTTTTTAAGATTGCCTGCAGCACAAATAATCCCCCCAACCCGGTGGCCTCTTCTCTCCCCTCACTTCCCCCGTCTTTGATTGCCTTTCCGGTAAACGTGCTTTTGAGCTTCATCTCATCGCGCTTCGTCAGTGTTTTACCGAATAGCTTTGCTTTTTTGCGCTGTGTTTTGAGAAACTCGTCGACCATCCACCCCATAATAATCCCGTTTGTGTTCACATCGGGTGCTGGTACATCAGTGTCGGGACCAATGATGTCCGCGATCGCTTCACCGTATCCACGGCTTAACCGCTCAAGCTCACCCACCGAAAGCATTTTCGGATCAACGATAATACCGCCTTTTCCTCCGCCGAGCGGAAGATCAGCTACCGCACATTTCATCGCCATCCAAAACGACAGCGCCTTTACCTCATCCAAACTTACATTGTGGTGATACCGGATACCCCCTTTATATGGACCTCTACTGTTATTAAACTGCACCCGGTATCCTTGAAATATTTGCTGGGAACCGTCATCCATGATGACAGGAATGGTCACATTTACCACACGCTGTGGTTGCTTCAACCGGTCAATTTTTTGTTGTAATGCAGCTTTTTGCTTTCCCGTTAACTGCTTATTGTTCACGGTTACTTGTTCAGCTTTTTTAAGCTGACTCATTGCTGACAAAAAAGGGTTTATAGTAGACATAATTCCTCCTATTATAAATAGTACTCAATACCTATAGTTTGACTAATAAAATAGCTCTGATTTAATCTGCTCCTTGGGAACATTATGCGCTAATAACTGCTCCCTCACCTCTTCTATCATTCCTTTGTTCCCGCACAGATAAAACTCACTTTGCTGCAGGTCTTTTTCCTGCGAAAAAACATGTTCTGTCACATGCCCCCGCAGACCTGTCCAGGCATCAGAAGGCTTCGACAGTATTTGGTGCCACGTAAACGCCGGATGACGGGATTGTAACTTGTCTAACTCGTCTTTCCAATAGATATCTTTTTCAAACCGTTGCCCCCAATACAGTTCTACATTCGCTCCCCCACCCCGATCGAAATAATCGATGATCATCCCTCGAAATGGTGCAATTCCGGTACCCGTTGCAATCATCACTTTTTTACGCGGTGAATCTGCAAACGATAACACACCCCCGGTCGGAGCGACGATAGTCGCCGTATCCCCGACTTTCAAACCCAACGTCCATTTGCTTCCCGGCCCCATAGGGCTCACATCGTGCACCATAAGCAACGACAGATTTTCAGACGGAGGGGATGCAATCGACATCGTTCGGTTCACCCCGGGAGCAATCATGAGCATCATGTTTTGTCCTGCACGAAAATCAATACTCGGGGGCAAAACGAGGGCAAAGGTTACGAAATATACTTTATCGGTCACCTGCTCTTTTGAGGTAACCTTAAGCGTGAACTTCTGTGCCATGGGCTTCTAAATATTTTTCTGCGTCCATTGCTGCCATACACCCCTGTCCTGCGGCAACAATCGCCTGCCGGTACCGTGGATCTACACAATCCCCTGCTGCAAATATTCCCGGTACCGTTGTTTCTGTTTGTGCCGCAAGAGGTGATACCCCACGCTTTACCACCACATAGCCTTTTGGATCTAATTCAACCACACCCTGTAAAAATCCCGTGCTTGGCTTGTGCCCGATAGCCAAAAACACTCCTTGCGTCGGATAATCGGTAATCTCCCCTGTCTTTGCGTCCTTGAGCCGGATACCTGTTACCTCTGTATCGCCTAATATCTCTTCAACGATTTTATTCGTCAAAAAACTGATGCGGTCATCCTTTTTTGCCCGGTCAAGCATAATCGCTGATGCGCGGAACTCATCCCTCCGGTGAACAATAGTTACTTTCGGAGAGAATTTCGTGAGAAACGTCGCCTCCTCCATTGCGGTGTCCCCGCCACCGATTACCGTGACAACTTTTCCCCGGAAGAAAAATCCATCACAGGTAGCACACCCCGACACGCCCTTACCTTTCAGCCGCTCTTCACTCGGTAACCCTAGATACATAGCAGATGCGCCGGTGGCCACAATGACCGTTTTTGCCGTGTATTCATTGTTTTGTGTTGTAACGGTGAATACCGTGCCTTTGTTAATACCCGTCACGACCTCCTGCTTTATCTCCGCGCCAAAGCGCTCCACCTGCGTTTTCATATCAGTCACGAGCTGTGGCCCCATTATCCCTTTGGGAAATCCCGGGAAATTATCAACCTCTGTTGTCGTGGTAAGCTGTCCTCCCGGTTCTAATCCTGACAATACGAGAGTTTTAAGAAACGCACGGGAGGTATACAGTGCGGCCGTATAGCCCGCCGGCCCTGAACCGATGATGATGACATCGTACGTCATATTACTTTTTTAAAATACAACACGTGCTACCGCAATTATTTATTCAACTCAGCAACCAAGGTGTCTTTACTGGTAACCCCAATAAACTGTTTCGTTACTGCCCCTCGGTTAAACACCATAAGGGTAGGAATACTCATGATTCCGTACTTTTGTGCGTTGACCGGATTCTCATCCACATTCAACTTGACGACCTTTGCCTTATCTCCTACTGCGGCGGCGACTTCCTCTACTATCGGCCCCTGCACCTGGCACGGACCGCACCAGACTGCCCAAAAATCAACGAGCACCGGCTTATCTGATTGCAATACTTCTGTATCAAATGTTTGATCGGTTACGTCTGCCATATTGCCTCCTTTGCAACACTACCCAATATATTTTAGGATTTTCAGTATACCACTGGAGCGCGCTCTGTAAACCCCGTCTGTTTTAGACTGTCCGTACGCGCCACAACAAAGAGGTACCTGCTTATTCGCGGATACGGTACCCAGCGGCTATGACCGCTTCTTTTACGAGATCGTCACTATTTTTTTCATCCATCTCTACTTCCACTATCTGCTTTGCAAAACTACACCGGCCGTTAATTCCCCGGTCTTCCAATTCTCCTTCGATGAGCATGGCGCAACTTGCGCAATGCATCCCGTCAATCTGATACGTTTTTGTTTTTTTCATATACTGGTTGATTATTTTACAATGAAAGTGCCACCATACATCCCCATACTACAACTAAACGGTAACTCTCCGCTGGTATCCGGAGCGGTAAAGCTCACCGTGGTTGTCTGTCCCACCGGCACCACCTCCTGTATTCCAAGCTGCGGGATGGTGAATGCCTGGATACACCCCTCCCCCGCGGTATTCGTTAGGGTAAGCGTAACATCTTGCCCTTTCGGAATAACCGGGTTATCTATCCTGTAGCCATTGAGCCAAAATGTAATAACTGGCGTCGTCGTCGGTTCACCCGTGCTTTGCCCATCAGGGCAAAATGTGATGGTGCAATACGCAGAGCGCGCGAGTGATTTCAACGTCACTGTAGACCCGTACAACGTGAGCGCTGCGTTGAAATTAATGAGTGCAAGCACCATCACGAGCGTTGCGGCGACAACACCGAACTTATCCTTCAGTGTCGCTTTAATAACGTCGATCGAAACCCCAAGAAGGAAAAATAACGGTGCGGTTCCCAACACAAACACGAAAAGCACCGCCATCCCCCACCATGGACTTCCGGTGCCAGCTGCCAACGCCATCATTGCCTGCGTTGTCCCGCAAGGAATAAAAACAGAAAGTAATCCGATTACAAATGGCGCAAATACTCCCCCCGCCTTTGCCCTACCTCTGATAAACTTGGTGAGAAACCGCGGCGGCTGGATGACAAAATAACGGAATAATGGATGCACGTCGAGAAAGGAAAGCGCTGTACCAATCATAAAAAACGAAGCTAAACCGATACCGATAGCCTGTGCCCTCGGTGATAATCCAACTTGTGACCCTACCCACCCCAGAAAGAACCCCAACACTGCATGAGAAATAAGCTTAGCAAGTAAAAATGACGCCACTCCCCACGCCCGTGACCCCCGGGGATGCTCTTCTTCTTCAGAAGAAAGTGCAGTCACGAGTAAGCCTCCCTGTACGGCCATACAGGTCAGGCCGCCCGCGATTAAACCGGTCGTAAATATGATCCAAAGGTTAGGCATATAAGTAAGGTAGTATAACCCGGCTAGTTGACATTCTGCAAAATGATGGTACGATCATTATATCCCTATGGGGGGGATAAACGTCAATACAGCAGTTTGGTTCACCCTAATTTGAACCATAAAATATAAGGAGTATATATGCCAAAAGGAATACCGCGAAATCAGACCGTACAACAAAAAATCCTGCACCGCATGAAGATCGCGCGCGGACACCTCAACCGCGTCATCCGCATGATGGAACATGGCGATTATTGCGTCAACATAATCCATCAATCCCTTGCGGTACAGGCGGCTTTACGGAGCACCGACCAGGAGATTCTCAGGAACCATCTGGTTACCTGTGTCGCGGAAGAGATAAAAAAAGGTAATGCTGATGAGGTCATCGAGGAAGTTATGAAAGTCATGGAGAAACAACATGGATAAACTAATAGTCACGCTCCTTGGCGCTGCTTCAATCGGCTTTATCTATTGGTTTTTCTTTGGGAAAAAAGAAGAGGCTGCGCAACCTAAAAATGTGTGGAGCATTCTCGTGGAAGGCGGATACAAACCATCCACGGTCACCATCTCCCACGGGGCACCGGCAACAATTACCTTCACCCGCAAGGATCCAAACAGCTGCCTGGAAGAAATTGTGCTTCCGGATTTTAAAATTAAAAAATTCCTTCCGTTGCATAAAGCAATAACAGTGACTATATCCCCCGTCAAAAAGGGAACCTATGACATCCACTGCGGCATGAATATGTATCACGGAAAAATTATCGTTGTATGACAAAAACATCATTCCCCATTATCGGTATGCATTGTGCAAGCTGCGCCCGGCTTATCGAACGGCAGCTCAAAAAAACACCGGGAGTATCTGATGCTGCCGTAAACTACGGTTCAGAACAGGCAAGCGTTGAATGTGATCCATCGGTCGCAACGCCGGAAGCACTGGCGGGTGCGGTCGCCGCCGCGGGTTACAAAGCGGTTGTGGGTGACGCGCCCCGCAAAACCGCATCGGGGTCTGTTATGACGCCGGACGATATAAAGGAAGAAGCAAAACGCAACGAACTCGCCGAGCTCAAAACGAAGGTTATCGTGTCGGGTGTATTAAGTGTTGTAATAATGCTCGGAAGTTTTCCTGAGTGGTTTACCGGAATATTCTCGGGCATAAGCTCCATTTACGCATTGTTGGCTGCTCCCGCTACACTCCTCCTCCTCACCATTCCCGTACAATTCTGGGCGGGCAAATCGTTTTATCAGGCAACGTGGTCGGGACTCAAAAACAGAACGGCAAGCATGGATACGCTTATTGCGATAGGAACCACTGCCGCATTTGGCTACTCACTTACCACTCTTTTTCCTGAGCCTCTGGAAGCGCTTGGCGTTCCCATGACCATGTACTATGACACCGCTGCCGTTATTATCACGCTCATTCTGCTCGGGCGTTATCTGGAGGCAAAGGCAAAGGCGCACACATCAGACGCCATCAAAAAACTCCTGCATCTTCAGGCAAAGACAGCCAGAGTTGTTCGCGGCGGCAAAGAAATTGATATCCCTATAGATCAGGTAAAAAAAGGAGATACTATAAGAGTGCGTCCGGGTGAAAAAATTCCGGTTGACGGCACCATTTCCGAAGGGTCAAGTTCTGTTGATGAGTCCATGGTCACCGGCGAATCCATTCCGGTTGATAAAAAACGTGGAGACACCGTAATCGGAGCGACGATTAACCGGACCGGCACATTCCTCTTTACTGCCACCAAAGTCGGCAATGAGACCCTACTGTCTCAAATTGTGACCATGGTATCGGAAGCACAAAGTTCACGGGCACCCATCCAACGGCTTGCTGATGTTGTTTCGGGTTATTTTGTTCCGGTGGTACTCATGCTTGCTGTTGCGACGTTTGTTGTCTGGTATGACGTGGGTCTCCCCACCCAGGCATTTGTCAACCTTATCGCGGTACTTATTATCGCCTGTCCGTGCGCCTTGGGACTCGCCACCCCAACCGCTATCATGGTCGGCACCGGCAGAGGGGCGGAGCGCGGTGTGCTTATAAAGGATGCCGAGGCACTCGAGACTGCCCACAAAATCAAAGTTGCGGTATTTGATAAAACCGGCACGCTCACCCGCGGTAAACCAACGGTCACGGATATTATTCCGGTCGCAAAAATGAATGCTCATAAAGTATTGTCGCTTGCCGCTTCACTCGAAATGGGATCTGAGCATTCACTGGCAGAAGCAATCGTTTCTGCGGCTACGGAAAAAAACCTCCCATTAACCAAAGTAGGCTCTTTCCGGGCAATAGCAGGACACGGCGTGACCGGGAGCTTGGCCGGTAAACTGCTCGCTTTGGGAAACCGGCTACTCATGGCGAAGCAATCAGTTGTCTATAGCGTTCACGAAAAGAAAATCGCAGCACTGGAAACACAAGGAAAAACGGTCATGCTTCTTGCGTCAGGAAAACAACTTCTTGGTCTTATTGCCATTGCCGATACGCTGAAAAACGATGCAAAAGACATGGTGGCTGCACTCAAAAAAATGCATATAACGGTCTGGATGATCACTGGTGACAACCCGCGGACTGCACACGCTATCGCGAATCAAGCAGGCATCAATCATGTGCTCGCGGGCGTCCTTCCACAGGAAAAAGCCAATAAAATCAGGGAACTCAAAGCCAACAACGCCGTCGTTGCGTTTGCCGGAGATGGCATTAACGACGCACCCGCACTCGCCGGGGCAGATGTGGGTATCGCCATGGGAACAGGCACTGATGTCGCCATAGAATCTGCCGGCATTACGCTGCTTAACAAGGACTTACGAAGCGTCGTCACCGCCATCAAACTTTCTAAGGCAACACTATCAATTATCAAACAAAACTTGTTCTGGGCATTCGCCTACAATGTGATACTCATCCCCGTCGCGGCAGGAGTCCTCTACCCCATCACCGGCTGGCTACTTAATCCTGCGCTTGCGGCATTTGCCATGGCAGCAAGCAGTATTTCCGTTGTCGGAAATTCGTTAAGACTAAAAAGAGTAAATATATAATTTAACGGGATTTATACCTTACTGATTTCCTTCTGAAGTTGTGAGATATTTCGGACAATAAGGAGTCGTCCTTTTGTTGCCAACAGTCCTTTTTTCACTAACGTCTCGACTTGCAGGCTGGCTGTTTCTCTTGTGGTTCCTATCCATGACGCGATCTCGCGGTGTGTCAATGGAACCTTTAGGGCAATCCCCTCCTTGGTCTGCTCACCGAAGTTGTCTGCATAGTACAGAATAAGCAAAATTGTTTTGGTATATGCATCATCAAGCACCAACTGCGCTACCCGGCTAACAAAGCCCGCAAGACCAAGCGCCAAGCGCTGTGTCGCGTAAAAAAGCACTTCGGGATATTCCTTGATAAATGTTAAAAACGCATCTTTCGGCGCGCGGGTAAGGACAGCCGGGGTCATCGCTTCAAAATGATACACATTAGGTGTATCGTTTAAAATCCACGTGAGTGGAAAAAATGATCCAGGCTTGTAAATATGCACTATAAACGTTTCCCCTGAAGGCGAAAGCAGATATTGTCGAACATAGCCGCTCTGCAGATAATAAACGCCAAACGGCGCGTCTTCTGCCCGCAATATAAGCTCGCCTTTCTTATATGACATCGGCGAATAACCGACGAAAAACGAATCTATTTTTTTAAGGACCTGCGGGTTAGTTTTGGCCATATCGTACATTTAGTATACACCCATGGGTCACAATTGGTATGTAATATACCTCACATGATATTTGTAGAAAATCTGTATACTAAATACATGGGAAATTTATCTGCAAACACAACATCCCGCAATCTCAACCGGGTTATCTTTTTTTTGTCATTGCTGGGCATAGTCATGGCAATTTATGTCACGCAAAGCTTTATCCGTCAGACCGGCATTGTCTGCGTCTCGAGCGGATGTGAACTGGTGCGGAAACACCCGGCAAGCTACTTGTTCGGCACTATCCCCGTTCCGGCAGTGGGACTCGTCGGTTATTCCCTCCTCGCCTTATTCTCATTTTTACGGACGACAAAACATAAGCCGTGGACACTGCGGGGCATGCTCGGCATATCCACATTTGGTGTACTCTTTGTTTCGTGGTTTACCTACATTGAACTAACCGTCATAAAGGGAGTATGCACCTGGTGTGCGATCTCTGCGGTAAACATGTTCGTCATTTTTACCTTGCTTCTTAAAAGTTACTCATTAGAAAAAAAGAAATAAAAGGAGGCAATCTATGTTTGATCTTTCAGGAAAAGTCGCACTCGTTACGGGAGCTTCAAGCGGCATGGGAAGAGCCACAGCAATTGCACTGGCAAATCAGGGAGCAAAAGTAGTGGCGGCAGCGCGGAGAATGGATAAATTAGAAGCATTAGTCGCGGAAATCAAATCACGGGGCAAGGAAGCACTAGCGGTGCAAATGGATGTCACTAAACGGAACGAGGTTGATGCCGCAGTACATGCCGCGGTCACAACCTTTGGCAAGCTCGATATACTCGTTAATAATGCCGGTGTACTGGATTACTCCCCTTTCTTAGACATGAAAGAGGAGGCGTGGGACAAAGTCATTGACACCAATCTCAAGGGATATTTTTACGCTGCCCAAGCAGCTGCACGTGAGATGGCCAAAACGAAATGGGGGCGGATTATCAACATCGCCTCAATAGCCTCAGGTGGCGTCGGTGTCGGGTTTCCGATGATATCGCACTATTGTGCGAGCAAAGGTGGCGTCATCGGCCTCACAGAGGCTCTGGCAGGCGAATTGGGACCAAGCAACATAACTGTCAACGCTATTGGACCAGGTGGGGTGACCACTGAAATGACGCAAGGCATGACGGACGAAGCCGTAAAAGGCATGACGGCCCGGCTTCCGATCAAACGGTTCGGCACGGGAGAAGAAATTGCCGCAGCTGTCGTGTATTTTGCTTCAGAAGAAGCGGCGTATACAACCGGCGCTACGTTGTATGTAGACGGAGGGTGGTTGGTAACTTAAAGATAAAGGGCAACCGTCATATTCCAGAAGACATGGACAAGTATCGGGGCAACGAGTGAACCAGTGTTGTAGAAAAGCAACGCGTTGGCAAATCCCAAAATAAAATCGGTAACAAAGAAAAGCAGCAGCGCCATTCCCTGCAATTTGAGCGAAAAAGCGAGTATGGGAATATGGAGCACCACAAACATCAGTGTGGATACCAAAGCGGCGTAAAACAATCCCCGCTTCCCTTCAATAAGCCTGCTGAAAACGAACCCGCGGCTTAATAATTCTTCGGAAAATGCGGTTGCTGCCGACAGGAGAATAAGCATGCCAAGGCCGTATTCTTCAAAGGCAGCGATGGGCACAATCTCAATCCTCCCGTATTTAATCGCGTTCGCCGCCAACCCTTCCAACGCAAACACAAAACCGAATCCGAGTCCGATATAAATACTGGTGAATAAATTCTTTGTGGTAAGTCCAAGTGACGCAAACGGTTTTTTCTCCCTGTTTTTGACATACCACAACACGGGAAGCACGAATATCATCGGCTTGAAGATAAACTCATCCACCCACTCGGGAAGCCGGAAAAAATACCGGTACAATGCCCACGCGATCACAATCCATCCCCACACGCGGTAGGCACGCTCCACAACATCGACAGGCGGCTGTTCCTTAATTTTTTTCACTCTATATGTACGATACTCCGCTTTCGGCATCCGTTGCAAGCATGACTTTTGAGTTATTTTTTCCGCGGACGCGTAATATCTACTGCCTCATTCATCGTATCGACGATCATGTGGATGATATTGGTCGCTTCTTCCAAGCTCAGCCTCCGCACATTGTGGGGAAAATAATGAAATACCAGGTTGCGCCCCTGCTTCCACGTATTCCACAACACCTCCGATAAATGCGGACCGTACCGCTTTGTCACCGCACCATAGGCACTTTTTGTACCCAGCCTGCGGATAAGATTGGGGCTCAAGACTTTTCCTAGGCGGAAATGGGCGCTTTCATATTCACGCTCACTTATTATTTCAAGATCGCGGAACAGCTGTTTTAGAAAGCCCTCATACAGCTTTGCAAACGGAAACACCAGATACGAATAATCACTTAACTCTTCGTTGGGATGATTCTTTCTGTCCGCAAGCAACAATTGCCCATCCAACGCCAGTTGCCGCTGGGTAATACTCAGATACTGCCACAGTAATGAACTGGGTTGCATCATATCAACGAACAAATATTATTGTTTCCGCCAAAAAAATTATGAACGAAATAATGAGGATTGACCGTTGCGCCGGAGCGCTTACAGGTCCAGCCACCATACGATACCAACTATCCAGATTATGGTGTATCCGCCATTCTCCTACTTGCCACAACAACATCTGCAAATAGAGTGACAACACTAAACCAATCCCGATCATACTTGTGGAACTCGTCACCACAAAAAACGCCACAATCGCAAATAATGCGCCGAAGACAATGGAACGGAACGGTGAAGGTTGCAACCCAAAAAATATTTCAGCAGCGTCAAGGAAATAAATGCCGATTGCCCCACCCATAAAAAACCACAATGCATCAAGAGAGGGGTTCGTAAGCCATTTTAACAACACCAACACCAATAAGTACACACCGGTAATATACACAAAAATTCGGGGCTTACTGCGTATCAATTCCTTCACTTTATCCATGTGTATGTATTGTAACGCAAAATTACCAACAGTGAAGCTTTGGATTGATATGTAACAGTCGTGTGTGTGTGTGACGTACAATCATCCTGTGCGCACGCTTACTCCTGATGTGTCGTACGGAGCTCCTTCATTTTCCACATAAAGAGCTTTGCTTTACTGTTTGCTTTGGCATCTTTCACAAAAGAAAGTGCCTTTTCCAGAATTGCCCGGGGCACCGTTTTTGCCAACCGTATATAGAGTGCCTTGTGCTTATAGTCCCCCAGTGTTTCCGACAAATATATCCCGTACGCCTGAAACTCGCGGGAAATATACTTATCCTCCACAGGGTTAAATTTCGCCAATATCGAACCGACTTTTTGCATATTTATGTTGTCATACCATACGTAATCTGGTATCCGTCAGGATAATCTCGCGATCCTGAATCAGGCGCAGGATAACACCAAAGCGTGTCAATTAAACCGGTTCATTGCTTGATCCACCCCTTTAAATAATGCTATCCGCACTGCCTCCACACCCCGTTTTACAAGATGCTTAAACTCCCCTGCTTCGCTCTGTCCAAACCGTGACAACACAAATCGGATTACTGACGATTGGTGCAGCTGCCGGTCAGCAACAACGGTGCTACCGCTTTTCCCTTTGCCGATACCCAAGCGGATCCTTGTAAACTTATCACTCCCTAATTCCCGGATAACCGAATCTATCCCATGATGCCCCGCAGAGGCCCCACCGGTTCTAATACGGATTTTCCCAAGCGGCAAATCAAGATCGTCATGTATTACCCAGACGTCTTCAGCAGATACTTTATAAAACGCCGCAAGACTTTTCACAGCAACTCCGCTCGCGTTCATAAACGTCTCGGGTTTTACCAACACTACTTCACCGGTCTTTGCGATACGCGCTTTGTGTTTTGTACTCACTTCCCATTGAATATCCGCTCCCCCTAACTCATGCGCTAGTTTATCAACGACCATAAATCCGACATTGTGCCGGGTGTCTTTATATTTGTCCCCTGGATTACCCAATCCGACAATAAGTTTCATACGCTATTACCCCCTTCCTAAGGATACCACTTCTTGGTCAGTAACTTGCGGAAACGATGCGTAATAATCACCAACCGCCACAAACGTGTCCGCGACATGACATGCCACCAATTCATCAACTTCCGGCCGTATTTTACGGAGCGCTTCCCCGGAAATAACAGGAAGCGCCACCACAATATGCTTCGGCTTTTTCTTTTTCGCCCACAGCACCGCAGCTTCCATTGTGGCACCGGTTGCCGCACCGTCATCAATAAGCAACACGGTTTTCCCCTCGGCGCTTATCGGTTTCCTGCCATTTCTATATGTTGCCATAAGCATACGTATTTCCCGTGACAATCGTAACAATTCGCGCTGCACATACATTTCATCTGCCCCCGACCGCTGCGCGTCTTTCCAATGAATAATCTCTGTATTGTCCGGGGCGACCGCACCTATAGCATACTCGCGGTCATGCGGACTCGATAATTTCTTAATAACCAGCACATCAATAGGTATTTGAAGAAGGTCTGCAGTACTTTTTGCAGTCACAAGACCCCCACGGGCAAGTCCCAAAATAAGCACATGACCATTACGGTATGCCGTCAGTTTTTCGGCCAGAAGTGTACCTGCATGCTGTCGGTCTTTGAATAACACGTGATTAGCACCCTTTTGAAAAATCATACCCTCCAAGGTGCCAATCATGTGTTGATCAACACAGAACTTACTTACCCATCTTGGAAAGCTGCTTTTCAGCAACATCTCCAACGTACGGAACTTTGTACATTTCTCCCTGGAACGCTTTCCACATACACACGATCCACAAGATAAATGATGTAAAGCTCAATAGTAACCCAAGGAGCCATCCGATTATCGGTAAAAATCCGAGCGCTATGTTTGCAACAAACACTCCACCGAACAATATCGTGGATTGCATCGCATGGAAACGCACGAACTTACTTTGCTTTTCCAAAAGCAACATGATAATACCGGTGACAAACCCCAGGAGATAGCTTACTGCTCCCATCAGGTTTTCATTTCCTTTATCTGCCATTTCGTATCACCTCCAATCCTGCCCGCCATCCCTGCGCTCAGGCGCTGGCAGGCGGGTCTTACCCAACATACCATGTTTTTTTTCGATGCGTCAATCACCCGAACCGTAAATAACCCGCGCGTTTTGTCATATTTCCAGCATGAGCTGCTCACGGCTTTTATCGGCAATCCCCTCTTCTCCGGCTCCCCAGATTTTTACCACACCAAACACGCCATCATACCCGGGATCGATGGTGAGCTTTCCTTTACGGACCAGATCGATCCCGGTCGCAATTTTTTCACCCGCCACCCGCGCGATATCATGAATCTCGGCGCGGAGAAGTACCGAAAATTCACTCCCTACCTCATCAGTAAGTCGACTGTAAGGTGTCTGCACTTTGGGACTAGTAACCGGAGAACCGATAGATTCCGCAATGATTTCCATAAGCGGCACCATCATCATAAACGGTGGTCTATCCGGAAAAACCGCGCTTCCGAACAAGGGCGTCTTGATCGACGGATCGCTCGGCTTCACCTCGGCAAGTTTTACCGCATCTTCTGTTCTTCCAGCTAAATCATCGACCCGGTGCATCACTCCTACGGTAAGTGGCTTGCCGCATACCGGACAGGTTGCGCCTTTTTCACGGGTTTCTTCCGGCGTCTGCCGCACTTTGCAGGTGCGGTGGCCGGTGTAGTGATACTTCCCTTCCTCCGGATAAAACTCAATAGTATACGCGATAGTACTTTTACCTGATTGTTTGCCTTCCGGCACGCGTAGCGCTTCGTAAATTGCGTTGTAGCTTAATTGCCCTTCGGGTATTTCAAATACAGTCGCTTCCCGGCCGAGTTTTGCACCTGAATGTGCATCGGAAAACGATACAATTGACCGCAGATCGAGCTCGGGGATGCGCCAATTCATTACGGGATTACTCGATAAACCTGTTTCTATGGCGTAAATATATTGTGCGTATGGACCGAATGCTTCCTCAATACTGTCAAAGCCGCCTAAACTCCCATACACACTAAACCATGGCGTCCACGCGTGCGCCGGAATAATGAGCGCCTTGGGCTCAATAGTAAAAACAAGCTCAGCAATCTGTACACTCGTAAGTCCGACAATCGGCCGGCCGTCACTCAGGAGGTTACATCCCCGCCTGGTCATCTCCAGACTAATCTTTCGGGCAGTATCAATGCTCGGTACCCAAATTAACGTGTGCACACGCCGCACTCTCCCCCCTTGTGAGTAAATACACGACACTTCCGTGGCAAGTAAAAAAAGCGGTGCGCCGGTATTATCACCCTTTAACCGTAATAACCCGTTACCGGTTTCTTCTAAATCACGTTCTATCTCACGAAACCATTGAGGATGTGTCCAGTCGCCTGTGGCGACAAGTCCAATACCTTTCCTTTTTGCCCACAGCGCGATATTTGGAATAGTCATTGCCGGGGAAACTGCACGGGAAAACCGTGAGTGCAGCTGTAAATCAGCAATAATCTCGGCCATATACTTATGTTATTACTTGTCCGTAAAGTGCCTCAAGTTTTGCGAGCACCAGTGGTTTATGGTGTGCAAGTCCGATAATCCTGCTGCGCTGCCCCATCTTTTTCCGGAGCGCAGGTGAGGTGGCAAGCTGGTCGAGACACTGAGCGAGGGTTCTATCGTCATTCGTATCAACGAGAAATCCGTTTGTACCATCCACCAACTCTGGAAGCGCTCCTGCATTTGCGGCAATCAATGGTAGTCCGCACGAAATCGCCTGAAGGGCGACAATGCTCTGTGTTTCAACTGGCGACATGATAACAAAGCCGTCAGCAAGTTGATATAAATCTATTATCGTCTGTTTTTGCACTTCACCAACCCATGTAATATTTTTAATACCTAACTCCCGTGCTAAGCCCAATAACCGCTCCTTCTGCTTGCCTACTCCGGCGATCACCACATGTATTCGGCTTTTTACTTGTGGCATCGCACGAAGAATAGTGTCAATATTTTTGTCGGCATCCAACCGGCCTATATACAGGAAAATAGGCGCATCTTTTGGTAACGCGTATGCCGTCCGAAGTGGCGAAAGCTGTCTCGTCCTGGGCATATACACATTTGTATCCACACCGTTAGATATCGGGTGGATCCGTGAGGCGTTTCCGATAATTGTAGCAAGATCGCGTTTTGCCGTTTCTGTGGGCACCATGATCGCTGCAAAACCCGCGTAAATAACACGGACATACAGCTTTATAAATGGCACGCTAATCCATCTGAGCAACGGAGGCGCGACTTTCTCAACTTGTATCCAAGAAAAATGCTGCGCGCCGACAACCGGCACCCGGAACAGCTTCGCAAGAAAAAGCGCAGTAACCCCTAACGAGCCAGGCTCCTGTACGTGCATGACATCAACGTTTCCACTCCGTACTATATGCCACAATTTGCCAAACCCCAGAGGAAAAGGCGTCATTGATTTATTAACAAATAATGCGTCACTTACCCCCGGAGTGTATACGATAGTTAACCCGGGTACGTCAGGCATAACAAAAGGAACAAGCGGGCGCGGGCACACAAGTGTCACCTGATGACCCTGGGAAGCCATAAACCGGGCAATAGAGTCAGTAGATGTTGCTACCCCGCTCACTGTCGGAAGATACACGTCAGATACCAGTAATATGTTCATGTCGCCTATCAGTATAACATCGTGTCACACGTCATTGATGAAATGCATAACACTGCAGTTTATCTCTCCTTATCGTAAAACCAAAGACTTCCGAAGAGTAACACGAGTACTACCCATAATCCCCCCTCAATTACATACGAAAAATTCCTGCTTGAGAGGTACCGAATATCCATTATGGATGACATGGTCAACACTCCCCACTCTCCCGAGCGCACAGCGTGGCCCGCAATAATGATGAGATGGATAGATGCAAAAATAACCAGAGCCTTCAATAACACGCGCACAAACTTTCTGAAAAATGACATATTAATCGAAGATGTCCTTCATGAGCTCCTTAAGCTTCCGCTCATATGACTTCAGCACTGACCGCTGGATGCGCTTCTTTGACGAATATAAATGACCGCCCATCGTGTAACCGGGCATATGTTTCAAGGGCTTTTTAAATATCAAAACAGGCAACATCGACAAAATGTATTGATTCATCACCTTCATTTTGCCTTCACGACGGATCCGCCGCATAGACCAGACATAAAGCGATTCCCGGAATACTGAAAACTGGTACCCGTGCGCCTGCAATCGGAGCCCTAAATCAACATCTTCGTTATAATCATGTGCTTCGTCATATCCGCCGACTGACCGGAAAGCTTGTGCATCAACCACAGTAAGAGGACCGGGCGCCGCTGGCCGGTTGATCAATACCGTGCTTTCCCAATATATATTCGTGAGGAGCGTAAATATACTATCATGCGTAAGTTCAGAATCAGGCAGAGCCCATGTCGTAAAAAACACCGGATGTTTTTCACGTATGTAAAATATAATACGCTCGATAAAATACGGATGAAGAACACTATCGGCGTCAATAAAAACAAACCATTCCCCTTTTGCCGATGCCGCACCTAAATTCCTCTGTAAAGGCAAACTGCCTTTTGCACTACTTACCAGCGTTAACGGGAGTCTTTTTTTATACGCTAACACCACCTCTTTCGTTTTATCTTTCGATGGGCCATCGACCACAATAACCTCAAAATCCTTCACCGTTTGCGCTGCTATGGAGTCAAGTAACTTGGGGATGAATTTTTCCTCATTTAATGTCGGTATGATAATCGAAAAGAACGGGCGCTTCATAAGTCAGATAACTTCCCGTATATTATACCGTAGAATACAGATGCGGAGCAAACCTACGGGCACACCGGCAACATCACTTCTTCGTGCGGTTCTTCTGGTTCGTAAACATACCGGTAAGCTCGGCAACGGTGGTTACCTGTTCGGGCCGCTTATCGGACCGTATCCTAACAAGCCGCGGAAACCGTACAGCATACCCCGCTCCGTGGGAAGGTGACTTCGTCAGATCATCCCCGGCGAGTTCAACAACAACCCGCGGACTTACCCACACATCAGGCGTAAATATTTTATTTACCTCATGGTATTCCTTGGGCTGTTCACGGGTATTTATCGCGTGGAGCTTGGTGCGCAGCGCTTTCCAGAGTTCGTCGCTCACGCCGGTACCAATTTTTGTCACGGTCACATAGACATCTCCCTTTTTTACTCCTACTAAAAACGCACCAATTCCAAAACCTGTCCGCTTCCCTTCCCCCAGGTAATACCCCATAACGACCGCGTCGATCGTGTCAGTAAGCTTCCCTGTTTTTCCCTCTTCCTCCTTAAACTTCACCCAGGAGTATCCCCGGCGTCCCGGCTCATATGGGCTATTCCACTTTTTTACCATCGCCCCTTCTAAACCCGCCTTTAATTGTGTGTCATGATAGGACCGCACTACATTCGCGTCGTGAGTCACAATTTGCGGGGAAATTGCGAGCAATACGCCAGGTTTAACCGTATTCTCAAGTATTTTGCGCCGCTCGGAAAGAGGAATACTTAACAAGTCTTTTCCATCCTTATATAGGATATCGAACACAAAAAATTTAAGCGGCACACTTTTACTTGCCTCAGCAATATTATGCTTTCTTTTCCGTGTCGTCGTTTCCTGGAACGATATGGTCTTCCCGGTTTTGGGATCCAACCCGACTGCCTCACCGTCCAGAATAACGTCGTCTGCCCGAAGTTCGCTACCCACGTTGGATAACTCCGGAAACATCTCAGTTGTGTTTTCCAGATTTCTTGAAAACGTCCGCACCCAGGCTCCCCGTTTAAAATGAAGCTCCACCCGTACACCGTCATATTTCGGCTCCACTGCCACTTCTCCCATTTTTTTAATCATGTCATCTGCATTGGGGAGCCGCTGCGATAGCTGCGCCAACACTGGTGAGCCAACGTGTGCCCGCACATGACGCAAACCTTTTATCCCTTCGCGTTTCACGGTTTCTGATATGTAACCTATATCCGGCCGCACGTTATACGCGTCTTCCAGTGTCGGCCGGAGCGTTTTATCTCCTGCCAGCATCCACGACAATGCGTCAAGCATGGTCGTTTCAGAAAAACCTAACCGGAGTTTATCAATGGGTATGCGTACGACATAACACGCGGATTCCTTATCTAATTTCTTGAGCAACTCAGATAGTAGTCCAATTTTTTTCTCTTGTGATCCCTGACCATTTACCGATGCGATACGGTATAGCGCTTCATAGACATCCGCGACATGCAGACCTTTGGAAGCACCGTTATAGAGCGATTGCGCCGCATGCCCCAAATCTCCGAGCTTTTTAAACTCCTTCATTACCTGTTCTGAGGAAACCCCGTAGGCAAGGGCAATCGCACGGATAATAAACTTATCAGCTACCCCAAACTCAACCGCTTCATACAGGGGCACCACCCTCCCCTGCAGTAGATAACTCAATTTGCCAATCTCGTCTGCGCTTGCGTGTGTAAATAGATCCGCAAGTATTTCGGTAATTTCATTACGGGACCTCGTTTTCTCGAGTTTACCGAGATATGAAGCAAGTTGGGAAAACAACATAACGATATCTTTGTCTCCGGTCAGCGAATGAACAGAAAATACGCTGCCGCGATAAGAATGAGCAGAAACACGCCAACACCCACCGCCACCGGTCCGTCTACTTCTTCTTTGACTATCTTACTAATTCCCTGAAAAATAACCGTGAGCGCAAAAAAGGTAGGAATAATAAGCAACGCGTATGTGATGGCAGGGCTCGATAGATCCATAGTTTCAAACGCATTACGTGCGCAACACGTATTTCGCGCCTTTCGTAGATCCTTCTTTTTTGACTATACCCTTTTTTAACAAGTCCTTCAATTCACGAAGCACCGTATCTTCAGAAACCTGCGGGAACAACTCAAAAAATGCCTTATTCTGCAAAAATCCCTGCTCCTGAACGAATTCAATAATCTTGATCTGCCGCTCAGTGAGCGCTAGCTGCTGCCCGCCAAGCGATTTTTTGATCTTAAGATCCGTCGAAAGAGATTTCACTTTATCTTTAATGCGGGTAAGCTCAATTGCCAGTCCTTCACCAAAATACTCGAGCCATGCGTTCAGATTTCCCTGTGCCTGGCCTACGCTTTGTAGCGCGATGTAATAATGAAGAGGTTCACGGTCATAGTGCTCTTCCAACGAAAAAAACCGTTTGATATCGTAACCTTCACAAAAAAGGACAAGTGTCGCGATGGCGCGGGCCACCCTCCCGTTCCCATCAAGGAACGGATGTATCCTCACTAATTCATAGTGCACTACCCCCGCCTTCAGTGCCGGATGGATATCATCACCTCCCACGCTGTTAACCCACTCGACAAAATCGGAAATCAAAAACGGTACCTCTACGGCAGGAGGCGGACGGAATGTAATTTCTCCGGTTTGCGCGTTTTTCACCACGACCTGTGTCTTACGATATTCGCCAACCTGTTCGTCAGGGAGGATGCGGTGAGCGACAAGCGCGTGTACATGTTTAATAACCTCTTCTGTAATATTCTTGCCCTGGAAGTCACCGATGAATTTTAGAACGTTCCGGTAATTTAGCACTTCCTGGATATCCCGCTCCCTCCCGACAATCGTATGCCCTGCGAGTACTTTTTCCGCTTCGTTTTTCGTTAAATCATTGCCTTCTATGTGGGTACCGTGATGCACCGTGCGCACCAGCGCTTCTTCGCGGAACTTTGCTTCCCAGGCGGGTACCAATGGGCTGTTTTCAATAACTTCTTTGGCCGCCTCAATGATACCGATGGTTTTAAGTACTTTGTTGGTGATCGTAAACTGAGGCTGATACATAGTTAATCCTGCTCCGCCGGCTGGCGGATGGCGAAATTTCCCGCACTATTCCTGTATATTAACCGCATCATCCGGCAGAAGCAATACCCTCATTGTTTTTGGGATCTCCTGCGCGAGGTCAGAGGCATTAAAAAACGGCCCGACAGAGCGATACAACGCGTCACCCGCAGCTTTGTTAATAAAACTACCGGCAATAGTTGCGAGCATGGGGTCATTCGTACAGGCTAATGCCGCAATAAGACCGGCGAGCACATCACCGGTTCCTCCTTTTGTCATTCCTTCGTTGCCTCCGGCAATCAGCCGTGTTTCGCCAGGGGCACATACCCGTTCATCGCACTTCCCGCCTGAGCAGGCAATGTCGGTTTGTCCTTTTAGGAGCACGATACAATGATACGTCTTTGCAAATAGCTTCACTTTGTCTTCGTCGGTGTGAGCCTGGCTAAATTCGGGGTGCCCGGCACGTGCCCTATCCCATAACCTCGTAAATTCCTGATGGTGTGGTGTTAAAATAGCATTGTTGGGGATATCGGATAACTCCATCATCTGCAGCGCGCCAGCATCGATCACCCATTGCTTCGTAGGGAACGAAACTAACAGGTTGTGGGTAAGCATACGGGTTTCTTCATCGCGCACCATACCCGGCCCGATTAACACACAGTCATCCTCCTCTATGTAGGCGCCGACATCTTCCCGCGCTATCACTATCCCATCATGGAATTCTTTTTTTATTTCTTTTACGATATCGTTATTTTCAGGCACCGAGGAATAGTGAACGAGGTCCACAATACGTGACGCCACCTCCAGCGCCCATATACTGGCCGCATGAAACAAGTGGCTTCCTCCGACGATAAGCAGCCTGCCGTTTTGCCCTTTATGTGAATTTGGTTCCGCCAAACGGAGCATTTGGATGTCTTGGATGGTTACTTCCTTCATACCCGTATTATAAACGAAGCACGGTAGCATTATTGGTGATACGTGTAGGCACGCTCGACATATCAGCGCTCGTGATAATCGTTTGTTGCTTATCTGTCACCTCACCGACAAGAATCCTATGAGCCTCATCAAGCTCTGAAAAGATATCATCCAAAAGCAGCAGTGGCCGCTCCCCCGTTTCCTGCTCTATGTATAACAGCTCTGCAAGCTTAAGCCAAAGCACCGCGAGGCGCTGCTCGCCACGGCTACCGAACTTATTAAGATCTCGAAACGTATGTGACCCCGAAGAAGCCCCATGCTCCTGGCTCGACAGGGTAAAATCATCCCTATGCGGGCCGACCAATGTTGATTTTGCCGCCACCTCTTCATCCTTATACTGCAATATCCGCGCCTCCGAAATAATACTTTTGTCATACGTTATGGTGTAGCGGTGATCGGAAAGGACGGTGGCATTCACAAATTCGATATACGCCGCCCTTTTTTCAGTAATATACCCTCCGGCTTTAATCAGCAGCTGATCCCAAAATAACAGCTGGCTCCGGGTGGCAGCACCCTCTTTAATAAGGTCAAGAAGTTTATTTCGTTGCCGTAGCCCACGCTCATAGGATATGAGGTTCCTTCGGTACTCACGGTCGGTCTGTACCAATACCATATCCAGATATTTCCTCCGGATACTGGGACTGTCGGTCACGATTTCAAGATCTTCCGGCCAAAAAAGGACAACCCGCACATGCCCCATGAAATCGATGAAACGCCGCGGAACACCGTTTACCATATACTTCTTGAGTGGCGACCGCTGGCCGGAAACTTCACCAGGCGTAAGTATTACTTCCAACCTGGTACTACCGGCTTCCGCTTCAATGCGCGTAATTTCCTCACCCCAGTAAATAACGTCACGGTCCTGTCCCGCGCGGAAACTTTTTCCGGTCGCGAGCATTACGATGGCCTCCAATACGTTTGTTTTTCCTGCGGCATTGGGCCCTACTATACAGGTTGCGCCGTCTGAAAAATGCCAGGATTTATTTTTGTAACTGCGGAAATTTGAAAGCACCAACGAAGTCAGCATCATGAGGTTAGGTGATGGTTGTACCAGTAAATGGTTTACCATCGAGCGCCAATTCGAGATTTAATAAGTCCTTTCCGTTTACTATCTTTACCGTCACTCCCAAGTCCTGCGCGAGCTTACTGGCGATCGGATCAAACGGCGCGTTCATTCCCGGTTTCCATACATCTCCCACCATCTTACGGTAGTCCTCCCATGAAATATTTGTTATCGGCTTTGCGTCAGTATGCTTATTTGGGTCTTTATCATATACCTGATCGACATTCGTCATATTCACAACCTGGGTAAGTCCGTAATCCTGACACACCGTCACCGCACAGTAATCAGTGCTCCATCCCGGTTTCCAACCCGCAGCAATGGCGACCGGTGACTGGATTTTTAAAATTATTTCGTAATGCTTGATCACGCGGGGATCAGCGAGGTCCTGAAATATCGCCCGTATAAGCTGTGCGTTCAGGCGTGTGGCGTGCACACCCAGCCAATCGGCATCAGTATCGCTCAGGTCATGTCCGCGCACTTCCCGTGCTGCTTTTTGATAATCACGGGTTATTGCTCCCCCCCCTACAGTTATAAAAAATCTCCGCTTTTTTTCGGAGACCTGTTTTCTTATAAATTCGTGAAATTGGGAAAGAAAGGTGGTGTCAATACCACCGTTTGGAACGATTAGTGAACCACCTAAAGAAAGTACGAAGACGTCGGTTCCTTGTGCCATCACCATTTTCTCCTTATAAAATATGTCCTGCGATGGTTTTTATCCTAACACACCACGGGAAAATCTCAAAACAGTCTATTTTTTCCCTTCCGCTCTCCGTGTGTGCATACGCACGAAGGCCTGGATCTCTTTACGGAACCGCTCCGCGCTAAACTCGGCTGCCCGATTCCTACTTTCCCTCTGCCAGTCAATATTTTTGCTTTCAAACCGAGATATGGAATCAAGTAATGATGAAACTTTTGGGGAATCAAAAAAGACTCCTGTCTTCCCTTCAACAACCGTTTCTTTGACGCCGCCTTGGTTGATTGCAATGACCGGTGTACCGTATGACATGGATTCAATCGGTACCATGCCGAAATCCTCATCCAGGGCACAAAAAATTGTTGCTTTCGCGCCGCCGTACAGCGCAATAAGTTCCGTGTCAGAAACAGAACCCATGAACTCAACAGTTGGGCCGGCAATAGACCGCAGCAAGGCTTCTTCAGGACCAGTGCCTACGATTTTTAACGGTAACTTCCGTTCATTGGCAGCTCGTATAATGATGTCCGTTTGCTTCGCCCATACCAAACGGCCGACGCTTAGGTAGTAGGTTCTTTTTTGTTTTTCATCCTGCTTCACAAACTTGCTATCCACCGGCGGATAAATAACTGTAGCTTCCCTACGGTAAAATTTCTTTACTCTGCGTGCGGTTTCCTCTGAATTAGCGATAAAGTAGTCTACTTTCTGTGCCGTCATGTAATCATATTGCCGCATAAAAAAATTAATAAAGGCGGCATACGCCCGTACGGCTGCATATTTCTGGAAGGTTCTCCCCGTGGCATACCCGTAAAGATTTCTCGGAGGGTGATGAATATAGCAAAAATGCACTGCCGGTTTTTTCACCGTAACACCCCGGCACATAAACCACCCGCTGCTTGAAATAACAATATCGTATGCCGAAAGATCAAAGCTACCCCACACGAAGGGCGCTAAAAAGCGTAGGGGTGAATGAAATTTTTTAACAACAGGGTTGTGTTGCACCCAACTAGTCCGGATGTCCCACGATGCAAACCGCTTCGCGTGTTCTCTCAGCGCCTGCCAATCAACAAACGACGTATACAATGGAGCCTCCGGCCATATGTCATGAAGGACTTCTACCACCCGCTCCGCTCCTCCGTATTCCCTCAAATAATCATGTACTAGTGCGATTTTCATATGATATCAAAACAATGCTTGCTGCTGATCATGCTCCTTTTTTTCTTTTTTCGCTGTATCTCGCGCGGCTTTTGCCTTGCCTTTCGTCGGCACTTCTCCACTGATGCGACGCAGCAATGAAAAAAAATGGAACGATTCCAAGGCATTTCTTACCTCGGGCGTATCAAGCGTGGTAATGACCGCGTTTGACGGCACGAAGTCTATAGGAGCATCGGTTCTGATGGTCGCGAGTGTCACACCCAAAAACGCGCTGTCTTTCCCAGCGTGCAGCTTCATTTTTACTCCTTCGCTTATATTACTTTTTTCAAGCGACGCGTATATATTTTCCACTGATCCGAATTCGTTGAGTAAACTAATGGCAGTCTTGGGTCCGATGCCCGCAACTCCTGGATAATTATCTGATGCATCCCCCATGAGCGCCTTCAAATCGATAATGCGCTTTGGCACTACCCCCATTCGCTCAAAAACATCTGCCTCACTGTATAATTTCCCCTCAGATAACCCTTTGGTCGGCATAAATACCAGCACCTTTTCATCTTCAACAAGCTGCAAAATATCCCTATCGCCGGTTACGATAATTACCTGATCAATCTTTTTGCTTTTTCGCTGTTTGGCAATAGTGCCTATCATGTCATCTGCTTCAAACCCATCAAGTTCAAAAATGGGAATACCAAACGCCTTGACCACATCGTGTACCAAAGATATCTGACTGATAAAGTCGTCTTCCATTTTCGGCCGCTGAATTTGATATTCCTTATAAAGCTCGTTACGGAATGTCGGACCTGGCCGATCAAATGCTACGGCAAAATGCGTGGGCTTCAACGCTTGAAAAATCTTTATAATCATCGAGACAAAACCATACACCACGTGCGCGGGTTTCCCATCGGGAGTGGTCAACGGAGGAAGCGCGTGATACGCCCGATGCATGATGGCATTTCCATCAATGAGTACTAATCGGTTCATGAGGTTACTGTGTCCGTTTCTTTTCGCCGCCCAGCAAGACTGCGAAATCATCACCTTCGAGGGTTTCTTTCTTTATGAGTTCTTCTGCTACTATGTCCAAATCCTTACGGTATTTTTTTACCAACATCACTGCCCGCTCATAAGCGGCATCAAGAAGTTTTTTCACTTCCCGGTCTATAGCAGATTGCATTTCCTGCGAGACTGATTGCTGCTCATAAAACGTTTTCCCCCACTCCGTTACATCTGTCTGTGGGCCAAAATTAACCGGACCCAAATCACTCATACCAAACTCCATTACCATATAGCGAGCAATACGGGTTGCCTGACTAATGTCATTAGCAGCGCCGCTGGTCATTTCCTTAAATATAAGCTGTTCCGCTGCTCTGCCACCCATGGTCATGGCCATTTCTTCGAGTAACCGGGATTTGGTTTCATGGAGACGGTCTTTTTCCGGAGGAGCCATGGTAAATCCAAGCGCCATGCCGCGGGAAACGATACTGATACGGTGTACCGGATCCAGATGAGGACTGTAATAATTTACCACCGCGTGTCCCGCTTCGTGATACGCGGTCATCTTGCGGTCAAGGTCACTTTGCAACCTCTTTTTCTCAGGTCCCAATTTTACTTTGGTTGCCGCTTCCTCGATATCTTTCATATCGATCTCTTTCTTTTCTCCACGTGCCGCGTGGATTGCCGCTTCATTTAACATGTTTTCTATATCAGCTCCTGAAAATCCTACGGTGCGTTTTGCGACTTTGTCCCAATCGACACTTTTCTCAAAAGGCTTACCTTTCGCGTGAATACCAAGAATGGCTTTACGCCCTTCAAGATCGGGCAAATCCAAAACCACCCGCCGGTCAAACCGACCAGGCCTCGTTAATGCGGGATCGAGCAGGTCACCCCTGTTCGTCGCGGCCACGATAAGCACGGCAGTGTTCGGTTCAAACCCGTCCATCTCCACAAGTATTTGGTTAAGTGTCTGCTCCCGCTCATCATGCCCGCCCATCACCCCTACGCTCCGCATGCGGCCGATGGCATCTATCTCATCGATAAAAATAATAGCCGGGGCACTCTTCTTGGCCTGGGCAAATAAATCACGAACCCGTGCAGCCCCCACACCCACCAGCATTTCCATAAACTCGCTGCCTGCAATAGAATAAAATGCAGTCTTGGCTTCCCCCGCCATTGCTTTTGCAAGCATGGTCTTACCCGTGCCTGATGGGCCCACAAGAATAACACCCTTTGGCGTACGGGCACCCAGCAGTTTGTATTTTGCCGGGTTTTTTAAAAAGTCGACTACTTCTTCTAATTCTTTTTTTGCTTCATCAACTCCCGCCACATCCTTAAACGTGACCTTGGGTAAATCCCTATTCCAAATTCTTGCTTTACTCTGGCCGAACTGGAAAATATTGTCTTGTGCTCCTCTCGCCTGTCTGAACAAAAAGAGGAAAAATACAACCGTCAATACCAGGGGCAATACGTTTGAAATAATCCCGAGCCATATAGCACCCATCGATAAATCTTTTACGTTAATCGATACGGACTGGGGATCAACCCCTGATTTTTCCAATACACTGACAAGTGAATCCTGTGCTTCTTTTGTGGAAATATATTTCGTACCGTCTTTATGGATAACCGTAAGCCTCGTGTCTTCGACATCTATGGTTTTTACCTTGCCGTCCCGTACATCTGCAATCACGGTAGAAAGAGGCTTCGTTTCAGATAACGCCGCCTGGCTCCCCAGACTCCCGAACAGGGAAAAAAGGAAAAATAAAACAAAAAGCCCAACCACCACATTCTTAAGCGTAAAGTTCATGCGGAGCTGGAAGACATTCTTTGGTTTCTTACCATTGGTTTTTTTAGCTGGGTGGACGTGTTTTTCTGCCATACGAGCCTCAAGTATAGCATGTTCTGCTGAGATTATCACACCCGGGTCAACGGATTTTAGCGCCTACCGGCATTCCTTCTGCGGAAACAAATTGAGGCTTTGTATCAGCGCCATCAACTGCCAGTATCATCCCCTGACTTTCTTCATTCATCATTTTGCGCGGCGCAAGATTGGTAATGAAAAAAAATTGCTTACCGGAAAAATCCTCGGATGTATAACCAAAACCCCGTACCCCGGTAAATATTGTCCGCGGCTTTTCTTCCCCGACATCAACGACGAGCCGGATGAGCTTTTCACTCCCCTCTTTATTTGTAGCTTCAAGCACTTTCCCGACACGTAACTCAACACGGGCAAACTCATCAATGGAAATTGTCTTTCCTGATGCTGGTTTTGGGTAATCAAAAAATGAGTATTGTGTTGTTACTCCGATCGCGTTCCGTACCTGCGTCATCGTCTGTATGGCAATCGAGAGGGCGCGCTCCTGCCCTCGCGCCAGTATGTCCCTGACTAATTGAGGGTTACTTTTCAGTTCATCGTATGCCTTTCGTGCGGCACCAAAATATGCCATAAGGCTATCAAACAAATATTCTTTCACCTCAACATCAGACACCTTTCCTTCCTTATATTGTCCCTTAAGTGCTGCGACCTTGACGGGGTCACCAAAAAAATCGAGATACGTAAATACCATGTTGCCTTCAATATGCCCTGGGTCTGTCGCGTGCTTCCGGGTGGGATCGGTGAACGTTCCCATAACTTGTTTTCGGATCACATCTTCTGACTCAAACATAGATATAACGTTACCGAGTGATTTACTCATCTTCCGCTGTCCATCTGTCCCCAACACCACTGCGACTTCTTCCGGGATAAACGCTTCAGGAAGCTTAAACACATTTTTCTTATAAATCTTATTAAAATGTCCGGCGATATCCCGCGTGATTTCTATATGCTGCTTCTGATCCTTACCCACCGGCACCAGGTCCGCCTGATACAAAAGGATGTCGGCTGCCATCAGCATCGGATAACTGAATAACCCTACATTGATGTCATCCTCCTCAACCTCTTTCTGGAGTTTGTCTTTATAGGCATGCGCTCGTTTCAATAATCCCAAAGGGGTGACGTTATTAATAATCGACTGGCATTCGGTATGCATCAATACGTCCGACTGACGGAAAAATATAATGCGGTCAAACTGCTCCACCGTCATAAATCCCTTGAGAAGTGCGAGCTCATTTAACACTAAGGTTTCAATATTATGTTGGAGCTGGCTTTTATCCTGAATTGTAGTAAGCCCATGCAAATCCGCGACCATAAGATACGTCTCATTTGATTTGGCGAGCTCTATAAACTGGCGTACTGCTCCCAAGTAGTTGCCAATATGAAGACTCCCATCTCCGCTGGGCGTGATACCGGACAGCAACCGTTTATTTGTTGGCATATTCATACATCCTCCTTATTGTAACGAATTCTTCTGAAATTGCGTACACGCAATGACTGATACTGCTCCATATACATATGGAGCTTGCTTCTGTCGACGACCCGGTTCGTCATAATGGCTGACCCAACGATAATAGCATCAGCGCTTGTAAAAAGCTCACCCATGTTATCGGGCGTTGATCCGCTCCCCACAACAACAGGGAGCCCCCGTCCGAAATGCCGCGCTATATGTAAATCCTTCATAATCGGCGCGACACCCGTCCACGTACCGGTAATAATAAGGGCATCTGCCCCCTTTTTTACTGCTTCGCCCACTGACTGCCGCAATGGCTTTGTTTTGTCGAGCATTTCAGAATGTTTCACCTGTACATCAGCAAGCACCGCAACGTGTTGCTCTAAACCCAATTGTTTCCGGTATGTCATCACCTCGTCTGCCCTTCCCACCATAATCCCGTAGTTTGTCGCCACATCATCAACGTATGAAGCCACACGGACAAACCGGGCACCCGTATCGCGGCAGATGTTAAGCGCTGTTTGATAGCCGCTCCATAAGACATCAACGCCCACCGGTATATGGACTGACCGCACGACTGCATCCACGAGCCGTTTCATTTCCAACGCTTCCGCCTTGCGCACAAATTCCCGGTGGGGCGTACTATAATTATTTTCTATCATGATGGCATGCACTCCCCCGTCCTCCAGATCTTTTGCCTCCCGGAGAATTCTCCGGCGGGTCACGCTAATCGGCTGATGTTCAGGATACCCCGCGAGCGGTGGTAAATGGATCATACCGATGATCGGCTTTCTCATTGGCAATACTTCTTTAAATATGTTCATACTGTCCCTCCTTTTCCTGCAAATTTGTTTGTGATAGCGACATAGCGGTCAAGCTGCTCTTTACCTTTCCCGGACAACAACATGTCTAACCCATATTTGGTACATTGCCGAAGCATCTCCCTGTTTACGTGCTTTTTCTTCCTGTCCAATGCGTTGGGATCCATCAGACACCTGCGGACAAAAATCCCCAACCCCACGGTCATTGCCAAATACTTCGCCCGTGTTACATCCCGTCCCTCTATCGCAGTAATATTTGCTTCCATGATGGAGTCGTATGTATTGGGTATTGCGAGTGAACCAGGAAAAAAATCAGCAAGATCCCGCGGATCGTAAAAATCTTCCGGAGACAATATGTAGGTTCCCGCATTCTCCCCGTTCACTAAAAATGATGCGATAGTTTTGTACGGCGGCGGCGCCACCTCGTCCAGCACCACCACATGCTTCATAAGTATCGGATCCACTATGTTCTCATCATCGCTCGATACGAGTGTCCCGCAATATACTGCGCTATTTTCGTATCGTTGAAACCCTTTTTGTGAAAGTATGGATAATGCGTCAACCACCACGGACGGATGCACTTTTTCATTTACTCCGATCATTGCGTGAACCGGTGTTTCGGAAGACAGGGTAAATGCCAACGGACCGATAACGTGATTTACTGTCTCCCCCTTTAGCTTGTGTGACAACGAATGAAGCGTTCTGGTATTATGACAACTCGTCATTAATACATTCGACTGGCACAGCACTTCCTCAAATGCCTGCGGCGTATGAAAATCGGACCGCGCACCAAATGCTTCAATCGCACTCTGTCCGGCAACCTTCGACGTATTTGGATATGAGTGGTGTTTGTGCACTGCTCCATCAACAGAGAGAGCAATTGCCGCCAAAGTAGAAAGGCTAAACAGCTTCGTCGTGTGACTATTTAACGGATACCCCTTATCCCCGCCCATACCACCAAACGCCACAATTGGACCGTCATGGGTGGTTCTCACGACTGTATCGAGGTGAATAGTTGCCGCCACCATGCCGGCAATTTCCTCTGCAGTGAGACCGACATATGCTTCTTTCGTTGACATGGCGGAAAGCAACATCGTTGCCTGCAGCAAATGCGTATCTAGTGGCATGATATTTTTTAATTTCGCCCCGATAGCATCATGAAGCGGCCGGTTAAGAGCCGCGCAAACAAACACTCCTAGTCCGAACGCCTCGTCAAACGTGAGCCGCTTCCCCTGCTCTATTTTTTGCTGAATTGTATAGTACCCTCCCTTTTCAAATAAATCTGACAGCCGTGATTCTACCTCGGCCACCTTACGCGCCAGGTCGTGTACATAATTCGTGTGCTGCGCCAACGTATTGAGACTTTTATTACTGTCTATCGCAACTGTTACCCCATCCATTTCTACATATTTTTGATACGGCTCACCCCGTAACTGGATAAAGGAAACGTCGCCAAAGATACCCCGGGATTTCCTTTTGCACGGAAACCTCCGGGGCAACCTCCTTATTAACAAACATCCCCAAGCATTCTTTTGACATAGACACTCCTTTCAAAAAAATAACAATAAAAAACCCCTGCAAATCCTTCAGTCCGCCGATTGGCGGATGAAAAACTTGCAGGGGCCTATTATGGCGGTGCCACCCTGCTATTTGTTATTCTCATAAAAAATCCCGCCGATGGCGGGACGTCAGGTGAGAATAACCTCATTCATGACGAGCTCCGTTTCCTACGACACTCGTTCCTGTCTTTTTACGGTTTCGGCTCCGTACTTGATTTAAGAGTCAGCTCGCCCCGATATTATCGGGGCTGACCCGGTTCCAACCCTCCGGATCGACGCTTTTATTTACCCCGATTCAATCGGGGGTTATTTGGAACTAAGTATAGCACAACCCGTCAATTTCCAATATGTTACTGTCCTGATACAATATGAATATGGATCTGGGAAAGCTTTCCTACTACGCGCGGAAAATCCACCGTTTTCTTTTACTATTCGTCATTATTTTTGGTCTGATACAGATGGGTACCGGTATTGCTATGAGGTATCCCGCGCAATTTTCCATGGTTGATCAGGGAGCCGCATTGTCGCTCCACTACCAAACAGCAACCTACTTTGCGGTAGCCTTTGGTCTCCAGATGTTCACGGGCATTATCATGTACCTTACACCGTGGCTTATCAAAACTTTCCGCCGGCCTCCAAAAACCACTAATCTTCCAAACTAACTTTGCGGGCACCGTCTGAAGCTGGTATAATCCCAGTTGTACTCATCTTTCGTACCGCGGGGTAGTGTAAAGTTGCACAGGAGGCTCATAATCTCCTAGGCTGGGTGCGATTCCCAGCCCCGCAACCAAATAAATAAGCGGCCATTGTGGCCGCTTTATTTTTTCTCGTGCTACACTAGGATCTACCCATGTGGCATACCTATATACTCCTCTGTCGTGATAATACCCTCTACACCGGGATCACAAACAATCTCAAAAAACGGTTTCATATGCATACGCATGGAAAAGGAGGCGCGTATACACGCTCCCATAAACCACAAAAAATTCTATATAAAAAACGTGCTGCGACAAAATCCGAGGCACTGAAACATGAAGCAGAAATTAAAAAGTGGTCGAGAACCAAAAAAATAACCACGCTGAAACTCAAATTATAGCCATCAAAAAACCACCCAAGGTTTCCCCGGGGTGGTTTTTCTTTTTGAATTCAAAAAGCGCTCTTACCAATCGCGTCCTCCACGATCGTCTCCGCGGTTATCACGTCGGTCAAATCCGCCGCGACCACCTCGGTCATCACGTCGTCCACCACCTCCGCCACCGTATCCACCTCTTGAACCACCGCCACGATTGCCTCCACCAAATCCGCCGCCACCACCTCGGTAGCCACCTCCACCGCCTCGGTTTTCACGGGGAGCCATCGGCTTGGCTTCATTGACCACAATGGATCGTCCATCCAATTGTGAACCATTCAAATCAGCAATCGCTTTTTGCGCGTCATCTGGGTTTGTCATTTCGACAAAACCGAAACCTCGGGATTTCCCGGTAAACTTATCGGTGATGACCTGTGCACTTGCCACCGGTCCCACTTGCGCAAAATGATTGCGAAGCGTGTCTTCTGTCGTATCCCAAGATAGTCCTCCAACAAATAATTTAGCTGCCATAAAAAAATTCACCTCCTCAGGTATCCCAATCTATCACGTACCTATTAAACAAATGGCAACAGTATACGAACAGAAAGGTTAGATAGAGTTATTATACCATTTGACCCGCCGGAATGGTTCTTTTACACTAACATCACCTATGACCTCGCGCGTTAACCGACCGGCATTTGCGATAGAACGGGTCATTATTTTTTTTCTTTTTGCGAACATTCTGATCCTCGATATCATCGTCATTGCAAAAATACGTAATACAGAGACTGTGCTTGGTACGACATCCAACGACACTTGCCCATCGTCATGCATCGCCCGTATAAACCAAGTGGCAGGAAAAACGTCAACCACAAACGGCGTCAAAGAATACTTCGTACCGTTGGGATCCGGCACGAATGCAACCAGCGACTGGTCGGATGTTACTGGTGCAAGCGCCTACATTGATACATCCTCTTATGGGAGGCTTAAAAAAGTAACATTCGAAGCAACCATTTCTCAACCGGTAAGCAGCCAAAAAATCTGGATTAGATTATTTAATGCGACAGACAAACATCCTGTTTGGAATTCAGAAATAAGCACCGATAACGCAGGTCCAATTTTGCTTATTTCCCCCACAATCACTCTGGATTCCGGCAATAAGCAGTACCAGGTGCAAATGAAAACGCAGCTTAACGGAGTCACCAACCTTACCCAGTCACGCATCCATATCACCACCTACTAGCCTCATTGTTTTCCAGCCTCAATCTGATAAAATACGGAAACCGAGCCAGCGTAGCTCAGTGGTAGAGCAGTGTCTTCATAAGGCATTTGTCGCAGGTCCGATCCCTGCCGCTGGCACCAGATAGAAACCTCACTGGTGATCAAAAAAATAACTCCACCCACTGCCGCCATAGCGCGACATTGCTCTTGTCCTTTGTTTCTCCCCCAGCAGTCTCTGTAGACCCAGGCATGATCACAATCGTTTCACCCGGTTTGACCATGCCGAGCTTATCCCGGGCAATTCGCTCCACAAACTGCTCTCCACGGGCATCTTGTAGCGCATTTTCCAATGTCTTGTTTTCTTCCTGTAGCCGGACAAGATCGGCCTCCCGCTCGCTGACAATCCCACGGCGAGCCCACAGGTTAATGATGGTGCTACCCGCGCTTAGGCACAAAACGAGGCTAATTACCCAAACGAGTATTTTTCCAATCTGAGGCTGTTTTAGTTGCATACGTTGCGTTTACGTCCCGTATATGATATTATAGGCTTTAACAAAACAGCTATATCCCGTTCTCCTTTCTCCCTGTCTCCGGTTGAAACGGCTCTAGCTTTTAAATGTAATTATCATGACACTCGACTTAAAAGGCGCTCACAAACAATTCGTCGAATACCTGCAGTCACGCCGCCGTGCCCACGCTACCATCGTAGCATACAGCAAGGATATAGAGCAGCTTGTGGCGTTCCTTACCAATGCGGGCAAAAAGGAAATAACAACCGTTTCCCGCGAAGAACTTGAGGCTTTCTTAAAAAAGCTTGCCGCTGATAGCTATACGCCAAAATCAATCTCACGGAAAATTAATTCTATGAAAACCTTTTACCGGTTCTTAAAAACGACCGGCGTGCTCGCATCTGATCCCGCAAGTGACATTGAACACCCGAAATACGAAATCAAACCGCCCCGCATACTCTCAAAACTAGAGTACCGCGCGTTACGGGATGCATGCCGTAGCGATGTACGAACACATGCTATCGTCGAGCTGTTTCTCCAAACGGGACTCCGCATTGGTGAACTCGCCAACCTTATGGTTGAAGATGTCCGTCCCAGTGAGCTGCACGTTGCTGCCCAGGAAGGACACGAGGAGCGCATGGTGCCGTTAAATCGCGCCGGCCGCGAAGCATTAGATAACTGGCTTAAAGCCAGAAACAATGATACAAAATCCCACGCCTTATTTATTACCAAAACAGGACGGCCCCTTCTTATTCGCAATATCAGAACCGCAATTGACCGCTATTTCAAAGTCGCGGGCATTGAAGACGCAAAAGTAAATGACCTCCGGCACACTTTTATCGCCCACCATCTTATGGCCGGTACACCTATCACCACCATAAGCAAATTGGTCGGTCATAAACGCCTATCAACAACTGAAAAATATCTTGAGTTCATCAAAGATAAACAAACCGACCACGTAAAACTGGACGAACTCTAAAGCGATTTGTATACTATAAAAGGCGCTTGTAGTCTGACCAGTCATCAGACGAGCCATCCGCACGAACATTGGCATTCTTTGCTGATAAGTAATCGGAACGGGTAAGCCCGTCATAGCAGTAATGAGATCCGCCGGCTGGCGGAAACTAAGGTGGTACCACGGATTAGCGCGATTAACTGCGGCTGACTCGTCCTTATAGTAAGATATAAGTGGCGGGTTTTTTTATGGATAAAAACTTTGATCCTAAGGCAACAGAAGATGCAATATACCGGATGTGGGAAACCGGCGGTTTTTTTGCGCCCAACAAGAGTTCACAAGCCAAGCCGTTTACCATTATCATGCCTCCACCCAACGCTAATGATCCCCTGCATATCGGGCACGCCATGTTTATCACGATTGAAGATATCCTCATCCGCTACCACCGGATGAAAGGAGAAAGCACACTCTGGCTCCCCGGCACCGACCACGCGGGCATTGAAACACAATTTGTATTTGAAAAAAAACTTGCCAAACAAGACAAAAGCCGGTTTAATTTTGACCGTGAAACCCTCTACAAAATGATATGGGATTACGTTCAGGAAAACTCCGGCGTGGCGATTGATCAGATGAAAAAGCTGGGTGCTTCTGCCGACTGGAGCACATTTAAGTTTACGCTTGATCCCGATATCGTTGCACGCGTACTGGAAACGTTCATCAAACTCCATAAAGATAACCTGGTATACCGCGGTCAAAAACTTATAAATTACTGCACTAAATGTGGTACAGGGTACTCTGAGCTTGAGGTGGAGCATGTCGAGGAAACCACAAAGCTTTATTTCATCAAATACGGACCATTCGTGCTGGCAACCACTCGGCCGGAAACAAAGTTTGCCGATACTGCGGTTGCCGTCAACCCCAATGACAAACGATATAAAAGCTACATAGGCCAGGAAATAGAAGTTATGGGACTATTAGGCACATTCAAATTGAAGGTTATCGCCGATGATTATGTCGACCCTGAATTTGGCACGGGGGTTGTAAAAATTACGCCATATCACGACTTTAACGACTTTGACGTATGGCAACGGCATATAGACGAAATACCGGCTCCCAAGCAGGTTATCGACAAGCAAGGAAAGCTCACATCCATCGCGGGAAAATATGCCGGAATGAAAATTAAAGCCGCGCGGGAGATGATCGAAAAAGACCTCGGTGAAAAAGGGTTACTCGCCAAACCAAGCGAAGCCTACACACACAACGTTGGCGTATGTTACCGGTGTAAAACAGTCCTGGAACCGCTGCCGCTTACGCAATTTTTTATCAAAACCAAGCCACTCGTTGAGGGCGCACTTCGCGCGCTTGATACGGGTGAAACAAAGATATTGGGTGCGGGACAAGATAAAATATTGCGGCATTGGCTCACCAATATCCGCGACTGGAATATTAGCAGACAAATTGTGTGGGGCATCCGGATTCCGGTTTGGTACAACATCAAAGGACATGAACAACGGGCATGGCTGAGCTTTCTCGACAAGGAGGGCAAGCAACAACAAGGTACGCTTGCTCAATATTTGAATGAATTCGGATTTGACCATATCAAAAAAAATCTTCAACAAATCGACGTAGGAACATGGAGTGAAGGGAACAATCCTGACTGGGTAGTCAGCGTCACCGAGCCAAGCGAAGATGGGTTATGGATCCAGGAAACGGATACCTTTGATACCTGGTTTTCTTCCGGTCAGTGGCCGGTCGTGACGTTGCAAACGAACGGTGCTGCCGTATTTGAAAAATTTTATCCCACATCGGTTATGGAAACGGGCTACGATATATTGCCGATTTGGGTCATGCGGATGATGCTTCTGGGCATCTATGTCACGGGGAAATCACCGTTTACTACCGTGTATCTTCACGGACTCGTCCGTGATGAAAAAGGGCAAAAAATGAGTAAGTCAAAAGGAAATGTCATCAATCCACTGGACATGGTCGACAAATACGGCGCTGATGCGATCAGGATCGCGCTTGTCATGAGCTCAACTCCGGGTCAGGACAAGGCGGTCGGCGAAAACACCATCCGTGGCATGCGCAACTTTTCCAATAAAATCTGGAACGCTGCCCGCTTCGTGTATATGGAGAAGCAACATGCTGAAGCTACCGACGCGCCGGGCATTGAAGATAATAATTTTATGAAAAAACTGGACGAAACGGTACATTCAATTACACAGCTTTTAAATGCGCTTCGGGTGGGGCTTGCAGCAGAAACAGTACACAATGAATTTTGGCACTGGTACTGCGATGTGGCCATTGAACAAAGAAAGCGGAAAGAAATTTCCTTACAAGCGCTTGAAACAGGGCTAACCACATTCCTCACCCTGCTCCACCCATTTATGCCGTTTGTCACTGAAGAAATATGGGGGAAATTTGTAAACGACGGCCGCTCCCCGCTTATCATCTCCTCATGGCCGGAAAATAAAAACGTTTAGAATTCTGCGGATCTTGTTGTGGGAGTTGCTGCCGGCAGACTCACGGAAGGTGTGGCAGTATTGACTACACCCGTCTTAAACGAAGCAATAATTTCGTTAAACACGACATCGTCACTGGCAAAATCAGAGGTAATTCCCGCCGGAGCAAAGTGATTAAATTCAACCGCAAGCGTCTCTGAAACCGGCATAAGCACGCCACGGATAGCGGTAAAGGTATAACCACCTCCGGTTCTCCCGGTAAAATTCCCGGTGTACTCATAGGCATATACGCCGCCATATACCCCCTGTTTCATCGTAAACTCACGACCGGCGGCATCAGTAAGAATGGCACCACGAAAATCAGGTAGTAATTGTCCTTTTCCCCGCGCTGCGACGGTGAAACGGGTTCCCCCGGGTAAGTTAGTGCCCTGAGATGCACAACTTTGACTGTCACATACCGGTGCTTTTATCCCACTCGGCATTTGATACGTTAATCCGTCAATTGGTTTTTTTGTTACACCGCTTATGACGTTGTACACCTGACGCACGCCGGATGGCGCCGCACCTGAAGGGCTTGCCACACCAGCCGCTGGAGGGCTAACCCGCGCAACGGGAGCAAGGGTTGGCACGACCGTCTCTTCTGAGACTGACGGCGCAAAAAATGTACGCAACTGACTACTCAACCATACGCCAAGTCCGAAAAGGATAACAATAAATAAAATTGTTCCAAGATGATTTTTCTTCGATGGTTTCTTTATGTGTTCTTCCGTTACGTGCAAACCCTCAGACAACGGGTCATTTTTCTGTGCTACCTCAGGTGAAGGTTGAAATACCCGGGACGCTTCAGGAATTACGGACGCCACCTCATCCTCCCGTTCGCTTGTTGAGAGCGGAGCCTGTGCTGATGCTACCTCTCCTGAAACTGGATCGATAATCGGAGTTTCTTCGTAAGAGAGTGATGGCTTTTCTTCGGAGTTCTGTTTTAGTGGTTCATCCATATAATTTATTGTACCCTCATTACTTTCTCACAAACAAGATAGCATTCGGAATATTTCTCCCGGGACCGACTTTGTATCCCCCGCTCCACAATGCCGTGGATCCGCCGTTATCTAAGTTCAATGCATTTTCGAGTCCCATCGTTTTTAACACATGCGCAACCTCTGCCACGGTCGCACTATGCACTACGCCAATATATGCAGTAGTTCCTTTGTTTCCCACAAAACTTCGGTTTCCTTTACTCCCCTTTTTTGGGTCTCCGTCACCTCCGAATACAATATTGCCTCCGGACAAAAGCAGTGGTTGCATCGCAAGCACGCTGTCAGGCCCGGTATCCCTACCCCAATCCAACGAACGGCCGACAAAGCGCATTGATCCCGGCAAAAAAATAACGGCAGGCACGGTACTATATACGTTGTTGTCTGAATTAAAATACACTTTATTTTTGTTCATAAGTAACGTGTCAAAGGAATTTTTTTTGTCTGCACAACTTGGATAATCTGCGGGGCAGAAATATGTTCCGTTTATCCCGGCGAAGGCACCGTTTCGGGACACGTAATCGGCAAGTGACAAAGCGGGACAATCGCTGGTACAAGTACTTTCCGAAGCGGTGTCAACGATAACGCGGGTAGAACCCATATCAGCGGCGATAATATCAACTAAATAGGTACCTATCTCCGCGTTGACCGATTGACGGCTAAATCCCGTGCCGGGAGCAACATTGCTCTCTGGAACATTTGCCGGTATGACAAAACTAGCGGCAATCTTTTGTCGAGCGGCGATAATATCTTTTGAGATTGCCGCAAGTTGTGCCGCCGCCGTTGACCAATTTCTTTTTGATAATTCATGCAAGCTATCTGCTAAATGTTCCTCCAGTTTAGCGGTATCCCGGGTGACGGATCGTAAATCGATAAGCTCCTCATACGTTACCACAGCTTGCTCGTATACCTTCTTTATGTTATTAATCTCCGCTTCAAGCCGGTCGTTCCGGGCCAACTGGTCTTCACTGCGTATTTCTTGCAACTCTGTCATAAGCCGGTTAATCTCGACCTCGGTCTGCACGCGTTGTACTTCAAGCATTTTATTCCTACCGACGTACACCGATATAGCAAATAGCGAAAGTCCGGTAACTACAAGCACTGTGCTCATGTAGAGGCCAATAGGCACTTTGGGGAATGTTAACTGAGAAGTGGTTGGGGTTCCCTTCGGCAGCTGAACCTTCATACTGTGATTAAGTGTAATACAAAATACGAGGGTTACACAATCCAAATAGAAGTCATCAGATATTCACGCGACACGAAGCTATTATCCGCGCTCGAGATATGCGCCGGTTTCAGGATCTATACCGATCTTGTCACCCTCTTTAATAAAGAGTGGCACAGTAATAACAGCGCCCGTTTCCACTACGACTGTTTTCGTCGCTCCCGATGCAGTATTTCCCTTTACGCCTTCGTCCGCTTCCGTAACGGTAAGCCATACTTTTTTAGGAAACCGCACACCCACGGCATCCTCGCCATAGACTAACACCTGGTAGGTATCGTTTGGCTTAAGGTATTTGATAAACCCTTCCAGCAGACCTTCAGAAATATTGAACTGCTCATAACTGAAATTATCCATAAACACATATGAATCGCCCTCTTTATAAAGGTACTGCATTTCGCGGGTGAGAATTGGAAGTTCTTCAACAGTTTCCCCTGACTTGTAGGTAAACTCAATCACCTTCCCGGTTTTCAGGCTTTTTAGCTTTGCACGGACAAACGCGCTGCCCTTCCCCGGATTTACAAACTGAAAGTCCACAATCTGATTTGGCTCGTTGCGGAATTCAATAAAATTCCCTTTTTTAAAATTTGCGGTCGTTATGGTAGCCATAGTTCAAATAAAAAATCCCCTTCGGGATACCGGTATTATCCCATAAACACCCATATAAGATCAATTCCTGTGTGTTTCCCTATGCGTTTTCAAACAATTCGTTTGCGGGGAACAACAAGGTTTCCTGTATCGTTTTTACATCTGCAAACAACATGACCAAACGGTCAACACCTATTGCTATACCACTACAGTCAGGAAGGCCAATTTTGAGCGCCTCAATAAAATCGTGATCGTAGTCATACATAGTTTTTCCTGAACGTTTTAGCTCTTTCAGTTCATTTTCAAAACGAGATTGCTGCTCCCGCCAATCAGTCAGCTCACTATAACAATCACCGAGCTCCAATCCTTCTATATAAAATTCAAACCGTTCAGCGAACCGCGGGTCAGACTGTTTTCGCCGGGCAAGCGCAGCCATACTCCCGGGAAATTCATACAAAATCGTAGGCTTGCCCCTACCCAAGTGAGGCTCCACTTCATTAAGAAATATCTGATTGTATAACTCCTCCCATGACGTATCAGCGCTCACGGTATATCCTTTCTTTACTGCTATTTCTTTGGCTTTTTCCATTTCTAAAAATTGCACGAAATCTATCCCCGCCCATTTTTTAAATGCCTCGACCATTGTAAGTTTTTCCCATGGCGCGGATAGATCTACTACTGTATTTTGATACGTCAACGTAGGTGATGTATCTCCCGGTTTTTTTTGTTTTTTAACAATATACTCCCGGATATACAGCAGTAAAGACTCGCAGTCGCTCATTATCTCCTTATAATCGGCGCCCACCCGGTACCACTCTAATATGGTGAATTCAGGGTTATGAAGTGAGCTTTGCATTTCCATGTTCCGGAAACTCTTGGTCAGCGCATAACAATTTCCGAGACCGGCAACCATTAATTTTTTAAGCGGCACTTCTGGAGAAGTTGAAAGATACGCATGCTTCCCATTTCTATTTCTATCAAGCAACTTTGTTTCGAAGACGTCCAAATAGCTTTCCGCGGGAGGGTTCGCTATCAAAAGCGGTGTTTCCACTTCATGAAAATCCTGCCGGTCAAAAAATTCACGGATCGCATGAAGCACGTGTTCACGGATAACATACCGCTGCCATAACTGAGGATCCGCATGTAATTTTTGCCACGTTGTCATAGTAATAATACATCCCAAACTTCATTATAAACGAGTGGCCCAAAAAAGTTGTATGGCTGAATTATTTATTGCGGCGGGAAGATTTCTTAGGAGGCGTCGTAAATGCTTTCACAATAAACATGAGATAGAAAAATTCTACGACACCAGCGGTGTGTACAAGAAGAAAAAAAATAAACCATCCCTTGTCCTGTCTCCGTGCCGCATGCCATAGTGCAAAACCGGTCCAGAGAAGTGACCATAACGCGAGTAAACCAATACCTGCACCCCACCAGTGCTCAAAATTTACGCGCCCGTTTCCTAAATACCACGGCATCATATTAAAGGAATTTCACAACGTTCGATTGCTGACGGAGGTCCAAAAACCATGACTGCAACTTTTCGCTCACTGCGTTACCGATGATCGCCTTCCTCGCTTCTTCACGGAGCGCTGCTGGCTCTGTTGCGGTGAGAAGCGAACTGCTCGTCGCGATATAATTATCGATATCCGCGTCCGTTACCGTAAGATCCTTCGATAACAATTTTTCGACCGTCAACTGCACTCTGAGCTGTTGATTAAAATCGGCCTCAGTTAATCCCTGAAACTGTAAAAAGTCCGCAAGACTCACTTCCGTTCCCAAACTCGATAATATCTCCTTCTGTTTGGCTTGTATTTCTTCACTGCTTATAACAACACCTGATTTTTGTGCTTCTTTCTCAATAAGCACTTCACCAATCATTCCTTCAAGGGTTTGCTGCCCATAACGAGTACGGAGTGTGTTATTAAGTTGCCAACTGAATATCGGTTGTCCATTTACTACTGCGGCTAAAACTAAACCTTTGTTTACCGAACCAAGCACAAGAAGAAGGACACCTAATCCAATAAGAACCCACCGCCATGGAAAGCCTTTGCGGATACTTGTGGCAGACATTGAAGCTTCATATACCGGTGGAACAGGAACTACTACTTTTTTAACAGATTCTTTTTTTGCCATATCTCGCAGAATACCATAGAAAATACCCTCATTCAAGGAGAAGACAAAATGAGCGGGTGCGTAACCGCTGCCACACCATCTCACCATTCGTCGATTGCGCGATAATCCCGTTTATCATAGACTAATACCCGTACACACAAACCATAGTATGAATAAGCGTGATCCGTCACCAAATCATTCCGAAGGCCAACCACCGAAAAGTAATTATTTACCGCAGTTTACCCGATTTTTTTCCGCACCGCTCGCCAAACGGCTTTTTTCCATGTCTATTAAGGGTGCTATTTGGACACTTCTTCTTTTTCTTCTCCTCACAAATGTAGCACTGAGCAACCGTGGCGTAGCATCGTATTTTGAAGCAACCTTCCGCCGCATTTCCGGTGGCGGTGCAAAACAACCAAACGTACTCGGAACAACAAGTAAATCCTCCAACGCCTCGCCGACAATAGGCGACCTAAAAAAACAATATGACCATTGGGAAAAAATTGTCGCTGAGCTTCCTGACTACCGTGATGGCCATTTTGCGCTTGCCACACTCGCCTATCAACTCGGAGATACAGATGTTTCAATGCAGCATCTTATGATAGTAAAAGAAATGGATCCGAACTTCCCGGGGCTTAAGCAACTTGAAGCGGTCCTCGTAAAATAACATCAATTGGCGGACTTCTTACTTCTTTTCTTCTGAAGCGGCTGGTTTTTCTGCTGAAGCTTCTGCGGGTTTTTCAGCGTCCTCTGCTGGTGCTTCGCCCTCTGCGGGGGCGGCTGCCTCTTCTGCGGCTGCAACCTCTGCTGCTGCCTGCTCTTCAGCTTCCTTACTCACTAATTCACCAACCTTCACAACGCTTATCGCGGCATCAGAAAGAACCGCGACTCCTGAAGGAGCCAGGAGATCGGATACCTTCAGCTCCTGACCAACTTCCGCAAGTGACGCGACATCTACTTCAATTTTCTCCGGTAAATCTGTTGGCAGCGCTTCGACTTCAATTTCGGATAACAAAGTTAACAAAACACCGACTTTCTGCGCAACCGCTGGGGCTTCACCAACAAGCACCAAAGGCACATTGGCGTGAACTTTCTCTTTAAGATCAACTTGATGAAACTCAACGTGAAGTATGGTGTTTTTTACAGGATCCCGTTGTACATGGTGAACAAGCACGGGTTTCAGATCACTGCCCACGGCAAGCTCAATAAGTCCGGTTTCTCCCGTCTCCATGTAAGTCTTTGCGAAATCAGAAGCAGAGACGACTAAATTTTGACTGTCGACTTTTTTGCCATATACTGTTACCGGCAATAAACCGTCAGCCCGGAGTCTTTTTACTTTTCTGCCGACTATTTCTCTACTCTCCCCTTTTAACGTATGTTTTTTCATAAATTTTTCTGAAAGATGATACGGTACTTAGTATCTTTAGTCAGAGTTGTATTGTACTCAACGGAAGGCGCATTTGCAATACCACCCTCTCCTGACGAGCCCCATGTTGGTGGATATCTGACAATAATATTCCACGGTGTTGCCGCTACCCCTGGCTGCTTTCGCAGCGTCAGCTCATACACTGCAACAGCGTTATCAAATGTAAGCGCATTTGCTCTTACCCAGGAAAGGGAAAGTTGTCTTGTCTGTTGTGGCGCAACAAACACTGGAACATGCACCACCTGATGGGAGTTTGCCTCCTCAACAAACCAATATGGGGGTGACGGAGGGACCACTTTCGTTATGTCCCGTATAGGCACCATGACACCATCAAGGCTTACCTCCCGTACCGTAGCTCCCGAAGGCACGAGGATCCGCATATAATTTTGATATCCACCTGATCCGTCCTGTAGCACAGGCGCGTCATTACTCATCTTTACCGTAAACGCATGCTCGATGCTACCGTCGGGCTCAATAGTTATTTGTGACAAAGCCTCACGTGTCACAAAAAAATTCGTCTTGTTCACACCCAGGTTTGCCTCAACTAACCCGACACTATCCCCCTCCATGTCCACTGACCCGCTCCAATTCCACTGGCTTACTAATGACTGCAGTTGCTCATCGGTAAAATAAAACTGTATGTCGCGCGACTGAATTGCCTCCGTCATGACGTGAAGTAACGCGCCCGCAGAAAGCGTTCTGTCTGTGGTAATCCTGGTTAACAACGCATTCGTAAGTGCGCCCAAGAAATCTTTTTTTTGTGTGCTTCCCGGAAAAAAATCAGTTTGTGTATAAAGCAAAGATTTTGCAAAAAAATTACTTTCCGAAATTCTCTCGTTAAAATCTAAAAGTTCAATGGGCCCGGTAACGGTTAGCAACTTGGTAACCATCGGCAAACTGATAGCGATTACTCCATCGACGGTCACCCCCATTTCTTTTTCATAAAACCACGCCGCCTCCCTACCGCTTTCGGAAAAGTCGGGGTTCCAATTGCTGTCACGTAAATACCAATGCTCCTGACCAAGTATCTCCCGTATTGGCAAAGGAGGATCAATGTGTCCCTTTAATTGACCATCTGCTGTATATACATCCTGTACCTCCAATGACTCAACTCTTCCATCCACAAATGAAACCAGCAATAAGCTTCCGATAAATCCTCCTGTCGGCCGCAATTCCATGCTATTTTGAAGTAACACTAAATATGTTTGCTTACGGCGAAACCCTCCGATATGGGGATACATCGTAAGCAGTTTTTCTGTATATCCGATAATCTCCCTTACCCGCAGAAGTTCGTTTGCTGCTTTTGTTGAAATTTGGGAAACCGTGCGGGTAGCAAATGGAAACCGCCCGGCACTTTGCAATGAATCAAATTGCGCTGATATCAATGCTAAATGCTGTGACACCCGTGACACCTCCGTAGTCAACTTCGTGACATCAGCTAGGCCCGCGCTCCTGACAGATTGTTCAGGGAAAAATATTGACCCTGCCACCTGCTTACTTGTATTAAATATAGTGAGCGCGCCGGCTTCCGCTTTCGATATGTCCGAAAGAATAGAAATAAATCTGTCTTGATCTTCAGCGAGTCCGCCTTGTCCAACAAATACAAAAAAGGGTGACATGAAATGGAGCATCACGCGTGCTGCCTGAAGATATGAAGTACCATGCAGGATAAATATATTGGTAAGCCGGACATCATCCTTCAGTAAAGTCCTGCCGCTTAATACAAGTAACCCAGCGCCGATACTTAGAGAACTCAAATACATAAATAATGGAAGGAAAACGAGGAGCATTCCCACACCTGCCCAGCGGATCCACCGGGTATAAAAACGTGATTGCTTTTTTAATGACCCCCCAGAACGCGAATGAAAAACCTGCTGTAGAGTATCCGCGATCCGCTTCTTATCCGTACTCTCCTGTACCGGCTCCACCGCTATCTGCTCACGTCGCGGTTCAGGAGCGATTACACTCTTTCTTTTTACCGTGTTCGGCTCTTTTCGGCTGTCATGACTTAATGCTCTTCCTGTGAAAAAAAATGCAAAGATATCACGCACCTGCACTTCGCTCAGTGGCCGGGCGTCAACAAAGTAATATTTAATCTTCTGCGGCTGAAGCTCATTTAGATCGTCCAATAGACCTTCATAAATAATGGCAAGTTTTTTGGAACTCTCCCACCGCTCACCTTCGTAAAAAGATTTCACGAAGTCAGTATCACCGACGCAAATAAGGTAGTGCGGTACCCCCGCAGCATGCCTGTTTACCAGAACTTTGCAGCCATACGATTCTAGATATTCCCGCAACGGTTCGGCAAACAATGTATTTTGCGCCTCAATACGGGCTACTGGCATAGTATTTTCTCCCGCATTATTTGTATCAAGATGTGAAGAAGTCATAGGGGCAGTAATGTATCGCTTCTGTATTATGGCAAAACACGCTACCGAAAACAACACAAATAAAAATTACACATACTGCCACGGTGAAGTAATCGCACATGAGGAAAACTAGGCGTCCAGTGCTTGATTTACAAAAAAGTCAGCACGGGAATTCTGCTCCCGGGGAACTGCCGCATACTGGATCTGCCCGCCAACTTGCTGCTCCAAAACACGGACGCGCATAAGTAGCTCACGCAGATGAGGCTGCTTAATCTTAAACAAGCCATTCAGCTGGTTAACCACAAGGGTTGAGTCCAGAAAAAAAGAAATTGATTGCACACTTCCCCGCTCTCGCATTTCGGGGCGCAACAAAAAATTCAACGCCTCAATGACCGCCTGGTACTCAGCAGTGTTATTGGTCGTTTCTCCAATAGTTTTACCAAACTCGGCAACGACCTTGCCGTCACGTTCATCTTCGATAACTACACCAATAGCGGCTGGTCCAGGATTACCCCGCGCACCACCATCGGTATGTATGATGTATTTCATAGGTTATGTTTTTATCGAGTTGCGGTATTTGACTAACGCAATTATACCGGTTGAAACCAAAACAAAAAACTCCGAAGATATCGTTATCCAAGCGGCAGCATGCATACCGTAGCTCGGAATAAATATTGCGTTACAAAAAATATTTCCAATCATCGCAATACCGTGAACGACAAGTAACACCCGTTGCATTTTCCGGGCGATAAGAAACCACATAAATAATGCGGATACAAAAAAAATGGGTAAACCGAGAATGAGAATTCGCAGCGGCGCGATGCTATCTGCAAAATCAGGCCGGACCAGGGTTACCAGTGGGGCAGTCACCCATATGCCAACCGCCAAGATCACCGAACTAAAAAGTAAAAACTGCAAAGACCGGATAAAAATATTCCTGTCTTGGGAGCCCTGCTGTTTACCGTTTTTCAAAAGAAGTGGATATACCGCGTTCATGAAAAAAATTGGCACCACCAAGGGAAGCTCAAACACTTTATACGCAAGACCATAAATTCCTACCTCACGTGTTGTTCGTGTGAGTGTAAGCACCACACTGTCTGAGTGAAAATAAATAAGATTGAAAATAAGCGCAAGACCTAAAGGCGTTCCATCACGCAAATAGGAAGCAAACGCGGAAAAAGAAATTTTTGGCAATATACTTCCCAAGTGCCCCCGTACTAGCTTGAGCGCAAGCAATGCCGTAATGACGCTGCCAGCGATAACAGAAAATACCCCCAAAAAAGAGCCGCTGATTGAGGTCCAGTAGGAGAGCGACATCACTACTGTTAACATCGCCAACGAACCTGCGTTTTGCGCAACAGTTGAAAGGTCATACCGGAGGATTTTCTGAAAAAATGCATTTGTCGTGGTGGTCACCGCCTGGGCAAAAATAACCGGAATAAGTATCACAATGCCGAGGCGCACAAGTTCGGTATATCCCTGACTAAGGCCGGGTGGGAGGAGGGATAAGATTGCAAGCGCAACGGCAATCAGCACCAAGCTCATGATTAACCGAAGTCCCAAGAGAAGCCGCCAATCATTGCCGACGCTCGGTCTGGATATTTTTTCTTCGCCAGCTGTTCGCTGAAGATATACCGCGTTTAACCCAAAATCTGCTATCAAGTAAAAAAAGCTTACGTAGGTGGTAATTTTAACAAAGTCCCCATACCCCTCAGGACCGTAGCGTTTTGCGATAAGCAAACTTACAATCACCACAGCCACTGAACTAATAACTCGCCCAATCAGCTGACTAAGCGTATTACCAGCTACAATTCGACGCAACGAACCCCGGGGAAGCCAATCGTGTAACATGGGGCAATTGTAGCATGTTTATACTTTTTACCTCTTTAAAATTAATCCAAGAAGAACTACTGACCACAGTTGTCCCTGCTGCAGCGTGACGGGGTAGTGATCAATACTGCCTATTACGAGGAAATATCCACATGCAGCAAACCAGAGGGGGATTGTACCGCGGTAGAACCGGGCACTCTTTATCATATACCAAAAGAAAATAATGATACCTGCAATACCCGCAACACCAACTTCTGCTAATGCTAATAGAAAAATATTATGCGCCGGTTGGATAAAATTTATATACCTGCTGACATCACTTTCCGGCAGCACTATCATGAAATTACCTAGTCCTTTTCCAAAAACAGGGGATACGCGCCACATATCCACTGCCGCACGGTTTAATTCAATTCTTCTCACCACGCTTTCACTGGTAGCTGACGGGGCAAAAATAATACTTAACCAAGTTATGCCGGTAACGATCAGCAGCAGCACTATGGTCACACTGCGAGCCACATGCTCACGTGTGCCGAAGTGTTTACCAGAAAGAAATAAAATCACCACTGTCAGCAGCCCGAGACCACCAACTATCCATGCGCTTCTGCTAAACGTTATAAGCAGCGCCACCAATCCCAACAGGAGCACCACCCAATAATATACACGCTGCACCAGTGTACGTATAGTTAACGTATTTGTCAGAACCATAAATAAAATAACCGGTAACACTGTTGCCAAAAACCCTCCGAGAACATTTGGGTGGGAAAATGTAGCGTATGGGCGAAGCAACAACATACACGGTGAATGTTCTAATAAACAAAAATCGAACCGGGAAATCCCTGGAGTATCCAAAGAAAATGTCCGTTCACCCAAAACCCAAAAAAATCCACCAACTGAACGTTGTACCACAAACTGCATAATCGCGAGAACTGATGTGTACAACACACCAAGCGATATATATGGGATAACCGTAGCTCCCTTTTGTTTCGTGCTGATGATATACCACCCTAATAATATAAATTCCAACAATTTTATCCACTTATACACCGCCACGGGCTGACTCGCGGCGAGCAAAACATTTACAATGACAAATCCCGTGGCAAGTAATATATACCCGGAGGGCATAACTACATTTTTTTTACTACGGGGAGCATTATGAAAGGCGCGGTCTTTGAGCCAAAAAAGAATAACAAGGAACAGTACGATGTCAGTAATAAACAATGTGGGGGAGAGATAATCAATTCTTCTGCCTAAGACATATGCCCAGTCCGGCCATAGATGTAATCCAAATTGTGTTGGAATAAGAACAAGCAGCAAGTAAAATAGCCGCTGATGAATAGTCATTAGCGCTATTATAACCCGAGGCGGTTATTTTGGCTTCACAAGGAGTATCCGGTCATCACCTTCACCCATGGATTCTGTTTCTATGCGGTCATCACCTGATAGCGTCAGATGAATAATACGCCGTTCTGCCGGAGTTAACCGCGAAAGCTCGACAGGCCTACCCAACGCAAGCGCTCTGTCCGCTGCCCGCTGCGCCATGTGCATAAGTGTTTCTTCACGTTTTTCACGGTAATCTCCTACGTTTACGTACGCTTTTACCCACCGTCCAAGTGACTTAGAAACCATGATACCTAAAATAAGCTGAAGACTTTCCAGCGTTTTTCCATGATGTCCGATAAGAAGACCGGTTTCTTCTGTTTCAATTCCCACCCGGAATGCTCCGGTCTCATCGGTGGTTACGGTAACCGACCCTGCAATTTCCAGCTTACCCAACAGATCCTCAACAATTTGCTGCACTGTTTGTATGTCTTCCATAAGTATTAATTATTTCTCACGGTTCACCGCGAGTTGTTGCATGATACCAAAAACTCCGAATACGTTCCAGTAGAGCGCGAGTCCCAACGGAAACTGATATGCAAACATACCAAACATAATGGGGGTAATCATCGCCATTTGTTTCTGCATTTCCATGGCGGTATCTTCCGGCTTTTTTTCTTCCTTGCCTTTCACCTCCAGCTGTTTACCGGTCGCCACTGTACTTTGCGGAAGCATTAGTTTACTCTGCCACCACTGCAGCGCCGCGGTAACGACGGGAATGAGCAACAACCATACACCATGTGTTTGCCACTCACTTGGTTTTACACCCAAATTAGATCCAAAAAATGAAAGATCCAATCCGGATAAATGAAGTGAGGATGTATAGAGCACCTTATTGAGATCTTCGACTAACTTCGCCATGTTTCCGTTTTGCAGCACCTGATAAAACACATTATAGAGAGCAATAAGCACCGGCAACTGGATAAGGAGGGGGAGACATCCTGCGGCGGGATTGACACCGTGAGATTTATATAAATCAAGTTGCGCCTGTTGCAATGCCTTTTTATCATCTTTGTGCTTTGCATTTAATGCATCTAGGTGAGGCTTTAGCTGTTGCATTTTTTTGGCAGACTTCATTTGCGCTGCCATGAGAGGGTAGAGGATGAGGCGGATAACGATGGTAAGTGCAATGACCGCAAATCCCAACGGGCCGGGAATATGTAGCCATTCAAAAAATTTATAAAGGGCGACCAGTAAGTTTACGATTGGCCACACAAACAATTGATTCCAGAGTGTTGGGTTTGTCATATATGAAATTTTTTCGGAACCGGATCAGCTCCTGCCGAGGCCCAGGGGTGACAACGGAGTATTCGCTTCAACCCTAACCAGGATCCTCGCATTATACCATACGCTTCGATCGCCTGATATGTGTACTCGCTACAGGTAGGCCGGTACCGGCACGCGCTGTCAACCAACCATAACGCTTTTAATAAACCGGTATCCGGCGAAAAATATTTCTGATAAAACCGGATAGCAGATAAAACAAATTGCTTCATATATCGCTTATAAAGCCACATCAATAACTACCGTAAGACTCCGATTTTGACAAAAGCTTTCCGAAGGAGAACCTCAACAGTTTCACGTGAATTTCCCATACTTTGCCGCGCGACGATAACACAATCAACCCCTCGCACGAGCTCGGGGAGCATGCTGCGTACCGCTTCACGTAATAATCGTTTTATTCTATTTCTTGCGGTTGCCCGTTTATCAACTTTTGCGGATACGACAAACCCGAAACGGAAACCATTTTCTTTTGGAATATACACCACGTCAAATGACTGTTCATGTACCCGGGTGCCACGACGCAACAAAGGGGACACATCAACGGAAGGAAGTCGATTGATTGTGGGAAGCATGCGCGAAATTATACCGTCAGTTTTTTGCGCCCGGTTGCCCTGCGGCGTTTCAAAACTTGCCGGCCTTTCACACTTTTCATGCGTTCACGAAATCCGTGTACCCGTTTTCTTTTGAGTTTTTTTGGCTGGTAGGTGCGTTTTGGCATAACCATAGTATACCGTAATTCCGGCTCCTAACACAAGGGTAGTGCTTCACCGGGGCGTCCCGAGTTCTCTCACTGCAGTTTTAAACTGGTTTCCACGGTCTTCGTAATCCCGGAACATATTATAGCTCGCGCTCGCGGGTGAAAGGAGGCATATTTTTCCTTGCGGGGTGTGTTTGTATGCCAGACGCACCGCCTCTTCCATAGAGCTCACTTCAAATTTTTGGATAGGATAGTCTTGTTGCACCTCGCCGATAGCTTCCCATATCTTTTTGCCTGTATCGGGAAATAATATAAGTGTTGGTACAAAATGACTCCGTAGATAGGCGCCGAGCTCTGTAAAATCTAAACTCCGGTCATATCCGCCGGCGAGCAGTGTTACCACATCAGGCCCCAGCGCTTCCAGTGCGTGCACGGTTGCCTGCGGGATAGTGGCAAGCGAATCATTATAAAATCTCACGCCCCGGTACTCGCCGACATACTCGAGCCGGTGGGGAAGAGACTGAAATGGGGTAATCGCAGCGGCGATGGATATAACAGGCACGTCCATAAGATGAGCTACCGTGACCGCTGCGAGCACATTTTCTACGTTCCCCAAAAGCGGCACGTCCGCAAGATTTATAACCGGGGATTCTCCATCTGTTGCGTTCACCATAATAATGCTGCGTTGTATGTATGTCTGTAATTCGGAAGTTTTATCTGCCCCAAACCGGACGTGATTCGCAGCAGTTGTTTTTGCGATCTCCCGGACATATGTGTGTGTTGGGTTATATACAAAGTAATCACCGGTACCTTGATGCCTCGTAATATTTCCTTTCGCGTTCACATAGCTCAAAAAATCAGGATAGTAATCCAAATGCTCAGAGACAATGCCAAGCATGACGGCAATATGCGGACTATACCGGCAATCCAATAACTGGTGACTGGATAACTCAAGGACAAAAACCGTGTTTGCATCAGCTGTGCCCAATGAATCGAGCATGGGCTCACCGATGTTACCCGCAAGCCGCACGTCTTTAATGGACGAAGATAAAATATGCGCGATCAAGCTGGACGTCGTACTTTTTCCCTTCGTGCCGGTAATACCTATTGTTGTACCGCGGACGAGGGAAAAAAAGATATTTGTTGCCGAAGTTACATGGCCACCCTTTTTAATATATTCAGATATTTCAGGTAAGTAAGGGGAAATGCCGGGGCTTCGCACCACCGTATCATATTCATCGAGATGAAATAAATAACCCTCACCGTTATAGACCGCTGCACCGTTATATATCTCCCCGGTAGTTGACCCGGTCTCTACTCTTCTATCCGCAATACCAACTCTTATATCTGGATAGTGGGTCGTAAGCCACCGGTGGATGCTTTTTCCCTCCCGCCCATATCCCAAAATAAGCACAGACTTCCCCTTAATTTCTGGTGTTTTCATAATCTATAGGTCAAATGAATGTTCCTGCCATGCGGACTTAAGCAGTGACAAGTGTTCTGCGGGGAGATTATACGTATCGCCCCATTGCTCCAGAACAGTCTCCCGGAGGCTGGCAACTTCCCCGTCAGTTACGTGCATATCCGCATACACCCGCAATAAACCCTCCGGAATATCTTTTGCTTCTTTTTTATACTTTTGCACACTTAACCACACCGCCAATCTCGCCTCATCGCGGGTACCCACGCACTCAAACGGCTTCACGGGGGTAAGCCCGACAAGTTCACGGATAAACCCGATAATCTCAGGGTGCACAAAAAAATCACTTCCAAATATGCGCGCTATATCGGTAAATGATAAAAACGGAACAAGAACCAGATAGGTAAATGCGCACTTGGCACACATGCCGCACCACGCTCCTGTTTTGCTACCGACATTACAGCTCCGGAACAGGGGATAATACTGAGGGTATGTTGCGAACAATACTGCTATTTGCAGATCATTAAGCGGCCGGAGCAGGCTAAAATAAGCAGCAGACCCGGGTAAAAACTCAGCCACATACTGCCGGAAACTCTGTTCAAACCGAAAACTCTTGGAATATTGGTGATTAATCTCCATCCCGTGGAAAACGACATTGCCCTCATCAGCGCTTTTTTCATTTGCCACAATAACGTGCTCCTGGTTTGTCACCATTGCAACCGTTACTCCTAAAAATGCCAAATATGCAGAAAAGGGGGTATGACCGTTTAAGTATCCTTTCGCATTTAAATCGAGCAGTGTTGGGTCGATAGTGCGCTCTATTACAAGCGGCGCCTGGGAGGAAGACGCTTCCACCACCGCGAGTGCCGCTTTTGTGGGATTTACAATCATCGTGCGGAGCTTTCTACTGCCCTTTTTAAGTAACCCAAGGGCAACGGCTGAATCTTTGCCTCCCCCCACCAAAAAAAGATCACTTAAAGATGGAGATAGATTGTTGTTTCGCGCTAAATCAAATATTTGTGCATCTTTATCTGTGGTTGTGATAGTGAAAAAATTCTCGTGGGTAAAATCTATGGAATTCCGGTAAAAAAATTCGCCTAGCCCATGAATAAATAAGTCATACCAAAACCGTACTTGTCCGGGTGATAACGGCTCGGCCTCCACCACAAACTCGGGCGGACAAGCAGCTTTCCAATAGCTTATTGCTTCAACCAGGCCCAGATGAAATGCGTACGGACGGAGCGTATCCACGTCAATGCTTCCATCAATGGGGATGGTTACCCGTGGCCGAAATACGATATGAGGCTCGAGCAAAAACTCATGTTCGATGACAATAACGCCATCCAGTTTCGTGATGGAATATCTTTTATAAACAAGCCGAGGATGATTAAGCCGCAGTTGTTCGAGCGTCATGCCTTAGGTATTGTACCACTCCGGGATTACGGAGCCACTTCCTGCCAGGTGACCGGCAGTTCTTTCATGGGGTCGGGCATAGTAAACAACAGCTGCGGATCGTAGATAAACAACTCAGCAGCGTGGGTGGTATTACCAGTGCCATACCCTTCTAAATCACGCTGCAAAAGAAAGTCACCCGCTATAAACATGCCTTCGCCCACAAACCGGGCTGACGAAGCAGCAGTAGAAGTGCCGGTGTCAAAAGTGCCGGTAGGGGAAGTAATGTAGATACCCTGAAGCACGGGGGTTTGCGAGTTGTATGCTGTCCCGACTGCTGAATCTACCGCAATATCTCCATTGACAATAAATGCCACGAAACCGGTCCCGGTAGTTGTAATGCTGCCGCCGATGGTGACATTACCGTCAACAATAAACACCACGGACTCGCCATCTCCCACCACCCAGTCACCAGCTGTAGTCATATCGCCCACGACATAATAGGGTGTTTCACTTGAGGTGGGTTTGTCGACCGCCAGCAAATCAGCAAACGCGTATGGCGTAGCCGGGGAACCAAAACGGCGATAGAAATAGTCGTAGTAATCAACCGTGGTGCGCGGCGCATAGGCAAGCCAATTGGTGGAAGATACATTGGTATTTCCCTGACCTGTCAATGCACTGTCAAAATCATAACTCGTACCGTACGCAACCACTCCGGGATACCCTCCTGTGCCATCTCGTACTACGACCGGGGTCGACGCGCCTGGCTGCACATACGACCGGAGGATAGCTGATGCGTATACGTCACCTCCCTCAGCTTGAAACCATGGAGTACCTAACGAATATCCCACTGTCCAAATAAGTGTCGATCCGTCAACCGTAAGTGATGCGGCGGTACCCGTACCACTTCCTGCCGGATTATCACGATTCCAACAGGCAAGCCGTTGAACATATTGGCTGGAAGCAGAGGGTACAAGATAAAAAACTGACCCGGATGCGCCCATCGGCACATTCGTCCATGATGAATAACTGCCATCACCGGCATTATTGCGCGTCGTGCCCGGCGGGGTTAACGAAAACGATGCGGGAATATACGTCGTGCTGCTATTTACATCTGCACAACTCGTCGCGTCTGATGGCACGAGTACCGCACGGGCGTTCACATTGCCGGTTATTGTACACGCACCACAATCAGACACGCATGTAGTGCATGTTTCGGTTCCATTGCATGCCAAATCACCGCAATAAGGCCCCGCTGTATCATCACCACCACCGGTATCGTCACCTCCGGTGCCTCCGCCGGTAGGGGGTGCAGCAGAACCACATGTGCCCGTTACGGCACCATCACATATGGTTGCTCCTGCACTCGTTGTATTACAGCAAGTAACCACACCGCTCGTACCGGTCGTCCCATTCGGACACACATATTGATATGAGGTTTCCAGTATCCAGCCATCATACGTACCACACCCGCCATAATCATCTTCATATGCCGTTCCGGTCCATATCATCTTCGGATAATCAGCGGTACAACTATATCGTGTTCCCCACACCCATGTATCGGTAGATCCGGTAACTACAGCGCCAGTACAAACCTGTGTTTGCGCATACACCGTTGGCGTCGCTGATACGAAGAACAACAACAAAGCGATAATGGCGATAAATAGCTTCTTCATAATTTTTCTTCGACGACAAACGGCCACGGGAAAATATTTCCCTGCAGGTAATCGCGTATATCTCTCACTATATCAATATCTCTGGCAGATCCAACACTATCCTTTTCCTTAAAAGACGCGTTGTACATAATCATTGACACAAGTTGGATAAACTTTTGCCCGAGTTCGTCCTTGCCGAAATTTTTGTCTTTTGCAATATCAGCAACATTGAGATACACCGATATGATGAGTGTATCTCCTTCAATTGCATATTCCGCGCTTCCGGTACGGCGCACCGGCTCAAACGGACGCATTTCGGGCATAAGGGAAGTCAATGGGAAATTAACATGTTCCACCAAGCGAAACGTTATGGATGTAATTGTCCGCCGGTTGAGACTGCTTTTGTCGATATGATAAATTGGATCAATCACGCCCTGATCATTAAATAACTGTAGTTTTGTCGTTAACCATTCAAGATACGCAGTGTCGACAAGACGTAAATCATAATCGGGAACAATGGATTCGACTTTATATTTTTGTGAAATTACTGAGTTTGGCGCTCCGAATAAAGACTGAACGAAGCGCAAAAATGGAGGATATCGGTACGCGGCAATACCAAGGGGGATCAGCAAAACCAACACCGCCCCAACCATAAGGGCAACTTTGGTCGATCGGGTTAATTGCGTCATAATTACTCCACTTATATAGAGCGTAGTATAATAAGAAGTGAAACACAATAGTGCAGCAAGACGGCAGATATTTACTATGAAAAAAATCGAATTCGGGAAAATTAGGAAAATCACGAAGGATATCATCCGCGGGGGAACTGCACTTGTTATTATGTTTGGGCTTTCAGGAAGTGCGCCGCGGGGTAGGTGTGTTTCTTTTTGGGAAGCAGCCAACATCGACTATACACCGGCGGTATGGAACGATGACGCCAGACTGTTTGAATCCGTATTCCGCCAAAAATCCAAACGGGGGGAAAGGGGATGGGTTTATGATATCGATAGAACCGGTAACACCCGTCATCCGATCATTGTTTTTCCCATAGGCGCGGACGTTGCCGGCTATAGTGATACGACCACAATGCGCCGCGTCAGACTTCCTGACGGGACATTCATAGATTCATACACCACGGAATATTGCCCCGTCGGCAACAGTCAATAATTACGTTGCACTCCACGAAAAACCCCACGGTCATATAATCCGTGTTCACAAAACAAACTGCATCTATTACACTTTTCCAATCGGGAGTTGTAATTAAAAGAAGCCCTTGATGAAAAAGATGCCAGTGCCGAGCCCGTAAACGGGTTATCGGCACTGGCCAGTGTTACCTCAGCGAGGCTATTTTGAATTACCGAGAGGAACAAAATTCCATGTTGTATAGAGCGTGTCGCCACTTGAATACAGAAAAATGTCTCCGGTGAATGTCTGGGTGGATTCGCTGGGAGTTCCCGCGAAAAACGTGTAGTCGAACGTGCCCGACATCTTCAGATTGTTGACTGCTGGATTCCACGTCAGGATGTGTGTCAAGCACTTGACCTGCCAGATATCATCTGCCTGCCGGATGCCATAGACATAGGTTCCTGCCCAATTGACGACGAACTGGTCACCCAGATTCGAAATCGAAAGAGGCAAAATATCTGCGACGGTCACCGACTGGTTGACATCAAGCTGGGTCCAAGAATGACCTGAAACCCGAACGAGCGGCACCACGGAAACCGTAAGTGTCGTGGATTGACTGGCTTCAGCGGCTTGAACCTGCGGTTGTGTGAACAGCGTTAATATCATCCCCATTACAACAAACATTGTGGTGAGTTTACTTTTCATTTGTGCTCCTTTATAGTCTTGACCGACTTCTTTTTAAATATGATTTAACTTCCCCTCTAAACTGCTAGGTAAAACCCAACAATACATGAGTTCCACATAGCAGTTTAGGGGGCGGAGACTTGGGAGATTATCACGCCATTTTTTCCACCTATCCGTTCGGTCTATAAGCTTCGCATTTGAAGCCACGACCGAACGCCTCGCTTTGTTAAGGTACAGCCTATAGTTTATCTAATTTCCCTATAAAAGTCAAATAATCTAGCCACCTTTACGGGAGAATTTGATTCGCTTAAGGCCAAAAAAAACCCGGCGGTCTGCCGGGAAAATGGAGGACGGTGCGGAAGTAAATCCGAGAAACCAAATCCTGTTGTGGAATATTGCCTCCATCGCCCCTATAGTATATAGGGGAAACGCATGGTCTTGTCAAGCTAAATCACCGTTTTTCGATACCACGCCGGATCTCGCGACCCAACAACCACGCCACAAAGGGAATAAATTCCACAAGCAAGATGGTGTCACGCCAGACAGATTTATCTCTTGTATACGCGACATCATTCCTCATCCACGCGTCGAAATCCAAATGATATTTGCCGGTTAAAATCGCGGGGGATATTATCCCGGGTAGCACGCTCTCCCGCTCGCGCATCCATGGCTGTAATTTTTTTGCTTCGGAAAGGGGGAGTGGCCGCGGACCGACAAGCGCCATCTCCCCACGAAGCACGTTGATAATCTGCGGAAGCTCATCAAGGCCAATATGGCTTAATACTTTTCCTATACGGGTAAACCGGGGATCATTATGGATTTTAAACACCGGACCATCAGATTCATTTTGCCTCCTGAACTGATGCTGTTTCTTTTCTGCAGATCGGACCATCGTTCTGAATTTATAAATCGTAAACAATTTCCCGTTTTTTCCAACCCGCACCTGACGAAAAATAACGGGAAACCCAGAAGTTAACGCAATGATGAGTGCTGTTACGGCAAGAACTGGCAATAAACTTATGCCGACAAACACAACTGCGATAAAATAGAATATATTCATACATCCATAACCCCTCTCAGTACCGGGGATACTCCCAAATCCAACCCATATGCGCATATAGCCGCCTCGTGGAAAATGGGTCATTGCGTGCTTTTGCGGACGCCGTCTCCACGCTCATATGTTTCCCATATAATCGATAATCCCTTCGTTACATCAGTCGTTGGTTACCAACCCGTGTCTCCCTAACGCGATATCCCCGTTGCAGAGCAGTACGGGCGATATTCGTTCTGATAAAATCAACTCCACTAAAAAATACAATTTTCATTCTTCACTAATATGCATTCAGATTGTTGAATAAACACATTGTACTATACGCGTATCATACCCAATCAGTCTCACGAACGACATAGACAAAATGCCACAGAGCCGCTAAAACTTGTATAATACGGCTCATGATCAACCAGGCTTTACATTTTTGGGAACTTTTATGGGAAATGACAGAAAAGGAACTCCGTGCGCGCTACAAACATACTGTGTTTGGTTTCTTATGGCTCGTCGCAAACCCCGCATTGCAAATGTTGATTATCGGCTTCATATTTCCACTGTTTTTTGAAACTCAAATCGAGCATTACTCTTTCTACTTATTCACGGGACTGTTAGCATGGAACTTTTTCTCTCTATCACTCAGCAAAGCCACACCATCAATCGTGTTTGAGCGTTCGTTGGTAAAAAAGGCCATGTTTCCCCGTGCGGTAATCCCGCTTTCGATTGTCATGTCAAATTTCATCAACTACACTGTAGCGCTTGTCATATTTCTCATACCAGTGCTTTTCCTCAATACACTCTCACTGAAATCTTGTATATTTTTCCTCGTCGGCATGACGGCGCTAGTTGTGCTTGCCGCAGGCATTAGTCTTCTTACCTCTGCACTAAATGTTCGGTATAGAGATATCAATTTTTTTGTCCAAGCATTACTTATTATTTGGTTTTATGCAACCCCCATCGTATATGCCCCTTCACAATTACCAGAAGCGCTGCTTTGGCTATGGCGGTTTAACCCGCTCACGTCAGTCATTCAGCTCATGCATCACGCCCTCATACAAGCGCCATTACCAGATGCAATATTGCTCAGCTACAACGCACTCATTATAGTAGCGGTCTCTGTGATTGGTGTATATATCTTCAGTAAAGAAAGTAAAAATTTCGATGACTGGCTATGAAAACGTATCCCACATTAGCAATTCAACTGAATGATATAAGTAAAAAATACGAAATTCATCACGATAAACCGACGTTAGTCGAGAGATTTTCAAAAGAAAAAAATGAAACATTCTGGGCACTCAAAAATATTAATCTCACCATAAATAAGGGCGAGAAAATTGGCATCATCGGCTCCAACGGAAGTGGGAAAACTACTCTTCTCAAAATTCTTGCAGGCATTACAACTCCAACCAGCGGCGACGTACATATACAAGGAAGAATTGTCTCACTGATCGACTTAGGAGCCGGATTTCATGCTGATTTATCCGGCTATCAGAATATCTATCTAAATGCCATGCTTTTGGGTCTGTCAAGAAAAGAAATAAATGAAAGAGTACAGCAGATTATCACATTTGCTGATCTCAAACAGTTTATTGACGCCCCACTCTTTACCTACTCAAACGGCATGATGCTTCGGCTGGGGTTTTCGATTGCCGTACATGCACAGCCTGATATTTTACTTCTTGATGAAAACCTAAGCGCTGGGGATAACGCTTTTCAGAAACGAGCAGCAGAGAGGCTTCGAGTTTTTTTCCGTAAAGAGCTTACAATCGTGGTTGTATCACACAATATTGCATACATTCGGAAAATGTGCTCTCGAATTATATGGATAGACAAAGGTTCAGTTCTTGCTGACGGCAACCACCAAGTACTGCACAAATACCTGAAACGGAAATGACAATTATGACAGTCTTTCACAAGAAGCACGCGCATATATTAACCACCTATCCCTACGGGTTCACTATTTTACTTGCAAACATACCAGTTTGTATACGCTTTTCACAAGAAGACTGGTTTCTTAAATTCCAAAAAAAATGGAGCCAATATTTAACAACTAAAAAACACCATAAAACATTATACCTCTCAACTAATCGCATATCGTTGGAGACTCAGCTAATTCACATGAACAAATCCACACTTCACATCTCCTGCCATGCCGACCGATTAAAGAAACACACTTTTAAATCTTTAAACTATGGCATTAAAAGAATAATCGGGCGATGGTTGTTTGAGGACGGTGTATTTCTTGTTCACGCATCAGCAGTTATTAATCAACATAATAAAGCGCTACTTTTTACCGGACCGCAAGGGGCAGGGAAGTCAACCATTACCAAAATATTAACAAATTTTGTGCCAATAGCTGATGATGTAATCTTCCTTTCGGTTATTAATAATACTCTTGTGTGTTTTACTACTCCTTTCACCGAAAAACGCACCTATACTACCAAAGCGTCTTGCCTTCCCGTAGCGGGCATTTTTTCGCTTCATAAAGACCAAAATCTTTCTATTGATAGGCTCTCTGCTCAAAACGCCTTACGCAAAACATTTCAATTATTTTATCTTCTTCATATTCGGGGTGAAACCTTATTGCCTCAAATCTTATCCGCAGGGAACAAGCTTGTACCACACATCCCATGGTATTCACTGCATTTCCCAAACACTACTGAGACACGGGAATTTTTTATGACATCGGCATTCCGATAGCTTCTTACTCTATATAATTTTAGAGTTCCACAAGCCTATACTTCCCTCTTGAAACGGGTGTAGATATTTGATACCGTATAGATACGAAGGGGGTGATTTATTTATGACAGTAAAGAAACCTTACACAAAACCGACAGATACGGTTGAAGATTTGGAAATCTTCTCTACAAGCGCTCACTAACTTAAATACTGCCTGTAGCTACCCCACTTCAAACGGGGGTTTGTTTTTCTTTTAATATGATTGTCGTGACAGGTGGTGCAGGTTTTATTGGGGGACACATAGTACGAGACCTGGTTAATAAGGGCACAGAACCCATAGCTGTGCTGGATAATTTATCTGGCGGATATAAGACAAACGTCCCTTCCTCTGTTCATTTATATACCGTAGATTTACGAAATAGCACTGAAACAGAACGGCTTATTCTTCGCCTGAAACCGCGTCTTATTTACCACCTGGCTGCAGACGCAGCCGAAAACAGAAGCTTCTATACACCCAGGTATGCGGTAGAAAATAACGTTAATGCTTTTCTTAACGTTGTTGTCCCTGCGATCAAAGTAAGGGTTCAAAAAATTATCTTCACTTCTTCTCTTAGTGTTTATGGAGATCAACCCCCACCATTTACCGAATACATGAACCCAAAGCCCGTAGACGTTTACGGAATATCAAAACATACGGTAGAACAGCTATTACACACAATGGCATCATTTTATGGATTTCGCTACACGATACTTCGACTCCATAATGTCTATGGGATTGGTCAAAATATGCAGGATCCGTATCGAAACGCTGTTGCTATCTTTATAAATAGTGTATTACGGAAAAGACCAATCTATATCTATGGAAATGGAAAACAAGTTAGATCTTTTACTTACATTAAGGATTGTGTTGCACAACTTATACGCGCGAGCACAACAAAAAAATGCGAAAACAAAATATACAATTTGGGAAATGAATCCAGAAACACTGTATTATACGTAGCAAAAACCTTATGCCGCATTCTTGATTATTCTCCAACAAATATTCAATTCGTACCAAAACGAAAAGGGGAGGTGTCTTCAGCCTATTGCGATAACACCCTGCTAAAACGAACTCTTTCATACACCGATCAATACACACTAGAGGAGGGTCTAAAGGAAACAGCTTTGCATTATATAAATGCACAACCATTAATACCTCGTTATATAAAATCAATGGAACTGACACATACGCAACTCCCAAACACGTGGAAAAATCACTTAATTTAAACCCCGTCAAAAAAACTATATAACCCTTTTAAGCCGGGAACGCTGATCGTGGGTTGTTATCAAACAACTTACTCTGATGTGGCAATTTCCTCAAACAGCACATGAGACATGTATTCAGCCATCAAGCTATTTCCCTTGTTAGTAAGATGCCCGTCATAATAATAAAACAACGAACGACTTTTGTTTTCCAAAAAAAAGTTTAGTGGATTTATATACCGGATACCTAGCTCACTTGCAATGCCACCAAGCACGTTAAACATCTCCCCGCAACAAACACTGGCAGCTGGAAACCCGAAGTGGTCACGATCGTTTTTATTTAAATATTCAGGATCCACTTGAGGACTCCGTGGAACTACAGTGAGCAGCATTTCTGCTCCATCCTCACGAACGTAATCTCGCAGCAACCTGAGATTCTCCTGTACGGAAGCCCACCCATTCGGCGCGAGCGCTTCCGTATTGTCTCTCATACCGATCCAATGATCATTTTTTTCATTATGCAGCTCATGCGGATAACCGTTTCGGGTAAGTAAGCGCATAAGTTGCTGATAAATATACGAACGCCCCAAGATAGACATTAGTGCTTGATGCATCGCGTAAGGATTTGTTACACGAACGGGATCCCCATACCGATCTTTTATTAAAAACTCACGATAACGAACCTCGTCGCTCACGTCTGACATGTCAAACACATATATGACGATATCCGGATTGAGATAACGCAACGTTGTCTTGTACTGCAAATTCGATAATACTGGAGAATATGACGGAACGCCTCCGTTAAGTACTTGAAATTCTTCGTCAGGCATTATTTCGTTCAACCGTTTTTCCAAAAGGACTGGTATAGTTTCATCATCGGAAACACCCCAACCGTAAACAAACGAGTCGCCCAGAAGAAGAACTGTTCGCACATTGGAACGCGGAAGTTCACCGCGCATTCCAAGCTTATTTATGCTAACAGTCCTATTCCATTCGGCAGAAACCGTTGTCCTGGTAATGTCTGGAATAAGCCTATGATGTAGCGCTATATCCGGAATAAGCACAAGTGCATCGTGATATTGTGAATTTGTCCATATTCGCGCCCCAATTTCCACACTAACAACCGCAAGCAGCAGCGATACACAGATCATTACACCCCGCATAACTATTATTCTATGATTGCTCATATACAGACTGTATTGCATTGACCCATTCCTGATAACGATTCGTGGCGTTATAGTTTGCACGCACATCCTGATAAGCCCGTTTTCCGATATTCTTCCTGGTTTTCTTACTGGACAGGCTATTTAATGCACACATCCACTCGTCGAGCGTGTCAGCAATATAACCGGTTTTTCCATGGCGGACATATGATGAATATACGGTAGGAGAATATATACCCGGAATTTCATCTGCGCCGTTTTCATAATACTTTATCGCCGACTTACACGCATTAAAACCAGTCGGCTCTAAAGGGACGAGCATTATGTCTATCATATATTTTCTCGCCAAGCTTGGGCGCTCATGCATTTTCCACTGTGGTACTGCATGAATATGTGAGCGCAAATGAGAAGGTATAATATGAACGACAGATTCCGGAATATAAAACGTGCAAGGATATATTAAGCGTAATTTTTCTATAATCGGCACAAGTATATTTTGTATATCAAAAACATGTGACCTCATGCCAAACCATCCTAGTCGTATTTCCCCTCCAGACACCCCTCTCTCGCACGCGTGATTATCCCACCATTCGAAATCCATATAATTCGGAAACAACACAATTGGACGACGAACGAAACTGCCTATCCACTCAGCTAGTGGCAAAGTTGAAACAAGCACGGCATCACATTTTTGCATAGTGCCCATCAGATGTTTATGTGCGTCTCTTCCGTACGCAGTCTTCAGGTTGGCGAAATGCTCATCAGAAAGAAGCGGTTCTGCTCCATCAATTTCATAAAGTATTTTAACTCCCCATGAATGAATGGTATCAACGACTTTTTCGGAAATGAAAGATCTACCAATTATCAGATCATAGCCTTCAAGACCACTGGTCCACCTTGATAAATCAACGATATCAATTCTCCAGTCCGTATTTCTTTCTATCCATTTCTTTGGCATGTCTAATCGCCACCATCGCTCCGGAGAATTATTTGCAAAACATAATATTCTCATAATTGACGCTAATAACCGCCTAACACTATAATTCTATATATGATAAACGCATCATATTCATATCGAGCATCATCCCACATTACATCAAAGGAGTTGGACGGCACACTATATATTTTAGACCCTCACAAGGGACATTTGCACACGCTAAACGAAACAGCTCAATTAGTTTGGACACAAATCATTCAAAAAAGCTCCGTGACCACCATCATACAAAGCGTGGTGAACACCTATCAAGTTTCTGACCGGCAGGCAAAAAAAGATGTTTACCAACTCATCGAGCGATGGACCAAGCTTGGCATCATTGAATTAGTCTTGCCACGCGCCAATAAAATATCTCACAAAAAACCTTCTTCCCCTCAGCATCCAAAACGGAAAAATCAGCGACAAGTAACTATATCCAAGAAGTAGTCTTTTTAATAAGCGGTATTCTTTTTCCTGTACACCCACTAACTTACGATCGTATCGAATACCTACAACGCGGTACACATACCGCGGCCCTGTTTCGGGTGGGGTGTCAATATAGCGATTATTGTCTCCTTTTGTATAAATCATGTGTCCTTTTTTCCAGATCACGCGATGTGTAATAAGCTGCAGAGTTTTTCTTCGCGCATCCGCTTTACTAAACGTAACAAACGAGATAATATCTCCAATGCGCACGTCTGCTACTAAGCAATGCTCAAAGATGAGCTGAATGCCAGGAGTGACTAGGGGATACATGCTCAATCCTATCGCATTTACAGTAAAAGTATTGGCATTCAACATGTTATGCATGATACGCCCGACATCAAATGAAATCAACAGCGCTCAGTATTGTCATAATTTCCCATGGAAAATCTCCAGCGTTGCTAACGCTGGTTGCCACAATCATAAAACAATGCACAAAAAATGATGAAATACTCATAATTAGTAGAGTGAGTCCGCATTTTAAGCACACATTCCCGTCACAAGCCCATATATTTATTCAACCAAGCTACTCACAATCACAAGCAAGAAATTATGCGGTAAAGACCGCAAAATACGACTGGATCGTCTTCATCGACGATGACTGCATCCCTGAATCGAGGTGGCTGCATCAGGTACGAAAATCCACAACACCTTCAACGATATGTGTTCAAGGTCAATGCGATATTGGGAATCCAGCAAATATATGGTCTGTACTAGAAAATCTTACCATGCATGTATATCAGTACGTACCTGATGCGAAAACCCTCATGAATGGGGCAGGAATAAAACTAACAACCAAAAATTTGTTAATTAATAAAAAACGCTTTCCGTTTCTCCCAATTTTCCCTGATATATCAAGATCTGATGTACATGAAGATGCCCTGTTACTATTAAAGCTCAACGGTGCCGGCATACGCCCGCTTTATAATCCACGCATGAGGGTTCGTCATAGTCCGGATGCAAAGATGCATAAATACTTTATGAAACTAATAATAGACGGTAAAACACTCTATTGGAAACACATTCTATCTCAAGTCAGACAGAAATTTCTTAACATTCTTTTCAAAACGAAACTGTCTTCAATAAGCAAATATAATCGGTTTGAATTTGAAATGTCATCTCAACAAAAAAAATATTTGCGTCAGCATTATTCTTCAATCAAACGGGGTGTAATAATTTTAATCTTTCATACCTGTAGACCACTACTGCGGGGCATCGGCTATCAACTTGAAAAAATACGTAATAACCTAAGCATGGATCACACGTTATTAAAATATCTTGATATATCATGAATCACATCAGTGTTGCAATTATTACACATAACCGCGCGAAAAGTCTGAAAGACTGCCTCGATAGTCTTCACAATCAAACAGTCAAACCAGCTGAAATTATTATTGTGGACAATGCATCTACTGATGACACGCGAGCGGTGACTACTCAATTTAAAAAGGTGCTTCCGATACGCTATCATTACTCGGCAGTCCGCGGATACTCGATAAACAGAGTAATAGCCCTTAATAAAGCAAAAAATAATATTATTGCCTGGATTGACGACGATTGCGTAGCGATGCCGAATTGGATAGAAGAGACGGTCAAGTGTTCAAAAATAGGACGCTACTGTTTTCAAGGGGTTGATATTGATGAAAACCTGAATATCTTCTCACAAGCGCAAAATTTACGAACCAAAGAATTCCGTATGTTTTCAGCAAATCTGTTAAAACGCAACGTTCTTGTAGTTTCGGCTCAAAAAGCAAAACAGATATATGGAGTGAATACACGTATTACTTTTCAGGCGATAAATTCTGTGGATCACCGGTCATTTGTTTATAGAAAGGATATTCTTCGTCAGCTACCTTACTTGTTTGACACAAATCTTCCTCCTTACTTTAGTGCGGACGAGTGGGATATTCTTAGGAGATTACGAGGCGCGGGACATACGGTCTACTTAAACCCCAGGCTTCGAGTGATTCACAAGGGGAGAGCATCGTTCCTTTCATTTGTTACCCGACAAATTCAGTATGGGAAAAATGACGCTATTCGAGAGTGGATTGATCAAGAACGAAGGAAAAAAATATACCGATTATCACATTTTTTTATCACTCAGGACTTGAGACGATATACCCGCACTGGCTGGTTATTTCTGCAAACTGACGCTACGCTAATAATACAGATACTTAGAAGCGATCAGCCACTTTTTAACAAACTTGCCATACCGTTGCTCTTTATAATCGGAAAAATACTTAGATACATGGGGCGCATTCACGAGCAACTCACTAACAAGGATTTAACCACTCCGTATCACACCCCACTTACTCACGCTGTACAGTAACCGATTCAATAACCTCAATACCATTCATAAGATCGAGAGTAAAAATCATATCAATAACATCACCAGGGGAGACATCGTCCCACGATAACTCTTCTACTTGATTACTCGAAGCATAAACGGCGGTTATGCGTGCATTATTATATACATCTGGCGTAATCATATTTTCAAATCTATCACTGACATGCCGTAAATGTATTTGAAATTTTATATCATCGTTCGAACCTATTGCTAACACTCTACCCCGGAGAGAAACTGTAGCCGTTCCGGCTTGAAATATTCCTTGCTTGAGTGAATAAAGATAGCGCAATGTAACCGGCCGTACACCGATATACGGAAACGATAGGTCGAGGTGGTTGTCATCATACTTCGACAAGGCTTGTTGTATTTGTGTCACAGCGTAAGCATTCCCACTTATATAACCAAGTCCAAACGTGATAATAAGCAAAATTATCCCCCAATGAAGAAGCTTCATATGTTTATGTAAGTATAGCATCATTTGAGCCTAATGCGCTTTGTCTCAACTAATGCAGCGACGTCATCGAATATGTATAGGACGCCATTACGTAAATTTCTATCTCTCAGTATATCCGTTGCTTGAGCTTCGGTATCGACCTTAGTAATATTTCTTTTTGCATAGTAAGTAATTTGCGGATTAACCAACGGAACGCCAGCTATAAATACGGCCTCATTAACGTTTGCAGTACTCCGAATAATCGAGCCGATCGCAGAGTAACGAGCTGTATACTCAGCATAACCCGGCGTAATCCGCTTCTGAAGGCTAACCCATGAAATAATTACCGTCATAACACAAATAAACACGCCAATCAGTAACAAGCTGTGTCGTGTGATATATACTGCCAATTTACTCAGGAGTATTGCCACCCCGACAGCGGCGAAAATAGAAAACTTTATAGAAGCAAAGTCGTGATAAAAGATGTCCCTTAGGAGTAAAGCATGGTGTAATACGATGGGCACAAACATCACAAAAAGAGTTGCTTTCTGTCTCGTGTCCAGTTGATAGAATACGCTCAACTTCGTTTTTATTCGAAGCGCTAGCCCAAATAACAATAGCAAAATGAGATGGAACCAATAATTCTTGGCATAAAATAACAGCAATCTTGTTACCTCGCATCCTCCTTCACACGATCCAAACGTTCCGTACTCATTAAATGCCTTATGATACATGACCGACCAGAGCTCCTGCACCCCATTGATGCTTCCATATTGAACAATAACCGCGGCGAGAGGCACGACAGTTGCCACAAGTGCAATGACCACCGTTGCGACCCAAGCTGGTATCTGCCGACGACACAATAAACAAAAAATAACAGCACCAAAAGAAAAAAATATGCCTTGATACTCAGTGTATACTGTAAGTGCTGTCGTTATACCAAAGGCAAACTGCAACCATGCACTGGGTATTTTTTTGGATGTTGAAATGAGTAAAACAAAAAAATATGTGGCAATAATTAACAAATAATAAAATAAAGTATCCCACGAATATACTTTTACAAAAAACCACGGGTTATGATA
>DJJA01000003.1:83476-266971 GCA_002433895.1 Candidatus Gottesmanbacteria bacterium UBA6580
ACCACGGGTTATGATAACCAAATAAGTAAAGAAATACACCAATAATTCCCATTATTACTTGATACTTGGGTACGATTATTAGAATCAAAGCAAACAAAAATCCTACAGAAACCAGACTATTTATAAGATTAAATAGTCGTATTGCTACTTCATTAAATGGAATAGATAACAGATTAAAGACGACGTACGGATATATAACTGCCATCGGCGGATATGTTGTGTAGTATCCGACACCATCAGAACTCATCTGGCGTACAGTGACCCAACGAATATGTTTATCCGATTCATTCGGATATGACTGAATAATTCTAAAGCGGTGATTAATTGCTCCCTGCAATGAAAGATTTTCAAGCGCAATCATCACATGAGCAGTAATATATTCGTGATACCCTCCAAATGCACCTTTTACATAAGGCGCAACAAATACAATGAACAGAGCGATGGGGATCAATAAATACGCAAGTCGTTTTATCATAATAAACAAAATACCGTTATATATTATTTACCCTTTTTCGCCAATAAATATTATTTTCAAACATAACACCACTTATTCCCTCGATAAACATACTTATAAAAAATATAATATAACGCGGTCTCAATAGTCTCCGATATGGTATCAGCCCCAAAAGGCTTCGCGTTATTGCGTACACCCTATACCATGCGCCTGAGGATTTCTGATGCTCACTACTATGCCACTCATTCACAGGATACTCATAAAGCAATCGCGGCAACGTAAACCATCGACCGAGAATGCGTTCTATAATATTCGGCTGAAATTGAACGGGCATTGATGTGCCATAAAGAGAGCGAATAACAACACCTATGAATCGGATTGCAGGCAACAAGTGATAATCGTGGAGTATTTTTTCTATCTTTTTCCAATCTATCACATATTCATCAACAGAAAATAAAGTGTGTAATTGATATAAATACCGCACCCCCTTACACATATCATTGTATAAATACATAACACACAGAGAACAAATAAAAATTTCTAAAGAAAGAGCATGCAACCCATAGCCATTTGCTCGCGCCTCTTTTAAACATCTGTTAGTAAAACGTATAAGAGTTTGTTTCTCTCTAGGATCAAGATCGCCATAATTCGGATAGGCGATTAGTGTGTGGACATCAGTACGAATTCCCGTAACGGGATGCTCATAGGTTACTTCTTTTGGCGGATAATTGATCACCTTGTAATGATGCCGAACAAACCACTCGTGAAGCTTTTGTGCATCTATTTTACTTACCAGAATATCAATATCTGAGCCATTTTGTTCTAGCAAACCACTTGGGTTTTCCTTGTAGTCACAGGCAACTATACGCTCACTTATCAATGTCTTCTGAAGCTTTGCTCGTTCCATATGGCGGATTATACGAACAAGACGCTTAGCCCGCAGCACCTGACGCAAGTGTTTATACGTTGACGTGTCAACAAACTTCTTGCAAGTCCTACACGATTGAAGGTGGGACGCAAAATCTATGCATTTGTTAATCCGAAGAATTGAAATCAAAATACGCCCATTAGGAACTCGTAGCTTCTCTCGCAGACAAGCGCGCCCCTTCCCCATTGATGCTCTCATTATGCACCTAACCGCACACGCATATGTTGACAACTCGTACATTCTATAAATTTAAATACAACAATGTAATTGAACAGCCGATAAGTATATATCTATTTAACATTTGTGTTTGTCCTATAAAAACACATCGCGTGTTGACATAACGAATATACGTTGTAATGAAATATCCCAACAGACATCCATTAACATACAAATAATCATCAGTGCTTATGGTCAATGTATGTTATAAAGCAATAACGCGAATTACATCATTAACGTATTGTAACATCCCATCAAATCCAGATACCTATCGACCGTGATGAAACACTTCTTCAATATGATTATTCCGTAAACAATTACATTTCAATAAAAGCATTACGCCAAATCCTAAACATGTTTGATCATAATGTTCTAATCACGCACGCCTGAAACCTCTATTGAATACTCGGTGGTCTAGGCCGCAGGGGCGTTTTAAAGAATAGTGTGTTTATCCGGTCACTTGGTAAACAAATCATCCATCTTCCCTGAAGCTTCAAAAATATTTCTCGGCGTTATAATCCGACACTTTATAGCATTAAATACCGCTATATTGTTAGCACACGCCTACATAAACAGCATATTTCACCGCGCCCAACAATATATAAGAAATAATCATCACAACCACACAAAATCAGCTATAATCACTTACATGTGCGGTATATTCGGCGCAGTCGGAAATCATTATCATGGCACGGGTGTTATCCATAGTGCTCTGAAAGAGCTTTTCCTCCTTAGCGAATCAAGAGGCAAAGAGGCGTCTGGCTTTGCCATCACTAACAAAAACACTCTGTACGTTCACAGAGCGCCGCACACAGCGAGCATTCTCGTTCGAGAAAAGGAATTTACCGATGCCATGGCTGTTTTATCAACAGAAAAAAATGACTTTGCATTCATCGGTCACTCTCGCCTCGCAACAAATGGATCGCCATACAGAGATAAAAATAATCAACCAGTGATAAGCAAAGAATCGGCGCTTATTCACAACGGCATATTGGTCAACGCGGCTGAACTATGGCAAAAATATTATCCAAACAAGCCACAACCGGAACTTGATACAATGATTCTTGCCCGCTTACTCGATACGCTTATTAAACGCTTCGGGTTTGATGTCAGACGAGCACTCAACCAGCTTTATAAAGAGATATATGGCGAAACATCAATTGCGTTTCTTACACTTAAGAAACGAGCGCTTTTTCTGGCAACTAACACCGGTTCTATCTATTATGTCCGCACCAGTTCGGGATTATTTCTTTTTTCGTCGGAACGCTACATAACGGAAACGGTACTCAGCCGATTGAGACTACACGGGTCTGTCACACAGCTTAAACCGGGTCAATACAAAACAATTCAGTTCGGACAAATCGCTTCCTATATTGTGAAGCGAATAACTAAGCCACCATTATTTACTACCTCAAGCCATCTTTTCAGAAATAAATTATCGCTGCTACAAACACATATACCCGATAATGAGGCAATTTCCCGTATTCCCCGCTGCACCAAATGCATCCTTCCTGCCACAATGCCCCTCATTTCCTTCGACAAGGATGGTGTCTGCAACTTCTGCAACACATATGCCAAGCAACAGCCTAAAGGAGAAAACGCGCTGCTATCTCTGGTCAACCCTTATCGAAACAATCAAGGAAAAGCTAATTGTATTGTTGCGCTCAGTGGCGGCAGGGATAGCTCCTACGGCCTGCATTATGTAAAAAATATCTTAAAGCTCAATCCCATCGCATACACATACGATTGGGGAATGATAACAGATGTCGCCAGACGCAATCAGTCGCGCATGGTATCCGCTCTTGGTGTTGAACATGTCTGGGTTTCTGCAGACATCGAGTACAAACGGAAAAATATCCACAAAAATGTAGAGGCGTGGCTAGCGAAGCCGGATGTCGCCATGGTACCTCTTTTCATGGCGGGTGATAAGCAGGCTGAATATTATGTGGAAGAACTCAAACGGAAAACAGGCATCAATCTTGTTATATACTGCCGCGGAAATCAGCTTGAAGATGAAAGATTTAAATTCGGCTACTACGGGATTTTCGACGGCACGCCCAAGGGTGTAATCCACAACCTAGCTCTATCGGGAAAATTATCCATGGCGCTGTACTTTGCAAAGGCATGCCTAACTAACCCACAATACATTAACTCATCGCTTGCAGACACAGCTTTTGCTTATGCAAGCTCCTATCTTATTCCACACAAACATTTCCTTTATCTATGGCACTATATCCCATGGAAAGAAAACTTGGTTGTTTCCACTCTCAAAAACACATACGGATGGGAAACCCCAAACGATACCACCGCAACGTGGCGGATAGATGACGGCACGCCGCCTTTTTATAATTATATTTATTATCATGTACAGGGATTCACCGAACATGACGGGCTCAGAAGCAACCAGATTAGAGAAGGGCATATCACAAGAAAGTCTGCACTTTCGCTCGTACAGGAAGAAAATAAACCGCGCTATGAGTCGCTCAAGTGGTACTTTGATCTTATAAGCATTGACGGTGATAGAGCACTTTCTATCATTGATAAAATGCCTACCCGCTACGGAAAAATTCGGCAATAGCCCGTTGAGGTATTCGGAAAAGAATATAAGCCATAAGCACTGATGCCTTCCATAACGAAATTGACGATTTGCCGTATATACGCTGCTTCATGATGCAGGGCTCCTCGCAGACTGTTAATTTATGGGTAAGAATCGTTATTATGGATTCGGGTTCGGGAAAAAAGGTAGGATACCGACGAGACAATACTGAGTATGCTCTCGGTCCCATGACGCGGAACCCCGATGTTGGATCACAAATCCGACGCCTGAACCATATCCATAACCATAGCGAAATAACCTTCGATCCCAAAATGCGAAGCCAAGAAGTAGAGCTTGGTGTTTGTGTAGCATACCGGCTACCTATAACATAATCTGCACCTTCACGGATTGCCTTTAAGAAAATTGGAATATACTTAGGGTCGTGCTGACCATCAGCATCCATAATGACAATTACATCCTTGTTTCTGGCTGCATTACGCAATGCGGCCCTGATGGATAAACCGACCCCCATGTTCCGTTTATTACGCACCACTCTGGCGCCATTGGCTTTTGCTACCTTGCTGGTTTGATCTACCGATCCGTCGTCGATGACGGTTATGGGTATTCCTTTGGGAAATTTTGACAGCAAAACGGGAAGTGACCTAGCCTCATTATAAGCTGGTATAATTACTGAATATCTCATGAGACTCATCTTAGCAAGAATTACACTCCTCGTCATATCATCACTTGTAACCGCTGCGGCAGTTTTTCTTGTATTGGAGGTCTCGCTCCGCATTGTAAATCCGCCGAATTTAAGGCTTGTCGGTAAAAGAATCCTGCTCCCCAATAACACGACGCTGAAAAATACCTACAACCATAACTTAGACAAAATTCGCAGAGATATTATCATCAAACGCAATGCTTTAGGTTTCCGTGGTCCAAATCCGCCGGCAGATTTTGCAGATCACATAACTATCGTTACCGTCGGGGGGAGTACTACGGAAAACATCTTTATCACGGAGGGAAAAACCTGGACGGATGTCCTTGCAAAAAAACTTTCTGAGTCAATCAATCTACTCTGGGTGAACAACGCGGGCATCGATGGTCATTCGACATTCGGTCACATACAACTACTTACCCAATATCTTTCAATACTGCGACCAGACATTGTTATTTTTCTTATAGGGATAAATGATCTCGCTCTGGATCAGGAGAGGGGTGCTGATCTAGCGGACATAATTGCGCATGTCGGTCCACCCAATAATATCTTCCGACATATATCTGACAACAGCTATGCGATTGCTCTGTTGACCGGATATTTAAAAAAAGTAGACGGTCATCAATTCGTATCCATGACGGACAAGATAGTTAATTTTAACGTACTCGGCGAAGCAACTGATGCCACACCTCTTACGAACGAAGAGTTGGAACAGATGAGTCGACGTATCAAGGCATATGAAGAAAGGCTTCATGAAATAATCCGGTTATCTCGGACATACGGCATAACACCCGTATTCGTTACCCAACCGGCAATTTACGGTTTCGGTATTGACAAGGAAACTGGTGTGGATTTATCTACAATGATGGTCCACGATTTCACCGAGGATCAAATAAAACGATCCGGAAAAGACAAGTGGACGCTATTACAAATGTATAACCAAAAAACGATTACTGTTGCAGCCAGAACAGGTACGACCGTTATTGATTTGGCCAATCTCATGCCAAAAAATACAAAATATTATTACGATTACATTCATCATACGGAAGAAGGTGCGGCGGTAATAGGAGAATTACTCTATCCAAAGATATGTGAAGTTATCGTAAATAAATTTCCAAAGCACAGTAACAATCCGTGTTATACAGTGTCAAAAATACCCGTTAACTGAAACGGTGCTACATCTTCGTTCTCAAATATTTATAGAGTTACGGCGCTTGCTCCACGAGATAGCTTGTTGTGTTCGCTTCCACACTTCATGGGAATGCTAACGTCGGCGGAGAATATATCAGGAAACTGAACGGCTAGCTGTTCACATATGTAAACACATTTTTACTCCACCACTCCTTGTGAGTTATGGCCGTCCTGATATCATATGCGCGCAGTGTAGAAAATAACGCGGACTCCTGTGTACAATTACAATCTGTCAAGCGGACCATTTGAGCACTGCGAATATGGGCGCCATGCATCAAATCACACTATTTCGAAAGCCCCAACTCGTAACAGCTGGATGCAACAGCGGTGATTGTCGCCAAAATCCAACTGCCGCAACTTGCACCGATCTTCGTCCACGTAGCATAAAAATGCGAGGGAAAATAAATCTAAAATAACATATAGATAAATGGGGAAACAGGAGTGGCGGTAGTAACGAAAATAAGCATACTAAAAAGAATAAGAATGATAACCGGCGGAATCATCCACCATTTTTTATTTTCCCAGATAAACTGACCTAAGTCTTTCCACATATCATTTCTTCACAATAAATCTTCCTATAATTAGGTAATCAATATCTGTCTTCAAGAAACATTCTACGGCTTCGCGGGGGGTGGTGACAATAGGCTCTCCACGGACATTAAAAGACGTATTAAGAATAATTGGTGTACCTGTCTTTTTTTTAAATGCATCTATTAAATCATAATAAAGTGTATTATCAGTCCTCACTATCACCTGCAGCCTACCTGTACCGTCTACGTGTACGGTTGCCGGGACGCGCTTCAATCCTTTGGAGGTAAACGGGTATACCATAAGCATATATTTTACGGATTCCGACAATATCTTGTCCGCGCGGAAGTACTTCCGGACATATTTATCTAAAATTACTGGGGCAAATGGACGGAACAACTCGCGATGTTTAATTTTTTCGTTAATAATATCCTTCATCTCGGCCTTACCTGCTGATGCCAATATGCTCCGAAACCCCAGCGCCCGAGGACCCCACTCTGCGCGACCTTGAAACCAACCGATTACTTTCCCGCCTGCCAATAGAGCGGAAACAACATCAACAAGCTTCAAATCATTTGCTATTTCCTCATAGGAAAGATGGTAGCTATCCAAGACGTCGGTCACCTGTTCAGGCGGATATGACGGACCCAAATTCGGAAAAAAGCCGGTACTCATGGATTTTTTCGCCTTCTGTACATACCCGTACATGGCCGCTCCCATCGCGCCCCCTCCGTCTCCCGGATCGGGCGGAATATAAAGATGCTTAAAGGGCGTGCGCTTGAGGAGCTTCCCGTTCATAACAGAGTTTAGAGCCACACCGCCTGATAAACACAACGCGTCCATAGACTGCTTTTTATGGACAGCAGTCAATAAGTTTATGACGGCATTTTCCAATGTCCGCTGAAGCCCTGCCGCAATATCCGCGTACTCCTGTTGTACACCAGACTCTTTCTGTCTTGTCGGCAAACTAAACAATGACTCAAGTTTTTTATTATACATCCGTTCCGACCATATGTAGGTAAAATAATCTGTATTCAGCGCGAAGCTGCCATCGCTATGTAGCGTAATCAACTCGGCAAACTGTGCCTGATAGGTCATTGGATTACCATAGGCTGCGTACCCCATGACTTTATATTCGGCATCATTCACCTCAAAACCCAAATACGAAGTGATTGCGCTGTACAAAAGCCCAAGAGAATGAGGGAAACGTATTTCCTTATTGATAGTGATTTTGTTTCCAGCCCCTACCCCCACAGTGGTGGTTGCCCACTCACCAACACCATCAATGGTCACAATAGCGGCTTTATCAAATCCCGACAGATAAAACGCACTTGCCGCGTGAGAAAGATGATGGGGGATATACAAGACCTCACCGACATAACCAAAATGCTTTTTCAATATTTCCTTTACCCGAAGCTTCCGGGAAAACCAGGATCCTATATTTTCCCGAAACACAGTAAATCCTGATGGGAACGAGTCTATGTGTTGTGCCAACACACGCTCAAACTTCACAAATGGTTTTTCATAAAACGCCACAGCATCAATATTATTGGTTTGTAAATTCGCCCAATCTAAACAAAATCGAATCGCTAACTCAGGAAACCTATTGTCGTGTTTCTTCCGACTCAGCCGCTCTTCGGCCACAGCGGCAACTACTTTCCCGTCTTGCACGAGTACCGCAGCGCTATCATGGTAGTAACACGAAACGCCTAATATATTCATATATCAGTACATCCGACGCACATCACCGCTACCTGATACAGGTTCCCATGTAGAATTCCACGCGCGTTGTGACAACAGTCTTCGGCCAACCATTTTAAACAACACGGAAACAATCCCAATCCCCAATATAAACGCAAGAGCGTGAAGAGCCACCACAAGAAAACCTGCCATAAAAAAACTAATGCGTTTATAGGCTCTCATGAATACTTTATTCTATCACCATGAACAGGCATATAAAACATATCGGTAAACTGCCGGAAGCGTGAGTTAGTAAAGGTGTGCATATTTTTTATGTATCGAGACCTTAACAAAATTCTCTCTAACGTAATCACCGATTAGCCTCCGAATAGCTCATAAAGCACAGCGGTCTCCCTCAGCCGAGGAGGGAGTCTACAATTACTGAACCTTTTTTTCAAACACCCAACGAACCAGCAGAATTTTTGGCCGCTTTGTATATGATTCACACGTTTCTTTTGTATAATCCGCTAGCCAATGGGACTACATGGAGCGGTAACTCCACAAGTCGCGCGGGTCGTCCATAACGCAATCTTTCCCGTGTGTACTTGTGGTTATATAATAGTTCGCATGAGTATTGACGGCCGCCTATTAACCCAAAAGCATTCAATGCGTTTTTCTGTCGTTATCCCCACCAAAAATAGAGTGTATCAACTCACGACACTTATCAGAGAGCTACAGGCACAGCGGTATTCTTCCTCAGATTTCGAAATTATTGTCGTGAATAATGATGCAAAAATTGACATTGCCTCAATACTTGATCCCATCACCAATGACGCCACAACAATCAGGGTTGTCACTATGAAAACATCGGGTCCGTCATACGCCAGAAACTATGGATATTCGCTTGCACGCTACAAACATGTAATTTTTCTCGATGACGATGTTAGGGTTTCACCCAAATTTCTTTCCGCGTACGCTTTGGCGTGGCAACAACATCCCAACGCTGCAATCATTGGAGGTCGCATCATTCCTGATAAAAATATCTACGGTAACACCCCTGAAGTCCGAGAAAAAAGGCGGCTCCTTATAAAAAAATACAACTGGATATACGCAAGCGTAGACTATGGAAATAAATCGATGAGGCTTGCGATAAACGATTTACTATGCTCGGCGGCGCTATGCGTAAACAAAAAAACTATGCCCTCCAACAAACCACTTTTTAATACACTGTTTGGCGCTACACACATGGGTATTCTTACCTTCTCGGAGGACTTCGAGCTGTGCAATCGAATAATGCTGAAAGGTAAAGAAGTGTGGTATGCCGCGAATGTGATTGTGGTTCACCAATTCGGAAAAAACCGCTTTACCCCCCTGTATATCATCAAGCGTCATATTTTGGCGGGAGCGGAAAATTTTCTTATGAACATAAGCTTAACCCGGACGCATCCTTCGTTTTTATCGCTCACGCTTGCACACAGATTGTGGATCTCTATTAAAAAACTGATGCGGGGTGTCGATGATTACTACCTGCATCAATTCAAAGACCCATTATTTATTATATTTTTCGTTAGCTATTTTACTCTCGGGCCAATTCTTTACGCGTTGGCTCACAGTGCTTCTTCGACAAAAAGACCCACATTTATTGAATAACTGATACTATTGCATTAATTTTTTTCGCCCACGTGTGCTTTTTTGCATGTTGCCGCTGTCTTTTCTGATGAGACGGGTCCCATCCGGTAGCATAGAGTGATCTAATCGCCTGCACAAATGCGTCTGGCGTACGCGCGATAGTTAATAACCCAAGAGCTTCATATTGCCGAAGCGCCACTATATCGGTAGCAACAACCGGACGGCCAACAGAAAAGTATTCCAGTGTTTTCATGGGGAACGAATATCGATTAAACAGCTTGTGCTCCCGATAAGGAATGATGCCAATATCAATGCCCTGTAACACGCTTGGAACCCTCTCTTTCGCCACTCCGTTTATCCACCGCACATTCTTATGTTTCAACAGTAAGTCAAATGACCGTTCCACATTATCTTTTCTACCAAACACACCCACTTCTTTCGCTCCCACAAAGACGAAGCAAACGCGCGGTAACGCCGCTACGACATGCTGAAGCAGGGGGAAGTCTATCCGATCGCTTATGCTTCCCACGAAACCGACGGTGAATATGTTTTTCGATTGCTCAACGGTGGATGATGAAGTGGTAAATAACCGATCAGAAAACCCCAAGGGCACCGCCCGCACATCTTTACGCATTTTTTTTAATTGATCGAGGAGCGGTAACGAATTTGCGAACACGTACGTTGCTCGTCTCATAAGCATGACATGTTCACGCTCTGCGGCTTCCGAAAAACCCGGATAATAATCCACGCAATCATATATCGATACATACGACTGAAATATTCGGAGAAGGGGAGGGAGATGAAATGGCTCAAAAAACCAAACTACCCTTTTGCTACCAAAGTACCGCAGCCCCATGAATAACGACAAAAAAAGCGCGTAAACAATATAGGTAGCCATCCGTACCCAACGAAATCGAACTCCGGGCAGCACACTGATGGGACGAATAATGATGGCGCCTCGCAATGAACGCACAACCCATGGTTCTCGTTCAGTGAATAGCTTTGGGAGAAAAATAATATCGCCAAGCGCAAGTCCCAACGAAGGGTGTTTTTTTGCAACTAAGCGCATCGTCTGCGTCACATAGTCACACCCGCTCGCAATGGGTGAGTTAAATAGAAAAATAACCGGCACTTTCTTCATCAACGGCATTATATCAAGCAAGTGAAAATAGCGCCCGACTCTGTTACAATCTTCGCGCATGAAAAAAAGAGTACGCGTTGTAATCGTCGGCGCGGGAGCGTTCGGCACCAAAAGACTTAGTGCTTGTTTAGCAATGCCAAAAAATTTTGAAGTGGTTGCGGTCGTCGACCCCTCCGCTCGTCAACGTGACCGCATAAGCCACAGTCATCATGTATTGGCAGTACCAGATTTCCAATCTCTCACAAAAAAAGCAGACTTGGCAATTATCGCCACCCCGAACGTTTACCATACCAAGATGAGTATAACGGCGATGCGGCACAATATGCATGTATTATGTGAAAAACCCCTTGCGACAACAGTTACTGATGCTAAAAAAATAATTGCTGCGTCCAAAAAATATAAACGGATCGTAAAGACTGGATCCAACCATAGATTTTTTCATACCGTAGAAAAAGCTAAAGAACTTTTTGACCAGGGTAAAATTGGAAAACTGTTGTTTTTTAAGGGCAGCATAGGCATAGACGGCTCTAAAGTTTCCCGTAACTGGCTTTTAGATCCCGCCACGGCCGGGGGGGGCACGTTTATCGACAACGGCTGCCATTTGCTTGATATGGCGCGCATGTTTATGGGAAACTTTACCCGCTGCACCGCGGTCATGACAAATAATTTATGGAAAGAGGCCCGCGTTGAGGATGTCGGGTCAGCCATATACATGACCAAGGATAATAGACAAGCAATCATCACAACCAGCTGGTTGCAATGGGCGGGCTACTCACATATCGAACTGTGGGGAGAAAAAGGTTATATCATTACCGACTCGACAACGCACGATACAGTAACCATCGGAGGGAAAGATGGTATATTTACCACGTTTGACTATTCCAACGAAAAAAAAGATTCATATCACCGGGAGCTTTTATATCTTGCTAGTTGTATACAAAAAAATAAACAACCAAATCCCGATGCGGCCGATGGTGCCGCTGTCATCTCCATGGTAGAGGCAGCCTATAAAGCATCGAAGAAAAAAACATGGGTACACATCACATGATTCCGGTAAACCGCCCGTCAATTCCTAAAAAAGCAAAAGCATATCTGTCCGAGTGTGTAAGATCCGGTTGGTTTTCATCGGAGGGACCGTTTGTTGCACGATTTGAAAACTCCTTTGCCCGTTATCTCGGTGTCAAATACGCCTCATCCACCAGCTCCGGGACGGCGGCGCTTCACCTTGCCCTGATGGCGCTCGGAGTCGGCCCGGGAGACGAAGTTATATTGCCCGCTATGACCATCGCTTCGTGTTATTTTGCTGTTTGGTATACAGGAGCGAAGGCAATGCCAGTTGATGTAGACGAGGAAACCTATTGCATAAACCCCGATCTCATAGAGAAAGCCATTACCAAACGGACAAAGGCAATCATGGTGGTGCATCTCTTTGGCCATCCGTGTGACATGGACCCCATCATGCGCATCGCCAAAAAACACAGGATCAAAGTAATCGAGGATGCAGCGGAGGCACATGGAGCTGAATACAAAGGAAAAAAGGCGGGTTCCATCGGTGATATGGCGATATTTAGTTTTTATGCGAACAAAATCGTCACCACCGGTGAAGGGGGGATGGTGGTAAGCAATAACAAAAAATATATAGATATAGTGAACAAACTAAAATCCCTTAACCACTCCAAAACGCGTTTTATACACGATGGGATAGGATACAACTATCTTATGAGCAACATGCAAGCAGCGGTGGGATTGGCAAGCCTTGAAGAGATTGATGCGTCTATAAAAAAGAAACGGGCGATGGCGACTTACTATACAAAGCAGCTACAAAACATCCCAGGCCTTACCTTACCAATTGAAAAACCATGGACAAAAAACGTGTATTGGATGTATGCGGTTACCATTAACCAGAAATCGGCACGATCACGGGACAACGTCATGAAGCATCTCGCCGCCACTCACGGCATCCAAACTAGGACGTTCTTCTATTCGCCGCGCACCGCTTTTAAAAAGAGTGGGCTATATAAAACATACCGTTTCCCGGTAGCAGAGCGCTTGGAAAAAACAGGTTTTTACTTACCGTCTGGCTTAGGCAATAGTATAAGCGAGTTTGCCACAACTTCACGCGCGCTAATGCATTCTTCATTATCTAAAACCACATAACCCGTCGGGAAGGGGATGCTGCTTTTTAGCTGTTCTGTCAGCGCATTACAATCATCGCCGCGTCATATAAATGAATTATTTTTGTTGCTGGAGGAAAATAGCAGTGCGGTACGCCGGACACAGAATACATAAGCGGCGATGGTAATGACATAAATTCTGCACACCCCAAATTAAAAGCAAACTCGTCGACCTTTTGTTGCCGGAAAATTTCACTATACCATGATACTGCCAGCTGATAATACGCTATGTTTTCTGTACTTGTGTCGCCATATTCCACAACAATTCTCTCAATATTATTGTCTGCCGCGTATCCAAAAACTTCTTTTAATCCCATGGGTGATTTTGCGACAATAAACTCTTTGGCATACATTTTATGTATATGTCCATAAAACGGATAGAGAAAAACGGCACTCACCAACAATATCGCCGCTATACGAAACAGCAGGGAACGGGACAGCGAAAATAGCTCGTACACCACCAAGGTGCAGAAGGGCATAATAAAAAGAAAGTGCTTGCCACCGAAATACCGATAGTTATACTTTGCATCAAGCACCACTACTACAAGCACGTAAAATACACAGGCTCCCAGCATAAATAGCGGTTTCTTACGGCCAAGCAAGCAGAGCGCGATGACAAATGCATATGCCAGGTATTGTTTCCAGGGGCCGTTAAAATAAAAGGCACTCAACCAATTAAGCCCATCCATAATTCTTTCGTTCGCATAAATAGCCTCAACTGGCTGGGGGACATACAGAAAAGGAAGAATGACCAACGCAGTTATAGTCATCACAACACCGAGTAATAAAGCATTTTTTCGGGTGGACCTCTCTATAGCGCCATATAAAACAAACGGCACCAGAATAATAAACTGGTACACAGAATTAAGACAAAATAGTAACACGAGCGGAAGATTTTCAACAGCAAACAACCTGTTTCTGAAATACAGGGCGGCTACCACCGCAGCCCCTAAAAATGTCATGGCATAGAACCTTACCTCATAAGAATAGGCAAGTAGCAGAGGATTAAAGAAATATAGCAGGAAACCGCATAAAACCGTAAGCATTCTCAGGCGCGGCGGCGCCTTTACTAACTCCCAACAGGTAAGACCCAACACAACCGCGGCAAGCGAATGGATGAACATATAGGGAACACGGTATGCATATTCCCAAACGTGCACCGGTAGGAGCACAACAACCTTGTTCCAAACCCACATATTCCAGTAATCCAGTGGCGGCACGGCCACGTGCTTCGTAATCACTGCCTGAGCGATATCTGCCAAAGGTAAACGCGCAAAACGGATTACTTCAATTTCATCTACCCATAACTCAAAACTATTTATAAATGGGAATAAAACAGCGTAGACGATATAGGACAGCACAAATAACGACACGCCAATAGCGGCATTTATGGTAACCTGGCGGCGGACAAACCGGAAAAGATACCAAATTTCAAAAGAAGCTATTCCGCCAATACCAATAATTGCGGCAACACCTCTCCCATGAATGCCGGCTATAACAAAAAGTATAAATAAAGCAATAAATATATATGAGCGCATCTTGGTCATTTACACCGTGTGCGGATATTAGCCTGCTGCAGCGCCGTTATTGCCATTTCCTTATACGTTTCGGCTGAGTAATGAGAATCATCTGTAAATGATTCCGCGCGAAGCGCTGTAAGCTGATTCATGTCCCATAACCCTACTGATTGTTCACGCGCGACACGGCGCACCACATTGTTATAACCATCAATGAACGTCCTCCATCCTCCTTGGTCAGGGGGCAGCGTCTTCCAGTAGAGATAATCAGTAGGATTATATGGTCGGGTCACGAGGGTTACTTTCACACCATTCGCTTTCGCTTCTTTAATCATTGCCAAAAGGTTATGCTCGTACTCACCAAGACTTACCCGCGGCACATAATGGTCCATCGTCTGTTGTTTTGCAAACATCGCTTGAAAAATAAGATATAACCGTAATTTGTATAAAATACTTGTGCCGCGGGAATGTGACTTAATAAACGTGCTGTCTGGCGACCCCATACTCGGTGCAGCGTCGTTCCACCCAAAGCTTATAAATACATGAGTGGGCGATATGGCTTTTAGGTCCGAAATAAATTTGATTACGCCTTGATAAGAAGTATACCCAGCTACTCCAGCATTTATAACTCGGCTCTTATAACCTCTTTCTTCAAATATTGCGTTCATTTCCTCGGGCCACGAGGTGGTTTCAATGCCTTGGGTATTTGAGTCACCTAACGCCATAATTACACAACCGCCATCCGAGCGTGCCTTTTCTGCGTCACTACGCATTACTTTCCCTACATACCCATCTTCATTGAACCTCCATTTTCCTGATTTTGGCTTCCATAAAAGCAGTGGATCGGGCGTGAAATATTCATCCTCCATCATATGCGTTAATCGCCAATCTTCTTTTTCTTTTCCAATATTTTTTATTGTTTGAATTTCCATAGGTTTATAATATGAAGCCCATCCTTTATTTGTTACCACATGAGCCAAAACTTCCGTAACTCCCAACAAAAATATAAAAAGTGCCAATGAAAAAATATATGGAGAAATATAGGTAATAAATTTCCTACGGTTATAAGCACCGGTTAGTGTTTTTAACATAATACCGATAAATATCCCATTGAGCACAATCGACCTATACCATAGTCTGCGGGGTTCCTGCATGAATCGAAATAACCACTCTAACCCGGCGCTCCGCATCCAGACCGGCGCTTGGCGTTTTACACCCGCGAGAAAGTCAAACGCTGCTCCAACGCCAACCAATACTCTCGTCTTAAGTTTTGGTGAGTGCTTTTGCATCCACAACTCCTGCTTTGGTGTGCTCAATCCTATAAACACAATTTCAGCTTTAGAATTATTTATCTTGGTAACGGCCGTTTTTTCTTCTTCAAATGTTAACGGCCGGAATGGAGGAGCAACACTCCCTACAATGAGTAATTCAGGAAACTTAACCAACAACCTCTCTTTCAATTTTTGTAGCGTGCCGTCTGTCGTACCGTAGAGAAATACTCTCCATTTTTCTTTCTCCGCTCGCTCACAAAGCGCCAAAAATAAATCGGGGCCATAAATCCTTTCTGTGTTGGTGTGTCCAAGTAGTTTGCTCAACCACACGAGCGGCATCCCATCAGGCACCACTAAGCATGCGTCCTGGTGCGCCTGTAACACCTGTTGTTTTCTCGTGGATTCTACGACACCGTGCGCGCCAGTAACGCATACATATGCCTGCTTTTTGCCTTTTATCAATGATGCTACCCGCTCAGCCACCCCAATGATGGGTCCCGAAAATAATCTCATTCCAAACGCGGCAAAATACTCCTCGGAGTTGTCCTCGGCCATATCGATCATAGTAACATACAGGCGCGTATCACTATTGCTTCCGGCGCCCTGTCGTTACCCCTAATTACTGGTCAAGTAATAATTGTATTCTTGGGTGCAAAATATCGGCAACAGCCATATTTCCAGACACGTTTAAGTGGGAGTCCTGATTCAAATAAAAGCCAGCCGATTTTGACGAATCCTTCCAAAAAGAAAAAAGGTCAACGTAATCTATGGCATTCTCATCTAAAAATCGTGTAAGGAGCTGCTGGGGGTAATGAATATTATAATCTGTTATACGCCGGCCACTAAGACTCGCTACTTTTTGGAGAAGGCTCTCGTTCACCTGCATTTCGTCGGGGATAATCAGGACAACAAATTTTGCGTTCGATCTCTCACTGACACTTTTCATCGATCGTATGTTTTGTTGTATCGTCTCGACATCCTCATACGCTTCGCTATTATGAAAAAAAATCTGTGACCTCTCTTGTTCTATACCAAGGTATTCTTCTTCAGAAAACGATGGCCTCTGGGCATCAAACCCAGGGAATCCTATGTACGTGCCCGGCTTTCCTTCACTTGCTGCCTGCAGTGTTGGCGCGTTATGCGGACTCATGTGAAATACGATATAGTTTCGAAAAAACGACAGCAACTGTGACTGGTAAAAAAGCGGCGGCATAATGTGCCGTTCATTCTTTTTTGCTTTTACAAACTTATCATTATATATGCGGTCATCGGTAAAATCGTTACCGACAAAAAACGCGAGAACCACCACATCAGGATCATACCGCGCCCCTTCTAACGCCAATATTTTTTCCTCGATAAGAGGACCGATGCAATTAAGACCAAGATTAATCACGTCGAGTTGATATTCTGACGTCTCATTTACGCGGCGCTCAAGCACACGGATAAAGTGATCAGGGTAGGGAACCGCACCAACCGCATGTGAGTCACCCACCAGCACAAGCCGTTTTGTGCCGGGCTGCTTGTCATAAGGCATCTCGGGTGAAATGTTGCCGCGCGAATTAATGATAAATCCGTTTAACACTCCGCCTGGCGGCATGGGGCACAGTGTCGAAGCGGCCAACCCCCTCCAATCGACAACATCATCAAGAAATCTACGTTGATGCGGATTGTTCGTATAAAATTTGATTTGATATGAATACAGCGACAACCCCCTCAGCACTAGTTCAAAAAATACAAAGCTGGCAAACAATCCGACTAATAAAGTTTTCATATCCTAGATACGCTTATTTATTAATCAGCACATCATTTATTACCAATGCATCCATTTTTGAACATAAAAAATCCTCGATCGCATGTTTTGGGTGTTCCACGATAGGTTCGCCCATAACATTAAAACTTGTATTTAACACGCACGGATTGCCTGTTTGACGGTAGAATTCTTTAATTAACCGGTAATATCTACCGTTATCCTCATTCACTGTTTGTATTCTACAAGTATTGTCCTCGTGCACTATAGCAGCCAGTTCCTTTCGTTTATTTTCCCGGACTATCAGGCAAACATTCATAAAAGGTGAGTAATACTTATTTTCAGGCGTGTAAAAATACCGGTGCACGTGATCCTGAAGTATTGATCCCGCAAACGGGCGGAATTCTTCACGCCGTTTTATTTTGTTCATCGTATCTTTCATTGCCCGCGGGCTGGGACGAGAGAGTATTGATCGGGCGCCGAGCGCTCTTGGGCCATACTCCGTGCGCCCCCAAAACCACCCGACGGTTTTTCCTTTTGCGAGCTTCGCGGCGGTAGCCCGCAACAAATCAATTTCGCTGTCGTATTTCTTATACGTTAACTCCGGATAACACGACAGCAACGATTCGACGCTTTCATTGCTATACGAGGACCCTAAATACAGTGAGGTAATCTGCTGAACAGGAGAACTCCCGCGTAATTGCCGCTGAACATAGAGTGCGGCGCCGATAGCGGCACCGCTATCACCGGCAGCCCCCAATATGTGCACGTTCTTAAACGGTGTTTTGGTATATATTTTCCCGTTGGCCAGGGCGTTTAACGCAACACCGCCCCCCATACACAGATTGCGCGACTTTGTCTGTGTATAGAGATGATTTAACATTGCAAACAACAGCTCTTCAACCACAACCTGGATGCTTGCGGCAATATCCCTATGCCGCTTCTCAACTTTTTCTCCTGGCTTGCGGGGTGGTCCAAACAACGCTATAAAAGCATCGCTGAACATCCGGAATGATTCTCGGTATGAAAAATACTTCATATTAAGCGAAAAACTCCCATCCGATTTCATATCCATAAGGCGATATACCTGTTGTATATATTCCGGTAATCCGTACGCGGACAGACCCATAATCTTATACTCATCTTCATTTACTTTAAAACCTAAATACGCAGTGAACGTGGAATAAAGAAGTCCTATGGAATGTGGGAAGCTAATGCTTTTAAGAAGCGTCAGTTTATCTTTTTCACCTTTCCACAAGGCGGTTGTCTGATACTCACCGACACCGTCAACAGTAAGAATTGCCGCCGTGTTAAAGGACGATGAATAGAATGCTGCCGCGGCGTGACTTACGTGATGGGGAACATAGTATATTTTTTTGGAGAAACCCACCTTTTTCCGTATTATTTCTTCCACGCTTATCTTTTGCCCAAGCCAATCAGGAATTGCCTGCAAAAATGGCCGCAGGGCAAACGGGTACGTTACCACAAATGTTTCGAGTAGCCGCTCAAGCTTTCGAAGCGGCTTCTCATAGTAGGCAATCGCATCGATATCATCGATGGTTAAATTTACGGAATTTAAACAGAATTGAATTGCCTGAAAAGGAAACGCGTTGTCGTGTTTTAACCTGCTGAACCGTTCTTCTTCTATTGCCGACAACAGCTTGCCGTCTATATACAGCGCAGCGGCGCTGTCATGATAAAAAGCAGATATTCCTAAAATATTCATAATCAATATGGTGTCGACAGCTCGACTGTCTTTTGTTTACCCCTTGCTAACTGCCAATACGAATCAGGCTTACCATTCTTCCGCTCGCTCAACACATAAATCAGTCGCGCCAACCCTATAACCAAAAAATATACAAAAAACAGCACGGCAGAAATAAATAGGGCATTAAGGCGCCTAAAAAACGCTATCATAATATGGGATATAAAAATACCGGCAAGGGGGAAATTTGTGCGCTAATAACCAAAAGCGCAACGATGACAAAAAACAGGACAATAGGAATAATCCATATTTTTTTCGACTTTGTTGCGAGAATAAAGAGTTGGCGGATAGCGGAAAACATAACCGTATCGTACCAAACAACGGATAAGATATTCAACGCGTAGTTGTGAACGCTTTTATTCGCTCACGAATGTTTTTCGGCTGCATTGACACTTCGTTTTTAGCCGCACGGAACCACTGATGCATAACACTTTTAGATGTCCTTGCGGCTGTTCGTTTATAAAGTGCCACTGGTGCCTTCACCGCACATAGACCAATCATTCTCGCGCCTATCAAAGGTGTACTAACCAACCTTGCAAGCAAGTGAAATGTAATGACGGGTAAATTATATGTCAGCAAGTCTGAAACAAAGGCGTTCTTCATAACCACATAAAACCGGTTGCACAGAATGTCTCCCATCATGTGCGAGGGGGCGACCCCGCCTTTGTGTATCGCCACTGCCGAAGGCTCAAACCAACAGGCATATCCTGCAAGATTTGCGCGCCAGTCTATATCGATATCCTCATAATAAAGAAATAGCGCGGGATCAAAAAAGTCACCGTCTTTCGACAGACCACGGATAAGCGCGCGTGAGTAAAGGGCTGCGGCTCCGGGGGCGCCAAAGATCTTACGGGAAACGGAATATTGTGACCCGTCCTTCATGCCGTAGCCGATATTAAACGCGTATCCATCCCTGAGCATCGCGTGCCCTGCACTATACAGTGCTGTTTTATTAGCATCTTTATGTAACTTGCCGACTGCCCACCCTGCGTTGTGACGCCGACAACTGGAAACAAGCCGAGAAATATAAGTTGGTGATAGGCGGGCATCAGGATTAAGCGTCAGATAATAATCATTGTTCTTAAAACGAATGGTGCGCAGTATGCTATTGTGCCCACGACCATATCCCACATTTTTGCTACTCTGAATAAACCGGGCGTGAGGATATTTCCGCATGAGTTTTGCAATGTTATCGGAAGAATGATTGTCAAAAACAACAATCTGAATATGCGGGTATATTTGTCTCGACAATGCGGCGAAACACACATCCATAAGTCGTGCGCTGTTATACGTCACGATACCAACATACACAACGGGGGATAGTCTCCTCATGCCGGCCTCCACCTAAACCACATAACGATATCGCGAGCGCCAACCCGACGGTTCCGCTGGATAACCGCTCTCTTTGTTAACAATGAGGGAAGAAGAGTAATTACCTGTGTGTACGCTTTAAACGATCCGCGCTCCCTAAATACAATATATAAAAAGATGAGTATTTCGTATGCTATTATCCATAGTACATCACGAAAAAACAATGCGGGCAGCTCGTTTTTTATCATCAATACATATCGGTTTCGCACGGCAAACAAACGAAGCGCCCTATGTATATTTTCCCGTCGTCCCGGCCGAAATGTGCGGATATGATACCCGACGGCACGTGGCACAAACAACGATTTCCACCCGCGGAGTTGTGCTCTCCAACAGATATCGACATCTTCTTTGTGCATGAAATAATCTTCATCAAATATGCCGTGCCCTAGGTCGATATCCCGAAGCATTGCCCTGCGGTAAAAAGCTGCTGCTCCGTCGGGACCGAATATAAATTGTTGTGCGAGCGCGTTGCGGCGAGAGTCGCGACCAGCGTAGCGCAACCTTTGTCTTCTTGTAGGACCAAGACATAATCCGGCACTATCTACAACAAATGACCGCCTGGTCATTTTTTCTACCCGGTAAAGCAGCGCCTGCGCGGAACCAACCGGCGCTCCAGCAGCATCCATTGCGCTTACCAGCTCGCGTAAAAACATGGGCGATATCACCACATCGGGATTGAGCGTCAAAACATATGTGCTATTTGCATGTTTTAGTCCCACGTTATGACCCGCCGCGTATCCGCGGTTTTCCCTTAAAGCAATACACCGGACGCCAAGCTTTTTTACTATACGTCTCGTATTGTCAGAGGATGCGTTGTCGATAACAACGATATCAAAATTGAAATAATCCTGGGCTTTTATTGATGCGATGCACGAACGTATCGTTTGCTCGTTATTGTACGTTACAATTTGTACAACGACTTTTTTCAATCGTGCTCGTTTCATGAAGTCTTTGATTTTATCCAATGAGTTGCCATGGCGCCCATTAACAGAAGATAAACGATATTCTGCGGATACATGTTTTCAAACCATATGTATGTCGCAATGGTTCCATACGAAGTGCCCAGTGTTAAGGCAAACAACTTATCAATATCAGAAAGCCTACTCATAAACATGAGTTTATACAATCGGGTACCGATAAGACACACCACCAAAAGAAAACTTAAAAACCCCACAATGCCTGTTTCTGCAAGCACGGTATAAAACTCATTATGAGCCGCTATAGGAACGGGATACGGCTCGAACTGATCAAAAATAGAGAAATACTGCATGTGGGGGAATGGCCAGACGACAGAGTAATAATTTCCGTACCCAGCACCAAAAAATGGGTATGACTGAAACACGGTAAGCGCCTGGTCAAATAATGTTATTCTTCCTAATGTTTCGGTCACATCTCGATAAGAATCCCGCAGTAAAAACCGGTCGAGCAAATTATAACCAAGTACGCTTCTGGCGATAATGAGACCAAAAATAAGCGCCACAACAAATAAACCGGCAATATAATAGACTTTTTTTGCGGTTATGTATCCAACATGTCTCGCGTACAACACATACGCTATAGTCGCCCCTATAAAGACAAGAAACGCCCCTCGGAAATTAGAAATAATCATTGACCCCAACATCGCCGCATATCCACCGACAACATACAAAAGCGTCCAAACTCTGGCTTTCCAATCAAGAAGCAGGCTGGAAGAGTAAAAGAATGGAAAAATAAAAACAAGCACTCCCCAATGAAGCAACCTACCCCTGCTAAACTCAATGGTTATCCCGTAAGCGGCTCGCCCACGCAAATATTTTTCCGCTATGCTATTCATGAGTCCCGGGGCCGCTACCTGCAACAAACTCAGTAATGCTATGCACAGCGCAACCCCACCAAGTATATGAATAAATAACTTCTTATACCTCTCTGTTGGTGTTATTTCCTGGGATAACCAGAACATAATCACACCTGAAAACAATAAACGCAGGGGAGTGCTATCCTGGATAGTAGGCGTAAATAGCAATGATAGTAATACAGCAATCGCATAGGCGGTAACCGCGTAGTGAATAGCTTCCCATCGCTTTTTTTCCAAAAATACCGTGCGTTTCCCTTTCACAAAAAGCGTGATAATCAGAGCGGCTATCGCGAGCATATTCATTGCGCCGATGCTTGTTTTAGGCCGCAACGGATCAGGCAAAGTAAAAACAAAAATAACAGACAAAATCGCCATGACAACCGTCATCACGTACATTATTGTTGTGTAGGTGCTTCTTAGATATAATTTAGCGATGACATGCCGCGTTGCCCCGCGAGCATGTTTCAAAACCCCTTGCATGATTGAGCTAATAAACATAAACAAGTCCTTTGGTGGAAAACGTATTTTATCAAATGTATCACTTTCTGTACGGGGAGGCGAGATAGTCGGCATCGCAGGGCCGGTTGGAGCCGGTAAATCCACGCTTCTCCATATTCTCACGGGCTTACTCGAGCCCGATTCCGGCACAATAACACTTTTGGGTCTTCCGCTCCAATCCTCCAGGCAAATTATCGCCAAAGAAATGAACTACGCTTCGTCCAGCCAGCGGCTTGGCGGGTATGCTTCAGTAGCGGAAAACCTGACAACATACGCGGATCTGTATGGAGTACCACATTTCCGACCTATCATAACCAACCTCTGGAAACTATGTAAAATGCCGGATGTATTGATGTCCAAAAAAATATATAAATTATCTTCGGGCGAAAACTCGTTCGTAAATTTCACGAAGGCAATTTTGAACAATCCGAGATTGTTGTTCTTGGATGAAATCACCGCACACATGGACCCACTGCTTTCTCAGCGAGTACTCACCGTTATCAAAAAAAGAAATAGAAAAACAAATACGACAATAATTATTTCCCAAAACACTGAAGAGGTTCGGCGTACCTGTACACGGATGATAATTCTTTATCATGGAAAAATAGTGTATGACGGAAAACCCATACAGAACAATAAAATTAACACTTATTATGCATAACAGCTCAATACGAAGAATTCGCGGTTTATATCTTCATTATCTGTATTCCATAAAGCGAAATCCTGCCCGCGTTATCGAAATGTTTGTATGGCCCGCATTTGAAATTATGCTCTTTGGTTTCCTCGCTGCAAGCGGGAAAAATATGCCGACAGAAGCGGCTGTTATTAGCGTTACTATTCTTACCGGCATTGTGTATTGGAACTGCACCGCTCGAGTCATTCAGGAGGCGGTTGCTCAGTTTACCGATGACTTTGTATCGAAAAATATACAAGGAATACTTGTGGCGCCCATAAGTATTGGAGAGTTGCTCATCGGAATTACCGCAGCATCCCTAACCAAGATAGCCATCTCCCTTACAGTGCTCGGTGGCGTGCTCGTGCTTATATACCCATCGTTCTTTTCTTCGCTGGGGGCACACGCGTTGCTTTGGGTTTTTCAACTCGAACTCGTGGGTGTGGCGTTTTCATACGTTGCGCTATCGGTTGTTTTCTTATTCGGCGAGCGTGTCAGTTTTTCGGGGTGGATAATAAGCACAGTCCTGCAAATTTTCTCGTTGGTTTTTTATGAACGCTCGGCGCTTCCGGGCCTGTTGCATACCGTTTCCTACGCGGTGCCTTCTTCGTACATATTCGAATCGATCCGCGCTTACCAGTATGGCTCACCGTTGGTAACGAACAGCCACACAATCGCGCTTGCGTTAAGCTTCGCCTATATGATGATAGGCTTTGGCCTTGTTACAATTTCTTATAATTGGGCAAGAAAAATAGGAACAATTATCAAATCATGAATACCATACCGTTTGATTTTCATGTGCTTCATACGGAGAGCGTCTATTCAAGAGGAGGGGAAAAGTATCTCTATGAGTTGCTGCTCCGCATTGCCAAAACACAGCGGGTACATTTGTATTTACATGCGATAAGCCCCAAATGGAGGCGTCTGTATAAACAGGCGAATATATCAGTAACCCAACTTTGGAAACCGCCCCGGCTATTTTGGCTACTCCTTCCTCTCACCCTACTCACCAACTTTCTTCAACTAAAACAAATTTTAAAACGGGATAGCGTCGTATTTGCTACAAATTTTCCGATGAACTTTCTTGCGGTGCTTCTATCAAAACGGACCATTTGTCATTGTTTTGAACCTCTCGCGATTTTCTACGACCCCGTTCGCGTGGCTTCCTTGTCAAAATTTTCACAGCTGTGTGTGGCTGTCGCAAAGCTGCTTTACGCGCCGCTTGATATATGGGCGTACAACACCGCAACGATTCTTACGGCTCTCGCTCCGTCTGTTGTGCCTTATATATTAGAAACATACCGAAGAAACCCTGATATTTTCCTCCCCAATGGGGTAGACACTCGCTTTTTTTCCCCAAAACAACAAAAAAAGAAGGGCCAAATAACCGTCTTAACCATTGGGCATAGCACTGACTACACTATATTTAAGGGAACGGAAAATTTTTTAGCCATCCTTGTGTCCTTTTCGCGAGCAAATATTCCGTTCGTCGCACATATTTCCGAAAGTATCGCTGACCCTCAAATAAAAAAACAGTATCTCTCGTACACTCAGAGACACCACATACATCATCAGGTTCGTTTTATGGGTAACATTGACGAATCTCATCTGGCAGACTATTATCGATCGCTCGATGTATTTGTTTACACAGGATCTGTGGTAAGTGCAGGCGGATCAACGGCAAGCCTTTCGGTGTTGGAAGCACAGGCGTGTGGCACGCCCGTTATCCGGAGCATGGGTGATGATCAGGAAATATGGGAGGGGAAGACGGGGTTTTATATCAATCCACGGAACCACCGGAGGGCGAGCAAAGTAATAGAAAAATTTTTCCGTCTTTCCGCAAAAGAGAAGAGTGCGATGAGGCGTGCGGCGCGTGAATATGTATGTGCGCGGTTTAGTTGGGACTCGACCAGCAAAGTACTACTGGAAACGGCGAAAAATCTATATACTCTATGAAAATTAACAAATCACTACCCCAGACTTTTTCTTTAACCGCGCCTTTTTACGATCTTATCTATCAACACAGGAATGTCGGTAAAGAGGTTCGCTTCATCATAAAACACATACACCAACGCCTTCCTCATACCCAAAGACTTTCGCTTTTGGATATAGGGTCGGGAACGGGAACGCACGCAATTTTATTCGGAAAACAAGGCTTTGACGTAACAGGGGTAGACCGGTCAGCAGAAATGGTTACCATAGCCAACCATAAATCACTATCCCAAAAAGCCGGGGCCCGCTTCATACACAAAGATTTTTTAACATTTACATCTTCCACGAAGTACCACGTGGTTGCCTCGTTATTTGACGTCGTCAGCTACATGACAACAAACAATGATGTACGCTCCTTTTTTACTAACGCATCGACTTTATTACAGAATAATGGTTTATTGATATTTGACTGCTGGTACGGCCCGGGAGTCTTGCTTTCGCGCCCAAAAGTAATGCATCAGCGCTACCGCAATGAAAAATTTACCGTGCATAGGAAAAAAACACCCACTATTTCTTACCAAACAAACACTGTTTCAGTTCTTCATCAACTTACCGTGCTTGATAAGCTTCGTGAGCGCAAATCGTTTAAAGAAACACACGTTATGCGGTACTTTTTTTATCCTGAGCTGGAAGGCTATCTGCAGCTTGCGGGTCTAAAAATTATTGAGTGGGGGGTCATCGGCTTTCCGCTCAGGGTTCCTAAAAACCCCCCGTGGAGTATCTATATTGTCGCACAAAAAACGCGTTAACGGTCTGGAGACACCGACATAATATTTATTTCCACGGCGGTGCCTGCGAACTGAATCCGTGTTTTGTTACCAACACTAATAGGTTGGTAATAATTAAAATACCGCGAGTCTCCATCTTTCATAACCCGCATCTTCATTGTAAGCGTCACGTCACGAAGCAGCGGATTTTTCCTCGAAAGCGCCTCTCCTTGCCAGGTGGTGGTCATGACATCTGACAACTCGGTCTTCTTGTTGGTTATCTCCACCACGAGGTCTCCCTTGTTGTCGGTGATTTTTTCTCCGACCTGTATGATGTCTGCTTCCCAGGGATGAATTTGTATTGCTTTGCCGGTTACTTCCACATATTCGGTATTCCACATGGTGCCAACACCATCTATCCCAACGATTTGCCCAACCAGAGCAACGTTGTTTGGCGCGATATGAAGAACTTTCCCGATTTGCAAAGATTCCTGGCGAAAAATAAACTGCCTTGTTAGATAATTTCGTTTCGCACGAAGACGCACCTTCATCCACATAAAGCGCCGGTCGTCTTCACCATATTTAACAACATCAAGAACTTCAACCGCTGGCTTGTTCAGTGCGTCGTATTCGATTGATCCTGCAACAACGTCTCTCGCGTTCCAATAATAAGGAGGGGGGACGCCCCACCACCACTCTCCGCCGGAAGCCAACAGCTCAACGGTGACAAGTGTGTCTTTTTGCATAACTAGCTTTACCACAACACCAATAGAAGCAAGAATAGTTATCACACAAACAATCACAACAATGTCAATGCGGGTAATAAATGAAGAGGGTTTTTTGCTTGCTGCCGATTTCATGTGGTAGAGTGTAACACAACAATAGACGGCGTGTCATCGTGTGTATCAACTACACCAGGAAAGGCTAATAAAGCGCGTCATAAAAATCTCCGGGTGGCAACAATTCTTTATTCATAAAATCTATGCACTGTTTTCTCGCGGACTTATACGCCACACACCTTTGTAAAACCTCTTGTGCGCCGGCGTCGTCATGCATGCCATGTTGATACAACCGTGCGATTTCAACATGTATCGCTCCAAAGTCAGGTAAGACTTCTTTTGCCAATGTCCACAGTGACAATGTTAGGTGTGGGTTGTTTTGCCAATGATATAACCCAGCAACATATAATAACGAGAGATATCTCTCTCGTAGTCTCGGTCGTTCGCGTCCATAATAGTGCCGAACAGACTCACCGATTTCTCGAGTGTAGGGGTGCAATGCGGTAATCTGATTATCTAAGTGTTTTGGTAGGGCGCGGCGCAACAATGACAAAACCCCTTTTCCTGACCGGTCAGTATCTAACGAGGCTAAATATGACAAATATTGTGTTACATATTCTATGTTTTGTGGATCAGCAAAAACTGTTTCTTTACTATAATACCCATATGCTTCGTAATCTCCTTTGTCTTTCTTTTCTTTGCTTACCTCATAAAGCACCCTGGGAGTTTTTTTATGAAACACGCGAACAAGCCTTTCACCAAGCGGGTGTTTGTTTTGCACGGCGCCACCCACATAAATAAGCGCTTGTGTTGTATCAAATGGGGCCAAAAAAAATGCCGCGTCGTATCGTTTCATAAATATCCCAACACTGTTTCCTGCCACCCAAAACAAGTAATAAACACTAATAGCCACAACAGCAAGTCCGGCGCTATTATCATGCCGCCCGGCTCTTGCTTCTTTTATTGAACCAGTGATAAAACCTGTTACCGCCCAAAACAATAACCACACAACAAAATAATCAAGCACAAACTCAAAACAACTATAGATAAAAACGAGAACAACCCCCCAAAGCAGCGATCTTCGTGTGGGGTTGCTGTACAAAAGAGTCTTGTGCCTATACCAAAAGCGGGCATGGGAAAATATTAAAAAACCAAACGCGGCAACCCCAACAAGCCCCATCTCAGCCAACACTTGAAGTGGTTGGCTGTGCGCGAACCAGGAAGACGAAAGAGGGGTGCGCTGGTGACGAAGCGATACAAGAGAAAATGTGCCGGGGCCATTGCCTAATATCGGGGAGTCAATAAAACCGTCAATTGCTTGTTGCCAATACATGATCCGAACATCCAAAGACCTCGGACGGGTATAGAGCTCTTTGGTAGGGGCGTTTCCTCGCGAAGCAACACCTACGTAGCCCACGTAAAAAATGCCGACCGTGCCCAATAATACAATAATATGAAAGGCTTTTTTATAAAGCCCGGTTTTATAAACCGAACGAAACACAAAAAGCGCATAAAACAACACAATGAGCCATGCCGCCCGCGCCATGGTGGAAAAAAGCATAAGAAGATAAAGAATTAATCCGCCCCAACCTGGCTTGGCGCACGCAGAAAACATCTCTAAAAGCACCAATGGAAAAACAAATACAAGAAGATCGGCCAGATGACTGTGTCCAAAATTTGCGCTCAACAGGTTCATTGAAGGTATAACCGCACGAACGCCGGGGAAAATATGATAACCCAACGACAAGGCGCCGGCAGCATAAACCAAAGCCAAAAGACAACGGGAAAAAAATCTCTCGTTTGCGGTGGGAGCCACATCAACAAACAGCCTATACACGACGTACCCGGACAACAACCGCACTATCCACGAAAACGAATACCCAACACTAATAGACGTGACCATTGAAATTATGGCCACCACAATAAGCAGTGCCCACGAATAAAATATTTGCCGTGGGAGGGGGGCGGGCTTGGATTTATTATATATAACACGAAACGCCCACAATATAAGCGTTGCTGCGACGCCGTACACCTCCACGAGGCCCTGTTTTCCGTCGCCCAGAAGTAACCCTAAAAAAACTAAGAAAAAAAACAGTGCGGCTATCAACTCAGACCTCTGCGCTGTGCTAACTCGCGTCAAAACACGATGAAACAATAGCTTCATTTACTTCACTATAGCACACAAAACACAGCCGCCTCGACCGCTTGACAAGCTGAGGCTGGTTGTTTAGTATGTGGACAACTTATCCACAGACTGCTCTTTACCTCATAAATATGGATTTAAATCGACTATGGAAATCGGTGTTGGCAGAAATTGAGCTTTCCGTCTCAAAGGCCACGTATCACACACACTTCGCCCACTCAGAGCTTATCAGTCTTGATGGGGAGGTTGCTTCTGTTGGGTTTCCCAGCCCGATAATGCGCACGCTTGCGGAAACACGGTATTACAGCTTAATTAAAAGTGTTATTGACCACAAAACAGGAGGAAACACCAGTTTGGTGTTTATGGTGTTACCAAAGAAAGAAACAGGGGGAGGGGACCCCGGACCGCTCTTTACCCAAACCATAGACACCGAACTAAACACACTAAACCGCGCGAGAAAACTACACATCAATCCTGACCTTACGTTTGATAATTATGCGGTATCCACCACAAACCAACTTGCCTACGCCGCGGCAACGGCGGTTTCAAAAACCATAGGGAGCGCGTACAATCCATTGTTTTTATACGGCGGGGTTGGGGTTGGAAAAACCCACCTTATGTATGCGATAGCTAACCACCTGCTTGTCGCTAAACCATCCCTAAAGGTTGTTTACTGCATGGGAGAGGAGTTTTTAAACGAGATTATTGAAGCAATCCAGACAAAAACAGCGCGTCAATTCAAACAAAAATATAGAGGGGCCGAGCTTCTCATGGTTGACGATGTACAGTTTATCGCCGGCAAACAAACTGCCCAAGAGGAGTTTTTCCACACGTTTAACGCGGTGTTGCGGGAAGGGGGACAAATACTTCTCACGAGCGATCGGCCGCCCCACGAGATAGCCAGACTTGAAGACCGGTTGCGGAGCAGGTTTGAGGGTGGGTTAATCGTAGACATTTCTCCACCCGATTTTGAACTTCGCGCGGCTATAGTAAACATAAAAGCAAAAGCGCTTGGATTAACCATACCCAGCGACTGCGCGCAGCTGGTTGCAGCAAACGTTGTCGACGCGCGGGCGATAGAAGGGTTTTTACGGAGATTAACGACTGAGCTTGCCACGAAACCACAACCAATTACACCAGACCTAATCTCTTCACTTCTTAACACAAAAGTAACCATAAACAATCAGGGTAAAAACGCTCGGCGGGTAACTCCACAAGAGCTATTGGAGGCGGTTGCAGCGTACTACGACATAAAACCAACACTTCTTAAAGGAGCAAAAAGGGACCGCCCGATCGCAAGACCCAGACAGGTATATATGTACTTATCAAAAATAGAGCTTGGTATGACCTACGATGACATAGGCGGGACACTCAGTGGCAGAGACCACACCACCGTTATGCACGGGGTAGAGACTATTACCCAGGAACTGTCCACTAATGAGTCTTTGCGCGCCGCGTTAACGGGGATAAAACAAAAGCTATGGGCCCCCTCATCATGATGTTTCCCACTTATCCACATTTATCCGTAAATTATCCACATAGTATTCCACTTTTCCGCGCTCGTTTTCTTCCTAGTTATCCTCATTTTGTTTTATCGGTTTGTCTTGTTGTTGACACACAAACTGAAAAAACATACACTTTTCCACGCGTAATTCTTATTACTACTTCTTTTATATCTATATGAATATTAAACTCCTTCAAGAAAACATACTGCGGGCATTAACACATATAACCCGCGTTGTACCGTCAAAGCCCCAACTTCCTATTCTTCAAAATCTGAAGCTTACCGCGACAAAAGAAGGGCTGGAAATTACCGCAACAAACATGGAAACCACCGAAACCATTTGGGTGGGGGGGAAGGTTGAGAAAGAGGGGTCTGTTTGTGTTTCTGCAAGGGTTCTTTTTGAATTTATTGCCTCGCTTCCCGCCGACACGGTTCACCTGTCTGTTAAGGAAGAGCAGCTAAGCGTGTCAAGCGGAGGGTTTGAAGCAGAGTTGCCCACCGTATCAGCCACAGAGTTTCCCTCGTCTCCGGCGTTATTACCTAAAGAAACAGGAAGCGTTGACAAGGAAATGTTTACGAACGCTCTTTCAAGCGTGTTGTTTGCAGCCGCCACTGATGAGGGAAGGCCGATGCTTACGGGGGTGAAAGTAATAGAAGAAGACGGAAAAACCACATTTGTCGCAACAGACGGATACAGGCTTTCATTACACAAAGTGCCGCTTCTAATTAATAAGCTTTCCGGGGCAATAATTCCGGCGAAGGCACTTGCGGAAGTTGTAAAGCTTTCCGGCGAAGACAAGGCGGAAAAGATGATACAGGTTGGCCTTGCGGGAGAGCGTCAGGCAGGATTTGTTGTCGGAGAAACAACACTATTGACGAGGTTGCTCGATGGCGAGTATCCCGGGTTTGAACGGATTATTCCAAAAACGTTTACCACCCGCGCGCTTATAGAAAAAGAGGGGTTGTTGCGTGCCGTTCGTTCAGCGGCGATTTTTGCCAGAGACAACGCAAACATTATTAAATTATCGCTGGATAAACAAAAAATCATCGTCTCTGCTAACGCCGCGCAGGTGGGGAAAAACTCGGTGGAGTTGAGCGCGAAAATTGACGGCGACGGCGGGGAAATTGCGTTTAATAGCCGGTTTCTTTTAGATTTTTTGACGAATTTTCCTGATGAGGAGTTTTTGTTTGAAATGACAGGCTCGCTAAATTCTGGGGTTTTTAAACCAGTGAAGCATGATGACTATCTTCACATAATCATGCCTGTCCGGGTTACACCATAGTGGTTTTTTTGTTACAACGCGGAGACGATTGTGGTGGTGCGGAGCAACGCCGACCCCTCTGTTTCTTCTGCAGACCCCTCAAAGACAAAGACTGGGATAAGATAGTTCTGGAGCGCAGAATAGAAGTATCCAAGTGAAACATCGGTAATTTTGATAGCGCTTGGGGCCTCTCCCGTCATAAACTTCTGGTCACCCTGTTTTGTTAAAGAGACGCTGGAAAGCACCCCTCTGTTTGCCCGCAAGCGGGACACGGCTTCACTATAGGGGACAATCGCGAGGTTTTGTTCAGTGCGTGACACATCTGGTAGTATAAAACCGAGAATTTCGGTGATGGCGCCGTCACCGTTGATGCTTGCCGAAAAAACGGGCGTGTTTGCGTCGTTTACGTAGAGAGGAATACCATCGAGCGTAACGGTATAGTTTAGACGCGTAATAACTGCCCCTTGGGGACCGGTTAATTCGGTTGGGTGGGGATCATTAAAAGACAAAAACTGTTGGCTGAGTAGCGTTGTCGTGTAAGGAGCGGGAAGCACAGAGAGCTCAGTAAGCGCGCTTTGTACTAGTGAGGAGTATGTGTTGAGATCGTTTGAAACAAACCTTCCCGACGTGCTCGCTATCTGAAACGCGAAAGAAAGCGGGTTTTCAGAGATCAGTCCTGACCTCCCGTTCTGCGAAAAACTTGCATATCTCCCTTTTGATCCGGCTATAACGTTGGGGATAGCGCTGGGAGCGTAAAGCGCAAACAAACGGGAGCGCTCAGATTCAAAGCTTCTTACGCGGGTTATTTCGTAATATGGCACGCTCGTGGGGAACGTTGCCTCTATGTCTCCGGAGTAGGTGATAAAGCCACTTGAGAGCGGCTGTGGCATAACCGATGGATTAATGGGTGAAGGGGTAATAAGTTGTGTTTGTCGGCCGCCTTGGGGCACCGGAGATCTTTGTATGACTAGCGCCCCGATAAGTAGGAGAAGAAAAACAGTAAGCCCGATAATAATACGTTTTTTATTCATATTATTGACACCCCGGAGGTAGCGGAATAGGAACGTTTTGGTTTGGTCCTTTATACCCCCAATGTAAATGCGTTCCTGTGCCTGGACCGTTGTTGCCATAAGTATACCCTGTTGTATCAACATACCCAATAACAGTGCCGGCAGGGATAAGCGTTGGTGAGCCGGAGTTTGCTGCAACCACTGGTGACACATCTAGTAAATGAGCATAATTTGTACAATATTGCTGTTTTGTGGAGGGGTCGGTCGCGACAAGCACCACATTGTTTCCGTAACTTGCCGCCTTGTATTGATACGGTAGATAAGAGTTTGCGTATGAGGCGATATAGGCGTCGTGAGCTGCAACCACCGGCGTTCCCTGTGCTGCAGCAAAATCCCATGCATTAAGCGTTTTATGAGATCCCGTTGAGGTGAACGGCCCCTGGCTAATCGGCGCGCGTACCGGGCAAGTGGTGATAGGGGCGACCGGCGAGGTTCCACTCCATACACAACTAAACGTTGTTACATCAGCCGCAACCTCATTTATTTCTTGTTTAAGATTTCTCAGTGATGCGAGGATGGCACTCACTTTGGCGCTATGTGAAATAAGGGACAAATTAAGCGGCGAAGGAAAGACAAATAAAAATATAAGCGCAACAATGACGATTATCGATACGAGAAGCGGCATGTCCTGTCCCATGGGGATGGGAATAGTGGCCGCCCTTCTGGAGCTAGAGAGCTGACGGGGGATAAGGGGGTTCGTTAAGAAGAATGACGCTGACCGGTCGACAAACGCGCCTATAGCGCCGCCGACGGCGTTATTAAGCGCGCTTAGTCCAAACCACGGGAAAAATGAGGCGCGCACCTTTCTTTTTTGCCGTGCCGTTTTTACGGCCGCCGTCTCGGTAGCGCGAAACACGTCCCACGGGGCAATAGTTGAAGGTAAGAAGTTCCTTCCTTTTGGTGACGTGGCACTTGCGCGCGCAAGCTCGAAATAATCAAGGACGCGCTCTTTTGTGCCATGAGTAAGAACCGGGCCCAGCGGCCCCCGGAACACCGAAGAAAACACGTCGCTTACCAGTGACCGTGCCTGTCCCGATTGTTGTCTTTCAGATAGTTGGTGGGTAAGATTTTGAGATATATTCGTGAACAATGCGCTATGGACAAAATTTTCTCCAAGCCGGTCAGTAAAGCTTTGCGCGCTTGTTAACATTGATCTGAGCGTGCCATTTACTTTTTCATGGATAATCATTTCCCGAAGTGGTTCTCCCACAAGAGATAAAACACCATCGGCTCCCTGTTGGAGCCCCTTCGCCGCCCCTTTTGCGTTTGCCGCAGAGAAAAAGTTTAGTCCACCGTTCCTTTCTTGTTTTGCCTCGAGCGATTCGGCGATGTGCGCCAATTTATTTGCCCGGGCAAGCGATTCGGCGGTTGTTTCAGAAGGGGGGGCGTTTAACACCACATCGACGAGCACGTCGGGGCGCTTCATATCAATATCGTCATAGAGCGCTGTCGTGAGCGTCGCGGCGCGCTTTGCCTGTTGTGTGACGCCCGAGACATACGCATTGTTCGCTTCAAGGACGTCGTTAATGGTTGTTTTTAACTGGGCTGCCTGTTCCTGGGTTAATGTGCCCCCGGTTATTGCGTTTGAGGCAAGTATAAGTTCTGCAAATCTTTCTTTTGTTTGTTGCTGTGTTGCTTCTCCTGATGCTGCGATGAGGGCGCTGTCGGCAACAGCACCCACCCGGTCTTCGGAAAGCGTGGGCATGGTCGAGCTAAACCGCGTTACCAGATCATGAACAAACGCGCGCCGCCGCTCTTTTTGACTGGTAACCGAGGTTGCTGCAGCCTGTTTTATGCGCGATGAGGCGTATTTCCGCACTTCACCCACAGCTTTCACCTCGTTTTCCAACAGCGCTTGGTCGGGAAGTTGCGATTGAAAATTAGGGAGTTCTTTTAGTTTTTCTGAGCCCCGGGAAACAATTTCCGTAAACACCTTAACCAATTCGTCTTCCCCCATGATCTCTGCCTGCCCCAGAGATGTTTTTTGCTCCTCTATGAGTTCCCGAAGATATGAATACTGGCTTGCCGCGGCAATCGCTTCGTATATAGAAATGCTCCCCGAAGCGACGTCAGATAGTAGGTTATCAGCAAATTCACGGAGCGTTTGAGGATCGTTTGCCATAAAGGTTAGCCGGTTTTATTGGTTTGTACGGTTTCGACAGTGAAAATAGGACGATTTGATTTCGGAAGCGCAGTCGCTTCCTGTGTCACCGGTTGGGCGTCGTGTTGAGGCGCCTGGTTTACCCCCGGTTTTTCCGCGAGCGCCTCTTGAGGTCTGGTGGTTGCAACCTCGTGTTCCTCTGGGCTTGCGATGACCCGCATGGCGGCATGCGCGGGACCCGCAAAAAATAACCCTTGTCCCACGTCTGCCGCAAGAAGTAGGTGTTTTTCTCCTTCAGAAAGATAAAACACCTGCGCGATTGTATCAATCGCCGCAGAAGACTGTTTGAGTAAAATTTGCATACTGCTGTTTTGAATAATCGCCTTGCCCATTTCTGTTGCAAGAAAATCTTCCACATCTTGTGTGATGGTTGTAAGCCCAAGATAGTATTTGCGCGCCCGCTTCGCGATACCGTAGAGAAACTGTGCAGAATCTGGATATTTCATAAGGTACCACGCTTCATCCACGATAAGTAACCGTCGGCGTTTGTTATATCTGATTTTGTTCCAAATAAAATCCAGGATGAGATACATGGCAATGGGCCGCAGCTCATCTTCCAGATCGCGGATAGAAAACACCGTAAGCTGGTTTCTGATTGCTACATTTGTTTGTTGATCAAAAATACCCACAAGGCTTCCCCGGACAAATTTTTCTATTCGGTCGGCGAGTCCTTTCGCGAGCACCTCTTCCATGCCGACAAGCGTTTTGTATAAATCCTCCATTAGTGGTGGCTCTTTTGAGTGTGTGGAGGGGTCGGGGGTAATCCCTTTTTGTTTGTAAGTTAATATAATCGCGCGATCAAGCAACGCATCTTCTGTGGGGGTGAGCCTCCCCATTACCACCCGGAAAAATCCATGAAGCGACAATATTTTTTGACCCAACTCGCTTTCGTCGTTGCTGCCCCCAGACAGAAGCGCAAGGTCAAACGGATTTATTTTTGTGGACGATCCGAAACGGAAGCGTATATATTCGCCCCCCAGTGTGTGGGTAAGATTTTCATATTCGTTTTCCGGATCAATGATAATTACTTCGGTATCAAACATGAGGCTCCGCATAACCTCAAGCTTCACCATGTAGCTTTTTCCGCCTCCTGACTTACCAAACACAACCGAATTCGCGTTTTCGAGAGTAAACCGGTCAAAAATAATAAGCGAATCGTTGTGTTCGTTGAGACCATAAAGAATGCCTTCGTTTGCTGTAAGCTCACTTGTCGTGAACGGGAATGTTGTGGCAAGCGACGTGGTGTCCATGTTTCGTGTTACCACGAGCCGGTCTTTTCCTGTGGGAAGCGTTGTTTTTAGCCCCTCTTCCATCTGAAGGATGGCTTTTTTCGTGACAATGAGTAGTGATCCTAGTGTTGCTTCCACCTGTTTCGTCGCTTTATCAAGATCCTCGCGGGTTTTAGCGGGGATAGTGACATAGAGACCAAATTGGAAAAAGCGCTCAGAGCCTTTTGCCAACTCTTGTTGAAGCGCTAGCGCGTCTTCCAGCGCAACCTGGACTGATGGTTCAATAACGCGTCCGCGTTTAAGGTCGGACTGTATCGTTGCTTCCATTTCTCCAACTTTGCGCTTAAGGTTTTCGAGAATTTCCTCGCTTCTCGTGGGGTAAATATACATGGAAATATCGAGCGTGTGATTAAATGAAATAAGCGGCTCCAGCCAGTTTGCCGAAACAAAACGGGGGTAGCCCGCTACAAAAAGCGTCCGGTAGTACCAGTCGCCAACCTTAAGCAGGTCAAAATCTACTTCGATTGCGGGCGGCGCAATAACATCAGTAACGGTTAGAGGTTTTTGCCTGAGCGATGCGGCTCCACCCTTCGGTAGGGGCGGGGACCCCACCATTCGTCCTAGTAACGATGCGATATTTTTTGAATTAGACATTTGATTCCTTTCCAAGACTTAACATAGTAACGTCTGGCGGCGGATTTCCCGGATTGTACATACTGAAAAACAGTTTTACGAGTGCATCAGAGTTAAGTTGTACTGCGTGTAACCCAACTCTCGCGAGCAACCGCACAAGGTGATCTCTTTTGGGGAGAAGCACGGTTTGCGCACGGTCGTATATATATGATTTTTCGTAAGGTAGCCCGCCCTTTTTGGGTCCGAATAAAAGTGTAGAAGATACGCCGAGCTCCACGCTGGAAAACGGAAGGACTATATAGAATTTTTTGTCGAGCACATCCTTTTCTTTTACCATAGACGCGACAAACAGCCGGTATCCATGAATACTCTTTGTAAGTTTCGGGTTTTTTTGACGCGCCTCCTGATCTTCGAGCAGCTTGAGGTAGGCAGAAATGTCCTTGTGTTTTGTCTGAATAAGAATTTGGATAGGAAATGAAAGGGAGTTGAGTAATCCCGCATACGCGTAAATAATTGCGTCCTGTTCTTTTTCAGAAAGCAGGCCGAAATTGACCGCCGTTGTGGCAATAACGAGCGAGACTGATCCATCAGCAAACATAACAAGATCACGGTCAATATCGACAATTTCCGTAAATACTTGTGTGGATGCCCGTATGGGTGTAATTGGTTCTGCCATATAATTAAACGGATGTTTTTCCGAAAATTTCCTGGGCGAGCTTTTCGCGCGTGAGCACCTTTTCACTTTTAGCGATTATTTCGAGTACGGGAACGACCGTGCCATTGAGGGTGATCTGTACCCTGGTAAAAGTAAATCTTCCCCGCGGGTCTTCTATTTCTACAAAGTACACGCCGCTTGTAAGTGGTGTTGACGCGGCAAATTGTCCGAGCTTGTTTGTTTTGAGCGCGCGCATGGGCACCCCCTCACCGTTTGTGACAGTAACAAGAATGCCGGGCAACAAGTTGCCTACGTCATCTTTGACAAGGCCAGTGATCACATTTGGCGCGTTCGTCAGACGCGGTAGCCCCACCTTTACCGCCCCCTCCTCAGTTGTAATGACATTAACTGTGCCGCGGGACGACCCCGCAAGGCTATCTTCCCGAGGGGTCGTTGCCCGGGGTGATACTGGCTGTGGCGGAGCCTCCCTGCGTTTGAGTGCGACCAACTGCTCTTCTGTGTTTGTTTTTGCCGCAAGTGTTTCGGTGAGTTGTTTTTGTAATTCAAGTACCCGCTCTTCCGTCATGGTTTTTGTCGCAAGCTTTGCTTCGAGAGCCGCGAGGGTTTCCTCAAGCTGTTTAATTTTCTGCTGTGTTTCCTCACTTACCACGCTAGAGGTGGTCTGAGGCGCAGGTGGCGGTGGCGCCTCGACGTGTTGACCGGTAACCGATGGAACCGGACGCGCAACGGGTGGAGCGGGAGTTGGATGATGTGCGGGTGCTGCTACATGTTTTGGACGGAACAAAGACATGATTTCATCGATAAGTGTTACGTGTGGTTTCTGTGCATGCACAGTCATTGGAGAAGTGGGGTGGGGCGTTTGCTGGGCGCCGGCATTTCCCGGCTGAAACAAGTCAGAAAGCGCGCTTTTCGGGTTCGTTTGTGGTGCTGTTGCGGGTTTTGCCGCTGGTGTCTGCGGAGGGATGACAGGAGCCGCTGACACAGCGGCAGCAGGTTTGTTGCCCTGAGGCGTTGGCGGTGCCTTGGCGGCGGGAGGCGTCATTGATGCTTCATGTGACCAAATGTATTGTGTGGGGTTATAGATGCTTTTAAAGAAAGAAAAAACCCACACATCCATCGGCCGCTCCTCGATTGGGATAAAAGCAAACCCTATACCTAAAAAAGCGAACGCACCGGTAAGCGGCCAGGTGATAATAAAAGGGAGGGGTAGTTTATACGCGATAAACGCGAGAATTGCTCCGGCACACAAGTAGCCGAATTGTTTCAGCGTCATGTCGCCGATCAGCCGAAACTGAAACGTCGTAACATTTTGAGGGACAGGATGTTGTTCCATGTACCCTTCATTGTAGAGGGAAAAATTAAGGTGTTCAATAGCACAAAGCGCATCAGGACCGTGAAAACTCCACTTTTAGAGTTTTCACGAATGAAAAAAATAATCTATGATAAGATAGCCTCATGAGTGTGTCACCAGTGACGTTGTTGGAAATTCAAAACGCTAGGGAGAGCGAGGAGTCGCCGCTTGCGATGGAGCAGGTGTTTGCTGCGCTGGGAAGCGGTGGAGCCCACCAGAATATATTCCAGCGCCTTTTTGGCGGCGGCCATACGCAAGCATCACACTTTAGTCTGGAGATAGTCTCGGTGAATAGTCGGATCCATTTTTTTCTTGCGGCTCCCGATTCACTCCGTGAGTATCTCGAGAGCCAGCTCACCGCGCAGTACCCAAGGTTGCTTATTACGAAAATCCCCGACTACATGGAGCATTTTCTTTCGCTTCCACACGCGTCGGGGCAACTAGTGTACGGGAGCAGCTTTTATTTACCTCTCAAGACATACAAGGACATAAAAGACCTGGATATTCTTTCGGGCGTCGTTGGGCAATTCGCGAAGTTACAGCCTCAGGAGGCTGTAGCGCTCCAGATACGAGTAGCTCCCGCAGGGAGCGGGTGGCAGCGGTCGATTGCCTCCATGATTGCCAAAGGAGTGCCCGACCCGAACTCAACCGTTGGGCGCACCAAACAGCACCCGCACGCCAGACTTATGGAAACAAAGATGAACCAGGTGGGTTTTTCAGCGGCGATAAGGCTTGTCGCTGTTGCGCCAACAGAAGGCCGGGCCAAGCAGGTGCTCCACACGTCCGCAGGTACATTCGGGGTGTACACATCGGGCGAAGGAAACAGCCTGGTGTTGTCTGAGCCGCAATTTTGGCAAAAAAAGAAATTTGAGCAGTCGTTTTTACTTCGGGGAGATTATTTGCGTCCCCGGTTCCAGGTGTTGGGAGCAAGCGAGCTATCGTCATTGTGGCATCCGCCCGGCATGGGACTTTCCATGATCAAAAATATTCATTGGGGGGCACGTCTTTTGGGGGAGGCGCCCGCTAACTTGCCGATTGCGACTGATGATCAGGAAGAAAAACGAAAAATTAATTTTTTTGCAAAAACGGAATACAAAAATACCCCCACCACGTTCGGTGTTAAAAAAGAAGACCGGAGAAAACACCTCTATGTTATCGGAAAAACTGGCACCGGTAAGTCAACAATGATCGCGAACATGGCAATAAATGATATGAAAAACGGCGAAGGTATGGCAGTTATCGATCCACACGGAGATCTCTGTGACATTTTATTACATTATGTACCGTCAAACAGGATAAATGATGTTGCTTACTTGGATCCGTCTGATATCGATAACCCGTTTTATTTAAACCCCCTTGAGGTAAAAAATCCGGCGTACCGCGAGTTGATAGCTTCGGGGATCGTGTCGATATTTTATAAGTTGTATCACATGAGTTGGGGGCCGCGGCTTGAGTATATTCTCCGAAACACAATTTTGACCCTAACGCATGTTCCGCAGTCGACATTTCTTGATATACCCGAGCTGCTCACCAACGAACGGTTCCGGGAAAAGGTGGTAGAAAAACTTGATGACCGGGTACTCAAAAATTTTTGGCTCAACGAGTTTAATAAGTTGTCTCCACAGCTTAAAAGCGAGTCGATATCACCAATTCTTAACAAGGTTGGACAATTTCTTTCGTCAAAAACTATTCGAAACATCGTGGGACATCCCACTTCTACCATTGATTTGGAACACATGATGAACGAGGGGAAGATTGTGATCGTCAATCTTTCTCAGGGGAAGCTCGGGGAAGATAGCAGCGCGTTGTTGGGGGCGATGATTATTACAAAAATGCAGCTTGCCGCCATGAATAGGGTATATAAATCAGAGGAAGACAGACGGGATTTTTATCTCTATGTCGATGAGTTTCAGAATTTTGCCACGCAGTCGTTTATAAAGATATTGTCTGAGGCGCGAAAGTACCGTCTAAATCTTTCGCTTGCGAACCAGTATATAGGTCAAATTGATGAAGACGTACAGAAGGCGATTTTCGGTAACGCAGGCTCAATCGTGTCATTTGCGGTGGGAGCCGCAGACGCGAGGCTTCTGGGGCGTGAATTCGGCGAAAAGTATGAAGAGTCAGAGTTGGTGGGCCTCGGAAATTTTCAGATAGTCCTAAAGTTATCTATAGACAACCAAACGTCAACGCCGTTTTCGGCAGTTACGTTACCGTTGCCGAAGAGCCGCAATGAACATCGTGAGACAGTTATCCGTGTTTCTCGCGAACGGTACACAAAAAAGGTACAATAGCCCCCTATGAATATAGGACTGTTGGGAGGCGCGTTTAACCCGCCGCATTTTGGCCACCTCATGATTGCCCGCCAGGTGTTGGATTTTACCGATACAGACGAGGTGTGGTTTTTGCCTAACTTTGGCCAGATTCCTCCAAAGCCTGTGGCTGGTGTTGCTGACCGGCTTGCGATGACGAAGTTATTACGGCTTCCAAAAACACGGGTGTCCACGATAGAGATAGACAATTCGCTTGATGGGGACACGATCCATTTGCTTCCGTATTTGCCCAAAGAGCATAATTTCCGCTTTATTATCGGCTCCGACCAGCTTCCGACGTTTCACTTGTGGGGACGGTGGGAAGAGTTGCTTCGTTCAATGCCGTTTTTAGTGTTTCCAAGGTATGGGTTTCCCAACGAGCCGTTGTATCCGAACATGACACTCGTTTCTAACGAGCTGCTTGTGGGAACGAATATTTCATCGACAAAAATCCGCAAGCGGGTTGAGCGCGGGTTGTCCATTGAGGAGTTTGTGCCCCCCAACATTGCTTCGTATATCACCTCACATGGGTTATACCGATAAGCTCCCTTGTTCTTCGTGAGATGACAGGATAGAATTATGGTAAGCGCATCTATGCGGCGCGTTGTTTCGTGTAATTTTACTTAGTGTATGGCAAACGAAGAATTATTCAAACGGTTGAGTGAAGCAGCCAAAAAAGCAGCGGAGGGTGGCGGACAGCCAAAGCCGCCAGAGGCCCCGCCGCCACCAGAAGCTCCCGAAGTGAAGCTTGGAGAGCACAATAAGCAGGCCGGTGCAAAAGAGGTCAATAAGGAGCGGGTCGCAAATCTTGCGGCAAAGCTTGCTGAGGCAACCTCAGAAACCACAAAACGCCTTGTGGGAAGCGAAGTTGATTTTCCGACCGACGAGCGGGTATTTTCTGTCATCGAATCCCTGATTACCGCCGATGAGTCGCAGCTTGCGGATCCGGAATACATGCGGGGCATCGGGCAGCAGTTGGTGGCATTGGCAAAAGAGTCGGGGCTAACAAGCCCGACCGCGGTTGAGGCGCGGCGGTATTTACGGAAAATTGTCGCCGAACACCCGAGTCTTAGTGACCTACAGTATGAAGCTGTACCTATTATAGCTGGGGGATCGGGTAAACCGGATGAGGAGGCAAACGACGAAGCGACCGTGGACAAGGATCCGGAACTGACCCAAGAGGTGGGTAGATTATTTAATGAGACCGCTGACACCGATCTAAAAGACACAGCAATTGCCTCTGACTTGCAGGAGCTTCAGTACCGTTTCCGTGTAGATCCGGGAGCCGCATATGACAGTAGGCTTACCGATGATGCGGTGCGACGCATGGTTGAAAAGGGGAGGCGCGAAGGGCTTGATCCAAAGCTGGTACAGAAAGCAGTGGAGCGGGTGCGTTATTTTGAGCGGTTCACCGACTTGCGGCACCAGAAATATCAGGAAAAGCTCCGCGGCGGAAGGAGCGTGGCCTGGTCAGAAATCATGGAAAATTCCCCACAGAAGTCGTTGCACGAGCCGGATGACGTGTTTACCGATTTCCGATCCATGCCGCCTGCTGATGTAGAAACCATAATTCAGGGGGACGAGGGCGAGGCGAAGTGGTATTTCGATTTTATTGACCAGATTTATTCCATGGGACGGGAAGAAACCCGGCCAAGCCTCACCCATGAACAACGCTTTCAGGAGTTTAAAGATTACCTTGTGTGGAAATATGGTAGTGAGTATCACATCGCCGTGCAGATGTATCAGAAGCATTGGGATAGCCGCGGACAATATGAATATGCAGTTAAAGGACTCATGTATAACCCGGGCGACGTGAAAGACAGGTTAAAGGCGATGTCGTTGTTGCAGGGGGCTGATCTTGACCACCTTTATAAAAACTTTGACCACTCAAACGAAGCATATAGCTTGTACGAACACGTATTGTTTGAGCTTATGGCAACCAAGCGCGCGAAATACGGAGAGGCGCTAAAGTATTTGCGCGAAGACATCACATGGAACGGGAAAACCATGAAGCGCGAAGACATCCTCAAAGAGCTCAAAGCGAAGCAGCGGATGGAGGGCTATGACCCGACCAAAGGAAAAACACAAAGTCCTCTCTCTATTGAGGATCAGCGGTTGATGCACGAAATACAACAGCAGATGGATTTAGCGGCGGAAGGTGTCATGTTGTGGGATGACGACGTGCAAAGTTATACCGAGTTACACATCACCCTTACCAAATTGCGGAATAGCCGTGAGCAGCTTCTCAAAAAGAAGAGTGCTGGTACCGCGCTTACTGAAAAAGAGGCGGACCAGCTCGGTGAAATTGACAGGCTATATCAGATCTATTCCCACCGGGAAGAAATGCTTAATGAAAATTTTACCCAGGAGCTATTGGAAACGCGCGGACTTTCCCCGGTCGACATTGAGGTTCGCAAGCGGTTGGTGGGCTACCTTAAAGCACAGCATCCGGAAGACCCGAACTACAAACCGGCTGAATATGAAGTCCGTATGGCGTTATGGGCATCACGGACCGCCATGATTGGCTCAGGACGCATGGCGATGATTGGCGCCATGATGTCGGTGCCTCCCGCTGTCGAATACGGGACATCGTCAGGTAAGCACGTCATGCGCGCGCCGGCGTTTGAAGATATCCAGCGTATTTTTAATCCGGAAACATTTGCTACCCGTTTTAATATCGGTGGCGACATGGGTATTACCGCGCGGAGCATATTCCGAAAAAACTTAATGAGAACGAAAGGGATTAATCCTAAAGAGCCTGGATGGTTTAAGAAAATGTCCGGCGCCGCAGAGAGTTTGGGGCGTAAGTTTAAACTCACCAAAACGAAAGAATGGCATGAGGCGAAGCATCATGAGCATGACAAGCAGCGGCAGCAGTCGATGGAAACATGGGAGTTTGCCGAGGACGCAACCGGTATATCATTTAGCGAGTTGTTGGGTCCTGGATTTATGGCAAGCGGAGGATTTTATGATGGAACCGCGTGGCGTCTGGAAAAGGGAGTGGCAGACGAGCTTCGTGGAAAAATGCTAAGTCTGAAAAAATTGCCCGAAAACGCCGCGCTTTTGGATAATCAGGCGCTTTCTATACAGCTATTGACCGCGGGAAATGCCGCAGAACGCAAACCAATACTCGACCGCATGCTGCGGCGGAACCCATCGAAGTTTTTGGAGTTGTTGGAGGAAGATACAGAGCGCATATTGACGAAGAATAAGGTGACACACGAAGAGTGGAAGAAGTTTAAAGAAGCACTTTCTCTTGCTGAGCTTAAGATGGCTCACGAGAAAGACTGGCAATTTGCACGTATAGATCTTGCTGAGAAAAAAGATTTTGATGCATTGGTGGTGCCATATCTCAACATATTGAAGCTTGACCCCGCGCGGAGTGAAAGTCTGCGCCAGGTGATCGTCGATATGCAGGCCGAAATATATCGCGGCCGCAAAGTTGATGCTTCAGGGGGCACCTTTAATAATAAAATGGACGCTATTGCCGCGCTCAAACTTCCACTCACCATGAGCTTGACCGACTTTGATTGGAAAGAATCCAACTTTTACCAACTTGGTACCGTTGCTATGCACCGTCGTATTCGAGATGTCGGCGCACAGATGCGTGCCCGTGACGCGATGCTTGGGTTTTTCTCGAATGAAGAGATGGCGCTCTCACCCAATGACTACACGAAATCGCTGCAAAAGATTATGGAGGTGCGCACCGCTATCGTCGATTACTCAGGGCCGGATGCTGCGGAGGCGACCGCAAAAGAAATGTTACGGGTATTTTTTGAGATGAACAGACACAGAAGTCTTGGAAGCATTGCCTGGATACCGGGACTGACGGGGCTGTTACAGCACTGGGAGCCTGATTTCCGGGGGCTCGAAAACAACAAACTTATGCAGTTGCTGATTGGCAAAGAGCGGTGGCAGCATTTAGCGAAAGAAAAGATTTCCCATTGGCCACATTCGGTGGCCGAGGCGATTTCATATTCTACGCGGTACACGGGATCACATGGAAATGTGTGGGATGAGGCCAAGATGGCGGAAATATTGCACACCGCGCATGATATGGGACTGTTTATTAATCACCCTGAGTACCTCAAGGATCTGGAAAAAGAGTTCAAAACCAGCGCGACGCACCGGTTGAGTGCGTTGTACCGAAAGTATTGGTGGGTGGTGCTCGCTGCGACGGTTGCTATAGCCATAGAGCGGGCGACGAAGGAGCAGGAGAGTGGGGGCGGAGGAGGACATTAAGAACGCCTCTGTGTTGTGAAGCTGTTGGGCGCGTTTCCCATTTTTAGTGGCCGCTGCCACCACCAGTAATGGAGCTGAGGCCTTTATCAGCGCCCTCACGCGCAATTTGCATCGGCGTTCTCGCTTCCGGCTTGTGGCGGAATGCGCTTGCGATAAAGCTCGCCTGATATCCTAGGTTAAATAGCGTGCCGACTCCTGATCCCAACGGGCCAACGATAGGTCCGATGCCGCCCGGTACGACCGGTTCTGCCTTAAGTGATTTCTGTAGTCCGGCAACAATCGTCGGGATAACCATAAGCATGCCTAGGCCTATAAGACCCGCCATGCCATATGTTCCTTCACCCGTTGAAAGTAGGGGAGGCGCCCAAATAGATGTTGCGGTGTCCTGAGACGTAAGCACCGCGGTGATGAGGAGTAAGAGCACAGTGATAGGAAATACCAGAATTTTTGATAACAAGTTCCGGAACCACGAGTTAAACGCGTTTGTTCCAGGAATTGCCTCCATCATCAGCTGGAACGGGGCGGTGAGCAAGGCGATAATGATGTTAATGTAGGCGTCCAAAAGCATAAAGATAAGCCGGATGACGCCGAAAAGCAAAATGATAAGGAAGATAACCGCAAGCAGCACCGGGCCGCTTGTTAATCCTAATAATGCCCCGCGTAAACCAAACATATAGCCAATAACTCCGGGAACCACTGTCCAGCCAGCCACTTTCATCGGATCATTCTGTGTAATCATGGTTCCGATATCGTCATATGCCTGAAAGCCGCTGGCAAAAAAGAACCGTAGGAGCCCGCTAACGCCACCGTTTAAAAGCAGTCCCGTGGCGTTATCCGGATCTGATGTTGTTGATGGAGCAGAAAAGCTCGGCGGCAATAAATCGATGTTGAGCGTAGTTGCGAGACTTAATAGTCTACCAAGGTTTCCACCTGACGCGCTGTCTACCGCGGAAGCTGAAAGCACGATGGCAAGATACATAAGGTCAATCATGGCTCCTACTATGGCATAGGAGAAGGTGACGAGTCCCAACGCTATGACAATTCTCGGGATGGCATTTTGCACGGTAACCACAGTTTTCGGGTCAATTTTTTTCCGGAACATCACCATGAAGCCAACGACAATTATAATTGCGGCAAGCAGCGCGTAGGCGATGTTCCGAAATGTTTTCCAGAGAGGTAGCATGCTTTGGAGTCCGGAAAAACCAATGCCCTGCGCTTCTGCTTTGGGCGGCATAAATCCGAGCGTTCTCCCGACGTCCGCAATATATTCCGAGCTCCGTGCGGGAGGGTGTTGATACATCGCAAGCGTGCTCCGAGCCATGCCTGCAAGCGCGCTTTTTTGATAGCTTAGTCCGATAGGACAATCCGGATATGCAGCGTCACAGAGTCCGCGAAATCCCACGAGGAGTTGTACCTGGGCGATAGTGGAAGTGCCGGCGTCCCCAACTTGTTTATTAAGTGCTCCCACTTCCGCGGCCTTCATAAATCCTGCGATGACGCAGTTTACGTCCATAAACCATGTTGCATCATCACATTCATTTGCTGTTGTGGTGGCGCTATCTGCTCCTTGTGCCAGAGCGGGCACGGGAATAGCAAGAAATACCACAGCGGCAACAATGAACGCCCAAACATACGTTTTGATACGCGACATAGTGTAATTATCCGTGATACATTCCGCTAAAGTCAATCTACTGGGTTATTGTAAAGTCGGTAACTGTGACACCAGTAAATTTTTCTATAGTGAGAATAATAAGATAGGCGACCGACATAAGAATTATTCCTGCGATGGCCTGGGTGACTGATCCTTTGGCTGCCTCTAGCTTTTTTTGGTCGCCGGCAGAAAACAGGAAATTAAATCCGCCAACAAGAAGCATGACAAATAACGCGACCGCGCCTAGTGATACCACTGCCCGAATAACGCCGGTAACAAGGGGGACAATACATTGAATAGAAGCGACACCTTCGGCTCCCGGTATGTTTGCGCACGCGTCAGAGTTCATACTGCTATTATACGAGTATCAGAAGAGGGGTGACAAGCACACTTTTCTGTTTTATACGCTTCGTGTTTTAGTAAGGCTTCGGGAAATTAATTGAGCCGCCAATGATCTGGACGCCCAAGAAGTTTTGGACGAGTGTCATAATGGCCCAAGCAGCGCCCACAATGATGAGTCCGACGATTGCATGGGTAATCTTATTCCGCGCTTCTTCCATGCCTGCCTTGTCGCCACCTGAGGTGATCCATTTAATACCTCCCAAAATGAGGTAAAGAAATGCCAAAAGCGCTGCGATAATAAGCACGGTTCCGACAAGCGCGCTGATAAGCTTGCCAACATCGGTAATTTTAATGGAATCCGGCTGCTTAATATCTAATGCGGCCTGGGCAAATACTTTGTTCATAAATGAATCCTTTCGTCAAATCAATACAGCCTTTATTATACCATCATTTACCATTTTTGCGCAACAAAACAAGATTTGTCAATCCCTAGTTAGTGATTGTTGGGATAGGGAGATTCGGGAAATCGATACCAAAAAAGTTACCCACAATCATCATGACTGCCCAGGACGCGCCCACCACGACCAACCCGACGAGCGCGTTGGTAATTTTGTCACGGGCAGACTGAAGCTTTGTTTTGTCGCCGCCACTTGTTACCCAGTCAAATCCACCGAGGAGCATGTAAAGAAGAGTAGAGATAAACGCCAAGATAAGGAATAAACCAACAAGCGCGCTGATCAACGAACCGATAGCCAGCGGACCCACTTCGTTGCCGCCTTGCCCGAGATTACCGGGAAGAACGGGATTGACGATTTGTGCGAGGTGTCTATTCATGGTTATTGGTTCGGACTGAGTAGTTCCATCAATCCGCTCGGATCAGACAGTGTGAAGTCAAAACCAAAGAATGTGCTGGCAAGCGCAAGTATTGCCCAGCCAGCGACAACCACGATAAGCCCGACAAACGAGTTGGTAAGCCGGTCTTTTGAGCTTTGGAGCTTTGCTTTATCTCCGCCGGAGTTAATCCAATTAAATCCTCCAATGACAAACTGAAATAGAAACCATATACCGGCAGCGACGGTCATGATGCCAATAACAGAAGACACAACCTTGGTAATGCCGGTAAGCCCGTCTCCTGGCGCGTTGCCGAAAGGCCCCAAGCCTTCACCGCCAATTTGTCCTAATTCAAGCGCTAAGTATTTCATGTTATTCGTTTGGCCCGTAAATTGTCGGATTGAGAATAAAATCCGCCCGTCCAAATATGAGATGCCCAAATAGCGAAGCTATGGCAAATGATCCAACAATGATAACGAGACCTAAGAGTGATTGCCATATGCGGCTCCATGCCTCAGCAAGTTTTTTGCTGTCGCCCGCGGCGTTCATGTAGTTGTAACCGGCGATGATGAAATTAAAGAGTGCATATATGCCTGCGGCGACAAATGCCAAGCGGAGGATGTTCGTGATAAACATGCCGACCGCACCGGTTTGTATGCTGCCATACCCGGTGCCCGACAACGGGCTTTCTATTGATCCGACGATGTCTCCAACTTGCGCCAATTCTTTCATACAATAATTATTGCGGGCTCAGTATGTTTAGACCGGTGATGACCTCTATGATTTGTATGATCCAAAATGAACCCAATACGATAAGAAGTCCCGCTATCGCGCCGGTGAGCGCCGTTTTGCCTTGCTGCGCTTTTTTTGCGTCTCCCGCGGCTACTATAACGTTAAATCCGCCGAAAATCAACAAAATGAAGCTTAAAATACCAGCAAGCATGAAGGCATTTTTTACGATGGCGGTCACCAGCATGCCGAAGTTGGTCAAATTCGGATTAGGTGCTAATTCCTGTAATGACTGGGCAAACACGCGTTCAAGCATACATTCATATTTAAGTGTAAGGAATTTGCCCGGGTCAGTCAATTATGCTAAAGTAACCAGATGTTCCCATGAATGACGCAACGCTTATTGCCCGACTATTCGCCCATGACCGGCGGGCTGCCGCAGCGTTTTATCAGCAATACGCCCCACAATTGCGCCGCCACATTCTTGCGAAGGTAAAAACCGAAGAGGACGCCGAAGAAATCCTGCAGGATACGCTTTTTTCATTTTTGGAAGGGCTTAGGGATTTTCAGCAGAAAAGCAGTGTGCGCACATATCTTTTTTCTATTTGCCACCATAAAATTATTGATTACTACCGGAGGAAAAAAATAGGGCATTTTGTATTTTCTCAAATGCCACAGCTTGAGATGCTCGTCTCGCCGTTGCTTGGTCCCGAAGCGGAGCTTGACGCAACGCTCGTTAAGGAAAAAATACGGCGGGTGCTGGCGCGCATGTTACCGGTTCACCGGCAGGTGCTGATACTTAAATATCTTGATCATGTGTCTGTTGAAGACATCGCCGAACGGCTCTCCATAACTTTTAAAAGTGCGGAATCGCGGCTCTTTCGGGCAAGACGCGCGTTCGTTGAATTGTTTGTATCGATATAAATACTTATGAGTGACGCAACGTACCAAAAATTTGTAAAGCGATGGGAAGAAGTAACTGATATTCCGCCGCAGGCACTCGGGCCATTTACCGGAATCTACAAACAAATCACCAAAAGGTTGAAAGTGATGCCGTGGCCATGGTTTGTCGCGGCGAGTATTGGCTTTGTCCTGGCGTTGTATGTTCTTATCGGCTCTACGATCACCATCCTCACAAGTTTACTTCAGGGCGGTTTTTAGGATTATTGTGGGTATATCATTCCTGTAATAAGGCAACAGCGCGGGTTTTTCGTGCTTTCGTGCGACTAACGTATATGGACCTTATTGGTATGCTTGTTGTGGACGCGGTTGCATTTGGTCGTACCGTGGCGGGTTTAATTATCCGTCCGTACGAAACATATCGGCGCATCATTAAGCACGGGAAGGTTGGCGAGCTTGTTTTTATTGCGGCCGCGATGGTGCTGTATTTTAGCTTGGCAAGCCTTGTAAAGGTGGCTTCTTTCCGGCCGTTTTTGTTAACGCAGCAATTTACATTGCTGTTGTGGGCATCAGTAAGCGGGGCACTGCTTTCCGTCGGATGTATTTATGTAACTAGCCGGCTGCTTCGTGCGCGCACCACTTTTGCGACAGTGCTGATTGCGTGGTCTTACACGCTCATCCCGACTATTTTGTGGTTCCTCACGACATCACTGTTATACGTGATTTTACCGCCTCCCCGTACGACAAGCGCGCTTGGTATTACATTTAGCCTGCTGTTTTTGATATTTAGCGCGACCCTGTTATGGTGGAAAATAACTCTTTGTTATCTCACGCTTCGGTTTAGTCTCAAACTTAATTTAGCAAAAAGCGTGCTGGTTGCGGTTCTATGCGCCCCCGTTCTTGCATGGTGGGCAGTGAATATGTACCGATGGGGAGTATTTAAAGTGCCATTTTTATGAACATACGGGATTATCAATCGGTGGCAAAACGGCGCGAGGCGGTGGCAAAAGAGCTATCCGTTCCGCTCGAACATATTGGTTCGTTTACGCTTGATGAAGTTGTTGCAAGCACGAAACATTGTGAAAACATGATAGGAATTGCCCAGGTGCCTATGGGGCTTGCCGGACCGCTCACTCTTTTTACATCAGAGGGAACGCGCGTTACTCATTATGTGCCGCTTGCGACGACAGAAGCGGCGCTTGTGGCATCGGTAAGCCGTGGGTGCAAGGCGATTACCGCAAGCGGGGGAGCTACCGCAGATAGCCATAGAGTGGGAGCAACCCGCGGACCGGTTTTTAAGGTAAGGAATGTAGCAGAAAACAAAAAATTACACGATTATTTGGAGCACAATATGCCGCGCCTCAAACAGGTGGCGGAAAAAACATCCGGTCACCTCACCCTCACAGGGGTGAGTTCCGAAGGGGTGGGACGTTACCGGTACGTGCGGTTTGTTTACGACACACAGGATGCGATGGGGTTAAATATGGTAACTATTGCGACCGACGCCGCTTCAAAGCTCATCGAAGAGGAAACCGGGGCCGAGTGTGTTGCGCTTTCAGGCAACTTTTGTGTAGACAAGAAACCGTCCTGGAAAAATTTTGTTGAGAACCGGGGCATTAAAGTATGGGCTGAAGTAGTGCTTACCGAATCCGTGCTCCGTGATGTGCTCAAGACTGACGCCAAACGCGTATATGAAACATGGCTTGCAAAGTGTATGTTGGGAAGCGCGATGAGCGGATCAATGGGGTTTAATGCACAATACGCTAATATTATAGCCGCTCTTTTTATTGCGACCGGTCAAGATCCCGCGCATACCGTCGAGGGAAGCGTGGGTATTACCACCGCAGAGGTGATAAACGGTGCCGACCTTTACGTGAGCATATACCTGCCGGATCTTATGGTTGGCACTATTGGTGGAGGCACTGGATTAGCAACGCAGAAAGAGGCATTAGGAATTTTGGGGGTTACCGGGGGGACAGGTGGCGAACATGCGACCCGGTTTGCTGAAATTATCGGCGCCACGGTACTCGCGGGAGAAATATCATTATTGAGTTCTTTGGAGCAGGGCACATTGGCGCGTGCGCACAGTAAGCTTGCGCGAGGAAAAATTATATGATCGGTATCGTATCCTATGGTTCATATATACCGCGTTGCCGTATTCCGATTGCGGATATCGCCCGCGCATGGAAAAAAGATGCTAAAGAAGTGGTCCATTCGTTGGGTCTTACGGATAAATCAGTGCCCGCGTTTGATGAAGACGCCGCCACGATCGCAATCGAGTCAGCACTATCGTGTTTCGCGCCATTTCATGGCGATCCAACCGATATCGACGTGTTATTTGTCGGGAGCGAGAGTCATCCGTACGCCGTTAATCCAACATCAACCATTGTCGGGGAGTTGTTAGGGTTGGGGAATGCCTATCTTGCCGCTGATTTGGAGTTTGCCTGTAAGGCGGGAACCGCTGCCATGCAGGCAATCGCCGGCTTAGTGGCTGCGGGGCACGCGAAATACGGACTGGCGATCGGCGCTGACACCGCACAGGGCAAGCCGCATGATTTTTTGGAGTATACGGCGGCAGCCGGAGGAGCTGCTTTTTTGTTGGGAAGTGACCATGTCGCCGCGCGTCTTTTGGCAGACACTTCCTATTCATCAGACACGCCTGATTTTTGGCGTAGGGATGGTATGCGCTATCCGTCACATGCAGGCAGATTTACGGGAGAGCCCGCGTATTACAGTCATGTTATGGGCGCCGCGTCACGATTATTTGAGATGACGGGCACAACCGCAGCCGATTACGATTACTGTATTTTTCATATGCCAAACGGCAAATTCCCGCGGGAGGTGGCAAAACGCCTGGGATTTTCCCGGGAGCAACTCGAGCCGTCACTGCTTGTTGATCATATTGGAAACGCTTATAGCGCAACGACGATGTTGGCACTTTCCGCAGTGCTTGATATTGCCCGTGCTGGCCAAAAAATATTTATGGTTTCGTATGGCTCAGGGGCGGGGAGCGACGCGTTTGTATGGGAGACAACGAGTGAGCTAAATAAAATACAGCAAGTGAGGGAGAAAAAAACATTACGCGTCTCTGATGCCATTAGCAAAAAAACATACGTTGATTATATCCAGTTTTTAAAATTAACCCATAAATTATGAAAATTTTTGTAAACGGCGCCGCCACAACGCAGTTCGGTGAATTATGGGGCGTATCGCCCCGGTCACTGGCACGCGGGTCTGTCTCGAGTGCGTTAAAAGATGCCCGTATTGAGAGCGCCCAGGTGGAGGCGTTGTTTGTGGGCAACATGCTTTCCGGAATGCTTGGTGGTCAGGAACATTTGGGAGCGTTTTTTGCCGAGGAACTCGGGTTACCGGTCCCGGCATTTAAAGTAGAAGGAGCTTGTGCATCAGGAGGGTTAGCACTTCATAATGCGGTCAACAGTTTGCTTTCAGGCCAATACGCTACTGTGGTGGTATTGGGGATAGAAAAAATGACCGACCATAAACCGGAGGATGTAGCAACGGCGCTGATGGGAGCGGGGAGTGAGGAGGAGCGAAACGCCGGAGCGACGTTCCCGGGGCTATACGCCATTTTAGCCCGTATGCATATGAATGAATTTGGCACGACCGAGGAGCAGTTAGCAGCAGTCGCGGTCAAAAATCATTACCACGCAAGCTTAAATCCTAACGCCCAGTTTCATAATCTGCTTACCGTGGAGCAGGTAATGAGAAGCAGTAGGGTAGCAGATCCACTGAAGTTATTGGATTGCTCTCCAATTTCGGATGGCGCCGCCGCGGTGGTGTTGAGCACAAAAAACATAAAAGGCAGCGTTGAGGTTGCCGCGTCGGTGGTTGCGACCGACACCCTGGGGCTCGCGCAACGAGCTCACCTAACGCAGCTTACCGCAACGCAGCGCGCAGCAGAAAAAGCGTACCGCATTGCCGGTCTCACCGCAGGCCAGGTAAGTGTGGCAGAGGTGCATGATTGTTTTACGGTAGCTGAAGTGTTAGCGATGGAAGACTTAGGATTTTTTCCGCGGGGGAAAGCGGCAGCGGCGATCGAAAAAGGGGAGACGAGGCTGGGAACGTCAGCGGGTATTGTGGTAAATCCGTCCGGAGGACTGAAGGGGTGCGGACATCCCGTGGGAGCCACCGGAGTAAAACAGGTTGTCGAGCTTGTGGATCAGCTGCGCGGATCCGCGGGGAAGCGGCAGGTAGAGAACGCGACCATCGGACTTGCACATAATGTCGGAGGAAGCGGGGCAACCGCTGTTGTACATATTCTTAAAAAATAATATGCAATCACCGGTTAAAATTTGGCGGAACCAAAAAAATATCGCGAGCCTCGTGGGAAAAACGGGGAAGATATTGTCCTGGACAATTGTCCGTGTGCCGCCCGGGGATTTCACCGACCAGGCGCCGTATCCGGTGGTACTCGTCGAGTTGGAGAGCGGCAAACGGGTGACGTGTCAGCTGGTTGATTATGATGACGCCCATTTGACGTTTGGGCAGAGGGTGGTGACGATTATCCGGCGCGTGACGCACCCTGATCCTGACGGCGTTATTCCCTACGGCATTAAAGCTAAACCATTGGTATGAAAAAAGTAACCGTATCTGCTCCTGGCAAGCTTCATCTATCGGGCGAGCACGCCGTTGTGTATGGTAAACCGGCGTTAGTTGTTGCTACGTCGTTGCGGTTATACACCACATTAGAAACAGGAGCCGGTGCCACGTTGCTCCGTAAGATGCGCAAAAACGACCGGTATATCGAAGCCATATCGGCAGCGTTTGAAAAAAAATATGGAGCGTCAATTAAGGATGATGTGGGTATCACGATTACTTCTTCAATCCCTATAGGAAGCGGCATGGGGTCATCGTCTGCGCTCGCGGTGTCTTTGTCGGGCGCGCTTTGTGTGTGGCATGGTATGCCGTGGAACCCTCAAGCCGTAAACGATATTGCGTACCAGGCAGAAAAGACAATATACAAAGGCAGTTCCGGAAGTGATCCTGCTGTCTCTACCCACGGCGGCATCCTATGGTATAGGAAAGAACTGGAGTTCTTGAAAACCCTGTGGCTGTTGCCCTTTAAAATTCCCAAAACATTTGCGCCGTTTGTGCTTATTAATACCGGAAGAAAAGAAAGCACGGGCGATTTAGTGGCGCACGTTGGTGAGGGAAAAAAGAGAGATGAGAAGAAATTTGCCGTCCTTTTGGACGCAGTGGAAAAGGTGACAAAACAAACCGCGCAATCAATTCACGATGAAGACGAGAAGGGTTTCCGCCGGTCAATTTCGGAAAATGAACAGTATCTCGAGGAAATGGGCATCGTGTCCGCACCTGTCCGGGCGTTTATCCGGGCGGTTGAGGAAGCAGGAGGGGTTGCAAAAATCAGCGGCGCCGGAGGGATACAAACAGGCTCCGGGGTGGTGGTCGCTATCCACGATACGGCACAGAAAATTATTGCTCTGGCAAAAAAGAGAAAATACGAGACATTCCAGGTGGTATTGGGCGGAGAGGGTGTAAAAATGGAGCAAGCAACAGCATGAAAAACGTAACCGTTACAGCGCCCGGCAAGCTGTTGTTGATGGGTGACCACGCAGTGGTATACGGCCGTCCATGCTTGGTCACCGCAGTAAGTGAGCGTATGAGCGTGTGTGTTGAGCAGTCTCCCGACGGGCAACTTCATTTTGACATGCCGGAACATGTGGATACCCGGTTTGTAAGCAGGGCGCTCGAGACGGCAAGAGCCCACTGGCGTTTACCCATTTCCGATATCACTATCCGTACGGCGAGCCAGTTTTCCGGCAATGTCGGTTTGGGTTCGTCCGCCGCCGTAACTGTGGGGATGATTGCCGCATTACGTGAGTATTTGGGGAAAAAAGACAGTCTTAAAACATTGTTCACGCTTTCTTACCGGACTATTTTGGATGTTCAGGGAAAGGGATCGGGTTTTGATGCCGCAGCAGCGCTTTTTGGCGGAACGTTATATTTTGTGACCGCAGGAAAAACAATTGAACCATTGTCCGTCAATAATATGCGGCTAATTGTCGGGTTTACCGGGGTCAAGGCAGATACCGTGACACTTGTGCGGGAGGTAGAAGAAAAAATGAAAGCGCAACCCGAGCGCGTTAATAGAATATACGACGCGATAGCAAAGCTTGTCGAAGAAGCGAAACCAAAGATGGTAGAAGGAGATTGGGAACGGGTGGGTAAACTTATGGATTTTAATCAGGAATACTTGCGGGATCTGGGAGTAAGCTCTGAAAAACTAGAATCGCTGATCGCGGCTTCCAAAAAAGCGGGCGCATGGGGCGCGAAATTGTCAGGAGCGGGAGGCGGGGATTGCATGATTGCGCTTGTTTCTGACGATAAGCAGCCGGCAGTACAAGAAGCAATTACACAAGCTGGTGGACAAGTTATCCACATTTCACCAAATGCGCAGGGAGCGAGGATTGAGCCATGAAACAAACCGCCAAGGCACCGGCCAACATTGCGTTTATCAAATATTGGGGCAAATCTGATGCCGCTCTCCGGTTGCCGCTTAATGATTCCCTTTCCATGAATATGTCGGGAGCGTATACGGTTACCACCGTAGAGTTTTCCGTTGATTTTCATAAAGATGAGGTCGCGCTGCTCGGTGGGGAATTTTCGGACCACGAGGTGTTCCGCGTCATCGAAGGACTTAATAGGATCCGCGGGAGGGCAGGGGTAAAGCATTATGCGCGGGTGGTTACGAAAAACACCTTTCCCAAAGGTGCCGGATCTGCGGCCTCTGCTTCAGGATTTGCCGCGTTAACACTTGCGGGTTTTGCGTCGCTTGGATCACGCATTCCGGAAAAAGAGCTCACGATATTTGCCAGGTTGGGAAGTGGGTCGGCATGCCGGAGTATACCGGACGGATTTGTCGTCTGGGAAAAGGGGAATGATAACGAAACATCGTATGCACGCTCTCTTTTTCCATCAACGTATTGGGATATCCGTGATGTCCTTGTTATTGTGGATAAACGCATGAAAAAGGTGTCAACGACAGAGGGCATGGAAACGGTTACGACCAGCCCGCACCTTTCTTCGCGTCTTGCTGCGGTGCCACCACGTATGGCGGCTATACAACAGGCGATGAACGAGAAAAATTTTGTCAGATTCGGAGAAATTACCGAGGAAGATTGCCTCGATATGCATCGGGTGATGCAGACACAGAATCCACCGCTTTTTTACTGGAATGAGGCGACTGAACGCATCATGTCGGCGGTGAAGAGTTGGAGAAACGCGTCATTGCCCGTATACTTTACCATTGACGCGGGTCCCAACGTGCATTTGCTGTGCGAAGGGAAAGACGAAGCCCGGCTCCTTGAGATGATAAAGACGCTGCGGGGCGTTGAGGAGGTTATCTTGAATAAGCCGGCGGAAGGGGCGAAGATTATTAGCGAACACTTGTTTTAACATGTTATGAAATCAGGCAACATACCAGCGCATATCGCAATTATTATGGACGGTAACCGCAGGTGGGCACGTGAGCACAATTTGCAGGTGCTTGCAGGGCACCAGAAGGTTGCTGATGAGGTGTTGGAGCCGCTTGTCGAACATGCCGCGGCGAGAGGAGTGAAATACATTACTTTTTGGGCTTTTTCGACTGAAAATTGGATGCGTGAGCCGAAGGAAGTAGAGGGGATTATGTCGATATTCCGTCACACTATCCGAAAACGCTGGCAGCGGTTGCACGAAAAAGGAGTCCGTGTTCGGGTGATCGGGGATATTTCTAAATTTGCGCCAGATATCAGGAAGGCGTTGGAAGATGTGATGCAGCAAACCGAACACAACACAAAAATTACGGCAATATTCGCACTTAACTATGGCGGAAGGGATGAGTTGGTCCGCGCTGTCCGGCAATTTGCCGATTGTGGGCACGTGAGCGAACATGATATTTCTGACGCGCTGGATACAAAGGGTATTCCCGATCCCGACCTTATCATCCGCACGAGCGGTGAGCAGCGGCTAAGCGGGTTTTTGCCTTGGCAGGGCGTATATAGCGAGCTATATTTTCCGTCGTGGCACATGCCGGACTTTACTCCGCAAAAGCTAGACAAAGCATTGGCAGAGTACGGCAAAAGGAAACGAAGATTCGGGAAGTGATATTACTGGAAGATTTGCCCGATGGAGGTTTCCCACCCCAAAACCACACCGAGGATCTGGACAATCCAAAATGCTCCAAAAATGAGGATAAATCCCACAATGGAGTTGGTAAGCGTCATTCTGCCCTGTGCTAATTTTTTTGCATCTCCGGCACTCGTCATGATGGAAAATCCGCTGCTGATGATCATGAGAAGCAATCCTATTCCTGCTGCCGCAAAAATATAGGGGAGTGCCTGGCCGACGATGACGCCGATTGTGGCGTCGCCAAAATTAAAGTTAACCGGTCCTTCAATGGATACATTGGAGCCACCGTTTCCTTCGATATTAACTACTTGGGCAAGGAGTGTGCGCATAGTTAGCCCCTGCTAAATCCTGGTAACTGTAATATATCGACTCCAATAAGCCTGAGCAAGAATACGGAAAAAATGATAAGTAATAACCCCGAGATCGCTGCGGTCATGAGCTCCTTTGCTTCATGCAGTTTTTCCGGGTTTCCCGCGCTCGTAATGCGTTGAAAACCGGAAAATAGAATAAGCAGGAATGCGACACCTCCGCCCAGCCCTGTGCCGAGCCTGATAAATGATGCGATAAACGCGTTTGGGCTATCACCACCAAAACAACCAATTGCCGTCCACGCACCTCCGCCATCAAAACAGGATTTACATTCGCCGTTTTGTGTGGTCACCGACCGGCACGCCGCCTCTCCCAGGGACTGATCGACGACTGCTTCAGCATAGGCAACCCTCCCTGTACCGGAAAAAGCCGGGATTACGAGGAGAGATACCAGGCTCATAAAAAATAAAAATAGCGATAGTACCGCCCGTTTCATGCTTCTTAAGTGTAGCAAATTATGCGGTATAAGAAAAGACGAGGGGTAGAGTTTCATGGGTCTGGTACAATGGAAAGACCTTATGAAGTTTTCCCGTTTTTTCGTTGGTTTTCTGCTTGTGTTGATCACACTGTCCGTCCCTCTTGCCACGTATGCCCAAAGCTGCGACACGTCTTGCGGAGATCCGGACGAGTGTTCGCGGAAAATTGCGAAATGTCAGGAAGAATGGAACGCCATGGAAAAGGCGAAAGCGCCGCATGTATCGGCGCTTAGTAAAATGGAGGCGGATATTCTCGCGTTCCAAAACCGGATAAAAGGTATAGAGGTGGATTTAGTGAAGAAAGCGTCGGCAATAGTTGAAGCAGAAAAAGAGCTGGCGTCAGTGCTCGCACTTGCCACGAGGCGTATCGCCGCACTCTACCGGAGAACACAAACGTATAACCCCCTGTTGCCATTTCTGACCTCAACCGACGTGGGGGCGGTGCTTCGGGCGTTTACCTATCAGCACGTGGTGATTGATGAGGACAAAAAAAGTATTGCACAGACCGCGGTAGCCATCCGCGATCTAGAGGCCCGGAAGTCCAGCCTGGAAAAGGAGAGGAATACTCTGGGTTCTCTCAAAGAAGACTTGGACCGCCGCGCGATATCAGTCCGGAAATTAGTGGGCGACGCCTCCGCTTACCAGACAAAGCTATCATCAGCTATTGCCGCACTGTCCGCTAAACAGCAATCATTTTTGGCGGCAAAACTTTCCGGTCTTAATCTGCCGTCCAGCTTAGGCGCCGGGCCGTTGTATTGTACGGACGACCGGAATTTAAACCCCGGATTTTCCCCGGCATTCGCATTTTTTACATATGGCATTCCGCACCGGGTTGGCATGAACCAGTATGGCGCGTTGGGGAGGGCAAACGATGGGCATGATTATGACAAAATATTGCGGGCATACTTTAACTTTGATGATTATCAGGACAAAGGCAATATCACGATAAAAGTAAATAATGGCGGGGGAGTAAATCAGGGATCGGTGATCTGGTCGGGGAGCCTCGAGGAATATGTGAAAAGGATTTATGAAGTGCCTGCGAGCTGGCCAGCGGAAGCGCTGAAGGCGCAAGCAATAGCTGCCCGATCGTACGCGCTGTATTCTACTGACAATGGCAACAATTCAATATGTGCCACTCAAAGTTGCCAGGTATTTAAGACCGATCCCAAAGGCGGCGCGTGGGAACAGGCAGTAAATGACACGTCAGGAAAGGTGATGGTGCAGGGAGGCCAGGCAATTGCGGCATGGTTTTCGTCGACTGATGGAGGCTACACGTTCCAAAACAACGATGTGTGGGGAGGAAGCCACCGGTCGTGGACGAAGCGCACCCGCGACGTAAATGGGGACATTGCCAGCTTTTCGGATTTACAGAGCAAAGCATACGACCGCAGCTCCCCCTGTTTTTATGCGGCGCAGGGATACCGTAATGAATACGGAAAAAGCGCGTGGCTCAAAAGCGAAGAGGTTGCTGATATCGCGAACGTAATTTTGCTGGCGCGTAAGGACAGCGGCACCAAGGAACATCTGTATCAGCCGGACAAGCCTAATCCTGCGGGTACTGACACGTGGGATAGGGATAGGGTAAAGCAGGAGCTGAAGAACCGTGGAGGAACACCGTTTAGTTCTGTATCGAGCGTGACCGTTTCAGGTGTTGATTGGGGGCTTGGGAGAACCACCGGTATCACCATAAGCGGAGACGCAGGAACGATGACATTTGAAGGCGTTGAATTTAAAGACTTTTTTAATCTTCGGGCGCCGGCAAACATCCAGATTGTCGGTCCATTGTTTAACATCGAGAAGAAGTAGCGGCACATATCGTTCATGGTGTACAATACGTGCTGATGCCCACTGTATTCGAAGAAAAGAAAAAAAGAAAAATCCTCCAAGACCCGTCCGTTGTTGAACGGACAATTATGACTCCGTTGACGAGCTTTGCGGTAAGTCCCGATGGCGTCCGTTTTGAAACACAGGAAGATCAAGAAGAGGTGGTGTTGTTTTTGCGTCAACACATCGTCGTGCTTTTAGGACCGTTTCTCCTCGTGGTATTCCTTGCTCTTGCTCCTGTTTCGTTTTTCCCCTTGTTATCCCGGCTTCTTGTGTTGCCTGTTACCATACCCCTCAACTACATCATTGTTGGCACTGCTTTTTGGTATGTGGTCACGTTTGGCTTTGCACTCATGAGTTTTCTGCGGTGGTTTTTCAATATTTATATCGTTACCAATAGACGCATCGTTGATATAGATTTTGTCCACCTGCTTTATAAGGAATTTTCCGAAGCGAGATTGGATAAAATTCAGGATATTACCTATAAAAGCAGCGGGATATTTTCCGTGTTTTTTGATTTTGGTGACGCATTTGTACAGACAGCGGGTGGAAATATTCCCAATATTGAATTTTTCACCGTCCCGTATCCTGCTAAAGTGGTAAAAACCATTAGTGAGCTTTTAGAAAAGCAGAAATCATCATTATGAGCCCGGATATTACCAATATCGCCTTTATTATTTTCAAATTTTTTGTCCTTTTTGGTTTTGGCCTCTATATCGTATTTGCCGCGGTCATATTCCGTCAGGAACAGTTGATGGCTAATGTGCTTGAAGAGTCATTTGAGCCGGTGCTACGATTTGCCGCCGGTTTACATTTTATCGCTGCTCTTGCTGTTTTTCTTCTCGCGCTTCTAATTCTCTGACGATTTCGTGATACGATAGATTAGAGAACGATATGGTAGATCACATTCGACCGGTAACTGCTTCGGTGGTCGCGCTTGCGACAGAGACGAAATGGGGGCAGGTGCTTCAGACGCCCCATGCGTACGGAGTGGTGGAAGTGTATGTGCCTGATGGGGTGGCGCGCGTCCGTGGGGTGCAGCTTCTGACAAAACTTACCCATGCTTTTGATGCGGCACCGGTGTCCCTTGCCGCGCTCACTGCTATTGCGGATGAGGTGATGAGTGATGATATTGTGAGCCTCGTATTACTCGTTCCTGTAGGGAGTACGATATATTTAGTCTCACGCGGCCGTGGGTGTGTGTATTTGAAACGCGAAAATAAGCTCGCAAAGCTATTGGAGAATGCAGATTCCCTTTCCGGCAGCGTGCGGCCGGAAGACACCATTATCGCGGCAACAAACGGGTTTACCCGGACATTAACCCAAGAGGAAATAGTTGGCGTATTTGATCATCTAACACCCACTGAGGTTGCCGAAAAGCTTACGATACGGTTGCATGAACGAAACACCGATGAAGGGGGAGCAGCCGCACTTATTTTTCAGGCGGTAGAAGAAGTGGTTACTGATCCGCAAAACGAAGATATACGTGAGGCGATTACCCATGCCCCCAAGATAAGCAGGACAATTCTCCTTACCCGGGCAAAAGCGATTGGCCGGCGCTTTATGACCGTAAACCAGCGGATGAAGGTGCGCCGGATGGTGACTACTATGCGTGCCCGCAACATGCTGTCGCGCCGGCATTTACTGGTGTATACAATCGTCGGGCTGTTTATCATAAGCGTCATACTTGGTATCCGGAGACAGATACTATCCAATACAAAGACAGCGGTGTCCGAAATACTCGTTGAGGCACAACATTCGTTTGATGAGGGGATGGCGCTGTTGGAGTTAAATCCCGTGAAGGGCCGCGAGCGGTTGGCTGCCGCGCGCGATTTATTGGATCCGGTGATAGCCAAAAAGCTTCGGTCAGAAGAAGGAAAAAAGGCGAAGGAGCTTTACGACGAGGTAGCGAAAAATCTTACCCGCGCTATGCGGGTGACCAAGGTTGCTCCCGAGTTATATTTTGATATGTCGTTGTTAAAAAGCGGAGCAAAAGCGACCGATTTGTCGCTTTTTAACGAAGTAATCGGCGTGTTGGACTCCCAGGGAAAAACCGCGTTTACGCTGGGGGCTGTTTCCAAAAAAAGTGACATTGTCGGAGGAGGAGAAAATTTTTCGGGTAGCACACAGATAGCTGCGTATGGGGATAAATTATATGTATGGACGCCGCAAGGCATACATCAAATCCGTCTATCAGATCAAAAAACAGTAGCAAATATCATACCCGCTTCTGATGAGTGGGGAAGTATCGCGGATATGGCCGCGTTTGGAGGAAACATTTACCTTCTCGACACGGGAAAAAGCAGAATATGGAAATACGTAGCGGCAGAGCAGGGATTTAGCACATTATTTGAATATTTAAATCCCGACACATTGCCTGATTTATCCAGGGCAACCAGCATGTCGATAGACGGGTCAGTGTGGCTGGGGACTGCCACAGGCAACATATTGCGGTTTACCGCAGGGAAAGAGAACAGCTACACCCCACAAGGAGCAGATACCGCTTTAGGCTCATTGCTTATGGTGTATACCGATGATGAAGCGAAGCTGGTGTATGTGCTGGATCCGGAACGCCATCGGGTTGTGGTCTTTGATAAAGACGGATTGTATATATCCCAATATGTTTGGGAAGCGTCATTTTCTCCTACAAAGATAGTCGCCTCAGAAAGCACAAAAAAGCTGTTTTTGCTTGCGGAAGGCAAAATCTACACCATTCCGCTACAATAGCCCCGGAGCCATCATGAAGATAGTAAACAAAAAAGCATTGTTTGATTACCAAATCCTCGATCGGTTAGAGGCAGGAGTGAGCCTCACTGGAGCCGAGGTAAAGTCGTTGCGCAGCGGTCACGCGAAGCTCGACGGTTCATTTGTGCGTATTATCGGTACGGAAGCGTACCTTATCAACGCACAGATATTTCCCTATACCTACGCCAGTCCGCCAGCTGGCGGAGGAACCTATGACCCAAAGCGCACACGGAAGCTACTGTTTCACCGGAAAGAGCTCGTAAGCCTAAAAAGCAAGATAGATGGCGCTAATTTGACCCTTATTCCTCTGAGCTGGTATACTAAAGGCCCCTTTGTGAAGCTCGAAGTAGGACTTGCCAGAGGCAAGAAACAATACGAAAAACGGGAGAAAATGCGTCAGGATGTGCAAAAAAGAGAGCTTGAGCGGGACTTCCGGGGGAAAGTGAAATAGGGGATGCATCAGATCGACGATGCGGGCACGTTAAAAAACAGCAAGCCGGCGATGACAAAAGAGCCGCAAAAATTATTGTCAATTATAATTGCTAATACACTTAGCGAGCTTGAGGAAAAGTACGCCTACCTTGTAGAACGGCTTATGCTCAAGCGATCACAGTCAGCTTACGCTTACGCGTACGCCAACTAAGATCCATCCCGATTATTCTTTCGTCTGGTGAGGATTTTTGGGGTGTAAACAAAGCCAGGCCGTCAGGTTACTCATGATCGGGAGTAACCGGAGTATTATTTCGATCAACCCTCTAGAAAAGTATTTGTCCGCTTTTTTCTTTTCTAGAGAACTAAACGGACTACGCTTGTAGAAGTTTTTGATGTACTCCTTCGGACCCGGGCTCAACACCCGGCATCTCCACCCATTCGCGTCCGCCACCTGGCGGATCGGGCAAGCAATGCTGCCTCCTTGTACAATGGTATAAGGAGGCTTTATTGTGGCGGTTTTGGACTATATCTTCCCGAAACGGTGCCTCAGTTGCGGCAGCGTGGGCGCGTATTTTTGTGCCAGATGCAGACCCGGAGTTCGTCATATTTTACCCACTGAAGCAATATGTCCCGTGTGTGGGCGGCCGGCAATTGATGGCAAGACACACCCGCGGTGCCGGTCCCGCTACAGTTTGGACGGCCTTACGAGTTTTTTCCGTTACGATGGTATCGTAAAGAAAGCGGTCACCTCACTGAAATACCGTGGTGTTTTTGATCTTGCCGCAGCGTTCATTGCGCTTATTTCTTCTGGATATAGCGGGTTGCCGGGCATTTCCGGTAGGGATGATGTTGTGCTCGTACCTATACCACTTCATACACACCGGCAGAGAACGCGCGGGTTTAATCAGGCAGAGATTTTGGGAAGTACGCTCGCGCAACGATTGCACATAAAAATGCATACGGGTATACTCAGGCGCATTGCTGATACACCGCCACAGGTTTCTATGCAAGAGCGGAGCGCCCGGTTTATAAACCTCCGGCGGGCATTTACGTGTGAAAGCGATGGTTTAGAGCGTTACAACAGTATAATATTGTTAGACGACGTCTACACAACCGGGGCGACCATGCGATCTGCGGGACATACGCTAAAGCGGGCAGGCGCGCGTTTTGTGTGGGCGGTGACTATGGCACGATAATATGAACAATAGATTATCCGGACAATCCAAAGTGATCGCGATAGTAGCTGGTGGAGTGATACACAACGGACAACGGAAGGCTATCCGCGCGTCAGATGTCGTTATCGGGGTTGACCGCGGGGCGCTGTGGCTGGTGCGGCGGGGAATACCTCCTGATATCGCCATAGGCGATTTTGATTCGGTAACGGTCGTGGAAAAAAAACGTATTCACGACATATCCCGCGTGTACATTGAGTACCTGCCACACAAAGACGTGACGGATCTCGAACTTGCTATAGAAGAGGCAATTCGGCTGCGGGCGAAGGAAGTGCGCATATTTGGGGCATTAGGAAGGCGGTTTGATCACGCAATGGCAGCAACACAGTTATTGGGGAGGCTAGAGTCGCACAATATTTATGGAATAATTGTGGATAACTTTAATAAAATACATATTGTGCGTCGTCAATTGACCTTGCCAAAGACGCATGACCTCCGGTACGTTTCGGTAATTCCTCTGCATACACAGGCAACGGTTAGTCTCTCGGGATTTGCCTATGATGTGTCGCGCAGAACATTTCATTCTGGTTCTACTTTGGGTATTAGTAACGAAATAGTCGCCAGGTTTGCGACGATCACCGTTCATTCAGGGAAGGTTTTAATCATTCAAAGCAATGATGTACCGGTTAGGTGACCCACCGGTTTCTTGGTATAATGACGCGTACGGGAGGAGTCGCATAGCCCGGTCCATTGCGAGGGTTTGCTAAACCCTTGAGCCGATGAGGCTCGCGTGGGTTCGAATCCCACCTCCTCCGCCGGGTTTTACATGGTGTGTATTTGGAAGGGTCGCATAGTGGACTAGTGCACTTGTCTTGAAAACAAGCGTCGGCGCAAGCTGACCGTGGGTTCGAATCCCACCCCTTCCGCTCGAAGAGAGGCCTTGTCTCCTTTGCGTGAGGGTTGTAGGAAATGGATAATACGAGGGGTTGTTGCAGAGACAGGAGAGGTCGCATAGTGGCCTAGTGCAGAAGTTTACTAAACTTCCGTATCGCAAGATACCGTGGGTTCAAATCCCACCCTCTCCGCTGATACATACGCGAAGCAGGAGCTATCTCCATGGGTACAACCACGTCAGGCTGGTGGCGATTGTGTGCCCCACGCGGTTAAACGCCGGAGCAGTGGTATCCGGAAACGCGACTTCATCCTCGGTATATCGCCGCGCTTTAAACAGAAAGTTAATCGGGAAGGCTCCGCTCATTTTTGTGGTAAACGGGCTGATGATATCCCAAACGATTTCTTTTTCCGGTGTTACTTCAAATATGTGTCCCCGGGGGCCATCGGTGATAAGTACGTTCCCGTTGGGAAGCTGTTGTGCCCCGCCGACCAGCGGTCCATAGAAAGCGAGCTTATCCATCACACCCGGCCCTCCGTCAAAAGTCCATGTGACGGTGTTGGTTTTGGGGTCTATCACTACGACGCGGCTGCCGTATAACGGTATGGGTGACGGGGTTCGGGTGAATCCATTGTCAAATACCATAATAGCACCGTTCGGAAGCACGCTTGGATCATGTTGGGTGTTTAGTATTCCTTTCGGTGAACGCCATATTATTTCCCCATCCCGCTTCCGTATAAGTATGACGGTGTTTATGGACCGTATGCTCACAAGATATGCCTCTTCTCCATCGATTGGATTTTCCGGAACGTGGCTTATGCCGTTAATATACGTCCAACCCGAGCGGGATAGCGATTGGTCAATGATATCTATGGCAGGACGTAGGTGTTCGTGCGCGTGCCAACTCCACACAGTGTTTCCGGCGGGGTCCAGCTCTATTATTTCGTCGGACCATATATCACCCTTGAGTTCCGTACCAGGAATCCCCCCACGGATTTCCTGTGCAATAGAGCGTGGCAGTTTTTCCCAGCTCGCAAAGGCAATGTTGCCGTTTTGTAAAACCGCTACATCGTGGTGTGCGGATTCATGAACTATTTCCCGTACTACCCGGGAACTCCAATCAAGCTCTTGAATAACGCCGGTGTTGCCTCCGCCGGGATACATCTCAGAATACCGGGGAGCCTCCATAGCGACGAGAAGGTGATTATTAGGCAATAGTTGGGCGGATAACACTTGGCGGTCAGTAGTCCAAGAGTGGACTGGCCGGCCAAGCATATCGGTAAGATATACAGCGCCCTTGTTTTTTGCGTCGGCATTCAGCGCGTTATTATATGGCGCAATGAGCGTATAACCAGCGGAGACACGGTCAGGGTTGCGGATTGCCGGAGTGTGAAAAATGCTCACGGGAGCTATATACGGCCGTACGATAAAAGCATATATGCCTATATATGCAGCGGCCATGACGATAAGGATGGTGAGCGGGCGATTTTTCCGCATGAAAAAGATAAATACTTCATTTATCATACTGCGTCCTAACCAGAACGCAAATTATGAATAGGCCCTCTTTTTTATGTGTTGTTAATAATGAAACAGCCGTTGTTGTTGTTCCGGGGTTGGCAGAGGAAGGGATTCGGCCGTGTTTTGTGGGTATGATAAGGTTCGGCCGTTGTTAAACTTGTGGTGGATTTGTTTGAGATACCACACGACAAAAGGGTGTTTGTCTGCGACATTTGTGGTGTCCCATGGATCATTGATGACGTCGTACAATTCAATATCCGATGATGAAGTGCCGTCGAGTGACCGTAGGTACATTTTCCAACGCGAAGTGGTGATTGCTCTTTGACGTAACGGCACCGAAGCATTTTTTGGGTTAAAAGAGTTGTAATATTCTGATATGACCGGCCGAAAAAGCCGTAAGGTTGGCAGCCCCATAACGGCGTCCGAGAGATCCTGTCCCTCAAGCGACCGGATGTTCGGTAAACCCAAGAGGCCGACAATTGTGGGATATATGTCAATTATTCCTACTGGTTGGTGAATAACTTTCGGATGTACCTGAGGAACGGATAGTATGAGCGGGACGCGAAGCACTCCGCCATAAAGTGACCGGTGCATAAGATCACCGTGCTCCATGAATTCTTCACCGTGATCGGAAGTAATGATAAGGATAGTGTCATGCGAAAGCATCGGCTGTAATTGTGCGAGAATATCCGATAGTTGGGTGTCGAGCTGAAAAATTAACTCATCATATAGCGCCTTCATGTACGCGACATCCTGCGGATTATCTTTTTGTTGGGTATAAAAATATTCGGCTTCCAGACAGTAGTTTTTGCAGTCGCCGCTTGTTAAATCGTTATACAGCCGGCGCGCGGTTTCATAGTCATCTGTGGCCATATACTTTGAAAAAAGAGATGAAAGATTTTGTGTCATGGGAGGGTTCTGACGGAAAAATCGTTTTGTAAACTCCATAAACTCAGGAGTGAAGCTAAAGTATTCGTCTTTTGTCACCGGAATTTTTTGACTACTGTCATTACTGAAGTGGAAGGGCCGAGTTCCAGGTAGGTATGGTTGGTGGACATAATAGGTGTGGAGAAAAAGAAAAGTCGGTTCACCTTTTTTTCGATTTTCATCCAGTTTATCTATTCCTCTTTTCCAATTATCGAGCCCGTATTCCCGTTCGTAGTCATATTCGGCATCAATATAGGTAAATCCACGGGCAAAGCCCCTGTTGAGCGGAAGATATTCGCTATCAATAGGTCCGTAGTATAGCGTAGCGTATCCGGCATTTTTTAGTGTTTCGGCAAGCGTAACACTGGATTGGGGAAGCTGAGAAGTCCCCGCTTCTAGCATGCCGTGGGTAGAAGGATATTGTGAAGTGAAAAGGGACATATGGCTAGGTAGGGTGAAATAGCTTTGTGAACTTGCATTGGTAAAGTAGGTATTGCGTTTTGCAAACCCACAAAGGTTCGGCGCGGTATTTTTCGGGTATCCATAGCAGGGCAGGTGTAAGCCGGATAATGTGTCGAGGGATATGACGACGACATTACAGCGGTCACAAATAGGGGCGCGAAGCACTTTTTTCTTTAGGGATGCAGGAAGCGCCGTTAGTGTAAGCGCAATGAGGGTTGTGCAAACTACTCCGGTGGCAATCAGGGCGATGAGGCGGAGGCGTGACCACTTGGTCGTAATGTGTTTTTTCTTTTTTACGGGCATAATGGCAGTGTAGGAGTAGCGTGTGGTGGCTGTCAACGAAGGGTGTTCGGTTTCCCGCGCCGCAAAATTTTGTCTCCCGTTTTAAAAAGACCGCCTGCGTTTTTGGAATAATCCAGCATGACCGTTACTAGACATGGCGGTATGCCCCGCCGTGAGAAGTACGGCGCGGATTATTACCGTATTTTCCGCTCTTCTGTCATCCAATGTATATGTAGGCTGCATTGCAATTTCGGTTCATCTCGGTATACTGAATATATGAAGACCGCAGCGCAATCAGAGCCGAAAGACGAAGAAGTATATGTGATGTGGAGCTCCCCTTCGCGGCTGTTTAAGAAACGGGACCGGGAATTTTTTGTTAATATTCTCGCGATCGTATTTTTGTTATCCGTTATTCTTGTTTTTGTCCGGGAATTTGTGCTTATCGCGACGGTATTGTCGATTGTGTTTTTAATCTATGTACTCTCCACCGTTCCGCCTGAAGATGTAAAACACCGCATCACTAACCTTGGGATAGAGAGCGCTGGGCATTTTTATCGGTGGGAAGAGTTTGCCGATTTTTGGTTTGACGAACAATGGGGACAAAAAATGGCGGTACTCAGGCCATTTATGTCGCCGAGGATTATTATACTTTTGGGTGATCAAAAGCCGGAAAAAATCAGAGAATATATCGCGCAGCATATCCCGTTCCGTGAAGAGCCGGATCGGACTTGGGTGGACAATGCCGCACGATGGATATCGGAAAAAATCCCGCTGGAAAAGCCCCAAGCCTAGCCACGATACGCTCTATTGGTGTACAATACGCTAGTATTTCGCGCCCATAGTTCAATGGATAGAATAGGAGCTTGCGGAGCTTCTGATACAGGTTCGACTCCTGTTGGGCGTACAAGAATATGATAATTGCTCTCTGCGGCAGCCTTGCTTTTCACAAAGAAATGCGTCTCGCACAGCGGGAGTTAACGTCGTTCGGTCACCGCGTATTTGTTCCCAAAAGCCTCGATTTGATAGAAAAAGAAGGATTTGTTAAACCTACAACGGTGGATGAACGGCTTCGTGCGGAAAAAAAATACGATTTCATCCGTGAACACTTCCGTAAAATCACAAAAGCAGATGCGATACTCGTTATAAACCCAACGCATCACGGGGTGAAAGGATACATCGGCGGCAATACCTTTTTAGAGATGGGAATCGCGTTTTATTTGGGAAAAACAATTTATCTTATCAATCCGGTACCAAAGATGGACTATGAATTAGAGCTAGCCGCCATGCACCCTATTGTTCTTGACGGTGATCTCCGCGCTCTCTGATTTTTTCAGATCGGCGAGCTTTTGAAGTATAATTGGTGGGTGGTATTGGAGAGGTGCAGGGAATGGCTATCCGGACAGTCTCGAAAACTGTTATCTCCGTCAGGGGATTTGTGGGTTCGAGTCCCACCCTCTCCGCCAGAAAAGAGGAACTATGACCATTACAATTTGCGGAAGTATGCAGTTTCATAAAGAAATGGCGTTTATGCGTGACGAGTTGTTGTCGCGCGGGTTTACCGTGTATGTGCCGGGCGAACTCGATGATATTCATAAAAATGAATCATATATGGATAGCGATGAAGAGCGGATCACCGCAAAAATTGAATACAATTTCATCCGTGAGCATTTCAAAAAAATCGAGATAGCGGACGCTATCCTTATCCTGAATTATGAAAAAAAGGGGATCCCCGGATATATCGGTGGTAATACATTTTTAGAGATGGGGTACGCGTTTGGATTAGGAAAAAAAGTATATTTGCTGTATCCCGTTCCCGACATGGATTACAAGACTGAAATGCACGCAATACAGCCGATTGTTATTAACGGTGACTTGTCCCAAATTACCCCTTAAGGCTCTACATCTTTTCCGTCTGTTTTAGTTGCGTTGATGTATGTTGTCACGATGTTTCCCTGCGCATCTTTCAGCGTGAGGGTGCCGCCGTTTAGTCCTTTAAGCGTATTATTTTTTAATTTTTCGACCCCGGAAGTGCCATCATAGGTTGTTGATGAGTAAAGCCATGTGCAGCATTCGGCGTAAAAACTGTTTTGGACCACGCCTATTTCAACGATGTCGCTTGTATTGGTGATACGCGTTATCGCCGGAGTAAAGGTGATGCCATCAAAGGCGGCGAGCGTGACTACTTCCGGATCCGCCGGCTTCCGGGGAATAACGCCGATGGCTACCGGTTTATCAGGCAACGAATTTCCCACGATGCGTTGGTGAAGCGCAACTTTGATGAGCTTTCCGTTAAATACGTTCTCCAGTAGCGTCAGCAGTTCTGTTTCTTTTGCTTTGTTTATTCGCCCGGGCGTCACCCATACCATAACTCCGGGTACGTCTTCTGCGAGTGGCTTTTTGTCGCTGCTGATAATTGATCCCCTGCGCGCGGGAGAAACCCGTGTTTCAAGGCGAGAGGTGTCATCAAGTCCCGGTAAAAGCAGAGACCAGTCCCATGGAATACGCCACCTATTGTCTTCCTTCACAAAAGGCACATCGGTGTCGACGGTGAATGTCCCGAGTTGCCGGGTAAAGTAGGTAAACGTCATTGGCACAAATTGTGGCGATTGGCGACTGGTTATTACCTTCCCTTTTTGTTCGATGTTTATAAATTCAATTTCTCCGTCTGCCATAATGCTATGAGCAAATCTACGGAACCCGTCTCTTGTTGCGGTGCTCCGGAAATGTTTTGTGGTGTCTTCATACACGTCCGCAAACAGGAAATGTTCTGTGTTGTAGACAAACTGGTTAATGACCGATTGTGGTGAGGGAAATAATATGGGGATAGATGAAATGACATTTGCCGTCAGTAGTACGCCGTATACAACGGCTCCAACACGCTGGGGCAGCTTTGTGATGATGGCGCCGCCGGTAATATAGAGAAGCGGGAGAATGACGACAAGATACCGCACCCAAAAGGGGACTACAGCGTAGAGTACGAGGGTAACAAAAAGTATGCCGATAACCACCCCCCAACCCGCGTCTGTTGCTTTGTCGCGAAGCTTCGTGAAGCCAGCGGCGACTGCAGAAAAAAATAGTATCCCCCATGTGGGGCTCCACTCAGGCGCGATTTCCCAACGGTGTGAAAAAATATTTTGATATCTGCCGGTAATAAGGGTAACGATATCGCTTCCCCAGGTGGGTGCCAGATTTGCGTTGCGGTAGAAGCTGATGGTCCATTTTTGTATTTTTATCCAGTCAAGCAGGGTATGCCCATGGGTGAAATAGCCGGTGTACGGAACGAGATACCCAATAAGTCCGCCGACAAAAAGCATAACGATAAGACGTGGCGAGCGGGTAGAGACATGGATATACCAGATGGCGGCAGCCATGATAACGGGTGTGAGTACCGGTAATTTTGTGGCGGAAAATAATCCGAGCGCCACACCGGAAGCGAGCGCCAACGCCGGCTGGTGACGCTTTGTGCGGCCGGCGCATATGATGAGTGACAGAAACAGTACGAGGAGACCCGCCTGTAACGCATCCATCATGGTAAGGGCAAATTGGTTGGTTATCAGTGGGTCGGTTGCAAGAAGCACAGTGAGCATAAGCGCGGGGACTGTTTTTTTGATCAGCAGAAGCGCCAAAAAGTACGTGCCGATAAGAAGAGAGACCGTGGTGATAAGGCCGTAGAGGTACCCGTTATTCAGCGATATGATGCTGAGGCCGATAAGGTATTTTCCTAGCGGGGGCATTTCAGCGTTTGTGCTGGTAGGGTCTCCTCCGCTGATAAGCCGGTACCCTTCATAGAGATATAATCCGTCGTCGCCGATCGTGCGAAGCGAAAGCGGGAGTTTCCATTGGGACTGTTCGTACCTATCTTTCCAATATGCTTCGTCAAACTGCGAAAAAAACAGCGCGCGATGCGCATAAACGACCAAACTGAGATACGAGACAAGAAGTACAAGAAATAGAATAAAGGCACGTCGCATACTGATAACCCAATTCTAGCAGAGAGCAGGCATAGGCGGTATAATAAGGCTTGTACATCGCTTATTGATGTATGCATTCGGTCGTGGGAGTGGAGGATGCACAACTCGCGACACGAAAATGGCAATATCAGGAAAAACCACACGGTTTTGTCCGGTAAGGCTCTCGTAGTTCAATGGATAGAATGCGGCCCTCCGAAGGCTGTGATGGCAGTTCGACTCTGCCCGGGAGTACTCAGGCTGATATACTATATTTATGAAGGATCAAAAGAGGCTAACGAACCTTATCTATGAAGCGGCAAACGTCAAACGGATGCTCCGGACCGGTTGGCAGCGCCTTGGTGATAATGAAGAAGGCGTTGGCGAGCACTCGTTTATGACTGCGGTTATTGCGTATTTACTTGCCCGGGAAATAAATGCCGTGGGTGACGCTTCGCGGAACGTATCGATGGAAAAAATTATGTTAATGAGTATATTCCATGATTTTCATGAGGGGCGGACCGGTGAGATGGATAAGGTGGCGAAACTGTATATGACCCGGCATGAAGACAAAGCAAACGAAGATATTTTTAAAGGCGTAGATGACGATCTGCTGACATTGTTAAGCGAATATGAGGCACGAAAATCACTTGATGCCCAAGTAGTATATGAAGCAAATGTGATTGCGTTCGGAGTGGAGTGCAAAATTTTGATGGAAAAAGGAAATACGCATGCTAAGGAGTGGATGGATGCAAATTCCAAAAGAGTGCGGCTACCTGAGTCTATTGAACTTATGACCTCTCTTGCAGTCACCGACTCGCAGGATTGGTGGAAAGATATCCGTGAAGCTATCCACGAAGAATTTGCTAAGTGATTATTCCCCCTCCTTAAATAACACCGCCGCCATTTTTTTTGTAATCCGGCTGCTTGTTGCAAATACTACCCCGACAATAATGAGTGCTGCTCCGAGAAGGTAGGTAAGTGTAAGGCGTTCGCCCAGGATAACCGCGTTTATCGCGACAGCTATCACCAGTTGTATGTATTCTTTCAGCGATGCTGTTGAGGCAGAAACGTGTTGTACTCCCCACTGAAACAGGAAAAAAGTAATAATAGTAATTCCGACCGCCGCGTACAACAACACGCCGGTATATGAAGGGATAGTGAGAGCAGGTGAAAGGAGTGTTTGGCCGGCAAGAAGTGCGGCGGCGGTTGCCGCAATCGTGACGGTAAAAATATTGACTGATGTGGACAGAATAGGAGAAAAATCCCCGTGTAAGAGTATGCGCCGTGAAAAAATAATATACATTGTCCAGCACAGAAGACTTCCAACCATAAATATGTTACCCAGCAAATTCCCTGACGTAATATTTCCTTTGTCTATCATTGGTAACAGCACGATACAGAGTGCGCCGATAAGACCGATACATATGCCCGCCAGTTTATTTTTCTGGATGGGCTCGTTTAAAAATAATGGAGAGAAAAGCGCTACAGTGATGGGAATTGTTGTGCCAAGTATGCTCCCCGTATTTGCCGTAGTAAGCGAGAGTCCTAAATAATAAAACAAAATATTTCCCGTGTTGAATAATCCAAGCGGTAGCAGCGCGCGCCAAAAACCTTTTGGTTTATTGGTACGGAGAAAAAAAGGGAGAATTATCAGTGATGCCAAAATAAACCGGTGGCTGGCGGCAACAAATGGTGGTACCTCCATGAAAAGCAATTTGGAAACCGATCCGGCACTTGCCCATAAACCAGCGGAAACAAGGATAGCCAGCAGTGCTTTGGTGTGAATTGACATGAGAAGTATTATATTCCTCCCCGTGTCATGAAACTACTTCAGCTTCACTTTTTGGCAGATTTTCTCGTTTGTTCTTTCATCCAGGTGAGCAGCTTGCCGTGCGTGTCATACGGAAACGTTGTCCGTTTCCAGAACTCAAGTGTGTTGCTCTTACGAACAGCGGGAGAGTTAAGGTGTGCCATTATCCCCGGCGCTTCCATGGGATCATGCGCGACGATGACGTCTTCTGCGGCAAATCCATTGGCTGCCACGTCCCATCCGCAGGTGAGTATCATGGTGCGCGCAAGATGTGACGCTGTGGTAAACACTGCTACCCGTCGCAGCTGCTGCTGATTGACGATAATTGATAGGCTTTCCGCGTTTTTGGATGTATTTGCTGCCTGTTCATTGATAATTGCACCATCCGGTACGGTCACGCGGTTATTTGATATTTCAGCGACATATTTCCGGAATACCCAGTCATATGAACCGTTTATTCGTTTGCCTTCGCCATTTAACATTATGACCTGTTTCGGCGTTTTTCCTTCGAGCGCCCACTCCACATACTTGATGGCAGCTGCTTTCAGCCGTTTTTTGGTGATGCCATTCGGGAACGGTAGTCCATTTTTTCCATACGATGGACCGCCGTCAAATACCGCAATCGCGTCAAAGGGAATGTTGCCACTGTTATCGGCGCAATGTACCGGTTGGCCAAAGGCCGCCGTTATCACACGGTGGGTCGTGTCAAAATTAATAGCCGGCGGAGCCAACAGCGCGATTGCTCCGGTCAGAAGCAGCGCTTTTCTCCCGGTGAGTCTTTTTTGTCTACCATGTTCTTTGCGCATACGTTTGTTGTGAGAAAAATTACAATGGTGGCTATTATAGCATCAGATCAAGCTCTATAAATGATATAATTGCCATATTGGAGGAGTGGCCCAGCGGCTACGGCATACGCTTGGAAAGCGTACGGGAGCAATCCCTCGCAGGTTCGAGTCCTGTCTCCTCCGCACGTTACCAGTTTTTTGTTCATGTGTAACACAATTCAGCAATTGGTGAGATAATGGGCAAGTGAAGCGTTTTTTCTTCGGTGATTTCCGGTTTGTTCATATACTATTTACGATATTTTGGTTTGGATTTCTCCTTACCGGCTTACGAGTTTTCCCCGATTATGGCGTTCCCATAGACGAATACTCCCAGATAGACATCGGCCGGGTAAATTATGAGCGTATTGTTCATGGAAATATGGAAATACAAACGCATTTCGACCGGTATTATGGACCGGCGTTTGAGGTGCCACTCTATCTTGTGAGCAATAGCATTACCGATTGGCTTGGTATCGATATCATGAGCGCGCGGCATTTGGGGATATTTTTATTTTTCGCTTGTTCGCTTATCGTTTTTTATGTGCTGCTTGCCGCCATACACCATAACCCGGTATACGGACTGCTCGGCGTCATTTTGCTCGTTATTACTCCCCGGTTTTTTGCGGAGGGATTTTATAACACGAAAGATATGGCGTTTTTATCGATGACCATTTGGGTGTTATACGCGGGTTTTTGGGTAAATCCCAAAAAGTGGATGACGGTAGCTGTCGCGGGGATTGTGACCGGCCTTGCCATATCGGTGCGCGCGCAAGGCCTTCTGTTGCTTATGGCGGTGGCGCTGACGATGGCGCTGCATAAGGATGTGGGTATCTGGAGGAGGGCGGCGGTAGCGACGGGGTATATTGCCGTATCACTCGTGACACTGTTTTTTACTTTTCCCGTTTTTTGGAACGATACACTCCGGAATATTATTGGATTTTGGCAGTCAGCCGCAAATCCCGTTGGTGTCCCGACGTTATATTTCGGTACATGGTATATCAGTCCGAATTTACCATGGCATTACCATTTTGTGTGGGTTGGTATTACCGGTTTATTATCGGTTATAGGCACTGCTATTGCAGGGATTGGATGGTATGTGGCGAAGTCAATCAGGACGGGGAAATACCATACTTCGGAATACCGGACGAACTTTACGATGATTGCCATAATCGTCGGGACATTTGCGGTGTCGGTATTTTTTAATCCGCGTTCTTATGATGGATGGCGTCACATATATTATATATATCCGTGCCTGATTGGATTTTCAGTTTATTTTTTCCGGGCAGTATATGAACGTCAAGCGTCTGTTTTGTTGCGGGGGTTGTTTTTTGGAGTGACCGTTGCGGTATGCGTGGACTGTTTTTTTGCCCTGGCGTTTATAGTGCGTAATCACCCGAACCAGTATGTATATTTTAATATGCTTGCAGGTGGGTACAAAAACGCAAAGGAAAATTTTGATATGGATTACTGGGGGATTTCCCAAAAACAAGCGCTTGAACATCTTGTTACATGGCCGGATAATCCTTCCCGGTTCGTCTATTTTGATCAAATGCTTCCGTATGCGCGGTATGGTATGCTGCCGCGGTTGTTAAAAAAAGGGTGGATATACACCGAGTCGATTAGTAATGCTGATATGTATATTGCCGCGTACCGGGATTATAAAACGGTGTCTCTGAAGAATTTTTCAAAAGTGTATTCGGTTATGGTTGAGGGGGTAGATATTTCCGCCGTATACGCATCCCAGCCATACGTTTCACTGCTAAAACAATGAATGCCGCAAGAGAACTACTGACCCGTATATATGCCGATAAGGAATTCGCCAACGCGATAGCGCCTGATCTTTTTCCCGTATCGATTAATGCCACGCAAGGCGCATTTTTGGTTCATATCATAGAGCAGTATAAACCGAAAGTTATCGTAGAGCTGGGTTTTCGTTATGGTATTTCATCTTTATGGATACAAAGTGCCGCGCACCTTCCTCATCGCCATATTATTATTGATCCCTATCATCACATTCCAAATCCCCCAAAACGATACACAATAGACACGTTTATTAAGAAGCAAAAAGGCGTGATACAAGAAGAAGGGATGACGAGTCAGGAGTATCTCGCGGGACTGTTGAGTAAAAAAATACAAGTCGATATGGTGTTTATCGATGCCAGCCAATGGTTTGATAGCGTGATGACCGACATGTATTTCGTAAGTAGAATACTGCGGGTGCGGGGAATAGTGGTTATCCGAAATATTTGGAGCAAACCTGTACGCCGCGCGGTTATGTATTATCTGAAAAATCTCCCGTTTCGTGTTGTTGGTATTGCCCCCTGGCAAGGGTGGATCATCGCGCATGTTCCCGTGTTTGGTGAACTATTGCTCCGGGCAGTTATAAGGCCTTTGGATTTATGTGTGATGCAACTCACCCGTAACGACAACAGGGAATGGAATTCATATATTCCGTTTTAATCATTGTATGATTACCTGTGCGTTTGAAAATGGAAAAGCAGCGAACCTCCGTCATGTTGTGGTTCATGCGATTGTCGAAAGGGACGGTGCGTTGCTTTTAGTTAAGCGGTCGCCCGGTATATCAGAAGGCGGTAAGTGGTCATTACCCTCCGGGTATTTAGACCGTGACGAAACAGCCGCACAGGGTGCGCTCCGCGAGCTCAAAGAAGAGACCGGCTGGGATGGAGAGGTGCGATCACTATTTATTATTAAAACTGATCCCCACCGACCGCATGAAGATAGACAAAATGTATCCTTCCATTTTCTTATTACTCCAACGAAGCAAGCAGGTGTAAAAGATGGGGAATCAACTGCGGTCGCCTGGGTGCCAATACGCGAGCTCCCGCCGCTTTACGGATTAGCTTTTGACCATGGCGAAGCGGTGGAGTGGTATCTCCGTTACCGGTCCCAAGAGTTTTCACTTCCTCTGGTGATGTAAACTGGCCGTTGTAACAGATGCAACAGAAGCAAATGATGCTTGCTCTGGCAGACGGCAGATATTAGAAATCCTTCACTTAGTGTGTTATTCTGCGCTCATTATATGACTGATGTTGATGAGATCAAATCAAGACTAAATATTGTTGATATTGTCGGAGCCCGCGTGCAGCTCAAGAACGCAGGACGGAACTTTAAAGGGCTTTGTCCTTTTCATAGCGAAAAAACTCCGTCGTTTATGGTAAGCCCCGACCGGCAGACATTTCATTGTTTCGGATGTGGCAAGGGAGGGAGTATTTTTGATTTTATCATGCTTTCAGAGCATGTTGATTTTTCTGAAGCGCTTGAAACGCTTGCTGAGCGTGCTGGTGTCAAGCTGGAACGCCGGGCAACAGATACTCCAGAGGCAAAAATGAGACAGAAGCTGCTGGAGGTAAATCACCTGGCGAGTGAGTACTATCATTTTTTGCTGACAAAGCATCAGGTAGGAGAGAACGCTATGGACTACCTGAAGCATCGCGGTATTTCTGATAAATCGATAAAAACATTTACCTTGGGATATAGCCCGAATAATTGGGATGGCCTGTTGGGATTTCTCAAGAAAAAAGGATATGAAGAGCGCGTGCTGGAGACTGCAGGTTTGGTTATCCGGGGTAACCGTGGATACTATGACCGGTTCCGGGGTAGGGTCATGTTTACCCTAAAAGATCACCGGGGCAACGTGGTAGGATTTTCGGGAAGGGTACTCGACCCGGCCGCAAAAGAAGCTAAGTATATAAACACATCAGAAACTCCGGTCTATACAAAGGGCAAAGTGTTGTATGCACTTGATGTCACGAAAGATGCCATCCAAAAAAGTAATGAAGCAGTACTTATGGAGGGGGAGCTCGATGTCATTTCTTCTTTTCAGGCAGGAATATCCAATGTCGTCGCGATAAAGGGGTCAGCAGTGACGGAAGACCATGCCAGATTACTCCGCCGTTTTGCTGAACGTCTTGTATTTGCCCTAGATAGCGATCTTGCGGGCGACGCGGCAGCACGAAGAGGTATAGAAATTGCCGAACGGATAGGATTTGATATGCGGGTCGCGGTGATGCCGTCAGGAAAAGATCCTGATGAAGCCGCCCGGGAAAATCCCGGACTCCTGAAAAAAGCGATTAAAGAGGCGGCGCCGATTTATGACTACTTTTTATCATCCGCGCTTTCCCGGTACGATATTTCAAGTTCGTACGGCAAACGGAAAGTATCCGATGAGTTTATTCCGGTGCTTATGAAAATGGATAATCCCATTGTGCAGGGACACTATGCCCGAAAGCTCGCGGTAGGATTGGGGTTATCGGAAGAAACAATCCAACAGGGGATGAGTAAGTATAGAACCGGAAGAGGCGGGCAAACGAGGGAAAAACAGGAACAGCTGGCAGAAAAAAAGATGCTGTCGCTGGTGGAAAAATCCGAAGTGTATCTTTTGGCGCTGCTGCTGCAGGGCAAAACACATGATTTGTTACCTGTTTGTATGGCTGCTATTCCGGTCAATGAGTTTCATTTTAAGCCGCTCCGTTTAATTATGGAAAAATTAGAGCTCTTCATGAACGAGCGAAAGACATTTGTGGCGAAAGATTTTGCCGAGACACTGCCAAGCGAGCTTATCCCGACATTTGACGAGGCGTTTTTAACCGATGTGTCTGATTTTGTTGAAGATGACGTGCGGTTTAGCCGTGCGTGGGATAAAGCTATCCGCAAAGTCCGTCTTGAACATATCAATGTCCGCTTGGAAGAAATTAGCAGGAAACAGCGTGATCCGGATATATCCAACGAAGAACGCGCCGCATATGATCAGGAATTTATGGAGCTGACCCAAAAACGGGCAGCCATAGAAAAAGGCAAGTAAATACGCTATAATACGTTTAATCGAAGCTTTAATGTTGCGTGCGACATTGGCTTTCGGAGAACACCATGCAAAAACCGAAATCCGCGGGAACCGCTCCCAATCTTATTAAACAAGGCAAATCAAACGGATTTGTCACGCAGGACGACATTCTGGCACTTTTCCCCAAACCTGAAGATAAAATTACCGAACTAGACCATCTCTATGACCAGCTTATCCGCGCAGGGGTTGATGTGTTTGAAACCACGAGCGCCGATATTGAACAGGAAGCAAGAAAAAGTATTGCCGATTTGGAAAAAGAAATAGAGGCGTTAGTGCGGGCAAGTGATGAGGGTATTTCTGATCCCGTGAGGATGTATCTAAAAGAAATCGGGCGTATTCCCCTCCTTACATTTGCTGACGAGATGAGCCTTGCGAAGCGCTACGAAAAAGGTGACCGGCGGGCAAAAAAGAAACTCATCGAAAGTAATTTGCGGCTCGTCGTTTCCATCGCGAAAAAATATATCGGTCGCGGTATGAGCTTATTGGATTTGATACAGGAAGGTAATCAGGGGTTAATTAGGGCTGTTGAGAAATACGATTGGCGCAAGGGATTTAAGTTTTCGACATACGCCACGTGGTGGATCCGGCAGGCGATCACCCGGGCTATTGCCGATCAGGCGAGGACGATCCGTATTCCGGTGCATATGGTTGAGACAATCAACCGGTTTGCGCGCATAAGCCGCAGGCTCATGCAGGATTTGGGCCGTGAGCCCACACCCGAAGAAATCGCAAAGGCAATGGAAGTAGATGTGGTGAAAGTCCGCGAGATCATGAAAGTTTCACAAGAACCCACCAGTCTGGAAACCCCAGTGGGTGATGAAGAAGATTCTCATTTAGGAGACTTTATATCAGATCCCGGCCCGACGCCGTATGATCAGACATCCCGCCAGTTGCTGAAAGAACACATGGAAGAGGTGCTGGCCACGCTGTCGGACCGCGAAAAGAAAGTATTAATTCTCCGGTTTGGATTGGAAGACGGTCGACCCCGCACCCTCGAAGAAGTCGGCGCGCAGTTTGGAGTCACCCGTGAGCGCATCCGGCAGATCGAGGCCAAAGCCTTACGGAAATTGCGTCATCCATCGCGCAGCAAAAAACTCAAAGATTACCTCGAGTAACACAGCAGAGATATTTTCCCGGAGAATAAGTTATATTGTGGATGCGCCTCTGGCGGAACGGACCCGGTTCACTTTTGAAAGATGAATTTTTCTAAGCCGTAGTGAAAGGGGAGTGATTTCCAAAAGTTCATCATCCTCGATAAAATCAAGCGCTTGCTCTAGGCTCATTTGTAGTGGGGGATCAAGTTGGATAGCAATATCTGCGTTTGCAGAGTGGATGTTGGTAAGCCGTTTGGATTTGCATACGTTGATATCGATATCTTCACTTCTGTTATTTATTCCGATAATCATACCTTCATAGACCGGCACGCCCGGACCGATTAATGCCTTTCCCCGTTCTTGGACAGTAGTTAACGCGTAGCCGGTGGATTTCCCGCTTTCGATTGCGATAAGTACACCATTTCTTGCTTTTGCTTTTTTCGGTGTAATAGGGAAATAGCCGATGATACGGGTGGCGATAATACCGCTGCCGCGGGTTTTCGTCATGATATCTCCTCTAAACCCAAGGAGATTTCTGGTTGAAATTTTATAGACCATTTTTGTTACGCCGCGTTCGTTGGTGTGAGTGTCGAGCATTTCACCGTGACGTTTTCCCATTTCTTCGGTGATTATACCGACGAGCGAGCCATCGAGTTCTATCGTAAGCTCTTCGTACGGCTCATGGATAACACCATCTATTTCTTTAACGATGACTTCGGGCTTGCCAACCTGGCACTCAAATCCCTCACGCCGCATTGTTTCAAGAAGGACGGCAATATGCAGCTCTCCCCGGCCGGAAACAAGGAATCCGTTACTTGTCTGGCTCGGTTCAATTTTCAGTCCGACATTTGTTTCGATTTCGCGGGTAAGTCTGTCAGCTAGTTGAGTGGGCGTGCCAAATTTTGATTCCTTACCGGCAAATGGGGAAGTGTTCGGACCGACCAGCACTTTAAGGGTAGGTTCCTCGATTGACATTTTCGGAAATCCGGTAGGGTCTACGGGGTCAGATAATGTCTGTCCTATAGACACATCACCATTTCCGGTAATCGCGATGATGTCACCTGTTTCGCCTACGGAAGCAGGTACCCGGTTGAGACCGACACTCGTAAACACTTCATCTACCCGGAGTGTTCCGCGTGATTCATTTTCGTCTAAGATCAGGAGGGAGTCACCTTTTTTCACTTTACCCTGGGACACCTTGCCTATGGCAAATTTTCCTTTGTGTGTATCAAAATCAAGCGTCGTGACAAGCATTTTAAATGGCTTTTCGCCGTCTCCGGCGGGCGCGGGAATATGCTTGATGATTGCTTCAAATAACGGTTCGAGTGTGGCGTGCTCCTCCGCATGCTCGGGGAATGTTGCCCACGCTTTTTCTTCGCGGCCAATGGCGTACAGCACCGGGAAATTAAGGTGGCCTTCATGGTGGGCAAGATGCAGGAACAACTCTTCAACTTCGTGAAGAACTTCCTGAGGTCTTGCGTCTTTGCGGTCAATTTTATTTATTACCACAATGACGGTCAGGTTGTGTTCCAATGCTTTTTGGAGAACAAAATGAGTTTGCGGCAACGGGCCTTCTGCAGCATCAACAATAAGGAGTGCTCCGTCAGCCATATTTATGACGCGCTCGACTTCACCTGAAAAATCGGAGTGTCCCGGGGTGTCGATAATGTTAATTTTGGTGGTTTTGTAGTGAACCGATGTATTTTTGGCAAGTATAGTAATACCCTTTTCCCGTTCCAGATCGTTACTATCGAGGATAGTGCTCGCCGTCATTTCCGCCTGGTTTTCTCTGAACGTGTGGGTTTGTTTCAGCATGCCGTCCACGAGCGTAGTTTTTCCGTGATCCACGTGGGCAATAATCGCGATATTTCGGATATCCTGTTTCATAAATGGAGTTCGAAAACGGGGTGACGGGCACGAACACACGAGGCATCCACCTGAGACACGGCCATTGACGATACGCGCTAGTATACCAGAAATTGGGGTTAGTCCGCAACTTCGCGCGCCTGGGTTTTTTCTTTACGTACGAATACCCACCAGCTCATAAAGGCGATATAGCTACCATAGATAGCGAGCTGTGTAATGTCCATCGTGTGGCTTATTCCGAAAATAGCTTTTATCATGTCCCCAGCGATGGTAGCTTTTGCCGGAAGAAAAGCGAGCGTTACAGTGGTTAGCTCAGGAATCACACCGGCTTCGGCAAATTCATGCACACCACGCGCAAACAAACCGGCGGCAAAGAATATAAGCAGTATGCTCGTTGTCCTGAAAGCGAGTAGGATGGGGAGCCGAATGGTAGCGGCAAATAGCCCCGCAGAAATGAATAGTCCGCCGACAAGTCCGCCGGCAAACCCAGTGAATATTTCTTGAGGATTAGCGGAGAAGAAAATAGTTGAGAGAAAAAGTACAATTTCAAAACCCTCCCGGAACACAGCGGTGAATGCGAGCCAAAATAGGCCTTTTTGTTCTTCCTGTTTTATCGTTTCACTAATTTTGACGATGAGCCGGGTTTTGTAGCCTGCAAAATATTTATGTAGGAAAAACACCGCCCAGGTGATAAATACCGCTGAAGTTACCATAAAAATACCCTCGATAAATTCTTCTATTTTTCCGGAATACAGTTCCTGAATTTTAATTCCGAAAACGCTTCCTAATCCAAGTAATCCGACACTACACACCGCAGCAAACATGGTCGCTAACCAAACGGTACGGACGCTTTTTTGCTGATTGAGCTTGATAAGAATACCAAGTATCGTAGCAACGATAAGCGACGCCTCAATAACTTCCCGCAAAGTGATAAGAAACGCAGCAATCATATTTCCTCTCTTTTTTGCATAAAAAAACGACCCCTTAGGTGCAAGGCCGTTATGGTTTTTGATCGAGGACGGGAGCGATCCCCGTTGTATGTGCTCCCTTTACGAGAAAAACAGTGAACTCATGTAATGTACATTACTAAATAATGGTACGCGGCGCAAGTGGTTTTATATCTGAGTTCTGACCGTGAGGAACACGAGGCTTTCATCATCGGTATTTTTGACGCTATGTGCATGAGAAGGGGGAACGGTGACGAAATCACCGGCGGTTACGTCAAACCAATCATTGCCGACAAGCATCTGCCCTTTTCCTTCCAGAAAGAAATAAAACTCTTCCCCGTCAGCGTGTTCGTGTGGGGTGAGTTGCCTACCCGGTTCGAGCCACGCATAGTTCATTGTCGCTACATTGCCCTGATGGTGTCCATGCGGCGGGACAAGGCGTTTCACTTGCGTTGTTCCCTCATGGGTGGTTTCTGTTGGGATGGTATCAATATTTTTAATAGGATGAGTCATATAGACTGCCGCTATCGCGTTATGCGTGAAAGCGGATATTGCCTTACCGTTATAATTATTTACGGTAATTATGTTTTGTATATATGCGCGTATTATATCCTATCCCGCCTAAGGCTATGCAGCGGTTTGGATACATATACGTATTGCTTGCTGCGGAGCGATCATATTCATAGAATGAGATAACACATGTTTAATAATTTCCTGCGATACGCTTGTTTATTTATTATTACCGCGGTTGTCGCAGGGTTCATCATTGTAGGGCAAAAAGAGCACCGTATAGAGTGTAAAAAATGTAACGTTATATTTATTTCACTCGATCAGGTCCGTGCAAAAAGCCTGCCGTGTTTTGGATATACAAAAGATACGATGCCTAATCTTTGCCGGTTTGCGGCGAACTCAAGAATTTTTTCCCGTGCCTATGCTACCGCGGCCCGTACGATGGATAGCCATTTTTCTATGATGACCTCTCTGTATCCGAGCGCCCATACGATGAATCTACCTTACAGTAGTGTGTTGCCAAACGATATTCCGACCCTCGCGCAACTCATGAAGGAAGGGGGATACCGGACGTATTTTTTGGGACCAACCACCGATCCCCATTTACCGCTTACCCATGGGATGGAGCGGGGATTTGACGAGATTTTTGAGGCGGATGAGCCCCGTATATGGACAGAAACGCTTGACGTGGTCGCAACATTATCCGGCCGGTTGGACAAGCCATCTTTCTTTTTTATGCACACTTATCTCGCGCACGAGCCATATATGCCGGCAAACGAACATGTGCGGTTGTTTCATGACGGACCCGACAGAAAGCGAATGACGTTTGAGGACTTATGCAGGTTTACCTACCTTAAACTGAGATCGCTGCATCCGGATGCTGTTTTCCGGTTAACCGGAGACGCTTACGCATATTGCGAACGTCTTGATTCGTATCAGAGCGCATCCCAATCGTACGAAATATTTGATGATGGCTATACGATTTTTAACGACGAGTATTGGCGGCAATTTGACGAGTTGCCACAAGCGGAAAAGGGTGAATACACCCACGCGTTATATGCCGCAACACTTTTTGAGCTGGATATTCAACTTGGAGAATTTTTCGAAGGCCTGAAACAGAAAGGAATGCTGGAAAATACTGTCATAGTAATTGTGGGAGATCAGGGTGATGAATTTTTTGAACATGGCGCTTACTCACACGGATGGTCATTATATAACGAGGTATTGCGCGTTCCGTTTATTGTGTATGTCCCGGGATATCCGTCCGGCCGGTCAGACAAACTGGTCTCGCTTGTCGATGTCATGCCCACTATTTTGGGCATTACCGGGAAAAAAATACCGGCAAATATTTCAGGCTTCGATGTGTTTTCCGGGCGAACTCATCCTTTGGTTATCGCCGAGCACCTCAATGGTGGGCCATTAAGTGTACGGACAGACCGGCATAGCCTCATGGTGTACGACACCGATCTGGAAACAGAAATCGAGTTATACGATATAAATGTTGATCCTGATGAACGAACGAATATCGCGGAGGGAAACCGGTCACTCGTGCAACGCTTACTGAAAGCGTATAAGAAATTAAAGTCAGCATTTCCTGAATATTCGCGCGCGTCGTATCCGCTACCCACCTGGATTAACGAACAGGACCGGCAAAAGCTTATTGAGAGCGGATATTTTTAGCGCTGCCACGAAGGGTACTGTAGCGGGATATCGTCAGGTGATACGACAGGTGTTCCCTGAAAAAGTAATGCAGTTGCGTTTTTGATAAGTGTATTCCCCAAAATAATAAGTGATTGCGGTGATGCTGGATCGATTGACAACGCAGTTTCGTTTTGGGTAAGCGTGTTACGGGCGATAACGGAGTTGTTATGGCGGCTAGCATGCGCAGCGGGATCTGTGTCGGCATCTCCAGCGCCGCTTTCCAGCGCAATACCCACAAGAGAGTTTGCCGCGGTGTTTGCGTAAAAGATATTATCGGTTGCAGGCATTTGGCGGGTAAATGCAAGGAACGCAGAACCCGTATTGTTTATCGACTGGTTGTGAACGACTTTTATACCGCTGGCGTTACTGATAAACACGCCCATACCAAAACCATTGCGTTTGTCCCGCGCCTCGACACAATAGGACCAGCCTTGAGTATCCCGGAGCGTATTATTTTTAATAAATGTATCTGAAAACTGCCCTCCGAATATTTTTAGTGCTGCACATCCAGATGAATTTTGACAGGAGCGTTCTATGATATTGTCTGCTATGACTATTTGTTTTGTGACGATAGGTTTTTTTTCATATCCGCCGACGTGTATGCCGTAGCTTGCGACATCCCGGATCGTCTGGCGAGTTATGTGCACATCCGATGCGCGGGCAACACTTACCGCAGCTTCGCCGTACGGAAATCCTGACTTTTCTATTACCGATCGGTCAATGCGTATATTGCTGATGCTTTGGCTGTTCTCTATTGACCCCATGAGTGAGATAGCTCCCTTGGATAGCGTATCCATGCGCGCATCAGTGATGGTTATGCCGTGAATACTCCCTGATCCCCGTGGTTCTGCCAGGATGCCATATCCAGAGTGCGCGCTGTGGATACGGTGCAGTGAGACGGAATCAATCGCGGTATGTGGCGCTATGACAATAGCCCCGGTTGGGTAATCGAAGTACCCATGATCGTTTATGTTTTGTATGCGGATGTTGTCAACGACAACTTGTGAGCGGTTGATATTTATACCAACCTCACGCCGTCCGATTTCGATAGTAAGATTTTTTGGGTTGTCATTTCCCAACGGCCAGATATACAGGCTTTTTGTTTTCTGGTCAAAGTACCATTCTCCGGGCGTATCGAGGAGGCTTGCAACGTTATCGATATAGTATGTTGTGTATTGGCTTATCCCGTTTTCCTGATGACCATAAGTGAGCGCACCGATGGGCCCCACGGTTTCCAGCGTGCCTGACGCCGGGTCATGTTTTTTTATTGGGAGTATATACATATAAGTACCGCAACGGTCAGCGCCGTCGATGATAAACGCACGGCCGCCACTCATAAGAGGAGCATGTGTGAGATGGGCCGGATCATAAAGCGTGTTTATCGACGGGCTTCCTGAAGCTGCGTGCCACCAGAATTCATGATATTTATTCGGATCCGATACTTGTTCGTTGGGGTTTCTCGCAAGCGGGAGCCGCGTGACTGTGCCATCCTTGCCCGTTTCCGTGATTATTGTGGGGATTTCATCCCATGGAAGTGTCGTAGTATATACGTGGTTTCGTGAATCCGCGGGGATCGCGGCACATCCCGCGTCACTGCACGGACTCCAGGGGAGTGATGACGATGGTTCACTTCCGGTTATAATTGCATGTTGTTGGCGGCTGGTATCGGCGTATAAACGGATGGGTTTGACCGACCGGGATTTTTCCGATAACGACACGGTTTCGCGGTATAGGCCGGGGGCGATCAGTACCGTATCTCCTGGTTTAGCGATATCGACACCCCGTTGTATGGTTTTGACCGGTCGCGTTATTGTACCGGCGTTATTATTATCACCCGAAGGTGACACATAGATAGTGTTTTGGGACACGTGAGGGAGTGAAATATAAAAAACCGCGGCAAGCAGGAGCGCTGTGCCAATCCAATACATCCATGCGCGCATATGGTAGATAAATGAGTGGTCACATGTCGTTAAAGAGCGGCAGCGTATGTGACATCATCCTGATTATATCAGAGATATTTGAGGTGTCTGATGTCACTGATACCTACGTGACTTATGCTTCAAAATCAGCTATAATACAAATGTGCATAAACCATTTTATGCAAGCGGATTTTTTTATCACCCTGCCTCACAACAAATTCTCTTGCAACAACAAACCCATGGTGATGAAGTGAAGTTTGTGCTCTTCCGTGGGAAGAGTGATAAAGGAAGTGAGCCTCAGGCAGTTTTTCAACAATGTATTGAAGAATCATTGGGAATTCCCGTAAAAGCATCCTCCATCCGCCCGGTATATGACTATATTCACGAAAAATTTGGCGCTCACTTTATTTTTTATGTGGAAATTACTGATGCAATTCCCAAAGCACTTACCGCTAAAGAAGAGACGCGGTGGATTTCGCTCACGAAACTATCTAAGCATAAGATGAGTGAGCAAACGAGACATGATATCGTCGTTGGCGAACGGGTAATAAGAGCACAGCGAGAACAGAAAAATCCATCTACTCCTACGAAGGGCTGGCATTAATTACTGTTTGTTTCTCCTATTTTTTTAAATACCTCTGGCTTAATAATCGGTAGGATTGTGATCGCATGGCAATGAGTGTGACGATAAGCCCGATAAAACCGGCAGTAATAAAGACAAGCGCAATTCCCCGGCCGGGACCTGTACCAAACCAATCACCGATAAGATCAGCGCCCGTGCCGGTCGTCATAAACGGGATGAATATAAATTGGGTAAGTGGACCGATGAGAAAAGCGGTAAGCGGGGATGCTGCCTGCTCTATGCTTTGTGCAAACCCGAACACCCGCCCCTGCCTTTCGGGAGGAACCACCTTTTGTATGATCGTTTGTTCTGTGGCTTCTACAAACGGAAACAAAAACATCCAAATAAATGACCCGACGGCAAGAAGGACTATGGACGGCTGGATAGTAAAAAATATACACACGGTCCAGATAATGATATTGACGCGGAATAGGGTGCGGAGTGGATTTATTCCGAGACCATATTTGGCAATATACAGCCCGCTGATGATAAAACCGAAGCTAAGAAATCCCCACAATGTGCCCCACGCCTGCACCGAGACGAGGGATAAGCCATACGCGTCCATGAGCGCCATGAACACGCCGCCGATAAAATTATTAAATGTAGTAAAAAATATGAGCCCAAATAGCCCCGGAATAGTATGTATTACTTTGATGGTGCCCGCGATATCCACTCTTTTTGGTTCCTGTTTTTCAACGTGAATAATCGTTGCTTCGGGTATGGCAATGTTTGCAAGGAAGGTGAGTGAAAGCAGGGTGCTTATGACAGCAATAGAAAGTACCCATGACATCCCCCAATATCCCAATACCAATCCGCTTGCCAGTGACGTAATGGCAAACGATACGCCCATAACTGTTCCGAAAAGCCCGTTGGCTTTGTCGTGATTTTTTACCGGAACTAAATGGGTGATCAGGGTAGAGATAGTGATATTCAAAACACTTCCGGCAATGACTCCACAAAGGAGAATGAGCGATAGTACCCAAAGAACCGGACTGGTCACGGAAGTAAAGATAACGGCGGGCGAAATGGTATAGAGAATCCATCCCAAGAAGAATAGAATAAGCGTTGTCGACGCGGAGCCTACAAGGACGTGTTTCTTTTTATAGTGATCGACAAGCGAACCAAGCCAAAATCCGGAAAGTGCCGTTGCCACCAAAAATATTCCTCCGACAAATCCCGTGGACACAACTGACTTTGTTTGGAGATACACCCAATAGGTGAGTGCAAACCATACGAAGTTATTCGTCGAAGCGACAACTAAGGCATAAGCCAGTAATTTATGAAATGTTTTCATTGAGTGGAAAACAATATTATATATTGCCGGTGTTGGATTTCTGGTGGAAACGAACGGATGTATATATTGATCTGGTTGTGCCGGGAGTTTTTCGGTGTCTTCATGCTCATATAATTGTTACGTAAGGTGGACGGTGCGTATAAATAGTTATGCCGCGGCAATCTCTTCTACCGTTCGTTTGCTTTTTGTTGATTTCGGGAAATCTTTCGGGTCGTATCCGGCGACACAATACTTATCTTTATGTTTGATAAGAAGCCATGAGTTTTTGGGTCCGAACCCGCGGGTTTTTACCAGCGCAAACGAGCCTTTCATTTTCTTACCCCGCAACACGAACTTGATTTCACCGTTTTGAAGGCCTTTTTGCATTACCTCTGAGGATTCTTTTAAATCGGGTACCGTTTCTCTCACGCCTTTGGTTATCTCACGTTCAGCAATATATGTTCCCTCATCCCATATCATGACGGCACCTGCTCCATATGCGTCTTCTGGTATGACGCCTTCAAAATGCCGGTAGGCCATATCGTGTTCCGTTGTTTCCATAGCAAGTCGTTTGACGGTTGGGTCAAGTGTCGGTCCTTTGGGGATTGCCCACGAGGGCATGGTGTTATTAATTTCCAAACGGAGATCATAATGCGGCCTGACCGTTTTGTGGTAGTGAATGACGTATGCATAGGCAGAGGGGGTGGTCTTTGATTTATTCATGTGATTTTGGAGCCAAAACGTTTTGCAGCATCCCGGACACCTTGTAGGTGGTCATCGTGAGAGTGTTTCCTAGAGCCAATGGATAAAATTGCTTCACGGGCATTGCCGCCGAAGCTAAGATATGGGTGTAATTTGCTTTGCATGTTGGCCTCCAATTCATTGAAGTAGTGCATACATTTGAGCGTAGCGAATGCCCGTATGCATTGTAATATAAAATACGAAAAATTTTCTACGTGAAAGCGGATGAGTGTGGGTTAGCTGCGCTCTTTCACAAAACCAAACCGCTTGTTTTGAGCGGTCATTGTTACGAAATGCTTCAGCGATTTTGTATACGCCGCGATTCCATGACGCTTTCTGCTTTCTATATATTCCACGCGGACGCGCTTATACGGCATCGGAAATTTTTGAAAATTTTGCCATGCTATTTTGTTGGCTTTCAGTGCCCGCAATATGCCGTCCGGTACGGTAAACGGCTCCTTTTTGTCAGTATGTGGGTTATAGACGTGCGCGAGAGCACGTAAACCCGCGTCAGTCATTTTTCCTTCTTTGATAAGTTCGCGGATACGCTCTTTGTTCATTTGCGATAGGACACTTGTGGGTCTTCTTGGTGAGAACCGTTGGGCAAAGGAGGTGTCATCCACCCGTTTGACGATGCTGTCTATCCACCCGTAAGCAAGCGCTTCCAATACCGCGTCGTCATACGAAATGCGCGGTTTCCCTGAATCTTTTTTATAAAAAATAAGCCAGATGTCCGGCGCAGTAGCATGATTTTTTTCGAGCCATTTGCGCCACACAGACCGTTTGGTGACATAAAGCGTGTTGCCGATTTTCATGGAATATCACTATTGTAATACAACAGGAACAATAACCGCGGTGGGCGACGGAGTTTCGCACAACTGCTATAAAAGCCGCTATAATAGATATATGAAGAAAAAAATAAAAAAATCATCCGTACACCACCGCAAGCCGTTGTCACATAAAATCGGGGCAGCACTTCTGACCTACGCAAAAACCCAGCTCGTACTCATGAGTGTCGTCACTGTCGTTACCTGGATTACTCTTTCGAAGCTCGGAGTGCAGTTTGCCTTGTTACTCGCGCTTATTACCGGGTCAGTATCCGTTATTCCGATTGTCGGAATTACGACGGCTGCGATTATCGCCAGTGGAGTGGCGATATTTGACACTATCCGTTTTCTACCCAACACCTCGGTGCTTCTGGAAGGTTTTGTAGTACTTACAATGTACGCACTTCTCAATATCGTGATCGACTATTTTCTATCACCGTATCTTGTCGGGAAGTCATCTGGGATCAATCCATACGCGCTGCTTTTTTTCGTACTCATCGGTACATGGTTTTTCGGAATATGGGGAGCCCTCCTCACCATGCCGGCGGTACTTGTTGGTAGAGTAATAAGCGAACATTACAATAAGTAAACCACCATGAGTGATATGATGGGAGAGTGATGGCGAAGATTTTTGTCGCGATATTTACAGCAGGTATTGTGTCTCTTCTTTTGGAGCTCACACTGCTCCGTGAGTTTGTCTATGTCATAGGAGCGAGTGCGTTTTCAAATTCCCTGATTATTTCCGTCTTTTTGGCTGGGTTGGCTGCGGGTACATATGTAGGAATTTGGAAACGGTTTAAATCAAAAAACGAACGCGCTGCCCGGAAAAAGTTTGCATTTTTACAGGCTAACCTCATTGTAGGTGTATTTCTATTCTATTTTACGAAAGATTATTTCGTGTATATCAGCCCGAGCCAAGGGGCAGTGATTGCATATTTTATCGTTGCGACGTTTTTTCCCTCATTCATTGCCGGGGTGGCGTACACGACCGCCATAGAGCTGCTTTATCATAAAGGCGAGCGTTACATCATATATATTTATGCCGTGAGTACTATCGGCAATGTTATCGGTGGACTATTGTATGGGTATGTTTTTGTTTACCTTTTTGGTCAACAAATGTCATATATCACCGCCATTAGTTTTTCAGCGCTCGCGATATTTCTTATATACCCGTTTAAAAAAATTGCGCACGGCCTGTGGATTGTCGTGCTGATTTCATTTCTTGTCTGGTGTATACAAAGCGGTATTGTGCATGACCGGCTGTACCGGTTTGATAATTTGCTGTACCGGAAATATAGCCCGTCCGGGCTGGTAGAAGTCTGGAAAACAGATGACAACGAGGCGGTAGAAATGACGGTAAATAATGTGCATGAATATTACAGTTATGACTGGGACAGGAAAGTGCACGCAGAGTGGGCATACACGACGCTCGAAATTGTTGGGGGAGCCGCGGACGTGCTGCTTTTGGGGTACGGCAGCGGGGTATCGTCAGCGGCATATCTTTCATCCCCAAAAGTGAATAGCGTGGATACAGTGGAAAACACCGCGCCTGTGCTAGAAGCAGGCGCAATTTATTTTCCAGAAGAATACCGGTCCGTTACGACCGATATACGGTCGCGGATAATTCTCCGGGATTTTCGTAACTATATCCGCTTTACCGACAAAAAATATGATGTGGTGCTTTTGGATCACAGTATTATCGACCCGTATTACAGTGGTTTTTTTACATTGGAGTTTTATGCACAACTCAAAAAAATATTAAAGCCGGGTGGGGTGGTTGCCAGCTTGGGAGTGGGATTGTCTTACGATACGATGCGTACGGCGTTTCCTTATGTATATAGATACAGCGCGCCCGGTAGGGAGCTTATTAGTGACAGTGGATTTTTTCTGTCAGTATCCCCCTTCAGAGCGGAAGTCGTTACAGACTATACTGAAGCAGGGTTAGAGTTTTTTGGGGAGCCAATTTATTCTGACCGTAGGGTGACTGGTAATTCTCCCGGCACCGCGCTGAAGGCAATAAAGCCGAGGGTGTCGCGATCGCTGTTTTAACGTAACATACTTACATATACCGACAGATGGTATCTCTATAAATGATGCAAAAGGCAAAACAACATAGGTGGCTAAACGGATGGGTTATTCTTTTATTGTCGGCAGTAACGCTTGCAGCGGTTGGCGTTGGTGTGCTCTGGCTTGTCCGTGCCATGCGGGAGCCAGACGTGTATAAGCCAACGGGCATGATCAATCAAGTATTTCCGGTACAAAAAAATGAGGAAGAAAATATTCATGTAAAAGAACCGGGCACGAGCGCGTTGTTGCCGGGTGCTAAGTGGGTACCTCAAACATTTAATAACTGTGGTCCCGCCACGACATCCATGATTTTGCAGTACTTTGGTTTTGACGTCGGCCAGAATGAAACAAAAGCCAAACTGCGGACCAATCCAGATGACACAAATGTGTTTACCTATGAGATAGCCGAGTATCTCAGGGATGATTTTGGTATTGAGTCGAAATTATTTTATGGGGGAGACATAGCGTTACTAAAAAAGTTGGTTGCGAATGGATTTTATGTCGTGGTCGAGGATTGGTTGCACCCCAACGAAGATATTGGGCACGTCACGATTATCCGGGGGTATGACGACGAGCAAGGGGTGTTTATCGCAGACGATTCGTATATCGGTGTGAATATTACCTATCCCTATGAACAGTTTGCCAAGACACAGTGGAAAGCATTTAATTACGAATATTTGCCGGTATACCGGCCGGGAAGCGAAGCGCTACTCCGGGCAATTGTAGGAGATGTATGGGACGAGACGATAATGCGTGAGAAAGCAGTCCGTATCGCGAGAAACGAAATCGCGCAGAACGAAAATGACATGTACGCGTGGTTTAATTTGGGAACCAACCTTTACGCGCTTGGCGATTATGCTGGGGCAAAACAGGCATTTGAGCGGTCGCAGTCTATCGGCTGGCCGAGAAGGATGCTCTGGTATCAGATACAACCGATACAGACGTATAACGAACTTGGTGAATATGACACCGCAATAAAATACGCCAATATCGCGTTGTTGAGCAACGATTCATTCGCTGAAGCGCATCTGGAAAAAGCAATTGCTTATAAAGGTCTGGGAAATAGAGAGAAGGCGCGCGAAGAAGCAAACAGGGCGGTTTTCTTTTATCCGGAATTTAGTAAAGCGAAAGATTTTTTGGCAGCTTTATAGCGTATTTCCTGCAGCACACGTAGATACATATATAGCGGCGTTATATTTCTATGTCCAATATTTTTAAAGCTTCGGTTATTATCGGCGTTTCGTTCGGTATCAATAAACTGCTCGGTCTTGCTCGTCAATATTTTATTGCGGCGCAGTTCGGTTTTACTCCCGAAATAGACGCGTTTAATGTGGCAAATAATATGCCCGATCTTATATTTTCGTTGTTTTCCGGAGGGGCGCTCGCGATGGCATTTATTCCGGTATTTGCGGAGTATCTGGATGTAGAGGGGCGAGATCTTTCGTGGAAGTTGTTTTCGAAAGTAGCAACGCTGCTGTTTACCATCACCGCGGTGGCATCACTTGGTGTCGCGTGGTTCGCGCCGGTGCTCGTCAGTTCCCCAGTAGGAGTAGCGCCCGGATTTTCCCCGTCTCAGCAGGAACTGGTAGTGACATTGCTCCGCATTAACTTGATCGCGACTCTACTGTTTTCATTAAGCGGATTGGTGACGGCCTCGCTTCAGGCGCACAAACATTTTTTGTTGCCGGCGATCGCGCCGGTATTTTATAACATTGGTATTGTTTTTGGGGCCGTAGTGCTTGCGCCTGCCATGGGGATATTCGGGCTTATGTATGGGGTAGTGCTGGGATCGCTCTTGCATTTAGTCGTGCAAATACCAGCTCTATTGCGTTATACATTCCGGTTTTCTTTTTCGCTTGATGTGAAGGACCCCGAGCTAGTAAAAATATTGCGCCTGATGGGTCCCAGAATTCTTACCGTCCTTTTTATACAAATGACTTTTTTGTTACGGGATAATTTTGCCTCACGGTTAGAGCCTGGATCGGTGACTGCGTTAACCTACGGGTATTTCATCATGCAGGTACCGGAGACGCTTATCGGTACGTCTATCGCCATAGCATTGTTGCCTTCGCTTTCGGCATTTGTCAGCAAAAATATGCAGAAAGAGTTTGCGCAAGCGTTGTCCGCGTCTATCCGCGTGCTTATTGCCGCCTCGCTTATCGCGAGCGTGTTGGTGTTTGGTGTGCTGGCGACCTTAATTGAGTATGTATTTGATTTTTCAGCATCACACGCAGAGTTATTGGTGATGACGACATATGCATTTATGGGAGGATTATTGGCACATACTCTCATGGAGATATTGGTACGGGCTTTTTACGCACGGCAACAGGCGGTGATTCCGATGTACGCAACACTGATCCGCACCGTACTGTTTATTGTTCTTGGAGTTATGCTGTATCAGCAAACGGGAGCAGTCGGAATAGCGGCAATTGATTCCGTCACGGTCGCTGTTGAAGCAGTAATATTGCTGGTGCTGCTTTGGCCGGCGCTCACGAACAAATTTGAGATTGCCAAGACGCTCTGGCGGTCTATCGCGGGGAGCATCGTGGGGATAGGCATTATATGGGGAGTATTTTCATATTTTCATGTACCGGTAGTTGTACAGATAACCACCGCAATAATCGCCGTTACGGCAGTCTACGTTGTTTTTGTCACAAAAGAGGTAAAGTTGCTTATCAAGCTCTAAACGAAACCAACCCTTTCGGGTCGGCTATCGTTTTTTTGCAGTGATTGTGTCACTTATTGAGCAGCTTTGACGACGTCTTTGGATGCGTCCTTTACTGCGGTGATTACTTTTTCCACTTTTTCTTTTCCTTCTTCAATTTTTCCTTCAACATTCTCTTTTAGATCATCTATCTTGTCTTTCGCCGCATCGATAGCTTTTTCTGCTTTTTTGCGGCTATTTTTATTTGCTAACACCGCAACACCCGCAATTCCTACTGCGGCTGCTCCGACAACTGCACCGGCTACTGCTGCTACCGCCGGGTTAACGCCGCCTTTTTTGTCTTCCGGTTTATTTTGATCGTTCATTTATTTTTTTCACCTCCTTTCATACGTATATCTATAAGGTATCATACCCGCGGCGGGAGTTTATTTGGGGGGAAAGTTATCCCCGGTAAGAAACGGTGCGTGTCGTGACATAAAGAGGATTTCGCGTTGTAGGAACACCGTGGTGGTATAATACATGTGGATGTTTACAAGTTCTCCTAAGAAAGATTTTGTTCTCGTCAGGCATCTTTCCGATGTCTGACTTGCCGCGCCATCATTTCCAATGCTTCCATAGGAACGAAACACCGCAATCATTGCCCGCTTTGTTTGTGGTCGAAACACCTCGATCATGCTATTCCCGGAGATAGGAAGTCTTCCTGTAATGCGAGGATGAGGCCGGTAGGCTTAGTCTTTAAAGACGCCTCCTATAATGCCTATACCGATAGTATTATCGGGGAGCTGATGGTTGTCCATATATGCCTCGGTTGCGGCAAGATTTCCGGTAACAGGATTGCAGGAGATGATAATCCGTATAGCATCATAGGCTTATTGGAAACACCAAGTGCATTGCCGGGGGAGTTAACTGCCAGACTGAAATATCAGGGTATAGTGTTGTTGAGCCGAAACGACGAACAGACTGTCCGGAGAATTTTGTATGGCAATCCGGGATGCGCCGGCTAACAGTTATCGCCATGTTTTATCGCCAATATAACCAAGCGCGTCAATTTTGGGGTCATATAATTCTATCAAGTCTAAGTCAGGGCGGTTGAGTATTTTCATACCTTTCATGAGGGGATTTTTCTGCACTAACTGTTTGAGCTGCGCATATTTTTCGGGCTCGAGGAAAAAATCAATATCACCGACTTGAGGTTTTAAAGCATCGGGCTTGCGGATGTACAGATGCGTGTAGGTAGCCGCAGGGGCGGTGTCCGTTGCAGGGATAACACATGGCTCGTATAGCCTGAAATACTTTCCGTAGACGCTGTCAGACAAGTCGGTGAGTTCAGCACGCAACCGGGTGAGGAATGTATATTCGTCATCGTAGTGACAGAAGATCCCTATGTTTCCGGCAACCGGTAGATGATGTCCCGTGAGTTGTTTGCAGAGCGCGTGGCACGCGGCGTGTATATGGTTTATTGCCGCAAGCAATTGTTCTTTGTTTGATATTGGGCTGAAGCGGAATGGTTTCATTTTTTGTTGAGTATTGCCCGAACCGAAGGGCTTATTTTTTTGTCTTTCCGGTGAATACAACCGATCCAGCAGCAGGGGCGCCGCATGCCTTCCTGAAGTTCGCTGATAACCCTTTTCACATGGTCTTTTCTTGTTTCGTCTTTTTTGACGAATGTGACCCAGCAAATCCACTCGTTGCGTGAGAGGGGAGTGAGACTTTCCCAGACCGCAAGCGCCTTTGGCGCGGCCAACAGTGCTTCACGTAAATCAGCGGGAACAGTGTGCACCACGCCATCTGAAATACTTTTTTTCGTCATACGGTAATTGTAACAAATGTGTTTATTGTCCTACATGTACAAAGAATTAGAGTCTAATAAGGGATGCTTAATTAGCAGATCTAAAACAACAATCCCCACGATGACGGTGAGGATTGTTGTTTGTCTTTAGTAGCTTAATTTGCGAATAGTTTAAACAACCATCCAAACGCACTAAATGACTTTTCTTCAAGAGCTATTCTATCTTGTAAGGCCACATTCTGATCTACCATTGCCCGGATTGTTTCTTGCACCTGGTCAATTTCTTCTTGGTTAACGAGTTGACTCTGTAATTCTTCCAGCTGTTGTATGCGCAACTGGTTCTGTTCCATTTGCTTTTGCATATTTTTCAAAGCGCTAAAGTCGGGTCCAATAATGGCTTTAAGTATTCCACCCCGGCCATCAACTTTTTCCAGCGCAGTTTGTATTTGCACCTGAGCAGACTTCTGTTCTTGAGCGATCACTTTGACTTGCTGACCAATGCCACCCTGCATTGTTTTGGTAATGAGCAGCTCCTCGACTTTTTGAGCAGCTTTACTCACGCTTTGTGTGGCCGTCCCACTTCGAGGTGATGTTTCTTTTTGCGTGCCCTGGCCTTGTGTCTCCTGACTACCACTGACATTCTCCTGTTCCTGAGTGTTTGCATTTATTTGCGAGTCCCCACCCTCGTTTTGTGTTTCTACTTGAATTTGGTTTTGTATCTGATTGGCGGCCGGAGATAGAGTAACTTGTGCTTTCTGTTGCGTTTGTGATCCCGAGCCCTGCGCCATTATTTTGTTATTTGTGATAAAGACTGGAGATGCGGCGAACAACAAAGCAAAAACCGGTATGATCGAAACGATGTTAATCATATTTTATTCACCTCCTTTCATCTCATTTGTATAAATTAGCCATCGAATTGCTAATCGTCCTTCTGAGAAAATCTACCCTGCACTTGACCCCACTTTTTTACCGGTTTATAGGGAGTGATTTTATTTTGTTCTTCAATTTGTCGGTAGAAATGTCGCATTGGTCCCTGACGAAGCCGTGAGTTATTGAGGCCTAAGTAATCCAAAACAAAGCCGGCAAGCACGATGGAAACGATGAATCCGCCACTGATGAGCCAGAAGTTTTCCTTGTAGGAAAAGTCATATTTTTTTAGTATCAGTATGCCTAACGTGATGCCGGTTACGGCAAGGAGCGGCACCCACAGGGGGAAGTTGTTGAGCATGGTTTGCAGGTGCCATTGCCCCATTGGTCCATGTTGACGGAGTAAAAATAAGGTGATATTAGTGAGAAAAACAGCTCCGATGGTGAAGCTCGTAAAACCCGCCATTATAAGGAGTGACCCCAATGCAAAGTACCAGCGCGGCTTCATTGAAATCTTGTTGGATTTCACTTTTGCCATGATGATTTTTTCGAAATTTACTGATGTTATTTGTGACTTCTGAGACATAGTTTTTTCATAATTCCGCGGGCCCGGCTGACTCGTGTGCCAACCGTGCTAACGGGAATACGTAAGATATCGCTTATTTCTTCATACGATTTTTCTTCAAGATAAAAAAGTGATAATGGCTCTTTATATAGTAAAGGCATTTGATCGAGACAGTGATGGGTATGGTTGACGAGTTCGCTTTTTATGAACTCATTTTCCAGATTAACGCCGCTATCAAATCCTGCGTGATCGTATATCGATTGCTGTATGTTGCGCCTGCCCAGTGTATTTATAGCCTCGTTATGTGCGATGCGGTATATCCAGCTGGAAAATTTCTTTTTGACATCAAACCCATTGAGATTTATGTAGGCTTTGATAAGGCTTTCCTGTACAACATCTGCTCCTGTTTGTCCGTCTTTTATGATGGAGCGCGCATATCTCATAAGCTTATTTTGGTACCGTTTAATAATCTCTGCATATGCTTCCTTGTCTTTGCTACGGACAATATCAATTACTTCCTCGTCTGATAAGCCGGATATGTCACTCATGATAATTTAATTTAGTATACGCCGCCTTTGGATAGCACATATGTGCGTTAGGTTACACACTGCTGAAACCTCACTCATAGGTATATAAGTGAGGCATCAGCGTTTCGTATAAAGATGGTTAACGGTTCATCCTGCCGCCTCCCATTCCCTGACCCGGGCAGGTTCCGTTGCGGAGTCCCAGTCCGAGTTCTACTTTTATTTTGTTGGCTTCATCAAGTTTTCCTTGCTCGGCAAGCTCGTGCGCTTCGGCAAACTTAGCAAAATTTTGAGCGTTTATTACCTGAGTTACTCTGCCTTTCCCCGTCATGAGCGTTTTCCAGGTATTGTAGTCTTTTGTTTCAAACGCTTTTTCCATGGCTGCATGGCGTTCTTCGGTGTAGTTCGGGCCTTTGACGGCCGGATTATCTCTGTAAGCAAGTGCTGTCCGTGGAGCAAGCATTGTTCCTCCGAGAGCGAGTGCGGTTAATCCGAGAAATATTGTTGCTTTGGTCATACTGTTTTTCACCTCCCTTCACAAATAGAGTTTTGTGTGTCTGCCAGTAATACAGACGAAAGGGGTGTTTTCTTTCAGGCAAATTATTTAAAGAAAAAAGTAACTTCCGGGGAAATTTCAGAAACGCTCTACTCTCTGTTTGCTGGGTTTGTGATGACCACCTTGGCCTAATATGCGGGGCGCTGGCTTAAAAAGCGGGGTTATTTTTCGGTAAATGATAATCCTTTTTTGTTTAATGCGTCTTTCAGCATTGTTAATGCCCTTGGTCCAAACCCGTGAAGAGACAATAACTCTTTTTCACTATAGTTTGTAATATCGTGAAGTGTTTTTATACCCGCGTTATCTATCGCGCGGAATGCGGGCGCACCTATGTTGGGGAATTCATCGCCAAATTTATTAGCCATTGCTTCGTTTGAACACTTTGGGCAGACGGGGCAGGAGCTGCTTTTCTCAAAAGAGTGACCGTTTTTGCAGATGTTAGTAGTCATAGATAGAAAATATCGGGAATTTAATGTTCCGGGCTGATAATTTCATCAAAAAAACGAAGATGTCTGTTTACGGCGTTATTCGCCAGCTTTCCGAATTGCTTCGAGGTCAAGCTTTTTCATCGGCATGAAAGCGGCGGTTACCGCCTCCGCTTTTTGCGGGTCGCGCATCATTTCATCTAATATTCTTGGGGTTACTTGCCATGTGACCCCGTATTTGTCGGTACACCATCCGCATTGCTCAGCTTCAGGAACCGCGGAAAGTTTTTCCCAGAAAAAATCAATTTCTTCTTGTGTTTCACACTCAATAATAAATGAAGTTCCGCCATTTAACTTGAATTGGTCAACAGGGCCACCATTAAGGAGCATAAAGCTTATCCCGTCTAGCTCGCATTCTACGGTTAAAATAGAACCCGCGGGTCTTCCTGAAACTTCTTCGCTTGCTTTGGGGGATTTCGTGATATCTCCCATTGATGCACTATGATTGCCGGGGGCGGCGTTGAATGTATCGATGTAGTATTTTGCGGCCTCTTCACCGTTGTTGTTCGCAAACCAGATGCAGGTAATGAGTTTACTCATTGTAATTATTCTAACAATTGTAAAAACCATTTTGCAACAGTGTTACTTTTCAGGTGCCAAAAGGGAAATCCGGTTCACGGCGCTCTAATTCCCATTGTGGAGAAATATCTGCTTACCCTTTTGAAAATCCGAGATCGAGGAGCGTCCGGACCGCTTTTTCCGTGTGTTCAACTCTTACCATAACGTAATCTTTTGAGTAGGTGGAAACTATAAGAATATTCATCCCTTCCTTTGCTATTGCCGAGCTGACTGCGGCGAGGAATCCGACAGAATAAAACGGAACAGAAACTTTCAGTTCGATCAGGGAGTAGTCGTCTTTGTTTCTTTCAATGACGTCAAGACGGGTAAGATTTTCTTCTTTTGTAACGACGGTAATTTCATCGGCATCCTTACTTACCAGAAAATGTTCATTAATCGGGGGTGCGGTACGCACCTTTGTATAAACGAACTTCCCCTCGTGAACAACAAAAGATGAACTTTCGATAATCTTTTTTATGTCCTCATTCATGTGGTTATTGTATCAGAAAATTTGACCGTTACCTCCGTGAGTATCGAAAAATGAAGCTCGTTCGAACGGATCGCTTATTGGGACAATGCCTGTTATTTAACGGCATTAATGACCACGTGTGAAGCGATTTTTGCTTCATCGAGCCAATTATTGCCCGACACCAAAGGAAAGGACATTGAAACGGAAAATCCTATTTTTTCTAACACATTCCGATAGTCATCTTCCATCCAAAAATAATCGTCGATAACAAAGCTCTCTTTTCCTTTCTTAATTGTGCAAGGCATCTTATCTCCGCTTTTAAGATTGTCATTTTTCGGGTATCCGTAACTTATGTAGTTGCAGCCCATCGCTTGAGAATTGTTTGTGATAATAACAAACGACCCGCCCGGCTTAAGAACTCTGTGTACTTCCTGGGAGATTTGCCTCATTTCCTCAATGCTGCCGACCTCTACAAACACATGGGCGGCAATTGCTACGTCAAAGGTGTTATCGGGAAAAGGAATCATTTTTTCGATTTTGATAAATTCCAACTTTGGGTTCGAAAGTTTTTTTGCTTGATCAATCATGCTTTGATTGTGATCAACGCCAACCACCCGAGAAGCCCCCATAGAAAGAAGAAGTTGTGCCGTTCGTCCGGCACCGGATCCAAAATCCAACGCCGTTTTGCCGCTTAAATCACCAAATATTTTTCTTGCCTCATTGAAACCCGATTCGTAGGTTGTGCCGGTGATACCTAATTTGCTATATGTTTCGGCGTTTTGATCGGAGTAGGTGTACATGGATGTATTTTAGCAAACGTTTGAGTTCTGTATAGGATGTGGGTTAGCAGGTATTAGCATTGCTCCGGACAATGAATGACCGGTAATTAGCACGAGCGCGCTAATACAGTTGCCTGAGTGTAATAATATCCGGCAAAATTTGCTTTACTCCCAGTTTTTCAGCTTCACGCCTATTGAGGTGCCCGGTAAGCACAACAATTGGTTCCACCAGCGCGTTTTGTGCCATTTTCGCGTCATTTTCCGCGTCGCCGATATAGATAGTTTCACTTGGAGTACATTGTTGTGTTTTCATAATCTGTTCGAGCATGTAGGGGTCGGGCTTTGTTTTTTCAGGCGGCACATCATAAGCGGTGACTATCTGCGCAAACACGTCGGGGATATTGAATCGCGGAAATATTTTCTTTTTGAGCATGTCGGGATGGTTTCCGGTTGCCACCGCAAGGGTATATTTGCTGCTGAGGTAGGTAAGTAACTCATTTGCTCCGGGGACCTCACGCAGTTCCCGGACAAATACATCTCCCCAAAATTTTTCTTCAAACAATTTGTTTGCTTGATTGAGCAAATCAGGTCTTTCAAGAAGTAGCTCCCTTAACTCTTCTTGATACGGTTGACCCCATCGGCGTTGTATCCGTTTATGCAGTTCGTCTTCAGGCAAAACGATATTAAGTGCATTTAGCGTTTCTCTATAGCACGCGTAATAACCCTCTTTTGAGCCGAGCGTCACCACATCGTCCCAGTCAAAAACAACAAGCTTTTTCATGGAGAGAAGTATATCAGATTTGGATGTTTTACAAAGGTTACGCGAAATGAACGCTTCAATGTATTTGTCCTATGTAAAAAAGAAGTATTGTTATTTCATGGCCGGGTAGTTTGTCCGATATAAAGGCGACTGTTAATTGCTTATTTTAAAATATCCGTATATATGAATGGCGGTTATTAGGAGCTTTATCGGAGCACGTCAAATCCGTATAATGGTACGCATGTCTTTACTGCAGGAGTTTGATAAACAAGTCCACAACTTAATTCAAAAGAGTTACCCCAAATTAGCCGGTATATCAGAAACTGAATTTATTAACCTTGTTGCGCCCCTAAAGACACACGTTGAAAAACTCGATGTACCAGATGGTGATTTTGAAATCGGGTATTTGCCTTTTGTCATTGTGATTAAAAGTGACGTGGTACCCACCGGTAAAGCAATGGCATTGGTGGAAAAGGATGGTAAAGCCGGAATAACAAAGCTTTTTCCCTACAAGCCAACCGATTTTCAGGTAATACCAGAAGTCGAGCTACCCGGCGGCGGCGCTTATTTACTTATAGGAATTGATAGGGGTGGAGATACGATTAATGAGCCGCCCAGCGAAGCCATGAAAAAAATACGGGAAAAAGGCCGCACGCCCCTTACCATTGATGAGGGGGTAGCAATAATCACGCATTACCCTGAGTTTTTAATGAAGAATAACTGTTTTTCGCTTCTTGCCTCACGGCACGCAGGTGACCAAAGAGTCCCGGCGATCTGGATTAATGGGGCTAAACACCCTAATCTTGGCTGGTGCTGGAACGGGAATCCTCACACCTGGCTTGGGTCAGCGTCCTGCGGTAAGCGCACCGCCTGATCAAATCCGGCAACCAAGTACCGGTTACCTGGCGACATAGTAGTATTCAAACGGCGTAAGCGAAACATAAAACCATAAAGGAATAAATGTGATGGGGAAGCTGTTCACGTAGGAGTTTCTTTGCGATTCATACAAGTACACCGCTTTTATTTTATTGATAACACCACGAAGTCCGACCCAAATTTTGATCGTCGGATACACCCTTTTGTTTTTGAAATTTACATCTAACGCCATTTCTTCAGGCAGACTGACCGAGTCTAAGATGCGCCGCGGATAAGACGCGTACCACAATTGTATTGAAGGAAATTTTTTGGTTATTTCAGTGACCACTTCGGAAGTAACCACGTGATCCGGATGACCGTACAATCCGGCCTGATCGTACGTAATGATCAGGTCAGGATTACTGCTGACGATAATTTCCTCTACTTCTTCCGTTAGTTTTTCTCTGTGTGCCGCTACGTCACCATCAGGGTACTCACGAAGAGCAAGCTTGCTCACACCATACACATCGGCTGCTTTTCGCGCCTCCCCGGACCGTATCTGTTTTAGCTTCTCATCTGTTTTCCCTTCGGGATTACCTTTTTCGCCTTGGGTTAAAACAATCCACTGTATTTGAGCCTTTTCTTTGGCGAGGCGGGAGATTAGTCCGCCCGAGGTGAGCGCTTCGTCATCGGCGTGGGGGAACATTATCAGCACCTTTTGTAGGGAAGATAATTTTTCGTCCGCATAGGTAGGTACCGAAAAATCATTGGCATATATAAAACTACCTATCCACAACGCCGCGACTGCCAGGATGAAAGAACTGAAGATGATAATAATGCGTTTTTTCATACCCTTCCCAGGTAGATTTTATCAGAAGTCCGCTGCGAATCACCGGGGTCTTGTCTCCAGAAGAATTAGAAAAAAACAACGACCCTTTCGGGTCATCACTTTTTGTTGCTCCGCTCATCTAGGCTCATTTTACCAGCTATTGTAATTAATCCTTTTGAGAATATTGCCTACATGAGAGAGTTAGAACAACGATAGGAGGAAATAAAAAGACATAACAGCTCAATTGTTGCCTCAGTAGGAGTATAATTTAGATAATGGTAAATATTAACGCACCAGGAATTGAATTTTTTGAGAGTTTCGCAAACGAGATTGAAAGCAAATTCCAACGCATAAAGACCCTTGTGCCTCATCGAGTTGCCTCTGGCAATTATCATGAGGAAATAATTAGAACTATATTGAGAAATTTTCTAACCAAGAGATATTCGGTTAAAACGGGTTTTATCTATAAATCTAACAGCGAAATCAGCAGACAACTTGATATTCTAATCATTGATGAAGATTCTCCTGCCGCATATCTTTTTCAGGAGGGAGATTTTGCGATAGTAATACCTGAAGCAGTCATGGCCGTCCTTGAAGTAAAAACAACGCTAAATGCTCCAGATTTCGATGAGGCTTTAGAAAATATCGCTTCTGCGAAAAAACTGATGAGGTTCCCAGCTGCAGCAACGGGAATTATTTTTGGCTACGGTGGCACCTCCCCAACAGATAATAATCTTGATAGATGGTACAAAAGGGCGACCCCATCATCTTTTAGTGAGAGTGAGAAAAATTTACTTGGACCAAATGCCGTCATGTTTTTTACTGCCGGCTGCTTGCTTGCTCGATACACAGAAGAAGGCAAATGGGAAAGTGGGGGCAAGTACTATCACAAGCTATTTAGAGACGATTCAGTTAAAAAATCTCCCAGCGATGTGGCATGGCAACTATCTGTCATACTAGCGATGACAATTGCTGCTTGTGAAAATGGAGAGATGAGCAGAACTCATATGTTTCCCGCAGGCTATGCGGACAGGCTTATCCAAAGTGAGGGTGGTATGATTAGCCATTCAAGATTTGCATTTGGAGAGGGCCTTTCAAGGAGAGAATATGCCTCTCGCTAGTTACAGACATCCTTAATAACATTTATTAAGGAAATTATTGTTGCAATAGTAGAGATTATTGTAAGCACTAATAACCATTTGTTGGTATTACTAGCTTGCCTTTCTAAACTTACTTGATGCATTGCTAATCGCTTAATCAAATGTTTAATAATATCCAGGTTCTGTTTTTCACCTGCCGGAGTTTTAGGTATAGTATTGGCCTCTCTAATAGCATCCTTTATAAGCTCATCTGATTTTTTGAATTTTTCTAGGTAGGCTTCTTTTTCGATGTCTTTTTCGTTCATATAATTATTTAATCCTGCAAATGTTGCATAAATATGGAAAAATGTTATCAATAAGTGTTATCAAATATATTACTATAAATATCCAAATTACTATAAAAGACGCAATTTTTGTATTAATAAAAGCCTCGTTTTTGATTTTATGTATTAAACCTTCAACAAAGGGATTAATCTGATTTTTATGCCCATGCTTATCTTCAATTGTTCTTGCTAAATCAGTCCAAAACTTAGTCCACATAAAGCCTCTCTTTGTCATTTGAAGCCATAGTAAACACAAAATTATTCCTAAAGGGGGAAGAATTTGTTTAACGAGAATTGGAACATTTGAGTTAGGGTTAAGCGTAAGACCAATTAAGGTCATAAATATTGTATTTACAACAAGCATTGCATTGTAGCGCTCCCACTGGATTTGTGACTCAGCAATACGCATATTTATATAAGCTTCGTATTCAGACTTAGAGCTATTTTTCATATCAAAAACCACAAAAAACCTGCATCGGGGCAGGTTATATTAAGGCCAGTTTGCTCCCTAGCCCTAAGACTATTATACTGCCTAATTTTAAAGCTATTTTAACAGCGATTACTAACTCCGCTTATATGGGTGAGATGCGTGCTAGGTGGAACGAAATTAAAAAGTTACGCCAAGAACCAAAATTAGCACTACAAGCTAGTATTTGAGGCTAAAGTTGGACAGATTGGACACATATAAAAAAGGCTATGGCAAAACGAAGTGAAATTAAGGAACAACAGGAAAAGTTTATAGCTGAATTTAAAAGCCTACGCTCGGCCGGTAACGTGTTGGTTGCCTGTCAAACCCTAGGTTATGCGCGTAGCACTGTGTATCATTGGCGAATAATTGATGAGGGGTTTGCCCACCTTTGGGATGAAACGGTGCTTGATGGATTTGACATACGTGCCGATGAAGCTGAAAACGCCCTACGGTTAGCAATTACCAAAGACCGTAATATCACTGCCATTATTTTTACCCTTAAAAACTTACGGCCAGACAGATATAGGGAAAGGTTTGACGTTGAGTATAAAGGTAAGATTGCAAACGAACTAAAGCAGAACTTTTTAGCTACTTTAAGTAGATTGGGGAAAAATGCTGATGAACAATTACGAAGGAAAAAAATATAGCAACGAATATAGGACCCCTATTTTTTAGTAAACACTAATTTACCCCTTGTTTTCCTGTTTTCATCATTGGAGTAATATCCCTCAAGTTTCTTGTTATTTATTACATCTAAATATGTAAAACCCTCGTGCATACCACCAGATACTGAGTTAAGTAAGGTTTTTGAGCGAGCCTTACTCCGATAAGCATAAACTAAAAACCATTTACCATTTTCCTTTTGTTTGAGCCTAGCAAAATAACTTTCAAAGTCTGAACTATTGCCAAAGTCACCTTCAATGTATAAGGTTGAGTAGCTTTGAGTTATTGTAGCGATACCTGAGCCCTTTTTGCCATTATTAAATGTACTTTCATATTTTATTTGCCAACTACCAGTTAATACTGGGTACTCATAAAAACCGACTAGTTTACACAACAAAAATGCCAACCATTGTTCTTTCCAAAGCCATTTATCCCAAGCGTAATATAACCCATAAATTATGAAGCTCACAGTTCCAACTGACGCAATGAATGAAGCAATGCCATTTCCTAAAATCCCCCCTATCCATTTAGCTATAACTTGGATTAACGCAACTAATATTACGATTGAGGTGATGTATTTTTGTTGATCTTTCATATATTAAAAAATTGGCGAAAATAACTGTTTGCTAACGTTTCCGACGTTGCCCTTGCCGCGGCATTTAATTGTGGCAACTTATTGGCAATATGTTGCCTGAAGGCTATAAAACTTTGAGGAGACCATTCATTTTGTGAAATAACTATTTTATCCCCTGCAACAGTTGTGAATGTTGAAACGAAACTTTGACCAACCATATGGCTAAGTATGTTATTTAGCGAATACGCTAAGTCATTACCAAATGAATTGTCTGTATAGCTATAAACTAAACACTCAATATAAAAAGATGGGGCAATGTTTTTTAAGTTCCAATTATTAACATAATTTTTCAACATTCTTACTAACTTTTTATAATTGTTGTTTGTACGCTGGTTTTTAGCTTGCCCGTTAGCAAGATGGGTCTTGGGATAGTTTCTTATGCTTTGAGCGATAATCAGTGGTTCCCTGTATTGATTAAGTTGAACAGCTGTGGACCTTATTGCAGGAACGATATCTGCTTGTTTGGTATTAAGGTTTACTGTTAAACATTTATGACCAATTGTTACCATCCCCATATAGTTTTGATTTGCTTCCAGTTTATTTTTAATGTCATAAAAAAGGTTGCTCGGCTGACTTGAGCCTGTTAATAGGCTCATAAGTGGGTTATGAACGGCAACTATGTCAACATCGTTAATATCGGATATCGCTGTATCATTAGCGTAGCTTCCTTGCAAAAAAGTTTCGTAATTCGGTAAAAGTGCCCTAATGTTGTTGTGAAGGGAAGATATATCGGTCATTGTGGTTTGTGAAACCCCGCTTGAAACCTGACTAATTAATCCTTGTGATACGTACGACATATTAGTTATTAAATGTTTTAGCTAAAACTGCTTGGGTTAGTTTTGATACCTTTGCTTCCGCGGCCTCAATTTGCTTTTCAACTTTATCTGCAAGCTCAAAATAGCTTTTTACCCTTTTTACTATTTCCTTCTGTTCTTCCAGAATTGGAATTTCAATGGGCAAGTTTCTCAAATCCTCCAAGTTTATCCCTGTATATGCAACTCCCTTCTGTACGTTTGCTAGCCAATATTGTGAAACAGTTGACCCAATATAATATGCGATAAAATCTGGGAAAACTTTGCTTTTATCTACTGGGACTACTGCTACCTCGCGGGAAACGTTCCATCCCTTCATTTCAGTTGGGACAGCCACGACACCACCTAGCGTTCCACGCACGTTAACCAATACCTCACCGCCCATTAGTATCGTCCTTGAGTAACTTGACGATAAAGTAGGTGAAATTCGTTTTAGTCCATTTAATTCAAAATTCAACCATCGGACATTACTTGTTCTAAGACACGGAGTCCCATCTTCAATATGTTCTCCCAACTTAATCACACCATAACTTATACCTTTACCTTTTTCGCATAATTCACCCAATGCTTTATTTGCCCATACACTATTTAAGTCTTTTATCGTTGACAGCTGTTTCTTCCGCCAATCCTCGGTAAGTTTTCCGGTAATCGCCGCAGTTAAAATTGCTTGACGAAAATTATTGAGCTGATTTTTAGCACTAGTTAACTTACTAGCAGTTTTATGGATTGAAATAATTTGGTTATTCAGTAAATCGGCAATTTTATTTTGAGTTGTTACATCTGGCAACTTTATTGGGATTGTTTTCATTGCAGATTGTGTTAGTTTCAATCTGGTTGTACCTGCAACATAGTCACTAAAATCAAAATAATCCAAGTAGTATTTAATAAACCGATTATTTGAAATATCTTTTCTTGCCCTTAAAACGTGTGCGTGATTATTTACCCAACTTTTGCCGTTGATTATGTACGCGATTGGCTTGGATTTATCCAAAAAGGGGGCGCCATCTTCGCCCAGAAGCACCAATTCCTCATCAAAAATATAATCGTTAATCCAACCTACCTGACCTGTTGCTCCATAATAGGGTACCTCACCAATTCTTTTACTTCTGTCATTTGAGTTAATTGGCACCCTTTGGCCATCTAAAATATCAACACAATCTTTAAGTTGGTATTCCTTCCAACCATTGTTATTTAGTACCGTCTGTGAATTCTGCATATATTTTTTCCAAGCTATGTGTAGCTTCCTTTAGTTCAGACAGTACGCTTTTAATAAGTTCTTCAGGTTTGCCAATATCATCACCATTTTCAATATCTTCGTCTTTAATCCACTTAAAACCATCCAACTTGTAATGCTTTTCTTTAACCTGAGCGATGGTAAACATTTTCCAACGATTTTCTTTGGAGTCAGCTTCTTTACGCGGTGATTGACCATTAGGATTGTCGCCGTAACACTTTTCAAACCCCTCAAAATGTTTGTGGGTTAGCGGCCTATCTTTAACCGTTATTCCCGGTACATTAGTGCGCGCATCATAAATCCACACGTTTTCCGTGGGTATTCCTTTGGTAAAAAACACTACGTTGGCTTTAACACCTTGGCTATAAGGGGTAAACGTACCGTTAGGTAAACGTAAAATTGTGTGCAGGTTGCAATCCTGCATCAAAATCTTAAACACTTCTGCCGCTTGGTCGCCGAAAAGCACGTTGTCGGGCAGTACAACCGCCGCACGGCCTCCCGGTTTAAGGATGGTAAGGATATGTTGCGCGAAGTTTAGCTGTTTATTGCTTGTTGCAACGGTAAAGTCCTGCCGCTCCGGTACTTGGTTAGCCCCCTTAGTGCCAAATGGCGGGTTTGTCAGTACCACATCGTACCTGTCACCGCGGTCAGGCTCATAAATGCTGTCGCCTAATCGTATGTTGGAAATAATACCGTGCAGGTATAGGTTCATTAACGCTAACCTGCGTGGCCTTGCTACTAGCTCCGTGCCATAATAAGTTTTTTCCCTTATACGCTTAATGTCTTCGCGGTTAATTGCACCTTTGCTTTGGTGCATTAACCACTCATAGGCGCTTAACAAAAATCCACCTGTACCTGCGGCTGGGTCACATATCGTAAAGTCTTTTATTTCCCTTGGGTCGGGTTTCATTACATTGACTATTGCTTGGATTAGGACACGGGGAGTGAAGTATTGCCCTGCGCCCTTTTTACCCTCGGCGGCTGATTTTTCTAGTAAACCCTCGTAGGCTTGGGCTTTAACATCAATGTTTAACCCCGACCAATCAATTTCATCAATAAGGTCAATCAAACGTTTAAGGTTTACTGGTTTGGTGAACTTAGATAGCGCTTCAACAAAAATCGCCCCAAGTAAACCTTCTTGTCGTGCTAAACCACGCAATAGCTCACTATAAAAATCAATTAACTCAGTGCCAGATTTGGATTTAAGCACTTCCCACGAGTACTTCTTAGGTATGTCTGCACCCTTTTCCTCCGCCATTTTCAAAAAAAGCAAATAGGTAAGTTGTTCCACATAGTCACCATAATCCATACCGTCGTGCCGGAGTACGTGGCAGTAACCCCATAATTTGTTAACAATGTTTGTATTAGTTTGCATAGGCGTATACCTGTGGCATCGTCGTATTTAATTGGGTAATAAATGGCAACAATCTGTCGTCAAAATCCGCGTTAATACGCTTAAAACTTCCACCTAAATCTGTAAATATCGGCATTTCATCAAAGTCCTCCTTATCAATGGTTAAGTTTTCAGCCAAATGTAGTTTTATAAGCTCAATCCATTGTTCCTGTTTTTCATTTAACTTTTGTTTTCCAATAACCTTTTCAACCGCAAGGTCAACCCGTTCTTTGGCTGACAATAACGGCTCGTCTTTGGCGGCGTGTTTGACCATTGAAATAATGTCTGCCAAGGGGTATTTATAAGCACGGCGCAAGTTGTCTTCAGTAAATCGCTCAGGTTGTTTGGATAGTGAGGTGCGCAATTCTGTTAAGGCTTTGGTATTCCACCCTTGGGGCTTACTTAACACAATGCTTATCGCCTCAATATGCTCGGGGTTATCTTTTACAAACCGCTCAAACTGTTTTAGGTAATCCTCAGGCTTTAGTTCGCGCCCGTCGGTGGTCCTAAAGACAAACTCGGATGTAACTGTGTCTTCCTGCTCAATCGCCCTTATAAAGCGTTTAGGCGGCCTTGGGTAGTTTTTAAGTAGGTCAATAAAGTTCGGGTCTGTCAGCGTCTTTAATGTGCCAACCCTATCCTCACTCAACATATCCGGCAACTTTTTGGCAAACGCGCTTACATCCCCATCGGGTATAAAGTTGGCAAACATTTCCCGCCCTTCAGCGGTGGTATTTTTAGCAATGCGTTGCAGTCGTTTTACCAAACAGCGTGTGTTGTACTCAACCTCAATGTTGTCGTTTATAGCTTTTATAATTTCTTCAATACTTCTTGTTGGGTTGGTTGGTGTTACTTGGGTTATACCAGTGCTATTCTTAAATGCCTCAAGCAATGTTCCATCAAAACAATCAAACACGGTAAAGTGTGTTTTTGGCGGTGTTCCTAAACCGTTAGGGAAGTTTGTGCAAAGACGTGTACCGCGCCCAAGCATTTGCTCAAATAAGATACGGGACTTAACCGGCCGTAAAAACACGATGTTTTCAATTGAGGGTACATCAATACCGGTTGATAACATATCAACGGTAACTGCAATATGCGGTTCAGGTCTATTCCTAAACTCCTTTATGCGGGTTAATGGCCTATCCACGGTTGGTGAACCGGTAATTTTCTGTACAAAGGCATCCCCTCGGCCAAATGTATCGCGGCAAATATCAACTAACTGGTCGGCGTGTGAAGTATGAGCTAAATCGTTATCAGCAAATATAAGCGTTTTGGGAAACCGGCCAAACTCCTTTTCCTGTTCCAAGGCATACTTAGCAAACTCCTGTATGATTTTGCGGTTGCTGTCTGGTGCTGTAATATCCCGTTCAACGTCAGCCACATCAAAATGTCGTTCGTCCTCCAATAAATCAAGTTGTTGTGCGCCGGTTTGTGTATCAACCTGTTCAACTTCCTCGCCTTCTTTTAGGGTAATGCCTTGTATGCGTACACCTGATGCTATCTTTACCGCGTCATAATCAACCAAATATCCATCTTGCACAGCCCGCTCATAAGTGTAGCGGTATGCAATTTCCTTAAAGTAACTGGTGGTGTGGGCGGCAGGTGTAGCAGTTAAGCCTATCTTTGTGGCGTCAAAGTGGTCCAATACTCCGCGCCATTTACTTACTTCGTGGCTTGTATAACCCCTGTGGCACTCATCAGCAATAATCGTGTCAAACGCGTTAATCGGCATTTCAATTTTGTCTGCATCATCATCTGGGTCGTAGTCGCCGCTATAACTAAACATACCCTCACGGCCATACAGGTTTATTTGCATCCGTTGGATGGTTGAAATATACACAAACACTTGGTTACCGTCAGGGTCAGTTAAATAGCCTGTGGGAATGACATTAAAATCAACCTTTTCATTGGCCTCAAAATCGTCTACCTTAAAACGTTGGCTATACACTTGGTAAATCTGGTTAAACTTTAGGCCGTTTTCGGCTTCATACGCGGCAAACTCCATTACTGCTTGGGCGGCAAGGGCTTTTCTGTCAACCAAAAACAAAACGCGCTTACTAACACCGGACTTTAGCAGGCGGTAAACTAACGAGGCAATTGTGTAGGTTTTACCCGTACCGGTTGCCATAGCAATCAGCATTGACCGTTTATTTTCAGTAATGTTTTTTTCAATCGCTGTTATAGCCTCACGTTGGTAGTGGCGGAGCTTACTATTGTTCGGTGGATTGGCAGTAAACCAACGTGCGTTACTTTGCGTGTCGCTAGTTAGGTACTCAATTAACGCTTTAGGCGTATGGAACTCCTGTACTTGGCGTGAGCGGCTTGGGGTAATGCGCAAATCCTCATACCAAATAACTTCACCATTAGTGGAGTAAATAAACGGGACTGTTAAACCTTGTTGTTGTGCACCTTTAACATAACGATGGGCTTGCTGTAAGACGTTTTGCGGACCAAGGCTTATCTTTTTTGCCTCAACAAACGCAATTAACTTACCATTTGCAAATAAGGCATAATCCGCCGGTCCGGTAGTGGTCATATATTCGGTAACCGCTACCTTATGCAAGGTTGAAGTATCCATCCCCTCCTTATAGGGGATTATCTTATCCCAACCAGCCTTTTTTAATTTATCGTCAATCCACTTTTTACGAGTGGCTTGCTCGTCAATAATATCCATACTTATTTTTATCTTTACTTTTTATTCTTATTTTCCTCAATGTAACGCTCAATGTCTTCCAATTTATAGCGCCTATCACCGACACCCCTGCGTGAACCAATACGGATGGAGGGCAATCGTCCTTCATTATCCCAGCGCCTTAATGTTTCGGGGTTTACGCCTAAAATATCAGCGGCTTGTTTAATTCTTAGTAGTTTAACGACCGGTTTCATAACTTACACATAATTATACATCGTCAGGCTTGTTTTTGCTCCTCCAAAATTCACTTTTACTCCAGTAGACTGTCCTTCACTATGAACTACAGGGATTTGATGGCGGAAGCACGGGCGATACATTTTGCTATGCACCACGGTAGCATTACCTATGAGGAAGCACAGGTAAAAGTTAAGCCGGTTTTGGAAATACTAAATAGGAAGAATGCCAAGATAGCGAAAAGACACGGAGTAACCCCACGGAAGTTTACATTCCAAAGCCTAGGACGAACTTTTTAGAAAAACGTACTTAGGGATGTTTTTAATGCTTTGGCAATTTTTTCCAGCACCTCAAGGGATGGTGTGTACCTGCCTTGCTCAATATACCCCATATAAACACGACTGACATTAACTTTATCGGCTAAATCATTTTGGGTTAATCCGCACACCTTCCGCCTTTTTTGGATTTTTTTACCTAGCACTTTTGGCAATCTGGCATTTTTCCGCATATTGTAATTGTGGAAAACGCATCGTCCATAATCCACTAAGCCAGACTAAGCATTTAGCCTTAAAAAGGGCTTGTTTTTATGCTAAGCATCATTTAGCATTATCTTATTGAGGCAAGGAGGTGAAATATGGACGTATTACTTAAAACAAGGTGTACCAAAGGCCACTTAATCGTTTACGCAGATAAGGTTGCAATTGAAGCGCTTAAGCTACTTGGTTATCAACAATCAAACGCACTCGCCTACAAACAGATTACGGGAGTGGAAGTAAAAATGACCCAACCGGACATACTCGGCTTAGGACAAGCTACGGTAACTATCCATAGCGCTGGTGGCCAAACACTTATAGCTGACAGGGTAAAACTTAAGGATGCTAAGGAAGTTGAAAAACTAATCCAGGAACGAATTGCCAAATAATAGTGCGTAAATAAGCTCCATTCAATCGTATTCTTCGTCCGTTTTTCTTATAATTGTCTTAATAAGGATAAAAATATGGATAAAAATGACCCTATCATTAGGGCGGAACTTGAGGAAATAAAAAATTGGCTAATAAAAAGTAGCGAGGTTGAAGTGGATGAAAAACAGGAATTGGTTGTTTCCATCGTTGCTTTAATTACAAACAAGCGGTTTCAACAAAACATACGACAATTACGGAAAAAATACCAAATACCAAAGACTTGGTATACGACTGAAAAACAAAATGATTTATATGCTGAATACTTAAAACACTGCAAGGCACACCCCGACGCACCTACGATGCCGTACGATGAACCAATTGTGAACCTGTGTAAAAGAATAGGCGTAGACGTAAAAAAGTACTCCGATTTTGTATTGGGCTATTTATACTACGGCTACGTTTTACCGCTTAAACCCGACCAAGTTGATTGGTATCAGCCGCTTTTTACAAAGGACGAGCATCGTTACAAAGCAAATATTGAGTTAGATTATGGGGACAGCACTGAGGAAAAGGAAGAAATGGAAATTAAAAAAGGCTATATACGATTTTACGGCGACACTACCCCCAATCAACTTACCCGCTTCATTAAGGATAATTGGCGGGGCATACAAGCTATCCAGTCACAACTTAAACCTTATCAGCACACGAAAAAACATAGTCAATTTAGGCGTGACATACTTATATATTTATTTCATTTGTTTGGGAATAAATCGCCTGAAATAATGGATAAGATAGTCACAGACGAATTGAATTATCCCCTAGATTATGTTGAGGTACGGCAAATAATAAGTGATTTGAAAAATCGGATAAACAAAATCCTTCCATAGCTTCAGGTGTGAGTAAAACTCGTTAGGTTTTTCTTTATATTTTCCCCTCCATAAATCCGATACTGATGGTGTAAATCAGTATGGATAAACAGATAAACATCACCAATAAAGATAACAACATAACGCAAGCCGCAGAACAGTGGTTTAACCTTGCCCTAATGTTGATAAAGATTAAACGCCAACAAAAGATGGCGCAATTAAAGATAAAGAATAACGACTATGAGCACAGATAAAACTTTTCAAACTGATAACTTCTTATTAGCTACTTTCCTACTTAGTCAGTCGTGCAACCTCATTTCCATTGACCGCAGTAATGTTCGCCGTATGGTGTTTGCGTTTGAAAATAACTCCCGCCGAAAAACTTTAACTGAAGATTTTATGGCTTATAAAAGCGCCATTGAGCCACATAGGTTCTTTAGTGCACAGAAGGATTTACGCGCACTAATCCACCAAAGATAGGTTCAATCCAGTTGAATTAAAGATAAAGATAAAAATGAAAAATTACACGAAGATACCAAATGAAATATTAACTCAATCGCAACTTACCATACCAGCTAGGTACTTATACTGCGCATTGCTAAAGTATTGTGGCAATGACGATAAGTGTTTTCCAAGTCAGCAGACTTTAGGAAAAGACCTTGGAAGGACACCGCGATACGTTAGGGAATTACTAGGGGAACTTATAAGCGCCGGTTTGGTTTATAAAAAAAGGCTGGGTTACAACAGGGCAAATACTTATACGGTATCCAAAGACTTAAAGACATACTGGAACCACGGTTCCTATCATATCGGTACAGTATTTCCCCTCCATCAAGGAAATACAGTGCCAGATAAAAGTACTTATATAAAAGGAAAAGGTAAAAGGAGTATTAAGGGTTTGGAAAAAATGCGAAAAGCGTTAATTGAACAAAGGATTATTAAATAGGAGTTTACTTTTTATAAACGACTATTTACTATTGAATAATTAAGTATAATTAAATGTAATACTATGAGGCAAGATATAAATTATAAATTATCCAACAAGGAGGAAATATGAAGGACGAAGTATATGTTTATATAAGGGTTTCAACGTCGGAGCAGGCAGACGAGGGGTTTTCTATTGATAACCAAAAACGAGCCTGTAAGGAGTTTTGCGAGGCACGAGGTTACCACATAAAGCGGATGTTTGTTGAGGATGGGCGAAGCGCTAGGACTACCGAAAGACCCGCTTTACAGGAAATGCTCAAGGCCTTGGTAGATACGCCAGTTGGCGCAATTGTTATTTATAAGATTGATAGATTTGCCCGTAACGTAACCGACTTTTCAAGGCTTTATAACGAGTTTAAGACAAAGGGAATACAGCTCATATCAGTAAGCGAGGGCAACTTAAGCGAGGGGACAAGTTTAGTGCCAAACATTTTTGCCAGTGTTGCGCAATGGGAGAGCGAAGTTAATAGTCAACGAACACGCGATGCGTTAATGCAAAAGTTTAGGGAAGGCTGGCAACCAACCCCACCCCCTATTGGGTATAGGAGTGTTGGCGCTGACAGGGAACGAAAAACTTGTGAACCAGACCCATACACTGCACCGATAATACGGGAGCTATTTGAGCTATATTCAACCGGCAACTACTCAATTTATGAGTTACAAAATTGGTTAGCCGAACGGGATATTGTTAGTAAAACTGGCACACCCATAGGTCACAGTGTAATTGGAACAATACTTAATAATCGGTTTTATTATGGTTGGATTAGCTGGCACGGTGAGGGGAAAACGGGCAAACATATGCCAATTATTAGTAAGGACTTATTTGATACGTGCCAATATGTATTAGCAAAACACCGTAACTTCCTAACACGTAATCGCATTCACCAGTTTTTACTCCGCGGGTTCGTACACTGTGCTGAGTGTGGCCAACGATATACCGCGGAGTGGCATTTTAAGCCTAGATTTACTAAACGAAACGGCAAGATTGCTTATTACCATTGCCCCAAGATGAACCGCAATGGTTGCCCTGCGCCATACGTGGAGGTGGGTGATCTTGAAAAGTTGGTATTCGACACTGTAAAAGGTGTGCAATTTAGCCAAGATTTTATTGATGCTGTGGTTGATAAAGCGCGTAGATTTGTTGATGACAGTAGGAAGCGTGCAGGTGGCGATATGCAAGCGTGTATTAACCAGCGCACTGCACTTGAGTTTAAGCGCAACAAACTTGAAGACGCCTTACTAGATAACACGATTGACCGTACTGTTTTTAAGCGCAAGCACGATGAAATTGAAGCGCAGATTAGGTTAATTGACGACCGAACACGCGAGATTGAAGCACAAAGTCACGTTGACATTAAACTTGTTGAGGACGTGCTTAACTTTACCCGCGATGTAGGCAGAACATACGACGAAGCGCCTGACTTTTTGAAACGACATTTTTTACGCTTCTTTTTTGAAAAGATAATGGTAAAAGATAAGAAGATAGCGGAAGTTATTTACACACCAATAATAGCGCCGTTAGTGGCAAACCACTCGGTTATAATAAAAAACCTTATGCTCCCCCGGTAGGATTCGAACCTACAACCGTCTTCTTAACAGGAAGCTGCGCTACCGTTGCGCCACAGGGGAATGTGTTTCCTCTAAGTGCTACCTCCACCAGTTGGCGGAGCGCTCAGGGGAACGATATATTAATTTTTTAATATGCTCTCTTCCTCGATAACTTTTAAGTTGTTTTTCTCTTTTGAGCGTCTCTTGTCTCGTGTTCACTTTTTCTTTATATATGAGTTTCCAGTCACCAGAAAACCTTGATGTATATGATCCTTTAAACGTTTTAGAGTTGTGTAAACTTATCCGTTCCTCAATGTCTTCTGTTTGCCCGATATATATTTTATTATTCTCCCTATTATAGACAGCATAGACATAATACATGGCTATATTATATCGCTGCGCTACCTCCGCCAGCTGGCGGAGCGCCACAGGGGAATGTTAAGAACAAGGGCTATTATATCACGAAATTTGTTGTATACTGATGCTATATGTCAAAGAACCCATTTTTAAACGCGTTGGCAGCAAGCGCGTATATTACGTTTATTAGTGTCTTTATGACATGGGGTACCCATTTTGCACCCAAAGAAGACACGGTGGTTGCGCCAATTGCGATAATTTCTCTCTTTACACTTTCGGCGGCAGTGATGGGATATGTATTTTGCTATACACCACTCATGCTCTATATGGACGGCAAGAAAAAAGCGGCAGCCAATTTGTTCCTGCAGACGGTTGGCGTATTTGCCGTACTTACCGGGGTGGCCATAACATTGATGTTTACGGGAGTTATCGGATAACTATGGTTTATCCTGTTACACAGGTAGCGTGTTGTTGTACCTCACTTATGGACGGGGAGGGCATGTCGTAGTGGCGTAAAAACATATACCGACATATCGAACCCCGCCAAAGCGGGGTTTTTTTGTGGCAAAAATTATGAATGAAAGGAGGTGGGTGATATATGGCACTGCAGGATGAAATTGAGCGGTTAGTAAATCAGTACGGTGGTGTTGGGAAAGCGAACCAGCACGATCAGGAAAAGGTGCGGCAAATATTGGAACCGGTAGTCAGGGGCAGATCGAAAACACGTATCCGCGCGTGGCGAGACGGATTGTGGGCACGGAGTAGAGAGCACAATGACCGGTATGCCGATTTAGCGGAAGCGCTGGACAAAATGGTTATACCGAGGCGGAAATAAATGGGGAGTTTATACCCATCTGCGGATGTGTTTGGTATAGGACTTATATGATTTACCAAACACTTTTGTCAGCATATCTTCTTCAAACGGAATGATCAGAAGGCTGGTAAACGCAAAAAATATTACCGGCCCCACAAATGCCAATACGTTGGCAAATAGGAGCGCAGTACCTATGGAGATAAGCAGAAATCCGAGATAAATAGGGTTTCTGCTCCAGCTGTAGGGGCCGGTGGAAACCAGTTTGGATGGTTTGCCCCGGGGGTGTGTGGTGGTTTTGTTGCGCGTAAGTGTGCTGCCAGACCAGAGTACAAGAACTATTCCCGCGGGAACGAGGGCAAGCCCAAGGATATTAAAAGACGCATCGTTAAATGCAAGCCCGGGAAACATGCTGCTTACGAGATACGATATGGCTATGGCGACAAGAAGGAGAAGTGGTGGTGGTATGAACATGTATCTATCATGACACAGAAGAAGCCTTGCTCTCAAGACACAAAAACGCCAATATAATAAGAGGTGAGCTCATGAAAAAGAAACGTACTTCGAAATTTGACCCCGTCCATGTTGTGTGGGGTTTTGTGATTGTTGGTCTTGCCTGTTTTGCTATCGCCGCGGTGTGGCGGCTTGTGCAGGTGATGCCAAAAGAAAACGCGGCAGAACGGTTGCAGGGGAGTCTTGTGCGTCAAGGTAAGTGGTTTGTCAGAAACCAGACGGAGGAGGGGGACTTCGTGTACGAACGGATCTCTGCTACCGGTGAGGTGAAAGAAGGAAATAATATTGTCCGTCAGGCCGGCGCGCTGTATGGGTTAGGTCAGTTGTATGCACACACGAAAGATCCTGAAATTGCACGGACGCTGGAAAAAGGGCTCGCGTATTTCCGTGGACTTACCGCAACTATTAGCGCGGAGGCAAGCGCCATCACCCACAACGACGCAACCCAAACCAATACGACCGCGCTTCTGGTACTTGGTCTCGTTGAATACATGGAGGCCGATGAAGCGTTGCAGACGACAGACAATTTAGAATATCTTGCGCGGTTATCTAATTATCTCGTATCCACCCAAACTTCAAGCGGTGCGTATATCAACACGTATGTGCCGACACCAACTGAATCCGACTACAACAACGGTGAAACGATGTACGCCCTGATACGGAGCTACCGGTTGACGCGAAAACAGTCTTATTTGTTATCCGTTAAACGGATGGCAAATTACGCGATGTTCCATTACGGCAAGCTCGACTTTAACTCATCATTTTTTAGTTGGGGCATGGCGGGATTTGCGCATCTGTACCGGGTGGAACCGAATGAAAAATATTGGCAGTTTATGCAGGCGTACGCAGGGAAATATATGACAAGCAGGGGAAACGCGTATGACCAATATTTGTCAGGGAAAACCAAGGAGGCAATCGCCCCCCATGCTGCAGTATTTTTGGAAGGTGTGAGTCATATTGCCTGGATAGCAAAGGAAAAGGACGCGTCACTCAGTCATACGCTCACCCGGCACACGCAGCGCGTGCTCCAGTTTCTCCTTACGTATGAGATTGGTGGCCCGTACGGGGCATTTTTGTCGGAAAATGACGATGTCATCGGGGCGGTGTGCGCTACAATTGCGTGCGGGACAACACGCATAGATTTTTTGCAGCACAATATGTCTGCAATCATCCTCTATTTTAGATTTTTGCAGTAGTCGAGTGCTTCTTGACTTGCGGGATCAACAAGTAGTGTTGTTGCCTGCTCATATGATTTCCATCCGAATTGGGAAAATTCAATGGTGAGAAGTGTTGGGTTAGGAAGGAATACGTGTTCGTCAACCGGTATAAAGTGCCATAAGTCATAATGCCATTCACACGTTTGCCGCTCGGGGTGTTCGATTTCTGTGAGAGTAGCAAATTGTGGTGGGGCGACCGTGTCCGGGTCTAGCGTTATACCCCATTCTTCTTTCGCTTCGCGGATTACTGTCACCATTGGTGATTCGCCGGGGTCCATGTGTCCGCCATTGAAAAGCCAGAGTCCTGATTTTTTATGAAGGCCGATGAATACTTTGCGTGCTGCCGGGTCGTAGGCTGCAAAATACACACAGAGGTGAGATGTGGGATTTTCGCTTCGGGTCAGGTGTCCTTCCTCCAGGCGATTGAGGAACTTGAGCTTCACCACATCCTTGCCCGCAGCTTGTTGGACTAAGGTGATGAGATAGTCATTCATGTGATGGCAGTGAGTATGATTTGTTGTACTTTTTGACGTTTAATTGCCGGAGTGAAGTGACCATAAGGGAATGCTTTGAAGGAAACGCCTTTTTGGTTCCAAAACTTGCTCGCGTCGGAATACGGTACAATGTTGTCGTATATCCCTAGCACCGGGGTAATGCGTTTGGCGAGCGATGGTTTGAGCGCCCTCGGTAGGTCAAAGCTCCGTAAATATGACGCGCGGGTTCGCAGCGTCCGCCAATTGCTAATGCCGTATTTATATGAGCTTCCCAAAAAAATTTTACCGACATTGGGGTACGCCGCCAGCGGCACATAGTAATCAGCAGAGCCAAAAAAGTATGCATGCATAGTGGTGATGATGCCGCCCATAGAAGCACCGCTTATTACTATTTTTGTTTTGGAGTGCGCGCGATGATAATTAACGATCTCCTGTGCGGCAAGGGTAGAGCCCGCGAAAGTAAGCTGGTGGTGAAGAAATGTATCAACACACTCGCGTAAAAATTCATTTGTGGAGTTGTGTTTTTGTGCTTTAATGAGAAACACATTGCAGCGTGAAGCTATCCTGTCGCCCAGGATTACATTAAAGGCAAATGCATGATTTGTTTCCCCTGAGGGATGATGGAAAACAACCGATGGCTTTGTGGGATCGAATGGGTGACGCAGATATATATGTGTATGTCGTATTTCATTGGTATACGTGCAGGCAAGCTCCCAGTGAAGGGGTGTTTTTCGAATACGTTTTGTTTTTACATTGCGTAAAATTGTAGAGAACGCTGCCGGTGTGTATCCGGGTGGATCGTTGCGATAGTATTTGAGGGGGGTAACAAGTAGCGCAATTGCACGGAACGATCGGAATATCGATTCTAGGCTGTTAAGTAAAACCACCATAGCCCTACCGCTGTATAAGTTTTCCGTTTGCGTCGACACACGCTTCGACCATGGATACGGGGAAATTGTACGGCGCTATTTTTTCACAGGAGATAGTGCCGTTGCCGTCATCGACGATAATCCAACCGCCGGACTCTTTGTATGCCAGGAACCATCCACCACCCATTTCACCTTTGAATTTGGTTACGCCCCAGGCATGCATTGCGGTTTTTTGGCTTACTTCGAGTTCTACATCCGAGGGCTGCTTTCCGTATTTGAGCGCCATGGCTTTACGGATGCTTTCGGTGTCATTAATGGCGGGAGGAGTGGTGGGTGAAGCGGTTGTGATTGTTTCCGGAGATATTTCCGGTGTTATCGCTGCCGTAGGCGTGGGCGTTGGCGATGTCGTCGGGAAGAATGTTTTTGCCTGACTACCGGCAATAAAAAGCGCAACACCGAGAAGAACAAAAAATCCGATTTTATAGAACATAGACGATTATTTCTATCATACTGCCAGCATGTTGCCTGTGTCTATATAACCGTCGATGAATGAGCGAAGAAAGGGGTGAAATTATATTTTTATCCGGTAGCGCTTGATATTTGTTTTGCCGGATTTTAATTGCGTTTCTATAATAAGCGTGGCTTTCTGGATACCTCGATGCGGTGTGCACACTCCATGACTACAGGTGCCAAAGTAGAGGTCGCGGGAGTCAGTGACTCCTGATGGAACGAGAGAACCCATCGCTCCCTGTTCGATGCCGTTTGCGGTGTAGGAAAGCGTATAGGTGATACGCGATACATTCGTAAGATTTACGAACGTGACCACAACACTATTGGTATTCCTGGAGAGCTTTGCTTTTGAATAACCACTCGTTACTGCCGAAGTGCTTTTGCTGCTCGTCGCGCGCACCCGTGGCTTTGCGGCTTCAGCGTGGGGGGCAATTATTGTAAGCGATAGGGATACCAAGAAGAGTACAATAAACTTCATAAAACGATTATAGCAAGAAATATTGTTGCGTGATACACTTTGAGGTGAAATGAAGCGGCCGATTGTTATTATAATTTTCGCAGGTCTACTGTTGGGACTTACTGGAGCGGGAGTGTATCTCTATTTTTCCCGAAACACATCAGATTCGCTTATCAGTCCTGGCGGTGAGCCGACGCCCACTATAGCGCCTACCTTAGCGTCGTGGGATGATGCCGCGGGATTTACTATGCAATACCCCGAAGGGCTAACGGTAAATAAACACGACGAAGACAAAGTAAATTACGCACGTGTGGATTTAACGGACGCGGCACATCCCGGTGGGTTAACGGTGTGGGTCACCGATTTACCCAAGGGCGTGACGGATACCGTTTCCTGGGGTAAAAAAGCGGCAACGCCATCATCAGCGATTTCTTTTGATACCACGTTGGGGGATCAGCCAGCGCAAAAAGTTTTAATCGCAGATACGCCAAAAAAGGTGTTAGTCGGAACAGTGTGGGATGGGGTGTTGTGGTATATCGAAGCAAATCTTGCTGATGAAACGTACTGGCAGCAGGTGTTTGATACGGTCACGAATTCATTTGCGTTTGTGCCATTGGCAGAGACGCCCGCGGGAAGTGATGCCGGTTCTGGTGCAGGGAGCGTCACCACAGAGCAGGCGTTTGATGAAGAAGAAGTCCTCGAGTAACCCCGGTAAACAACAGGGAATAACTTCATTAACGGAGCCTAGTGAAGGCATAAAAGTGGAAACCACGCGATGCAGTATGGTATACTCACGTAGTCCTGGGAACAAAGTGGTGACAACGTCCAGTTCTGGAGAGTCTTCTTGTACGATTTCTCTTAGGCAGGGTGTCTCCTTCAAGACCTAAGGGGAAAGGAATTCTACTATGGCAATCAATCTATTCGTAGGCAATTTGCCCTACAACATGACGAACGATGATTTGGCGCAAACTTTTGCCCAAGCCGGAACCGTCGTGTCTGCAAAAGTCATTTCTGACAAATATTCCGGCCGCTCACGCGGTTTTGGATTTGTGGAAATGTCTTCCGATGAAGAGAGCAAGAAAGCGATCGAGATGTTCAACGGCAAGGATGTCAATGGACGCCCATTAGTCGTAAACGAAGCTCGACCACGTGAAGAAAGACCAAGAGAGTAACTTTTGATACGGATATTAACAATAATCCAGCCTCGAAAGAGGCTGGATTTTTTGGTGGATGGAGTGCTCCATTTGTCTCAAATACGGGTTTTTGTTACCATGTCGCTATAAATAGCATACATTCAGCACAAAGCGGTTTGCGAGTGCATAGCAAATAGTAACGAGATAATTGTCCAAAAGGAGGTGAGACAAGCATGAATAAAGTAGTCATTGGAGTTGCAGTAGTCGTAGTTGGTGGTGTTATCGGATGGTATTTTTTCCGTAATCAACCGAAATTACCAGGAATGAAAATCGGTACCGAAAATATTACACCAGCGCCATCGGGAGCGTCCGGCGGCGATGTTGTTATCACCGAAGAACAAATAGGCGCGGGCAACCAAAAAGGCGGCGCTATAGGGGAAGTCGTTGTGGTTTACACCGATAGTGGCTACCAACCAAAAGAAATTACGGTAAAAAAAGGAACGAAAGTGACCTTTACCAACGAAAGCAGCGCCGGTATGTGGACAGCGTCAGGTCAGCACCCAACACACCAGCTGCTGCCCGGGTTTGATCAGCTCAAGAGTGTCAATAAAGGCGGTTCATATGTATATACGTTTGAAAAAGTCGGAACGTGGAAATATCACAATCACGTTTCCCCTGAGGTTACTGGGACTGTAATCGTAAAAGAATAAGAATGGATACAGTTGATGAATAAAAAGCCCTTGGATTCCAGGGGCTTTTTCGTTACGGTGTTGGCGTGGGGGTTTGTGTCGGTATAGTGGCGCATCTGCCGCCGGCTGGCTCTGTCCCGCTTATAAAATATTCTACTTTGCCGAAGTAGCACGGTAGCGATACGATCGTACCGGGTTTTGGATTTGTTTCATCCGGTTTTCCTTTGAGAATTTCAACCATAATATCGTGCCATATAGGAGCCGCGCCGGTAATTCCGGAGGTGAGGTATGGGTTCATCGGTGAGTTGTCGTTGTTTCCTACCCACACTACCGCGGCATACGACGGAGTATATCCCGCGGTCCAGTTATCGCGTTTGTCGTTGGTGGTACCTGTTTTTACTGAAACGGTGTAGCCAGGAATAACGAGTGCAGAATTGAGACCGAATGCCTGACTCCTGGCAGTATTGTCTGCGAGGATGTGAGAGATAATCCAGGCGACTTCCGGTTTGACGGCTTCAACGGATTTGCTTGGTACCTGATCTTCGAGTACTTTCCCCGTATAATCAGTGACTTGGAGAATTGGCCGAAGTTCCTGGCGTTTACCCATATTTGCAAGCGACCCATACACGCTTGCCATTTCCAGCATGGTGACCTCTCCACCTCCCAACGTTAACGACAGTCCGTACCGTGATGGGTCTCTGCTCCATGAATTGATACCCATGGCTTTTGCCTTATCCATCATTGCCGGAAGCCCTATGGCAGCAAGTGTTTTGACGGCGGGAATATTATAGGAATTTGCGAGCGCGTTCCGGAGTGGCACGGGGCCGTGGAATTTGCCGTCATAGTTGACGGGCGCGTAGGGTTCGCTTCCGGTATTCTGATACACAATGGGAGCATCATTTATGATAGTCGCGGCACTCATGCCATTTTCCAGGGCCGCTGTATAGGTCACCACTTTTATAGATGAACCTGGTTGCCGTAATGCCGTTGTCACATTTACATTCCCATCCCTGGAGTCATCAAAGTAATCCCGGCTACCGACCATAGCGAGTATGTCGCCGCTTCGGGGATTGGTGACAACCGCAGCCCCGTTTCCGACTTGGAGGCGGGCGAGGGAGTCCACATGTGTCTTGACGATTTCTTCGACTTTTTCCTGTAGCGTCAGATCAAGGGAAGTCACGACCCGTAATCCTCCCCGTTCCAAAAGCCGCGGACCGTATTTTTTTTCGAGTAATGCTTTTATATACATGACGAAATGAGGTGCCCGTATGCCAACTCTTGGTTTTGCAAATTGGAGTGGGTACGCTATCGCCTGCTGTTTTTGTTCCGGGGTTATGTAGCCGTCGATTTCCATGCGTTCCAGCACTTCCCGTTGCCTGACAACTGCTTTTTCCGGGTGACTTCCAAATGGTGAATATTCGCTGGGAGCCGCAGGGAGGCCGGCAAGTAACGCTGCTTCTGCGAGTGTTAGCGAGGTAACTGGTTTATTAAAGTATGTCTGGCTGGCGGACTCGATACCCCACGCGGTGCCGCCGTATGGCACCTGATTTAAATACATTTCAAATATTTGATCTTTGGAAAATAACCATTCTGCCCAAAACGCGAGAATAATTTCTTTGGTTTTCCGTACGATGGTCACCTCGGGAGTGAGTAGGGCAGACTTGATGAGCTGCTGCGTGATGGTCGACCCTCCACCAAGAACTTCCCTATGTACTATCAAATTTGAAGTTGCCCGTAATATCCCACGGATAGAAAATCCCGGATGATGATAAAAGTCGTTGTCTTCTATGGCAAGCGTTGCTTGTTTTACGATAAGCGGAATGTCTTCGAGTTTTACCGGAGTTCTATTTTGGTCAACATAAATTTCATACAGAAGCTGCCCGTTTCTGTCCATGATTTTTGTACTTACCTCAAGATCCCGTTGGGTAAGTAATTGCGGGTTTGGTAATGATTGCAGAAAAAGCCATGCGTTGTACGGAATAAATATGAAAAGGAGTGTGAGTAGTACGCCGATAACAAATGGTTTGATTTGGGAAAGCGGTGCCAGCTGGGATTGTTGGGGATCGCGGGATGCTTTGCGGGGTAACGGGGGAACGCGGATTGCCGGCAAACGGAACGCCAATGTTGGTATACGTATTTTGGGTAATGTGACGGGAGGGAGGCGTACCCGCGGCATCCTGAGCGTGGGCAAACGAACCGCGCGCAAGTTTTTCCCAAATGATGAAGCTATTTTTTTAATTCTTACATCGAACCACGGGAAAAAAAGCTTCGCGGACTGTCTGATACGCTTGGGTCTCCCTGGTTTGTTTGTTTTTTGTTTTACCGCTGTTTTTTCATGGAACCAGCTTACAGATCCTTTATACGTTTCATAAAAGAGGACGCGGAGAGCAGTAAATAATTTTACCGGAAGAACAAAAGCCAAGCGGAACACAGACCGTAATGCGTTGCCGATAGAAATAAGTGAAAGGATAATAAAAAGTACTGCCTGTGTAATGGGGGAAAGGACGGGTTCTTTCGATGGTGATTGTCTGCGGCGCGCCATAGCGCCATTTTTTATATCATGTCTATAGGCTCTACGACAAGAGGGGATTTGTTATTTTTTAAAATATACCGTGCCCGGAGTGAAAATGATGAGCGCGGTATTATTTGACCAGCACCGCTTTTCCTTCGGGGTGCGCGCAGTCCAAACACCACCGTGTTATTCCGTCCCACGCGATTTCATGTTCCTGCATTTCTATATTATCTGTTTGACCCGGCGCTGCCAGATCGCCAGTCGCTTTGTCAATCGCGACCAATTGCCGTGAACTGGAGCTGTGGGCAGATGTGCCTTTTATGATGTATTCAAATCGGGTTTGGCAGCCGGCGGGTTGGCCTTCAGCGGGCTGACTCGGAGGGAGCTGTCCGGTGGTCGTGCATACCTGTGCACCGACTATACCGTCGGGCTGTTTTGGCCAAATGTCGGGTTTTCCTTCCAGCACCCGCCGCATAATTTTATTCCAGATGGGGGCGGCACCCGTGACACCCGAGACGAGTGAATTATTCATGGGGGAATTGTCATTGTTTCCTACCCATGTGGCGACAAGATACTGCGGGGTATATCCGATCGTCCAGTTGTCCCGCAAGTCATTGGTGGTTCCGGTTTTTACCGACACTGCGTGCCCTGGTACCACCAGTGCGGAACTTGGCCCGAATGCTTCCATACGGGCATTGTTGTCAAGCAGTATGTGGGAAATAAGAAACGCGGTTTCCTGCGATACAACGCGTTCCCCGGTGAGCAACAATTGCGAAGGAATTTCTTTGCCTAAATTAGGGTCTTTGTATTCTTCCAGCACTTTGTTATTTTTATCGACTACTTTGAGTATGGAAACTAAGTCGTGCCGTATGCCCGCGTTGGCAAATACCGAAAATGCTTCCGCCATATCCGTCATCCGTACCTCTCCGCCTCCCAAGGTAAGGGCTAATCCGTATTTACTGGGGTCCTGCAGTGTATCGAGCCCAAAAGCAGAGGCGGATGCCACCATGTCTTTTACGGTATTGAGGTAAAGCATTTTGACTGCTGGTATGTTGAGTGAGTTGCCAAGCGCAAACCGTAGCTGTACTGGGCCCCGGAATTTACCATCATAGTTTCTCGGGCAGTAGGTAGGTTGTCCCGGAACGCTCGTAAAACAAGTGGGTATATCCAAAAACATCGTGGCCGGTGTGACGATTTTATTTTCTATACCGATGGCATAATTAATCGGTTTAATCGATGAGCCTGGTTGCCGGAGCGCGGTCGTCACGTTAAATGATCCCGATGGCGTAGCAAAATAATCAACGGATCCCACCATGGCGAGTATTTCGCCGGTGGATGGCTTGGTCACCAGTGCCGAGCCATTTCCTACCCGCATGTTTTTGAGTTTAGCGACTTCCGCAGCAACGGTAGCCTGCACATAATTTTGTAAATCGAGATCCAGGCTGGTAGTTACTTTAAGCCCGCCGCGCTCCACGAGTACTTCCCCGTATTTTTCTACGAGCTGTTCTTTGACGTACATGACAAAGTGCGGAGCCTGTATACCCGTTTCTTGTTTATACTCAATCGGCGTATTTGCCGCTTCCTGTTCCTGTTCGCGGGTGATATAGCCGTCCTCAGCCATGCGGCGCAATACTTCTTTTTGGCGTTGCTGTGCGAGTTCGGGGTGAGCTCCAAACGGTGAGTACAGTGTAGGAGCCTGCGGTAGTCCCGCAAGGATTGCCGCTTCAGCGAGTGTCACGTCTTTAATGGGTTTGCCAAAATATTTTTCCGCGGCGGTTTCAATGCCCCAGGCAGTGCCGCCATATGGCACGGTGTTTAAGTACATTTCTAGTATTTTGTCTTTTGAGTACAGTAATTCAACGGTCGGTGCTAACAAGAATTCTTTGAGTTTCCGGGTAATCGTGCGTTCCGGGGTGAGCAATGCTGATTTTACAAGCTGCTGGGTGATGGTAGAGCCGCCCTGAATTTCTTTGTTGAGTATGGACGCATACAACGCGCGCACCAGACCACCGATCGGATTAATGCCGGAGTGCTGATAAAATGTTTTGTCTTCGATAGCGATCGTAGCGTCCCTTACCACTTTGGGAATGTCGGAAAGCGGTACGGGTGACCGGTTTTGTCCGACAAAAATATCAAAAAGCAAGACGCCCTTGCGGTCGTAGACCTTGGTCGCGAGCGGGACGTCATATCGTCCAAGTTTTGTTGGAGACGGAAGGTCCCGGAGTATGAGCCAATAAAATGCACCGATGAGTACCGCAGGGAACACCCAGAACAATAATTTGCGGCGCTTGGTCACCCACTGTTTTATTTTTGAAAGCTTTTGTAGCCTAGGAAAGACCATGCAGACATTATATAATAATATGGAAGGAGGTACTAACTATGTTTACCCTCGGAGATTTACCTTACGCCTATAATGCCCTTGAGCCGTTTATCGATGAGCGCACGATGCAGATACACCATGATAAGCATCACGCGGCATACGTGAAAAATTTAAACGACGCGCTCGCAGGTCATGACGACCTCCTGGCGCTTCCTGTTGAAACTCTTATTGGTGATCTTACCCGGGTGCCGGAAGCGGTACGCACCAAAGTGCGGAATAATGGCGGAGGACACGCAAATCATACGATGTTTTGGTCAGTAATGGCTGCTCCCGCCGCAGGAAGCCAGAGCCCTTCAGGGAAACTAGCGGAAGCTATAGAAAAAACATTTGGTGACCTCAGCACATTTCAGGAAAAATTTTCGCAGGCAGGTATTGGGCGGTTTGGAAGTGGTTGGGTGTGGCTGGTCGCTGACAAAGGCAGTCTGACCATCATGGATACGCCAAATCAGGATAGTCCTCTCATGGATGGTCGCGTTCCCGTTTTAGGACTGGATGTATGGGAACACGCGTATTACCTGAAGTATCAAAATCTCCGCGCCGATTACATAAAAGCGTGGTGGAATGTGGTGAATTGGAAAGAGATTGAGCGGCGCTTCAACGCAGTGATCTAAAATCCAGTATGCAATTTCCTAATCCTTACGCACTCCGCAAGGAGGTAACCCCGCGTGAGCTCGTGGTGTTTGCCGCAGGTCAACGACAAGGCGACGAAAACGCGCAGGAAGACTATTTCCTGAATTTTAATGATGAATGTTTCGCGATAGCCGACGGATTATCAGTGTTGCCGAACGGGTATGCCGCGGCAAAACTTGCCTGCGAGACCGCAATTTGGGGATATAAACATATCCGTCAGCATAAATATTATTGGCTGGATAAAAAATTATTTATGAAGCGGATTTTCCGCTCCACTAATCTTGCGGTGTGGCAGAAACGCCGGGAACAGGGATTTGAAGCCGGGCTCGCGACAAATCTTTTGGTGTGTATGATTGGCGCAAAAACTTACTGGATCGGGTATGCCGGTGAAATGTGCGCCTGGCTACAAAGCGGGAGTAGTATACGGAAACTTACCCGTGATGTTTCTCCTTATGAGACTGAAAAAACGAACGCCCTCGGATTCCGCAGGTTAGGGCTGGTTCCCTTTTATATAACCGAACCGATGAAGGTGGGGGATGTGTTGCTGCTGACTACCGCAGGGTGTGGAAATTATCTCACACCATCAGATGTGCAGGTCGGTATGGGGCGTATGGGGAATACGACAGAGGAAGCCCGCGCAGCAGTTGATTCAGTACTCACCAGCGCCGCGACAAATGGTTCAGCCGCAAATGAAACGGCGATCATTATTAAACGTGTTGCTACATCATGAGGTACTCTTTATACTGGGTGTATGCCCGCTGAATTTTTTGCTGACATTAGTGATCAACAAACCCCGCCGCACTATTTTTACTTTGACGGCAACACGTGGAAACCAAGCACAAGCGGTACTACGGTAGAGGTAATTTCGCCGATTGACGGGAGTGTCGTCGGTACGATTCCGGTGCTTTCCACAACAGAGATGGACGCAGTCCTTGCGAGCGCCGCCGCGGCACAGACCGCTTGGGAGGCGACGCCCATGAATAAACGCGTGGGGATGGTGCATCTTGCCGCGGATTGGATCCGGCATTTTCAGGATTATCTTATCGCACTTCTTATCCGCGAGGTTGGCAAATCAAAAGATGAAGCAAAAGGTGAAATAGCACGGACGGCTGATCTTATTGATTATTTTGCTGACGAAGTGCAATCTATGCGGGGTGAAACCCTCGACAGTGATAATTTTCCCGGATTTGAAAAAGGAAGAATTGCCATGATCGAACGTGTCGCGCACGGTACGGTACTTGCTATCGCCCCGTTCAATTACCCGGTGAATTTAACCGCGAGTAAGATTGCCCCCGCGTTGCTTATGGGAAATAGTGTCGTGGTGAAGCCACCGACACAGGGCGGAATATCCGCATTACATCTTGTGCGTATATTTGAAAAATCAGGAGTACCGCCCGGAGTTATCAGCGCGGTGACCGGCACGGGGGAGGTTGTCGGAGAACACCTGGTGCCCCACCCGATGGTTTCTATGGTGGCATTTACCGGAAATTCCGATACCGGGGTCGCGATAGCAGGGAAAGCAGCGATGAAACCGTTACTATTTGAATGCGGCGGTAATAATCCCGTGGTCGTGATGCCGGATGCGGATATGAATGTGGCGGCACGGGAGATTATAAAAGGCGCGTTTGCTTACAGCGGTCAGCGATGTACGGGGATCAAATATGTGTTGACCACTCCCGCGATACGGGAGCAACTGGTTTCGCTCGTATTAAAAATAATGCCGGAGATGGTCAAGATGGGCGACCCGCGGAGTTCGGAAACAAAATTGGTCGGTCCGGTCATTTCTGAGTCGGCAGCAATAAAAATTGAACAGGCGATACAGACCTCGGTCAAAAACGGTGCGAAATGTGTGATAGGTGGAAAAAGAGATAAAGCGATGATAGAGCCAACGGTGCTTACCAATGTCATTCCCGCAATGCCGATAATTGCGAAAGAAACGTTCGGACCGGTGGTATCGTTTGTTGATGTGCAGTCGTTTGATGAGGCGGTTGCCATCATTAACCGATCGACCTACGGGTTGCAGGCGAGTGTGTTTACGAAAGACGAAGGATCAGGGTTGGTATTTGCCAAAAAGCTTAATGTCGGTTCAGTGCAGATAAACGGTAGTCCCCAGCGCGGGCCTGACCATTTTCCATTTTTGGGGGTGAAACGGTCTGGAGTTGGCGTGCAGGGGGTGCGGTATAGCCTGGAGGCGATGAGCAGACTTCGTCCTGTTGTCCTCAATAAACCTCAATAATATTTATTGACACCACACCGGAAACCTTGTTTACTGGATAAAGGAGTAAAGGAGAAATTTTTGTATGGCAAAAAAACCATCTGCAGCAAGGCTGAATTTATTATCCGTTGTTTCATTTGTTACGCTCCTTTTGATATTAGTTTCTGTGTTTGTGTTGAGTGGTAGTTTTTCTGACATAGTTACTACCATTGCGAAATCGAAAGCGTCGCGGGCAAACCCGAAGATAACGGAATCCTTCGCCGACGCGTTTAAAGATGGGGTGATCAACGAAGATAAATGGATAATCTCCAAAACAGAAGGTGCAAATATCACAGAAACGACCGCTGACAATCTACGGTTTGCGGTAGGCGATGGCAATACCGGCGGGAAAGTAAAGGCTGGCACATTGATACTGAAAGAGCTACTGAAAAATAACGGGGATTTCCGGGCAACTGCCGTGGTGTATAAGCCGGTGGTGACCGGAGAGGGGACGGGTATTACGGCTCTCCGGTTTTCGTCAAAGGGAACAGACGATGATGAAGCCGCAGTGGTACGATGGCAGGTCAGCGGCACCTCGAGTAAGGTTGTCTTTGTAGTAAACGGTGCAGATGGCAATCGCATGGAAACACAGGCTGTTGATATACAAAGTAATATTGCGATTTTGCGTTTGGATCGTATAAACAAAAAATACCGCGCGTTTTATAAGGTCGGCCGGGATACGTCAGCCGATACAAATTGGATACCGTTAGGCGCTGAAGCAGACGCATCGCTTGGTAATGAAGGACATATATCGATAACTACCCATAACGCCGGAGTAAGCAATAAGTACCCGAAAGTTATCGGGCGGGTGGATCAGTTTAATTTCGCGTGGGAAGGTGATCCTGCAACAAAAACAGGATTTTCCGATGCTTTTGCAAATGGCGCGTTGGGTAAAAACTGGAAAATAGTTTCGAGTCAGGGTGCTCAAGTGTACGAAAACGAAAACGATAACTTGATTATGTCGCTCACATCGGGAGGGCTAAATGGTAAGCCCCGGTCTGCCCGTATCGTGCGGACTGTTCCCGTTATACCGGAACATAAAGACTTTGTCGTTAATACGACATTGTATAAGCCGACCGTCGTGGGCGCAGGGCAGGGATTGTCAGGATTAGGTTTCGTTTCGACCGGAAATGTAGATGATGAGGCCGCGATGGTGAGATGGGTCGTATCGGGTAACACGATGAGTAAATTGGTATTTGTTGCCCGTGCCCCAGACGGGACGACTGCAGAAATCTCCAGTGTGCCGCTTGATGTATCGGTAAAGCGGATAACGCTTCATCTCGCGAGAACGGGAGATAAATACGCAGCTTTTTATAGGACAGGGGACAGTGACACCAACTTTATCCCGATTGGGCATGAAGTAAGCAGTAATTTTGGCGCTGCAGGGCATGTAATGCTTATGGTCAATAATATCGGGGCAAACGGAGCGTATCCCCGTGTGGTTGGGCGGTTTGACGGGGTGACAGGAAGTGTGAGTAAGTAGGAGAGCAATATAACTCCCGTATTAGGTGGCGAAATGGCGGCGGACAAACGCTATCTGTTCATCTGTATAACCCAATCCGCGTAGAAACGATTGTATATCTTTTTTCGTGGCGCTCTCTTTTTTCATTTTGTTGCTAAATGTCGTAATCCACTCGGTCACCTCAAACGGCTGCAGTATCCAAAGATCTGTTTGTTTCGCGTAATAATCCGGGCGGATCGCTGAGTGGGGCTTATAAAACAATGTTGCGGTGGTGATACTTTGCGGGCGGAAACGCCGCAAATAACTGGTCGCCCGTTTGAGGGTGGCTCCGGAGTCCGCGATGTCGTCAACCAGCAGCACCCGTTTCCCGCCGATGCGCGAGGAGAGGCCCTCGGTAATTTTTACTTCCCCCTGTTTTTTGATATCCGTATAACTTTGGATAGTGATAGAGCAGATGGGGATACGTAAAAAATCAGAGAGCAGGTGGCCAAAAGTAAGACCGCCGCGCCCTATGGCGATAATAGTGGCAAATGGCGCTTCGTGGGAGAGGATTTGATCAGCAATCGATTGGGTTAGTGCCTGATATTCCTGCCAGGTAACTGATAAATATTGGTGATCGGTCATTACATAGTAGTACGGGACGTAGAGGATTTTGTCAATTGTTTCACTTGACTAACAAGGGTGTAAATCTATAATAGCTGTATGGGTGAGAGCAAATCGACGCCGCGCTTAAATTATTCCAGTGTCGCAATTTCAGGGCGGCCTGGAGCAGGGAGAAGTACGCTGCTTAAAAATCTCCGGCCACAACTCGAACCTTTTGGATGGGAGTTTTTTTCAGGAGGGGAGTGGAGCCGATCAATTTCAATAAAACAGGGAAAGCATGATCCGAATGACCCCAAGCATCATTTGGCTACCGATTACGGCGACGATGTTGATTATCAGATCGATCAGGCACTCCGGGACAAAATCGCCAAGCCGGAAACCCACATGGCGGTCGAAAGTTGGATAGCCGGGTGGAACGCGCGCGGTTTTAAACATGTACTTAAAGTGCTCCTTATGTGTGATGATTCGCTGCGTATTGACCGTATTGTCAACCGGGATAACGCGACGGTCGAAGAAGCAAAAGAGCACCTGCGGCAACGGGAAGAAGCAAATATCGGCAAATGGAAGCGGCTGTACGGAGTGGATGATTTTTGGGATCCCAAATATTATGACCTTGTCATCAATACCTATTCGCACGGACCAGGTCAAACGCTTGAACTTGTGCTTCAAGCGCTCGGGTATTATAAGGTAAACGGCCAACCCAAGGCATAAGGTACGAGAGTATATTTTGTATCCGAAGTAATTTGTTTAGATCGATAATTATTGATCTTGCCTGCTATCAATTTTTCTTTATATGATCCCCAATCAACAACAAATCCAGGAGCTTTGGGATACACACAATCTTCCGCCAGAAAAACGGGTACATTGTGCCAGGGTCGCACAGCTTGCAGTATGGTTAGCCAAAAAATATCAAGAATCGCGTCCGGAAACACGCATAGACATATCCCTTCTTGAAGTGGCCGCGTTGCTCCACGACATTGACAAAAAAGCCGTTAAAAAAGAGGGCGAGCATCATCCTGATGCTGGGGTACGCATCCTTACTGATGCGGGTATGCAGGAGGTAGCGGATATAGTCAGAACCCATCCTCTCCATGCCATACTTGATCAAAATATTGCACCCCGGTCAATTGAGGAAAAACTATTATATCTGTCAGACAAGATGGTGAAATATGAAATTATCACGGTTGATGCGCGTTTTGATCTGTGGCGAAGTGAGGATTTGCCGCCCCAGGCCAGGGTAACGCTTGAAGCAGCATACCCAAGGGTGAAAGCATTGGAGCAGGAGATATTTACCACGATACAAAGGGAGCCACATCAGGCGGGTATGCTTGCCAACGGTGAGGAAACGAGTACAATGAAGCTAACCTAAAGGAGGGTAGTATGAAAAAAATGTATACACATATATTTGGCGTGGTGGGTTTGATTATGTTTGCTTTTATTGTACCTTCTGTGTCCGCGGCAACCCCGGCGCCATCGGTAAAAATGACAACAACGCCCGTTGCAACGCCGACACCCATCGTCTATGTATTGCCGTATCCGGGGATTTTACCGACCCATCCATTATATGTATTTAAATCCCTTCGGGATAAAATTATAGAACTACTCATCGCAGATGCAGTGCATAAGGCTGATTTTTATATCCTGCAAGCGGATAAAAAGCTTAATATGGGGGCAACGCTGTGGGATCTCAAAAAAACTACAGAAGCCCGCGCCGTGTGGGCAGAGGCAATTGCGTCACGTACCCGGGCGGTAACAGTCCTTAAGGATTACACGAAGTCAGGTGGCTCTCTGCAAGGGCACCTGGTGGAAAAACTGATGCTCTCATTGGGAAAGCATAAAGAAGTGCTGGAAGCCGCGGGAGAAAAGGTGGACGGGGTTGCGGCACTTGAGGCAGACGTCTCACAAAATTTGGGGTCGGTTACCCAATAAGAGTATACGATAACCCAAGTATAGATTGTTCTATTGGACTGTTCTAAAGATCGTCCTCATACACATTATCTGTTCAGGGAGCGCTGCTCTGTGCAAAAAGTGAGTGGGACGCGCGGTTTTTCACCGTACTTTTCCCTCAAAAAAATTTCACGAGGCTAGCAAATTTGACTGATGTAATTTGATCGGGAAGTTGCCAGTTGACTGCCCACTGTTAGTGTTTTAGGATTTCTGAGTACACCATACATAGTGTTTCAGGGTTTCACGGGATACATGCCTACGTTGAAGAGTTTACGATGAAATGCCCATATTGCTCACACAACGACACCGACGTTATCGAAACAAGGGATAGTGAAGACCTTGCTGTAACACGACGAAGAAGAGGGTGCGGCAAATGCGGAAAACGGTTTACGACATACGAACGGATAGAGACGGTGCCGCTTACAGTTATAAAGAAAGATAACCGGAGAGAGCCATTTGACAGGGAAAAATTGGAACGCGGCATTTGGCGGGCAAGCGGAAAAACAACACTGAAGGCAGGGGACGTGCGGCGGGTTGTAGACGAGGTCGAGCGGGAGCTTATTGGAGGAAATACGACGGAAGTGGCGAGTAAGAAAATTGGAGAGTTGGTAGCAAAAAGACTCAAAAAACTCGATAAAATCGCCTTTATCAGATTTGCGAGCGTATTTAAACAATTTGTAGACCTCGAAGAGTTCGAGGGAGAATTAAAAAAATTAATTAAAAAGAAATAACTTATGGACACAAACTTCACCGGCATCCGGAAAACAGTATTCACCGACCGCTACGCGTTAAAAGATGAAAAGGGCGTGGCGATAGAGCAGTCCCCAGAAGAAATGTGGCGCCGCGTCGCGGGAGCCGTTGCTCTGATGGAAAAAAAGGACGACCGGAAGCTTTGGGAAGATAAGTTTTATGACGCGATGAAAGACTTTGTACTGGTCCCTGGCGGCCGGATACTTTCCGGGGCGGGCACCGGATATAAAGTAACATTTTATAATTGTTTTGTTATCCCCAGCCCCCACGATTCACGGGGAGGCATCCTTACAACGCTGTCTCAGATGGTAGAAATTATGTCCCGTGGAGGAGGCGTTGGAATAAACTTGTCCAGTCTGCGGCCCCGCGGCTCGCGGGTGCAGAAAGTAAACGGATTTTCCTCGGGACCATGTAACTGGGCGGAGCTGTTTTCTGTCGCGACGAAAGATATTATCCAGCAAGGCGGGAGCCGCCGGGGTGCTTTGATGCTTATGTTGTGGGACTGGCATCCTGATATCGAAGAATTCATCACCGTGAAGCAGGATTTGGCGCGCATAAATGGTGCAAACCTTTCTGTGTGTGTATCAGATTCTTTCATGGCTGCCGTGAAGAACGATGAAGATTGGGAGTTAAAATTTCCTGATCCGAAAGATCCTGACTACGACACAAAGTGGGATGGCTATATGCCAAACTGGATCGCGTTAGGGAAAAAACCGGTTGTGCACAAAACGATAAAAGCACGGGCGTTGTGGGATCTGGTTGCAACCGCAGCCTGGAAGAGTGCTGAGCCGGGAGTCGTGTTCATGGAACGGTACAACAAGCAATTTAACAACTCATACTACGAGTACATAAATTGTGTAAATCCCTGCGGAGAAGAAGGGTTGCCGAATTGGGGAGTATGTAATCTGACATCAATCAATTTATCCGCGTTGGTTTCTGAGAGCGGTGAAATGGATTATGAGCGGCTTGCGGAGGTTGCCAAAATCGGCGTCCGGTTCCAAGACGATATTATCGATGCTGACTACTATGTATTTGATCAGATCAAAGAAGTGCAGCTGCGGGGCGAGCGCAGGATCGGCTTAGGAACCATGGGGCTTGGCGACGCGCTCATTAAAATGAAGCTCCGATATGGATCTGAAGAAAGTCTCGCGGTCATTGATAAAATTTACCGGACGATCCGTGACGCAGCATACGAATCTTCGGTAGACCTTGCCCGCGAAAAGGGAGCGTTTCCGAAAATTAATAAAACCAAACACCTCGAAGCCTATTTTATAAAAAAGCTTCCGGAAACGATACGTAAAAAAATGAAGCGGTACGGGGTGCGGAATTCTATGATTTTGCAACAGGCTCCCACCGGCTCCACCTCGCTTATGGTAGGAGTATCGAGCGGTATTGAGCCTGTGTATGAATTTGAGTTCATACGGCGTGACCGTTTGGGAGAGCATATCCTGCGGCACCCGTTGTATGAAGCGTGGCTTCAGGAATTTAAAGCCGCAAACGGAAGAGATCCCAATAAAGATGAGCGGCCGGACTATTTTGTGTCCGCAAACGACCTGACACCGGAAGATCATGTGCGGGTGCAGGCGGCAATACAGCAATACGTCGATGCGTCTATCAGTAAAACGGTGAACGCGCCAAAAACTCACACGATAGAAGACGTAAAACGCCTTTACACGTTAGCGTATGAATTGGGATGTAAAGGAATTGCGTATATGCGTGAAGGGAGCCGTGAGGGGGTGTTAACGCGTAAAGAAGAAGAAACGAAAAAAGAAGAAATTAAACAAGTAGCTGCTCCCGCGATGATGGCCGCGGAGGTAAAGCCCCGGCCAGCGGTGGTACACGGTTCGACCTATCAGATAGAAACCCCGATGGGCCAGGCGTATATCACTATTAATACCAATGGCGGCGAACAGCCACTTGAGGTGTTTGTGAATGTCGGAAAAGCAGGGAGCGATGTAACTGCTATGGCAGAAGCGATGGGGCGGCTTATCTCCCTCGTCTTGCGGGTCGCGTCCCCGATTTCCCCGATGGAGCGTGCGCACCGCGTCGCAAGCGAGCTTATCGGTATCGGTGGAGCACGGAGTCTCGGATTTGGAGAAAACAGGGTGCGGAGTCTTCCCGATGCGGTAGCCAAAGCGATTGACCGGCATTTTGGATTCTTTGCGAAACACCGGGTGGATGCGCCGATAGCAGCTCCTGTCGCAAACGGTAATGCAATAAATGGCAATGGTCATGCCGCAGAGCAAGCGAACGGTCATGCGCCGGCTACAGTTGTGGCAAGCGCTGGACCCCATGTGGAACCCGCGGAGAACCCGATGACAGTTCCCGCCACCCACATGATGCTTACCGAACGGCGGATGGTAACCGTTGATCTATGCCCGAGTTGTGGAGAGGGAAGCCTTGTGTTTGAGGAATCGTGCAAAAAATGCTACTCGTGCGGGTATTCTGAGTGTTAATGTCATTCCCGCCTCCGGGCCGGAATCTAAGTACTTGGGATTACGAGATAGATCCTGAATCAAGCTTGCCTCGCTGAGTCGAAGAGGGCTCAGGATGACAAAAAAACATATGCCTATCTATACCAAAACCGGTGACACCGGTTCTACATCACTCTTTGGCGGGAAGCGCGTACTAAAATGCGAAGAGTTAGTTGATGTATACGGATCCATAGACGAACTTAATTCCTGGGTCGGAAAAGTCGGGAGTGATATAGATTCCCCCGATGTGCAAACATTTCTATCCAGCGTCCAATCGGATTTGTTTACCATAGGAAGTCATCTTGCGGGATGGAAGGCTGATCTCAAGGATTTGCCGCGCCGGGTAAAAGAAATGGAAGAACGCATCGATGTATTGGATGACAAATTGCCGAAACTTACAAATTTTATATTACCTGGTGGCAATAGACTTGCGTCAGATATACACCTCGCGCGCGCGGTTTGTAGAAGAGTGGAGCGGCAAACGGTTGCCCTGGGACAAAAAGAGAAGGTGGATCCGAAGATATTTATTTATTTAAACCGTCTTTCAGATTTGTTTTTTATGCTGGCAAGGTTTATTAACCACGAAGCAGGAATTGTAGAAATCACGTGGCAAGGTATTGACCGAAGCCCGGAAAAACAGTAAAAAGAGTAGTCAGTAAGGATAAGAGGAACGCTGTGACCATCTCCGGTTCGTATTGTTGATGCGATGCGGGAAAGGAATTCAGCGACTGTGCCGCAACGGTGATCCGCCTGCAGAGGTGGAAAGTCCGGAACTCCCCCTTACGTTGTATCCCGAGCAGGAGTGTTATGAAAAAAATATACAGCGCCCCTTTTATTGCCGTGTTTTTCCCCGTGGATACTATTGGTTATTTTTTTTACGGTCATTTTCCGCAGACCGTATTACCGCGTAGGTAACCATATATGGAAAAAATTTTCATGCCGCATCAGTACGCAAAAAAATACGCTTCCGACCATGAGGGCAAAGACGCGGTTATCAACCGGATGAGAAGAGCACGTAAAGTCGACGAAATTATCGAAGATGCCAGGGCGGCGCAAAAACCGGAATGGCGGGGAGATCATAGCTTCAGTTCTGACGCAGCGCGATATTCACTTACGCATTTCGTTGAGCCGGAAGTTGCCCGCGAGCACCCAGACTGGACGACATCACAGATTAAAGAACACGCCAAAGAGCGTTTTGAGAAGCGCCTGGCGCAGGATTTATCGTATGAACACCGGGAAACAGTACACGAGGAGTCACAAGTGCATTGGCGTCCGGTGCAAACAGAGAACGGGTGGGAACTGGCAACGGAGTACGGTGACAAACTGGTGACGCTTAATGAACTGTGGGATCACACAAAAGAATACGCAGCATTCGTGGGAAATGTCGCAGCATACAATCCCGAAGAACACCGTGCACAGTTGGCAATGCAGGACGCGCTTATCAATGATGGATCACGGGGTTTTGTCAGTGTGTTGTCGCATCCTGATGCGGTGAGGTACGTACAGATTTGGCAAAAGTCAGAAAATGGCGATATCCAATCCCGTCATGTGGATTTATTCGCGACAACGGGTAGGGACTTTTCGCCCCAGGAAGCGGCAGAACTTATATCTCATCTTGCTGATTATCACGGTGAAACAGACCGTATACCGCAGGGAACAAGCGAAGGTTCATACGCGCACTTTTTTGTAAGTCACGGTTATATTGAGGAAGGGGACGTGAGGACATTTGCGATTGCACAGACTATTCGTGTTGATGCCGCAGAATTTACGGGCGATGATGGCCGGAATATTCGCTCCTCCCATCTCATCGGTGCGGTAGCGCGGGATACAAAAGATGCGGTGTTGTCGTTCGGCGCGTATATCCACGAACAGATACAGGAAAAAATACAATCCATGAGGCTCGGTATAACGGAGCGTCCGGAAAAGAATGTGCCTCATCAAAGCGCTAAAGCGCGGAAAAAATATATACAGAGAAAACATACAGAGACTGCCTTTACGGCGGGGATAGCCCCCGAAATGAACGTATCCATAAACAAAGCGGCCGAATTTACCGGCATGAAATCGGTTCTTTCCGAGTGGTGGATATCCCGTACTATCGTGGCGTTTGTTCCACATGTGCCGGTGGCAGCACCGGCTGCCGTGTACTGGTTTGCGGAATTTTCCGGCGCACATGAAATTAAAAAACATGCTGATGGAGCGCCCACGGCTGAAAACGGAGTACAACGTGATGTGGCCAAGCGGGGAGCGCCAGCACGGGATATATTAACAGTGTGGAAAGCCTTGGTATCAAAAATATATACATTTCGTATAACACCGGAGAAGAGGAAGAAGGATATTGTCTCTCAAACAAATAAACAGGAAAAGGTTGCTGAACAAAAATTACGTCCGCGTGAACGTCGTATTGAAGTGCCGCATGTGGATGATAAGACAGATCAACGGTTCGCGTTGGTGTACGAGGTAGCGCGTGTATGTTCCCAACTTTTCGGTAATGATGATGGAAGAAGGAAGCGCAAAGATATTGCGGTGGCGGTGCGCCGAGGGCAACCGCGGCAGAGTGAAGCATTGAGGAGCAGTGAAGCAGCAATAGCGTCGTTGGTTGGCCGATTTTTGTTTGCTGCCAGTATATGGGAACTATGCCGTATTCCGTTTCACGCAATAACCGGCGCGCATCGCCCTGATGAAAAAAGTAATGTGCCGCTTGCCCAAAGAGAACAGCACGACGCGAAAATCGTTGAAGACGAGACTACTTCGTTTCCGTGGATTCTCCTCTCTATTATTTGGCATCTTACTCTCATGCGCGAGGCCGCGCTTACTGCTCCTACGCAACAACAGCGCCAGCGGACACAAGTGAAAGGAAAAAATACGCCGTTACCTCAGCAAGGCGTAATATTTACGTATCACTTCGTGATAGAATAATTATATGGATAACCTGCCTACTACAGCGCCATCTCCAATAACTCCTCCGTCCGCCGCGGCTGCGCCTTTGCAGCAGGCAGCTACGGGTAGTATGGCAAAAGAAGCAGCACCCATAGTAACAACGCCGGAAGCCCCGGTGGTTACTGAAATCGGTAAGGAAGTAACGCTTCCTCCCGAAGTGGCAAGTGCCGGTGTCAGGATGCAATCCGATACAGTAGTGCTTCCGAAACCTTTGCAGGATTTGGGGGTGACTGCTGTCGGACCGGCCGCAAAAGCGCCCGCACACACTCCAACGGTGGTGTTACCGCTTAATGACGATCAGATTGCGATGGGTCTACATCAAAGCCTGTTAACTTCTTGGCGGTGGCTTGCGGAGTGGTGTAATAGACAGTTGCGGTCGGTTCATCTGACACTAAAAACGGTGCACGGTAAAATAGTCCGGGCGGAAGCCTGATGCATTTATATACGTATGCCTGTAGAAACAGCAGATATTCTTTACCAATTACAAGTCTTGGGTGTTGCCCTGCTTATCCTGACATTTTGTCTTTTGGGGTTTGCTGTTTTGGGATATGCCCTGTTTATCCTGTGGAAGTACAGGGACCGGGAAAAGCACTCCATGGAATATGTGCTGCTTCAGGTGGCAACCCCCCGGGACAATGAAATAAAAATTGACGCGGCAGAACAGGTGTTCGCTAGTTTGCATGCGATGTATCACGGGGGATTTTGGTCATTCTTGAAACCACAGGAGCATATTTCATTTGAAATAGTCGCGAAGCTCGAGGATATACGTTTTTATATTGCCGCACCGAAACACGCGGTTGATTCGGTTGAAAAACAAATTCACGGGTCATACCCGGGGGCGGATATAAAAATTGTTGATGAATACAATATTTTTAATGAAAACGGCAAAGTGGCATTTGCCGCGCTTGCACCCAAGAATTCGGATTATTTACCTATCCGAATATACCGGGATCTTCCGATTGATCCATTGTCATCGTTAACATCCGTACTCGCGAAAATGTCCGAAGGTGAGGGTGCCGCGGTGCAAATACTCGTGCAGCCAACTGGTGGTAAGTGGGCAGGATTGGGTCGCTCATACATATCAAAAACTAAGAAAAACGAGGCTAATCCAGAAAAAGCGAGCTTTAAAGTTGATCAAAAAACACTCGAAGCTATTGAGCAAAAAGTAAGTAAACCTGGGTTTAATACCGTTATCCGTATTGTGGTAAGTGCGAAGACCAAAGAAGCTGCTGATGCTCATTTGGAAAATATAATAACGGCATTCCACCAATTTTCTTCGGATCACAACCATTTTTCAAAAGTGAAACATCCGATGCGGAAGTTTTTTATGATTGATTTTATTTACCGGTATTTCCCGATGGTAAATTTGCCGTTTTTTAAACAGTATGGAGTATTAAATAGTGATGAACTCGCGACGTTATTCCATTTGCCCAATAAATCCATAGAAACACCGCATATCTATTGGCTCAACGCAAAGCGGGCGCCCGCACCGATGCAGATTGCAACGAGCGGCCTTTATATCGGAGTATCGCGGTACAGAGGCGTGGATAGATCCATATTTATTGGCGACGACGATAGGCGCCGGCATCTTTACATCATCGGAAAAACCGGTACCGGTAAATCACAATTGCTGGAAGAGCTTGTCATTCAGGATGTGAAAGCGGGGAAGGGTTTAGCAGTTATCGATCCGCACGGAGATTTAATTGACGGAATTCTCGCGCGTATTCCGGCAGAGCGGGCAGAAGACGTGATTTATTTTGATCCCTCGGACGGTGAGCGCCCTATGGGGCTGAACATGTTGGAGGCACAAACCGAAGAGCAAAAACATTTTGTGGTTACCTCCATCGTGGGGCTTATGTATAAGCTGTATGATCCACAGAAAACGGGTATTATCGGCCCCCGGTTTGAACACGCGGTCAGAAACGCAATGTTGACGGTGATGAGTGAACCGGGTAGCACGTTTATCGAGGTGGTGCGTATCCTGACTGACGCAAATTTTGTGCAGGAGTTACTACCCAAAGTGCAGGATCCGATTATCCGTCGGTATTGGACTGATCAGATCGCGCAGACCGCCGACTTTCATAAATCAGAAGTGTTGGATTATATCGTTTCCAAATTCGGCAGGTTCGTTACCAACAAACTGATGCGAAATATCATAGGGCAGTCCGAATCGAGTTTTAATTTCCGCAAGGTAATGGACGAAGGGAAAATATTACTTGTGAACTTATCAAAAGGGAAACTCGGTGAGGAAAACAGTAATTTCCTTGGTTTGATTTTGGTACCCCGTATCCTGATCGCGGCAATGAGCAGGCAGGATATTCCGGAGTCCCAGCGGCGGGATTTTTATCTCTATGTCGACGAGTTCCAAAATTTTGCTACCCCAGATTTCGCACAAATACTTTCTGAGGCGCGGAAATACCGCCTGAGCTTAACAGTCGCAAACCAATTTATCGGTCAAATGGAAGAAGAAGTGAAAAACGCAGTGTTCGGAAATGTCGGAACACTTATTACTTTCCGTGTGGGAGTAACCGACGCAAATTATTTGCAGCATGAATATAGTCCGACGTTTAATGAAATCGACCTTATCAATATAGATAAATATAACGCTTACGTAAAAACGATTGTGCATAACGAGCCAGTGAAGCCATTTTCGGTAGATATGGCAAAAGATATGAGTGTGGTTATGGCAGAACGTAACGCTGAAGTAGCGAAAGCAATTATACAGTTATCCCGCCTCAAATACGGACAGGCGCGTGAGTTAATCGAAGCGGAAATTCAGCAGCGCGCGAGATTATAAAATATCCCGGGAGGACGCCCTATATTTTTTTTCGGTACTGCTTTCCGCATGTCGGAATAAAAGCCGCTATTGATTTTTTTCCTGTTAATTTTGCATTCGTCTCTTTACAACATAAAACAAACATGTAATGCTCTGTAAATATTCTATAAATATTTTGTAGATATATTTTTTTCATGAATGGATTAGCGAGTGAGTTGGCGTCCGAAAAAAAACATAATGTATTGGTCTACATCTTTAATATGTCGGAAGATGTATGGCCGTTTATTTGCGCCATGTCAGACGCAAATGCAAAAAGCGCGGAGATAGTCGAGAATGGCTACCTGGGAGACTCACGGATGTTTCAGTTTGCTGGAGAAAAAGACGAAGTCCTCTATATCACTCCTCAGGCAGTAAGTGCGCAATTTTTGGATTATTTCCATACGCTGTTTCCCGATACGCATCTTACGGTTGTTACCACAGGGCAACACAGCGGAGTAATATGTGAAGACATTCAGCATGATCCGTCCATAATGAATGTGCTCATTGAAGCGGCAAATTCCACAAAAAAATTGACGATGACGAGTTATAGCGCCAGTCAGCCGTTTTTACACCTTGTTCGCGCGTTGCGGGACCGAGGACTGACGATCGCAACCCCGGAGGCGCCGGACGAAGAAGACGCGTGGACGGTGAATTTTTTCGGGAGTAAATCCGGTATCCGGCAACTGGCGCAGCAAAGCGGACACGAAGAACCGGATTTTAAAATGGCAGATGGCGTGATTTGTTTCGGTATAGAAGACGCATCAAAAATAGCGGCAATTAGATACGTGAAAGAACAAGGAGTAGTTATCAAAACAAACAAGGGTCACTCCGGAATGGGAGTTGAGATTTTTAGACCCGGCGATTTGCCAACGGAGTTTAACGAGTGCCAGAAGAAAATTTTTGACATGCTGAACAAAGACGCGTATTGGCAGCAGTTTCCGATCATTATAGAGAAACTTATTCCGGTCAGTATGAGTGTAGCAGGAGGAAATCCGAATGTGGAATTTAAAATTTCCCGTAATGGTCATATAGATTTTTTGTATCAATGTGGAGTGTTGGTCGATAAAGACGGCGCGTTTCATGGTATAGAGGTGGGGCACGATATTATGCCGGAACGGGTAGCAGCACAAATCAAAGATACAGGGTTTTATATAGCAGAACGGTTTGCTGCCGCGGGATATCGAGGATATTTTGACGTGGATTGTGTGGCAGGAAGAAACGGCGAAGTATATGTTGCTGAGAGTAACGTGCGGAGCACGGGCGGAACGTTTGTCTACATGACCGCCGTCGCGTTGTTTGGTGAAAATTTTATGTTTGACACATATCTTTTTTCAAACAACGGATACATGATACCGCATCTCAAGCATATGACATTCCCTAAATTGCTGGAGCGTCTGTCACCCATACTGTTTAGTAAAGAAACCAAAGAAGGACTAGTACTCACATCGGAAAATCTGTTGCGTATGCAGAAATTCTCTTTTATTATTTTTGCCAAGACCAAAAAGCGCTCCATGGAAATTGAAGCCCGCATGATAGAGCTCCTCAACAGACAGTAAGTTCCATATTCATCATAATTGCAGTAAAATAAGCCTATCTCGGGTGTGTAGCTCAGTGGTACCTGCCCGCCATCGCAAGCATGAGCTTTTGCTCAGGCGTTGCAGGCGGGGAGCGCTATCCTTAAGTTATGAATACGGGTGTGTAGCTCAGTGGTAGAGCGCTATCCTTATAGCGAAAACTAATATTATATTGTTGTTTTCGATATATCGGGTACGAACATTGATAAGTGGGCACAAAGGGGCCAGTAGCTCAGTGGCAGAGCGCTATCCTTATAAGATAGATGTCCTTGGTCCGATCCCAAGCTGGCCCACTAGCATAATTTCGTACCCGCTATAAGATAGATGTCCTTGGTCCGATCCCAAGCACACCCACCAAAAATTACAACGTGACTGTTCTAAGGCAGATGTCTCTGGTCTGACCTAAAGTGTACTTACTATGAAAACCGTATCAATAGAAGAAATTGAAACGATCGCAACAAAGTTAGCGCAGGAAAAAAAACACTGGCATTATCATCTTTTGACTCCGACGTGCCAATTTAATGAAACAAATCGTCACGCCTTCGTTCTGGAGAATAATTCCGATCAAGAATATTACGTCTATTATTCCGAAGAACCGGCGATGGCTTTAGGAAAGCGGTTACTGAGTGTTTTGCATGGGGAAGATATCCTTACCACAGCTGCTGATGTGGTGTCACCCGCCGTCGCAAAGATATTACGTAAAGCCCAACAGCTAAACACTGCCGGAAAATTCTGGCACCATCATGTCTTTTTTCCAACATGCAGATATAACCGTCATCCCGGAAAGTGGAATATCATTTTTGAAGATCAGCAGGAAAAGGGAGTGTTGGAAAGCTTGAGTGATAGTAATCCAAAACAAGATCAGAAGGAAATCGAACGGCTTTATTATCAGCAGAAAACGCTTACATAATTTTTTTGAAACATATGCAAGAACAGGTTGTCCTGGTTGATGAGCAAAATAATCCGATAGGAACAGCGGATAAAGATACGGTGCACACGACTGCTACACCGCTCCATCGGGCGTTTTCTCTTTTTTTGTTTAATTCCAGGGGGCAGGTGCTGTTGACCAAGCGTGCGGCAACAAAAAAAACTTTTCCCGGCGTGTGGACAAATACCGTATGCGGACACTTGTCTCCCGATGAAGACACCGTGAGCGCGGCAACGCGAAGGCTTTCAGAAGAACTTGGCATTACAGGGGTCACGGTAAAAGAAGTAGCTCCCTATCGTTACCGGTTTGCCGACCGAAACGGTATCGTGGAAAATGAAATTTGTCCGATCACCGTAGCGACCTATGACGGTGACCCGCTTCCTCATAAAGATGAAGTAGATGAATGGAAGTGGGTGGATTGGAAAGTTTTTTTACAAGATATCCGCGATAACCCAGAGCCTTACTCACCATGGAGCAGGGAAGAGGCAGCAATTCTTACGACGAAACTTCCACTGAAAGGTTAGGTGAGGCAATAATGCTGCCCCAGTGTTCCGGAGTTCCCTGGAAATACGCGTACGCCCCAATATAGACTGCATTATCCGTGCACAGCGAAACCGGTGGCACGTGAAGTGAGATGTGTTCGTTTGTGAGTGCTTCCTGAAATTTTTCGCGAAGCCTTAGGTTAGCAGATACACCTCCGGAAAGAAGTATGGATTGTGCGTTGTGTTTTTGTGCCGCATGAAGTGTTTTTTTGACCAGTACATCAGTGATCGTTTCCTGTACTTCATGTGACATATAGCGGATCGTTTCCTCGGTAAGCCGGTTGTTTGTTTTACATGTATTTACTTCACGGAGAATGGCAGTTTTTAGTCCGCTGAAAGAAAAATTAAATTCATTGTCATGATCAAGCATGGGCCGGGGTAGCCGTATAGGATCGGCAAGCGCATCTGCCTGTTGGAATTTTTTGGCTGCTTCCTGAATACTGACGCCACCACCGTGACCAAATCCTAATAACCGCGCGGTTTTATCAAAACATTCGCCTGCGGCATCGTCCAGTGTGCCACCTAACCAGGTGAGGGTGTTGGGCGACTGCATGAGATAGAGCTCTGTGTGACCGCCGGAAACGACCAGTGAAATCGCCGGGAATTGTATTTCGTTACTTTGTTTCGTAACAACGAAGTTGGCATACATATGTGCCAGCACGTGGTTTACCGGGATGATCGGTTTACCTGTAACCATGGCAATTGTTTTTGCGGTTTCTACCCCTACCAGCAGGCTGCCGATAAGTCCCGGGCCAACGGCGATGGCAATGGTATCAATGTTGTCATTAATCATGCGCAGCAGCGAAGGTTTTTCTCCGCCATAAAATGGCGCGAGCGCTTCGGTAATAACCGGGATAATGTAGTCTAGCTGCATCCGGGCGGCTACCTCAGGGACGATGCCGCCGTATTTTTCGTGCATTTCTTTTGATGTTGAGACAACATTTGAAATTATTGTCGTGCCGTTTTCTATGACCGCCGCGGCGGTTTCATCACAAGATGATTCAATAGCGAGAGTTCTCATGCGTCCATTTTACTACAATCGGTTTACACGGCTGTAGTAAACGACAAGAGGTTAAGGCGATTGCAGATTATTCGAGGCCGAGAAGTTTGGTAAGTTGCGTGGTAGATGGCGTATGGATTTTCGGGATAACAATGACGACCGCTCCGACAAGCGCTGCGTGATTGCGCTTTTTATTTTCCATAGCATCGCCCTCGGTGATGGCGATAATCGCGGGGCTGACTGTTTTAACCAGCGCGCCGTATTCAGCATCTGTTTTTAGTGGGGGGAGTGAAATCACCTCATCGACAACTCTGAGGGATTCGAGCATTGCCCTGCGTTGCTTTTGTGAGTGAATTGGCCTTGTTTCACCTTTCATGCGCTTCACGTTTTCATCTGACTCCAGGGCAACAACGAGGTAGTCACCTAGTTTTTTGGATTCCTCCAAAAATATAATGTGCCCAAAGTGAAGCAAATCAAAGCAGCCGCCCACCAATACTTTTTTCATATTATTGCGTCGCTACTCCCCGCAGATACACTGCCTGCCAGGGACGGAAGTTAGAGGTAAATTTGGTGTCCTGCAGCACTTCATTACCGCGGGTTACCCGGTAACCAAATGAAGCTTTTGCCCCTGCTGCCGCCCAGTCAACCTGTTTGACAACACCAGCGGGAAGCGTGGGATCGTCCTGGTATAGAGGGGCAGGTGCGGCTGTCTGTCCCCACACAATATGGTCGTAAATCTCACTGCTTCTGCCATCATGGGTGCCGTAGAGCTCAAACGTAAGTGTGAGGTTTTTGGTATCGGTGGTTGTCTGGATAAGGATATGTGCCGGCGTGTCATTTTTAATTTTAAGATCAACACTTGGGGAAAATACCGTCGCGTCCAGTCCGGGTTTGAATCCGCCTTCTTCGTAGTAATGGACTCGGTACGCGTGTGCTTGACGTTCGACGATGGGGAGGCCTGCATGTAATGCGGCGCGGAACATTGTGGAGCTTACCTGGCAGACACCGCCGCCATCTCCCAAAACGGTACGCCCATCCTTAATAATATATGCGGATTGGTAGCCGGTGGCTGCGGATATATCACCTATCGCATCATTAAATGAAAATGTTTCCCCTGGGGGTATAAGTACGCCATTGATACGGGACGCGGCAAGCGCCACATTGTGGATTCGCCCTGGTATCGAGCCCTGGAATTCCGAATACCCGCGGCCGATAAGTTCTTTTATGCCGAATGAGTTTACTTTTCCTGTGGTCGCTTCCGGTTCTATGACATAGACGGGGAGACTGATGACGATGTGATAGAGCGGCGCGTGGGGAAGCGCTTTAACCGCGGCTTCAAACCTGGTGAATGCTTCCTGCTGGTTGACTTGTAATCCATTTTTGGACGCCCTGAACGCGGTGACGCGGCCGTTTGTGAATTTGAACAATGCTTCTTGTACGGGGATATCGATGCGTGATGCAAGATGTGTTACAGCTTCGGTGACGAGGTCGGTTTTCCACCGGAAGTAGGGGGTGAGCGTGACGGTTCCACGGAAAAATTTCGTCATTAGGTCACCCAGAAAATCCCCTGACCTTCCTACCGCATATGCCTGGGCAGCCGACAGCGTTGCGTCGTAGCCTAAATCAAGCGCTTTTCCGGAAACACTCGCCGATTCCCCTTCGTATTTGAATTCAAAAACAGCATTGGCAAATGGTATGTTTTGGCGGCTCCAGTATGCTTCGACATCCGCGGGCGTTTTCCCGCCGAATGGAATTCCGTCTATGGTGACGTTGGGATACACTTTTCCTTCATAGTACGCATCATACGCAGAAAGTCCGATGGCTCCGGATATGAGTAATAGCACGAAACCTACCGCGATGTTGCGGAGGGTGGAAAATGACGGTTTTGGTGCCGATGGACTTACCGAGGGATTATCTCTCATGTTATGATACATTGTACCCTACATTACTATGGTTTCCCAAGACCCATCACCACCTGAAACACCAAGTGCTCCGTCTACTGGAGGCATAGGCATGGCAGAGCCCATATATCAGGCGCCGGTGACACCACCAGATACAATTGTCGTTCCGCCGGTAGATAAAGCAGGACCCGCGGAGACAAATCCCGAAGCGTCATTTCAAAATCCGTTTATCCCCAACGTGCAGGTGCCCACTACTGACGGAGCGCCACCATCCGGATCATCAAAGAAACCGTTATTGCGGATATTCTTTCTTATAGCAGGCTTGTTTATCCTTGGGATATTGGGATGGTTTATATGGGGGCGGGTGAGTGGAGGCGGTGTTACCCCTACCAAAGAAGTGACGCTGAATTACTGGGGTTTATGGGAAAACGATGCGGTAACGCGCCAGTTCATTACCGAATATGAAAGTACGCATCCCGGGGTCAAGATACAATACACCCAACAATCACCGAAGCAGTACCGTGAGCGGTTGCAGTCAGCTATAAACCGCGGGGAGGGGCCGGATATATTCCGTTTCCATAATACGTGGATTCCGATGCTGCGCAGCCAGCTGGCATTAGTTCCTCCCGCCATAATGGCGCCGGCAGAATTTACCACGGCGTTTTTCCCGGTGGCGAGTAACGATCTGGTGGCGGGTACATCTATATTTGGATTACCGCTTATGATGGACGGTTTGGGTTTGTATATAAATGATGCGCTGTTTGCAACCGCGGGTGTGACAGAGCCAACAACCTGGACCGACGTCATTAATCTCATTCCCAAGCTGACGGTGAAAAACGGCACAGCAATTGTGACCTCGGCGATCGCGTTGGGAACTACCAACAATGTGGAACACTTCAGCGACATCTTGGCGCTTATGTTTTTGCAAAACGGTGCGTCTATCGCAAATCCGGTAGGCAAAGAAGCAGAAGGAACACTTATCTTCTACCGGAAATTTTCGGATACATCCGATCCGCTTTATACCTGGAGCGACGGGATGGATAATTCTATTTCCGCGTTTGCAAACGGTAGAGTCGCGATGATATTGGCTCCTTCCTGGCGGGCGCATGAAATTACACAGCTTAATCCGCAACTCCGGTTTCATATTGTGCCGGCACCGCAGTTGCAGGGCAACGCGGTAGCGTGGGCATCGTATTGGGTGGAAGGAGTATCTTCACGGAGCCCCAATCAGGAAGCGGCATGGGAATTCGTAAAATACATGACGAGCGCGGAGGGTGCCACGAAGCTCTATACCGAAGCATCGAAGACCCGGCTATTTGGTGAGCCATACGCGCGGGTAGAGTTGGCAAACACCATCGCAGAAGATCCGTATTTGGGGGCGTTTGTGAAGCAGGCGGTATACGCGCGGTCGTTTCCCATGGCATCACGCACTTACGATAACGGCCTTAACGATAAACTTATCCAGTATGCTACCGATGCGGTAAACGGTATGGTGACCGGCGGATCCCCGACGCAGGTATTAACAACTATGGCCGCCGGGTTCCGGCAAGTGTTGTCTTCGTATGGATTAACGAGTGGTGAACCGGAAATCAGTCCTGCCCCGTAAACACACATAGGCATGAAATTCACGCGCCTTCAAAAAGTTATCGCTACTGTGGCGTACGCGGATATTTTTGATTTTCCGTTGACGCGGGATGAAATAAAACGCTGGGCGGCCGGCGGCATTGATTACGTGCCTGCGGCACTTCCCGGTTTCGGTACCCCGAGTAAATCTATGGGGGAGTATGTATATTTACCCGGAAGAAAGCAGCTGGTGGCTTCCCGGCGTAGCCGCCAAAAAAGCGCGGTGGGCAAGTGGCAAAGGATACGTACCGCTGCCAGGTTTTTCCGGCTGGTGCCGACGGTGCTCCTTGTTGGGGTGACGGGGGGGCTTGCTATGGATAACGCCAAGGAAGGCGATGATATTGATTTGTTTTTTATCTCTCGGAAAAACACACTCTGGCTGACCAGGAGTCTGGTGACCTTGGTTGCAGAGGTTCTGGGGATACGCAGGCGGCCGGGTGACCGGCGGGTGAAAGACAAAATATGCCTCAATATGTTTATGGCAGAAGACGCGTTGTCGTTGCCTTTGGGTGAGCAGGATTTCTTTGCTGCGCACGAGGTGTTGCAGATGGTGCCGCTCTGGGAGCAGGAGGGGATTTATCAGCGCTTCCTGTTGGCGAACCGTTGGGTGCGTTATTTTCTTCCCAACGCGTGGAACGAAAAAACACATGGGCGTGCTGCCGGTAAGAAAACCAGGAAGAGGAGTATATTTTCGTGGATGAACTTGATGGCTGGCTTGCTGGAACCTATAGCATTTTTCATGCAGCAGGCATACATGCGTAAGCGGCGGACAAGTGAGGTAATAGTATCTGGTATGATACGGTTTCACCCGAACGACGCGCGGAAATGGGTGCGGGAAAAGTATGCGATCCGGCTTCGGAAATGGGATGTCCCTCTTGACAAGATTTTTTACCACCGATAAAATAGCAGTCACTTCAAAAGACTGCTAGTTTTTTAGCAAAACTATAGAGTAGTCGCATTTTTATAAAAGGAGGTATGTATGGCAAAAAAAACCATCACGCCGTTGTTTGATAATGTTCTCATTAAGCCGTTGGAGGCTGAGCAAAAATTACCCTCAGGGTTAGTGCTTCCCGATAGCGCAAAAGAAAAACCACAGATGGGAGAAGTTATGGCGGTAGGCGCAGGCACTACTGATGAAAAAGGAAACCCCGTCACAATGATCGTTAGAGTCGGTCAGAAAGTTATGTACAAAAAATGGGGCGGCAACGAGATCAAAGTCGAAGGACAAGACTGGATGATCGTGGAGCAAAAAGATATTTTGGCAATCGTAGAATAATATATAAATTTTATTAGGAGGTAAAAACTATGGCTAAACAACTAAAATTTTCAGAAGACGCGAGACAGTCACTTATCCGTGGCGTCAATATTTTGGCAAAAGCAGTCGTCACCACCTTGGGTCCCAAGGGGAGAAACGTGGCGCTGGATAAAAAATGGGGAGCACCCATGGTCGTCCATGATGGTGTGACCGTGGCCAAAGAAATTGAGCTTGAGGATGCGTTTGAGAATATGGGCGCGCAGCTTGTCAAAGAAGCAGCCAGTAAAACCAATGACGTGGCCGGAGATGGAACCACCACGTCCACCCTGCTTACCCAGGCAATCGTAAACGCCGGGTTCAAAAACGTCACCGCCGGAGCAAACCCGATGATCCTTAAGGCCGGTATGGAAAAAGGCTTGGATGTCGTCGTTGCTGAGCTCAAGAAAATGGCAAAAACGATCAAAGATGCTGACGTAGCCAAAGTTGCCACGATCAGCGCGCAGGATGAAAAAATCGGTACCCTTATTGCAGAAGCGCTGACCAAAGTCGGTAAAGATGGTGTGGTCACCGTGGAAGAAGGCAAGGGGCTCACCATGGAGATCGAATACAAAGAGGGCATGGAGTTTGATAAAGGCTATGCCTCCGCGTACTTCGTGACCAACACGGAAAAGATGGAAGCGGAAATCAACGATCCGTATATTTTGATTACGGACAAGAAAATTTCAGCGATCGCTGATTTGCTTCCGTTCCTGGAAGGATTTGTGAAGGTGAGTAAAAACCTCGTCATCATCGCGGATGATGTCGAAGGTGAAGCGTTGGCAACATTGGTCGTCAATAGACTGAAGGGTACGATCAACGTGCTTGCCATCAAAGCTCCTGGCTTTGGTGACCGCAGGAAAGCGATGCTTGAAGATATCGCCTTACTTACCGGCGGCACGGTTATTTCCGAAGACACCGGGCGCAAGCTCGACAATGTGACGGTCGATGATTGTGGCCGGGCAGACAAAGTATGGGCAGACAAAGAAAACGCCCGTATCGTCGGCGGCAAAGGAAGCAAAGCTTCCGTACAGAGCCGGGTCGTCCAGATCCGACGCGAAATTGATGAAACCAAATCTGACTTTGACCGTGAACATCTCGAAAAGAGATTGGCAAAGTTGGCAGGAGGCGTTGCCGTCATCAATGTCGGAGCCGCGACTGAAATCGAGATGAAAGATAAAAAAGAACGCGTGCTCGATGCGGTAGCTGCTACCAAAGCCGCACTTGAGGAAGGTATCGTTCCCGGTGGTGGCGTGGCATTACTCAAAGCCCGCACGGCGCTTGTGAAGTACAAGGACACCCTGACGGTCAAAGACGAACAGACCGGCGTGGATATCCTATACTCGGCGCTCGGTGAGCCGACCCGCATGATCGCGACCAACTCCGGTGCAGATGCCGGATGGGTGATGAAAACGGTCGAGGAATCCAAAGTAGCTGATTTCGGGTTTAACGCCATGACGTTGGAGTTCGGCTCCATGATTTCAGCCGGTATCATAGATCCGGTGAAAGTCACCCGGTCAGCGGTACAAAATGCTGTGTCTGTCGGTATGATGATCCTCACAACTGAGGCACTCATTACCGACCTCCCGGAAAAGAAAGAAGCCGGCGGAGCCGGAGGCGGTATGCCACCGGGTATGGGCGGCATGGGCGGCATGGGAGGAATGTATTAAGCATTTCTGCATAATGAATAACTAGTATTAACTAAAACCCCCGGAAACACCGGGGGTTTTAGTAGATGTTATGGATATTAACAATGATAATTTGTTTGCAACTATTGAATCCCAAATTAAGCTGGGATTAGAAATAATATCAAAATTTAACGAAGTACTAAAATCGAGTAATCCTTATACAAGACAACGTAGAGTCGATTATTCGCAAGGTTTAGTAAGAAGAGATAGCGGGATATTTGTCAGTTTAAAAAATGTTGAACATCGTATCTTATTTGAAAGTTATGAAATACATGCATTAGAGGTATCCGTACAGCTAACAGTAGAAATACTTAAGAATGTTGAATCTTCTTTGGTTCAATTCTCTTTAAGAACTTTATTGGAAATTAGTTTTGAGAAAATTAGAATTATCTTCAGCAGTGAGTTGACTAAAAAGCATAAAGAGAAATATAAAGCCATTATGCTGTTAGCCGATTATGGATTCATGAGTAATCACTCAACAACGTTTTATAATCTGTATAAGGAATTTAGAAACGAATTTGATACAAAACAAATCAAGATTCTTGATGAATTGAACATTGCTGTGGCGAAACAATCGCCACGACAATATCTTATAAAGAAAGTGCGCATGCTGGTTAATGATATCCAAGACGATTTATTAAAGTTATTACCGCCGATAACATTTATTAAGATGGATAAATTGGACGCTCTGAATTCTTCTTTGTCGCATATTCTTCACGGAAATTTTACATTGATTTTGTCCTTGTTTATACCAAAAAGAGCTCAAAGTAATTTGCTACGTATCTATACAATTGTTTATATTTCAATCATTAATATATTGATAAGCATTCGATCTAAAGTGTCTGGTAAGAGAGAAATTGCCAAAATAGATGAATTAGTAGATACATATAAGCTAATTTCTGCTTATACAGCTATGCATTGGAAGGAATTCGAATAAAGCGACATGGACAAGTATACTTCCGTCACTATTTCTACCTACAATAAGACCGCGCCGGAGTATATTGCCAAAGCGCAACAGTACGCACCAGTTGAGGAGCGCGAGAAATTTATATCACTGGTGAAGCCCGGAGGAAAAATTTTGGATGCCGGGTGCGGGTCAGGGAGGGACGCCAATTATTTTGGCTCCCGTGGGTTTACGGTAACCGGCATTGATCTTTCCGATACCCTGCTTGCGTATGCCAACGAACACGCAGAAGGGAATGTAACGTTTCGCAATATGGACTTACGCGCCATCAAGCTCAACACTGCTTTCGATGGGATTTGGGCGTGCGCGTCGCTTCTGCACCTCAAGCGGGATGAAATGCTTCCGGTGCTGCGGAACTTTGAGCACATGATCATGCCCGGCGGCACGCTATTTTTACTCCTCAAAGAAGGAGAGGGAGAGCGGATGGCGACGAGCAGCACCATACAGGGAGACACCCGGTTTTTTACGTATTACACCGTGCCGGAGCTCCGGATGCTATTGGGTAATGTCGGATTTTCAGTGTCCGATATATACACATGGGATCAGCACGACAGAAACAGTGAGCGCCCTCCGGAGTCATGGATATCAGTGTTTGCCAAAAAATAGTCTAAGAGATTAATAAGTAGTAACTCCCCAAGTAGAGCCAAAACGCGAGTGACATCCGCCAGCTTTTTGCCCAGTTTTTTCCGTACTGAAACCGCGTATTCCATGGGTAAAACATACGGGTGGCAAACTCCCCGTCGTGGGTAGGGATATCGATCAGGATGTGGGAAATATAGCACAGCGACAGGATATGCCAGGAATTGGGAAAGATGAAATAAGCGAGGATTGTTAACCCTAATGCGGTAAACAGCGAGTGTGTTATATGGTAACTCGCGGCATCCGTAGCATTGGCGAATTTACTTGAAGTCAGCAAGGCAAACAATGATGGGACAAATGCGGCCGGCGGTGATTGTCTGGCTTGTTGAATTTTATAGTAGTAAAATGGGATTGTGCCGACTATATCAGGCAGCACTGCCGCGGCTGCGGCGAGTGCCGGATCGGTGCCGCCCATACTTTTGGAAATAGCTATACCAGTGAGCGCGTGGTATAAGACATCCATAGTTTTCCCTGTATAATACGCTATATGACCTTCTTTTCGTTAGAGGAAATTATAACGTCAGACAACCTCGTCCACCAAGGCATATTTCATGCCCCCAAAAATCCAGGTAAGAAAGCAATCGTGTGGGTGCACGGTTTAACAAGTAAATTTTACAGCGATCCCAAACTTATGAAGCTGTTTGCGGACATGAGCGATGAGCATGGTATTGGTTTTGCGTCATTTCATACCCGTGGCCATGATTATGTTACCAGCACACACAAGCTCGACAGCTCCGATGAAAAAGGATATGTGCATGAGACGATCGGCTCCGGAGTAGAAAATTTTACGGACTGCACTAAAGATATCGACGCGATGGTATCGTTTCTCGTGAGCCGCGGATACACCAGCGTCGTGCTGGTCGGTCATAGTACCGGCGCAAATAAAGTATGCTACTACGCGGGATCAGTATCGGACCCGCGGGTTGCCGGGGTTGTGCTGGCAGGGCCTATGTCCGATAGATACTCAGCAGGATTTGATGCAGCGACAAACAGGGAGCACCGCCGCATCATGGAACAGAAAATTAACGAAGGCAAAGGTGATGAGTTGCTCATGGGGTATGATTTTTTCCCGCTTACCCCCAAGCGATGGATGAGCTTGTTAGCCGAAGGTTCGCCGGAAGATGTTTTTAACTACCGGGATGACGTGGGCGCGCTGTCGGCATTTAGCGTGATTAAAGCGCCGCTCCTTGTTATTTTTGCGGGGAAAGATGAACATGCGGACCGCCCTGTAGAAATCATCCGTAACGCATTTGACGCGCACGCCACATCCCCGGTATACAAAAGTATCATTGTGCCGGATGCAGATCACGGTTTTAGTGGAAAAGAAGCGCTATTTGTAAAAGAGATTGTGTCCTGGGCAGCTCTATTATGACCATGACCTACAAAACGATAGTCTTACAGATTCCTAACGCAAAAAAATTCAATCTCGCCACTGAAATTTATAAACCGGACGCAGAAGGTATATTACCCATCGTATTTATTTTCCACGGATTTACCGGATATAAGGAGAGCGCTGATTTAGTTGATATAGCAAAACGGTTAGCAGAAGCGGGAGTAGTCGCGGTGCGGTTTACGGCATCCGGTTTTGGTGACAGCGAAGGGTCGCTTGCGCATGATTACCGCTTTAGTAATTACCGCCGGGATGCTGAAGCGGTATACAACCACATGGCGAAACTACCATATGTGGATATGACGCGATGTGGTGTATATGGTCACAGTCTGGGCGGCAAGCTTGCGGTGTTGTTTAGTTATGATCACGCGGGGGTAAAAGCGCTCTGTGCCGTCTCTGCGCCGGTCGAATTTGCCAAAACATCATATGGGGCTATAGAAGGAGAGTGGAAAAAAACTGGATATATGGAGAAAATAAGCGGTAGGGACGGCAAGACTATCCGGGTGCCGTATGCGTACTGGCTTGACGCGGAACTGCCGCAGCACGACGTGTTAGCGGCGGCGAGTTGCGTATGTAATCCTCATGCGCTGGTCATTGCAGGATTATTGGACACTGAGGTTCCATGGCAGGAGACGGAAAGAATTTATGAAGCGCTCCGCTGTCCGAAGGAATGGCTCCTCCTCAACGGAGTTGATCACAAGTATAAGGGAAATGCGGCGTTGTTTCCGGTGGTACACACACCGGTTACCGGTTTTTTTGCGAAGTATTTATAAGGAGGCATCAGCCGAAATCACATCACGCTGATGAGTTATCTGACGGCCGGGTTCGTACTTTTGGATTTGCGGCAATACTTCCATAGGATTTAAGGCGACCCCGTCTTGATGGATTTCTAAATGTAAGTGGTTTCCGGTAGCCCAGCCGGTGGCGCCAACTGTACCCAACTCGGTGTCTTTAGTCACCACTTGGCCTTCACTCACTTTAATTTTTGATAAATGGGCGTACGTCGAGGTCATGGCATTGCCGTGTGCCACGATGACATGTTTGCCATACCCGTTAAATTGAGAGGCAACCAGAATGACCTTTCCATCCGTGACCGGGTAAATAGGAGTGCCGGCGGGGTTGGTGAGATCAAGTGCCGTGTGCCAGCCGGAAGAGAACTGGGAAATGCCAAAGGTTGCGAGTGGCCAGCGGAAACGGGAGGCGGTCACCACAGCATTAACCGTGGTAGTCTGGGTATCCAGGTATACCTCGGCCGCGCTAAAACCAGCCTGCGTTTGAGGCACGACAATAGCCGCAAAGAATGCGATGCTGATAAGCGGTATGCCGATGATCTCAGAAAGCGGCTTACCTTCAATTTTTTGGCGGATGACGCGGCTTAACCGGTTGCTTCCGTGGTACGGCCGTGTCAGCCATAAAAGCGCGGTTTTGTACATAGGTGTAGTGACTAAAAAACCACCCCTGGAGGGAGTGGTTCAATACCGCGTATTGTAGCGTAAAAAAGCCCTAATGTCAAATTTGGCAGAGCCTGTAACATTGCCTGAAACTTGTCATATGTGGTATGATCGAACTCAATTTATGAAGCGTAAAATCAGCTTTCTCCTCATTTTTCTTGTTATTATCCTCATTATCGTGGGAGCCGTGAAATTATTAGGAAACCGTGCACCCAAGGAGGGTGAGTTACGCGTCGACGCAACGCCCACGGTGAGCGTTTTTTTGGACAATAAGCACATAGGCCGCACCCCGTTACGGGAAAAAGTGACGGCAGGCGAATATACCATCCGGTTGGTGGCCGAATCGACGACGGGGGAAGTTGCTCCCTGGCAGGCAAAAATATCGGTGGGCGCTAACCTCCTTACGTACGTCAACGCTATTCTTTCTGAGTCCGAACTTTCTTCCGCGGTAGACGTATTATGGTTGGAAAAAAGTGTCGCCGGTAAGCCGGAATTTTCGGTGATCACCAATCCAGACGGTGCCTCTGTCGTTCTCGATGATGTGACCAAAGGGATTTCGCCGATTACTATCTCAGACGCAGCGGCAGGAGATCATACCCTTACGGTAACTTCCCCCGGCTTTTTAACAAGAAGCATGAAGGTGAAGCTTACGGCCGGCTACAAGCTGATCGCGAGCATGAAGTTGGCATTGTCAGCGGGAGGAGTTCCGGTGACAAGCGAATCGTCTCCTTCTGCCGGGGTAACGCCGTCTCCGGCAGCTGCCGCGGGTACAAGCGCGACGTCATCTGCCACGCCGCAAAAACCGTATGTCACTATCAAAGATACGCCGACCGGATTTTTGCGGGTGCGTATGGAGCCATCAACTTCTTCTACGGAAGCCGCGAGAGTCAATCCAGGTGAACGGTATCACTTATTTAATACGCAAAGCTCCTGGTATCAGATTTCCTATGATGGTACCAACAAAGGTTGGATATCTTCCCAATACGCGGACAAAACCGAATAATCCCGGCCGCTTTTTCACCTCTGGTATACTTAACCCATGGATACTTCCACACCGAAGTCGAAGGACGCTATGAAGCCCATATTCACCGTAGATATCTCCGTGGTATGCGGAGAAGAGGTGCTTATGTTCCGGCGAAGTGACACAAAAAAAGTGTTTCCAGGTTGGTTGGCACTTCCGGGAGGGCATATAGAAGCAGGTGAAGATCCGTTGTCTGCTGCTATCCGCGAAGTTCATGAAGAAGTTGGCGTGTTGCTTCCGACAACACAGGTGCAGCTGAAATTTGTCGCGATGCATCAGCATATCGACCGCAATGAGTTATTTGTCGTATTTGGTTTTCTCGCGAGTGTCACGACAAAGCCGGACGTTATAGTTAGTTCCCGCGAAGGGAGCGCAACCTGGATGGACAAAATCCAGGTCATGAGTAAACAAGAAGTGTTTCCGCCCGTCAAATATTATCTTCCGCATATGCTAGGCAATAAGCCGGGGATTATCTATAACTACAGCATATGGGATGACTCCCAGCTTGTCCGCGTGGTCAGTGAGAAAACAGATATAAACTCCTGAAGAAAACTTAGCCCCCGATGCCGTAGATGACGAAAAACGCGGCGCCTGTCCAGAGAATAACGGTGCTAAGCAGCGGCAGATCGGTGGTCAGTACTTGCTCCGGTGATTCACCCTTTCCGTGATAAATAAGCTGCATGTACCGCATGATGCCGTATAACACAAAGGGGATCGTCATCATCATCCATTTGCGGTCGGGAATACCGATGACGAAATCACTGTAGTTTTTAAAAATAAGCCCCTGAGTGATCGGACGTTCAAGGAACGTAAAGTAGGTGTACGAAATAAATGTGCTGGTCGCAAACATGGAGGTATAAGCGTCCAGAAGCTTTTCAGAATAGTGCGACAGTGCTGCCCTCGTGTCTTTTGGTGACGCATCACCGGAGCCCTGGATGAGGGTGAGCTCTGCCCTGCGTTTACCGATCGCAAGAAATAACGCGAGTGATAGTGCCGCAAGTGCGAGCCAAATAGAAATGTGATAACCGCTCGCCGCCTCTCCTGCATAGACGCGAAGCACGTATCCTGCGGTGATAGCGATGATATCAATAACCGAAATGTGCTTTAGGATAATCGAATACGAATATTGCAAAAGGATAAACACGAGCGAGAAAAGGAAAAATGTCTGCCCGATCATTTGCGCCAGTCCCAATCCTGAGACAAGCAATAGCAGGGATACGAGAAGTGCGGTTTTTACCGGTAATTTGCCGCTGGCTACCGGACGGAATTTTTTAAATGGATGCCGCCGGTCAGCGGGCGCGTCCAATACGTCATTTAAGATGTAGTTCGAGGACGAAAGAAAACAAAACGCGACAAATCCAAGTAACGAGTCACTGAGAAGCGAAGCATTAAATAAATGTCCGGTAAAAAAAATCGTGGTAAACAGGGCTAAATTTTTTAGCCACTGTCGTGGTCTTGCTGCTTTGAGAATTGCGTAAAGAAGCTGACCCATACAAGAAACATAGATAGCGCTACTGCCACGGCGACAAAAGTGAATACTTTTAGCGTGCTCGTGACGGTAAGCGATACCAGCCCCAGTATAGCCGAGACTCCCCAGTAAAACAAGGCGATTTTTGGCTTGCTCCATCCCAGATCCAGCAGGCGGTGGTGGAGGTGTCCCCGGTCAGCAAGTACGGGCGACTTTCTCATCCCGATGCGCCGTATGAGGGTGGCAACCGCGTCCAGCATGGGAATACCGAGCACAAGGAGCGCAGTTCCTAGTTTGGCAAATGAAAGAATACCCAGGAGAGCCAGGAAAAATCCCGCTAATGTTTTTCCTCCGTAACCCGGCATAATCCGCTGGGGGTAAAAATTCCAGGGAAGAAATCCTACATACGCCCCAGCCACGATAAAGGCGAGAATTGTTACCCAAATTTGATTGGCATCAAGCAAGCTGTACCGGAGTGAAAGTAGTCCCAGTACAAATGCAGAAATCGCCACGTAGCCGGGCATTTGCCCATCGACCCCGGCAGACCAGCCGATAATATTCATGGTCCACACAATCCAGAGAATGGCCAATAGATGAGGGAGTCCGATAACGATACTGGTACTCCCCAGTTCCATGGTAATACTCCATATTGAGAGCGGCAGCACGCCGCCGGTCAGCGGATTAGTGATAAAAGGTATACTGCTGCCGGTGCCGACCACAATTACCGCCACTAAAATATTTGTTCCGAGCCGGATGTAGGGGTTCACATCCTTCTTATCATCAAAAAGACCGACGATCATAAGGATAAGGCTTCCTACGATGATGCCCATAATTTGCGCGTTCATGGGGAGCGTAACAAGCATCATGGTGGCAATGCCGAGAAATAATGCTAACCCTCCGGCACGCGGAATTACTCCTTTGTGCGTGTGCGCGGGGTGATACCGGTGCTTTGGATCATCCACAAGTCCATGATGATGGGCAAACCTGATCACTAGCGGCGTTAAGCCAAAGGTTAATAGGGCTGTGATAATCAGTGATGGAAGAAATTCGATCATTAACTTATAAGCGTAACAATGCGTATAACCATAATGCCACTTAAACATGAAACAAGCAGGGAGGTGAGGAGGAGTACGCGGGTAAACATGGGGTGTTGTGACGCAAATTTAGCAATAATAAACAGATTGATTACGTAGACAAGCGCTGCTGTTATAAGCGGCAGGAAAAGAAACCATGGCGATGCTAGCCGCTCCTGACCCCATGGCCTACTGTACCATAGCGGTATTTCCGGAGGTAAAAATCTCCAATACCACGCGATGATACCGCTTCCGACAAATAACTGGGCGACAACCGCGTTCGTTGCCCACCGGTATTCCCATGTTGTTTTGGTCGGGCCAATCCCTTGCAATAAGTTTTGTGGAGGAGATACAGGTAGCGTAAACTTCATAATGGCATTTTGTAGACGACTTCGAATGTCGTATCGGGATATATCAAAAAGCCTCGCATGGGGTATATCGGGTAATCGCGGATCATGCGGGATGGGGTAATGAGCGCGTCTCCGACGTACCACGGAAATTCATTGTTGTTTGGGTTATACAGAAACACGCGGCTTTTATCTTTGGCGTAGTAGAGTGCCTCAAGATAAATAAGCGAATCCGCGGCGAGGATGACGTCACCCGGTTTTTCGAGGGTATATATTTGTTCAAAAGTGGTGCGGATTGGCGGTTTTGCGTGATATGGCGGATACCACCAGTTAAACCATACAACGCCGGCAAGCAGTGCCCCCGCTGCTATTTTTTGAACAATGGTATTTTTAATCGCGGCAAGTGCCGCGATGACGATAAGTATTTCGGCAATTGTGACAGGTAAAAGATACCGGTTTACATATAGCGGTTTTATAAATGACACGGCGATGATGGCAGTAAGGGGCAATACGCCAAACAGAATAAACAGGAGATTTCGGTTCCGGTGTGTTTTATCTTTTAGCGCGAGAAGCGATGCTCCGATAATACCGAGTGACAGATAGGAAGTATATTTCCAGCCGTACCATGGGGTACCTTCATAACCTACAAATAAATTTCCAAGTGCCGATTTTACGAGTTGCCAGTCGACCGGGAAATACCATGAGCTTTTTAGCCGTACCGCTTCGATGGCGATTTTTATTAACCACGGAATCATCAGTGCGCCCGCAAGCGCCAGCGAACGAATACCTTTATCTTTTTTTATAAACGTCCAAAATGACCGGAGCGAGGATTTATTTGTCCACAGATAATGCAGTATGAGTGTTCCGAAAAATGGCAGAAGATATACATGTGTGTAAAAACCCAGTACTGCCGCCGCAATAAACCACCACCATTTTTTCTCCGTGTATGTGATAAGCATGGCGGTTGCGAAAAATGTATACCACGCATAGGTACGCACTTCAAATGCGTAATACAACAGCATGGGATTAAGGAAAAAAATTAGCGGCATATACCATGCAAGCCAATGTTTTTTGTACATGGTATGTCCCCATTCGATGATGAGAATAGTCGCCATCAAAAATGCGAGCAGCGATAAGCTTCTTACGGCAACTTCACTGGTCCCGAATAATGTTATCCAAAAGTGAAGTAGTGTGTAGTAGACAGGTGGCTCAAATCCTAACCTGGTAATAATAAATGAGATGGGTTGTTGTGAAGCAAGGACAGAAAACGCTTCATCCCGCCATAAACTTTGTACCAGATACAAAAGCGGCGTATGGGTGAGTAATAGGTTCAGCATGCTTATATCATTATATCTTTTCCGTCACGCGGTATTCTAGTCGTTTACCGAGGAGAAGTCTCGTGTGGGCATCAAGTCCCGGGAGCGCCGAGAGAAAAAACGAAATGATGGGTAATGTTAGCCATTGGAGGTACAAAAGAGGCAGCTTCCATTTGGGATACGCTTTGGGTGGCGGGGGTTTGATACGCCAGTCAATGATAAATACGATAATCAAAAAGATGGTCGATAGTGTCAGAATTCCAGAAGAAATCCGCGCGAGGTTGTGCCCCAAAACGGTTCGCGCGAAATCCTGATTAACCAGTGGAGGAACGGTGCTGCCTAGCGTAAGGATAAACCAGTTTGTCGGCCAAAGGATATGATGTTCCAAAAGTGACGCAACTCTCCGTACACGGTCGGATAGCTTAATTTCCGGATGCAGGAACGCTTCGCGGATAACATAGGGGATATCAGATACCCCCCACGCCCACCGCTTAGACTGCTCGTATTGGTTGATAAATGTCCTGAAAAATCCCGTGCTCTCTGCGGCATCGACTAGTATTGGTAGGAATATGGGTTGCACCGATACGCGTTCGCCCCGGGCAAAATATACGGTAAAGAACATGTGATAATCCTCAGGTATGACGTCAACTGCCCAATAACCAACCGAAGCGGCTGTCTGGAAAGAAAGCGAGTAGGTAGAAAAATTGATAAGCCGAGATTGTTGCGACAAAAACGCGAGGTTCCACATGCTATTAAGCGTATTGAGAAACCGGTAGGGAAGCGGAATGCGCCAAATATTGTTGTAAAACATGATGCTCCCCTGATAAAAATGATCATGGCGATCGGGGTCTTTCAAAAACTGGTATGCGAGAGCGGAAAAATATTTTGGATGGGGTAGCGCGTCCGCGTCACAGGAAGTGACGGTCACCCAAGGCAGCGGGATTTTTTCTGATTTTATAAGGAGCGCTGCCTGTTTTGCGGCATGCGCCATATTAGAAGATTTGCCGGCGATTTCACCCGCAACCAGCGTGTGTTGGGTCACGAGAAAGTGGCCAAAACGTTTGCCGAATTCCTGCTTGAGGTGGGCAGCTGTCGCGACACTATTGGTGTCTTTGGTTTCCGTGGCGAGCACGACGATCATCCGTTCGCGCGGAAAATCCTGATTTGCCAGATTTTCCAGTGTGCGTTTTAAGATGTGCATCGGTTCCTGGTATTCGGGAATGATGATAACGTGCCAGATGTTTTCAAAGTTAGGAAGACTTTTTGCGAGTGCCAGCCAATTAATAGCGGCATGGGCGGTAAAAGTAACAAACGACCGGACGGCAAAGATGACAAGAGTAACCGATTTATAAAACCAGTACACATCGAATGTGATGATGAGGTAGGCAACCATAGCCGGGTGCCAAAACGAAAGCCATAAAGGAAGCGTGATAATAAACCACGAAAATAGAGGAATCGCTATTTCAAAAAACCGCAACGTTTTATTGGGGTAGCGCAAAAATATCTGGCGCATAGGATCAGGCTAAATTATACCACGTGACATGGTGCAGAACCTAGTGATTTCGAGTTTATAGGCGCATTTGTTGGTGCCGTAGTCATGCATTTTCCGAAAGAGAAAAAAGGGTACGCGCGTTTTTTGTGGTTCCTTCCATAATGGCACCGGTTTTTACCCCTTGGAGTTTGGCTATTTGCTCTGCGATAAGGGGGATAAATTTCGGTTCATTGCGGGTTCCCCGGTGGGGAACGGGTGTCAGGTATGGGGCATCAGTCTCCAAGAGCAGCATGGATAGAGGAATGTGGGGGACAATGCTAGCGAGTTGCTTAGAGTACGTCACGTTTCCGTCTATTCCCACATACAAGCCCATTTCCTGTATCACCCGCAGATCCTGTAGCCCGCCAGAAAAACAGTGCACTACCCCGCGGGGAATTTTGGAAAGTCCTTCGAGTGCCGCAAATAAATCACCGAATGCTTCACGGCAATGCATGATGACGGGTAGATCGTGGTCAAGCGCCAACTGTAATTGTTCACGAAATAGTTTTTGTTGTAGATCTTTCCTGCCGCCGGCCACTTCACCCTTGTATTGGTGGTAGTCCAGTCCGCATTCGCCTATCGCGACAATATATTTTTTGTTTTCCCCGTTTTGGAGCAGGGTTTCCAGATATGAAAGATCCGGGTTTTTTGGTGCTTCGTATGGGTGATATCCCACTGCGGCAAAAATAACGCCGGGATGTTTCCGGGCAAGGTGCACCGCAGTGCGGCAGGAAAGATGATCGACGCCGGGCACGATAAACTGCTTGACGCCAGCTTTTTTGGCGTTGCCGATTACCATAGCGCGGTCGGCGTCAAAGTCAGAAAAATTAAGCTGTACGTGGGTGTCGATGTACATAACTATTAACAAATTAACTGTTAACAATTAACAGACTGACAAGGTAATAAATTAACTTTTAACAATTAGTTATAAACACGTAACAAATCAGTGCGTTATGTAAGACGCGGAAACATGGGTGACCCTGTCGTTATGGTCGAGCCTGAAAATTGTTTGAGAATTTTATTTGCAGTTTCGGGCATGAACGGCAGAAGAAGCGTGCTGATTTCCTGGATGGGAACTATAAAAAAGTTTATTGCATCAGTGAGCTCTTTACCGGCTTTTTCCCAGGGCTTTTTTTCATTGGCGGCAATATCCAGTGTCTTTATGCGACCCCATATATAATTCAGCGCTTCGTTAAACTGATACCCGTCTATAAAGGCTTTGTAGGCGGGATTAAGCAGTAAATACGAGGCGAATGGTTGTGGAGTGGGTATAACGATCCCTTCGGCGGTTGACGCGAGTTTTGCGATCCTTGAGATAAGATTGCCCAAGCCGTTGGCAAGATCGGCGTTATAGAGCTCCTTAAACCTCCGCTCGGAAAAATCGCCATCAGCGGAAGGGGGGATTTCACGCAGGAAATAATACCGGAGCGCGTCCGCGCCGTATTTGTTGATAAGTTCGTTGGGGTCAATGACATTGCCCAGCGTTTTACTCATCTTTTGCCCGTTTACCGTAAAGTATCCGTGGACAAATATAGATTTTGGCGGCTGTAGTCCGGCAGAGAGTAAGAATGCCGGCCAGTAGACCGCGTGAAAGCGGCTTATACCTTTGCCGATGACGTGCACATCCGCCGGCCACCACTTGTTGTACATTGTGTCGTCCCATCCGAAACCGACACCAGACTGATAAATATTGAGCGCGTCAAACCACACGTACATTCTTTGGGTATCATCCCCGGGAACGGGCACGCCCCAATTTTTTGCCCGCTCATTGCTCCGCGAAATACTGATGTCGATAAGCGGTTGCTTAAGGAACGATAGCACTTCGTTTTTGCGGCTCTCCGGTGTGATCGCGAGTTTGCCGTTTACGATGAGGTCGATAATTTGCTGTTGGTATTTGGAAAGCCGGAAAAAATAATTTTCTTCTTTAACGACTTCCAGTTTTTTGCCAGGATGCTCAAAACACTCACCTTGTTCATTGAGTTCTTCCGGTTCATAGAACGTTTCGCAGCCAACGCAGTACAGGCCTTCATAAGATTTTTTATAAATATCTCCGGCTTTGTCGCAGAGTTCCCACAGTTTTTGGCTGGCGGGGAAGTGATGCACGGTGTCGCTGCCTTTTTGCCAGACATCAAATTGGCAGCCGAGTGCTTTGGTCAGTTCTTGAAACTTAATATTGTTTTCGTCGATAAACTGCTGAACAGGCGCTCCTGCTTTTTCCGCGGCCTGTACATTTTTGAGCGCGTTTTCATCACCACCGGAGAGCAGTATGGTTTCTTCACCAAGTAGCCGGTGAAACCGTGCGATGGTATCTCCCTGCACGAATTCCAACGCGTGCCCAATATGCGGAGCGGCATTTACATATGGAATGGCGCAGGTGATGTAGCATTTTTTGTTCATACGTTCCCGTATTGTAGCAAGTTATTCATGAATTATCCCTCCAAAGGAATTCGAGTGCAACAATGCTTGCTACGAGCAGCAGCGCGTAGAGTGGATGCCGGAGTCCGAGGAGGCGCAGTATGAGATATACGGAAATGCTGCTGGCGATAAGTGTGGCGCGGCGGGTGTTTTGTAAAAGATACGCGCATAAGGTGCCTATCGAAAACGTGACGAGTACAAAAAAACCGGCAAGGGCGAAAGGGGAGTCCGGTGATAATATATTTATGTACGCCGATAGCACGATAATACCCGTAAGCCCCGCAAATAGGAGCAATGGATTGCGCGTCTTGGATTGGTGATCCATAGATTTATTGTAGGTGAGTTTATATGCGTGCTACAATGGGGCATCATGAGCTCCGATTTTCTCATCCTCATTGTTGTCATCATTGCCGGCTTTGGAGTGCTTGCGTATTTAGTCAAAAAAGAGCTCGCTAAGCTCACCGAAAAGAAGGATGATTCTACACTTACGGAGTGGCTTAAATCCATGCAGGCGTCCATCGAAAATACGAACAAAGCGTTGAACGATGCGATGCGGGGGCAAACGACTGACGTAAGTAAATTACTCCAGGCAAACACCAAACAGTTAAACGACCGTCTCGATACCGCTGCCCGGGTGATCGGCGATCTTAAGCAGAATTTAGGAGAGATGTCTGAGGTGGGGAAGGGTATCCGGAGTTTACAGGAGTTTTTGCAGTCACCAAAACTGCGGGGTAACATCGGAGAGCAGGTGTTGCAGGACATGATTGGCCAGACATTTCCGAAAAATTCGTTCCACCTTCAGTACGCGTTCAAAAGCGGCATGAAAGTAGATGCGGTGTTAAAAACAGATGCCGGGCTTTTATGTGTTGATTCAAAGTTCCCGATGGAAAATTTTACCAAAATGCATAAAGGCGAAACGGAGGCGCTGCGCGCGTCAGCCAAGCGGGACTTTATCACCGATGTTAAAAAACATGTGACCGATATAAGCCGCAAATATATATTGCCCGAAGAGGGCACGATGGATTTTGCTCTTATGTATATACCCAGCGAGGGAGTGTATTACGAAATGGCGAATATGGAAGAGCTTATGGATTACGCACGGCGGCTACGGGTATACCCAGTGTCCCCAAACACGCTGTATGCGCATTTGCAGGTGTTGTTGCTTTCGTTCCAAGGGAAAGACCTGGAGCAGAAGTCGCGTCATGTATTTCAGCTTTTACGGGCAATACAAAAAGATTACGGGAAGGTGGAAGAAAATTTGGGGGTATTGGGGAAACACATTAATAATGCCTATAACTCCATGAGTAACGTATCCGGGTCGTTTTCGCTTTTGGGGCAAAAACTTTCTCAGACCCAGACATTGGGCGAGAGTACCGATGAGCCCAAAATACTACCGGAATAATATGGCAAACGTTCTAATACTTCACGGCACTGGCAATACCTCGGCGGGTAACTGGTTTCCTTGGCTTTCGCAGGAGTTAGTTAAGCGGGGCTTTGAGGTTTGGGCGCCTGATTTACCCCAATCTAGCCAGCCGGACGAAGAGCGGTATCTCAATCACATTTTTTCCAATAAGGAATGGAAGTTTACCCCCGAAACAATTATTGTAGGACACTCATCGGGAGGGGTTGCCGCGTTACGGTTATTACAGCGGCTCCCGGAAGATACCGTGATTGACCGGTGTATTACCGTCGGGGCTTTCACCAATACCCATGGTTGGGATAGTATCCTTGGATTATTCCGTACACCCATTGATTACGGGGAAATTAAAAAGCACGCGAAAAAATTTATTGTGTATCATTCCGATGATGATCCGCACGTGCCCATAGAAGACGCAAAAGAACTTCAAAAAGCACTTGATGCGGAATTTGTTTTTATTCCCGGTCAGGGGCATTTTAACTTAGAAAAAGGCCCGCAATACAGGGAATTTCCGGCTCTCCTCGAAAAGATCCTTGAGTAAGATTATAATGAGCCAACGATGGCGAAACTCCCCGTAGATAAAAAAAGCCTCAACGAAAAACAACAGGAAGCCGTCAATTTCGGTGACGGACCGCTCCTCATTATCGCCGGTGCCGGCACCGGTAAAACCACCGTTGTTACGGAACGCATCAAACAACTCATTCACACCGGCAAAGCATTGCCTTCACAAATTCTCGCGCTTACGTTTACGGAAAAAGCGGCGCGCGAGATGGAGGAGCGGGTCGACGTCATTATGCCGTATGGGTATACCCAGATGTGGATTTCGACATTTCACAAATTTTGTGACCGCCTGCTCCGGCAGGAAGCAATACATATCGGGTTAAACCCAAGTTACCGCCTGATGACCGATACCGATGCGACCATGTTGTTCCGCGCAAACCTGTTTCATTTTGATCTCGACTACTTCCGTCCGTTGGGAAACCCCACGAAATTTATAAGCGGTATGCTGCAGCATTTTTCGCGCCTTCAGGATGAAGACGTGTCTCCGGAGCAGTACGCGGCATGGGTGAAAGGAAGGGAAGCGAAGGCAGAAGGTGAAGAGGAAGTTCTGGAGGTAAAGAAATATACGGAGCTTTCCCGTACGTACAAAGCATATCAGGAGCTCAAGATAAAAGAAGGTTTTATGGATTTCGGGGATCTCATAACCAAAACGTTGTCACTTTTTAGAACCCGCAAAAATATTCTTGGTTTTTATCAGCAGCAGTTTAACTACATATTAGTTGATGAATTCCAGGATACCAACATTGCCCAGAACGAATTGGTGGCACTGCTTGCTGGTGAGCGGCAAAATATTACGGCAGTTTGTGATGACGACCAAAGTATTTATAAATTCCGGGGAGCTGCCGTGTCGAACGTGCTGTCTTTCCGGGTGCATTTTCCGAAAGCAAAACTTATTGTGCTTTCCCAGAATTACCGCTCGACACAATCCATATTGGACGCATCATATCAGCTGATACAGCACAATAACCCGGATAGGTTGGAGGTAAAAGAACATATCAATAAAAAACTCACTTCTGCACGCAATTTGTCCGGTGAGTGGCCGAAGTTACTGTATGAAGAGCGGGTAGAAAATGAAGCAGACGCGGTAGCCAAAGAAATGAAGCGCGTGTCAGAACTAAAAAAGCCAGGCGGCGGCACATATAACTGGAAGGATATGGCAATCCTTGTGCGGGCCAACAATCACGCCGAGCCGTTTACCCGCGCGCTTATGCGCCACAATATTCCGTTCCAATTTTTGGGACCCGGACAGCTGTTCCGCCAGCAGGAGATAAAGGAGCTTATCTCATACCTCCAAGTTATCGATAACTTTGAAGATAATGTAGCAATGTTTCGGGTGCTTTCCATGGATTACTTTGCGTTTCCGCCTAGGGACATCGCGGCAATTGCAAATTTTGCGCGGAGACAAAATATATCGCTTTTTGAGGCAGGCGAAATAACAGCCGGGTTGCGGGATGCCGTTGGTGTCGACGTTCCGGTAATCGGTGAAGCAACAACACAGAAAATAAAAGAAATCATCACAATGATCCACAAACACATGGGGCTCGTGACGCGGGAAAGTGCGGGACAAATACTGTTTTATTTTTTGCGCGATACCGGCATGATGAAAAATATCCTCGATTACAGCGCTCCGGTTGATGAAAAAATCGCTAATAATATTTCCAAGTTTTTCAGCAAGCTCAAAACATATGAAACTGATCACGCGGACGCGAGTGTCCCCGCGGTACTCGATTGGATTGAGCTATCTATGGAACTTGGGGAATCGCCGCTTGCCAACGACAGCGATTGGATGAGTAATAATGCCGTGAATATTTTATCGGTACATAGCAGCAAAGGCTTGGAGTTTCCGGTCGTGTTTTTGGTTAATCTGGTGTCCGCCCGGTTCCCAACGGTAGAACGGCGGGAGACAATCCCCATACCCGAGGAGCTTATCAAAGAGGAACTGCCTGAAGGAGACTATCACGTGGAGGAAGAACGCAGGCTTTGCTATGTGGGGATGACCCGGGCACAGGATTTGCTTTACCTTACCGGAGCCAATTATTACGGTGAGGGAAAGCGGGAGAAAAAACTTTCCCCGTTTGTGTACGAAGTGATCGGTGAAACATCAGTCGTCGCCCCCAGCCTACGGCCATCGCAGCTATCATTGCTAGATTGGAAAAAAGATGCGGTACCGGCGGCACCGGGGGAGGCAAAAAAACTGATGATTACGTATCTTTCGTATTCGCAGATAGAAACTTTCCGGCTTTGTCCGCTGCATTATAAACTCAGGTATTTCCTTAATATCCCGACTCCTCCCTCGGCATCTCTGTCATTCGGAACGAGCATCCATAATGCCCTGCATGATTTTTATGAGCTGCACGCCGCAGGAGAAAAGGTAAACCGGGAGTTATTGCTCAGCCTGCTCACGAGCAGGTGGCAGAAAGCCGGATACGAAAATAAACGGTATGAAGAGGATATGAAAAAGCGGGGTGAACAGTACCTCACTGATTATTTTGCAAAAGAATTTACCCCGGAGACAAAAATTGCCGCGCTCGAACAGCCATTTACTGTGCCTATTACGCACGAAGGAAAGTCATTAAAAATCGGAGGGAAGATCGATAGGATCGACATGTTGCCGGATGGGAAATTGGAGATAATAGATTATAAAACCGGCCGGATGCCATCGAAACGGGAAGTAGACGCGAATTTACAACTTTCCATGTACGCGCTGGCCGCAAGCGAAATACACGCTGTGCCTTTTGGCAAGAAAACCGAAGATATTACGTTGTCGCTATATTTTTTCGATACGCAAACAAAAATTTCCACAACCCGCACTATGGAACAGCTGGAAAAAGAAAAAATTATGATTATCGATATCGCCAGGCAAATAGAAGCGTCAGATTTCCGCTGTTCAGGCAACATGCTCTGTAAAGACTGTGAGTATAAAATGTTTTGCAGCGTTTCCTGAGACAGTGGTTATGTGGCGAGGGGATAATACAGCTCGTATCCACCAAATCCTTCTTTAAATTTTGTAAACCCTTTCCATTCATGATTACTATCTGGTTTACGTTCGTCCCATACGCCGACAAAATCAAGTGCCACGCATTTTTTCTTTTTTGATTCTTTTAGCGCTTCCCACACGAGAAGGGTCGGCGCGAACATTTTTTTGCCTTTCATCAGCGCGCCTGCTATCCAGTAGTAGGCGATCCTGTCCCAAAATAGAAGTAGGATGCCGCCGATAACCTGTTGGTTTTCATCCCGGGCAAGGAGTATGGATTTATGCTGCTTTGGGAGTACTTGCCAGAGCTTATGCACCCCGGATGTAGTGATAAATCCTAAAAATCCTGCAGAGGTGCTTTTGAGCCGCAAAAACGTAGTGATGTCGTCACTTACCGACACGGTCACCCCGTATTTTTCCGCCCGCCGCACCGCCCGGCGTTTTGCTTCTGAAAACCGGTGAAATATGTCCTGCTCATTGGCAGCAAGGTCGACACGGATGGTTTTTGTCGGGATATACGGATCTTTATTTATTTTTATATGCCGGGGTATTTGACGGCACCACGAGGTTAGCGCTTTTTGGCTGACATGACGGTCCGGTTCTATGGCTACCGTGCGGACACGGTGTTTGTTGAGCACCGGTAAAAGTTTTTTTACTGACGGAAGGGTAGTGACCCGCTGTATTTTGGCGAGACCGCCGATAATGGGAAACGGCTTGATAAAAATGTTACCGTCATCGATTGTTTCGACAACCCACCCGAGCGACCGAATAAAGTCCGCGTAATAAGGCGATTGTTGTATTTCCATGATATGTTGGTTTAGCTCTTGACGCTCCGCTTGAGGAAAAACCACCGGATGGTATCGGCCAGCGTAAACAATTTGTATAAAAACGGATTGATGACGAGATCAAATGAGCCGATGTTTTCGACAAGAGCCGGATTAAATCCCTGCTTAAACCGGTGAAAGCCAAACCATGGGTCGTTGGTATCGGGTTCAGGACCCATAGCACCCCATAAGTCATATGACGTAAACCCATGCGCTTTTGCCCATCGCGCGGTTTCCCAAAGTAGCAGTGTTGGTGCCATAACCTCGCGGTGCTCGCGTGATGATGTACCGTACGGATAGTAGATTGTTTTATTCCACGTAAACAATATCCACGCCGCAAGAATTTTTCCTTGGTATTTTGCCGTAAATAAATGCGCAATACCGGCGTCCCGCATAATGCGCCACATGGTTTGGTGGTACCGGGTGTCGTGTGCAAAAAATCCCTGCCTACCGGTTGTTTCTTCATTGAGCCGGAGATATTCGGAAAATGCGGCTTCGGAATTATCTTCACTCGCGGTGACACCGTGTTTTTGAGCAACGCGCAGATTATATCTGGTTTTGGCGTGCATCGCCTTCATGAGCTCCTCTTCTGATTTGCTCAGATCCAGGACAAAGGTATATTTGGTAAAGAGTGGGTGATGTGATGGGCGGAGTCCACGGATAGTAACAAGGCGCTCGGATGCCGCAATGTTGGGTTCTAATTGGATAAAAATAGCACCTTTTGATGCACCGAGGGCGGTAAGATCGCGAAGCATTTCGGGAGTAGGTTTGGCTCCTTTGGGGAAGTAGCCGATAACCCAGGGTGTGTGTGGTACCCGGTGAAACGTCAGTTGTCCGTGCTTGGTGCGTACCACATCGATACCCATCGCTTTCCGGAATTCCCCCCATTCCCAGGATTGTAGCGGATGTGCCGCGTGGTTGTTCCAGTTTTTGATGTCAGCGGAGGATTGTTGAGGAGCGTGGTCGGTCTGTGGCATGGGTGTATTATCTCGCTTTTATGCGTATGGTACAATATCGATCGATGACAAAAAAGGTGCGCGTACGAAAGCATTATGAAGAGCCGGTGAGTTGGCTTCCCGTTGATAGCCGTTTATTTTCCCCGCTGTTTTCTTTTTCTCATGTACATGGAGTAGGTAAAATATTTATCGCGATGGAAATGGTGTTGGCGGTCGGCGTTCTTATCGGTGCCGCATTTTTGGTGATACTCCACTTTTTTACTTAAAGGAGCATATCGTCATCCCGGAATCCCCGATCCTGTGAAAGGGAAACCTGTAGATCCAGCGCTGATTCAGGTATGTCGGCGATAAAGCGTGAAATCATGTTTTGGGTGCGGGCACCGAAGAACAATCGTCTGTTGGCATACGTAAGATAGAGCTTTTCCTTCGCCCGGGTGATGCCCACATAGCAGAGCCGCCGTTCTTCTTCTATTTCATCTTTTTCCATAAGTGAGCGGCTATGGGGGAATATGCCTTCTTCCATGCCAACGATGGCGACAATAGGAAACTCCAGTCCTTTTGCCGCGTGGAGTGTCATGAGTGTTACCGCCTGGCGGTTTTCACCCATTTCTTTGACATGTTCGGGTATATATTCCTGTTCGACGAGCGCCACGTTTTCCAAAAACTCGGTGAGTACTGGAAATTCAGTAGCCACCGAGCGGAGCTCTTTAATATTTTCTAAGCGGTATGCTTCTTCTTCTACATTTGCGTCATAGAGCTCGAGATATCGCGTCGCATCCAGGGTATTATCGAGGAGTTCGAGGGTAGTGAAATTGACGAGCTTGTTATCTTTTATGGTTTCATCTGCAAACGAGAGGAATTTCTGCATTCTTCCTTTGCCAAGCTTTTCTATCCGGTTGTACGATACGGTATCTTTGGGGTTAGAGAGTAACCGTAAGTACGAAAGCACGTCTTTGATTTCTTTCCGTTCATAAAACCGGGTACCACCCACCAGCGTATATGGGACGCCCGCGTGTAAGAATGCTTCTTCCAGTACCCGGGATTGTGCATTGGTGCGGTACAGAACCGCGAAGTCTGAAAATGGTCTGCCCGACTGTAATATCATGTGTATGAGAAATGTTGCCTCGTCCTGTTCATTGCGGGCTTCATAGAGCGTGATGTATTCGCCTCCCTTTTTATCTGTCCAGAGCTTGAGGATAGGATGTGAGGTATTTTTGGATATGACGCCGAACGCTGCGTTTAATATCGTTTGGGTAGACCGGTAGTTTTGTTCGAGATTAAATACTTTTACTTCCGGAAAATCGGTACGGAAATTGGTGATGTTCCGAAAATCCGCACCCCGCCACCGGTAGATAGATTGTGACGCGTCCCCGACGACACAAATATTCCGCCACCGGGCGCTTAATTGTTTCGTGAGTTCGTACTGGGCCTTATTCGTGTCCTGATATTCATCGATTAACACATAGTGATATTTTTCCTGGTATTTGCCCAACACGTCGGGGTTTCTCCGGAAGAGCATGACTGTTTTCATAAGCAGGTCATCAAAGTCGAGCGCTTCGTTTTCCAGCAGCAGCTTCTGGTAGCCAAGATATACGCGCGCAACCGTTTCCTGAAAATTGCCGCGGGCGAGATTGGGGTACTCCAGCGCGGGAATAAGTTCATTTTTTGCTTGTGATATGGTGGAAAGCACCGCGCGGGGATTGTAGAGCTTTGGCGAAATATCCAGCTTTTTCATGACATCTTTGACGGCGTCTATTTGATCCTGATCATCATAGATAACGAAATTAGGCGGTATGTTGATATGCTTCCCGTCTATTCTGAGGATAAGCGCGCAGAGTGAGTGAAAGGTGCCCGCATACGGGAGATCCTTGGTATGAATAAGCGCGCGGATTCTGTTTTTCATTTCTTTGGCTGCTTTATTGGTAAATGTCACCATGAGGATGTTGTGTGGGGAAATTTTTTTCTCTGCAACTAAATATGCTACCCGGCAGGTGAGTACCCGGGTTTTGCCGCTGCCGGCACCGGCGAGTATAAGCACGGGTCCATCCGTGTGCGTGACTGCTTTTTGCTGGTCGGGGTTTAAATCATTGAGGAGGTCTGAGTGCATAGACTATAATAGTAGCATATGCCGGGTAGTAGAATTTCGACACGCTTTGATCTCATTGCGCGTTGAATAGATTGCCCGGATGAGGCAAAATTGTTAGGTGACATGAAAGGAGATTGAAATTTCCGTTAGCGTAAAACGCAATGGTCGAAATTTCACTACCCGGTATGAAAATGCTTTACATTTTGGGTAATTGGAAGTCAAATAAAACAACCGCAGAAGCAGTGCTTTGGCAGCAGTCGTTCGTAAAAAATCTTCCTCCCGTGCTTGAATCTATCACCATTATTTTGTGCCCCGCGTTCCATCATGTGCCGGTGTTTGCCCACAAAAGTGACGCGTATGTCTTGGGAGTACAAAATATTTCCCTGTTTGACGCAGGAGCCTATACCGGTGAAGTGGCTGCATCGATGATAAAAGATGATGTGACACATGTTATGATCGGTCACTCTGAACGGCGGAAACATTTCGGGGAAACCGATGAGATAGTGGCTCAAAAAGTAAAACGGGCAGTTGCGGCAGGGATCACGCCGATTGTGTGTGTATCAAGTACCGGGCAAGCGAAGCAACTCAGCGTGCTTGCTCCTGAGTTTACCAACAGTGGCCTTATTCTGTATGAGCCGTTATTTGCCATAGGTTCCGGTAAGTCGGATTCACCGGAAAACGCGAACGCAGCAGCCGGGGAAATACAGCAGATTTTTCCTTCGGCTCCAATTTTATACGGAGGAAGTGTGACACACGAAAATGTCAAAGGATTTACCGATCAACCATACCTTTCCGGTGTCGGGGTTGGTGGGGCAAGTTTGGATCCGGATAAATTCCTGTCTCTTATCCGGGCTGTGTTGTCGTAATTTACGTAAAACTATATGGAACCTCGTATCCGCCGTGTGCACGTGTCGAAAGTGGTATGGATTATCTTCACGCTCAGTGTGGTGCTGGTGGGATATTTACTGCTCCGGGGTATCGCGATTTCCCAGAAATTCATGTCATCTACGGGTATTACTCCTACGACACTGTTCCGGTTAGTGTTTGACGCAGGCGCGGATTTACATCCGATAGACGGCCGGGTGAACATCCTGCTTCTTGGTATCCCGGGTGGCGATCATGATGGTACCGATTTAACCGATACCATCATGGTGTTATCGTTTCATGAAAAAAACCACACGCTTGCCATGATTTCGGTGCCGCGCGATATTTGGAGTGATACGCTCAAGGATAAGGTAAACAGCGCATATCACTATGGTGAATTAAAGAAAAAAGGAGGCGGGTTGGTACTCGCGAAAGCAATTGTTTCTGACATGGTAGGACTTCCTATTCAATACGCGTTAGTGTTGGACTTTTCCGGATTTCAAAAGGTTATTGATCTTGTGGGTGGTGTTGAGATTGATGTGCCTAAAAGTTTTACCGATACCGAATTTCCTATCCCGGGGCGTGAGAATGACGAGTGTGGCGGGGATCCTGAGTTCAGTTGCCGTTACGAACCGCTTCACTTTGACGCGGGGCTGCAGGTGATGGATGGGGCATTGGCACTTAAATACGTGCGCAGTAGGCACGCTGAAGGGGATGAGGGGAGTGATTTTGCCCGGGGTAGGCGTCAGCAGGAAGTTCTGCTCGCGTTGAAGTCTAAATTATTGTCCCAGGATATTTACCTCCATCCCGGAGAGGTTGAAAAATTGTACGGTGCATTTGATGAAGCGACAGATACGGATTTAAATATCGGGGAACTTCTGACGGTAGGAAAAATGTTTTTACAAGTTCCCAAAGAAAAGACGCAACGTATATCGATTGAAGACCAGCTCTATACACCGCCGAGTTCGTGGTACGGCCGGTATGTGCTGCTTCCAACGGAAAGCTTTGAAGTAATACATGCATTTGTAAAAAGTAAGCTCCAGTAGGCGGTTTCCCTCGAGTAATTCTTGCCTGGTAGCGGTTCCCGTGAATGCGAAATGATGTTTATCCCAATTGGATATGAGTGATTAGATTTTGTGGATGACGTTCGATGCATAGTATATGAAATGCCATACGCACGGCGCAAAGGAAAGAATAATCGGTAAGTCAGAGCGGGGCTTAGAATACTAACCCGATAAGCAGGAGGAGTAGTCCTCCTGCGACTACCGATGCTCCAAGGACTGAGGGTACTCCGGCTACCGGTATTTTCGGTGTAGGAATAGGTGTCGGTGTCGCAGTCGTCCCCGGCGGCGGTGTTGGCCCGGTTGAGACGCGGCAGTTTTCTGATGATACCCAGACACTGTTGTTGTCCCGTACCTGACATGAGAAGCTATACGCACCGCTCGTCGTGACCGTGTAGGTTGTAGTCAGTGACCCCGGACTACCGACGTTTTGCTCTACCAGTTTCGTTGATCCGTCCGGCATGGTAAATTCCGCGGCGGTGATATCGCCGTCGTCGTCCCGTCCGACACAGGTTAAGGTGACGGTATAAGGAACCGTGCCTGTTGCCGGTTCTACCGTGAGATCAACACATACCGGGTTTTCATTGTTTGCTACTGGTGTCGGTGTCGCGGTCGGTGTCGGACCATTGGTCGG
>DJJA01000003.1:267239-644648 GCA_002433895.1 Candidatus Gottesmanbacteria bacterium UBA6580
CATTGGTCGGTGTCGGTGTCGGAGCCGCTTCAATGCTAAAGACGAGTTTACAATTTACATCAGTCGCTTTCGGAGTGACTTGCGGTACAGTAGGAGCGACTGGTGCCCGTTGTTCCAATTTGGTGCTCGTGATATATGCCACGACACCAATACCCGCTGTGACGATGGTAACAAGTAATAAATACCAATATTTTTTCAAAAATCCCATATTATCTCCATGCTCCGTTCGTAAACACTTCTCCTTCTATGACAAAGTCAGGTACTCCCGTGGGAATAGTGTAACTTAATGTAAATTCATTACTTGCGTTTTTGGTCGTTGTTTCAGTCCATGCGCCGCCGTTTACCCTGAAATGTGCTTTGGTAGGTGCGAGATTGCCTTTGACCGCAAGTACGACTTCGTCACCGGCATTAAGCGTCGAAAGGTCAGTAACCTGTGTACCGTTTTTGTAGATTTTTATGTTCTGGCAGACCGGTGATGTCCCTGTTGTGGGCGTTGGGTTTGGCGGTGTGTCGTCATCATCGCCACTATCGTCATCGTCACCACCACCGGAATTTGATGGATAACATCCTTGTTGATTAGGTCCCGCAACGTATCCTTCTGCACAGCAAGTCCAACTACCGGGATTACCCGAATTATGCGATGGATCTCTGCCATCACCTTCGCAGGCAGTTATAAAATAGCTTTCACTTACGCAAACACTATATTCACACTGCTGTCCACCTTGACAGTGGCAAATTTGATCGCCACCACAGTCAGAGTCTGAATCACAAGCTTCTCCTTGTCCAGGATCGCAATATCCGTTAACTGCGTTTGATGAGTTTGGATCGCATGGATATGGGGCATTATCTGTAGCCCGGTTTCTTATATCCGCAATTGAACCGCTTTGTTGTGATATGAAATATACGGCAACGGGAAGCGTGAGCAGTAATGCAGCGATAACTGCGACAATAGCTGCTTTGGAAGATTTTTTCGGCGGTAAACCTCCGCCGTGCGGTTTTTCTGTTTTTTCAGGTGGCACGATCACGGAAGCGGGCGCGGCGATAGACGTTGCTCCGAGGAGTTCATTCATTATTTCCTCTTTTGACATATCGGTGGATACTGGAGAAGGTGGTACCGGTTCCGGCGTGATTGGTACACTGGATGTTTCGGTCGGTAGGGGTATAACAGGCTCTACCGGTTCGGGAGGTAGCGGAGTGTTTTGTGGAGGGGGCGTTTCGTTCAGCGGAGCAGCAGGTACCGCGCCGGTATCAGCGGTTTTTGCTGCGTCATTTATCGCTTTTTGAGCTGCGTCTAAAATATCGTCTGGCACAAGATTAGTTAAATGCGCATTCCCGGTATAGATATATACCCATACTGAGAACACAAAGTGTACACCTATTATCAGACTAACGGGTTTCAGCTTATCTCGTCAAGTGCTTATTATAAAGAAATCCTATAATTATATAAGTCCCTGGATTTGTTAGAGAAAAAGCAGGACACCACCTCCTAATAGTAATGCGGTACCAAGAATGAGCATGATGATGAGGGGTAGTTCATTACCACTCGTGGGCATTTCCTCGCCGGTAAGCGTCGCGGTAGGTGATGGCGTTTCGTCAAGTGTTGGCGTCGGGTTTATGGTTGCCGATGGTGTCGCGTCGCCCAGTACTTGAGTCCCGCTTTTGAGGACTTCAAATGTATGAGTGATTGCTTGTGTTTGGTTTTGAGCGTTTTGGGTGGTGATAGTGACGCTTTGTTTTCCTTCGTGCAGTGGGCGCTCAGGCGTGTATCGCCAGATACCGTCAGCTCCGACAGTTACGGAAGCACTTAAGGGGTTTTGTATACCAACTACAACTAACACATTTTTACCCGGCAGTCCGGTGCCCTGAATGAGCGGTAAGTTTGAAGGTATTGCGGACCCCTGTGCGGGTTTTGTAATTGCTATAGTAGGCGCTGCCTGGTTTATTTGGGTGCCAAGTACCACAGGAGGAGCTTCGGCGAGCTTTTTGTTTTCCTGTGTGTTACTTGCCTGAATTTTTCTGAAATCATACGTTTTGCCAATGGTCATAGCAGGTACAGGATTATCATTGAGACTATCAGTAACCGCGGTTGCTTCACCCTCAGGTGAGCGGATAACAATAGACTCATCGATTCGCTCAGCTTGCTCTATAAACCTCGTGAGATCTTGTGTGCGCACAAGATTAAGCGGGATGACCCAGGAACCGGAGGTGTTCACGAGAGTGGAAAGCGTTTGTCCGTTTGTCAGGGTTAAGTAAACAAGCGATCCTTCTGCGGGTAGGCCTGCCGGGGTTGTCACTTGGCCATAGGCTGGTTCCAGGTTGGTGCCCGTGCCGCTAAGTAACGGTGCGGTGCGTAATTCGTATGCATTTCCGTTGTTGGTGAAAATTTTTCCACCCGACAAAATACGGAATTTATATGCGGTATCGGGTTTACCGTTTCTTATAGAAACGCTGTGGGTAAGAAATGATTCTTCACGTTGTTTTGAAGCAGCTGTCGGGGCTAATTGCCGGTCATCATAAAACGGCGTTGTGATGCCCTCTATGATGACCGCGCCCGTTACCTTTTCTTGGGTAATCCATGACACGGTGAAGGAAGTATCCGTAACATTGCTGACGGTGACATTTTGTGGTGATTGCGTTGCTGAAGCGCGCGACATATACGGACTCACCCGATCAAACGCAAACCGGAACAGCATCACTGCGATGGCCACCAATAAAAGTCCTACGAGTGTTGGGATTTTTCGTTGTTGCATATGGTTAGTCGAGTGTACTCCGTTTTTCGAGTTCATCAATCACCGTTATATCAATTTTACCGGTAAGCGGACTAACGACCTTTTGCAATGGGGTAGCAATTGATGATGTTTTGGATGTTTTGACCAATTCGAAAAATACCCACAAAAATATCGTGAGAGTTGTAAATATCGTAACAAGTAGTAAATCACGTTCTTCGTCCATATACATTATTGAGTTGAATAATACGACTGTAACTTAATTGACAATTGCAGTGTATCGAAAGAAAGTCCCGCGCGAATAGCTGGTCGTATATTAATTGTATCGATAGAGGTGATGCGCCGGAGTGATAGTAACCCATCGATAAATGCTTTGAGTGATGGGTATTGCCCTGTGAGCACCACACTTATTGGAAACTGTTCGAGCGGCTTAGGCGGCGCGAGTTTTGCTCCTGGTGTTGCTTCTTTGCCGAGAATAGGCAGGCTTGGTACCTGTATGGCAGAAACGGAAGCCCCCGAAATAATGGCAAGATTCCGTATCTGACGAGCCAGGATGACGCCGTCAGGATCGGGTGGTAGCGCTTGTTGGACGACCGGAAGCCTCTCTTTAATCGTTTCATATGTGTCTTGTGCTTGAATAAGCGCGGTAATTTTATTTTCCATTTGTTCATTGAGTGTTGTTTTATCGGAAATTTCCCGGCGCAGGAAAATAATCGTTTGCGCAGTGGGCCGTATCGCGTACCATGTAAAGAGGGAGATTGCTAAAAACGAAAAAACTGCGGTGGTAGACGCTCGCATTTTTGGTTTTTTTATGATGGGGGTGAGCCGTTGGTAATACCGATGGAATTGTGTGTCCAGATTTGATTGGTTAAGTGGTATGTTTGCCATATGTTATTTCTTGGGTGCTCCGGCTATATCCGCGGTGAGCTGGAATTCTATACCTGTCGTGGGTTCACGCCGTATGTCACCAAGCAGTACATTTTGGAGCTGGCGGACTGATTGAATATTTGATAAGAATTGCGCAAAACCCTGAGTCGTTCCTGCTGATGCGGTGAGCGTCAGCTTCGTTTGCGTAATATCAAGCGTCGAAAGAAATACATCAGCGGGGAGCGTGGATTCTATAAGGTTTACGAGCTCAATGGGTTTTGTTTGCTCCGAGAGAAGTGTTTTTGCGGTGGTAAGATTTGCCTGGAGTGATTTTATCTCCCGTTCAAATCCAATATTCGCTTCGATAATCGCCTGTTTTTGACTCAATTCTTCAGTAAGATCGGTATTTTTCCGGTCCAAACTAAAACGGGATATAAACGCCAAAAGCACCACGATTTCGGTGGTGATCATGATGTATCTACCGTAAGTTGTTGCCCATGAGACAAGGCGTCCCCACGGCGTGTGACCCAAGTCCTGGGTTCCCAAAAGATTAATGCGTATTTGATTGGCAGGCATACATCTTCAAGTATAGCAAGGGAAACCACTAAATGAAACGGGGGACGAAGTTTAAAAAAAACGTATTATTTCGCAAGAAGTTTCGCCAGCCGGGATTTGGTGCGGGCTGCTGCATTTTTATGGATAAGGTGTTTTTTGACTGCTTTATCCAGCGCGCTTGCGGCCTCTGAGATAGATTTTGCCGTCGGCGTCTTCCGTGCTTTTTTGACGACCATCTTCAGTGTATTTTTTGATTTTGTATTTTGTATGGTGCGCGCACGGTCGTGGCGCAACTTTTTTATAGCTCGTTTTATGATTGGCATGGGTGGAAGTATAACGCACTTGGTGCTGGTGGGTCAAGATACCTCTGATCTATAATAGGGGAGTTATGAAGCGATTTTGGGCGTTAGCGAGTAAAAAACAAACGACTATTGGCTCAGCCGCAGGTGTATTAGCGCTCATGGTGCTCGTTTCCCGTGTATTAGGACTCGTCCGTGACCGGTTGCTTTCTTCATACTTTGCTCCTGAAGAATTGGGTGTCTATTTTGCCGCATTCCGTATACCTAATGTCATTTTTGAATTACTGGTAATGGGAGCGCTTACCGCCGCATTTATTCCTGTCTACACGAAATATTTGGCGGACAACCGTGAGCGGGACGCGGAACGGTTAGCGACGGTGCTTATCAATCTAAGCGTTATTATTTTGGCAATCGTCGCAATTCCGTTGTTTATCGCCGCTCCCGCGATTTCCCGTTTGCTCGCACCGGGGTTTGATGAAGCACAGATAGCACAGATGAGTACGTATACCCGGTTTATTTTGCTTTTTCAGGTGGGACCATTACTCATCGGGAATGTGTTGACCGGCATACTGCAGTCACACAGCCTGTTTTTGGTACCGGCCGCTGCCCCGGTGTTTTATAACATTGGTATCATCATAGGAACAATCGCGCTTTCATCGGTTTGGGGACTATGGGGACCCATCGTGGGAGTAGCAATAGGTGCGGTACTTTTTGCCGCAATTCAAATTCCTTTAGTTATCCGGCTAGGGTACCGGCATACATTAGATATTGACCCGAAACTGCCGGGAGTGAAGGAAGTTGGCAGACTGATGGGGCCCAGAACACTCGGGCTCGCTATCGCGCAAATAGATATTACCGTAGATCTCATGCTTGCAAGTTTACTGGGCGCCCGGATGGTTACGATTTTTAATTTTGCGCAGCATCTACAGCAACTTCCGGTTGGTCTTTTCGGTACCACCATTGCCCAAGCCGCACTCCCGTCGCTTTCCCAATTCGCGGCGAAAGACAAAAAAGAGGAGTTTATCGCAACTATCCATGCTGCCATACATCAAATATTGTTCTGGGTTTTGCCCGCATCCGTGCTGTTTATGGTGCTTCGAATTCCCGTCGTCCGTTTAGTGTTCGGTGCTTCTCGTTTTGACTGGGCAGCGACAGTGGATACCGGCATGACACTTTCCGCGTTTAGCGTATCGTTGTTTGCGCAAGCACTCATCCACATCCTTGCCCGGGGGTTTTATGCGCTGTACGACAGTAAAACGCCGGTGGGCGTAGGAATTGTTACCGTTATTCTTAATTCGGTATTAAGTACACTATTTATATTAGTATTCCATTTACCGGTATGGTCATTGGGGTTGTCGACGTCTATCGCGAGCATTATTAATGCCGTGGCATTGCTGTATTTGCTCGACAAGAAAATGCGGGGGATAATATCACGGGTGCTGGTAGTGCCGGCTATCAAAATGGGGATAGCCGCGGCAGTGACGGGAGCCGCACTGTACGTGCCACTTAAGCTGTTAGATCAGTTGGTATTTGATACGACCCGCACCTTTGGACTCTTGCTTCTCACGGGCGTCAGCGCAGGATTGGGGATAGTGACCTACTTCTTCCTCTCATGGGTGCTGGGGGTAACACAGGTATACTCCGTGCTTAAGGCGACCCGGAAAATCCATGCTTTCAGAGGTTTTTTCCTGGAGCCGGCACAAGAAGTAGTAAATGGTGGGGTGTCGGATAAATTAACCTAAACGTATTTTTCCGGGGTGGGGTGATATTGTTATTACGGCTGCTTCGTCAGTTCCAATATCGCGATGCTCTGCGCGGGCATAAAGATATCTGTCACGAGCGTGCTGTCTTGTACTTCAAATGTCGTACTGGTGTCGCGGCCGAGCATAAACCGGGTGCGGAGGGTGTACGAGCCGACTTCAAGGTTTGTGAATTTGATTGGTGTTTGTTCACTGTGACTGCCATTTGCATCATAGTTAACCAGCATGACGCGTATAATTCCGTCCCGGATAGACGAAAAACCGGTAACCCACGAGCCTTCTCCGGTAAGCAATAAGCGGGTGCCCGCCATGTTATCGAGAAAATTATAGACGTAGTAACGCGGTTTTTTCTTGAGTCCATTGTCATCATGCGTGATGAGACCCCATCCGGATCCGTCAGCTTGCCCCGGCCCATCTTTGAGCTGGAAACTAAACAGGTACGTAGGTCCACCTGAGATGAGTTGGCGGATGACTGCCGCGGTATGAGCCGCGCCGAAGTTACCGCCGTATCCCGTGTTTTTGCTACCGGTAAAGCCGAATTCTGTAATAAGTTTCGGCAGGAGCGTGTAGTTGGGATAAGGGAGCAACCATTGAATGATATTGCGTTGGTCGGTGGCAAACCGTTTCGGGTCAGAAAGGTAGGTGTGCCATGATAAGAAATTTATTCTGTTACCTGACTCAACTAAGCCAACGATCCAGTTTTTGTAAAGACCGGTTGTCGATGGCCCTCCGAGGTAAAACGTGTTTACATTTTGGGCATTATTGGCACCGATTGCCGCGTACCGGTAAAGCGTAAGATAGTTTTTTTCACCACCCATTTTCCATGAACCGAACTGTGCTAAATCAGGTTCGTTCCATACTTCGTAATACACGCCATTTAAATTACGTCCGCCTTTGCCGCTGTAGTGCTCGATTGTGCGCTGTACGACTAACGCCCACTCGTTCCAGTCGTTGGGAGGGTTAATAATATTGCCGTCCTGCGCGATAACACCCGGCATATATGAAAGTGCTAACACCGGCTTGGCACCGGTAGCAAGAACGGTATTTACCACTTCATCAAGTTTGGACCAATTAAAGGTAAGCCCGTTTCCGTCACGGCCTACGACATCATAATGATCATAGAGGTGGTCAAGACGTATAAGTTTTGGTTTGAGTGCCCGCGTGTCGGCGGTAATCGAGGCGATCATGTCATTGGATTCTTCGCCACCCTGGGCAAACGCGTGATAGAAATCAGTGTTTATTGTTTCCAATCGGGATTTGGTATCCACCGTAATGTCCGCCGGTTTGCCGGATGCCCGTGAAAGTAGTGTGATTGTCTGACCGACTGCCATAATAAACAACGGCAAAAATACAATAAGACCTAAAAATGAAATAATGGACGTTGTTCGACCGGTCGCCTGACGCATCACAAAACTCATAGCTCTACCCTCCGCATTTTCGGAATGATTGCTCCCATGCTGATAAAAAGAAGTCCCAATGCAAGGAGCGCAATCGTGTTTTCTACCGCTCCCGCAACCGGTGTAGCGCTTCCCGATGCGCCGTTGTCACCGTCAGTTGCTACGACAAAAGCAAGTGTTGCGGTATGTGACTGTCCTGTGCTCGCATCCTGAGCGGCGACCACGATGGTATGCGGTCCTGACGCGAGCGGTTCGGTGAGGGTATATGACCAGTCACCGTTTGCGTCAGCAGTGACGGTGACCGTGATCGGATCAGAATAGATGGTAACCGTGACGACGGATCCAGGTGGTGCTTTTCCCACGATGGTTGGCTGCAGCGTGTCGACCCGCTCGTTTTTTGCCGGGCTTTCAATAGTGACTGCTGACGGGCTTGCGCTGTCAGATGCCCCCAGGGTTGGGGTAAGCGTGGGTGTCAGGGTCACTGATGGAGTAGTTGCGGCAGTAATTGTTGTCGTCGGGGTAACACCAGCACTACTGCCGGTAATCGTAATTGTTGCCGGTACGGAACTCGTTAGCGCGTTGGTGCTTCCTTCGTTTAACGCGCCGACAAATGTGTCTGCTGCGAACCGAACGGCAATGGGGGATGCTGTAGCAGCAAGGGTTTTAAATTTAATAGTCGCGACAGTGCCCGTGCCAGAAATCGGTGTTGTGGTGTTGGTGGCTCCCAGCGCTATGGATACCGTACCGTTTCCGACCGTGCCGGAAGAAAGGATGTTGGGAAACATCGTGCCGTTGTGGATCCATTCCGCCTGAAGCTTGGTGGGGTCAAACGTGAGATTTAGTTCCACTGCTACTATTTGGTTATCCCCGGTATTCATGCGGGCCTCCAGGGTGAATTCTTCGTCAACCCCTTTGGTGATCGTCGTTGGCGTCAACGTAAGGGTGGTAGCTGGCGCCGCTCGTTTACGTAATTCCTGTGTGCGCATCGTAAGGAATACTGAAGCGGGGATAGCCAGAAGTAATATAAGAGAAACTACAATAATAACAATTCGTTTCATGCCTATTATCCATTATGAAGGAGTAGTGTAATAATGGCAATAGTGCGATGTCACACAAGGTATCCTAACCCTCTTGACACCTGTTAGCACTCGATGTATATTAGTGCTAATATGGATGTAGTAACCGATCTTACACCCCGTCAAATACAGATTTTAAAAGCGGTCATCGATGAGTACATCATGACGGCAGAAGCAGTGGGGAGCGAAACACTTGAAAAGAAACATAATCTGGGAGTTTCTCCCGCGACCATCCGGAATGAAATGGTGCGGTTAACCGAGATGGGGATGTTGAAGCAGCCCCACACGTCGGCAGGGCGCACGCCAACACCGGTCGCCATGAAGTATTATGTTGAGCAGCTGATGAAGCCTAAGGATCTTTCCGTTGCCGAGGAGGTGGCGGTAAAAGAAAAAGTATGGAGTTACCGTCAGGAAATTGATAAGTTGTTGCGCGAGGCGACCAAGGCTCTGGCAGAAAAAACCAAGACATTGGCGATTACCGCGACCAATGAAGGTGATTTGTATTATTCCGGAGCGGCAAACATACTGGACATGCCGGAGTTTTACGATTATCAGCTTACCCATGAGTTATTGGGAACGCTGGATGAATACGCATTTTGGTGGAAAGTGCTGGAGTTACACGACGCGCCGTTTTCTATATTAGTTGGAGATGACTTATCGACGGGTGCGCTGACACAATGCGGGTTTGTATATTACAAGTTCAAAACCCCGCATGTGACCGGGGCAATCGGGGTCATTGGGCCATCCCGGCTTAACTATCCTACGGTGATTCCCGTGGTCCGGTATTTAGGAAACCTTATTGATGAATTCGCAAGTTAAATACTATGAAAAAAACACAGGATCAACCAAAACAAAAAGCAGAAGAAGTGGTGGTGGCGGAACAGAAAAATGAAGCTGACACCTGGAAATTAAAATATTTACGCGCGCTTGCCGACTATCAGAATTTGGAAAAGCGGAGTGATGATCGGGTATCACAGGTACGGATGTATGCGGCAGAACAGGTGTTATCCCGGTTGTTACCGGTCGTGGATACGTTCGGTAAGGTACAGGAACACATAAAAGACCCTGGGTTGGGCTTGGCTTACAAGGAATTGCTGTCCGTGTTGGCAGAGCAGGGAGTGAGCCGCATGGAGGTGGTTGGAAAAGAGTTTAATCCTGAAGAAATGGATTGTGTTGAGGTAGTCAGCGGCAAAGAAAATGAGGTCGTGGAAGAAGTAGTGCCCGGATACCGGTTCCGCGATAAGGTGCTCCGGGTTGCCCGGGTAAAAGTAGGTGCATCGGCCACAAAAAGTAATTAATTTTTATCTCTCAGAAAGGAGAAATATATGGCAAAAATAATTGGTATTGATTTAGGAACAACAAATTCATGTGTCGCGGTGATGGAGGGAGGGTCTCCCAAAGTCATCCATTCCGCCGAGGGGAGGAACGTCATCCCGTCGGTCGTGGATCCCATCAAAAACATCGTTGGTGATGTCGCGAAGCGGCAGACGGTGTTAAAGCCGAAGTCTACAGTATTTTCCGTAAAGCGTCTCGTAGGACGCAAGTATTCCGATGCATCGGTACAAACTGACGCCAAGTGGCTTCCTTATACCATTAAATCCGGTAAAAACGATATGGCGGTCGTTGAGGTGGAAGGGAAAACCTTCACCCCGCAGGAAATTTCCGCCAAAATTTTGGCAAAGATCAAAGCCGATGCTGAAAAGTATTTGGGGGAACCAGTTACCCAAGCGGTCATTACGGTTCCTGCTTATTTTGATGATTCCGAGCGTCAGGCTACCAAACAAGCGGGCGAAATCGCGGGGCTCGAAGTGCTCCGGATCCTTAACGAACCGACCGCTGCAGCTCTCGCGTACGGGCTAGACAAGAAAAACGTCCATACGATCGCCGTCTATGATTTGGGAGGCGGAACATTTGATATTTCTATTCTTGAGCTTGGTGAGGGCGTGTATGAAGTAAAAGCCACCAACGGGGATACCCATTTGGGAGGCGATGACTTCGACAAAAAGATTTTGGATTACCTCGCCGATGAATTTAAGAAAGAAAACAATGTCGACCTCCGGAAAGACAATCAGGCACTGCAGCGCCTCCGGGATGCTGCCGAAAAAGCAAAGATTGAACTTTCGAGCGCTATGGAAGCGGAAGTGAATTTGCCGTTTATTACCCAGGGGAAAGACGGACCGCTCCATCTGGTCGTCAAAATCACCAGGGCAAAGCTTGAGTCTATTGTCATGGATCTCATCCAGAAATCCATTGAGCCGGTGAAGAAATGTTTGGCAGATGCCAAGCTCAAGGTATCGGATATCAATGAAGTCGTCATGGTGGGCGGTATGACCCGCATGCCGAAAGTCATTGAAGTGGTCAAAGAATTTTTTGGTAAAGAACCAAATGTATCCGTAAATCCGGATGAAGTGGTGGCGATTGGGGCTGCAGTACAAGCCGGAGTGCTTTCCGGAGATGTCAAAGACGTCGTGCTTTTGGATGTGACCCCGCTGACGTTGAGCGTGGAAACATTGGGAGGGGTATCGACTCCGATGATTGTCAGAAACACGACGGTGCCGACGTCTAAAACCGAGATTTACTCGACGGCTGCCGACAATCAGACGTCTGTTGAAATCAACGTCTTGCAGGGAGAACGTCCGATGGCGGCCGATAACAAATCGTTAGGTCGGTTTGTACTCTCCGGTATTCCACCGGCGCCACGGGGCACCCCGCAGGTCGAGGTGACGTTTGATATTGACGCGAGCGGTATCCTTTCGGTATCCGCCAAAGATAAGGCGAGCGGCAAAGTCAGCTCGATAAAAATCACGGGCTCTACCGGACTTTCCAAAGAAGAAGTAGAGAAAATGCGTCAGGAAGCGGAAGCAAATGCTGCCGCAGACACGGAAAAGAAAGAAAAGATCGAAGCCCGCAATAAGGCAGATAACATGATCTATTTAGCTGAAAAAACCGTGAAAGACGCGGGAGATAAAGCAAAGCCCGAAGACAAAACGGCGATCGATGAAAAGGTGAAGGCGCTTAAAGAAATATTGGAAACCGGTTCCAAAGAAGATCTGGAAACCAAAACCCAAGAGCTTTCCGATGTCGTCCAAAAAGTCGGGGCGGCGATGTACCAGCAGTCACCACAAGGAGCGCCGGGTGATGCCGGAGCGGGAGACGAGCCGAAGGCAGAGAACGGCGAAAAGAAAACAGACGACAAAGCAAAAGCTGAAGAGGGAGAGGTGGTCAGCTAACCCAACGTGATACGTAAATTGTATAATGTGTGGGCGCGCGAAAGCGCGCCCATTAAGATGTATGGCTACTAAACGCGATTTTTACGAAGTATTGGGAGTTTCGAAATCAGCATCCGCGCAGGAAATAAAATCTGCATACCGGAAGCTCGCGTTAGAGTGGCATCCGGACCGCAACAAAGCGGCAAACGCCAACGAGAAATTTAAGGAAATTAATGAAGCCTACTCGGTGCTTTCGGATGCGAAAAAGAAAGAAACATACGACCAGTTTGGTCATGCCGCGTTCCAGCCCGGAGCGGGAGCCGCCGGGCAAGGACCGTTTGGCGGCGGGGGATTTGGTCAGGGACCCTTCCAATATTATTACTCCTCATCGGGTGGTCAGGGAGGCAATCCATTTGGCGGTTTTGGCGGAGACCTCGACCCGTTTGAGATATTTGAGCAGTTTTTTGGCGGCGGGTTTTCCCAGGGAAGAGGTAGGCGGCCACATCCTTCATATGAAATTTCCATAGATTTTATGGACGCCGTCAAAGGGGTCACCCGTGAGGTGCATGTGCCAGCCGGGGGAGCGGGGCAAGGGTCAGTACGAAAAACCATAAAAATTCCGGCGGGTGTCGATACCGGCAGCCGTATACGATTTGATGAATTTGATCTCGTGATATCCGTGCGTCCGGATAAAAAATTCCATCGGGAAGGTGATGATATTGTGTTGGAGCAGCAAATCCCGTTTTCGATGGCGGCGTTAGGCGGCGTATTGGATGTGCCAACGGTAGACGACGAGGTAAGTATCCGCATCCAGCCCGGTACGCAACCAGGCACGCTTATTCGCCTCAGAGGCAAAGGAGTGCCACATGTCCGGGGTAATGGCCGCGGCGATCAATACGTCAAAATTCAACTCAAAGTTCCTACTCATCTTTCCAAACGACAAAAAGAGCTCCTCGAGGAGCTGGAGGAGGGGAAACTATAAGGAATTGACGCGAGTGGGCTGAGGCTCTATAATAGGGAGTAAGAAGTGTAGAGATAAAGGTGGGGTGACCCGCCTTTTTTACTAACATAAGGAGAAAACCATGCCAGCAGTTGTACGATCGGAATTTTCATTAGCATTAAACCAAGTCGCCACTGAGCGCGGCATTGACCCCAATGTGGTCATGGAAACTATCCGCGCCGCTATTCTAGCCGCGTACCGCAAAGATTATGGTACGGACGATCTTATCACCCTCACTGTCGATTTGAACCCCGATACCGGCGAAGCACGAGTACTCCAGGATGGTAAAGACGTAACACCGCCGGGATTTGGCCGGATAGCCGCCCAAACCGCGAAGCAAGTGATTTTGCAGCGTATTCGTGAAGCAGAAAAACAGGCAGTATTGTCTGATTATCAAGGGAAAGTCGGCGGTATCGCGCCGGGTATGATTCTGCGATTTGATGGCCCGAATGTCATTGTCGATATTGGTCGCACCCAAGCGGTTATGCCGAGTCAGGAACAAAATCCGGCTGAGCGTTATCACTTAAACCAACGCCTTACTTTTTATATAGAGGGTATCCGTGAAACCATGCGGGGCAATGAAATTATTGTCTCCCGTGCCCACAAAGGGTTGGTAGAAGGTTTATTTGCCCGTGAAGTACCTGAAGTGGCACAAAAATCAGTTGAACTGCGGGTTGTTGCCCGTGAGGCAGGAAACAGAACAAAAGTTGCTGTGTACTCGACCGCTCCCGGAGTTGATCCGGTAGGTTCATGCGTTGGTCAAAAAGGTGTCCGCGTACAGGCGGTCATAAACGAACTTGGCGGCAATGAGAAAGTCGATATTATCCAATGGTCAGATGACATGAAACAGTTCGTCATGGCCGCTCTTGCTCCGGCAAAAGATATGGAAGTAACGTTGGATGAGAAAAAGCAGGTCGCGTCGGTATTGGTGCCTGACGATCAATTATCGTTGGCTATCGGCAGAGACGGCGGCAATGTAAGACTGGCTGCGAAACTTACCGGCTGGAAGATCGATATCAAAGGAAAAGGCGGATCGGCACCCGTTGCTGAAGAACCGGCAAAAGAAGAAGCCGCAGCCACGGAAACAGAAGCAGCGCCCGCAAAAGAAGAGAAAAGTGAAACTCCGGAGCTCGCACCGGACGTAGCAAAAGAAGTGGTTGCAGACGCAGCCGCGGAAGAAAAAGTGGAAGAAGCTGCGGAATCCGCGCCAGATGAACCAACAATTACCGAACCAGTACAGCAAGCCTCGACTGATACCAAAGAAAGCTAGTATGAGACGAGCACTGGGTTTTATACAGTATGGCAAAAAAAAGTCCACAAGTTGCTTCTGTGTCTTCTCGGCCACCAGTGGTGGCAGTATTGGGTCACGTTGACCACGGTAAAACCACCTTACTTGATACCATCAGAAAAACGACGGTCGCAGCCCGTGAGCATGGCGGTATTACCCAGCACATCGGGGCATACCAGATAGCCATCAAAACCAAGGCAAAAGAAGACCGGAAAATTACGTTTATCGACACTCCTGGTCACGAAGCGTTCAGTAAAATCCGTTCGCGCGGTGCAAATGCCGCCGATATTGCTATCCTGGTTGTTGCCGCAAACGATAGTGTCAAACCGCAGACTATTGAATCTATCCGCCAGATAAAAGCCGCAGATATCCCCATGATTGTCGCGATCAACAAAATCGATATCGAAGGCGTCATTATCGACAAAGTGAAATCTGATTTAGCCAAACATGAAGTACAGGTCGAAGGTTACGGCGGCGATGTGCCGTTTGTATTGGTATCGGCAAAAGAAGGAAAAGGGGTAGACGAATTGCTCGAGCTTATATTACTTGTCGCCGATATGAAAGGACTCGCGGGTGAACCATCGGGTCCGGTAAGCGCTGTTGTTATCGAGGCAAAGGTCGATAAATTCCGGGGCCAGGTAGCGACACTGCTGGTGAAATCAGGTACGCTCGCTGTTGCCACGCCACTGTATGAAGAAGAAAAACTGTTGGGCAAGGTACGCGCCTTATTCGACGAAAACGGGAAACAGGTGGTTGAAGCAGTACCGGGTAAACCGGTTGAAGTATTGGGCTTTTCTGCCCTTCCTTCGGTGGGAGCGATGCTTTCAAGTGTGCCGGTGGCAGCGGTAGCAAAAGCGGCAAATCAGCCGGCGAAAACCGCAAACGTGGCTGATTTCCTCGCCGCGATGACAGAGGCGGACAAAAAACGCCTGAAACTTCTTATTAAAGCCGATACCGCAGGCTCACTTGAGGCGGTATTGGAAGCATTGCCAAAAGGGGATATCGATGTCGTACGCGGGTCTCTTGGTGATATCACCGAGGCTGATGTGCTTGAAGCTCGAGCGACGGGTGCCGTAGTGGTCGGGTTTAACGTAAAAGCAGGGCACGGCGTCGATAAGCTTGCAACCCACGAAAAGGTGATTTACCGGCTGTATTCTATTATTTATGAGCTCCTCGATGAGATGGAGGACGTTGTTGCTGGTATGGCTGATTTACTCGTCAGGGAGCGCGAACTGGGAAGGGGAGTGATTATCGCGGAGTTCCCGTATGAAAAAGAGCGCATTTTAGGCACAAAAGTAGCCTCGGGTAGACTCGCTAAAGGGGATTCCGTGCGTATTGTCCGCGGCGAAGAAATTATCGGTACCGCACGGATTAAATCAGTGCGGCAAGGAAAGAATGAGGTCACCAAAGTTGAAGTGGGCGGGGAGTGCGGTATATTTTTGGACAAAAAAGTTGATTTTATGCTCCAAGATGGTATAATAGCATTCACTACAGGCTAAGTTAGTGAATAGAAAACAGTAAACGGAAAACAGTAGGACAAGCAAGCGTTGCCATTCATTATGTTATTTCCTCTGTTTTCTCTTTACTCATTACCATTTACTCATATATGACCTACGAAGAAGCACTCGCCAAAGCAAAAGAATTAGTGGGAAAAGCCAATGACGTTGTTATCGTCACCCACGCCAAGCCTACCATGGATAGCATGGGAGGCAGTTTAGCCCTCATGTTGGGTTTTATCTCTCTCGGTAAAAAAGCGACGGTTGTCTGTCCGGATCCCGTTACGGTCAATTTATCCAGTTTTGTGGGTGTTGACCGGGTTGTCCGGGACTTCGGCAAGAAAAACTTCGTGATTTCCTTAGATTATGTCGACGGATCTATTGAGAAAGTCAGCTACAATATTGAAGGGAAAAAATTTAACCTGGTGGTAGAACACCGCCCGGGATTTGATCTTTTTAGCCCTGACAAAGTCCAGTATTCATATCAAGGGGTACCTGCTGATCTCATTGTGAGTGTAGATACCATCGATCCCAAGGATTTGGGTGCTGTTTACGATCACCAGAAGGATATCATTAACAGTAAGCAGATTATTAATATCGATTTCCACGGCGATAACACCAATTACGGCACGATTAACCTTGTCGATCCGGGTGCTTCTTCCACAACTGAGCTTGTCGCAGAATTTTTGGCGACACTCGGCGTGAAGCTTACGACCGATATCGCAACAAATTTATTGAATGCTATTTATGAAGCGACCAATAATTTTTCAAACAGCAATGTCACCAGTATGGCTTTTGAGGTAGCAAGCGTGTGTCTCAAAGCCGGAGCAAAACGGTTTGGTGCCGCTACCCAACCGTCAGTTACCCCTGAAGAACCGAAAATATTTGTCAATAAACAACCGGTGACTCCGGCTGCCCCTGTGGCGCCTGCACCTATCCAGACACCCATCCAGGAACAGCCTATGGCTGCTCCAGTTCCGGTACCGATGAGTGAGCCCAAAGTAAATCCCGTTATGGACGAGAGTAAAAAGCCGGTAGCTCCGCCGTCTGATTGGCTGAAACCGAAAATTTTTAAGAGTTCTTCGCTTCTTTGAAAGGCCTCTTAATCTCACCACTGGTAAAAGAGAACAGAATATCGTATAATGATAGCCTCAGGAGCAAGAACGTGTGCTCCTTTTTATAAATTCGTATGGCAACAAAAACAACGAAAAAAGCCGCTGCTAAACCCGCAGCAAAAAAGACAACGAAGCCGGCTGAAGGAAAGGCTCCGAAAGCAGAAAAGACAGTGAAACCAGTAAAAGCGGAAAAGCCCGTGAAGGCTCCCAAAAAAGCATCCGGACACGCATCAGCAAAAAAGGCACCAAAAGCGCCGACCGCAGAAGAGTTAGCAATTCCCTCACCAGAGAAACAGGAAATTATTGCCCAGTTCGCCGTAAAAAGCGGTGATACCGGCAGTCCTGAAGTGCAGGTCGCGTTGCTTACCCGCAGAATTGAAAAGCTCGTGGGACACTTACGGACAAATCCGCATGACAATCACTCACGGCGTGGACTTTTGGGTATTGTCAGCAAGCGCCGCCGGTTATTAAATTATCTTGAGAAAAAAGAAAAGAAACGGTTTACGGAGATTAAAGAAAAATTAGGCTTAACATAAGCTTTATTTACAATAACCGCACGCGGTTTTTGGAAGATAGGCAGCTAGTGGTCGAGGATAGAGTATAGAAGTAGAAAATAACGGGTTCTTCCATTTTCTATCTTCAATCCCTAGCAACACTTATACTTCCCAAGAACCCCGGGGCGAGAGAATTATGAAGATTATTTCCAAATCTGCAGAAATTGCAGGAAAAACGTTAACGCTGGAAGTCGGACGGTTTGCAGAGCAGGCGTCAGCCGCGGTACTTGCCAAATATGGCGAAACCATGGTACTCGCGACGGTCACGGCATCGAGCAAAGAAACAGCACTTGATTATTTCCCACTTTCTGTCGAATACGTTGAACGGCTCTATGCCGGCGGACGTATCAAAGGCAGCCGGTGGGTAAAACGCGAAGGGAGACCCACCGATGACGCAGTGCTTGCAGGACGTGTTATCGACCGGTCTATCCGGCCGTTGTTCCCGAAGTCATATAAACACGATGTACAGGTGATTATCACCGTGCTTTCGGTTGACGGACAAAATGATCCCGATGTGTTGGGTCTTGTCGCCACGAGCGCTGCCATCGCCATTTCTCCCGTTCCATGGAATGGGCCTATCGGAGGCGTGCGTGTGGGGTATGTCAAAGAAGCAGGCACCGAAAAAGGCGCGTATATCGTCAACCCGACGACGTTAGAGCAGGAAACGAGCGAATTTGATTTTGTCGTATCCGGCACCAAGGACAAGATCATTATGTTAGAGGGTGGATTTTGTGAAACACCGGAACATATCGTTGCGGGAGCGGTCGTTGAAGCCAAAAAAGTGAACGGACAGCTTATCGACCTTATCAATGAATTGGTGAGTGAAGTAGGCAAAACCAAAGTGCAGGTTCCTGAAGTATCCGAAGCTGACGAATTGAAGAAGAAAATTGAGAAAGATTATCACAAAGAAATGGAAGTGGCGTTTGCTAAAAAAGCGGAGAAAGAATTCGGCGGTACGGAAGTTGCGGAGCTCGCCAAAGTAATCTCCGAAAACTATGGCGCCGATTATACCATCAAAGCGGTTGAAGAAGCGCTTGATGCATTGTTTAAAAAACAGGTCCGCGAAAATGTATTGCTTCATCAGAAACGGTTTGACGGACGCAAACTCGATGAGGTAAGACCGATCGAAATAGAAGTCGGAATTCTTTCGAGAACCCACGGAAGTGCTATGTTCAAGCGCGGTCAGACCCAGGTGCTGACGGTTGCTACCTTGGGCACGCCAAGCCTTGAGCAGCTTATCGAAAGCCCGATGGGAGAAGAATCGAAGCGGTACATCCATCACTACAGCATGCCTCCGTATTCTGTCGGAGAAACAGGGAGAGTGGGAACACCGTCACGCCGCGAAATCGGACACGGAGCACTTGCTGAGCGCGCGCTTATGGCAGTTATTCCGTCAGAGGAAGAATTTCCATACACGATCCGGCTGGTAAGCGAGATTATGAGTAGTAATGGGTCTACCTCCATGGCGAGTACCTGCGGTTCCACGCTGGCGCTTATGGATGCTGGAGTTCCGATCAAAGAGCCGGTAGCCGGTATCTCCATCGGACTCATGTCGGATAAAAATAAATTTGTGTTACTTACCGACATTTTGGGAATCGAAGATTTCTCCGGAGACATGGACTTTAAAGTCGCCGGAACCAAAAACGGTATCACGGCAATCCAACTCGATATGAAAATCGACGGATTAACCGACGATATCGTGGAAGAAACGCTGGAACGGGCAAGAATTGCCCGCATGATGATACTGGAAAAGATTAATGCGGTGATCGATTCGCCAAGACAGGCAGTGTCACAGTACGCGCCCAAGATTAAAGTGATCAAGATCCCGACGGAACGAATCGGCGAGGTCATTGGTCCGGGCGGCAAAGTGATCCGCAATATTATCGCGACTACCGGAGCGACCGTTGACGTCAACGATGACGGATCGGTATTTATCTCTGGTACTGATGCCGCAAACGTTCAGAAGGCAGTGGAGTGGGTTGAAGGGTTGACCCATGATGTCGAAGCTGGAGAAGAATTTGAAGGCGAAGTAAAGCGGATATTACCGTTTGGCGCGTTCGTCGAAATTTTGCCCGGCAAAGAAGGCATGGTACACGTCTCACAGATGAGCGTGGACTTTGTTGATGATCCGGCGAAAGTCGTTTCGATCGGACAAAAAGTGAAAGTCCGTGTCATGGAAATAGACGATATGCACCGCATTAACCTCTCCATGTTATTTGGAGAAGATGCCAAAGCAAAACCCGCTGAATCCCGCTCCGGCGGTGGTGACCGTGGCGGCCGCGGTGGGCGCGGCGGCGGTAGAGGTGGATACGGCGGCGGACGCAGACGCTTTTAAAAGGCGCGTACGTTTCGTAGCGACACTTCACGGTAAGCTTCAGGCACGGTAACCGCGATGGAAAAATCGGTGTCCCGTGTGTCATCTTCCGGTTATTCCTCGATGAGGTATCGGATAAGAATTACTCGCGTGAATTTGTTATGATAGTACTATGCCGGGTAGTAGAGTTTCGACACGCTTTTGTTTATTGCGCGTTTGATTGATTACCTGGATGCATAGATAATGGTTATTTAAGAAAAGGAGACTGAATTTTCGCCAGCGTAAAACGCAATAGTCGAAATTTCACTACCCGGTATGTCCAGACTGCTCGATGAAGTAACCTCACTTCGTAAAAAATTAAAGGAAGTGCAAGTCCCTCCGGAAATGGAGACGAGAGTGGTGTCTAACCTCGAAGAAATTGAACGGTTAGAGCACGACATATCCGCGCGCGTGCATATAGAGCAGATGCTCCGGTATATCGATTGGGTAGTGAATTTACCCTGGAATGAACGGACACAGGATCAGATAGACATATCCAACGCAAGGAAAATTCTTGAAATGCATCATTATGGTTTGCAGCCGGTGAAGGAGCGCATATTGGAATATTTGGCGGTTATCCACCTTAATCAGGAGCGATGGGCAAAAGAAGCGCAAAAGCCCGCTGATACCCGTGAAGAAGAGGCAAAATCGACTCACGCCATGCTTGCCCGCCGCGCTCCTATCCTTTGTCTTGTAGGACTAGTGGGTACCGGTAAAACGACGCTCGCAAAATCTATTGCACAGGCTATGGGCAGGCGTTTTGTGCGTATCGCGTTCGGCGGTATGTCAGACGCACTCGAGCTCCGCGGTCAGTCCCGCGTACGTCCGGACGCCGAGATAGGACTTATCCTTAAAGGGCTGCGGTTTGCCGGAACGAAAAATCCGGTTATTCTACTCGACGAGGTCGACCGCGTATCGGAACACGCCAGAGGAGATATCATGGGCGTGCTGGTGGAGCTTTTGGATCCGGAACAAAATTCTGCGTTTGTCGATCATTATCTCGATTATCCGTTTGATTTGTCGGAGGTGCTGTTTATCGCAACCAGCAACAATACGACAAATATCGCGACCGCTGTACTTGACCGGTTGGAGCCGATACAGATGCCTTCGTATACCGACGAAGAAAAGATTGAAATTGCCAAAAAATACGTGATGCCGGAACTTATGCGTGAGTCGGGACTGACGGCAGAAAATCTGACAATTGCCGACGCGATGTGGGCAAAGCTGGTCCGGCCGTTAGGGTATGACGCCGGTATCCGTAGTATTGAACGGACATTAAACAGTGTTTGCCGCAAGGTGGCGCTGTCTATCATAGAAGGAAAAGAAAAATCGTTCCATCTGGACGAGAATAATATTAAAAATTTTATAGAGGTATACTAGACGTAACAATACGTAATTAACACTGCCCCATGTACGTTAAGCAACTTCTCAAAAAAAGAAAGTAGGAGAGTATGAAAAAAATGTATTTACACAACCAAGCCCGCAATGCGGCGCGCCGTACCGTATTTGAAGGAAAATCATTCGGCGGACGCACGGGAAAAGACGCGGTGCGTATCGTTCCCCTCGGAGGAAGTGGGAACGTGACCAAAAACATGTATGTCTATGAATACCGTTATGACGGGAAAATCCGTGACATTCTCATCGTGGACTGCGGTATCGGGTTTCCTGATGCCGAGATGTTTGGCGTTGACCTAATTATCCCGGATGTCCGGTATTTGATGGACAAAAAGGATAAAATCCGCGCGCTTATATTTACGCATGGTCACGATGATCATATCGGCGGATTGCCGTATATTTATCCGAAGCTCGGAAAAGTTCCGATGTATGGACCCACTCTTGCCGCGGCATTTGCAAATCTAAAGCTCAAGGAAACGCCAATCCGCGATAGGGTGAGACCCATGCGGTTTGATTCCAGTGTGGATGCCGGTGCGTTCCGGGTGTCATTTATCCGTCTGACACATTCGATACCGGATACGTCACATCTGGTGATCGAAACGCCGGTCGGCATTTTTTACCATGGCAGCGATTTTAAATTTGATCCTACCCCTCTCGATGATAAACCGTCTGAGCTTGGAAAGATAAACGCGGTCGGGAAGCGGGGAGTGTTATGTATGCTTTCCGACAGTTTGGGAAGTGAACGCCCCGGGTTTACGCCGTCTGAGCAGATTATCGGCGAAACGATAGAAAAAGAGCTGCGTTTAAGCCACGGCAAGGTGTTGTTTACGACGCAGTCGAGTAATATATCCCGTATACAGCTCGCTATTGAGCTCGCGCAAAAACACGGCCGCAAGATCGCGTTTTTAGGCAGAAGCATCGACAAAAATGTGGAAGAGTCAGTGAAGCTGGGTTACATGAAATTTCCCCGGGATGTCATCATCAACGACCGGGATCTCAAGCGCATGCCGGCAAATAAGCAGTTTCTGGTCGTCGCGGGAGCCCAAGGGCAGCCGAGTTCAAATTTATCCCGGATTGCTAACGACGCGCATAAAATGGTCAAGCTGACCGATACGGACACGGTGATCATATCCGCAGATCCTATTCCCGGCCGGGAAAACGATGTCAATAAACTTATTGACCAGATTTACCGGCATGGTGCCCGGGTGTCGTATAGTGACATCATGGAGGACCTTCACGTGTCGGGACACGGCTCAAGCGGGGACATGATGCTGTTGCTGTCCGCAGTGGGACCAAAATATGTGTGGCCCATCGGCGGCACGTATAAACACCTCATGCAATACCGCAGGCTCGCGGAAGATTTGGGATATAACAAACGGTCAGTCATTATTCCTGAAGATGGGGAAGTGATGGAATTTACCCAAAACGCGCCGCCACGGGTTGTTGACCGGGTAACGCTGGAACATATCATGATCGATGGGTTGGGAATTGGGGATGTGGGGAACGTCGTGCTCCGTGACCGCCAGACGATCGCGCTGGAAGGTATTGTGGTGGTGGTCGTGCCTATCGAAGAGGCCACCGGGCGGATGACCAGCGCCCCCGAAATTATTACCCGGGGGTTTGTGTATGTGAAGGGATCCCAGCAATTGCTGGCGCGGGCGAGTGACGTGGTATCGAACGCCCTGACGCTCAAAAAAGGCAGGATTATCGATTGGCAGTTTGTGAGGAAACGGATAGAGGAGTCACTCAAAGAGTATCTTCTCAAAGAGACGGGCAGAAGTCCGCTCATTGTCCCGGTCATATTAGAGGTGTAACGCTTGACACGTCACCTATATTACTATAGGATATAAATAGGCAAGGGGAGTAGCGGCTTTCCGTTGCAATAGTGCGCTGCTCTTTCTATACTGGAGTGTACTGAATGTATGGCATTTAAACTGAAAAAATCAAAGCGTAAATATCACAAGCGCAAAGGCATCGGTTTAAAGCTTAAAAAGCAAACCGTGTATACCGTTGCCGCCATATGGTTCTGGTTGTTTGCCGCCGCAATCTCAATTTCGTTTTTTGGTGAGGGGGATATGTTATCGTCGCTCCGGGCAAGCCTCATTGATCACTTTGGGTGGGTCATGTATCTGTTGCCGATATTTTTAGTTTCCGCAAGCACGTTATTTTTTAAAGTAAAATCAGAGTTGGCCAATCAAAATGTTCCCATGGGATTGGGTATTATATTGTTTGGATTATTGGCGTTGACGAGAGCCGGAGATATCGGTGATGTCTTATGGGTGCTTACCTCTGACGCCATCGCTCCTGAGGGAGCGACCCTTTTGTTTTTGGGTGTTATCCTTATCGGCGTCATCGTGTTGTTTAATACGTCATTGGATAAGTTTATTAACTTTATTCTGATGGGGATGCAAACGATACTCGAGTGGATCGCGTCGCTTGGACAACGGGAACAAAAGCAGCCGCTTATTATCGGTGGCCAACAGAAAGAACCGCTTAAGATCCGCGAATCTGACGAGGAAAAGGCGGGGGTTAAAAAACCGATAAGCCCTCCCCCCGTGCCGATAAAAAGTGAAGTGACTACCCCATCAAAAGTTGTTTCAGGTGCCAGTGGACTCACGATATCTTCCCTCAATAACAGCCAGGACATGAAAGCCTGGGAGTATCCCGATGTTGCCATGCTGTCCGACGGGCCGGGTGAAAAAGCCGACCGGGGAGACGTACGGAAAAACGCTGATATTATCGAAAAGACGCTTGATAGCTTCGGTATACGGGCTGATGTGGTAGAGGTAAATCCGGGTCCGGCTGTGACGCAATACGCGATTAAGTTGTCGTTGGGCACCAAGGTTTCCAAGATTACCTCGCTTGCCAGTGACATGGCGCTTGCCCTTGCCGCGCCAACGGGTCAGGTGCGTATCGAGGCGCCTATTCCTGGCCGTGATCTGGTGGGTATAGAAATCCCTAACCGCGGATTGGAATTCGTTACTCTCAAGCGGATGCTTTTGGCTGATAACATGAAGAAAGCAAAAAGTAAGTTGGCGGTGGCCATGGGGCTTGATGTATCCGGTAATCCGCTAATCGGCGATATTGCTAAAATGCCGCACGTATTGGTCGCCGGTACCACGGGATCAGGTAAATCAGTGTTACTCAACGCGTGGATTTGTAGCTTGTTGTACCGGACGACCCCAGCGGAAGTCCGGCTTATTTTGGTAGACCCCAAGAGGGTAGAGCTGGTAGGTTACAACGGAGTCCCCCATCTGCTCACGCCGGTCATCGTGGAGACCGACAAGATCCTATCTGCGCTCCGTTGGGCGACACAGGAAATGGAACGGCGGTATAAACAGTTTGCGGAAGTGGGCGTGCGGAACCTCGACGGTTTTAATGAGCTTTCCGGGTTCCAGGCGCTTCCGAACATCGTTATCATCATCGATGAGCTTGCCGACCTTATGGCATACGCGCCGGTAGAGGTAGAAGATACGATCTGCCGGATAGCCCAGATGGCGAGAGCGACAGGTATCCACCTTGTGCTCGCCACCCAGCGGCCAAGCGTGGATGTTATCACCGGACTGATCAAAGCAAATATTCCCGCCCGTATCGCGTTTAACGTATCCAGCATGATGGACTCACGTGTCATCATCGATATGCCGGGCGCCGAAAAATTATTAGGCAGAGGAGACATGCTGTATGTGCCGCCGGACCAGGCGAAGCCGATGCGTATCCAAGGAACGTTCGTTTCCGACAAAGAAGTGGGGAAAGTCGTCGACTTTTTCAAAAGCACACAAGCGGAAGTGCATTATACCGAGGAAGTATTGAGCCAGCCGGCAACCGCGATGAAAAAAGGCGGCGCTGGTGGATCCGCGGATGGACGGGATCCGCTATTTGAAGATGCGCTACGGCTTGTCTGCCAATATGATAAAGCGTCTGCATCGCTTTTGCAGCGGCGGCTATCTGTAGGGTACGCACGGGCGGCGAGAATACTCGATCAATTAGAGATGGCAGGTATTATCGGAGTTGGTGAAGGGTCCAAGCCCCGCGATGTGCTTATCAAGAACCCGGATGATTTCCTCAATAGCCAGGCAGAAACCAAAGAAAGCTAGGTGACCTCATGAAGACAGTCGGAAGCATGCTCCAGGAAGCACGGATAGCCAAAGGGTTATCGCCCATCGATGTTGAGCGGGCGATTAAGATCCGGGAAAAATATATCATTGCGATAGAAGCAAATGATTTTGATAGATTACCATCGCCCTCCTATGCAAAAGGATTTGTCCGCAATTACGCGGAATATTTAGGGTTACCGACGGATGCCGTGATGGCGTTTTTCCGCCGGCAAATGACCGATGTTTCAAAAGCGAGTTTATTGCCAAAAGGAGTATCTGATCCTCTCAACGCCCCGCTCGTACATTTAACTCCGGGAAGATTTGTGGGGTTCTTGGTGAGCGTGCTGTTGATTATTTTTTTGTTCTATTTGGGAAATCAATATTTTCGGATAGGGAAAGCCCCACCGCTTACCGTGACTAGCCCCGCTGACCAGCAGATTGTGACGAGTAGTAGGGTGGTCGTTGAGGGAAAATCCGATGCTGATGCGACGGTTACCATAAACGGTATATCGACCATCGTCCGTGATGACGGGAGATTTTATGAACAGATTGCGGTTGAACCGGGAGTAAATAAAATAACGGTAAGCGCTACCAGCAGGTTTGGTAAAACATCTACCGAAATACGTGAAGTAGGATACCAGCCCTAAAGAGTGTTACTCTGTACGGGTTCGATCGGATTGACAGTAGGCGCAAAGTACGCCATACTGGTATTTGTTCGTAGGTTTTGTACTGCCCATGGATCCAGTTCAGCTCACTATCATCATTATTAGTTTTATCCTCACCCTTTTATTGGTGCTTTTGGGTGTTCAGGTGTGGTATATCTTCAAAGAAGTACGTACTTCCATTATCAAGGTAAACACGATGCTTGATGATGCGAAAAAAGTGACCGGCACTGTTGGTGATTCGGTCGCAAGCTTGTCGGGCGTGGTGAGCGGCATAAAGGCGGCGCTATCGGTATTTAAGTCGTTCCGGAATAAGACTGAGGACGAAGGAGAGAAATATGTCTGACAATAATAATAGCGACGGCAAATTTTTGTTCGGATTTTTTATCGGCGGTTTAATCGGCGCGCTTATTATTTTTTTCCTTGGTACCAAAGAAGGAAAAAAGACCGGTAAACTTCTCGAAAGCAAAGGCAAAGATTTGATCGATGAGCTGGAAGAAAAGCTAGATGAGCTGCAGAATAAAGGCAAAGAACTCGTCCGCCAAGGCGAGGTCATGAAAGAAAAGGTGATGGAAACTATTGGTGACAAAAAAGATGATGTGACCGAGGCGGCAGCGGAAAAAATTGATATCGCACTCGCCCACATACAGGAAATGCAACAAAAGGGCGCGGAAACGACCGCCACATTGCGCAAGCAGTTTAAGAACCTCCCCAAGAAGAAATAAGAAGCCCCATCCGTACCCCTTTTATTTACTGGGGTAATTTGTTTGCGACATATACGCAGCCTACGACAATAAGTCCCCCGATAATTTCCGGCACAGTAACCATCTCCGCGTACAGCAAGTATCCAAAAAGCAGCGCAAAGACATTTTCGAGTAACAGGATTTGACTACCGAATACCGCGTCGAGGTGTTCGAACGCGTATATTTCTATCGGGTTAACAAGCGCGTTCATAAATCCGCCAATAGCGAGCCCCAACAGCACGTTGGGGTTGGTAAACGCTGAAAGCGCAAACGATTCCCCGCGGAGTATTGCCAGCAGCAGGCCGGAGATTGCCGCAACGGCCATAACGGCCACCGTGATTTCGTGGGTATTGAGGTGGCGGGATAACATTTTCCGTCCGACAAAAAACCATGCCATGGTCGCCGTGGCTATGAGCGTGAACCATTCTCCGGTGCCAAACTCCGCAAGTCGCGGGACAAACGATTTGGTGGCCACAAAGCTTATGCCGACGAGCGACACGACCAGCAATCCTGCAAGTTTTGCATCGAACGGTTTTTTGAGAAAGAAAAATGAATAGAGGTAGGAAAAAAATGGTACCGACGCAAAAATAATGGCAACGTTGACGAGCTTGGCGTTGAGCGCTCCGAGGGTGATGAAATATACACCTATGGAATACCCGATTGTTCCCATGGTGAGCACTACGATTGCGTCCCGTTGCGGCATTGAGCGGATATTTGCCCACCGAATTTTTTTGCGGAAAATAAACAAGAGAGCCAACGTTGCAAGGGCTATACGCATGTAGACTTGGGTCATGGGTTGGAACCCTTCAGAAAGGAGCCTGCTTCCGACGGAAAGGAGTGTGTAGCTAGCAGACACAATGACGAGAAAGCCGATAGAGAGGTTTCTCGGGGATATTCCCGTGGCGGAGTTTTTGAGCGGGCGGAATTCCATATCAGGTGACGATATTTTTTGGTTGCTTTTCGGCAACCGCGACCATGTTGTCTACCCACATAGCGATCAGGTTAGTAAGCGACTCCTGGCTTATCCACGCCATAGGGGGAAGCGCCCAGACATTTCCCTGATATTCATTGAGTGGCTTTGTCCCTTCGCCCTCCAGCGCGTAGCCGCCAAGTTTGTTTTGCGCGACTTTCGCCAGAATATATTCTTCGGGGAGTAATGCTTTGACACGCCCGATGCCGACGATGACTGCCGAAGGCTTCATGATATCGATGAGATCATTGGAGATTATTTGTTTTGTTTCGTCGTTTTCTACTAGCGCGGGCATAAGCACGTCTGCTTTTTGAAATAACTCCGTAAGTTCTGCGTATGTGTAGGCGTCATGACGGGTTTTTCTCGACCAGTATAGAACGTTCATGCCAATTCCCTTGCCCGCCGCAGCCATTGCTTTACCGATGCGCCCCATACCGATAATACCCAGCGTTTTTCCTTTTAGCAGCATAGGTTTTACCGACCAATCGATCTCCCAATTGTTTTTAATGTAGATGGGGAGCTTGCGGGCGGCTTCTATCGCCATACACATCGCGTATTCAGCGACAGAATCCGACGAAAATCCCGGACAGTTGCAGCCTATTATGCCACGGGCCGCGAGATCTTTGGGATATATCCAGCCAAATGAGGTGGATTGCGTGATGACTGCTTTTACATTGGGGATGTGATCGAGTGCGGCAACATCCAAATCCCAATCAAACACGGTGGGATCAAGCGCGAGTATTTTTTCTTCAGGGTCTTTTGTAAGTTGGGTGAGTAGCGCGAGTTTTCCTTTGTGTTGGAGAATGATAACCTCGCCGTATGTGGCGAGCTGTTTTTGTTGTCCGGCAGTAAGACCGCATTCCTTGTCAGGAACAATAAGGTAAAATTTCATTTTTTCTCCTTTTCCGCACGTTTATTATACTCCACATGTGCCTTTTCCTGTTATTTTAACAGTAGCACACCGATGAACGCGAAAACTGCCGCGATTATTTTTCGCCACAGATGACCGTGTTCTTTCAGGAAATAAATTCCTCCTGCCACGGTAAAAATGCCGGTCGTTGCTGTAATTGGATTTACTCTAGATGCTTCTGCGAGCGATAGGGCTTGTATATAGACAATGTAGCCTACCACATTGAGTGCTGCGGCTAGTGCAACTTTCCATCCGCCGATACGGAATTCCCTGACAATTTCTTTTTTTGTTACCCTGGGAAACGCGACAATCGCAAGCGGCATAAACCACACGAGAAAACTATAGAGTGTTGCCGATAATGGCTCAGATGCCGGTTTATCGAGAATGCTAGTGAGCCCCAGGAAAACCGCGCATAGCACTGCGTATCCAAGGGCTGGGGTGAGGGTAAATTTAGGGTTTCGGAACACCAACAGGAGAGAAGCAAATATGATAAGTATAACCCCGGCAATTTTTTCGGTGGTGAGGGGTTCATTCAAAAATAAAATTGCGCCGATAAATCCGATAACCGTGCTTAGGCGGAAAATGATGGCAAATGTAGAAGCATCCGTACCCTGACGGGCATAAAATTGTGTTCGCTCATACAGTCCATAGAGAATAATTGTCGAAGCAAGGAGCACATACTGGATAGGTGTGAGCCCCCAAAGGCCACTAAGCGATCCGCGTTCAAGCAAAAAAAGGAGTAGTGCAAATCCTGCTCCCCACAGATTAAATACCACCGCAAATATCCGTGGCGAGCCGGTGCGAATGGCAAGTATTCGCATGAGTAACTCCTGCGCGGCAAATATGAGTGCGCTGGCAAGGGCGAGGAAAAACCACAACATGGGGAGAAGTATACGCCGGGGAATGGATTTTTACGAGAGTTCGCTTTTCAGCCACGCGAGGTATTTAGCGGTAACGTGCGAGAGCGGAACCGCGATAATTTCGGGATTTTCGTACGAATGGGCGCGGATAACTTCTTTTTCCAGTGCTTTCCATTTGCTATCGAGAGTTTTTACAAGAAGTATCGCTTCCTGCGCGTAGTCAACCTGATTTTTATGGGGTGGCCAAAGGAACATGGAGTCAACGGGATTTACCACCTGGGTACATGCAGCGAGCTTCTTCTTGAGCAGCTGATCGCCGATTTGTTCGGCTTGCACTTTATCGTTACACGAGATGATGACAAGCATTGCGTCACTCATACTCCAACAAATCCTAATGCTATTATACCAACGAGCGCAAGGAGGATGCCGATGGTCTGACGCACAGTAAGTTTTTCGCGGAACACGACATACGAGAGGAGTACTGAAAGCGTGGGGTACGAGCCGGCGATGGGCGCAACTATTGGGGTGAGCCCGCTGTCGAGGGCAACGTTAAATGAAAAATCCCCGATACGCAAAAACATCGCGGTGAACAGGACGGGGAATAGCGCAACTTTCCATGAAATATGTTCGCCCTGCTTTTTTTCCTTTAAGTGGAGCCACCAAAGTACCGGAATCCAGACAGTGAATGCATAGATCGGCCAAAACCATCCGATGACGGCGATGATTGGTTTCACCAGCGTAGAAAAGATACCGATGCATGCCATACCCAGAATGGCGAACAGCACACCCTTCCTAAATTCATTGGTTTGTTTTTCCCTGATAGGGACATAGGTACAAAGAAAAATTCCTGTGAGTATTAATCCGATATAAAATGACTGCAGAGCCGTTATCGGTTCGCGGAATAGTATGACCGACAATAGGACAATGAGCGCGGCATACGATGAAAAAATAGTAAGTGCCAGTGGTGCGTTGATGAGCCGGAGTGATTTATTCAGTGCGATATTTCCCACGAGCTGAAGTCCGCCAAGCGCAATAACAGCGATAACGATGAACGGCGTTGCTTTTGACAGCTCGTGAATATGACTGGGAACGAGCGGAAGAAAAAGAAGTGCGCTGACAATAAATACCCGTAGCAATGCGCGTTCAGCTCCCAAGGAGCGGGCGGTTATCGCGTTAAACACATCACCTAAGCCCCAGGTGAGATACGTGATGAACGCGAAGATTAGTGGGTTCATGATATTTCTGTGTTATACCAGTTTCCGGACATGTGTAAATGCTTGTAGTCCGTCCCAACCGCGGTCGAGCCATACTTGTGTTTGCTTGGTCATGTCGTGGTTTTTCCGCATATGGTATGTCATGGCGATGACATATGCGGCATATTGGGCACGGATGAGTGAAGGGAGCGCTGCTCGTTCCGCGGGGGTTATTTGCCGGGTGTTGTTGTATGTGTCGAGGATAAGATGAATAAATTGTTTTCGTTTTTCTTCAGTGACGTAAAGCGCAAAGTTTGCGATAAGGGTGGCTATATCGAGAATTGCCGCGTTGTAGTCCATGCATCCCAAGTCGAGAAGACAAAGCTCCCCGTTTGCATTTTTTAACACATTTTCTTTTTCGGGGGTGCCGTGGATCAGCGTTTTGGGAAACGTCGCGACCGGTATCCGTTGGAACTGGGAAACAACCGGGGAAATCTTCGAAAGTTCTTCGGCGGATAATGCGCCGGATTTCAGTTTATATTCACCCGGGAGGTTTACGATCCCCATGGTGTCGTAGTAGTGTGGGGTGAGATGTTTGGTGTTGTGGATGTTGGCAAGCATCGTGGTGAGCGATGCAATATCGTGATCGGTTGGTTGGGTTTTGGTAAACGGTTTGCCTTCAAAATATTCAAATACGCACGCGTAAGAGGTGTGTTGGTTACCAGGAGTTTCCCATAGTGTGCGCCCGTCTAAAGTTGTTTTAATTACCGGCACCGGGACACCGTTTTTCCGAAGCGTGGTATAGCCCGTGATGACATCGTCAATGCGCTCTTTAGTTTTGTCGGACGCGAATATTTTAATAATAAACCGTCCGTTTGCCGCAGAGAGATCAATATTACAGTCCTGATAGCCGGTAAGAATAGGTGAAGAAGTTGCGATAGCTCCTAACCCATACGCGACCGCGATTTGTTCAAGCACTTGGGGAAGCGCAGTAACACTATCGACGCGGGTAAAAATATCATTCATGTCATGCGATGACTTTGTGCTGTCTTGGTTTCCAGGTGGGAGTGCACACGATAAATAATGCTAAGTGCCCGTTCCAGTAATATTTTTCTTTCGGTTTTAAGAGGATACAGTCTCCCATTTCTATGGGGGTTTCTTTTCCCCGGTGACCGATGACGCCGTTACCGCTTAGCACTAGTACTAATTCAGTTGAGATGAGGTTCGTGGCGTTGCCTTTTTCGGGATATCTTCCTGAAATGATAACGGTTGACCCGCCGATACGGTTATCCTTCATGAGGTACTCTTCTACAGAAGTAGTAGGAGAAGCATCTACTCTCCGTGCTTTTTTTTGTTTAACAATTTGCATGGCAGCGCTATTGTACCTTGCTTGTCACCGTTTGTCGAAGAACCCATGAAGGAGGAGGGCGACAACGACGGTAAGTCCGCTAATGATGACCATCATGACCAGTTGGGAAATTTTCTCACTGGTCCACCAGCTCCGATCAGATCGGAGCCAGCTTTGCTCCTGCGGAGCCGGAACCGGAGTGGTTGTCGCAACGACGATCGTCGGGGATGGGCTAGCAGTCGGAATAAGACCCCCTACGAACAATATCGGGTCACTTCCCGGAGTGGTTGTTACACCTGGAGCGCGTGTTGGTGTGGGAGTGCGGCGTGGGGTTGGTGTCAGATTATTGTCCGTAACGACGACGGTGTATTTACAGTAACTCGGATAATCCGAAAATACCTGATTATTGTCCCGTACTCTGCAGGTTACGTTGTAGGTTCCTGCTTCAGTATAGGTATGGGTGGTCGTAATGGATCCGAATTGTCCGGTACCTTTTTCTACCAATTGTTTTTCGCTGCCGCCAAATCCGAATTCCGCAGCAGTTATGTCATTGTCCGGGTCATAGCCCGCGCAGGCAAAGCTGACGGTGAGCGGTTTGGCACCTGCCCCGGGTTTTACGGATAAACCGCTGCATCGGGGAGGACTGTTTGTGGGTGTCGGTGTTATGGTTGGTGTCGCGGAAGGTGTCACTGTGGGGGTAGCGGATGGGGTGACCGTCGGGGTAACCCCCGCGTCTTGTGCCAAACTCCGAATGTCAGCCTGTTGCGTGGCAGTTGCCCATAAAATAATTGGGAGCGCGAGAAACGCAAAAAAAAGTAAGATGGGCAGCGGTAATGATTTCATAATCGATATATCAGTTTTAGTATATACCTATTTCGTTTGCAAATGTATGGCGTGAGTATTCGTGGCGGCATGCTATAATCTAACTCATGCAATCGGCAGATATCAGAAAGAAATTTATCGGGTTTTATGTGGCTCAGGGACATGCGGAAATTCCTTCCGCTCCGATCATGCCGCTCAATGACCCGTCAACCCTTTTTACGAGCTCCGGCATGCAACCACTCGTACCGTATTTATTAGGGCAAAAACATCCGGTGGGTAACAGACTCGTGAATAGTCAAAAATCATTCCGGGCGCAGGATATAGAAGAAGTGGGTGACAACCGGCACACAACATTTTTTGAAATGTTGGGCAACTGGAGTTTGGGAGATTATTTTAAAAAAGAGCAGTTGCCATGGATATTTACTTTTTTAACCAAAGAATTACAGCTCGACCCAACGCGTTTGTATGTCAGTGTATTTGAAGGAAACGGCGCAGTACCCAAAGACACCGTATCTATAGAAATATGGAAAGAATTGTTTAAAGGTGTAGGTATAGACGCAAAGGTAGGCGAGCGCATCTTTACGTATCCTGCCAAAAAGAATTGGTGGAGCAGAAGCGGCGAGCCGGATAATATGCCGCCGGGAGAGCCGGGAGGACCGGACAGCGAAGTATTTTTTGATTTTGGTGTTTCCTTGGGGCTACATGAAAAATCCATATACAAAAACGAAACATGTCATCCTAACTGCGATTGCGGCAGGTTTATGGAGATAGCAAACTCCGTGTTTATGCAGTATCAAAAGCAGGAAGACGGAACACTCAAAGAGTTGTCACAAAAAAATGTAGACTTCGGCGGCGGCTTGGAGCGGATGACGGCCGCAGTGGTAGATGATCCCGATGTATTTACAACCGATTTGTTCGCACCGATTATTGATGAGCTGGAAGCATTTTCCGGTAAAAAATATGGTATTTCTTTAGCGGAAACACAGGCGATGCGCGTGGTTGCTGACCATCTGAAGGCGGCGACATTCATGATTAACGAAGGATTATTCCCCGGCAATAAGCAGCAGGGGTATGTGTTGCGCCGTCTTATCCGCCGGTCAGTTGTAAAAATCCATCAGCTGGGGGGCACAGGGTCGAAATCCGAACTGGGAGCACGGGTGTATCAAGCGGTCGGCAAAATTTATGACGGCGTGTATTTCCAAAGCCAGTCAGAAGAATTCCGCGCGTTAGGCCAGGTGTTGGCAGAAGAAATAAACCGGTTTGAGAAAGTCCTGAAAAAAGGGATGTCTGAACTTTCTAAGCACGAAACGATTACAGGGACGGTCGCGTTTGATTTACTCCAGAGTTTCGGGTTTCCATGGGAGCTCACCTACGAATTGGCGCTGGAAAAAGGCCAACAAGTGGACCGTGACGAATTTCAAAAAGAATTCCGGAAGCACCAGGAGCTTTCCCGCTCTGCGGCAGCCGGTATGTTTAAAGGCGGACTTGCTGATCACAGCGAAGCCACGACCAAGCTCCACACCGCGCATCATTTATTGCTCGCGTCGCTCCAGCAACTTATTGACCCTGCGATAAAACAGCGTGGCAGCAATATTACCGCTGAACGGCTCAGGATTGATGTAAGTTTCGGCAGGAAATTTACTCCTGAAGAGCTTAAAAATGTAGAAGACCTGGTAAACAAAAAGATTAAAGAAAATCTGAAGGTCACCCGGGTAGAAATGCCCAAAGAAGCGGCAGAAAAAATCGGCGCGCAGATGGAATTCGGTACCAAATATCCCGATAGAGTAAGTGTATATATCGTCGGACTTAACGAAAAAGTTGAGCCTACGAGTGCTTCCCGGAATGATTATTTTTCCGCGGAATTTTGCGGCGGACCGCACGTAACCTTTACAGGTACCTTGGGTCACTTTACAATAGTAAAAGAGGACGCAAGTAGCGCAGGGGTGCGGAGATTGTACGCCAAGCTTGCCTAAAATACGTGATGAAACTTCCAGACGTGCTTACGGGGTTCATGTCCAAGAAAGAGGAGACGAAAGAATACTTTTTTTCGCTCTATCTCGATACCGATGCGGCCGCTGCCGCAGTGTGGCATATAGATGCCGCGGGAACACCCAAGGTAGCGAGCTTTGCGCACGCGGTAGTTGCCGATGATTCATGGGAATCCCGCACTCAGGTTGTTGACCGGTTGCTTTCCGCCGCGGAAGAGAAGGTGGGTACGGCAAAGGCGATCGCAAAAACTGTTTTTGGCATGCCCGGCGCATACCTTACGGCAGAAGGGAATATTACCGAAGCGGTACGACCACATCTCAAAAAACTGTCCCACATGCTTGAACTTGCGCCCGTAGGATTTGTTCCGCTTTCCCAGGCGATCGCGTTTTCACTAAAAAAAGATGAAGGCGTGCCACCGAGTGTTATCCTCATCGGTTGTTCCGGCACTCACGCGCATGTGACCTTATTCCGGGTGGGCAATGTGACGCACGAAGATAATTTTATGCTCGGGGAAGATGCGGCGCTTTCGCTTGAAGCAGTGCTCAAAAAACATCAGGACGGCGACGTGCTTCCTTCACGTATTTTGATTTACGGCGGTAACGCCGGGCTGCTTGAAGAAACACGGTCGAAACTGTTGAAGCATCCGTGGCCGACCCGCACTAATTTTTTGCATTTTCCGAAAATAGAAATTATTACGACCGAAACCCTGCTGACCGCAGTATCTCTCGCGGGGGCGTCTGAACTTTCGCATGACATCGGTGAAAACCAAAACGGAGAGGAAGAAGTGTCTACTGTCGTTGCTCAACCCACGGCAGCAGCGGCAACGGTGGCTGCGGCAGCAGCGGGTGTTGCGTCCAAAGAAGAAGCGGAAGATGACAGCGATGACGAGGAAGACGAGACAGAAGACGATGACGATGATTATGAAGATGATGAGGAAGATGAAGAGGATGAGGAAGATGAAGAGGAAGATGACGGCGCAGGCGACGAGGAGATTTCCGAAGAAGAAGGGATAGTGCATGACGAGCTTCCCGATACCGCGACCCGTGACGAATTGTCGAACGTAGAGATGGTTACCCCGGAATCACTCGGGTTCAGGCGTGAAGATGTGTTGGAAGCAAAACCAACAATGGCACCAAAGAGTGTGGAAACTGGTGTTCCGGCGAAGTCCGGTAAACCGCGTATAGCACTCCCTATAACATTGGCACTTCCCCATATTTCATTTGATAAACTGCCTGATTTCCGTGGGCTGTTGTCACGTCTTCCTCCGGTGCGCCGGGGAGGTGCTCCGGTCATTATCGGCGTTGTTGTGTTGCTTATTATTCTGGCTTCGCTCTATTACACATTACCGAGAGCGACGGTTACTGTGCTGGTCGCCAGCCAGTCGGTGGACGAGTCAACATCGCTGACTGTTGATCCGGCGGCATCTGTCGCCGACGCGTCTTCAAAAATTATCCCGGGACGTACTCAGGAACAGTCGGTGAGCGGTGAAAAAACGATTGCAGTTTCCGGTAAAAAGAATATTGGTGATCCTGCCAAAGGTACCGTGACTATCTACAACAAAGTAACGAGTGGGAGGACGTTTCCCAAAGGAACCGTGCTTACGACAGGTGGGGTCGCGTTTACCCTTGATAGTGATGTCAGTGTCGCATCGGCAAGTGAGAGCATCGGATCGATCACCTTCGGTAAAGCAAACGCCAGTGTGACTGCCCGCGATATTGGTCCCAACGGTAATGTATCCGCAAGTTCGGAATTTAGTTTTTCGACCGTCAGCAGCAGTCAGGTATCGGCACGAAACGAGGCTGCGTTTACCGGTGGCACCAGTAAGCAGGTAACGGTTGTTTCCCGTGCCGATCAGGATGGGTTGGTGAAAGCGCTGACCGATGAGTTGGTGGGGCAGGCAAAAGAACGGCTGCTTTCTGTCGCCGGCGGCGAACGGCTTATCGACGCGACGATAAAAACCGAAGTTTCGGAAAAAGTATTTGATGCGGAGCTTGATGAGGAAGCAAGTCAGCTTCACGGGAAGGTAACGGTAAAAGTAACCGGTATCAGTATCAGTGACAGCGATATCAACGCAGCACTCGCTCCGCTTGTCGAAGAAAAAATTCCGGCCGGTTACCAGGTTGCGCCTGAACAAACTAAAGTAGATGTAAGCCAGGTGTCAGTCAAAAAAGACGGCACAATTACGCTAGTCGCAAAATTAACCGCTGTTTCCCTACCGGAGGTAGATCAAGCAGCACTCAAGAAAAAACTTGCCGGGCGGGGAGTAGATGACGCGCTTAACATACTGAAAGAAACCCGTGGAGTAAGTGGCGCTGAGTTCCGGTTTGCGCTTTCGCCACTTCATAGCCGATTACCCCTCAGTAGCAACAACATCACCATTACGGTGATGGTGCAGTAATTTTTATCCGGGACAAAACCATTGGTTTTTCTCGGCGCTATATCTGGCGGCGCCAGATGGTCCGGCTTCTCTCACTTTTTCCAAGAGAAAGCATATATAATGGTTATAAGAGGTTTTTATGGCGATGTATCGATACGTCAAGACGATGCCCCGCGTACCGGTTTCCCGACCGGTGGTTGTCTCATATATGTTGATGGGTATCGGGGTATTTATTATCCTCTGGACGGTGTGGCCGATCGCATCGTTTTTCTTTGTCGATCAGATTGTACTGGCAAAAACCGTAAGTCCGGTGGCTGACCTTACTGGGCAAGGCCCCACAACCCCACTTGCGTTTGCCTCGGGTGACGAGAAAACGACGGACGCAAACACATGGTTCCCGCTCCAGCCACAGAAAAAGGTATCCGCGCCGGTCAATAGCTACAAACTTTCTATTCCGTCACTGGATATTACGGATGCTACTGTCATCATCGCGGGTGACGATTTGGGGGAGAGCATAATCCATTACGGCGGCACCGCGCTTCCCGGAGAATACGGGAATACGGTGTTGTTTGGCCACTCAACGTTGCCGCAGTTTTTCCGGGGTACCAAGGATTACCGCTCGATATTTGCGACCCTTCCTACTATCAAAGTTGGTGAGTCGGTGCATATAACGTATGATGGAGTAAGTTACCGGTATGTGGTGACGGATAAAGTCGTTGTGGAACCTACGGATCTTACACCGCTCGAGCAGCGGTTTGATGATTCGTATATTACGCTCGTTACGTGCGTCCCTCCTGGCACTTATTTGTACCGCTTAAACGTAAAAGCAAAATTAGTGAGGATTTAGGACTATGCCGGGTAGTGAAGTTTCAGAAGATTATGTTCTTTTATGTATATCTACTGCAAAGCATAAAAAATAAAGAGTTTTATATAGGGAGCACGGGAAATCTGGTGCGTCGGGTAAAAGAACATAATCTTGGATTAAATCAGTCAACGAGGCCGTATAAACCATGGAAGCTTATATACTATGAAGCATGTCGAAACCGTCTTGATGCAAAACGCAGAGAGCACTATCTTAAAACTAGTGAAGGAGGGAGATTGTTGAAGCGCAGAATAAAAGAATACCTTTTCTCGCTGCGTTTTGACTGAAACTCTACTACCCGGTATGTCAAACATATCACAGCAGAAGGCAATTGAGGCAATCAAAAAAAAGCTGGTCGGCAAGCGGCTTAATTATGATGAAATCTATTCGATCATGGATGAGATCGCCAATGAAAAGTTAAGCCCCGTGCTTACGACCTATTTTGCCGCCGCAGGCTTTAAAGAAGGATTTTCTGATGAAGAACTGTATTCGTTAACACGCGCGATGGTGGCAACGGGACCACGGCTGAAATTTTCCGGTATTGTCGCGGATAAACATTCCGCGGGGGGAGTAGCAGGGACGAGGACGACGATGATCGTCGTGCCGATTATTGCCGCCGCAGGGTACAAAATCCCCAAGACATCCACGAGGGCTATCACCTCGCCCGCCGGAACGGCGGACACTATGGAAGTTGTTGCCCCGGTGACATTTACTACCAGCCAGATAACCAAGATCGTCAACAAAGTCGGCGGGTGTATTGTATGGGGCGGACATGTGGGATTGGCTCCCGCGGACGATATCCTTATCCAGGTAGAACGGCCGTTGGCGTTTGAATCCTATGACAAAATTATTGTGTCCGTGATGGCCAAAAAAATCGCGTCGGGAGCCAATCACCTGGTGCTGGATCTTCCGGTGGGTCCCACGATGAAAATCCAGCATTTTAAGGATGCCGAGCTTATGGCAAAAAAATTTATGATGCTTGGCAAGAAATTTAAAATGAAGGTAACTATCGATATCAACGAAACCCGCCAAAACGCCGGTCGTGGTATTGGGCCCATATTGGAAGCGAGAGATGTTTTTCAGGTATTGGAGCAGGCACCCGAGCGGCCGCTCGCGCTGGAAGCAAAGGCATTACGGCTAGCCGGCAAACTGCTGTCCCTCTGTTTTGCTGACACTCCCGGAAAAAAAGATTTGGACGGCGAAGAAGCAGCGCGTGAGATACTGGTGTCCGGCAAGGCACTCACCAAAATGCGGGAGATTATCAAAGCACAGGGCGGTGACCCCAACGTAGCAAGCCATAAGCTTACCCCCGGAAAAGAAATTTATGAACTTAAGGCCACAAAAAAGGGCATGATTTCCGGCATACAAAATCACCAGATTACGGTTATCTGCAGGATATTGGGGTGCCCGACGGACAAGAAAGCCGGTATGTTCCTTAACCGGAAACTTGAAGAGCGGGTGGACAAAGGTGATATACTAGCTACGATTTACAGTTCTGATAAATGGCGTCTCAAAGAAGCGGCAGAAACGCTCAAAACGATGCCAGTATATACGATAGAATAATCATATGTTCAAAAATTTATTGGGTCCGGTACAGGCATGGCTGCTCTCACAGGGAAAATGTGTGGGGTGCGGTAAGCTTCTTCCTGTGAAGGAAGGTGAAGGCATGGTGCGGGTAGATTGCTCCTGTAAGCGGATTTATATGTATGACCCCGCGGCCAAAAAATACCGCCGGGCCCTCTTACATGAAATCAAATAATGCTGTTATGACCAGAGTCGTTGTGTTTCTTTTCGTTCTTCTCGTCGCCGTCGGCGGCTCGCTTGCCTGGTGGTTTGATAGCACGCGGGCAGTGGATGCGGCTGATAGCACGCCGGTTTCATTCCGGGTAAATAACGGAGATGGTGTGCGTGTTATTGCCGCTAATCTCGCGGAAGATAACCTGATCCGCAGCTCGACCGCGTTTTTTGTGCTCGTAAAACTTATGGGGATAGAGCGTTCGCTGCAGGCGGGGGATTTCCGGCTGAACCGCACCATGGATAGCCGTACGATTGCCCGCGAACTCACGCTCGGATTTAAAGACGTGTGGGTTACGACACTCGAGGGATGGCGCAACGAAGAAATTGCCATTGCGCTGGTAAAAAATCTTGATTTGCCGGAAAGCGAATTTTTGCGTGACGCCAAAGAGGGATACATGTTCCCTGATACGTACCTGATCCCCCAGGACGCAACGGCTGGCGCGATCATATCTATATTTACGAGCGCGTTTGATAAAAAGGTTACGCCTGAGATGCGCGCTGATATACGGGCGTCAGGGCTGACCCTCGATCAGGTGGTGACACTTGCATCTATCGTCGAGCGGGAAGGTAAAACAGACGAGGACCGCCCGGTGATTGCCGGTATTTTGCTAAACCGATTGGAAGCGGGTTGGCCCCTACAGGCAGATGCCACGCTTCAATATGCGCTTGGGTATCAGCCACAGGAAAAAACATGGTGGAAAAAAGCGCTCACGGACGAAGATAAAAAAGTGCGGTCACCTTACAATACCTATGCCAATACGGGATTGCCTCCGGGACCTATCAGTAACCCGGGAATTTCGGCAATCAGAGCGGCAATATATCCCAAGAAAACTGACTATTGGTTTTATATCCATGATCCGTCAGGCGGTGTTCACTACGCGACGACCCTCGAGGAACATAACGCAAATATCGCGAAATATCTCCAATAAATGAAATCATTGAAGGTTTTAGTTTTGGCAGTTCTATTGCTTGTCGCTCCGTTTGGCGTGCGCGCCCAGGAGAGCGATCTGTATGCTGGCACCGAGCACATACGCCTGCATCACGACAGTATTTCCATACAGGCAGATGGCACCATGCTCGTTGAAGAACGGATTGAGTATGATTTTGACACGCTTTCGCGCCATGGAATTTACCGGGATATCCCGTACATAAAAACAAACGAGAATGGCAAAAAATACATCATGGATATTTCGGGATTTACGGTGCGGGATGAAGCCGGAAATCCGTATAAATTCACCGAAAGCCGGGAAAATGATGCAATCCGTTGGAAAATCGGTGATCCGGGAGTCACGATAACCGGGGCACACACGTACGACATGAGCTATACCGTTTCCGGCGCGCTCACCTATTTTCCCGGGCATGATGAGCTGTACTGGAACGTGATCGGTGCCGGTTGGCCGGTGCCGATCGCCAGAGCTTCGGTGACCGTAGCGCTCCCCAGTGGAGTGCCGGAGGCAGATTTGCATGTCGCGTGTTACACGGGAGCCGCGGGGAGTACGGATACTGATTGCGTGACCAAAAAAACGGGCGACCGGACCGTCAGCATCCAAACATCCCGGCCACTCAACAGTTATGAAGGACTTACTGTGGTGGTGGGATTTCCCAAAGGGATCGTTGCCGTACTGGAGCCCCGTGAACTAGTTCCCTTTTTTGACACGTTGTGGGGAAAAGTAGTATTGGCGTTTATCACCATTGGCGCGTTCCTTTGGTATATTGTGGCTCCGATTGCCGTCATCCGTAAGTGGTGGACAAATGGCCGGGATCCAAAACCAGCGATGGGGGAAGCCCGCGCGTGGTTCAGTCCGCCAAAAAACCAGCATCACCGGCCGCTTACTCCCGCGGAAACCGGTACGCTTATCGATGAGCGGGCGGATTTGCGTGATATATACGCGTCTATCGTAGACTTAGCACGGCGCGGGTATCTTACCATCATCGAGACCAAAAAAAACGTATTTGACCTGGAAAAACGCAACGAAGCTGACACAAATCTTCTGCCGTTTGAGCGGGAATTACTCCAAGGGATATTTAAAAGTGGTGACCGGGTGAGTGTAAAGTCTATTGATCTTACCAAGACCTTGGAAAAAGTGAAATCGATGCTGTACGAAATACTCGTCCATGATAAATTTTTCCCCACCAATCCCAACACACTGCGCGGGTGGTATGTGGCGCTTGCGGTTGTGGCACTCATGAGCTTTAATCCGATACTGTTTTTAGTGGCGTTAATTTTTGGGCAAAATATGCCCCGTAAAACACTCTTTGGCGCCGAACAGGCGGCAATTGCGCGGAGCTTAAAAAATTTCCTGACGAGCCAAGACAAGCAGTTGGCGTTTCAGGCAAAAAATCAAATGATGTTTGAAAAATTATTAGCCTTTGCGGTTGCGTTTGGCGTGGAAGAAATATGGGCGGAACGGTTTAAAAGCATGGGACTCAAAAATCCCGACTGGTACCAGTCCTCCACGGGTGGCAGATTTAATAGTGTTGTGTTTGCCCACAGTCTTGGGCATGGTATGAGCGCCTCGTTTGCGGCGTCTATCGCCGCACACTCATCGACAGGGTCGTCATCCGGGTTTTCCGGCGGCTCATCGGGAGGCGGCGGTGGCGGCGGTGGCGGCGGAAGTTGGTAATACTTCTTTCATTGACTTCTTTCTTTGTTATCTATATTACTTATATAGGAGGAATTTCTTATGGCGGCATACAGCAAACGTCCTATGTGGCAGTGGGTACTTATTTACCTATTGGTTGGTGGCCTGGTCTACTGGCTGATTTATTACTTCGTTTTCGCCAAAAATGGGAACGGATACAAGATGGGAAGCGATTATAACTACAACGCGACACCAGAGGAGATGCGCTCAAAGGTGACTATCACGCTCAGTGAGCTTAACGGCTCAGGAGAAAGCGGAACCGCCATACTCGAGGAGGTCGATGGTAAAGTGACCGTGACGGTTAATTTGACGGGGTTCCCGGCTGATGGCGTGTCACAACCGGCGCATTTGCATGTGGGTGAATGTCCGGGAGTCGGCGCGGTGAAATACCCGATCACATCATTGGTCAATGGTACATCAGTAACCATGCTTGATGTGACGCTCGCGCAGCTAAAGAGTGAGTTGCCATTGGCGCTCAACGTGCATAAGTCAGCAGCAGAAGCAAAAGTATATACCGCATGCGGCGGATTATCACTTTAAAGCGGAAGACTGCGTTGTCCTGACACAACCTTGGGGGTTGCCGGTTTTTCCTTCGCCTCAAGCGAGCCGGAGACGATCAGTTCCAAAAGATCGTTCCGTAATATGGCATAAATGCCGTGGCCGCCCGCGGATAACCGGCGCGCTTTGAGTTTTTTATTCTCTATCCATCGTCTGATCGTGTCGGGGTGTTTGTGGAGAAATGTTGCTGCTTCTTCTACAGTGACGATATCTTGCATAAGCAGCCTAGAGTATACCACACGTGTGCTATACTCACGGCGTGAGGATAATCGCCGGCCTTATTCTTTTTCTGGTTGTGGTAGCGGGAGCGGCGGCGTTGGTAGACATTTCGTTTTTGCGGTCATTTATTCCCCGGGCTGATGTATTGGGTGAGAAAAAAGAAAATATTCCTGCCCCGGCACCCACGCCTGTTATGCCACAATTCTCCCTTAATTCCATATTTTCTTCTGATCACTCGTGGGTAACGGATTTACCGGCGGACGCGGCGGTCACCATGATCGCAACCGGAGATGTGATACCCGCAAGATCGGTGAATTACAAAATGGTGACGGGACACGGGTTCCGCTGGCCGTTTGAAAAAACCGCTGATGTACTTTCCAGCGCTGACATGACAGTGATAAACCTGGAAACGCCGTTGCTTTCCAATTGTCCTATTACGGTGGAAGGCATGTTGTTTTGTGGCGACGCGCGGGTAACAGAAGGATTAACCTATGCCGGTATCGATATCGCGACGTTAGGAAACAACCACGTAGGAAATCATTACCTCGAAGGGATCGCGGAAACAAAGCAAATATTAATCAATGCCGGCATCGTACCTGTCGCGGATACACCGGCATACAAAGAAGTGAAAGGGACGAAGTTCGCCTTCCTTGCCTACAACGATATTGGCGCTCCTGAGGCGGGGGTACCATGGGCAGAGGAATATAAAATCAAAACGGATATTGCCGAAGCCCGGAAGAACGCGGACATCATCATCGTGTCATACCATTGGGGCGTGGAGTACGTTACCGAGCCCACGGAGCGACAGAGAAATTTGGCGCACTTCACTATCGATAACGGCGCGGATGTGGTACTAGGTAATCATCCGCACTGGGTGCAACCCGTAGAATTTTACAACGATAAATTTATCATCTACGCGCATGGGAATTTCGTATTTGATCAGGAGTGGAGTGAGGAAACGAAATTAGGAGTGATCGGAAAGTACACGTTTTATGATAAAAAATTGGTGGACGTCGAGTATATGCCTATCCGCATCGTGGATTACGGGCAACCATATTTTCTGGAAGGTGACGCGCGGCAGAAGGTGTCGGACGCGTTGCGGATACATAGTGAGTACATGGTAAAATAACTGGCATGAAATCATTAGAAGCACTAGAAGCCGAGATCATGAAGCTTCAGGCGCGGAATAAACGGGTAGAGGCAGATAAAGCATGGGAGACAAGCCTCACCCGCCGGTTATTTATCAGCGGCGCAACGTACTTTTTGATTGCGGTTTTTATGATTGTTCTTGGCGTGGAAAAACCGTTTGTTTCCGCGATTATCCCCGCGATAGCGTATCTTATCTCTACCGCATCACTCGCGGCGCTCAAGGAAGTCTGGCTCGCGGGACAAAAAAAGACGTAAACCATTTACGTCAAAGAAGGGTATTAAATTCCAGGATCATCGCGACATCATGATTGTCGAGCGGTTTGGTTTCCCGCATGCGGGATAATAGTGTTTTTAAGATAACCTGCTGGCGTTTTAGTTTTTTATAATACTCTTCGGTGTAGCGGGGATTATTTTTAAGGCGTTCGGTAAACCAGATGAGCGGATGAAGATTTTCGTTTACGGCAGCATATTGTTTTTCGTATAGTTCTTTTTCCGTCGTGTTGTACCCAAGGTATTCGGCAATACCTCCGGGAATGGTGAAGAGCTGCACCGCGTAGTTGACGTAGTATTGTTTATACGGTCCTTCGACAATAGCCGCGCCGGTATCGGTGAGCGTGGGGTCGAGCAGGTTTGCCCGGTGCGATGTGCTGTTCATAAACCCTTCAACGAAATTGGCCGCGGAAATCCCGCCCATGCCAATGTTTTCAGATGCGTATATGAACGAATATTCGAGCTTTGGTAATACCGTGCCAAGTTCTATGCCTTCATACGGATCCTGATGTGAAAAATTTTGGTATTTTTTTATGACATCCGCGCGCATCTTGGCAGCCCGCATAAGTGTGGCATTGAGGCGTAGCGCGGGGGCATTATGAGCCGCGCGGATATTGTTAATCTCGTCAACAAAATCGATGGGGTCGATAGTCTGGGCACCTAAAACCGATTGATCTATGGTGGTCAGTGTTAGCGGGCCGCTCAGTGATGTGTGGGAAATCCGTTCGGGAACGGGGAGAGGAGCGAGTGCTACTTGCCTCGGCGCGGTTTTATAACCATATACAAAGCACATGAGGAGGGTAATGAAAATAACGTACGGCTGATGATTCCTGGCGTGTTTTTTGGTCATGAGAAAAGTATAGCATTGTCACGTGTTTATCCCGCGGGCGTATGAGGTTTGGTTCGCGCTAAATTTTAAACTTTTCAACTAAAAAGGTTGAGCCTACGATAATCGCGCCCCCTACAATTTCCACCGGTGTTAACCGCTCTCCAAGTAGCGGATAGGAAAGAAGTGCCACGAATACCGGGGTGAGGGAAAATATCATGGTGACAAATGACGCGGTGGAAAATGTGTACGCGCGGTTTCTCGCCATCGTGAGGGTAAACGAAAACGCGGCGCCGACCAAAATCATCAGTATATTTACCGGGAGTTTGAGGGAACCACTGAGATATCCGAATATCAGGAGTGACGCCGCAGAGACAATAGAAATTGCGGAGCCACTCAGGTCTGGATGCATGCGGGACACTGTGTGTTTGATAAGGATATTAGCAACCAGCGCAGCGGACGCTGCCATAAGCAGGGTGTAGATGTCACCGCGGGTTAGCGCGATAACTTGTCCGCCCGTGGTGAGCAGATACGAGCCTGTGAGAATAAGCAACGTAAGAAACCATTTTTTTATCGTGATCGCTTCTTTGAAAAAAATGTAAGCAAAGATAATCGTAAATACCACGATCGTCCGGTAAAGAAATGAAAAGTTCACCGCCGAGGTGTTGGCAAGCGCAAGCGCTTGCAGATAGTTGATACCGATAGATGACGCGATGCCAATGCCCACGAGGTACAGCTTAAATTTGGTAGAAAGCGCTTTGTAGGCGTTAACGTGCCGCTTAAAAAGGAAGGCCCACGGGATAACCATGGCAAGACCAATCCATATCGTGAGGTTGAGCGGTTCTTCGCCATGGGAGAGGAGATAGCGGGAATTGACGATAGAGCACGCCCACAGGAACGACGACGTGACGGCAAACAGTAGCCCTTTGTTCATTTTGGAAAATAATTTCATAACCTCCGTATTATAGAATATTAGTGATCCCGGGTGGTGATAGAATACATAGTATGATCAAAGCCGCTGATTTTTCACTCCCCGACCAAAATGGGGTAGTCCATACACTTAAGGAATACCGGGGAAAATGGCTGATCCTCTATTTTTATCCCAAGGATGATACGCCCGGGTGTACGAAAGAAGCCTGCAGTTTCCGTGATAGTGTCGCCGAGTTTGCAAAACGCGGGGTCGCGATTGTGGGAGTTTCGCGTGACAGCGTAGCGTCACACAAAAAATTTGCGGATAAATACAAACTCACCTTTACCCTGTTAAGTGATGAAAGCCTCGCGATGATCAAGACATACAACGCGTGGGGAGAAAAGAAATTTATGGGCAAGGTGTTTAGCGGGATACTGCGCAACACCTATCTCATAAACCCCCAAGGCGAGATAGCGAAAGTATATGAAAAGGTAAATCCGCTGGTGCACTCGGAAGAATTGCTCCGCGACCTGGATATGTTTACTAAAATGTATGAAACATAACGAATACCAGATGCACGTAAAAGTGTGGGAATATCAGGGAGATGGCGCGTGGCATTTCGTCACGCTACCCGTTGATATGGCAGCGGAGATTAAACAGCTTTTTGGTTTGCCGCGGCACGGATGGGGGTCGATACCGGTCGGGGTGACGATAGGGAATTCGGTATGGAAAACATCAATTTTTCCCGACAAAGAAAGCGGGTCATACGTGTTGCCCATAAAATCAGCAGTGAGGAAAGCAGAGGGAATTACAAAAGGGGATGATGTGACCGTGCTTATCCGGGTACTAAACTAAGTTACTTCCGGACATCGATATACTCCTGCAGCTGGACGACGAAGTCAGCAACAGCTGGAATAAATTCAAAAGTACTGAGTGTTTTTACCACGATAGTGAGCACCATGGTGGCTCCGATGACGGAGCCCAATCCCCACATAAGTCCACCGATAAAGTTTTTGGCAATGATATTGCCCCACCCGGTTTTTTCGTTGGCCTCGTACCGCTCACGTTTCATATATCTAGCATACGGGGTTTGGGGAAAATTCGCTAGACGCGTGGGGAGTTAGCGGGTGCCTCTTTGTGATCGGGAGGTGTACTCGACTTCAGATACTGTGCGGCGCCAAAGTAATCCTTTGCCGCGGAGCGTGGAATTTACGTCATCTTGATCAAGCCATTGGGATTTAGAAAAACTTGCCAGTCTCGTGGGGCGCTCACCCGGCAATTTGAAACTCACCGTCGCGCGATTCTTTCCAAATGAAATGTTTACCAAGCCAATTTTCTCGCTACCTCCAACCGTCATTGCGCCCTGATATTGATGCAGTTTCATAATAGCCTGGCAGGAATTTTTCCTATAATAGCACATTATACTTAGTCTGCAAGCGTAAGGGTGTGGTAGCGCTAATAGGAAGGGTGTAGAATAGGGCAAAGAAATTGTAAGGTGAAGTATTTATGGTTACATACAAACCCAAAAAAGGCGAAGTATTAGGAATGATTTTATTCCTTTATGCAATTATAGTTGGGTTTTTTCTTAACTTAGTTGCGAGTATTATTTATGACTTATTGATTAAGTCAGCTTCTATTCATTGGAAAATAGGCATTATGCTGTTTGGGCTTATTATTACTGGCGGAATATTTTATATAGTGAATGAATTTTATATTAAGCCTTTTGACAAGACCCATAAATAATAGGGAAATTTTTAACAGCAGAGGATAGTTATTTTATCGTAATTCAATCACAAGGAGCGTATAATTTATTGTGCATGATTAAAGTAATGCTATTTTAATGAAAGGATTTTATGATCATAGAGACATTAGATAAAAAGGAAGCCATAAAAAGACTAGTTCATACTGCTGTGGAATCATACGCGGCGGGTTTTCAGGCTCGTCACGAAGGAGAATTTGAAAATCCAGAAGGCACACTTAACATGAAAATTCACAATGTTTTCATTGCAGTGCTTGGGCCAGAAATTCAGTACTACACAGCGTTAGTGCGTTCATTAGATAGTTCATTGGGTAATATGTTGGAGAAATTAGCAATCAACATCGCAAAGTTTTCGTATGAAGTTAAAAGGAATGTTGAGGGACCACTTAGTCTTAAACAAACTCAAGACATAGCAGAATTATTAGAAAAATATAAGCGCCGGGTAATTAGTCCTCCAACACAAGAGGATTATCAGCTTTTACGTAATAAGCCCGATGAGCAAGCACTCGTGACAAAGAGGCACGATAGTGATTATTGTCTTACAGACAAAGAAACTGGAGAACATTTTTTGATAGAGCTAAAAATTGGTGGTGATCTCGATAATAAAAAGGCAAGATCGGAGAAGGAAGCTTTGTTAGAGCAATTTGCTATCTTGTCCAACACGCTTTCTGCGGATACGAAAATTCGTTTATTTTTTGCTACCGCATACAACCGCTATGGAGAAGATAAGGTTTGGGGTCAAGAGCGAGTCCGTCAATTCTTTGCAGAAGACGAATTATTAATTGGGCGAGCGTTTTGGAATTTTGTATGTAAATCTAACGATGGTTACGATGTTGTTTTGGAAGCATATAAGGAGAAAGCAGGGCTTATTAAAGCGGCACTAGATTCAATTAAAAAGACTTATCTTGGGTAATTCATGCAACCAATCATCAAGTGGCCTGGCGGTAAATCAAAGGAATTTGAGCAGATAAAAAATCTGATACCTCCTCACACCCGGTATATAGAGCCTTTTTTTGGCGGTGGAGCTGTTTTTTTTAACCTGAAGCCCAATAATTCAATCATAAATGATTTTTGCGAAGAGTTGATGGAATTTTACCGTTTTGTCAAAGGAGAAAGTAATCGGGTTGAATTTAAACATTGCCTATATGACTACGTAGACAATTGGGAAAAAGTGCCGAAGTTTTTAAGTGTGTTTGAAGACGATTTATCCCTTCTATATGGCGAATACAAGCGCGATAAGAAGTCAGAACAGGACATCAAGGAAATAATTAGATTTAAGCTAAAGTCAAATGAAGATCGTTTCAATGGATTATTCTCGAAAGAGTTTGCGCTTGACCCACAAAACTTATTAGAAGAGATAATAAAAAATCTAATTTCAAAAATTAAACGAATAAAACAAGTAGAAATGGAAAGAGGCGCTTTACCTAAAGGTGATTTATATAAGAATTTTGAAACAGCATTTAGAAGTGGTTTTTATATGCATTTTCGAGATGTTATGAATAAGAATGGTGGGAAATATTTGATAACGAAAGCTAAAAAAATAGCTAATTATTACTTTATAAGAGAATTTTGTTATGGTTCAATGTTTAGGTTTAATTCTAATGGGGATTTTAATATTCCTTACGGGGGTATAGCATATAACCATAAAGATTTTAGAGGAAAAGTTGATTATGTTTTTAGTAAGGAAGTTGAAGAACTATTCAAAAATTCGAAGATATTTAGTACAGATTTCGAAAAAATACTCACTACTCAAAATTTAAAAGAAAGTGACTTTATGTTTTTAGATCCGCCTTACGATACCGACTTTAGTAATTACGAAAAAAATGACTTCGGAAAACAAGACCATATTCGATTAGCAAATTGCCTTTACAAAACTAAGGCAAAATTTATATTGATCATCAAAGAAACTCCCTTTATAAAAGACCTTTATTCAAATAGAGAGGGAATAATAATAGATAGCTTCGAAAAAAAGTATCTCTATAATGTTAAAGGTCGTAATAATCGCGATGCCCAACATCTCGTAGTTTACAATTTTGAGTATGGTGCAAAATGAGAATTCAATAATTCATGGAGACGCTATCGATGAGCTAAAGAAATTCCCAGATAATACGTTCGATTTAATTTTTGCTGACCCGCCTTATTATTTACAACTTCCAAAAGGAAAAAGACTTAGAAGAGCTGATGGCTCTGAGGTTATTCCAGTTGACGATAAATGGGATAGTTTTGAAAGTTATGACGATTATGATGGTTTCACTTATAAATGGCTCAAAGAGTGCCAAAGAGTATTAAAACCAACTGGTACGATTTGGGTTATTGGAATGTATCACAATATATTTCGAGTAGGAAAAATAATGCAGGACTTGGGAATTTGGTTCTTGAACGACATTATATGGGTGAAAATTGGAGCATTACCAAACCTTAGCTGTCGAAGGTTTACGAATAATCATGAAACCTTGATTTGGGCGGTTAAAAATAAGAAATCTAAGGGTTATACATTTAATTATCAATTAATGAAAAGATTGAATGGTAACAAGCAGATGAAGGATACAGACTGGGTTTTCTCTATTTGTAGAGGAAATGAAAGAGAGCGAGATGAAAATGGCGTCAAATCCCACCCCACACAAAAACCCCTTAAACTAATTCAACACATTTTGCTGACAGCAAGCAATAAAGGAGATCTAGTTCTAGATCCTTTTATGGGGAGCGGAACTACGGCAGTTGTTGCAACTGCACTCGGTCGTAGATGGATTGGTATAGAGAAGGAAGAAAAATATATAAAGGTAGCTACAACAAGATTAAATAAATATATAGCTACCAAGAAATAGGAACATAATCTTCGTTTATATGCGCTGATGTTATAGAGAACGTCGTGACGATTGGTGAATTGGTGTTTGTTTTTGTAATAAACTTCGTTTTTACGTCACCTATGTGTTAGGTGATATGTATTACCTTTCAATCATGCTCATCGCCGTGGTGACGTACACGCTTCACCGAAAATTATCTTTCTAAAACAAACTTTGTGATACATCTCATTACTTGCGGGGATATAGTCGTTGTTTACAGTGTCCTCACTGCCAGGTAATCTATACAAAGATATGAAGATTAAATTCCTCGGGGCGGCGGGTACGGTTACTGGGTCTAGTTACGTTCTTACTTCTGGTTCAGGAAAATCCATACTTATCGATCTCGGGATGTTTCAGGGGCCGGATGTCGATCATCTCAATTATCAACCATACGAATATGACTGCGGCTCGCTCTCAGGGGCAGTGCTCACGCACGCGCATCTGGATCACTGCGGCAGATTACCGGTACTTTTGAAAAAAGGATTTACCGAATCAATTTATATGACCTCGGCGACAGCGGATTTGACGGAGCTGTCACTGCTGGATACCGCGAAAATTGCGCTCGAAGATGAGCGGCAACCGTTGTTTGATAAAGCATTGGCAGAGCAGACGTTCCAGCATTTTAAACGGGTGGCGTACCGCGAGCCGTTTACTGTGGGCGATTTCACCGTGACACTCCGGGACGCGGGGCATATATTGGGTTCCGCGTATCTTGAAGTAGTTGATACCAAACCGGATTCGGCGATCAAAAAAATAGTGTTTAGCGGCGACCTCGGAAACAGTCCCGATGAATTGTTGCCCGACATCGAGCGCATCGCTAGCGCGGATGCCGTGGTGATGGAATCGACGTATGGTGACCGGCTGCATCCGAGTACAAATCCTGTGGAGGTGATTGCCGCTGAGATAAACGCGGTTGAGGCAATCGGTGGTACACTGCTGATCCCCGCGTTTTCGCTGCACCGTACACAGGAGCTCATGCATATCATCCGGCACCTCAAGGAAAAAGGAAAAGTAAAAGAAGATACCCAAGTTTTTATGGATAGCCCGATGGCAAATGCCGCGACCACTATCTATACCCGGTATCCCGAGGATTTCAACGCGCATGTAAAAGAAGAACTGCGGGGATCTGGCCCGTTTACGTTTCCCGGCATGGTGATTATCCATAAACACAAAGGACAGCGGTTGATAGCTGAAGCGTTGGGTGCCAAAGTGATTATCGCCGGCAGTGGCATGATGACGGGCGGGCGTATTGTAGGACACGCGGCCACGTATCTGCCTATCCCTTCGACCCGTGTGCTTATCGTCGGGTGGCAGGGCGAGCAGACGTTGGGCCGGGCGCTCCTGGAAGGCAGCCGCAAAGTAACGATTGCCGATAAAGACGTAAGTGTAAAAGCCACGGTTACCGATACCCAAGCGATGAGCGCGCATGCCGATCAGCAGCAGCTTATGGATTGGCTGCAGTCGATGAAGGGAGTGCAAAAAGTATTTCTTACGCATGGCGATGATGAACCACGCCAGGCACTCGCCGCCAAGATTACCAAGGATTTGTCGATTGGTGATGTGGCACTACCCCGGATGCACGAAGAGATCAGTGTGTAGTCTATTTTAGAAAGCGGGGAAACACGGAAGACGTGAGTTCCTCTATACCTTCCCGTGTTTTGGCAGAGACGAGTACATGCGGCATGTCATGCGCAAGAAATATAATCCGTTCGCGATCTTTGGGGGCGACCGCATCCATTTTATTAAACACCATTACTTCTTTTTCTTTCGGAATGTGGAGCTGATCGAGGATTTCATGTACCACCCGGATTTTTTCGACCACGTCGGGGTCAGACGCGTCCACGACATGGAGGATGACGTCAGCGTGAATTGATTCAAGGAGTGTAGAGGTAAACGCCTGGATGAGTGAGGGTGGTAAATTTGCGATAAATCCGATGGTGTCCGTGATCACCACCTTGGTTCCTAGCTCCTGCATATAGATTTCCCCGACCGTACTATCGAGGGTCGCAAAGAGCGCGTTTTCCACTACATGTTTTTTGTGGGTGAGTACGTTAAAGAGCGATGTTTTGCCGGCGTTGGTGTATCCCACGATGGAGATGGTTTTGAGCCCCAGGTTTTTCCGGTGCTCCATCTGTCTTTCGCGGTTTGCCGTGAGTTTGTCGAGTTGGTCTTTCACCTTTTTTATTTCGCGTTTCCAGTGGCGCTCCATAAGCTCCGTATTGGTTTCTCCTATTCCACGGGTGCCGATGCCGCCTCCTTGGCGTGATAGTTCCATACCCATGCCGAAAATTCTGGGTCCCATGTGGTGCATACGGGCAAGTTCAATTTGCAGGTTGGCTTCCGTAGTGCGGGCGTGTTTAGAAAAAATCGCAAGGATGAGGTCGACCCTGTCCCATACTTGTATGTTTTTTTGTATCCCCCAAAACGATTTAATGAGGGTAAACTTTTGGCTTGGCTTCACGTGACCGTTAAGCAGTACGATATCAGTAGGGTGCGTTGTGAGGTACTCTGCAACTTCGCTTACTTTACCCTTTCCTATGTAGGTAGCCGCGGTAACATGTTCATGTTGGGTGATGATATCGGTAATCGTCGCGTTACCCAATGTCTCGGTGAGCTGCCACAGCTCCGTGATGTCATGCTCCATTTCCGAGCGGCTTATTTTCGGGCGCGCGAGGTAGACTAAAAGAATATGTGAAGGTTTCGTAATTTCAGGCATCGGTTCATTATACCCGATGTGTGTGGAGGGAAGGAGAAATTTGCGTGCTGGGCGTATAATATACGCATATGACAAGAAAAGGACATCAAGAAGCACGACCACAGTCCCCGGGGACATTGCCCGGATACGCGTCAGAAAGATCAGTAAGAAGGAGACGGACGATAGGAACAAGGCGCCCCCTTTCAGTCAGTGAAGAAGCGGATTTATTAGCAACCGGACTGACGAGGCGCGAAGCGTCACGGATGTCTCCTCAGCAACTGAAAGAACTAGCAGACGCGGCGGTCAATCGGTCTGATATTTTCCTCGGATCGTAATTTCCGTTACGCGTCTTCCGCGTCAGGGGGTTCGGGAGGAAGGAATTCTTCACCGTTTGGTTTATCTGACGGATATTCGCCGGGTTTAAGCCACTGTACATACGTACATCCTGTTGCTTGTTTTTTCTCGCGGTCCCAGCCGGATGTCGAGCATTTCTTCATTTTTTTGCCAGCCGCGGTCGTATAGAGCACGAGTGGCTTTCCGCATTCAGGGCACGCTTCATCCAGAGGTTCGGTGGTTCCGTTTATCCACTCCACATAATCACAACCTTCGGCTTTTTTGGTTTCTTTGTTCCAGGTATTGGTGGAGCATTTCTTCATTTTTTTGCCAAACCGGGTGACAACCAAGACGACCGGGGAGCCGCACTTGGGGCATTTTTCATCTAATCCTTTGGGTTCAGGGACTATCCACTTTACGAAATCACACCCTTCGTTTTTATGGGTTTCGGGGTTCCATCTGCCGGCACTGCATTTTTGCATCTGTTTACCGGATTTGGTTTCCTGTACTGGATTTAACGGGCTACCGCATTTAGGACAATTTGTATCTGTCATACTGGGTAGTGAAATTTCGACCATTGCGTTATTACGCTGGCGAAAGTTCAGGCTCCTTTCATTGCTCAATAATATGTTATGTCGGGATTGTCTATTCAACGCGCAATGAACAAAAGCGTGTCGAAATTCTACTACCCGGCATATGGTGAAACTATAGCGGGAGTTTGGTGGGGATGCAAGCGGCAGAGTGGTATACTTTATATCCTATGCCTCGTAGGAGTATTGCCGCTCATGTTCAGTTTGCCCGCCGTATCGTGCAGGTCATGGATTTGCGGTTCAATGTATTGGGCGTGCGGTTTGGGATCGATCCGATGCTGGATATTATCCCGGGCGTGGGCAACGCTTTGGCCGCACTTACGTCGTGTTATCTCTTTTGGATTGCGTACCGCCTGGATGTGCCCCGATGGGTGTATTTGCGGATGTTGTGGAATATCACGGCAGATTATGTGTTGGGAGTCGTGCCATTTATCGGTATTGTGTTTGATGTATTTTTCCGCGCGAATGTAAAAAACTTCGCGTTACTTGAGAAATACTTCGATCCTGATATTTTGGTCGGCGAAGTTATCGATCCGTGACGTGTACTATTGTTCAAATGGGCGAGGCGTAAATTGGTTAACTAACCGCGGCCCGTTGTCATGTATCGCGACATATGATGTCCGTTTGAGGTGCGTGTCTACCATACCCGCGTTTATGTACCGTCTCGGCACATCAAATTCCGCTAAATGGGTATGGCCGACTATTTTCCATACGGAAGGTTTATAGAGTTTATCTAATTGTGTTTTTTGTTCTTCATTCCATGTTTTATATAACCGGTATAGTCGTTTGGAAAAACCATCGGTCAGCGCGTGTTCCTGGAGCCATTTCCCGATGGGGTATAGCGCACGGACAAACCGGTGTTCGACGAGTTGGTCAGCGTGACGCCACGAGTCCAGTGTGTGACCGTGAAGCACGGCATAATCTGTGCCACCTCTGCTGAATTGAAACGCGTTTCTGACGGCAACATCCCAAAATAGTTTCTTTTTGGGTATGGCCATTCCGTCATGGTTACCCGTGATGTAGACTGCGTTTTTTTCACGGAGAGGCCGGAAAAGCTCGCTCCACCCAGACCGGGTAAAATCATGGTAGTTGATCCACCAGTTGTCCCAAAAATCCCCATTGATTATCACGCGGTCACTGACGCGTATGATGGAGCGTAAAAATTCCAGTCTTGGTCTGTCGCGTTTTTCCCGGTACGGTCCGAAGTGCGTATCCGAGATGACAATCTCATGAGCCATCCGCGGATTATACAAAAAAATCCGTGATTTGTGAACTATAGGGCATAATAATGCGCGGGGAGCGTTATATGCCGGAGGTTGTTCCTGACTGCGTTGCCGGCGTTGGGGTGGTGGCGGATCCCGCTACGGTAAACGAGCGGCGCAGGATTTTTTCTTCTCCGGATACGATACTTTTTACCCGAAGATCGAGCTGCTTATTACCCGGCGATAATCCGTACATACACACTTCCCGGTCGGTGTAGTTGCTCCAGTTACTGCCGTTTATCCGGTATGACCAGACCACCGAACAGTAATTGCCGCCCTGGCGCGGGATATCCAGGCACACAGGGTCGTCTGATATAGTACTATTTTCCTCCGGATACACGATGTCGATGGGTCCCACGCCCGGTGTGCATTGTGCGGAAGGAGTATTGGTGGGAGTCGGGTCAACCGGTGTCACACGCACAGTTGGGGCTGGCGTATTTACTATAGGGGTTACAACGGGTGTAGGTGTGGGCTCTGGTTTTTTTTGGTTTTGCAGGTTGGAAACGTTACTGAGTAACACGGTGAGTAGTACCGGGATAGTAAGAAACGCGGTGATAAATTCCAAATACCGTTTTTTATCGGGCAAACGGCGGTACCACCGCCTGACCTTTTCGAGAGTAGACAAGCCGTTTGCGCTGTTTGAACCACGAGAATGATGAGAGTTTTCCGTATTCATGGAGGCTCTTATTGTACCAGATATACGCTCTCGGGGTGAAATCAGGGGAAAATAGGGGCGTGACGGTGTTTGTTTTTTATGTATAATAGAAATCCGCTATGAAGCAAGCATATATCTGGGTTGGAGTTATCAGTATCATATTGTTTGCAGCGGTGATTTATGTCCGTATGCCCAAAGGAGATGCTATGTCAAAGAAAAATCAGCCACAAACGAGTATAGCGCCGGAACGAATTCCCACACCGACCATGACGCCTATAGATGTGAATAAAACATATACCGCCAGGCTCGAAACAAGCGTTGGCGATATTGTCATTGACCTAACCGCCAAAGAAACACCCAAAACGGTGGGTAATTTTGTAAACCTTGCCCGCACCGGGTTTTATGACAACACCATATTCCACCGGGTGATCGATGGGTTTATGATCCAGGGCGGTGACCCCAAAGGAAACGGGACGGGGGGACCCGGGTACAAATTTGATGACGAACCGTTTGAGGGAAGTTATACCCGTGGCACCGTCGCTATGGCAAATTCGGGACCCAACACCAACGGAAGCCAGTTTTTTATCATGCACGCAGATGAGGCGTTGCCTCCTGCTTATGTGATTTTCGGCAAAGTCAGCGAAGGCATGGAAGTTGTCGATAAAATTGCCACCGCGGCAACTATCCAAGACGGCCGGGAAAATTCCCGTCCGGTAGAGCCCGTCGTCGTTAAAAAGGTGACGATTACCGAACAATAAATCCCGTAATGTAGCATACACCCGAGTTCTTCCCCTGGTGGTACTATGAGTGGTGAAGGGGGAAGATGGTATGAAAGGGTATACCGCAAACATTGAAAAACTTACCGAGGCGAATAAAAATTTCCGTTTTGTCCTCTATACCGCCAAACACTGCCAGCTTGTCGTGATGAGCCTTAAGCCGGGGGAAGAAATCGGCATGGAAACCCATACCGAAAATGACCAGTTTTTCCGCGTGGAATCGGGAGCAGGAAAAGTGATCATCGATGGTATTTCACATGACGTGTCCGATGGATTTGCGGTCATAGTACCAGCGGGAGCGACACACAATGTGATAAACGTGTCGCCAACTGAACCGCTAAAGCTCTATACGCTGTATAGTCCCGCGCATCACGCGGATGCCGTGGTGCACCGCACCAAAGACGAAGCGCTTACGGATGAGGAAGAATTTGACGGCGTGACGACAGAGTAAAAAATCCTGTATCAGGATTTCTTGTGTTCCTTCTGGATAGTTTTCCAGTGATAGAGGTAGAGGGGTAATCCTATGGCGATCATGGCGAACGCGCCGGAAAACTCCCGTTGCCGGTTCCGTGTCTGTTCGCGGGACGCTTGTTCTTTTAGTTGCTGTTCTTCAGCGGGGGTGATTTCTTCTCCTTCTATTTTCGGTGCCATGTATTCGTATCTATCCGCTTCACGGAATACAAACACTTTGAGTCCCAAATCAACCATCCGCACAGACCCGATAACAACGGTAAGCAATCCGACAAACGAAAACAGATAAAGGTAAATAAAGCGCACACTGAGTTTCATATATTTATCATATCATACGTTGTTTGGTTGTCTGCTATACTTCTTCCATGACAAAATCCGGAAAATTACAGGTAATCGCTTCGCGTATCGCGCGGTGTAAAGAGTGTAAGGCGGGAAAAAGCGGACTACCGGTGCCGGGCGAAGGAAATCCTGACGCCGATATCGTATTTTTGGGCGAGGCTCCCGGGAAAAACGAAGCGGCGACAGGACGCCCATTTATTGGCAGAAGCGGTCAATTGCTCCGTAAACATATCCGGGAAGCGGGACTAACGGAAGAAGACGTGTACATCACTAGCCCCGTAAAATATTTGCCCGACCGGGGCACCCCGACGAAACAGGATATCCGTCATGGAAAAATTCATTTATCCGAGCAGCTAGCTGTCATTAACCCGAAAATTATCGTGCTTTTGGGGGCAACCGCGGTGTACGCCATGCTGGAGCGCACCGAGCCGATTATGAAATCGCATGGCACGATTATAAAGGAGGGTGAACGCACCTACTTTATTACGTTGCATCCGGCAGCCGTCATACGGTTTCCAAAATACGCGCCGCTTATGCGGCAGGATTTTGAGAAACTCGCATCACTTATTTCCTGATATCCAGTTACCGCTGATTTGTTATACTCGCCTCATATGGCATGGCAAAAAGGAGCAAAGCTTTACCGCCCTGGTTCGTCTGAACCGTTTAAAGTGAGCCGGAGCAAAATTGATTTATTCCGTGAATGCCCCCGGTGTTTTTATCTCGACCGCAGGCTAGGTGTTTCCCGGCCGAGTATGCCGGGATTTTCGCTTAATTCAGCGGTTGATCATCTTTTGAAAAAAGAATTTGACGCGTTACGGAAAAGCGGTAAGCCGCACGAGATTATGAAACGGTACGGCGTTGATGCGGTACCATTTGTGCATAAAGACCTTGATGTTTGGCGGGAAAATTTTGTTGGTAAACAGGTGCTTCACGGACAAACGAATTTTATTGTTTTTGGGGCGGTCGATGATTTGTGGGTTAACCCCCAAGGCGAACTTATTGTCGTTGATTATAAATCCACATCGACCGATAAGGAGATATCGCTGGAGGATCAGTGGAAAGTGGCGTATAAAAAACAGCTTGAAACATACCAATGGCTTTTCCGTGAGAGCGGTTTTGCCGTGAGTAATCAAGCGTACATCGTATACGCAAACGCGGCCAAAAGTCCGGCACAGTTTGACGGCAAATTAGAATTTGAACTTACTTTACACGAGCACCGCGGTGATACAAGTTGGGTTGGTCCCATGCTGGCCGCCATGAAATCGTGTTTGGAAGATACGTCTATTCCAGATGCTTCCACGACCTGTGAGTACTGTATATATAGAAAGAAGGCGGGGACATACGAGACCACTCAGGGACAGCTTATGTTGTGATACACTGGAAAATACCCATGAAACAAAAACCTGTCCGCCGGAAAAAAGTGTCAGAAAAAAAGTCCTCCGTTCTGTGGCTTCCACTGCTTGGTTGGATAGCATTATGTGAAGCCGCCGGTATTGTTGGTTCATTTTTTACCGTTTCGGCAATCCCCACATGGTATGCCACATTGGCGCGCCCATCATTTAACCCGCCAAACTGGGTATTCGGTCCGGTGTGGACAGTGCTGTATATGCTGATGGGAATATCCGCGTACCGCATATGGCGGTTGGGAGTACATAAGCCGGCAGTAAAGGCCGCGATCTCTCTGTTTCTCGTGCATCTGTTTTTTAACGCGCTCTGGTCGATATTATTTTTCGGGGCAAAAAATATTCCACTCGCGTTTGCCGATATTGCAATTATCTGGGTGACGCTGGTGTATTTGATATTCCGTTTCGAGAAATTGGATCGCGTAAGCGCATATCTGTTATTGCCGTATCTTGCCTGGGTATCGTTTGCGACCGTTTTAAACTACAACTACTGGTTGCTCAATATTTAGGAAATTTATATCCACAGAGTGAGCACTGTGCTCATAGCGAGCATTGATGCCAGTTGATATCCGCTGTTAATTAAGAATAGTTTGACCGGCATTTCGTTAAATAGTACGCCGGTAAACAATGCCGTCGCGGTAAACCCAAGCCATCCCAAAAATCCGACCAACAGTCCTTCATTTAAGGTATAAGTCAGCGTGGACGAGATAAATTGTGATAGGACAAATGCGGTGACGAGTGTGGCAACAAACGATAATCCGTATGTTTTTGGCATGTCTTTTTGCGCGGCTTTCATTTTTTTCGCGTCGAGACGCATCAACTTCATCCATGGTTTTCCGAAAAGTACAGGGGAATACCAGATAAATCCGATAACCATACTGGCAAGGGCGGATGAGAGTAGCGCAGGGATATTAACGGGTGTGTAAAACATATATTATTCCTTTCTTTCAGTATTAAGTATCATATGCCCCGTGATGCAAGTCAATATAGGTTGCTGTTACGTGCTTGACAAATAGTTTTTGCGGGTTATAATTATGGATACTTGAATAGCCTAAGGAGGCGAACGTTCATTGTTCGCTTCTTTTTGTCGTTCTTTACAACATACAAACCGGCAGTATTTATTGTAATCACGTAATGGCATCAAAACCTTCAATTTATAAGCGACAATTCTGGGGTACAGAGTACCCAGATTTACCCAAACTCGATCTTACGCTGGTGCAGCGCGAATCATATCAATGGTTTTTGGAACATGGGATTAAAGAATTACTTTCCGAAGTGACCCCGATGACGGACTTCACCGGCAAAAATTGGGAACTCGGATTTGGCGATTATTATTTCGGGCGCCCGCGGCTTACCCCGGAAATCGCAATGCAAAAAGGCCTCACCTTCGACATGCCTCTGAAAGTAAAAGCAACTCTCACCAACAAGCAAACCGGACACCAACTCACCCAGGAAGTATTTTTGGGCGATATCCCTGCGATGACCGAACGCGGCACATTTGTGATTAACGGTATCGAACGGTGTGTAGTAAACCAGCTGGTCCGTTCCCCGGGAATTTATTTGACCGGCGAAGTTGACCCTTCAACCGGACGTACATTATATAGTGCGGAAATCCGCCCGATGCATGGCAGCTGGCTTGAGTTCTTTATCACGAGAAATGATGTATTGATGGTCAGGATCGACCGCCGCCGCAAATTTGTGGCATCCACATTTCTCCGCGCGGTCGGATTTTCTTCCAACGAAGAGATTGAGCGCGTGTTAGCAGATGTGGATATCAATCCCGAACATCAATTTACCAAAGCAACACTCGCCAAAGATCCGACTACGAATTCCAACGAAGCCGTGCTTGAGTTGTACCGCAAGCTCCGGCCGGGAGAGCCGATTGTTTTGGATAACGCGCAGGAATTACTCCGCACCATGTTCTTTGATTACCGCCGCTACTCATTGGAGCGGGTAGGCCGATACAAGATGAACAAAAAGCTCGGGCTCAATGTCGTCAACGTCAAAGAAAACTGGGTGCTTACCAAAGAGGACATCATTGGTGGTATTAAATACCTCATTAACCTGACAAACGGCAAAGGCGATGTCGATGATATCGACCACCTTGGTAACCGCCGCGTCCGCCGCGTAGGCGAGCTGGTCGCGACCAACGCATTCCGCGTCGGCGTGCTCCGCTTGGAGCGCTCTATCCGTGAAAAAATGAGCTTGGCAGGACCAAATGCAGAAGATTTGACCCCGACGCATCTGGTGAATGCCCGGCCGATTATTGCTTCAATTAATGACTTTTTCCGCACCAGCCAGCTTTCTACGATATTGGATCAGACCAATCCGCTTGCGGAAATCGACAACCTCCGCCGTTTGACCGTTATGGGAGTTGGTGGAATTAGCCGGGAGCGCGCGAGTTTCTCTATCCGTGACATCAACGCTTCACAATACGGTAGAGTAGACCCGGTCCGTTCACCGGAAGGTCCAAACATCGGTCTTGTAACCTACATGGCGTTGTATTCCCGGGTAAATGAATACGGGTTTTTGGAAACTCCGTACCGTCGGGTAGAAAAAGTGACCCAGGGCGACAAAGTGAAAGTACGCGCCACCGGAAACATCGAATATCTCGATGCCAACGATGAGATGTATCACTACATCACCCACGCGGAATTACCCAAAGACAAAGACGGATTTATCATCGCTGAGCGTGTGCCGGTACGGTACAAAGGCGAATTTATGGAAACTGACGCATCCAATATCGAATATATCGATATTGTGCCGAGACAGGTCGTTGGTGCCCCCGCATCACTTATTCCATTTTTGGCACACGATGAGGCAAACCGTGCATTGATGGGTACGCACATGCAATGTCAGGCAGTGCCGCTCCTTATCCCGCAATCCCCGGTCGTGGGAACAGGTATGGAAGCCGCTGTCGTAGAATCCATGGGACGCCTCGTCCGCGCGACGGATGACGGTGAGGTTATTTACGCAGACGCAGGGCTTGTTAAAGTGAAGTATAAAAATGGTGATATCACTTCGTACGAACCCCAGAAATTCAAGAGAACCAGCCAGTCCACCTGCTACAACCAAAAAGTACTGGTCGACACCGGCGATAAAATTCAAGCGGGCGATGTGTTAATCGAAGCTCCCGGATCTGAAAACGGTGAACTCGCATTGGGTTCCAACTTGACGATTGCTTACATGAGTTATGAAGGATTGGGATATGAAGACGCTATCGTGATTTCTACCCGCCTTGTCCGTGAAGACTTGCTTACCTCTGTGCATATTGAAGAGCATGAGTGCAGCGTGGTCGACACCAAATTGGGGCCGGAAGAAACCACCCGTGATATTCCCAATGTCGGCGAAGAAGCGCTCCGGAACTTGGATGAGAACGGTATTATCGTGGTTGGTGCAGATGTCGGGCCAAACGACATCCTGGTTGGCAAAATCGCGCCAAAAGGTGAAACTGAACTCACCGCAGAAGAGCGGTTGCTCCGCGCCATATTCGGAGAAAAGGCTCGCGAAGTCCGCGATACATCTCTGCGGCTTCCGCACGGAGAGCGCGGCACGGTCACTGATGTCGTTATTCTCGACAAAGAAAAAGGTGATGAGCTCGAGCCAGGCACAAACCGCAAGATTATCGTCAAAATTGCCCAAATGCGTAAAGTAGTGGTCGGAGACAAACTGGCCGGACGTCATGGAAACAAAGGCGTTATTTCAAAGATCGTTCCAGAAGGCGACATGCCGTACATGGATGATGGATCGGTCGTTGATATCATTATTTCGCCGCTTTCAGTGCTGTCCCGTATGAACTTGGGACAATTGCTGGAATCACACTTGGGAATCGCAATGTCGAAAGTAAACGCAAAAGTAGCACTTCCGGTATTTGAACACGTATCTGAAGACCGCATGACCGCGCAAATGGAGAAGGTTGGATTGTCCTTGAGTGGCAAAAGTACGCTCTATGACGGAAAGACAGGCGAGCCGTATGCCGAGCCTATCGTTGTCGGAACTGGCTACATCATGAAGCTTATCCACATGGTAGAAGATAAGACGCATGCACGGTCTACCGGACCCTACTCACTCGTGACACAGCAACCATTGGGCGGAAAAGCGCAAATGGGAGGACAACGGCTTGGAGAAATGGAAGTCTGGGCATTGGAATCCCACCGGGCAGCACATATATTGCAGGAAATGTTAACGATCAAATCAGACGATGTGGTTGGGCGCGCCAAGGCATTCGAGGCGATCGTCAAAGGCACGGATATCCCTGCCTCTACCGTACCGGAGTCATTCAAAGTATTGGTCAAAGAATTGCAGGCATTGGGGCTTAATGTCATCCCGACCGGAGTTGTCACGGCTAAACCCGCGGTAATTTCCGATGCAGCCAAAGAAGAAGTGGTAACGAAAGCTGCCAAGGAGCTTGCTGAAGTAAGTGGTCAGGAATCAGTTGCTGAAGCGCCGGAAGCACCGGTAGCCGAAGCCGCGCCGGCAGAAGGAGAATAAGCTATGGACAAAAAAGGGAATTTTTCCAACATTATTGATTTTACCGGGCTTTTGATTAAGCTTGCTTCTCCTGACGAAGTGAAGGCGTGGAGCTACGGCGAAGTTATCAAGCCGGAAACGATCAACTACCGCACACTGAAGCCGGAAAAGGATGGATTATTTGATGAGCGCATATTCGGTCCCACCAAGGACTGGGAATGTTACTGCGGCAAATACAAGAGGATCCGGTACCGTGGCATCGTCTGCGATAAATGCGGAGTCGAAGTTACCCAGAGCAAAGTGCGCCGCGAGCGGATGGGTCATATTACCCTTGCAACGTCTGTGGCACACGTGTGGTTTTTTAAAGGCGCTCCGAGCAAGCTTTCCTTGCTTCTGGATATTTCACCCAGAGCGCTTGAAGGCGTTATCTATTTTGCACAATACCTCGTTATCAATGTTGACGACGATGAAAAGAAAAAAGTATTGGCAGGTTTGGTCGAACAGGGTGAAAAGCGTATTGCCGAATTGACCGCGCGGGTAGATATCGAACGGGAAAAGCGCAAAAAAGAAATCGCCAAAGAAAAATCAGATGTCGCCTCCAATGTTAAGGGCAAAGAATCGCAGGATCTCGCGATTTCTGAGCTGACGCTCCGTGAGCGCCAGGAGCTTGCGACGCTTGACGACCAGGTTGCCAAAGAATCAGAAAAAATCCAACAGGTTATCGAACAGATCACCGCGATTGTTAAAAGTATCAAGCCGCGCGTGACGATCACTGAAGATGAGTATCTCCGCCTGCTTGACTACGATGCATCGTCCTTTTTGAAAGTCGGCATGGGTGCCGAAGCAGTGCTCGAAGTAGTCAAAAAGATTGATCTTGATAAACTTGCCGCAGAACTCCGTGAAGAAATTCAAAATTCTTCAGGTCAGCGCCATGTGAAGGCTACCAAGCGCCTCCGTGTCGTCGACGGTTTGCGGAAATCAAAAATAAATCCGGCGTGGATGGTGATGCACACGTTGCCGGTTATTCCGCCAGATCTTCGGCCTATGGTGCAGTTAACCGGAGGGCGTTTCGCCACCTCCGACTTAAACGACTTGTACCGCCGCGTTATCAACCGCAACAACCGTCTGAAGCACCTTATGGATCTTGGGGCTCCCGAAATTATCCTGCGCAACGAAAAACGCATGTTGCAGGAAGCGGTTGACAGTCTTATCGATGCGACCCAACGCCCGTCTTCACGGACGGTTATCCAGCCTCTCCGGTCATTGTCAGACATGTTGCGCGGTAAGCAGGGACGGTTCCGCCAGAACTTGCTTGGAAAACGCGTTGACTATTCAGGCCGTTCTGTCATCGTCGTAGGTCCGGAACTGAAGCTCAACCAGTGCGGACTTCCGAAAGAAATGGCACTCGAGATGTTCAAGCCGTTCGTGCTCCGTGAGCTTATCGTCCGCGGTATTGCCCCGAACGTGAAGAATGCCAAAAATGTATTGGAGCGCCGGACACCGGAAGTGTACGACATCCTCGAAGAGATTACGAAGAACCATCCGGTCATGTTAAACCGCGCGCCTACCTTGCATAAGCTCGGGTTCCAGGCATTTTACCCAGTACTTATCGAAGGAGCTGCTATCCGCATCCACCCGTGTGTGTGTGCAGGTTACAATGCAGACTTTGACGGAGACCAAATGGCCGTACACATCCCGCTTTCCGGGGCGTCACAAAAAGAAGCCATCGATCTCATGTTGCCGACCCACAACTTGTTGAAGCCCGCTGACGGATCACCCATCACCGTGCCGAACAAAGAAATGGTTATCGGATGCTACTACTTAACGACTGTTGATCCCGCTAAAGCAGGGCAGGATGAGAAGTCACTCCGTATTTTTGCAGACGGACAGGAAGCGATTTATGCCCTCCAGGCACACAAAGTCGCGCTCCGTGAGCCCGTCCGGATAATGATAAACGGTGCGTTAGTAACGACGACGGTCGGTACCTACATGTTTAACGAAGTGTTACCAGAAGGGCTCCGCTATATCAATGCACCGGTTAAAGCCGCAACGATTAAGCAGCTTATCACCAAGGCATTTGGTATGTATTCCAAAGAAGAAGTAACGAAGCTTATAGACGCTATCAAAGACATCGGTTTCTACGGAGCGACCCTCTGCGGAGGATTATCCGTATCAGTATTTGATAATAAATCTATTGCCGAAAAGAACACGATCATCGCCGAGTCTGACACGAAGGTAAAAGAAATCGATCAGAATTTCCAGATGGGATTAATCACCCTTGAGGAAAAGAAGCGGCTTTCCAACGAAGTATGGATCGAAGTTACCGAGCGTATCGCCGACCTTACATGGGAGCGGTTAACGAGTGACAATCCGGTCAAGATGATTATCGACTCAGGAGGAGCCCGGGCTTCCAAAGACCAACTGAAACAGCTCTGTGCTATCAAAGGTTTGGTGGTTGATCCGCTTGGAAAAATCGTGGAACTACCCACCAAGAGTAACTACCGCGAAGGACTGAATATTTTCGAATACGTTACTTCTACCCGTGGATCACGGAAAGGTTTGACCGACTCGGCACTTAAGACCGCCGATGCCGGATACCTTACCCGCCGCTTGGTCGATGTCGCGCATGACGTCATTATCAGATTGAATGACTGCGGAACAACCGAAGGATGGACGCTATCCCGCAAAGATGGCCGCCAGGCACCGTTTGCTAACCGTATTGCCGGCCGCTACGCCGCAGAAGATGTCACAGCACCAGGAAGCAAGAAAGTTCTCGTGAAGCAAGGCGACGAGATTACTGAAGAACTCGCCCGCGAAGTAGACGCAGCAGGTGTTGAGTCAGTAGTACTGCGCTCACCGATTGCTTGTGAGGCAAAGATTGGTATTTGTGCCACGTGCTATGGCCGCGATTACGCGACCACCAAGCCGGTAGAATTAGGCACCCCAGTCGGTGTTATGGCCGCGCAATCTATCGGAGAGCCGGGTACGCAGCTTACCATGCGTGTGCGTCACGCGGGAGGTATCGTCGGACTCGACGTGACTCAGGGATTGCCGCGTGTGGAAGAGTTGTTTGAAGCAAGAACACCGAGAAATCTCTCACCGGTATCTGAGATTGCAGGGAAAGCAGAGGTAACCGAAACCCCGCAAGGGTACAAAGTTGTGGTGACGAACAACACCATGAAACCGCCTGAAGAGCGTGAATATCTCGTGCCGTTGACCAGTGAAATCAACATAAAGACCGGTGATTTGATTGCCGCAGGCGACCAGCTTGGCAGCGGATATCTCGATATCAAAGAAGTACTGCAGGTACGCGGACTGTCCGGCGCCCAGCATTACCTTATTGATGAAATCCAGAAGGTATACGAATCACAGGGTATTTCTATCCATGACAAACATTTTGAGGCTATTGTCCGCAAGATGAGTGATAAAGTGCGTATCGATACGTCAGGAGATACCATGTTATTGCCGGGAGAATTGGTCGATAAAAACCGCTTCCGCGAAGAGAATGCACGGGTGTTGGCCGAAGGTGGCGAACCGTCTACCGCACGCATTGTCATGTTGGGTATTACCCGCGCAGCGCTTTATACCGAAAGCTGGTTATCCGCTGCAAGTTTCCAGGAAACGACCAACGTATTGACCGATGCAGCGCTTGCTACCAAGGAAGACAAGTTGTTAGGACTCAAAGAAAACGTTATAATCGGACGACTTATCCCGGTTTCGGCAGAACGGGCCGCGATACAGGAGTAATAGTATGCCAACAGTAAATCAATTAGTCAGACACGGACGTCATCACAAAGCCAAGAAAATCAAGGCGACGGCGCTCCGTAAATTTTTAAACAACAAAGAGGGTGTCACCAAATCGATACCTGCTCCGTTTAAACGGGGAGTGGTGGTGTTGGTAAAAACCATGACACCGAAAAAGCCGAACTCAGCACTCCGGAAAGTGGCTCGTGTACGGCTTTCGAACAAGCAAGAGGTGACCGCGTATATTCCCGGTATCGGACATGAACTTACGGAACATGCCATCGTGTTGATCCGCGGAGGCCGCGTGCCTGATTTGCCAGGAGTAAAATACCATATTGTCCGCGGTAAGTATGATACGACCGGCGTTGTATCACGGCGTCAAGGCCGCAGCCGCTATGGCACAAAGACACAGAGTGGTCCTGCTACCGCAGCAGCATCATAATAAATACCTATGAGAATTAGCAAAACATATCATAAACTACTTCCGGCAGACCCGGTGTACGGAAACCGTCTCGTTTCACGGTTTATCAACCGTGTGATGTTAAGCGGCAAAAAGACCGTAGCGCAGCAATTGGTCTATAAAGCGCTCGATATCATCAAAGAAAAAGGTGAGGATCCGATCAAAGTATTTGAAACCGCGATAAACAACGTCGGTCCCAAGACGGAAGTAAAAGCGCGCCGCGTCGGAGGAGCCAGTTACCAGGTTCCTATGGAAGTCCGCGGTGATCGGAGAGTAGCACTCGCCATCCGCTGGATTGTCGAATTTGCCAAGAAACGGTCAAACCGTGAGTTCCACTCATACGCCGAAAAACTCGCCGTAGAACTTTTGGACGCATCCAAAAATGTCGGTGAGGCTATCAAAAAGCGAGATACGGTACACCGTATGGCTGATGCAAATAAAGCATTTGCCCACTTTAAGTGGTAAATTGCGCACGAGTACTTCATGCCGGTCGAACTTGTTACCATCGAAAGAATTCCTACGATCTGGGGTGAAACTGATCCGGTACAGCGTTTTATTTCCCGTGATTTGCAAAGTTCCTTTGATGTGCGGATGCTACGGATTGATCAGCGTATCCGGGTCGGCATACCGCTCCGGCCTAGCCGGCGGACACCACCGGTATTTGCCGAGTGCCGTAACGACCAAGAGTTTCCGAAACTTATGAACGCCGCCGCGCCATGGTACCGCCGAGCGTGGGCTATGGGCGTGTTACACATTGACCGCGACAGGTTGCGCACCGCAGAGTTTTGGTTTCCCGCGGGAGCTGACCGGCGTGTAGCAGACTACGTACATATGGTCTATGAACGGATATCCGCAAACGTGGTCATACCCCCGCATCACCAGATCATGGTGAACCGCAGATTACAATTTGGGTTTGTACCCGCGCAGGGGAAACTTGAACAGTATTATCCGGCAGATTAATGTTATGAAACGGTTATCCCTTATCAGGCAACAGCTACTCGCTTCAGACCCTTCGCTTGCTGCCATCATATCCCATATAGAAACCGTATCGCTTCCTGTTTCCAAAGATCCGTTTTCGGACTTAGTGGAGGCGATTATCAACCAGCAGTTGTCCGAGAAAGCAGGCAGAACAATTTTTACGAGGTTCCGTGCGTCGTTTCCGGGTGCTAAGCTCACACCGCGGCGCATACTCGCGCGTTCTGATCAGTCATTGCGGGATGTGGGTATATCGTGGTCGAAAGTAACATACATTAAATCACTTGCAGAGGAGGTTGAGAAAAAGCGCCTGAGGCTTGCTGATTTGGGTGCGTTGGATGATGAAGCGGTTATAACGGCGCTCACGAAAGTAAAAGGGATAGGGAGATGGACCGCGGAAATGTTTCTGATGTTTTCGCTAGGACGCGAAGATGTGTTTTCGTACGGAGATTTGGGGTTGCGGCGCGCGATGGCAAAACTGTATAAATTCCGTGATTATCCGAGTACCAAACAGATGGAAAAGATTGTAACGAAATGGCGTCCGTACCGCACGATTGTCGCGCGGATGCTGTGGGCGTCGCTGGACGCTCCGGAATAATCTGTTACGTCGTACCGTTTCATTTGCGGGTGAAAACACGTTACTATAGATGTATGAAGGCGAGAGTAGTATTTCTTCTCGTTGTTATTTTTGCTTTGACGTATGGCGGATGGTTTATGTACCGGAATTTCCGGGGATCAGGTCCCGCGTTTGGACCGATACCGTCTATCACAAGTAATCCTCCCACACAAACTACCGGAGCCATAGCTGCCACGAACACCACGGGCTTACCTCTTACGCTACCGGAGCGGATCTCTATCGGAACGTTTGCAAAAAATTTAGGTAATCCGCGGGTGCTCATCTTTGATCCCGAAGGGACGCTACTTGTCAGCATCCCGTCACAGAGCAAGGTAGTGGCGCTGCCTGATCGCAACGTTGATGGCACTGCCGACGAGATGATTACGGTTGTTGAAGGATTACATTTGCCGCACGGGTTGGCATTCCGGGATGGGAACATATATATCGCCGAAACAAATCAGGTAGCCATGTATGACTACAACGCGAAAACAAAAAAAGCGGGGAACAAGAAAAAGTTATTTGATCTGCCTGGAGGAAGCAACCATTTCTCCCGCACGATCGGATTTGGTCCGGACGGCAAGTTATATACGTCAATCGGATCAAGCTGTAACGCGTGTCACGAGAAAGACGCGAGACGTGCCAAGATTTTTATATCAAACGCGGATGGCACCGGCTTCCGGGAGTTCGCTTCAGGGCTACGGAATAGTGTATTTTTTGTCTGGCATCCAGTGACGCGGCAGATGTGGGCGACCGATATGGGCAGGGATTTGCTGGGTGATGATGTGCCGCCCGATGAAGTAAATATTGTACAAAACGGAAGATTTTACGGTTGGCCATATTGCTACGGCAACCGTGTGCATGACCGCACGTTTGATAGTACTGATGACGCGAAACGGAAATGTGAAGGGAGTGAGCCGCCCCACATCGCTTTTCAGGCGCACTCAGCACCACTAGGACTTACATTTATCCCTGATAGCTGGCCGGAGGAGTATCGTGGCGACTTACTCGTTTCCTACCATGGTTCATGGAACAGAAGCGTTCCGACAGGTTATAAGATAGTGAGATTTGACCTGAATTCGCAGTTAGCTGCCACACGGGAGATTGATTTTATCTCGGGCTTTCTACAGACTTCGCCAGCCGGCGAAGGCGCGTTTGGGCGGCCGGTAGACTTGTTGTTTGATACCAAAGGAACATTGTTTGTGTCTGATGATAAAGCGGGTGTCATATACCAGGTGACGGCCGCCCAATAATAGGTACTCCGGATTATTTGACACCGTTTTTTGATGGGACTATACTCACCCCGCATGATCGAAGTAGTAGATTTCCGCAATCCATTTGATACACACGAATTATGCATCAAGCCTTATCTCGATGCAGTGACCAGATTGGGAAGTTTGCGTGACACCATCAGAAAGTTCCGTGCATTTGACCGCGAACAGGTTGCGCCCCGGGTACGCCCTGAAAAACAGCGGCTTCATCGTTTCGCAACACATCCGCTTATTCTTTGGACACTCGGTATTCATCAGGTAGGAGCCAAGCGCCTGGGCAAGGAAGAAGCGACTTATGATCAGGTGGTCGCGTTTCATACCACATTAAAGCGTGCGACGCGTAGGTTGCCCCGGGGTATGGGGGAGTTGGTTCACGCGTTTGATCACGAAGGCTCGTGTGAAGGTGTGTGGGGTCAGGATTATGAGCAGGAAACATATAAAGGACCTGATGGGGAGTGGCACTTAGGTATACGCCACGACACGATAAAGGGTCCGCTTTCAAGTTGTGAATGAGGTCGCGCTAGACGCGGCTATGTTTTTTCCGGAGCGCACGTATGTCCTCGCGCAGGCGGTGAAGCTCTTCTGTTATTCCCGTCCGTATTTCTTTATTGCTGTAGGTCATAACTGTGTAGACGAAAATATCGAAGAGTTGCCGTGCGGTGTTACCGTCAGACAGATGGAGTAACACATCGGTAAATACGCCGATACCAATGCCCGCCTGATATACCTCGGGCGTTTGGGCGGCGCGCTTGAGACGCGTAAGAAACGGTGGTTTTGATTGTTGTTCTACCGACATGCCGGGTGTTGTGGTTAAGGGCCAAGAAGATTAACCAAACGTAAACGCATACAGTTCTATATCAGCGTCCAGCACTTCGAGTTTTAATATGTGCCGTCCTGGTGCGGGAAGCTTGATAAGCTTATATAGTCTATCGCTATTTATTTTCACGTTCGCGTTTTGTACATCTTCGCCTTTGTACATATCAGGAACCGGCACGTTATCCAGATATACTTTGATCCCTCCCGCGGCTCCCATCGTTGCTGGCCGCATCACCAGAAACACTTCCGCTGCGTCAAAGTGATAGATAAGTGTCGCGCCTTTAGTTGGCATGGCGCGCTCACTCCTGATCGTCCACGTGCCCCCGAGGGCAAATGAGTTGTTTTTTATATCAGCGGGAGCAGTAAATGTTGTTGCTTTGTTTGGGTTTACCCGTTCGGGAGAGACGAGCCCTGCCATGCGTTCGTAACCCAAATATGTTTCCGGTGTCCGTGATTGCACCTGGTAGGTTGGGTTTGCAACCTGATCATCAACCGCTATTCCTGTTTCTTCCAGTAATGCCTGGATCATTTTTTCCGTCTCATCGTAATCACCCTCGCCGAAATGGGTATAGCGGATTTTTCCGTTTTTGTCGGTCATGTATTTTGCCGGCCAATAACGGTTGGCATACGCTTGCCAGGTGGCATAATCATTGTCCTGCATCACCGGATAAGTAATGCCAAAATCCGTGAGCGCTTTTTTGACGTTGTCCGGATTTTTTTCAAATTCAAATTCCGGTGTATGCACGCCAACAATCACGAGTCCTTTATCTTTGTATTTTTCGTGCCAGGATGTGAGATAAGGGAGCGTGCGGATACAGTTAATACAGGTATATGTCCAGAAGTCGACTAATACCACTTTGCCCCGCAGCTCACGCATAGATAACGCGGGCGAATTAAACCACTGTCCTCCGGCGATAAACTCGGGGGCATTGCCAAAGTTTTCGGATAGTAAACCGGTCAGCATAGGGGCTCCTCCTTTGAGTGTGTCAAGTTGGTTACGAACAATAGCGTTATCTTCAAGCATGGTAAGCCCCGTGCCGTATGAAGGGAATGTTTCTAAAATATATGTTTGGAACTTTCTGTCCCAGGAGTTAAATATGGCGAGTGCCGTAAGGAGCATGAGCACGCCAAATGCTTTTTGGATGGTGCCGGTATTTTTGAGTAGCCATGGGTGTTTGGTAAGTAATGTTCTTCCCCCCATGGTGATAGCCAGTAGCGGTATCGCCGTGCCGATGGCATACGAAAGCGTGATAATGACCGCATTGAGTCCGACGCTGCTTGTTGCCGCTAAGGTAATAATAGAGGCAAGTATCGGCCCCACACACGGCGTCCACAACAGCCCCAAGCTCATGCCGACGAGCACACCTGATAAATAGCCATCCTGTGTGTTTTGTTTGGGTGCAAGTGCCGTGAGACGCGAGAATAGTTTTTCCGTGGCTTTTTGTAATGCAGGCACGAGTAAGCTGATACCGAAAAACGCGATGATAACAACCGCAAGCATGCGGAGCGCGTCAGCAGACAACCCGGTTGCCCGCACGATGGCAGAGAGGAAGAGGGTAAAAAACGTAAAGCTCAGGATAAATCCGGTTACCACTCCCATGGGCCGCCGTTTGCCTCCAGTGATAGAACCCGAAAGCACGATGGGAAGGATGGGAAGAATACAGGGCGAAAGAATGGTGATAATACCGCCTAAAAATGCAAAAAGGATGAGGATGATCATTTTGTTATTTAATATTGGCGATGAGCTCAGTTATCTGTCCGCCATTCCATTTTGTCACTGCGTTGCCACTGGCGTCCACCTGTACGAATGTGTGCTGGTAGGTAACATTGTATTTCTTTTTAAGATCAGCGGAGGTGTCGTAGTCTGTTTTAAACAGCACAACGCCTTCAGGAATTTGTGCCGAGTTTTTCTGGAACGCCGCATCCGCAGGTCTGCAGGTTGGGCACCACGGTGCATGGAAAAAGAGGACGCGTTTTTTGCCGTTGGCTGCGTCAAAGGCGTTTTGGGAATATACGACATAACGTGACTCATTTTCCATCATCGCCCCATCATCTTTTTTCATGGATTCATCTTTGTTTTCTGTTTTTTCCATCATGACATCGGTAGGTTTAGTCATCGTGTCGTAGTCTTTTTCCATGACGGATGTGGGGGAAGGCATGAGATCATCATTTGATGACGATTGCTGATTGCGGATATAGATCGCGCCTAAAGAAAGAAGAATTACAATGCCGGCGCCCGCGAGTAGTTTCTTGTTCATATATCCTCCGTGAGAAATAAATATTTGTTACTTATCTCACAATAAAACCATTTTATGAGAATGTCAAGTGGACTTAACATCACGGAGAAATATTACTGGGTGATTTGTGTGTAAAGACGGACAACGATTTTAGTAAGCAGCATGATGCCGAGAGCGCCAATAAGCCAAGGGTCAATATCATGGTTGAGGGCTTGGGTAATGATGCCCACCATGAGCACTGATGAGCCAACAAAAAATGATACCCTGCCAGCAGTCAACTGATGCGCGTGTTCCCGCTCATCGCGTGCGTGCTCTTTCCAGATAAATCCGAGGTATACAAAAAACGCCAAGACAAAGATTACCAATAGGAGCATTTCGGTGGAAGCGGGCATGAGTAGTCCCGGTGGACTCATAAATGCAGCGAGCAGCAATATGAGTACGACGGCAGTGATGATTTCACCTAAATAGTAACGGGTTATTTTTTGCATATTTCAAATATAGATTCTACAGGTTTTTTAAAATATTGTGCAATTTTGAGCGCCAACAGCAAGGAGGGGATATATGATCCTTTTTCTATAGCAATGATCGTCTGGCGTGTTACACCGATGGCTGCAGCCAGTTGTTCTTGGGTGATTTTTGCTTTTGTCCGTAAGGTGATTACCGAGTTTTCAATAGTTTCCATAGCCTACGGCTGATTATACCCCAGTATTTTCAAAACCGACAATCAGACTTTACTATAACGTTACGTTATAGTTTACTATCGCTCTATGACATATACAGTACATCAGTTATCCGAGCTCGCCGGGGTCAGCATCCGGACGCTTCATTATTATGACGATATCGGTTTACTCCGGCCGTCGTTCGTGCGGTCAAACGGTTACCGGGTCTATGAAGAGAAGGAGGTCATCAAGCTGCAGCAAATATTGCTGTTCCGTGAATTGGAATTTCCGCTCGGACAAATAAAAGAAATGATTAACGCCAAAAAGTTTGATGTGAAAACAGCGCTCCGGGACCAGCGGAAAATGCTGGAGATGAAAAAAGATCGGATCAACAAATTATTGGATGTAGTGGATACACAATTGAAAGGAGGTGAGCACATGACCAATCAACACGCATTCGGGGTATTTGCCGATACACAAATGGAAGAATTTAAAGACGAGGCGCGGAAACGCTGGGGGAATACCGCGGCGTACAAACAATCTGTGGAGCGCACAAAACATTGGACAAAAGAGGATTACCGCAGGATTGCCGAGGAGGGTACGAAATTTACTGAAGCGCTCGCCAAGCTTATGGATAGAGGTGTAGCGGATGAAAAAGTGCAGCAGATGATAGCAAAACACTATGAGGGCATCAAGGTATTTTATGATTGTCCTATCGAGATGTATAGAAATTTAGGAGCGATGTATGTCGATGACGCGCGGTTTAGCGCGTATTACGATAAGTTCCGTCCCGGTATGGCGGTATTTATGAAAAATGCGATCGCGTATTACTGCGATAGCCATACGGCCTAACCGGTATCCTCCGGGGTGATACGTACACCCCGGAGGTGGGCCGCGTAACAGACCGTGTATACTTATGGCATGAAAAATCCTCTGACAATTATCCCCGGCGTGGGTAAAAGTATCGCGCAAGATTTAAACGGTATAGGCATTTTCCGTGTAGAAGAATTAAAGGGTAAGGATCCTGATGTGCTCTACCGGAAACTATGCGATGCGCAAGGCATGGTGATAGACAGGTGTTTGTTATACGTTATGCGGTGCGCGGTATACTTTGCGTCACACCAAACTCATCACCCGGAGTTACTCAAATGGTGGAAGTGGAAAGATACAGGAAATTCTATAGACAGACGGAATAAAATTTAGTACAATCATCATTGTTGAATTGTAGAAGCAGTTCTGCTTCCCAGTCGGGGAGCTTTTTTGTTTCTGATACAATAGCACTATGGCTAACCCACAAACAACCATTACCGAAAACCGCGATGTGCCGCTCGATAAAGTGCGCAACATCGGTATTATCGCGCACATTGATGCAGGCAAGACGACAACCACAGAGCGTATTCTTTACTACACCGGAAGAAGTTACAAAATCGGCGACATCGATGAGGGTACGACACAAATGGACTGGATGGAACAGGAAAAGGAACGGGGCATCACCATCGTATCCGCTGCTACCACGACATTTTGGAAAGGCTACCGCTTCAACATCATTGATACCCCGGGACACGTTGATTTCACCGCAGAAGTAGAGCGGTCACTCCGTGTGCTTGATGGCGGTATTACCGTACTCGACGCGGAGGAAGGCGTGCAGTCCCAATCAGAAACCGTGTGGCATCAGGCAGATAAATATAAAGTGCCGCGTATTTGTTTTGTGAACAAAATGGATAAAATCGGCGCTGATTTCCGTCACACGATCCAGCAGATCGAAGAGCGCTTGGGAGCCAGAACCGCCGTCATGGTTGTGCCGATCGGCCGGGAATCTACCTATAAAGGATTAGTCGATCTTCTTACCCGCAAGGCATATGTATGGAATTCCGACGATTTGGGAAGCCACCCCGATGAATTGCCGGAAATCCCCGCAGACATAAAAGATGAAGTCGAAACTTCACGAACCGCACTGATTGAACGTATTTCCGAAACTGACGACGCATTGCTTGAAAAATTCCTGGCGGGTGAAGAACCAACCGTTGAGGAACTCAAAGCAGCGTTACGGCGCGCAGTTATCGCCTACAAGCTGGTTCCTATTTATTGCGGAACCAGTCTCCGGAATAAGGGAGTGCAGCCGCTCTTGGACGCGGTGGTCGATTATCTTCCGTCTCCGTTGGATTTGCCGGAAGTAACCGGTATTCATCCGAAAACCGAAGCACCGGTATCACGGAAACGTATCATAGAAGACAAATTTTCCGGATTGGCGTTCAAAATCCAGATTGATCCGCATGTCGGAAAGCTTACGTACGTCCGTCTTTACTCCGGTAAGCTGGTGTCAGGTTCCTATACCTATAACTCCAGCAAAGGTGTCGAAGAGCGCGTCGGCCGGTTGCTTTTGATGCACGCGAACCAACGGGAAGAAATCAAAGAAGCATACGCCGGAGAAATCGTCGCTGTCGTAGGACTCAAGGATACCATCACGGGAGACTCACTTTGTGAAAAAGAAGATCCGATAGTTCTTGAGAAGATCACCTTCCCTGAGCCGGTTATTTCGCTTGCTATTGAACCCAAGACCAAAAACGATCAGGAAAAAATGGGGTATGCATTGCAGCGGTTAAGCGAAGAGGATCCGACATTTAAGATTAAATCCAATCCGGAAACGAACCAGACCATCATCTGGGGTATGGGAGAGCTACATCTGGAAATTTTGGTTGACCGCATGAACCGTGAATTTAAAGTAGAGGCAAATGTGGGAGCTCCCCAGGTTGCCTACAAAGAGACGATCAGGAAGCCGGCCGAAGGAGAAGGAAAGTACATCCGTCAGACCGGAGGTCGTGGTCAGTATGGTCATGCCATGATCAAAATCGAGCCGAAAGCCAGAGGCGAAGGATTTGAATTTATCGACGCGATCAAAGGAGGAGCAATCCCCAACGAATTTATCGCGCCAATTGGTAAAGGTATCAAGGAAGCTATGGAAAACGGCGTATTGGCGGGTTATCCATTAGTCGACATGTCCGCCACGTTGTATGACGGAAGTTACCATGATGTCGATTCTTCTGAAATGGCATTTAAGATCGCAGGAAGTATGGCGCTTCAAGACGCCGTAAAGCACGCAGATCCGACCATATTAGAGCCGATCATGAAAGTGGAGGTCACCACGCCCGACGAATATATGGGAGATTGTATCGGCGATCTTTCCGCCAGACGCGCACAAATCATGGGAAGTGAACAGCGCGGAACAGTAACGGTTATTTTGGCAATGGTACCTTTGGCGGAACTTTCCGGCTACGCCACCGTACTGCGGAGTTTGTCCAAAGGCCGCGCCACGTACTACATGGAGCCGTCACATTACGAAGAGGTACCGAAGAATATTCAGGAAAAGATTATTGCGAAAAATGTCTAGTATGTGTTAAAATGGCGAAAGCGACTTATTTTTTAAGGTCGAGTATTTATTTTTTATAAACTATTCACGTTTTTTTCTAAGGAGGAAATATGGCAGATGCAGCTAAATTTGTTCGGACAAAACCACATTTGAACATTGGTACCATTGGTCACGTCGACCATGGAAAGACAACCCTTACCTCCGCAATCACCCACGTGCTTGCAAAGACCGGTATGGCAAAGGCCTTGAAGTATGAAGAAATCGACAACGCTCCGGAAGAAAAGGCACGCGGAGTCACCATCAACATTCACCACTCTGAGTACGAAACCGGAAAACGGCACTACGCACACATCGATGCTCCGGGACATGCCGACTATGTCAAAAACATGATCACCGGCGCCGCACAAATGGATGGAGCCATCTTGGTGGTATCCGCTCCCGATGGTCCAATGCCGCAGACCCGCGAGCACATTTTGCTTGCAAACCAGGTCAACGTGCCGGCCATCATCGTTTTCATGAACAAGTGCGATATGGTGCAGGACAAAGAACTTCTTGATCTCGTCGAGATGGAAGTCCGTGAGTTGCTCACCAAATATAAGTATCCAGGAGACAAAATCCCGGTTATCAGAGGGAGCGCCCTTAAGGCACTCCAGGGTGATGCGGAAGCCGAAAAGGCAATCGAAGAGCTCATGAAGACCGTGGATGAATACATCCCGGATCCAGTGCGCGAACTCGAAAAGCCGTTCCTTATGCCGGTAGAAGACGTGTTCTCTATCAAAGGCCGTGGTACGGTTGTCACCGGTCGTGTTTCACGCGGCAAGGTGAAGGTCGGGGAAACAATTGAGATTGTTGGTATCAAACCCACACAATCAACTGTTGTTACCGGAGTTGAAATGTTTAGAAAATCCCTTGATGAAGGACTTGCCGGAGACAACATCGGCGTTCTTCTCCGCGGTGTAGAAAAAGAACAGGTTGAGCGTGGTCAGGTGCTTGCAGCAACTGGCTCTGTGAAGCCACACACCGAATTCGAAGCGGAAGTATACGTACTTACCAAAGAAGAAGGTGGACGACACACACCGTTCTTTACGGGATACCGCCCGCAGTTCTATATCCAGACTACTGACGTAACCGGAGAAGTTGCACTTCCCCAGGGCGTCGAGATGGTTATGCCTGGAGATAGTACCAAGATGAACGTGAAGTTGATCGTACCGGTTGCTCTTGAAGAAGGACTACGGTTTGCTATCCGCGAGGGTGGCCACACGGTAGGAGCCGGAGTAGTTACAAAGATTGTCGCTTAAGTTTCTTAAGTTAATTAAGGCTCATTAAGCACCTTAACACACAATGCCAAAAGGTCGTATTCGTGTCAGATTAAAAGCATACGATAGCAGGATCATTGATGACTGCTGTCAGAAAATACTCGATACCGCAGTGAGAACGGGTGCTCGGGTAGTGGGACCAGTCCCGCTTCCTACCGACAAAACCCATTTCAACGTGGCGAGAGCTACTTTTATCGACCGGAATAGCCGTGAGGACTTTATGATTAAAGTCCATAAACGATTGATTGACATTGTGGAGCCGACAGACAAGACGATCGACCAGTTGATGCATTTAGATTTGCCAGCTGGGGTGGATGTAGAAATTAAGATGTAAATTTGTTTTCGAAGAGATACTTTGGTATACTTACACATCTTGATATGACGCGACAAAGTCGGCCATAGCGAGGGTAACCAAAAGTCTCGGATGAGCGTAAAATCCCGTTTTCGCCAGTTGGCGGAGGGAGGAAACGACCTCAACCGAGGTCGTTTTTTTGTGGGGAATGACCATGATTACATCATTACTCGGTAAAAAATTAGGACAATCGCAAACTTTTGATGAAAAAGGGATGCGAATTCCTGTCACGCAAATTTTGGCCGGTCCGAACTGGATTACCGAAGTCGAAGATAAAGAAAGCTTCAAAAGCATCCAACTTGGATTTGGCACCATCAAAAACCTTAGCAAAGCAGAAATTGGACACTTAAAGAAAGCGGGGCTCGAAGAAAAGCTCCGCTTTTTACGTAGTTTTACCGTTTCCGAGATTGCGGAAAACGAAAAACCAGGGACGCAAATTGCCGCCGATGCGGTATTTGCTGCCGGCGATGTCATACGGATTACGGGAACCAGTAAAGGAAAAGGATTTGCGGGAGTGGTCAAGCGCCATGGGTTCCGCGGCGGCCCCCGGACACACGGTCAATCAGACCGCGAGCGCGCGCCGGGTTCAATCGGACAAACCACGACACCAGGCCGTGTTTATAAAGGAAAGCGCATGGCAGGCCGCATGGGTAGCGATACCGTCACTATCCGAAATCTGAAAGTTATCGCCGTCGATCCCGCCACACAAATAGTAACAATCAAAGGATTAGTACCAGGAGCCATAAACGGGCTCCTTATTATTTCTAAAGAAAAAGCAAAAAAGGCATAACCTATGGCAACGAAAACCGTAAAACCAGTTAAAAAAGCAGCACCCAAAAAGGAAGCTCCGAAAGAAAAAGCAGCGGTATCCGCCGGTCTTTCCGCAACGGTGTTTGCGGTAGACGGCAAAGCGAGCGGTAAAGTAGCGTTGCCCACTGAGCTTTTTGGCGCGAAAGTAAACGAAGCACTCTTGTCACAGTCCGTCCGGGTGTATTTGGCAAATCAGCGCCAGGGTGGCGCAAAGGCCAAAACCCGCGGCGAGGTCGAAGGTTCGTCCCGGAAAATTTATCGCCAGAAGGGCACCGGAAAAGCACGCCATGGTTCGATCCGCGCGCATATTTTTGTCGGTGGAGGAGTAGTGTTTGGACCGGTAACCCGGGATTTTCATTTGAAGATGAGTAAATCCATGAGGCGTTTGGCACTTATATCTGCGTTAAGCGCGAAACATCAAGATGTCGTTATTGTAGACGGTTTGGAAACAGTGGCACCTAAAACCAAGCAGGTTGCCGCAGCACTTACTGCCGCGGGAGCGACGGAAAAAGTATTGTTGGTAGTGCCGAAAGATACGCCATTACTCGCCCGCGCCGCACGTAACATCCATGAGCTTGATATTGTCTCATCGAAAGATTTGCATACATACGCGATATTAACGCATAAAAAGATCGTATTTACCAAAAAATCATTAGAAGAAAGCAAGGCGCATTTTAGCGTTTCATAATATGAAGCAGACACGTCCGGTTATCACTGAAAAATCGATGACACTCGCCCGAAACGGCTGGTATTCGTTTGCTGTGGCTGCATTTAGCCGCAAAGAAAATATTGCCAAGGAAATAAGCGACCTTTACAATGTCACGGTCAAAGAAGTGAGAACAATCCGCAGAAAAGGAAAAATGCACCGGACAGGACGCAAAATGATTATGAAACAGCGGGCAGACTGGAAAAAAGCAATGGTCCGTCTTGCGAAGGGTCAGAAGATCGCGATATTTGATATCGGTGAAGAAACGGCAAAATAATACAATTTATGAAAAAAGCGTTTGTACAATCGTTAATAGAGATATTACCCAAAAATTCCGGTAGGGATGTATTTGGTCATGTGTCCGTGCGTCATCAGGGCGGCAGACATAAGCGGATGTACCGGCATGTTGACTGGAAACGGGACAAAGACGGGGTGACAGCCAAGGTAGCAGAGATTAGCTATGATCCGAACAGATCAGCCGATGTGGCACTTTTGGTCTACCAAGATGGCGACAAACGGTATATACTTGCACCCTTGGGTCTCAAGGTAAACGATACGGTTGTTTCCGGCGCGAATATTGACGCGAAGGTCGGCAACAGTCTTCCGTTGGGAAGCATCCCAGTGGGAACGCTTATTCACAACCTGGAAATTAAACCCGGCCGCGGTGGCCAGATGGTGCGGTCAGCAGGCAATGCGGCAGTCGTACTGGCAAAAGACGGCGAATTGATCCAGGTAAAATTACCCAGTGGTGAAACCCGGGTGTTTGATGCCCGATGTAAAGCAACTGTCGGTCAGGTCGGTAACGAAGAATGGAAAAATAGAGTCATTGGAAAAGCGGGAAGAAGCAGGCATATGGGGCGCCGCCCGGCAGTCCGGGGAGTAGCGATGAACCCGCGAAGCCATCCGCACGGCGGAGGAGAAGGTAAAAGCGGTATTGGTATGAAATCGCCGAAGAGCCCATGGGGTAAGCGGACACTTGGTAAGAAAACAAGAAAACTGAGAAAATACAGTGATAGGTCTATCGTTGGTCGGAGGAAATAATTATGGCACGTAGCAATAAAAAAGGTCCTTATATTGATCCACGCGTCTTAGCAAAAATAAACAAGCAAAAGGCGGGCGGAGACCGTACACCGATAAAAACATGGTCCAGGGCATGTGAAATCAGCCCTGAATTTGTCGGACACACGTTTGCAGTACATAACGGCCGGGTGTTCACGGAAGTTTTTGTAACTGAAGCAATGGTTGGTCACCGTCTTGGTGAATTTTCACCGACCCGGACGTTCCGAGGACACGGACAGGTGACAAAGCGGGTATTAGACAAGACATAATATTTATATGGAATACACGGCGACAGCAAAATATGTGAGAACAAGTCCGCGCAAAGTGCGGCTGGTCGCCCGTGCGATTGCAGGAAAAAAAGTAGTATCGGCAATTGCAGCATTAGGGATGATCCCGAAGCACGCGGCAGAGCCGGTGCGCAAAGTGCTTGAGTCAGCAGTTGCCAACGCAAGCCAGAAAAAAGCAGCGATTGACACACTGATGGTTGCCGCCATCGATGTTATGGGCGGACCGGTGCTGAAGCGATGGCACGCGGTGAGCAGAGGTTCTGCACACGGATTCAAAAAACGGATGACACATGTGAAAGTAACGTTGAAAGAGGAGGAAGCTAAAACAGTTAACAAGTAAATAGTTAATTGTTCATAGTTAAATAATATGGGACAAAAAATACATCCATACGGATTTCGGTTAGGACCACTTTACACTTGGACATCACGGTGGTTTGCTAACGACGCGCGGTACGCAGACATACTGCTTCAGGACGTATTACTCCGTGAAGCGCTGACGAAACGCCTGAAGCCGTCAGGGTTGGCATTGGTGGAAATCGAACGGTCTATTAACAAACTGCGGGTAATACTGCACGTTTCACGTCCGGGATTGGTTATCGGCAGAGGTGGAACGGGACTCGAGGAAATCAAAAAGTTTGTGGAAATGACGCTCCGCGCTATTGCCCACAAAAGAAAATTAGGTAAAACCGCGTTTGATCAGACAAAAACAAAAGTTGAAGTGGTGGTAGAGCCGGTCAAGGAACCGAATTTGAGCGCGCAGATTGTAGCAACAAATATCGGTGACCAGTTGGTAAAGCGCATGCCGCACAAACGGGTCTGCATGCAGACGCTCGACCGCGTCATGACGTCAGGAGCAAAAGGTGTAAAAATCAAGCTTTCAGGACGTATTGCGGGAGCAGAAATTTCACGCCGTGAGACATATAAGACAGGCTCTATTCCGCTTTCCACGTTGCGGGAAGATGTGGAATACGCAGAAGTGCCGGCACTTACGAAATCTGGATATATCGGAGTAAAAGTGTGGATATGCAAAAAAAGTAACAATTAACATTTGACTGTTAACAGTTAACTGTCAGTTGTTAAACGTAAGATTATGTTAGCGCCAAAACGAGCAAAACACCGGAAAGTATTTAGAGGAAAAATGAGGGGTCTATCCTTCAAGGGTAGCGCGTTGTCTTTCGGTGAATTCGGATTGAAGGCGATGGAAGCAGGATGGGTGTCTAGCCGTCAGATAGAAGCAGCACGACGGGCACTTACCCACCATATCCGACGCGGAGGACGCGTGTGGATACGGATATTTCCGGACAAGCCGATTACGAAGAAACCGCCGGAAACACGTATGGGAAGCGGAAAAGGCGATGTGGCAGAATACGTGTGTGTCGTGCGTCCGGGAAGAGTGCTTTTTGAGATGGCTGGTGTCGACCGCGCATTAGCAGCAGAGGCCATGAGATTGGCAGGAATTAAATTGCCGATTAAATCGAAATTTGTGACGAGGGAGAAGCTTGTATGAAAAGAAAAGATAAAGATGAAATGCACGGGATGAAATCCGCAGAGCTGGTTAAAAAAGCAGCGGAACTCAAAAAGCTTATCGCAGCTGAGCGGTTGAATATGATGACAAAAGAAGTGAAAAACAGGCATCTTGCGAAAGAATTACGCCGGAAAAGAGCCGTTGCATTGTCTATATTGCAGATGAAAGTATTGTCTGAGACTAAATAAGGAGACTATGAAAAAACAGAAAGAATTTATCGGTATTGTTATTTCGACCAGCATGACCAACACGGTTGTCGTCAGTGTCGAGCGGCTGACCCGTCATCCGATGTACCGGAAGGCAGTCAAAAGCACCAAACACTTTGTCGCCCACGTGGAAGGAATTGAATTAGCGGTCGGCGACTGGGTACGGATCGGTGAAACCAGACCAATCAGCAAAACAAAACACTTTATAGTATTGGGTAAAACAACAAAATAACATGGTACAACGCAGAACACATATTACAGTAGCAGACAACTCAGGAGCCCAGGAGCTTGTGGTAGTCCATATCTATGGCGCCTGGAAAAAGATGACGGCAACGATCGGTGATGTTGTACAGTGTGTGGTTAAAAAAGCTGATCCGTTGGGAATTGTCAAAGATGATGAGCTGGTAAGTGTTGTTATTGTACGCACAAGAAAAGAGTACCGCAGAGCGGACGGGTCATATATCCGGTTTGATGACAACGCGGGTGTCGTTATCGACAACGCTACGGACAAAAATCCGCGCGGAACCCGGGTATTCGGGCCGATAGCACGCGAACTGAAAGAAAAGGGATTCGATAAAATCGCAAGTTTAGCAGTTGAAGTATTTTAATATGAAATTCAAAAAAGGTGACACCATCGTTGTGACAATCGGCAAAGACAAAGGCCGCAAAGGGAAAATTGAAAAAGTATTCCCGGAAAGCGCGAGCATCAAAGTAGCGGGGATAAATGTGTCAAAGCGCCATATGAAAAAGAGGGATGAAAAAAATCCCGGTGGCATTGTAGACATCATCAAGCCCATCGATGTATCGAAAGTCGCGCTGGTGTGCCCGGCATGCAGTAAGCCGACGCGGATCGGGATAATCGTTTCTAAGAATGAGAAGACACGGGTATGTAGGAAATGTGGAAAGAAAATATAACTATGAACCAACTACACAAAACATATAAAGAAACTTTAGTGCCCAAGCTTATGAAGGATTTGGGGATTACGAATGCTATGGCAGTACCGAAGCTTGTGAAAGTTGTGATAAACTGCGGTATTGGAGCCGAGGCACAAAAAGACAAAAAAGTCATAGATAAGGTGACGGAGCAGCTTGCGGTGATTACCGGACAACGTCCGCACATTACTCGGGCAAAACGGGCAATCTCAACGTTCAAATTGCGCGCGGGCGATCCGGTAGGACTACGTGTTACGTTGCGGGGTACCAGAATGTATGATTTTCTGATGAGACTTACCATAGTCGCGCTTCCACGTGTCCGTGATTTCCGGGGTATACCGAATAAAGGATTTGATGGACGGGGAAATTACACGCTGGGATTAGCAGAGCAATCACTTTTCCCGGAATTAGAATACAGCATGATAGACAAGGCTCGCGGATTTGAAGCAACATTCGTGACAAACGCAGGTAATGATACGAACGGCAGGGCGCTGCTTACTGAGTTGGGTATGCCGTTTGCGAAGGAGAAATAATATGGCAAAAACATCTGATGTAGTGAAATTTGAACATAAGCAGAAATTTGATGTCCGGCACAGGAACCGTTGTTCGCTGTGCGGCCGGTCACGGGCTTTTTATCGCAAGTTTAAATTGTGCCGCATCTGTTTCCGTAAACTCGCTCATAAGGGAGAGTTGCCGGGGGTAGTGAAGGCGTCTTGGTAAAGGAGAAATAAGTATGATGATAAGCGATCCAGTTGGAGACATGTTGACCCGCATCAGAAATGCGGCGCTCGCACACAAAAAAACATTAGAGCTTCCTTCAAGTAAGCTTAAGGTTGCTGTGGCAAAATTGCTCGTGAAGGAAGGCTACCTTGTTTCTGTGGACGAATCTGCAACTGAACACGGACCGGTATTGAAGCTTGAGCTTACCTACGAAGGAAAAGAGCCAATACTGACTGGTATCAGGCGCGTCAGCAAGCCAGGACTCCGGTGGTATGTCAACAAAAAGAAGATCCCGGCAGTTATGGGAGGCGCTGGAGTCGCAATTATATCAACACCCAGCGGGGTAATGAGCGGTAAAGATGCAAGAAAACTCGGTGTAGGCGGAGAATTATTGTGTGAAATTTGGTAAGGAGATAGTATGTCACGAATTGGAAATTCATTAGTATCAGTTCCGAAAGATGTAACCGTCACTTTGGCGGAGCATGCAGTCACGATGAAAGGACCGAAAGGTGAATTGGTCGTTGCCGTGCCGCAGGGTGTGGCCGTGAAGCAAGAGGGTGAAGAGTTGTCTGCTACCAGAACCCGGAATGACAAAAAAGCAAAGGCACTTCATGGTACGGTAGTAGCGCTCATGAAAAATACGATTGTCGGCGTGACGAAAGGCTGGACGAAACAGCTGGAACTGTCAGGAGTAGGATACCGGGCAGCATTAAGTGGCACCAATCTCACCCTTAATGTAGGATTTTCCCATCCGGTGACGATAGCTCCTCCGGCTGGCATTACATTTGCGGTGACCGACGGAAAGATTGTCGTAAGCGGCATTGATAAGTATCTGGTAGGCCAAACAGCAGCAATGGTGCGCGGAGTGAAACCGCCTGAACCATACAAAGGAAAAGGAATTAAATACACCGGTGAGCATATCCGCAAAAAGGCAGGTAAATCAGCCAAAGCGGTAGGTGGAGCGCCGGGAGCTAAATAACTATTATGAAAAACAAAAATGAAATGAGATTGAAACGAAAACTGTCGATCCGCCGGAGGCTCAGCGGGACGGCAGAACGGCCACGGTTAGCGGTATTTCGTTCAAACACCCGGCTTTCCGTGCAAATCGTCAATGACGATAAAGCAGAGACAATTGTCTCTGCGTGGACAAAAGGGAAAAATGTCGCAGCAGCAATTGCTTTGGGACGCACGATAGCAGAAAAAGCAAAAGCAAAAAAAATTACCGCGGTTGTATTTGACCGTGCCGGCTATCGGTATCATGGAGCAGTGAAAGCATTGGCAGACAGTGTCCGTGAAGGAGGAATACAGGTATGATGAACAATTTCCGCAGATCAGATAACCGGGGCGTGCCTTCTGAATTCGAGGAAAAGGTGGTGCAGGTAAACCGCGTTTCCAAAAAAACCAAAGGCGGCAACAAAGTAGGATTTTCCGTGCTTGTCGTTGTCGGTAACAAAAAAGGAAAAGTAGGTGTGGGATTGGGCGGCGCGCCGGACGTCTCGGCAGCAGTCAAAAAAGCAGTTATTTACGCCCGAAAGCATCTGTTCACTATTCCCATGAAGCAAGCGACTATTCCGCATGAAGTATATGTAAAAGTAGGAGCTGCCAAGATTATGTTAAAACCCGCTCCACCAGGAACCGGAGTTATTGCAGGTGGACCGGTGCGTGCGGTAGTGGAAGCTGCTGGAATTCGGGATATCGTGTCCAAGATATTGGGAACAAACAATAAAGCATCCAACGTCTATGCGACGATGGAAGCGCTGAAAAAATTACGGACAATCCGTGCAACAACACAAGGAAAATAATATGGAATTACACAAACTACAATCTACCGTAAAACGCTCACACAAACGCCTTGGACGCGGACACGGGTCAGGCCGGGGAAAGACATCCGGTCGCGGAACAAAAGGTCAAAAAGCCCGGGGAACGGTCCCGCAGCATTTTGAAGGAGGCCAGCTTTCCGTTATGAAACGGCTTCCGTTCCTCCGCGGTAAAGCGCGCAATAAATCATTGGTAGCAAAACCGGTCATCATAAAAATTTCCGCGCTTGGGGCTTTTCCTGCAAAAGCGGAAGTGACCGTCAAGTCATTGCAAAAGTCAGGGCTTGTTGCGGAAAACGTGAAAGAAGTGAAAATTCTTTCCGGAGGATCATTGTCTGTCGCATTGACCGTCATGGTTCCTTGTTCACAAGGGGCCCGGGATGTGATAGAAAAAGCAGGCGGCAAAGTCGTCTGACGAACGCCGGGTAGTTGTCCGCCAGCTGGCGGATCATCAAAGGTATGAATTCAATATTGACTGCCCTCGTAAACAGTTGGAAATCGCCCGAACTGAGGCGTAAGCTCCTCATAACCATTTTCATTTTTATAGTATTTAGGATATTCGCGCATACACCTATCCCTGGTATTGACCGGGAAAAACTCGCCCTCCTTTTTTCACAGAACCAATTTTTGGGACTTTTGGATATTTTCTCCGGAGGAACGCTGGTGAATTTCTCTGTGTTGGCGCTCGGACTTAATCCGTATATCAATGCGTCTATCATATTGCAGCTGCTGACAATAGTGTTTCCAAAACTCGAAGAGCTTTCAAAAGAAGGTGAATTTGGCCGCGAGAAAATAAACCAATACACACGGTTTCTCACGGTTCCTCTTGCCGCGATGCAGTCAATCGGTATGTATATGCTGCTCCGGAACCAGGGAATTGTCGGTGTTATGGATCCGATGACGCTCATTTCCGTGGTGCTCACAATGACCGCGGGAACCCTGTTCGTTATGTGGCTTGGTGAGCTTATTACCGAATTTGGTGTAGGCAACGGTATTTCACTCCTCATATTTGCCGGTATCGTGGGAAGATTGCCGGTCGTGTTGTTCCAGACCGCGAGTGTCTTCCAGCCTGAGCAACTTATGAGTATGCTCATCTTTGCCGTAGTCGCGCTTGTGGTCGTCGCGGGGGCAGTATTTATGAACGAGGCAGTGCGGCGAATTCCCGTGCACTATGCACGGAGAATTAGAGGCAACAAGATGTATGGGGGAAACACATCATATCTGCCGCTCCGGGTAAACCAGGCAGGCGTTATCCCTATTATCTTTGCTGTTTCTCTTGTGCTGTTACCGTCCCTTTTGGGAGGGTTTCTCCAGCAGTTGCCAAACCCGGTGTTTTCGGGTTTAGGGAGATTTTTAACTTCCGCGTTTAATCCCGACGGACTTTCGTACAACATCATATATTTTGTGCTTGTAATCGGATTTACGTATTTTTATACCGCTATCACGTTTAATCCCACAAAGATCGCCGGAGAAATCCAAAAATACGGTGGCTTTATACCGGGGATACGGCCGGGTACACCTACCGCAAATTACTTAAATTATATTCTGACGCGTATAACACTGGCGGGCGCTATGTTTTTAGGAGTACTTGCAATATTTCCGTCGCTTGCTCGGGGAGTCTCGGGTGTGTCCACACTGCTCGTCGGCGGAACAGGGGTACTCATCGTGGTATCTGTTGTGCTGGAGACGGTAAAGGCATTGGAAGCACAGCTGGTGATGCGTAATTACGAAGGGTTCATGGAGAAGTAATAGTAATTATCTTATATAAAGAGAGAAAGGAATGTACTGATTGTTATGAAACTTATACTTATTGGTATTCAGGGTTCAGGCAAATCAACGCAGGGAAATATCTTAAGTGAGCGCTTGCATGTCCCGTATTTATCCAGCGGACATATTTTCCGGCAGATGGCTGCGGAAAAAACCGCATGGGGGAGATATGTAAAAGAAACACTTAATGCCGGGTATCTTATACCCGATGAGAAAGCTATCCCGATTATCGAAGAGTATCTCGCGAAACCTGAATACAAAAACGGTTATATTTTGGACGGGTTTCCCAGAACGACAAAACAAGCGGAAGATTTTACCAACGGTGTAGAGCGGGTTATTTATCTTAAAGTAAATGACAAAGAAGCACTGTGGCGTTTAAGCGGCAGAATAGAAGAAGGTATACGCGAAGACAACACCCTGCAGGCAATCAGAAAGCGTATTAAATTATTCCATGATGTCACTGAACCGGTGCTCGATTATTACCGGAAGCAACGCAGGTTGCTGGAAGTTGACGGCGAGAAAACAATTGAAGAGGTGACCGCTCAAATTCTTAACGGCCTGGGGGTTTCGTGAAATCCAAGGTGTATATAGCCATTGTAGGACTTCCGGGTTCCGGCAAAACAGCCGCTGCTGATTTTTTCCGTGCGCAGGGTTTTACCATTCTCCGGTTTGGTGACGCGACCGATAGAGGTCTTCGTGAATTGGGGCTCCCCATAAATGAGACGAACGAACGTAAGTACCGCGAAGATATCCGCCGTGAGTTGGGTATGGCAGCCATGGCGATAAAAATAGAACCAAGGATACGGGAAGCAGAAAAAACATCTGACCGTATCGTACTTGATGGTATGAGAAGTTGGGAGGAATACATATTTCTGAAAGAAAAATTCCCCAGTCTCATTATTCTTTCTATATACGCATCACCGAGAATCCGTTATACGCGTTTAGCGGCGAGGAAAATCCGTCCTCTGACGGCAACGGAGTCACGTGAGCGTGACCGGGCAGAGATAGAAAAATTAAATTCCGGTGGCCCGATCGCTATTGCGGATTATGTGATCAAGAATGAAGGATCAGAACAGGAATTAATCCAGGAGTTGCAAAGGTTTCTTGGAACACTCGTATGATGACACAACAGATAGAACATAAAATTGAGGCAATGCGCGAAGGCGGAAAAGTGTTGAGCGCGACGCTTGCTGAGCTGCTCGAGTTTGCACAACCGGGTGTTACCCTTTTGTCTGTAGAAGCGCTCGCGCAGAAGCGCATAAAAGAAGCGGGGATGAAGCCGTCGTTTTCTACGGTTGCAGACTATAAATGGGCGACCTGTCTATGCGTGAATGACGTTATCGTCCACGGTATACCGACGCAGTATGAACTAAAAGACGGTGATGTGCTGACGATCGATGTCGGTTTAATCAATAAAAAGTATCACACTGACACAGCATGGACGAAAGTGATAGGTAGCATAGAAGACGCCACGCGCAGCAAGCAGGTAGAGCAATTTCTTGCCGTGGGCAAAGACGCGCTTAAAAAGGCGACCGGGCAGGCAATAGCAGGTAACCGGGTAGGACACATATCCCAAATAATTCAGGAGGTTGTTGAAGGAGCAGGGTATGGGATCGCTAAGTCATTGGTGGGTCACGGTGTTGGGACGACATTGCATGAGCCACCACAGATCCCCGGGTATCTTAAGGGAAATATAGAAAAAACCCCATTGTTAGAGAAGGGCATGACGATTGCGATAGAGGTGATCTATACGATGGGTAATCCCACCATGTATTACCATGAGGACGGGTGGTCTATCGCAACCCGTGATCACTCACTCGCCGCAGTGTTTGAGCAGACGCTCGCAGTCACTGATAGCGCTCCTGACATTTTAACCCCTGTTCCCGTTGTGAGATAGCTCGCTTGACGCGGAAAGCACCTGAGTATTATTCTCAGAGGTAATGAAGAAAAGCGTCATCCTTCTTGTTTTGCTACTGATCGTGGGTGGCGCGTATTATTCCCGAACGAAAAACATTTCTTCAAAATCCCCGGTTAAGTTGTATTGGTTTATCCCTGATGGCATGCGCGCAGAGCCCGGGTTGTTTAATATCTACGCCTGGGCACGAGAAGGTAAATTGCCCAATATAAAAAAACTGATGGACCGCGGCACATTTGGATATTCATATCCGAATTTTCCCAGTCATACACCGACAAATTTCGCGACCCTGTTAACGGGTTCTATGCCGGAAATCCATGGGGTAGACGATGGTCCGATGCGCGAAGTAGGAAAGCCGTTGGATGCAGTCGCGGTTCCCGGTTTCCGCTCAACGGCAAAAAAAGTTGCTCCCATATGGAAAACACTGGAAGAAGCCGGGATGAAAGTTGCCATCCTTTCAGTGCCCGGAAGCACGCCCCCTGAAATTCAAAAGGGCGTCGTTATCCGTGGACGTTGGGGTGGGTGGGGAGCAGATTTTGCGTCACTTAATTTTGAAACACTCGGAGACTTATCGCAACGGAAGAAGCAGGGAAGGGGAACGCGGTTATTTTATTTCGGTCCGCAGCTTACCCAGTATTTGGATGGCGTCACGCCAACTGGTTGGGACAATCCACCGATCAGTTTTGCCGATCCACTGGAAGTAACACTTGTTGGGTGGGGCACACCGGTGTATGCGTATATTTACGACAGCACCAATGATGAGAAAAAATCGGCAGATAGGGTGCTATTTTCTTTGGATAAGAAAAATAAGCTTGGCGATATCGCGGTAGGGGATTGGACGGACTGGCACCCGATATCGCTTGTATGGAAAACTGCCGATGCGTCGGTAAGCGTTGACTCGCATGTTAAAGCCGGAGTTATTAAGCTGGGTGATAACGGATTTTTCCGTATCAGGTTGCTCTATGACGCGTTAAACCGGAACATAACGTTCCCGGAATCCGCGGCAGATGCGCTTGAGAAATCAGTAGGTCCCATGGTGGATTTCGCGGATAATTTCCCGGCACAGCTTGTTTACTATCCTGAAGATAAAAAAGCATTCATGGATGAGGCAAAGTTATCATTTGATTGGCACACAAAAGCAATCGGGGCGATGGTAAAAGATTTTTCACCCGATGTCGTCATCCACGATATTTATACCCCCAACCAGATGCTCACCAGTAAATGGTGGATGGGGAGTATTGACCCCAAGAGCGCTTCCTACGCCGCGGTACCCGCGAGTGAGCGGGAAGCGTTGTGGCAGGAGGTGCAGGATATGTATAAACGGCTTGACGGGATGATCGGAGAAATACTGAAAGTCGCGGATAAAAATACATATATCGTATTAAGCAGTGATCATGGCGCGGTGCCGCAGGATAGGAGTGTTAATCTTAACAACATATTCGCGTCAAAGGGATGGCTGAAATTTACCATTGACCCTAAAACCGGCGAGCCGGTCATAGACTGGAAACAATCAAAAGTTATGTATCTGAAGATGGCACATGTATATATCAATCCCAATGGGCTTGCCGGTCCGTATGTCCGTGCAACGGGTGCCCAATATGAAGCACTCCGCGAGGATGTTATCGCAACGCTTAAAGATCTTAAAGATGAAAACGGTGTTTCTCCGGTCGTCGAAGTGGTGAAATGGGAAGATGCCCGTGAGTTTATGCAGCTTGACCCCAGCCGTATCGGTGATCTCGTGATCGCAAATACTCCAGGATACGGATGGAACGAAGAAATGACTGCTGACCTGGCGCCGTTTTCAGCGCCGTTGGTATCTGGCTATAAGCAGGCAATTAAATCAGAAAACGTGCCGGGTATGTGGACCCCGTTTATTATGGCAGGACCGGGGATAAAGAAAAATAACTTTTTGGGCGATAAACCATTTTCACTTATCCAGCAGTATCCGACTATTATGAAAGCACTAGGGGTAAAAATTCCTGATTTTGTACAAGGTAAGCCGCTGGATATTTTTTCACGCTAACATCCGTTGTATTAGTCCGGGCACCGCAATGTACGTATCTGATTTTCCACTGCCGGACTATTGGCTTCAAATTCTTCTGTCGGCGTAAAAAGCTCAATATTGATATAAAGATTATTGGCAGGACAATAGGTGTACGCGGCTATTCCTTTATAGACTGCCTGGTCGAGGGAACAGGAGCCAAATGTCATACGGTTATTGAGATACCCGGTAAAATAGGTGAGGGAGGTGTTTGCGTTTTTCAGCTCCTTTTCCATCGGGATAAATGCGGGGTCACAGACAATCGCGTCTGATATTTCGCCGGGATACGGCGCAGGGGCTTTTTCGAACAGCGCGCGCATCCGGTTTACCGCCGCCTGTAATTCAGCGTCTTTTTGTGAAGGATTGATTACTCTAGCTTCTATTCGTATATACCGGTTGGCATTTTTATATAGCGCGCGGTACGCGTCTTTGGTGTCGGTATAAAGTTCTTTCACCGTGAAGCCGTCCGAGTCTTTCATAAGAAAACAATCAAGATTCTTGCATAATGACGGTTGTGTGTTTTTTTGCCACACAATGCCGGCTGCAATGACCGACAGAAAAAGAATAACAACGGCAAATTTTCTGGGCATAATTGCGGTTTGAGATGTACTATAGTAAGTATAGTACACGCCTTATGAAAAAAGCACAGAGCGCGATAGCCGTTGTTTTTTGTTTATTTGGATTTCTGGTCGTCGGGTGGATAGTCTTCGGAAAAATGAACATGGGAAAATCAGCGGTCGCACCGTGCCGGGAATGCAATATCGTGATGATTGTGGTTGATCCGCTCCGGGCAGATGCGTTGGAGACCTTTGGTAATGACCGGCCGGTAACACCCACCTTGAACACATTAGCAAATCGGGGTTATGTCTTCACGAACGCAATGGCTGCTTCTTCATGGACGCTTCCATCAGCCATGAGTCTGATGACCGGGGTGTATCCTTCAATACATGGTATCGTCAACAAAGATTTGCTGAGCGAGGATGCGCTACAGAAAACAGAGTCCGCTAATCTCAGTGTATTGCATCCTGGTATGCGCACGTTCGCGCAGGAATTTAAAGACCAGGGGTATACGACAGCTGCATTTACCGGCGGGGCAGCAATGGAAGCATCCTATGGATTTGATCAGGGGTTTGACGTGTATGAGAGTTTAGGAAATTTTACCGGGTTACCTATGGCTACCCCGTCTGCGTTAGCGTTTGTCGAGAAGCATAAAGATAACAAAATGTTTTTACTATTGCACGGATTTGATGTGCATGGACAGTATATGCCTCCCGAAGGAATAAGCCGCCGGTTTGTGGACGCCTCATATAAAGGCAGATTAAACGGTTCCACAGAAGAACAAAAAAAACTACGGGAAGAAGGGGTTATGCTCGGAAAGATATTTTTAGAACCAGATGACGTAGCATTCTTACGGGCAGTATATGACGGGAAGGTGGCTGCTATGGATAAAAGTATCGGGGAATTTATCGGGGCATATGAAAATCTTGCATTACCCCGGGAAACAATATTTGTCGTGACGTCATCTCACGGAGAAGAGTTTTACGAGCATGGGAGAATAGATCACGGAATGACCTTGTACGATGAAGTGTTGCATATACCGCTTATGGTGATACCGCCGGGACATACAAAGGAAGTCAGAATACCACAGCAAGTGCGCAATATTGATATCATGCCCACGCTTTTTTCGTTGGTAGGCCTGAAATTTTCTCCTGATATGCAGTCACAAATACAAGGAGAAAGTTTGCTGCCGTTGATGGAGGGAAAATCATTGCGTTTGGATATCTATCCGGAGACGGTATACCGTTACGCGACTATGCAAAAAGCCATACGAAGTGCAGACGGATGGAAACTTATCTACGACGAAGAAATGCAGACCAAAAAACTTTTTAATATAACAAAAGATCCGGGTGAGCAGGAAGATCTATATCACCAAAATTCTTCCCAGAAAACAGTGTTATTAGAAAAACTGCTGCAACATATCGAAGGCTTGCAGCAACTCCGGAATCAACCAAAGGAGATGTAGGACATGGTGAAGTGTAAAAAATATTGCGCATTATTGTTGGTAATAGCCGTCGCCGTTGGTGCCGCAATGATATTGATTTGGAAACCCCGCGTTGTGAGGAGGATGCTTGGCGAGCTTACCTACCGGTTGCCGTTTACTATCCCTGGTATCGCGCCATGTCTTGACTGTAATATCGTCATGGTAAATTTAGACACGATGCGCGCTCCGGAATTGCCTTGCTATGGCTATGATCGTGACACGATGCCCAATCTTTGCGCGTATGCCAAAGAGAATATATTATTTTCCCGGTTTTATACCCAGTCATCGATAACCCTAGACAGTCATATGTCGTTGTTTACCGGGCTTTACCCCAGCACACACCACGTTGTCCGCGGGTTTACCGACTCATTGTCCGCTGATATACCGCTGCTTGCCCAACAGCTTGCTAACCGCGGGTACCGGACAATTTGGGGAGGGGTAACGGATGATATACTCCTTCCTTTGGATAAAGGCTTGGGCCGCGGATTTACGGAAGTATATGACATTGAGGGTAGTGATCCTGCGCATTACACACCGCTGCTCCCGAAATTATTGGACGGCACCCCGACATTTATTTTTTTGCACTCTTACGTGCCTCACGCCCCCTACTTACCCGGAAGCGGACCGAGATTGTTTGGAGAAGCGCCACCGTATACAAATATATCGATATCGGTAGATGAGTACCGTGCACATAACCGGCCGTTTTATGAATTTGTTATTGCCGACTACACACGCCGGCTCCAAAGCGCCACGACACCTCAGAGCCGCGCTAAAAATCAGCAGATTGCCGTTGCGTTGCGGGCAGCGCTTGTGGCAAATAATCTTGAAAAAGCACGGGAAGTTGTGGATAGTTTACCGTCGTATGAAAGCTATGACCTGCGGATGAGTTGGTATTGGGGGAAAGTAAACAACCAGGATCCGGATGTTGTGGCGTATATGAAAGGGCTATACGACGAAAAATTATTTCATGCGGATTCTGACATTTCGGAGCTTCTTGCTTTTTTGCGCCGTCCTGAAGTGAAACGGAAAACGATAACGATATTTTTTTCCGATAACGGAGAAGCGTTTATGGAACACGGCAACCTTGACCATGGGTGGAGCATCTACAATGAAGAAACCCACGCGCCGCTCATCATGTCGGTACCAAGAGCCTTGCAGGGTGTGTATCACGAGTTGGTGCAGATGGTAGACATATACCCCACACTGCTGTCGTTAGTGGGCGTTTCGCAAAAAGAGCCGGTTGATGGAACAAGTTTCATGCCGGTTATCATGGGCGATGGCGCGCAACATGTAGGGGATACGTATCTTATAGGCCAACACCGTAAAGATGCGATTGTGTCTATACGGAACAACCGGTGGAAAATGTATAAAAATAATATGCCGCATAAAAAGTATGTCGAGTTGTTTGATTTGTTCAAGGATCCGCAGGAGCAGCAGAATATCCTTGGTGAGCGGCTCGATGTGGCGCGGTTGCTCGATAGCGTGCTCGAATTCAAGTTGAGCAAATCACCCAAATACGCTTCGGTAAGCGGGGAGTTTCCTTTGTGGATTGACGAAGAAAAGCGCAAGGAGCTCATCGATGAAGGGTATTTTTGAGGCTGTAGTTTGCTTTTCCGGGCATGGGTTGACCAAATCTCCTGTATGGGGTACAATAGGGTACTTCAGCAATTTCCCTCTCTAACTAAGAGGGAAAATTGTTGTTATTTTATGGCACATCAGGGAAATATAGAGATTGACGGAGAAGTGGTCGAATGCTTGCCCAATACATTGTTTCGGGTAAAGCTGGCTAATAACCATATTGTACTTTGTCATTTGTCAGGTAAGATGCGGCTTCATTTTATCCGTATCATGCCGGGTGACAAGGTAAAATTAGAAATGTCGCCGTACGATGCTGATAAGGGAAGAATTACGTATAGGATGAAATAACCTATGAAAGTCCGAGCAAGTGTAAAACCAATGTGTAGAAAATGTAAAAATGTCCGCCGGCGGGGGCGGGTATACATTATTTGTGAAAACCCGAAGCATAAACAGCGACAAGGATAACATATAAAAAAACGTCCGAAGCATGAATTTATTTCAGGCTGAGGACACAATAGAAAAGGGAGGCAGCGAAGCGTCGGAAGGGGAAAACCCCTTTTGGGTTTGCCCCTCCGAGTGAATATTACTATGGCACGTATTTCTGGAGTTGATTTACCAAACGAGAAACGATTAGATATAGCGCTTACCTATCTTTATGGGGTAGGACGCACAAATGTCATCGGTATCCTTGAAAAAGCAGGATTAGACAGAGCAAGAAAATTTAAATCACTTACGGACGATGAAGTCAGTAAGCTTACCAAGATCATTGAAAAAGAAACCATGGTAGAAGGAGATCTCCGCCGTTCAGTCGGAGACAGCATCAAGCGTCTTATTGATATCAAGTCATATCGTGGTATACGGCATGCACGCCGCCTACCCTCACGGGGACAGCGAACCAGGACAAACGCCCGGACAAAGCGCGGTAAGCGTATGACGGTCGGAGCACTCAAGAAAGAAGATCGCGCAAAGACAGAAACAGCAGCAGCAACGAAATAACCTATGGCAACCAAAGTCACCAAAACAATTCCGGTAAAAGGCAGAGTATATATAACGGCAACGTTTAACAACACGCTTGTTACGGTAACCGATGAGCATGGCAACGCGTTGTACTGGGGCTCGTCAGGACTTGTCGGGTTTAAAGGCGCGCGCCGGGCAACACCATATGCGGCAACAACAGCGGTAGAAGGCGTTGCGCGTAAAGCGATGGATGCAGGACTCCGGGAGGTTGAAGTATTTATCAAAGGACCGGGAGCGGGCCGCGATGCGGCACTCCGGGCGCTAAAAGCAGTTGGATTGGGCATTACGCTTATTGCCGATGTAACACCAATTCCGCACAACGGCGTGAGACCGAAGAAAAAGCGCAGAGTGTAATGTACGTATATGGCAAAATATAACGGACCAAAAAACAGATTAGCACGAAAAGAAGGCATTGATTTAGGCCTTAAAACCGTGGGGACGAAGAGTCACGCAGGTTTAATGCGCCGGCTCAATATTCCTCCAGGTCAGCATGGTCAGAAAATGCGCCGCAAGGTTTCAGGCTACGGCACACAGTTACGGGAAAAACAAAAAATGAAACGTATGTATGGAGTGCTGGAACGACAGTTCCGCCGTTACTACGCGATGGCACGTAAATGGAGGGGAAACACCGGAGATATGTTGGTGCAGTTTTTGGAACGCCGACTAGATAACACGCTTTTCCGGTTGGGGCTTGCTCCGACCCGGACCAGTGCGCGTCAGTTCGTATCGCACGGGCACGTCATGGTAAACGGAAGCCGGGTAAATATTCCTTCATACCTTGTTTCTGCTAACCAGGTAATCACCCTTATGCCGAAATCGGGAAATATTCCTGCGGTTAAAAAAATGCTTGAGGATAAAACATTTACACCTCCCGCGTGGTTGGAACGTCAGTCAGGAGTGGGTAAAGTGACCCGTTTGCCGGAGCGGGATGACGTTAAGGAAGACATCAACACACAGTTAGTTATTGAGTATTATTCACGTTAAAGGAGGATTTTAGGAGTCTAGAGTTTAGCGATTAGCATAATGTCTAAGCCGCTAAGTAACTAGGCCGATAAATTTCTAAAAAGTATGATGGATGCAAATTTTGCAATAAAAACAGAGGTAGAAAAACCCGGATACGGGATGTTTGTTATCGAACCGCTCGAACAGGGGTATGGTCATACATTGGGAAACAGCCTCCGCCGCGTGCTGTTGGCTTCGCTTCCCGGTGCTGCGATCACCTCTATTAAAGTGAAGGGTGTGTCACATCAGTTCAGCACACTTGCCGGGCTCAAGGAAGATATCGTAGAACTTATTTTAAATCTTAAAAAAGTCCGTTTATCCGTGGAAGGTGACGATGTTGCAGTGTTGAAATTATCCAAAAAAGGACCAGGAGTCGTGACTGCGCGTGATTTTGAAGTTCCCGCAGGAGTGACGATCGTCAACCCTGACCATGTTATCGCAACGCTCACCGATAAAAAGGCTGAGCTGGAGCTTGAAGCATCAGTAGAAAAGGGATATGGCTATGTTCAGGCAGACGAACGCCATTATGACGAAGTCGGACGTATTCCAATGGACTCATTGTTCAGCCCGGTTGTCCGCGTAAACTACCGAGTAGATGCGACCCGTGTCGGACGCATGACGAACTTGGATAAATTAGTTATGGAAATCTGGACCGATGAAACGGTAAGTCCGCTTGCCGCGCTCCGGAGTTCAGCAAAAGTGCTGGTTTCTTATTTCTCACAGGTGCATGAACCGAAAGAAAAGACTGCAGATGATGCAGTGGTCGCGTCTCCTTCCATCTCAGACGAGGTGTTGAAGATGCGCATCGAAGAGTTGGATATCCCAACCCGCATCGTCAACGCACTTGGCCGGGGTAATATTGAAACAATCGGACAATTATTGAACGCGCCGAGAACTGATCTTATGAAAATTAAGAATTTGGGAGCTAAATCCCTCTCTATTGTCGAAGATAAGCTGAAAGAAAAGGGAGTAGTGCTTTCTATCTAATACTGTATGAAACACGGGGTATACGGCCGAAAATTAGGCAGAAACAAAGATGAGCGGAAACGATTATTCCGGGATATTGCCCGTGCGCTTATCACACATGGACGGCTGCATACGACGCTCGCGAAAGCGAAATCCGTACAAGGGATGGTCGAAAAGCTTATTACCAAAACGAAGCGCGCGACAAATGGTTCACTGCTGGAAGTGAAAAAAACATTGTCTGATGTAACGGTGACAAAACTCCTGGTGGATATGGCGAAAACCAGGTTCGCAGGCCGGAATAGCGGGTATACCCGGATTGTGAAGTTGGGCGCACGCCGCGGCGATGCTTCAGAAATGGTATATTTAGAGTTTGTTGACGCAGCACCTGAAAAACCGCAAACGAAAGCAACGAAAGTGACGAAAACAACGAAAGACGGAAATGCAGTGCAGGAAGCTGAAGTGGTTGTTGAAAAACCGGTAAAAGCCAAAAAGACGGTGAAAGCCGCCAAATCAACCAAATAACCTATGAGTACAACCGTATCTACCAAGGCAAGTAAAATTGAAAGAAAGTGGTATGTTATCGATGCCAAGGACAAAGTGCTTGGCCGCGTGGCGGTAGAGATTGCTGCCAAGCTCATCGGTAAGTCAAAGCCATATTTTGTCCGCAACCTGGACTGCGGTGATTTTGTCGTAGTGATAAACGCGAAGCACGTACAGGTAACCGGTCACAAAGAAAAGGAAAAGTTGTATACCCGGTATTCCGGATTTCCAGGGGGACTGAAAACCAAAGCGCTGTGGCAGATCAGACGTGACCGGCCGCAGGATATCATACGCGCCGCAGTCATGGGGATGTTGCCCAAAAACCGGTTGCGCCATGGTATGATCGCGAGGCTGCATGTCCGACCGGAAGCAAACCATGAATTTGCAAGTAAAGTACAGCACACAGCATAAACGAAGTTATTTATAGTGAGGTAATATATGGCAGACGAAAAAGTAATAAAAGAAACGTTAGATGAAGTAGCGACGGAAGCAAACGTATCCTATTACGAAGCGACCGGCAGGAGAAAAAATGCCACCGCGAGAGTCCGGTTGTATGTCGTCAAAGGTGAAAACCTTACGATCGACGGCGTGTCTGTTCCTAAAGGTGAATGTATCATAAACGGCAGATTGGCCGATGCGTATTTTCCGGGTGAAGTAGCGAAAAAAGTATATCTTGAGCCATTCCGTACGACAAATACGATTGGCAGATTCGTGACCAGTATCCATGTCACCGGCGGAGGACCGTCAGGACAATTGGGCGCAGTGGTTCACGGATTATCCCGCGCGCTCGAAAAGACAGATAAAGAAAAATTCCGCCCGATTTTGAAGAAACGTGGCTTTATGACCCGGGATTCCCGGAAAAAGCAGCGTATCAAGGCAGGATTTGCCCACAAATCACGCGCACGCAAGCAATCTCCGAAGCGATAGGCTCGTCTCGAGACAAAACCTACGATTCTTTCTCGACGCGGCGCCGGGCAAAGCCCGAAGAAAACCGCCGCTGCTCTTTTTCCCTTTTAAGAACTTTATTTTTTGGCGCGCACCAGAAAGTCGTCGAGAAGCTTTTGCTGTTCAGAGGAAGGAAGCGTGAATTTCCCATATCGTTGTTTTGTCATTTCCCAAAGTACCATGGCCGCGGCTACCGATACGTTCATACTCTGAACAAATCCAAGCATCGGTATCTGTAAAATAACGTCCGCGGATTTGATGGCTGTTTCTGATGCACCGCTATGTTCGTTTCCGACTATAACGGCGATTTTTTCTTCATCAAATTCCTTATCCAATAATGAAACCGCATTGTCATGAAGTGCGGTAACGACGATAGTATAGCCTTGTTTTTTAAGCTCATCGACACACGAAGCAGTGGAGAGGAATATCTGAAAATCAAGCCATTTATTGGCGCTTGAGCTCGTGGCTTTCCCAATTCTTTTGGGGTTATAGCGTTTTTCTTTTTCAAAAATATACCAGATGTTCTGTATGCCCATGGCATCACAAGTGCGGAGTATGGCAGCGGAATTATGCGGGTCGTGGATGTCTTCAAGTACAACGATGATGCCATTTTGGCGTTGTTGTACTACGCGTTTTATGCGTTGTTGTCTGCGTTCATTCATGTTTGGTCGCCAACGAGCGAAAAATCTTGAACTGTTGACGGATACCATTTTAACATACTGGAAACCCCCTACTTTTGACATCACTAAGGTTATTTTGGATGAAAAATACAGGTATGAGGGCTTGGGTAACGGTGGATTTACCTACCAATACTAATATGGTGATGACTATTGAACTAACTATGGAAGTAATAGGAGTTAAAGAATTATCCGCCCACCCACGCCGTCGCTAATCGTGTAGGCATTGAGTTTTATTAGCTCCTCACTTACGGGGACTTTGAGAAGTGCGTTGACGAGGGATATAAAAGTTACTTTGGTCAAATCTACCTTTTCCTCTTGGTCTGCTGGAGGTGATGTATTTTCAGTAGCATGGAGAGTTTTTGTCTCTTTAAGTCCCATGCCTTAATTTTCATTGCTAGACCGACCTATTTCTATTAGAGGATACTGAGGAAAAGTGAGGAAACTGAGGAGAAATTAGCCCATGATGACCACTTTTTGTTTGTCTTCTATGACGAGCTTTGCACCGTGCCACGTTTCTATGGACATGGGTAGACCCTTTAGCTCCAAGCGGAGGTGGTTTATCTGTCTTTGTATCCCTTGGTTTACCCTTGCCCGTTTCCCTTGGGGTGGATAGTGTGGGTTATAGCTTGTCTTGTAAATATCCTCATAGCTACAGAGAATGTTGGCATTGTAAAAAAGGTGGACAAAGATTTTGCACCGTACGGTCATGCAATCCTTAAAAGTATGGACTAGTTTTTTGTTGTGATATAAAAAACCACTCCGACCGTCCGTCTCCAGTTGCCAGCTAGTCAAAATCACCTTTTTATTAGGAAATACGAAAACGTGCATATTTATATTTATCTTTACTACCCATTATACCAATGAGGCGCCTCAGTCTGATATAATTTGCGTAACGACCTAAACTCGTAGCGATACGAGCATGGTTAAAACCAAAACCCACCATAGGGAACGAGCGCTCCTCGTTCAGCGTACCTATGGTGGGTCACAATCCGAAAGGGTTGTGTGTAGCCGAAAGGCTATGGCGTTGGCGGGGAGTGCTTATTGCGTTTACTCACCGCTAACGACCCTACGCAAATTATTAGTAGTAATTTGCTAAAGAAAGGCAGGTGAGAGCATGAGAAAAACCATACGGTATAAAAAAGGAGACATTGTCGGAAGAAAACTCAAGGAAGCGACCTTACTCCGAGGCTGGAAAATTGTTGAGGAAAAAGAGAGCGGTGGCTTTAGTGCGGGGAAAGGTTTTTTGTTAGGACTTATCTTTTTACCCTTAGCCCTTTTTGGCTTTGGTACTTATGTAGAAGTAACTTACGAAAAACAGTAAACTTTGGGGAAAGTTACTAAATACCCCATTCCATAATAAGGGTGGGGTATTTGTGTTTAGAAGGCAAGTTCTTCACTCTGAATAATCTTTAGATATTCCTCATAAAATTGACGAGTATCCTGAATAAAATCCGTGTATGTTTTGATGAAATAACCTGATTTGGTTAAATCATTTGATTTGAGCAATGAGCTAACTTCTCGACCCACTAAATAGCAGGTAAAGCTAGAAACCGTATTTCCTGAGTATTTTTCAAGCACTTCCTTATATTTCATAATCTGCTCAACATGTGGGAGTTTCAGCTCCACAGAAGGTCGCTTAATTTCAATAATGACCAAGTTCCTATCTCTTCCCTTGTCAAACGGGTTGGTCATGCAAAGAAAGTCTGGGCGTGTTGTGGCATTTTCGTCCTCACAAATTTCTCCCCACCGTTCAGATATTATTTTTTTAAGGGTCTCGTCATCGTGAAGTACTGAAAAGTTTCTATCAATCATCCAGATATTGGCTTTAAGGAGATTGTGCACAGAATTAGCACCTCGTCTCTCAAAAGAACTGTCATCGTGTATGACTTTTTCAAACATCTCAATAAACCCTAGACGTGAAGTTACATGAGTTACCAAAGAATTGATGGTTGATAGTTTCATTGTCTCAAGAAGTTTAATGAACTCCTCAATATCTTTTGCTGGCTGGTTTGCAAGTTTTTCAATTACAGATTTGGTTAGCGACCCACCCAGAGCCAATAGCTTACTCAATGCTTCTTTTTGGTCTTGAGGGAGCATTAGAATATCAATATCACCTGTACTTTCCAAAAGCTGGGGATACCTAGCGATTATTCCAAGGAAATCAGTCTCTTTACTTATTTTATCGATAGCATTGTCAATAGCCTCCTTGCTAGATACGTCTCCGAGGTTTGGTAGTAAACTATCTATAGCCCTCTTTAAGGCTTCCCAGTCTCCACCATCCTTTATATTGAATGTTGAGGTTTGTTGCCCACCTTTTCCATGCCATATCTTTTCCAGACAAATCACATACTTTTCTGGGTGCTTTTTTACGTATCCAACTTTAACTGAGAGACTTCCAGTTGCCCACTTCCTTACGATGATGGGGTCGGAGTACGAGTACTCACTTTCTTTTATAGAAATAAAACCGTTGATAGGCATACACCTATTATAAGTCATGTAGCTAGTTATTATCCAAAATGAAGGTAAAGTGGTGGTTTTAGTTCGGTGTTTTAGCCAAAAGAAAGATATTTTATAATGTAGGTATGGGAAGAAGCATACGAGTAGATAGGTTGGATATGTATAAGTTTTACTTTTTGGGGATGAGGACAGACCACGAAACCTCGTTAAGTATTGTTGACCCCACAACCCGTGAGGTTAAACACTTTTCTTTACCTACCTATAAAAAGACAAGCTATAGAGATGTGGCACGGCGCTTTGGCTATAGTTTACGCCAGATAGAAAAAATAGGAGCTAGAGAACATTGGTATCTAAAACGTAAGTACTTTCCGCTAAAAGTCATGAACCGTTTACCGTGGGATAAGGAATGGCTTTACAAATAAAGCTGTATAGTAATGATAAAATAAGATAAAATGGACGCATGGAACTTGCATATAGAGGTCATCGATTTTATAGCCAAATAGCTGAGACAAAACCAGACAATACTTTTCTCGCAGACGCCTCAGGAGCCTTTTTTGGCGCTTTCTTTGCATTTATTTTTGGACTAGTAGCTTATTTTATTCAAAAAAAGTTTGACCGCTACCATAAACATACCTACGCAACGGTAGAGTTAGAATATCTACTACAAGAGCATTTGGACAGAAGTTCAGCAAATCAGTACCTCCTAGATGGGGCTATAGCGACAATATCAAAAGACGCCTTTGCATTTACTCTCTTAAGCGAGTTTAGGCTCCCTGAGGATATCTCGTTAAGATTAGGCGAGCTTGCCTTGATAAACAGATATGCAGACTACCAGACTTCAGCAGTAAGAATGAACCACTCCATGATGACATGGCAGAAAATGAACGAAAAACTCCACGAGGCGGCGATTTCTGGTGCGCTGACAGAAGTAGCAAAAAAACTAAATCAGAACCACTTAGTTGCTCAAGCAAAAGATGTAATTAAGTTCTTGAAAGGACTAGATGAGGATACGAAATATCTAGTTTCCTACGTAAGAGTATTTATGCGAAAAGACAAGCATATCTGGAGTATCCCGTTAATAAAAAGGAGAGGTAGCCTAAAGCAGGGAGATGACATTGTTTCGTATAAAGAAGTTAAGGCGGAGTTAAAGGTAATGGAAAAAGAGATTGCAGATGTTCAGAAAAACTCTAGAGCAAAGATAGAAAAAATAGTTAACGGCTAATTAACCCTAACCTATTTAGATATTTGAAATATGGATATTTATAAACTTTTAGAAATAATTTTACCCTCGCTTATTAGCTGTATTTTCGGATTTGCCATAGCTATTTTTTTATATAGAAATAGAAATACGAGACACCTAAAAATAGTGACCAAACTGTTTTCCATTGAGAGTGAAAAGTATAGAGAACTTATAAAAAGTCACCAGAGCATTACTAAACTAGAGCTTGTGGATGAAAGAGGTAAGCACATTAACCCTTATCTTCTGAGAGACGGAAAAACCGTTTTTAGGTGCGTCGCTACATACCTCGATGGTAGTAAAGACGATTACTCTCCTTTCTGGTTATGCTGGTCTAAGGATGGGGGCAGAGGTACGTACGTTTTCGGAAGTCAAAGGCAAGCAGAAGTATCTGTTAATTGCGCCCCTCGACATGAGAAATATACAGAGCTTTCTTGCTGGGTCTATATGCCATCATCTGTTGATGATAATTCTCACATTCCCCATGACAGTATTGGCTTTAAGTATGAAACAAAATCATGAACGACTACTTAATTAAATATAAAATTGCCACGGTAGCCGAGCTAGTTACGCCCTTTGAGCTTGAGGGCTATCAATTCACCTCGTATCACAAAGATTGGTGGGAGTGCGACGCTTGGGTAGCTTCCAAGGTTATCAAGGCAAAATCAGCAGGAGAGGCTAGGTTTGAGTTTATGAAAAACCTAATACCTCAAGTAGAAAAATGCTCCGTCGTTTCTGAATGTGCATTTAGATTTGTGGCAAATAGCTATGTGATTTACAAGCAAACCAACAACCCAGAAAAAATCATATACATTTACTTTGTACGTAACGTCGGACATACGGGTCTTATGTTTCAAGAAGAGCAAGTTGCCCAGCTAAGCAAGCTCTCAGCTATCCCAAACCAGCAGGCTTTTATGTACATTATGGAGGCTTCCAACGCCACCACCTTTTATACCCGTCTAACCATGCTAATAGGCGCCGTGGAAGCGTTTGCTGGCGAAATTACCAAGGGCAAAATGGTAGTTACGAACCAAGTCGAAATTAAAAAGATATTGGGAGGTGCTTTATACGACAAACTTTACGAGTATGGCAAAGGTTTGAGACATAAACTGCTACATGGCAACGTGCAGGCGCACCATCTTTTTGATGGGCTTACGGATGAAATCTACGGCAAGATACTAGACTACCTGAGAGCCACCTATGATATTCAGATACCAGAGGGAGTTGTCCACCCACAAAGAAACTTTTACGACAATTTTGTCCAGACAAGTATGTTTATGAAGTTTGTAGACCAAGAATTGCTAGACCTTAAAGAAATTGAGGAAATTATTGATGACAGGATTAAAAGCCGAGTTAAAGAAAGTGACATCTTTACCTACTGTGGAGAAAGTCCAAAAGACTATTAAAACCTGTTGCAATTCTTTCCTAAATGTTAAATAATGATAAAGCAAATATAACTATGGCAGAAGACACATACTACTCTATTACCGAGGTCGCCAAGCTCCTTAAAGTGGCTTATTTAACGGTTTACAGGTGGATACGGGCAGGAAAGCTACAAGCCTTTCAAGTTGAAAAACAGTACCGCATAAAAAAGCATGACTTTGAAAGTTTTGTACAAAGCTACAAGGTTAAAAATTAGGATGAAAATATGAGCGACCAAAACAACAAAATTAACAAAAAAGCTGAAATTGACCTAGCAGAGCTACTTAAAAAAGACGCTCCCTACCTTGTAGAAGACGGCAAAGTAAACTTAGTTAAATTAGACGGGCTACTGTCGGGTAAAATCACCGAAAAAGAAGATGACAGATTTTATTTTAACTGGGCTGGTAAGGATAAGGTTTTCCAAGCCATCCAAGCACCCGCCTACTCAACCCTAGCACCTCAAAAGGATAAATCCATCGGCTGGGACGAGACCGAGAACTTAATGATAGTTGGAGAAAATCTAGAGACCTTAAAACTCCTCCTAAAGCCCTACTTTGGCAAAGTTAAAGTTATTTATATTGACCCTCCTTACAATAAGGATAAAGACTTTATATACGTAGACGATTTTAGTATTCCACTTAAAGAATACTTAGCCAGAACTAATCAACTTTCAGAAAGTGGTCAAAAACTTACTTCCAACCCAGAAACTAATGGAAGATACCACTCGGATTGGATTTCCATGATGTATTCAAGATTATTTACAGCTAGAAATCTACTCAAAGAGGACGGTGTAATTTTTGTGTCTATCGGAGATGAGGAAGTACACCATTTACGAATGGTAATGGATGAAATCTTTGGTGAAGATAATTTTGAGGGACATATACATTGGAGACGTCGCCATAATCAACCAAATGATAAGACAAAAATGATTGGCTTAGTTGGAGAACACATTTTGGCATACGCTAAAAACTCACAAGAGCTAAAAAAAAGCGGGGTTGGAAAAGTTGAACTTACTGGTAAGTTTTCAAATCCAGACAATGACCCTAGGGGTGATTGGGCTTCAAAACCTTGGAAAGTTGGTACGGGTCAATCTGGTACTAAATATAGGGTTACCACGCCAACTGGAAAAGAATATGACGAAGAATGGATGGGAGACGAAGCAAATTTCAAAAAGTTGCTTGCAGACAATAGGATAATTTTCCCAGACAAGGGAAATGGCACTCCCCGAAAAAAGTATTTCAAATTTGAACGTGAAGAAGAGGGTCAATGCGCTACTAACTGGTGGGGACATGAGCAATTTGGAAGCAATCAGGATGGCTCAAGTGAGCTTGCAGACCTATTTGATGGGTTAAGCGTATTTGATAATCCCAAACCAGCAAAGTTAATTAAAAACCTAGTAGCAATAGGCAACGTAAAAGAAAATGATATTGTATTGGACTTTTTCGCTGGTTCTGGTTCAACAGGACAGGCTATTTTTGAATTACTTAACGAAGATAAAAAGAATTATAAGTTTTTGTTAGTCCAGTTAGATGAAGCTATAGATGATACAAAGGAAAGCGGTAAAAATGCTAGACAACTAGGACTAAACACCGTAGCCGAGGTATGCTTGGATAGATTAAAAAGACTTTCATCTAAAAACGCTCAAAACTTAAAATACAAAGTATTTAAGTTGTCTCCATCCAACTTTAACCTAAAGGAAGAGTTTGAACTAACCGAGAATAAAGACCTTGGGGAGCTTAAAACTAACTACCTAAAGGAGCTAGGATTATATGTAGACCAACCCACCGTAGCTACCGCAAATACTCTGGATATTGTCTACGAGATAATTCTAAAAAATGGTTTTTCACTTAACTCAAAAATTGAGGAGTTAAAACTAGGGTCAAATAATTTCTATAAAGTAAGCGACACCGAAAACGAGCTAGAGATACACATATCTCTAGACGCCAAGATTGAGGATGGGTCTGTTGAGGCTATACGCACCACAGAATATAAGGGCAAGACCTTTGCATTTTATGACAACGCCCTCACCGATAGCCAAAAGATAAACCTCAATACCTTTGTGAAATTGCAGGTAATTTAATCTATGCTAAAGCTCAAGTTTAACCCCAACCTAGACTATCAGCAGGACGCTATAAAAGCGGTAACTGATATTTTTGAGGGGCAGGTAAAGGTAGAAAAAAAGCATATTTTCCAAGTAATACCTAACAAGCTCACTTTAGAAAAAGACGCCCTCCTAACAAACATCCAAACCGTACAGGAAAACAATAGACTTTCAAAAAGCCCAGACTTTACCGCCCCTCTTAACGTAACTCTTGAGATGGAAACGGGTACGGGTAAGACTTACGTTTACCTCCGCTCCATTTTAGAGCTATATCAAAAATATGGACTATCTAAGTTTATTATCGTCGTCCCTACGGTAGCCATTAAAGAGGGCGTTATGAAGTCCCTAGCTATCACTAAAGACCATTTTAAGGGTCTGTATAACAACTTGTCCTATGAGTACTACGAGTATGTATCTACTAAGCTAATGACCGTCCGAATGTTTGCGCAGTCCTCTCACCTGCAAATTATGGTCATTACAAAAGACGCTTTTAATAAAGATAAAAATATCATCCATAACAACCATGACCGCATGGGAGATAAACCAATTTCTCTTATCCAAAAGACTAACCCTATCGTTATCTTAGACGAACCACAGAAGATGGGTGGAGAGGCTACCCAATGGGGCATAAAAGAGCTTAACCCCCTCATAGTACTTAGATACTCTGCTACGCATAGAGATATTGAAAATCTGGTTTACAAGCTTACCCCTTTTGACGCCTATGCCAAAGGTCTAGTTAAAAAAATAGAACTAGCGACCGTTGTAGAGGAAAGCGACCCAAATACCAAAAAGATTATTCTGGAGAATATCTACTCCTCTGGAAGTAGCCTAAAAGCCAAAATAAAGGTGTTCATAAAGCAAGCAACATCCGTGCAACTCAAAACTATTACTGTTGGCTCTGGTGATAACTTAGCTACTAAATCAAAAAATCCATATTACGACGGCTTTACCGTCTCCGAGATTAACTTAGGTAATAACTACATTCTTTTTTCTAATGGTCTAAAGGTGTATGTGGGTCAATCCTCTGTAAATGAGGATGAAATAGTACGCATGATGGTACGTGAGATAGTTTTAGAACACTTGGAAAAAAAGCGAAAGTTTAACCCACTTGGGATTAAGACCCTCTCTCTTTTCTTCATCCACCGTGTAGACGACTACCTACCAGTAGACGGGTGGCTCCGCAAAATGTTTGAGGAAGAGTACCAGAAAGCTACCAATGCCGACTACCAAGAGTTTAAGACCGCAAGAGTTGACAAGGTACACTCTGGGTACTTCTCAGAGATGAAAAAAACCTCCTCAATAGAAAATGACGAGAAAGCCTACGAGCTGATTATGAAAGATAAGGAAAAATTGCTCTCCTTAGATAATCCCGTGGAGTTTATCTTTTCCCATTCTGCCCTACGTGAGGGATGGGACAACCCCAATATCTTTAATATCTGTACCTTAGCTTACTCAACCTCTGATATTAAAAAAAGACAGGAAATCGGACGAGGCTTGCGTCTAGTGGTAAACCAGCAAGGAGACCGCATATACGACCGAGATATAAACGTACTTACCGTAGTTACCAACGAAAGCTACCAAAATTATGTATCTGAATTGCAGACCGAGTTTAGAGATGAGGCAGGAGAAAGCGCCCCACCTGTAGAGCATAAGAAAAAACGAGTTAGCCTAACCCTAAAAGATGACGCATTAGCTAACAAGAGCTTCCAGAGCCTTTGGAAGTTACTAGCAAAGCGGGCTAAGTTTGTTGTCTCTATGCAAGAAGAGGAAATAATAAGTAAGTGTGTAGATGAAATTAACAAAATTGACGAAAGTAATATCCGAGAAATTCGGGTACGCATTACTAAAACAGGAATAGACACACTTCTACTTGATGATATTAGAGGCAACATCGTAAGCGACCGAAGCTACGAAATCGGAGCCTCTAAACAGCTACCTAACATTATTGCCCTCCTCCAAGCCGATACTAAGCTCACCAAGAAAACCCTATTAGCCATACTCCAAAGGGTAAATAATTTTGACCTGTTTTTCAAAAACTCCTACCAGTATGCAAGCCTCGTTTCCTACGCCATTAAAACCGTCATATCAGACCTAGCCTCTAAAGGTATTAGCTATGTAGAGATTAGCGACAATTACGGATTATCGCTTTTTAATAAAGAAGTCCAGACTTACGAAAAGTATTTAGTAAAGCTAGAGAGCGCCAAGACCCTCTATAAAACAGCAAATAACGGACAAGTGGACGCAGTCATTATTGACCCCAGCCCGTCCGTAGAGGGTGTATCACAGCCAGAGAAAAGGTTTGCCGAGAACGCAGACCGCAACGATACGGTTAAGTTTTTCTTTAAGCTCCCAGACACCTACTCTATCGCAACTCCCGCAGGGCAATATACACCAGACTGGGCGGTAGTAGTTGAAAATGGCGACCATAACCAAGTCTATTTTGTAGCAGAAACTAAGGATACTAATATCATTAGTAGTCTCCGCCAAGAGGAGCAGATAAAAATACTCTCTGCACGAGCTATGTTTAAGGAAGTCATGCCAGAGGTCATTTTCAAAGCTCCCGTAAGCGAGTTTAGCGACCTTGCATGATAAGCCAAAAAAGTACTGATAATCTGAAAAAGATATTTAAGGAGGAGTACAAAGCCGACTTAACAGACGAAGAGGCAAAGGAAGCAGGTCAAAAGTTGGTGGACTACTTTAGCCTTTTAATAGAGATTGATAAAAAGGCAAAAATTGTTAGGAAAAATGAAATATAAATATGTATGAAGATACAGAAGAAATTGACTTTACTAAACTCAAATACGTGCTGTATGCCCGCAAATCTACGGATGATAGCTCCCGCCAATTAAGGTCTATTGACGACCAAATAGCCGAATGTTTAGCCCTTGCAAGGAGGCTAAATCTTAATGTTTCTGAGCCAATCATTGAAACAAAATCAGCCAAAAAACCAAACCAACGCCCCTTATTCAAACAAATCCTAAGCGATATTAGGAAAGGCGTCTATGACGGTATCTTAGCGTGGAACCCTGACCGACTAGCCAGAAATATGAAAGAGGGTGGCGAGGTAATAGATATGATTGACGAGGGCTATATAAAAGACCTCAAGTTTGTCACTCATCATTTCACCAGCGACGCTAACGGAAAAATGCTACTGGGTATGGCTTTTGTGTTATCAAAACAATACTCAGACGACCTTTCTCAGAAAGTCACCCGTGGAGTACGTAGAAGTTTTGCAGAGGGAAAATCACCCGCTCCAAAGCATGGATACATCAGAGACGAGGACGGGCTTTACAGACCCGACCCTGTAACCTTTCCTCTAATAGTTAAGGCTTGGGAAATGCGAGCAGAAGGAACGAGTATAGAAGAAATTGTTAAGTATCTAAACGATAGCGGATATAGGCGAATAATTAAAAGTTCTGGGCGCAAGGTAAAGATGACAAAACAAATCCTTAGCGACCTCTACAACGACCCTATATACTATGGCGTTTTGATACAGGGAGGTAACGAGGTCAATTTAACCGAGCTTTACAACTTCCAACCCGCTATTGATACCTCAACTTATACCCAAGTGCAAAGCCTGAGTTACCGTAAAATTAAAGCTAATAAGCCTCATAAACTAGCTTTCTATCCATTACGAGCCATAGTTACTTGCTCGTTCTGTGGTGGAAATATGTACGCAGGAGCCTCAACAAGTGGTAGTGGAAAGCGATACCTCAATTATAGATGTGATAACAAAAGCCGAGGGTGTAACAGACTGAAAAAATCCATACGAGCAAAGGTCATTTTTGATTTTATTTATAAATACCTAGAAAGTGGACTTAACTTTACGGAAGCTGACTATAACAACTACTACAAAGACCTAGAAAAAATTACCAAAGAAAAACGAGAACAAGTAAAAATAAAAATCCACTCCAAGAGGAGCGTACTTTTAGACGCTAGGCGTGAGTTAAGAAATAGGGCTTTATCTCTTACCGACCTAAATAACAAAATTAGTGACACAGCCAAAAAGGTAACAGAAGACCGCTTAGCTGAGTTAAAGGCGTTAGAAGAAACCCTAAGTGCAGAAATTACCGAGCTTGAAAAAACAATTAGAGACCCCGAAGCAGATAGACTGACCCTCCAACAATTCTTGAACTTGTCAAAAAATGCCTCTGTTATCGTCCAATCTGCCGATGTGGTAGTGAAAGATGAGATATGCCGACTTATATTCTTGAACTTGACAGTTGATGAAGAGAAAGTGGCGTCATATCAACTAAAAGAGCCATTCGCTACCCTCCTAAAACACCGCCAAATCGTATCTAGTCGGGGCGACACGATTTGAACGTGCGACCACACGACCCCCAGCCGTGTGCTCTACCAACTGAGCTACGCCCCGTTTTTTGTAATTCGGATCAATTCCTTTTTGGGACGAAACTTACGGTTTCCTCCCAACCTGCCCGTAATGCTACGCAACGCGTTGCAGGCGGACTTTTCCCTAAATAGGTGCCGCGAACTATTCAGATCTCAACCGTACGTTCGCGACAGGTATTATCTTTGTTAAAGAGTAAAGGTCACAAAATACCCTTGACCAATCCTTGTATTCTATCATTTATTGTGTAAGAATGGGAATAATTTCAGTTCTGCCCCAATATATTTTTTCCACAGGAGGTATTTATGGCACAAGATCAGAAGCTTCAGGCTATCAGGTTGGCGATGGAGACGATTGAAAAGCAGTATGGCAAAGGCTCCATCATGAAGCTTGGCGAGCGGGCAAATGTCCATGACGCGATTGATGTGGTTCCTACGGGTATTCTCCCGCTTGATCTCGCCCTCGGCGTCGGGGGAGTGCCGCGCGGAAGAATTGTAGAAATTTATGGTCCTGAAGCATCAGGAAAAACAACGGTCTGTTTGTCGATTATCGCGGAAGCGCAAAAATCAGGGGGTGTAGCCGCATTTATCGATGCGGAACACGCGTTGGATCCGCAGTGGGCAGAAGTGCTGGGGGTAAAGCTTGATAATCTGCTTATTTCCCAACCCGACACTGGAGAGCAGGCACTCGAAATTGCTGAAACACTGATTAGAAGTGGCGGCATTGATGTCATCGTCATTGATTCCGTCGCGGCATTGGTGCCGAGAGCCGAAATCGAAGGTGAGATGGGCGACAGCATGATGGGGGTGCATGCCCGGTTGATGTCCCAGGCGCTCCGTAAATTAACTGCGGTGATTTCGAAATCTAAAACGATTGTGATATTTACCAATCAATTGCGGCAAAAAATCGGCGTCATGTTCGGTAATCCTGAAACGACTACCGGAGGTATGGCGCTTAAGTTCTATGCGAGCATCCGGATGGACAGCAGAAAGATTGAAACCCTCAAAGACGGGGATAAGGTGATCGGGAGCAGGCACCGGGTAAGGATTGTAAAAAATAAAGTCTCCCCACCGTTCCGGCTTGCGGAATATGATGTGATGCACGACGGTATTTCCAAAGAAGGAGCGCTTTTGGATGTCGGGGTAGAACTGGGAGTGCTGAATAAATCCGGTGCGTTCCTAAAATACGGCACGCAAATGCTCGGTCAGGGGAAAGAAGCCGCCAAGCTGTTCCTCAAGGAAAACGGCAAGTTATTTAAGGAAATATCAGAGGCTATCTGGAAAGCCGTAAAATCAGGTCACGCGTCACTCAAAGTCGCGCACACTGAAGAAGCCTGATTATTTTTTCTTAAATCCTTCGAGCGCGTGCAGAATTTCGAGAGGAATCGCAAACACGACCGTATTTGACTGATCAGACGAGATATCGTTTATCGAATTGAGTGTCCGGAGGTGTAAAGCTCCCGGAATTCCCGACATTGTTTTTGCCGCTACAGCAAGGTTCTTTGAGGCAATCACTTCTCCTTCTGAGTTGATGATCGTCGCTCTCTTTTCGCGTTCCGCTTCCGCCTGCTTTGCCATGGTGCGCACCATGGATTCCGGAAGTTTTATGTCCTTAAGTTCTACACTCGAAACATCGAGTCCCCACAGACCTGCTGATTTTTCTACTATGTCTCGAATTTTGACGGCAAGCTCATGTCGTTGTGTCAGGAGCTGGTCAAGGGTGACTTCGCCGATGACGTTGCGCATCGTGGTTTGCGCGAGTTGTGATACTGCCCAGTAAAAATTTTCTACCTCGAGGATAGCTTTTTGGGCGTCAGTAATTTTGTAGTAAATGACCGCAGTGATTTTGGTGCTTACGTTGTCTTTGGTGATCACTTCCTGATCGGGTTCTTCTACCACTTTGGTACGGATGTCTACTTTCTGCCACGTCTGAAAGACGGGGAGCACGATGCGCCATCCGGGCTTAAGGATGCCAGAGAATTTCCCAAAGGTAAATTGTATACCGCGTTCGTATTCATTAATTTGCTTGAGGGACGATAAGATAATGACAAGTAAGCCTACAAGTATCGGGGTCATGCCGGCAAATAGTAATTCCATAGTGTGCTTATTCACTCATAGTATATACTGCAATTATTGTTGGAACAAGAAGGGTGAGAAGCGTTATGGATACTGATCAATCGGAAGTATACGAAAAGCTCATGGCGCAAGCGATCCGCTTTGTGTCGTATAGACCCAGAAGCGAAAAAGAAATCAGGGATTATCTGACTCAAAAACTGTCACGAAGCCATACCACCGCCCCGCTGGTACTTGCGCACGCGCTCCGGCGTCTCACTGAGCTCGGATATATCAATGACACGGAATTTAGCGCCTGGTGGGTTGGGCAGCGTACCGGCAGAAAACCAAAAGGGGCACGGGTGATACGTATGGAGCTCGTCCGTAAAGGAATAGCGCCTGAGATTATTGAAGACGCCCTACGCGAGGGGATGAAAGGTGAGCAGTCAGAAGTAAATTTGGCAAAGGCCACGGCAAATAAAAAGCGGGACACCTGGAAGCATTTGCCCCTGCAGGAACAGAAACGGAAGCTGTCTGACTATCTTTTACGGCGCGGGTTTTCATCAGAGATAAGCTGGGGTGTCGTTGACGATATACTCACAAACGTGTAAAATACCAGGTATAGGCAGAGGATGTACCCTGCCATCAAGCGAATTATAAAGATCAGCAAAACTGAATTTTTGTAGGAACATGAGATATATACGAACCACAGATTCTCCTACAGACGCCGCCTAAAGATTGCGCGGTCATTTTTGCTGCATTTTTTCTTCGCCTTTAAGAAAGGAATCATATGTTTGATGTACTCAAAACGTTATCGGGGTTAGTAAAACCCAAGAACACCCGTGGAGTTAGTGTAAAGGTAGCGCCGGTAGAAGACACAGCGCCTGTTATGCAGGCACAACCCGCTGCTAAAAAAGTCAAAAAAGGCGCTCAGCAACAGCCGCAACAGCCGGCAGTGCCCACCGTTGATGTCGACGCAATGCGGAAGCTCGCGGAAGCGCAGGCCCGGGAGATTATCCTGGAAGCCAAAGACGAAGCGCTCAGAATTCGTCGTGACGCGGAGACGGATGTCCGCAGACTGGAAAGCAGTGTGCGGGAACGGGAGATCGCCGCGGACCGCAAGGACGCAGCGCTTACAGATAGGGAGAAACGGGTAATCGAGTCAGAAGCCATGATCATAAAGAAGCGTGAGGAAGCGGAACAAATTCGGCAACAAACCATTGATAAGTTGGAAAAAACCGCGCATCTTACCCGCGATGAAGCAAAAGAAATAATCCTTTCTGAATTGCGTAACGAGTTGGACGCAGATATGGCGCGTGAAATCAAAGAAGCAGAGGCGGAAGCGCGCCTCGAGGCAGAGACCAAAGCCCGTGAGATATTGGTGGATGCCATGAAACATGGTGCCACCGATTACGTGCCGGAATACACGGTGTCGGTTATCAAAGTCACGGATGAAGAAGTAAAAGGCAGGATTATTGGTAAAGAAGGCCGGAACATCCGTGCGTTTGAAACCGCGACCGGAGTAGACGTAGACCTCGACGAAGAAGGGGTTATCAGACTTTCCAGCTTTGATCCGGTACGCCGTGAAATTGCCAGGGTGACGTTGGAACGGTTGCTCCGGGATGGCCGTGTACAGCCAGGGCGCATTGAAGAGCTCATTGAACAGGTGAAAAAAGAAACAGAACGCATCATGTTTGAGGAGGGGCAGAAGCTATGTCACTCTGTGGGGGTTTACAATCTCCCGCCGCCACTGATTGCCATGTTGGGGAGATTTAAGTACCGATACTCATTTGGTCAAAATATGATTGCCCACACGATGGAAGAAACAAAGATCGGTGTGGCTATCGCCCATGAGATCGGCGCAGACGTGAATGTCGTACGCTTGGGGTGTTTGCTCCATGACATCGGTAAAATCGTTGCCGATAAAGAAGGAAACCATGTGGAGTTGGGAGTCGAGCTGTGTAAGAAATACGGCTTACCCCAGAAGGTAATCGATTGCGTAGCTCAACATCACGAAGACTCCGCATTCACGAGCGCGGAATCGATGCTTGTGTATATCGCCGACGCGATATCCGGAAGCCGTCCCGGTGCACGGTATGAAAATTATGACGAGTACGTCAAGCGCCTCAAAGATCTTGAGGAAATCGCCAAGTCCCACAAGGGAGTGACCGAGAGCTTTGCGTTCCAGGCAGGAAGAGAAATCCGCGTCATCGTCGATCCAGGGACAGTTTCTGACGCCACCACGGCGGTACTGGCCAAAGAGATCCGTGATGAAATCGCCAAAAAGGTGATCGTGCCAGGAAGCGTCAAGGTGACGGTTATCCGCGAATTACGCGCGACAGAGGTAGTCAAATAAGCTATTCGGGACAAAACCTGCGGTTTTTTCCCGACGTAGCGTCGGGCTTAGCCCGAGGAAAACCGCTACTGCTCTTTTTCCCTCAATAGCACATGGGTTGTGCAACTTTTATTATTGGATTGTCGGGACGACCCAAAATATCTATCTGTTACGATTTAGATTGTTACAGTGCGATGTATTAAATGATAGGTTGACAGTACGCGCTATATCTTTTACAGTGCCTCTTAGAGATTGTTGCAACAATCCCTTAAAAAAAATGTCTTGTCAGAACCCTCTGCCCAAGAGGAGGTGAATATCTACATGACTAAAGCAGATCTCGTCGATGTCGTAGCGAAAAAAGCTAATCTCACCGCCAAAGCAGCTCGCGAAGCAGTCGCAGCAGTATTTGGAGCCGTTACCGATGCATTGAAAAAAGGTGACAAGGTGGTGGTTACCGGATTTGGTACCTTTATGGTACGAAGCCGCAAAGCACGAACTGGCCGCAACCCGCAAACAGGGTCAGCGATCAATATTCCTGCACGCAAGACTCCTGGTTTTACCGCCGGGAAAGCATTAAAAAAAGTCGTTCGCTAAATTGTTTGACTTTTTCCAAATCAGAGGCTCGCTTTCTCAAAAAGGCGGGTCTCTTTTGGTATATACTAGGGAGGAAAGTCTATGGTAATTTCGGTATCACACCTTTCAAAGCATTATGAAGTGCATAAAAAAGAACCGGGTTTTGCCGCTTCGGTGCGGTCGTTGTTTCACCGGAATTATGAATCAGTCGCGGCAGTTGATGACATATCGTTTGAGATAGGGAAAGGTGAGCTTGTCGGATTTATCGGACCAAACGGCGCCGGGAAAACGACCACCCTGAAGTGTTTAACCGGCTTGCTCTATCCCACTTCAGGACATGTTTCCGTATTGGGGAGCGTGCCGTTTGTACGCGATCACGCGTATTTACGCCGGATCGCGCTGGTGATGGGACAAAAAAACCAGTTGTGGTGGGATTTACCTGCGCAGGAAACGTTTCTTCTCAATAAAGAAATTTATGGTATCGGGGACGAAGAATATAAAAAAAATATCGGTGAATTGACGTCGCTGTTGGACGTAGAAGAGATGGTAAAAATTCCTGTCCGCAAGCTGTCGCTCGGCGAGCGGATGAAAATGGAACTTATTGCCGCGCTGATACACGCACCGGAAGTGCTGTTTCTTGATGAGCCAACCATAGGGCTTGATGTTGTGATGCAGAAAAAGATGCGTGATTTTGTAGCATCATATAACTCGCTTCACCGTTCGACGATAGTGCTGACTTCCCATTACATGGAAGATGTCCGGCAGCTGGCAAAGCGGGTCATCATTATCGATCATGGGAAAATTATGTATGACGGGGCGCTTGAGCGGTTGGTAAAGCGGTTCGCTAAACATAAACTTTTGTCTGTTGTGTTGGACGAGTATGTACCTCCTGAAAGGCTTGAAAAAATTGGGGAATTGGTTTCCTATTCATTTCCTAAAGTTGTCATCAAGGTAAGCAGAAACGCTTCGAGCCTGGCAGCAGCAGAGCTTTTACAGCATTTTCCTGTTGATGATCTGAATATTGAAGAGCCTGACATCGAAGATGTTATCCGGGATGTGTTTGCGGGTAACAAAAAAATATGAAACGGCTGCTGACTATTTTTCTGTTGTATGCGCAGCACGCACTGGAATACAAAGCCCGTTCATTTGTTTGGTTTTTTGTTATCCTTATCGATGTCGTTGTGTACCTCCTATATTGGCGCGGCGTGTTAACAAATCCATCCGGTGCGCAGATATGGTCTTTTTCTGAAGCGATTTCTTACTATTTGTTGCTGCTCGTCGCCGGTTCATTTTTGCAGGTGCATATAGAGGAAGAAGTCGCATTTGAAGATATACAGTACGGACGGTTATCCCAATATTTACTCCGGCCGTTTTCGTATACGAAATTTAAATTTTTTCAGGAATTGCCGTGGCGGATAATACAGGGAGGATTTGGGGTCATCACGTTGTTGGGTATATCGGTATTTATCCGCCGTCCGGAATTGGTTTCTGACATGCGGCTTGTACCGCTTGTCGCCGCTATTGTCATAAGCGCATATCTGTTGTGCTTTTTTTATAAAATGATTGTCGGTCTTATCGCGTTTTGGACGATTGATTTTTCGGGATTTCAGAATATCCAGACAATCATTTTTATATTGTTTAGCGGTATATTGGTGCCGCTGCATTTATTGCCTGATTCAATCAGGGCATTTGCCCTTTTTCAGCCGGTTGCCTACATGTTGTATTATCCGGTGCGTGCCACACAAGGAGTATTGGGGGTAACTGAATTATGGCAGGTGTTAGGTATGCAGTGGGCATGGCTTATTCTGCTTTTGGGTGTCTACCGTACGATGTGGAGGCATGGTTTGCGGCAATTTACTGCTGTGGGGCAATAAATTATGAAACGTTATTTTTCTATTTACCGTCAGCTTCTCCGGCTCAATTTAGCCTCGCTGCTGACTTACCGGGTGAATTTCTTCAACAATATTATTGCCAGCATCGGGTGGGGGGCCATGTCTTTATATAGCGTCATTATGCTGACCGCCCGGGTAACTGACGCATACGGGTGGCAACGTGCGGAATTGCTGTTATTCAATGGTATATACGGGGTGATTGTCGGCATATTCCATATGTTTATCAGTATCAATATGGGGCGGTTGTCGAAAGTAATCCACATGGGGGAGCTGGATGGAATTTTATTAAAACCCATTGATTCGCAGTTTGCGGTGAGTTTGTGGATGGTAAATTTTGCGACCATCTTCCGTATTCTGATGGCGTTGGGATATACGGTGTGGATCACCGGACAATTACATTTGGCGCTCACTGTGCCACAGTTGTTACTTTTCGTCGTTCTTGCGTTATCTGCCCTTATACTTCTTTACTCGCTTTGGTTTCTGATACTTACGAACCTTATATGGTTTTCCAATATGACCAATCTCGTGTTGTTTATGTATTCATTTGAAAGTATGGCGAGATTTCCGAAAGAGATGCTGCAGCAACTCTCATCTTTTCTGTTTGTTTTTGTCATGCCGCTCGCGCTTGTTATCAATACCCCGTCACGGGCATTACTCGCGAAACTTGATTACAAGGACGCGTTGGCGGTGCTCGTCCTTGCTGCAGGGATGTGGGCAGCCTCCCGCTGGTATTGGCGGTTTGCGCTCCGTCATTACACGAGCGCCAGTAGTTAATAGATCATACTTGCAGACATTGATGTAAGTTACTATACTTAATCTATATGCCACCGAAAGCAAAAAAGAAGCGTGCATCATTAAAACTCGATGAGATGACCGGTCAGATAAAAAATACTGATACCCCGGAAGTGACCGTTCCTGAACAAAGCGAGCCGCCTGTGCGGCAAGTGGTGGAAGTCGTGGAGGAGGGCGCAGTACCGGAAGCAATTGAAACGATTAAAAAAGATGCAGAGGAAATAGAAGAAGCAGTAGAAGCGATAGAGGAAGAAGTTGAACAAATGAAAGAAGAAGTGGAGCCGGATGTGGTAGCATCACCGCGTATGCAGGAAGAAGCAGAAGAAAATTCCAAAGGAGTAGGTTCATTATTTGTAAAGTCAGAGCCTGGGGTTACACCTGAAATTACGGTTGTCGGGAAGCGGGGTCCGTCTCTCGGGGTATGGGTCGGGGCTATGCTTGGGGTCGCGCTTGCTATCGGCGTATCGCTCATTCTCTTGGTTCGTGGGCCATCAACGTTGCCATTTTTTGCCGCGAAGCCCACGCCGACACCAACGCCGACGGTTGCTGCTCCTTCGCCAACTCCCGCTACAGTCACGAAAAGTGACGTAAAGGTGTCTGTTATAAACGGAGGAGGAACTCCTGGAGCCGGCAGTAAAATGAAAACGTTTTTGGAAGAAAAAGGGTACACCGTAGTCAGTGTCGGAAACGCGGAGGAGTATACCTATACCGATACGGAAGTATTGGTGAAATCCGGCAAGGAAGATTACGCAAAGTTACTGTCTGAAGATTTGAAAGCGGATTATGTATTGGGCACATCTTCTGCCACCGTTGAAGATAGCGCTGAATATGACGCGCAGGTAATCGTCGGTAAAGAGGAATAAGCGCGCCTCATCAGAGAAGAGCGTAGGATCCCCATGAAATATAAAGCCATCATTATGGATGTTGATGGTACGAGTGTGCCAAACGCTATTGATGGTGTGCCAACCCCACGGGTAGTGCGCGCAGTTGAAGCCGCACAAAGGCAGGCACATGTCTCTGTATGCACCAGCAGACCCATATTTATCGCCAAAGATGTTATCCATGCGTTGGGTATCTATGACCCGTGCGGCATAAACGACGCAACACAAATATATGATCCTACAAAGAAAAAAATAGTCAAAACATTTGCGTTGCCCCAAAAGGAAATCGGCCTGGTTTCCGATTTTTTCGCGAAAAAGAAATTGCGGTTTATGGTAAACACCGGTGAGACAGAGGAGTATTATGAGGGTGGCCCATTTCCTGATGAAGTGTGTTCATTGTGTGTACCGGAAGTGCCGGTGCAAATCGCCATGGCGCTTCGGGATGAGCTTACCAAAATAGCAAATATTTCTGTGCAAACACCGCCATCGTACGAAAAGGGAAACGTGTGGGTGTCGGTAACGAGCGCCACGGCCACCAAGCTTCATAGCGTGGTCGAAATATGCACGCGTATCGGGGTGCGGCCGGAAGAAACAATCGGCATTGGGGATGGATACAATGATTTTCCGCTTTTGGAAGCGTGTGGTCTAAAAATTGCCATGGGAAACGCGGTGCCGGAGTTAAAAGCAGTTGCTGATTTTATCGCGCCGACGGTCGCCGAAGACGGGGTAGCTACAGTGATCGAGAAGTTTATCCTTTCGTAATACCCCTCAACCCTCCTCTTGCGCTCCATTTGATGGTAAAATGAACCCGTATGAAATATTACATCAAAACATTCGGTTGTGCGGCCAACGAGGCGGACTCGGAGCGTGTTGCCGCGCTATACGAAGCGCGCGGGTACAAGCGCAGTAAGACAATGAAGGCCGCTGATGACGTGGTGATCAACACCTGTATGATCAGGGCATCTGCCGAGCACCGGGTCTACGGATTGGTATACAACCTTACCCAAGAAAAGAAAAAAGGCAGAAAAGTAAAAATTGTAGTCACTGGGTGTATGGTGGGGATGGCAGCACGCGAAAAAACCGGAAAGATGCTGGCAACGCTAGCCAAAAAAATGCCGGGCGTGGATGAATTTTTACCCATCGAAGAAGTTGGATTTGATTTTGCGCCTATACGAACCAATGCACATCATGCATGGGTGCCGATCGCCAATGGGTGTAATAATTTCTGCACGTTTTGTGTCGTGCCGTTTACCAGAGGACGGGAGATCAGTAGACCCATGGGCGATATCATCACTGAAGTGCGGGAGCTTGCCGCGAAAGGAATGGCGCATATTACGCTCGTGGGACAGAATGTTAATTCATACGGTGCTGATTTACTGGTTGGCGCGGACAATGTACAGGTGATGAGGGATTTACCGGATAAGCAATATTTCCGTATCGAGAAAGAGGGCAAGATAAATGAAAAAACATTTATGGTAGAAGGTAGGCAAATGAAACCCACGTATGTCAAACACCTGGGAAGATTACGTATACCTACTTTGTTTCCGCAGCTTCTTACCGCGATAAGCGAAATTGAGGGGATAGAGGTTATTGATTTTATTTCCAGTAATCCTTGGGATTTTTCGGACGACTTGATAAATGTGATTGCAGGTAATGAAAAAATTTCCCGTCATATCCATTTACCCGTACAGGCGGGGGATAACGATGTACTGAAAAAAATGAACCGTTGGTATACGCGGGAAGAATACCTCGCGCTGGTTTCCAAACTGAAGGCACGCGTTAAGGGGGTCACTATAAGTACGGATATTATTGTAGGATTTCCCGGAGAGACTGCAACCCAGTTTGAAAATACGGTGAAGCTTGCACGAGAGGTCGGGTTTAGTAAGGCATATGTTGCCATTTATTCCGATAGGCCTATGACGGCAGCGCATAAAGCGCTAACAGACAATATCCCTTTTGCCGAAAAGAAGCGCCGCTGGAGTGTGCTAGAAGAGTTAGTTAATAAAACAAATTTGCGCGCTGGTACGTACAAATGACCAAGGTGCTTATTATCACAGGTGCTACCGCGACCGGAAAAACTAAACTGGCAACCGCCGTCGCCAAGGAATTGGGTGGTGAGCTCGTGAGCGCTGATTCCCGCCAAATTTATAAAAGGCTTGATATTATTTCCGGTAAAGATATCCATCCGGGTGACACGTCCCGTCACCAAAAAACAGTTCTGTTCCGTGGTGAAAAATATCCGCTTGTAACGTATCAGATCGATGGTATACCGGTGTGGCTGTATGACGCTGTGTCACCCGATCAGCCATGTAGTATTGCGTTATACCGTTCGCTCGCCCGTGCAGCTATTGCGGACATCGTTTCCCGGGGGAAGCTGCCAATTATCGTTGGAGGGGCCGGATTGTACATACAAGCAGTGACTGATACGCCCGAGACAATTGATGTGCCCATGGACAACCTGGCGCGCCGGCGTTGGGATTTACTTACGGTGGAAGCATTGCAAAAGGAACTTATTGGCATTGATCAGGCGCGGCTGTCACGCATGAATAATTCTGACAGGAACAACCCCCGGCGGCTTATACGTGCACTCGAAGTTGCACGGTGGCTTGCACAACACAAAGAACTCGGAAAAAAAATGAAAGAATTTCATGCATTATGGATTGGTCTCCGAAACACAGTATCGGATATGGAACATGGCATCCGTGAGCGCGTTCGATCCCGATGGAAAAGTGGTGCTGTCGATGAAGTAAAAAAACTCGGTGACATGGCGCCGCATTTGCCGGCAGTAAGCACTCTCGGTATCGCTGCAATCACTGACTATATCCGTAATATAAAAACGGAAGAAGAAGCCATGGAAGCATGGGCGAAGGAGGAAATCGCATACGCCAAACGGCAAGCCGTGTGGTTTAAGAAAAACAAACATATACACTGGTTTGACAGCGGTCAAGACGGGCTCGCAACACTTGTAGTGAAGGTTGTGCGTGAGTGGTATACTTAAAGGAAGCTATGCCAACCAAAATAGAAATTTCTCATAAGACGATAATATTTACGCTGGTACTCATCGCCGCGGTATGGCTGGTGTTACAGATACGCGATATTCTGTTTTTGCTTTTTATATCATTTATTCTCATGTCTGCGCTGCGGCCAATCGTCGATGGCATGAGTAAGTTACGGATCCCAAGGTTTATTTCGATATTGTTGTTATACGGGCTTATATTTGGCGGGTTGGGAGCGGGAGTCCTCAGCATGATCCCGACGCTTAGCAGCCAGTCAAGTAAGTTATTTACCCAGTTGCCAGAGTTTTTGTCCCGGATATTCCCGTATATTTCATCTGATGTCCGTTCACTATTGCAACAGGCGGGGCCTGTTGGCGAAAATTTATTACGGGTGACGGTCGGCGTGTTTTCAAATGCAATCGCGGTGGTGACAGTGATGACATTCACCTTTTACTTTTTATTGGAACGGAAGCACCTCGAAAACTTCCTTGCCGGTTTCCTTGGTGGTGACACGGGGAGCCGGGTGTTTACCGTGCTCTTGCAGATTGAAAAGCGCCTGGGAGCGTGGGTATTGGGGCAGGTGTGTCTTATGATATTTATTGGTCTATTGGTCTACGGCGGGTTGTTTTTCCTGAGGGTAGAATATGCTTTGCCTTTGGCTATATTTGCAGGAATTCTGGAAATCGTTCCGACGATTGGCCCTACAGTATCCGCTATCCCTGCAATATTGGTAGCCTTTGGAAGTTCGCCAATTCTCGCCCTCTCGGTAGCCGCGCTTTATATTATTGTTCAACAGATAGAAAATAACTTATTGGTGCCGCTTGTTATGAAACAAAGCGTTGGGTTGCCGCCGGTGCTTACTATTTTGGCGCTTATGATCGGGGCCAAATTTGGCGGAGTCGCAGGGGCAGTGCTGGCAGTGCCGGTGCTTATATCTATTCAAGAAATTGTTAATTCACTCCCTGTTTCTTCTAAGGGAAAATAGGTTTTTTGTGCACCTTGGGATCCTCGTAAGCCAGATTCTGTTTTCCGCCGGTTGGCGGATGACTCTCATTTCTCTAATGCCCGTAAAATTCGGTCCTCCCAAATGCGTGGTAGTAACGGACCAGTCTCCGGTTGCAGCGGGTGGGATTGCCAACGTTTCACCCATCTTCCGAGCCTATTCGGCTTGCGGCTGATGATCGTCTCTGTGGCTCTCTCAATCTGTCAGTTCAGATTTCGTTCCTGACTCCTTACGGAGTCAGGACACCCGATCTTACGACGCTCCGCTTACGCGGAGTCCCCTGCATTTCGCTGTCTGGACTTTCCTATACGTACGTGTAACCGTATATATCGAGAATCCGGGTTCCCAAAGTGCAGCTTATAGTATACACCATTACTGTGAGATATTCCACTGAAATATATACTATTTCCGAGTATCGTAGGGGATAATGCTTGCCAAAATTCTGTCCGGAGCAGTCGTGGGTCTCGACGCAATACCGGTTACGGTAGAGGTAGATATTTCTTCAAAAAGTCTTCCGTCATTTACTATAGTCGGTTTACCGGACAAAGCTGTGGAAGAAAGCAAGGAGCGGGTGAGGTCGGCAATCAAAAACAGCGGCGCTGAATTTCCCAATCACCGTATTACCGTCAATTTAGCACCCGCTGATCTTCCAAAGATAGGCCCTGCATATGATCTTCCCATAGCATTGGGTATGTTAATCGCCTCCGGTCAGCTCGCGCCGGTTGCAGATGGCGCGTTGTTCGTGGGTGAGTTGTCGCTTGATGGCGGGTTAAGGCATACAAACGGAATTTTGCCGTTAGCATTGATGGGTCGGGATCAGATGCTCGCCGACACGTTGTACGTGCCTGCTCCTGATGCGAAAGAAGCTTCGGTGATTAAAGGTTTACGGATTATATCCGTGCCCACGCTTTTGGCATTGTTCCGCCATTTATCCAAAAGTGAAACGTTGCCGGTGTACCCCCATACCCCTTTTTCAGAGGTAAGCATCCCGCAGGGATTTGAGTTTGATTTTGCTGACGTTACCGGACAGGAACATGTCAAGCGGGTGCTCGAAATTGCGGCAGCAGGAGGACACAATGTGTTTATGCAAGGTCCGCCAGGGGCAGGGAAGACAATGCTGGCACGTACTCTTCCTTCGATTTTGCCCGCGATGACCGAGGAAGAGGCAATAGAGGTCACCAAAGTGTATTCGGTGACGGGAAACTTATCCCAGGGTGAATCACTGGTAAAGTACCGCCCGTTTCGCTCACCGCATCATACGACTTCCCGTATTGGCCTCATTGGGGGTGGCACCCGGCCAATGCCGGGAGAGATATCGTTGGCGCACCGGGGCGTATTGTTTCTGGATGAGTTTCCGGAGTATCCCCGTCATGTACTGGAGGCATTGCGGCAGCCGGTAGAAGATGGTATCGTCACTATTTCGCGCGCGGTGGGCACCATGCGGTATCCGGCGAAATTTATGCTCGTGGCCGCGGCAAATCCTTGTCCATGCGGTAACTTTCATTCGGTAGCGCGGCCATGCACCTGTCTCCCTGGTATGGTAGCGCGATATCAAAAGCGGATTTCAGGACCCCTCATAGACCGTATTGACTTGCATGTACAGGTGCCGGTTGTTCCTTCGCACAAGCTCGGTATCGATATGGCGCCTGCGGAGCCATCCAAAGCGGTGCAAAAAAGAGTGCAGCGCGCGAGGGATATCCAGACAAAGCGCTTTGCGGGGACAAAAGTGACCTGCAACGGTGAGATGAGCACGAAGTTGGTGAGAGAATATTGCGTGTTGCCTTCTGATGCCGGTGATTTTTTGCGTCAGGCGGTCGCGAAAATGGGACTATCCGCACGCAGTTATTACCGGATTTTGAAGGTATCGCGGACTATTTCTGATCTTGCCGGGGCGACACATATACGCCTTCAGCATGTTGCAGAAGCGCTCCAGTACCGTCCGCATGAAGTATAGGGAAAACAAAACCCCGCACCCAAAGGGTGCGGGGTATTTTGATAAAACGTCTTACCAGAAAAAAATTAGCCACCAATCTTGTACATTCCTGTACCACAGACCGGGCATTTGCCTTTCATAGCCGGTTTGCCATTTTTCATGGTAACTTTGACGGCGTTTGGATCTTCACGCTTCGCGCGGCATTTTACACAATACATTTGTGCCATAGTAGTATTCACCTCCTTTCACCACAATACGTTGTTATTGCGGCAATGATCGAGCGAGCAGGAATTCACTGATAAGTATAATCGTCGTAAAAATAATGGTTTTTAGTATGTCCGCGCGCAATACCCGCGATTCTTCCGGGCTGACTGCTATGGCAGATGGGGCTTTGCGGATAGCCGGAAGTGTGAATGAAACCTGGGATACCGGCAATGGTTGCACCGTAGCATCTGGTGCGATTTGGATTGCCACAGGGGATAGTTTCGTTCTGTGACGCTGGGCGAGCAGTTTTTCCTTTTTGGTTTTCTTCGGCATACTGCGTAATATCCGTGCGCATGAGCGTAGCATAGCCCGGCTTCGGTTGTCAAATAAAATAGCCTCAATGTGAAGCAGTATGGTATTACATGCTCCGGAAACCGTGATTGACAAAAATTAAACAGGAATCGTAATATAATGAATACGAATGGTGTTCAGTAGCACATTACTTATTACCGGAATAGCCATAGGTTTTTTGTTGTGGCTCAGTATCATTTCCGCTTTGCTTATTCGGATGATTTCCCATTATAATAGGTTAAGCAAAGGTGTCACGAAGCAGAGTCTTTTGGATGTGCTCGAATCTATACTCAGTTCTCTCCAGGATATAAAAGTCAGGAGTGTAGCACTTGAAAAAGTGACACGGGAACTGCAGGTAGACGGCGCATTACACGTGCAGCGAATTGGTATTGTCCGGTTTAATCCGTTTGCCGATACCGGGGGAGCGCAGAGTTTTTCAATTGCGCTGCTTGATGGAAAAAATTCCGGTATTGTGATGACATCGCTGTATGCCAGGGCAGGGAACAGGTGGTATATAAAAGAAATAGTATCGGGTAAAGGTAAGGATCTCGCGTTGTCAAAGGAAGAAGAGGCTGCTATAGACAACGCAAAGCATATAGGAGGAATATCATGAACAAGCAAAAATTTATCTCGACAATTATCGTCGGATTAGTACTTTACCTCATATCGACCGGTTTGTCGTTCGCAGCGTTTTCTTATTTGGGAAAGTCATCACCCGGCACCAAAGCGCCTAATACACAAAATGGATCGCAGGAGCATTTTGCGATAGATCCTTCATTACCACGTACAGAAGCGTGTCCGATAAACGGTCAATTGTATACCAAACAGGAAAAAGATATTTGGTCAGCACGTCGGCCGCTTGCCGTCATGATAGAAAATCACGAAGAATCACGGCCACAATCTGGATTATCCAAAGCAGATGTGGTGTATGAAGCGGTTGCCGAAGGTGGTATTACCCGGTTTATGGGTATTTATTACTGCGGAGCTGCGGCGGAATCGGTGAATTTGGCACCGGTTCGGAGCGCTCGGGAATACTATTTGCCTTGGGTCCTTGAGTACGACGCGCTGTATAACCATGTTGGAGGAGCCGGGCTTTGTAACGATAACACAGTCGATGAACGCGCTAAGGCGCTATGCCATATCCAGACATACAAGGTGAAAGATATGGATCAGTTTGGCATTTCATTCCCCACATGTTTTAGGAATTACGACCGGTTGGATCATCCGGTGGCAACCGAGCATACGATGGTGTGTGTTACCGATAAACTTATCGCGCTGGCTAAGCAGCGCGGATGGACGAACGTGGATGCGTCAGGTGTTCCTTGGGATAAGGGATTCCAATCATGGAAATTTAAAGATGACGCAAAAGAGAGTGAACGGGGAACAAATACGTCTATCAGCTTTTCTGCCTGGAAAGGTTACGAGAAGCAATATGGCGTACGGTGGGATTACGATAAAATAGCCAACGTTTATAAGCGTTACAACGGTGGTATCGCGCATACCGATTTAGAAACCAAAGAGCAGCTTTCTGCAAAAGTGGTCGCAATACTGTTTGCGAAAGAGATCGGACCAGTCGACAGCCATGCCCACCTTCTGTATGAAAATATTGGGAGCGGGGAAGCAATTGTGTTCCAGGATGGTAAAGCGACAAAGGGGGTATGGAAGAAGGCGACAAGGAACGCGCGGACAATATTTTATGACTCAGCAAACAAAGAGATTACATTAACCCGCGGGCAAATATGGATAGAAATGCTGCCCACCGGAACAACAGTAACATACTAAACCTCTGCCCAAGCCGCCATCGGCGGAGAAGGAGGATATATGCTTCTTGAAGATCTGATTATCTCGCGTGTCAGAGTGAAGATGCTTTCATTATTTTTGAATAATCCCTCGACTATTTATCATGTCCGCGAAGTAGTGCGGCAGGTGGGTGAAGAAATAAACGCCGTGCGGCGGGAACTAGCACACCTTGAAAAAGGCGGGATGCTTGCTAAGGAGCAGCGCGCAAACAGACTGTTTTACCGTTTCCGTAAAGAGTACCCGTTATATTTTGAGCTTATGGAGCTTGTGGGGAAAACAACAGGATTAGGATGGGATATCGTAAAAAATAAAGTGAAGCTCGGGAAAATCAAATATGCGATGCTTTCGGGTAGGTATTTGCGGGGATTGCCGCATAAAAGCAGCAGTGATGTAGATCTTTTGATTGTAGGATCGGTGGTATTGCCGGAATTATCCAATATGGTGAAAGGTGAAGAGGTGCGCCGGGAACGCGAGTTGAATTATACGGTAATGACAGAAGAAGAATTTGCATTCCGGAAACGCAGGCGTGATCCGTTTGTACTGGAGATATTAGCAGGCTCCCGGGTGATGCTCGTAGGCGATGAAGAAGAATTGGTGAGCTAACGTTTTTTTGTCAATCCGGTCTTGACCGGATGAGCCGCTAATAAATACAATACATAGATTCCGGTTCGCTTCGATTTTGCGAGGTGGACTCATAAATCAGAACGAAAAATACGTATATGTTTAAAAACCCACGGAGGGTATTTTTTTTGTTATTCATTCTCACGATGCTTCTGATCGTGATTGATTTGCCGGAAAATTACCGTCTCAAATTTTCTGCGTTTGGTGTCACTGTTGACCGGGTGATTAATCCTCCCACTATCCGGATTTTTGGATTGGAAAAGAAGCTTACCACCTCCTTGGGGTTAGACCTCGCGGGAGGAAGCCATGTCGTTTTGGAAGCGGATATGAAGGACATTCGCCAAAGCGACCGTGTGACCGCGTTGGAATCAGCAAAAGAAGTGATAGAGCGCAGAGTGAACTTTTTCGGCGTGGCGGAGCCGGTGCTGCAGACGGCTGTCTCTGAAAATTCATACCGAATTATCGTGGAATTGCCGGGTGTAAGTGACGTGGATCAGGCGATATCGCTTATCGGGCAGACTGCGCTTTTGGATTTCCGTGAATTTACGGACGAGAGCGAGGCGTCGCCCGGAGCTTTTGTAATTCCTACTCTTGAGACAACAACGTCAGTGGGTCTTACCGGAAAAGATTTGGCGCGGGCAAGTATGCAGTTTAGCCCCAATACAGGAGAACCGGAGATTGCTCTAGAGTTTAACAGTGAGGGAGGAAAAAAATTCGCGGATGCGACAAAGCGGTTAACCGGCAAGCCGTTAGCTATTTTCCTTGACGACATACCGCTCACCGCCCCTGTCGTGCAAGGAGTGATACCTGACGGTAAAGCAGTGATTACCGGAAGCTTTACACAGGAAGGGGCAAAAACTCTCGCGCTGCAGTTAAATGCAGGGGCGCTCCCAGTATCGGTGAAACCCGTTGAGCAGCGCACGGTGGAAGCCACGCTCGGGGCTGAATCAGTCACAAAGAGTATACGGGCAGGAGTAATCGGCCTTGGATTTGTCGCGGTATTTATGGTTGCCCAATACGGCAGGTTGGGGCTGATCGCCGACGCGGCGCTTGTTTTATATGGCTTACTCACATTTGGATTATTCCGGCTATTTGGCGTGACATTGACGTTACCCGGTATTGCCGGATTTTTGCTTTCCATTGGTATGGCGGTTGACAGTAATATACTTATATTTGAGCGGTACAAAGAGGAGCTCAGGAGCGGGAAGCCTTGGAAAATAGCGATAGAGCATGCGTTTGGAAAAGCGTGGGATAGTATCCGGGACGCAAATTTTACGACGATTATTACCTCACTTATCCTATTTAACCCCGGCAACTGGGCGATCCTGCCATCCAGCGGGCTTGTGCGGGGGTTTGCCGCGACTCTGCTTATCGGAGTATTTGTAAGTTTGTTTACGGGGTTGGTGGTGACGCGGACATTTATCCGTGTGTTTTATTCCGAAAAGCGAAGCGGATAGAATCCGCACGAAGTGCGTACAAGGAGGATCAAAAATCGTAAGATTTTATAAGGAGAAAGAAAAAGTATGATACGGTTCAGTAAATTTATCTGGGTGTATGCGATTATTTCCGCGCTTGTGCTCGTACCGGGAATATTTTCCCTTGTGCGATACGGATTCCGGCCATCCATAGATTTTTCCGGAGGTACGCTTGTGGAATACCGGACAAGTGCAAAGGTACCGGAGGCGGTTATGCGTCAGGCAGCTCTCGATGCCGGGGTCAGTCTCGTCAGTATTCAGCAGTCAGGCGGCAGCGCGTATCTTATCCGCATGAAGCCCGAGACAAATCAGAAAATTTCACTTATGACGCAGGGCGTAGAACGTCTTGCCTCTGTAAGTGCACTTGCAGTCCGGAATGAAACAGTGGGTCCGACACTCGGAAAAGAATTGTTGTCTAAAACTTTGATCGCGGCAATTTTGGCAGCCTCAGCAATTCTAGGATATGTAGCGTACGCGTTTAAAAATATCCGGTTCGGCGTTGCCGCGGTGATTGCGCTGCTTCATGATCTTTTAGTGGTGTTGGGAAGCTTCTCGCTATTTGGGCATTTCCTAGGTGTTGAGGTAGACACCCTGTTTGTCACGGCATTTCTTACCACCATGAGTTTTTCTGTGCATGACACGATTGTTGTATTTGACCGTATTCGCGAGTATACGAAGCGTGACCGGTCACGGCCATTTGATGAAATTGCCGATATTGCGGTTACCGAAACGATGAACCGGTCACTTACCAATTCATTTACGATTATTTTTATGTTGGTAGCATTGGTGTTGATGGGAGGAGATACAACTAAATGGTTTGTCGTAGCATTGCTTATAGGTACCGTATCCGGAACATATTCCTCACCGTTTGTGGCAACACCAGTGCTGTTGCTGTGGCATAAGCTGGAAGCGAGAAGGCGGTCACGTTAGCCCTGGGTTTTTAGTGTGCAGCAAGATTTTTTAATTCTTCCATCCGCTTCAGAAGGGCATCTCTGTCGTTTTGTAATGTGCCTGCTTCGACTTCAGCAAACAACGCGTCTAGTACTTTGCCGATAATGGGGCCGGGTTTAGTGTCATAGAGTTTCATGACATCATGTCCGTTTACGTGTAAATCAGAAACGGCAAATGGTTGCAGTTGCACTTCTTCCAGCCGTTTTTTGTATAACTCCAGGCGCCACGATGTTTCGGTGGCTCCACCGCCGAGCCTGTCGCCAATCCGGAGTGCCAGGATATGGGGAAGATTTTCTTTGCCAACTCTTCGGATAAAACGCCGCAACGCGCTATCGGTTTGGCGTTCATCGACGCTGAACTGATGCCACCGCACCAAGGTATACAGCAGATCAGATTGTTTTTTGGAGAGCCGTAGTCTCCGCCCGATGTCTTTTGCGATATGGGCACCTGCCACCTCGTGATTGTAAAACGTGATAAGCCCTGTTTTGTCCTGGCGGAATGTTTTGGGCTTTCCTAAATCATGGATAAGGGTGGCAAGCCGCACCACGGGGTCGGTAGACGGACAGAACTTCATCGCCATGACCGAGTGGGTGCCTACATCGTATATATGATGCCGTTTAGGGCTTTTTTGCGGAGTGGCAAATGAAGATTCCAGTTCCGGCAAAATATAAAGCAGCAAACCGAGATTTTTTAAAACCAATATTGCGTCAGCGGCATGGGTGGCAGTCAGAATTTTAAAAAACTCATCGCGTATGCGCTCCGCCGAAATTTGTGTGAGAGAGGAGGCGTGCGAGGAGATCGCCTTTGCGGTTTCGTCTTCTATGGTAAAACCCAGCCGCGCGGCAAACCGGACTGCCCGGAGCATGCGGAGCGCGTCTTCGGCGAACCGTTCAGACGCAATGCCAACCGTGCGGATGCGTTTTTCGTTGAGATCTTTTTGTCCGCCATACGGGTCGATTAAGCTTTTGCCGTCAAACGCGATCGCGTTTATCGTAAAGTCGCGCCGGGCGAGGTCTTCTGTGAGTGTTTTGCCCCAGGAAATTTTATCCGGGTGGCGGTGATCCTCGTATCCTTCTTCGCTCCGGTATGTCGTGATTTCGTAAATATCTTCAAGCTCTTCATTTCCGTTTGGCGCGGTGGTATCCCCCTGTTTTCTGATTTTTATACCGACCGTCCCAAAGAGGTTGTCATAAAAACTATCGGGGAAAAGCGCGAGAATTTCTTCTGGAGTTGCGTTTGTGGTGAAATCCCAGCCTTTGGTTTCCATACCCAGGAGTAAATCCCGTACGGATCCTCCTACTGCATAGGCTTCAAATCCCGCTTTTTTCAGGATGTCGATCACTGTTACCGCTGATTGAGGAAGGCTGATCATACTGATATTATACCCCCAATGGCTAAGAAGTGGCAGATAAGTAAACAGTTCACTCCGATCCGATCGGAGTTAACCGCGGAGCTGATCATAGAAGATATCCTCAAAGACAGGGGAATTATCACCCCCGCGGAGCGGGCAGCTTTTTTGGCTCCCCCTGATCCTAGCTCGTTGCGGGCAAAAGACGTAGACATTGATCCTAAAGCATTGGCAAAAGCGATAGCCCGTATTCAAAAAGCGATAAAGAATAAAGAATCAGTAGTGGTGTATGCCGATTATGATGCGGACGGCATTACTGCCGGCGCTATCATGTGGGAAACGCTGTGGCACATGGGAGCAAGGGTAATGCCCTACATCCCACACCGCGTGGACGAAGGGTATGGACTATCGGAAAAAGGAATAGATGCCGTACGCAGCCAATATGACCCCACGCTGATTATTACTGTGGATCACGGGATAACCGCAAAAGAGCAGGTGAAGTACGCCAAAAAACTTGGAATAGAAGTGATTATTACCGATCACCATGTGAAGCCCGATAAGATACCGGATTGCCAGATTGTGCATACGACACTCCTTTCCGGGAGCGGAGTTTCATGGTTTGTATCCAAAGAATTACTTGCGGCAAGTGGCAACGATGCCGGTCAACACGAGCGTGAGCTTACCGCGCTTGCGGCGGTAGGTACTATCGCTGATTTGTTGCCATTAACCGGTATTAACCGGTCTATTGTAAAGTTTGGGCTTGGGGTGCTCCGTAAGACAAATAGGATAGGATTTAACGCGCTTATTACAGAAGCGGGGATAGCAAAGGAAGCGATAGATACCTATACCGTGTCCCATATGCTCGCCCCGCGGCTTAACGCGATGGGGAGATTAGAACACGCGTTGGACGCGCTACGGCTGCTTTGTACAAAAGATCAGGTAAAGGCAGATTTACTGGCGCAAAAGTTAGGAACAACTAATAAAGAACGGCAACAGCTCACCATAGATACGGTGACGCACGCAAAAGAATTGGTACCAAAAACACTTAAAAATATCATTGTTATATCACATGAATATTATAACCCGGGGGTCATTGGGTTGGTGGCCGGGAGATTGGTGGAGGAGTATTGGCGGCCATCAATAGTACTTGCCATAGCAGATGGTTTTGCCAAGGCATCTGCCCGCAGTATTCCCGGATTTAATATTGTTGAGGCAATCAGAAGTTGCAGCGATTTATTGGTAGATGTGGGGGGTCATCCGATGGCGGCAGGTTTTACGGTGGTTGCGGAAAAAATTCCGGCACTCACAAAGCGGCTGGAAGCGCTCGCGGAAAAAGAGATTGATGAAGAGATGCTCAAGCGTGTGCTGAAAATTGACGCGGAAATACCTTTTACTATGGCTTCGGAATCGCTCTGGCAGAAGATACAAAAACTGGAGCCGTTTGGATTTGGAAATTATGAGCCGCTCTTCGCGTCTATGGGGGTATTGGTAAGTGATGTCCGCATGATCGGAGCCACCCGGAAACATCTAAAACTAAAGGTGCATATGCCGGGGTCACAGCGGGTAGTCGATGCGGTGGCGTTTAATATGGCTGAACTTTACGGGAGTTTACAAGGGAGTGATTCCGTAAACATTGCCTACACCATCGATATGAATGAGTGGAACGGGAAGCGGAATTTGCAGTTAAAGATAAAAGATATAGCAATACCGCAATAAACAAAAATCCCCACATTCTTACCAGCGCTTCATGCCGGAGAATATGGGGATTATGAATAATAGATTTTCCTCATACACGCTTGGATTGAAAAAGTGAATAATTTAATGAATTCACTCCTTCAGAAAAAGCGTGTATAAGGACAAAATGTCGAAATTGGGTGTGAGACCAAAGAAAATACATGGTAAGCAGCAAGTTGCTTAGTGTTATTTCTTTGTGAGTCTCCTGCCCAAAAATAAAACTATGGAGACCTCTCCATAACGAGGTCTCCATAGAGAAGTTTGCCCCCACGCCTAATGTGGTTGTGTCCGCTGTCGACGCTTCGGTTCGTGGCGGTGTTCGTCGTGATGGCTATGGTCGGGGTGTCCTTTGGAACACCACGTGCAAGTATTTTCGCGACCCGGGGTCGGGGCAGAGCATCTACCACCTTTATGGTGTTTTTTGCTTCTACAGTTGCATGTTGCCACAGACGTTTGTGATTTGGGTGTCAACGCCTGGATGACTTGTAAAAACATTGATTGTTTTATGGTTACTGGAACTGAACCTGTTCGCCTCTTACTCATGATTGACTCCTCTTGCTAAATGACTTGCCCGGATAAAATGGTTGATCGTTAAATTTTTTCACTGCAGACTTCATAAGCAAACCTCTTTTTTGAATTTTTTCGGTGATGTTGTCGGATAAGGAAAAAGACAGAAAAGGACAGGCTAATTTTCTGTCTTTATCATTGTCCAAGAACTAACTCTCAAAATTGTTAAGGTGCCAAATACTTTACTCTTGTCCCTGTGCCGTTTGTGTGCCAGCAGCGTTGGCGCTCCCTGTGTCGGGTGCCATAGGAAATATGACCGTCACGGACTGCGCCTCGTTGGTGACGGATGCGATCATCCATGCCACCGGAGGCCGTTTCTCGGGTACTATTTCTGCCGCTAATTGTTTGTCCGTTTCGTTCATGTATCTCCTTTGTGCTATCGCCATGTCTTGCTGTCCGCCTAATTCTGAGGCTCACAGAACGACTATTGGCGGATTGATGGTTAGTACATTCGCTCGTCTGAACTCGTTTATTTTCTAACCATCAAAAAACCCCTCTTTTGGAGGGGTTCGTGTGTTTGGTTTTAAAAAGTTTTTTAAGCTGCCATCACACGACCCCCCCGACATTTCGGAGGTTAATAAGGGTCATAAAGTGTGATTGCTGCCAAGATTTCATAGTCACAGTCAATTATTATAAATAGACAACTTATCTCTTGTCAACCGGTAATCGGGCAAATATAATAAGAAATGAAGTACGCGATGATGGCCTGACAAGCCGGAGTGGCCCGGGGTAACAACCGGAACGGGTATGCCCGTAATAGCTCTAATAAGATCCGCCTACGCAAAAGCTACGGCGAGATGAAATAAGGTGGTACCGCGAATTACCCGTTCGCCCTTATACTATTACTAGTAAGGAGAACGGGTTTGTTGTGTCATAATGATAGATATATGAGAACACTCGCGTCACAGGTATCGGCATTAGAAGGAAAAACGGTTGTATTGCAGGGGTGGGTTCTTGCGCGGCGGGATCATGGCAAGATCATGTTCCTCGACCTCCGGGACCGTTCCGGTGTTGTGCAGCTTGTTGGAAGTAAATCATTGGGCGATGCGCACGCAGAAGATGTCATAACCGTCACAGGACTGGTGAAGAAGCGGCCAGAATCGATGGTAAATGAAAAAATTATTTCCGGTACCGTGGAAGTTGAGATACAGGAAATTTCGGTTATTTCCAAAGCCCGTGAGTTGCCGTTTCCCATAGACACTGACGGACACGAAGTAAATGAAGAAATCAGAGCCAAATACCGCTATCTGGATTTACGCCGTCCCAGGATGGCCCGTAATATCCGATTGCGGAGCAAAGTCGTCAATTTCATCCGTAACTTTTTATCAAACCGCGATTTCGTTGAAATAGAAACGCCAGTGCTAACCAAAACGACCCCCGAAGGAGCGAGGGATTTCCTCGTGCCGTCACGTCTGCAGCCGGGAAAATTTTACGCACTTCCGCAGTCACCACAGCAGTATAAACAGCTTCTGATGGTTGCCGGATTTGAGCGGTATTTCCAGATTGCACGGTGTTTCCGTGATGAAGACCCCCGCCGTGACCGCGCGTATGGTGAGTTCACCCAGCTCGACATGGAAATGTCATTTGTGACGCAGGATGATATTTTAACGCTTACTGAGGAGATGTTTACCACCCTCATCCGCCTTATGTTTCCGGCCAAACACATTTCCCAAACTCCCTGGCCGAGGTTGTCACACCGGGAAGTCATGGAGAAGTACGGCACTGACAAGCCGGATCTGCGAAAAGATAAAAATGATCCCGATGAATTGGCATTTAGCTGGACAGTTGATTTTCCGCTTTTTAATGAGCAAAAAGATGATGATTTCTTTTACGGATCCGGTGGCGCAAAATTTGCGCCGAGCCACCATATGTTTACCGCACCGCATCCCGATGACATCCCGCTTCTTGATACCGATCCGCTGAAGGTGCGGGGACTGCAGCATGATTTGGTGCTGAACGGATTTGAGGTAGGTGGCGGGAGTATCCGTATCCATCAAGCGGAGGTACAAGCGAAGGTGTTTGACCTTATTGGATTTAGCGAAAAACAAAAGCAGGAGTTTTCCCACATGCTCACCGCGTTTAGTTATGGTGTGCCGCCACACGGTGGGATCGCGCCCGGCATCGACCGCCTGATGATGGCGCTTTTGGGAGAGCCGAGCGTGCGGGAGGTCATGGCATTTCCGACATCTGCGTCAGGTGGGACAAGTGTCATGGACGCGCCCAGTAACGCTTCACCCGAGCAGCTCGTTGAGCTTGGCATTTCCGTAGCAACAATGGGAAACACGAAAGAAGGAGGAGGTAAAGCGGTGTACGAGCGGATAGTCGGGGACATTAAGGCACTTAAATTGGCATTTGAGCCGTACGAACACGAAGCAGTGCGTACTTCAGAAGATGCCGCCAAAATCCGGAATACGCCACTTTATGAAGGCGCAAAAGCCCTCGTGCTGTATGCGGATGAAAAACCGGTCATGGTAGTTGTTCCCGGTGACCGTAAGCTCGATATGAAAGCGTTTAAATCGCAGTATCACATCCGTGACCTACGGATGGCAACACCCGCCCAGGTGGAGGAAGTGACCGGTGTTACTATCGGCGCGGTGCCGCCATTTGGACATATATTTGGCATACCTGCATACATGGACGCAGCGTTTAAGAAAAACTCGCACGTTTCATTTAATGCCGGTCTTCATACCCATTCCATACGGATGAGTGAAAAAGATTATGAAAAGATGGCGAAGCCGACTATTGGTGAGTTTTCTAAAATACTTGAATGACGCACGCATTGATAGACCGCATAAAAAAGATGTGGGTGTTGAGATATTGGGATAAGCTGCTGTTTGCAGTAGTGTTTATCCTATTTTTTGTGTTTTCTCCCGGGGTAAAGATACTTGAGCGGATTTCGTCTTCCGCAGGACCGCTTACCAGAGTGTTGCCGTTTGCAACCCCTTCTCCCGCACCGTATCCTACCAACACCACGGGAATATACCCCGGATTTGAAATATCAGCAGCCGGCGTGGTGGTATATGATGTCGCAAGTGGTGTGACGCTTTTTGGTAGAAACACGGATGTATCGCTTTTTCCTGCTTCGACAACCAAAATTATGACGGCGTTGGTGGCGTTAGAGCATTATGGGCTTGACGACGTTGTGCATGTCCAGACGGTCGCGAACACAGGAGCGGTGATGGGCCTGGTGCCCGGGGAGAGGATTACGGTTGAAAATTTGCTGTACGGCGCGCTCGTGCAATCGGGTAACGATGCTGCGTGGGCGCTGGCAGAACATTTTCCCGGTGGTGTGGAAAAGTTTGTAGAGGCGATGAACAAAAAAGCCGCTGATCTTCATTTAGTAAATACGCACTTTACCAACCCCGTCGGTTTTGATGATCCCAATCATACGATGACCGCGATTGACCTTACACGGCTTGCCGCATATGCGCTGACGAATAAAACGATTGTAAAAATTGTTGCTATACCACAGATTACTATTTCAGATGTGACACACACACAATTTCACCCACTGACGAATGTAAATACGCTGCTCGGGAAAATCCCCGGAGTTGCCGGGATAAAGACAGGCTGGACAGAAGAAGCGGGTGAAAATCTGGTAACGCTCGTAGAGCGTGATAACCACAAAGTGATTATTGTGGTGCTTAAGAGCCTCAACCGTTTCGCTGATACTGAAGGACTTATTAACTGGGTGTTTGGTAATTATTCGTGGCAGAACTACAATCAGGAAGCGGAGTGATATTTATACGTCACGTAGTTAATTTGCCGTAGCCTCCACGTATTCAGGATTTACGGCAGGAACATACGCGATAAAGCCGTCATCACCTTCAAATACAAAGACGGGTTGCAGATATGTTTGTGGTTCTACGGAATCATAGTACGCCAAATACACGCTCCGTACCGTAACCACCAGTGATTTTGGAAGTTGTAGGAGGAACCCTCCACCACTTTGCAGTTCTTGCCATGCCTGTGTGCTGGTTTTTAATGAGTATGTCGCGGAGGTCTCATAGTCTATCGGCCAGTACGCATAGCTAAAATGTAAAATACGCTTTTTTTGGTTGCCTGAGCCGGAAAATACTATAGAAATTGGCCCTTCGGAAAGTGTACCGGTGACAACTTTTGTTCCTGCCACGTGGGGGCGGTAAAAATCTACCCGTACCGCGTCAGCCTGTGACTGGCTGGGAACCGGGACAAGTTTGTTTTCGGAAACTTTGTAAAATACGACACGGACATCTCCCGTCGCGAAATCGTCTGGAAATAGACCGTACGTTTGGAGTACATTTCTGGCTTCTGCCCGCGCCTCTTGAGCAGATGGTACTTTGCTGTTTAAAAATAGACCGGTATCCTGTTGAAAATCGTACCGGATGATGAAATTGGTTGAAACAATGTCATACCAAAGGTGCCGGAGTTGATTAGCCGGGTCGTCGAACCGGTAAATATTTTTGTTCGATGGTTCGGGTATCGGCGTGGTCGCAAATCCCAAGCGTTTGGCGAACGCCTGGGCGGTCGACAGCGCCAGAAGGTTGGACCCTTTTTTAGGCATAAAGTAAACGTTGGCCGAAGATGAGGCGACAGGGACTGACCCCTCGATAGTTTGGAGCTGATAGATAAGTTGTCCGGCAGGAGACGCTTGCTGCGGCGGAAACGTGAGTGGAGGAAGTGATCCAAACGCGTGATTTGGTGGTGGTGCCTGCGGCGGGAAAATCGCGAGATAGGCCGTGACAATCAGTCCCCAGAATATCCGGAGCAATATGTAGCCGATAACCCCCAAAATGGACCAATTGATAGCCCTGCGGGTGTAATAAGCGGTTTCCGTCAGCGAGTTGCTCATAGGCAGTATAGTACCACAGGAAAAGGTACCCTACATTGAGTATATGGATATGACTTGATAGAATCAATCGTATGACGACGCGTACACGGATTGCGCCATCTCCAACGGGTTTTCCGCACATCGGGACTATATACCAAGTGCTTATCGACTATGCTTATGCGCATAAAACAGGAGGAAAGTTTATTCTCCGGTTGGAAGATACCGACAGAGCGCGGTTTGTGGAAGGGGCGGAAGAGGTAATATACGCGTCCCTCGCGTGGTTTGACTTGTTGCCTGATGAAAGTCCAAAAATAGGTGGTCCGTTTGCGCCATACCGGCAATCAGAGCGTCTCGCTATTTATAAAAAGTACGCCGATGAACTCATCAGTAAGGGGCACGCATATTATTGTTTTTGTACCCGCGAGCGGCTGGAAACGATGCGGAAAGATCAGGAAGCGAAACATCAACCACCTATGTATGACAAAACATGCATGGCGCTTACCCCCGGTGACGTTGCGGCAAAATTAGCCGCACATGAGCCCTATGTCGTCCGGATGAAAATACCCGAACACGAAAAAATTGCGTTTGATGACATAATTTCGGGTCATATCGAATTTGATAGTGATGTTATCGATCACCAGGTTATCATGAAATCAGATGGCTTCCCGACATATCATTTTGGTGTGGTCGTGGACGATCATCTGATGGAGATTACTCATGTATTCCGGGGGAAAGAGTGGATTTCTTCCACGCCAAAACACGTGTTGTTGTATAAATATTTTGGTTGGCAAATGCCGGTACATGGCCATTTACCTCTGATCCTCAATGAGGATGGTAAGGGAAAATTATCGAAGCGTCACGGTCACGCCTCGGTTGACTATTACCGTAAAGCAGGGTATTTGCCTGAAGCAGTGCTGAATTATTTGTCTAACATCGTCTGGAACCATCCCGAAGGAAAAGAAATTTATGACCGTAAGGAATTTATAGAACAGTTTGAGGTAACGGCAATTACGGCGCAAGCGCCCCGTTTTGATTTAAAAAAACTTGATTGGGTAAATGGCCAGTATATCCGTGCTATGCAGGATGAAGACTTGCTCGCGCGCATTGCCGATTTTGACGATAGGGTAAAGCAATTGGATAAAACACTGCTTATGAAAACTATGCCTTTGGTAAAGGAAAGGATGCACCTTTTGAGTGACTACTGGTCGCTCGCGGCTTTCTTTTTTGAGGCGCCGAAGGAATTTGAGCGCCCCTTAAATAAAGAATTAGTGAACGTAGCAGTGAACGCTTTAGGGGAATGTGACTGGTCACATGAAAAGATGGAGCAAGCAATACGAGCGGCGTCAGATACTGCAAAATTGAAAGCGCGCGATGTGTTTATGGAATTGCGTTTAGCGGTAACCGGAAAAATGGTTGGACCACCGCTTCTCGAATCGCTTGAAGTGTTGGGCAAAGATATAACTTTAGGTCGGTTTCAACGCGAAGAATTAGATAAGCTTCTCTAAATAATAAGGAGGGTTAGACGTAGTCAATCCAATGTGGGTCTGTCTCCACCGTCAGCTCTAGATACACTTTTTTATTCGCAGCGACTTCGAGTTCTTTGCGGGCTGCCATACTTATTTCTTTTATCATGGATCCGTCTTTTCCGATGATCATGCCCTTGTAGCGGTCAGCGGATGTAAGCAAGCGTGCTTTGATATAGGTAACACCATTATCCCGTTCTTCTATTTCATCAACAAACGCCGCTATCGCATAGGGTACTTCGCGGCGAAGATTGAGGAATGCTTTCTCACGGATAATTTCCGCGATAAATGTTTTACTGTCTAAGTTAAGTCCCGGCTGAGGCAGCGTGGATGTATCGATAAACGGCTGTCCTTCGGGTAAGTACTCAAAGATGGCGTTGAGAAGCAGTGGGATATGTTTATTTTCGAGCGCGGATATCTCTATGACCTGATCAAATTCATCTTCCATAAACCGGTACTGCACCATGTGTGTCGGACTTTGTACGTCGACTTTATTGATAACGAGTATTTTCGGGATTTTCAGCTTGCGGACAATGCCCAGTACCCGGTTTTCTTCTTCTGCCCGTTCCCTCGTATGGTCTACCATATAGACGATTACATCGACGCCTTTTTCTATGGTTTCCTCGGTTCTTAGGTTGATGCGCGCGGATACCTGGTCGATGACCTTAGCAAATATACCCGGAGTATCCATAAAAACGATCTGTCCGCGTTCGTCTTCAAATACCGCCTGAATAGGGAAACGGGTGGTTTGTGGTTTAGGCGAGGTAATAGACACCTTCTGTCCCAAGATGGTGTTAAGAAGGGTCGATTTACCTACATTTGGGCGCCCTACAAGGGCGACGACACCGGCTTTCATGTACGTATTGTACTATAATTACCCATAACCATGCAGAAAATACGTGATGAAGTGCTCGTTGCTGAGGTGGCGGAAGGGAATATCTCCGCGTTTGAGGAGTTGGTTAACCGGTACCAAAAAAAACTCCTTTCGTTTGTATTTTCTATTGTCTGGGATGAAGCTGCCGCACAGGATGTGGTTCAGGAAACGTTTATCAGCCTCTATAAAACAATCGACCGCATTGATACGGCGAAGAAGTTTTCGGCATATTTATTTTCCATTACGAGAAACTATGCTATTTCATATCTAAGGAGCCGCAAAGTGCACGCTCCGCTAGAGACAGCGGAGAAAGTTGCTGGAGACGATAATCCGGAATTACGGTTAGAGGTGAGTGATGAAAACAAGCGTGTACAAGAAGCACTCAATATCATAGATCACAAATATAAGCAGGTGATTATGCTTTATTATTTCGATGATTTATCATATGAAGAGATAGCAAGTCGTCTCGGTGTACCGGTAAATACGGTGCGCACCCATCTGAAGCGCGCCAAAGAAGCGCTTCGCCGGGTATTACTATGAAAAAAACAGATGTTACCCATGCCGTTATGGAGAAAGTGACCCGGTTTGAGGAGAACCGGTCACGGCGGTGGATAGTCGTATTTATTGCAATAATTTTAGGTATCGCGGCACTTATCGGGGCAGCTGTGCTGCGGACATACGATGTGCTTAGTAAGCAACACACATTGGATCTTCTTGAAATTTTTTATGAAGACAAAGAAATAATTGCAGAGTTTTGGCGGGACGCAGTCGCGGTCATTGTGGAGGAACTGCCGAAGCAGACTATATTCATGGGATTACTACTCTGTGTTCTTCTGGTGACTATCTGGGCGATAACACGCCGCCGAAGAAAAATTGTGCAGCGGCGACTGAGTGAACTTGCAAAACGCAGGAAAAAAAGCAACAATAACTGAGTAAAGAAAGGGGGAGCATGAAAAACTACTTACCCATCATCATCGGCGTCTTTGTGATAATCGCTGTAGGATTTCTTGTCCGTCAGTATTCCATGAGCCGGGTAGCACCACTGAGTTCTTCGGGAAACAACGCAGTACCCACAGTTGCCCAGGAGCCGGGGGAAACTGTAGAAACGGGCACCACCCCGATTGAAGAAAAGGATGCGGTGGTTACCTCCGCGAGTATTTCTCTTGCCATAAGTTCTCCGGCAAATAATATCACTGTCACGAGTAGCTCACTGGTAGTGCGGGGGAAAACTGCACCAAAAGCAGAAGTATTTGTAAATGATGCGGAAACAGAGGCAGATGCCAATGGAAATTTTTCTGTGACGCTTACATTGGATGAAGGTGAAAACTACATACTCGTGGTGGCAAACGATGCGAATGGTAATTTCTCCGAAAAGGAGCTCACGATCACCTATACACCGTAGTGAAACTTTTTGTCCGCTTTCCGCGTACTACATATAGAAAGGTATATTTCGTATGAATACAACTCATAAAGTAGCCGTTAGTGTATTGACCCTTATATTAGTGTTGGGATTACCAGCACACACAGTGCTTGCAGACGACGATCAGGGAGATGATGATCGGGGTGGGCTGCGTCAGGCAAAAGTGGAGGCACGGGTAGAATTCCGGCAGGAAAAGAAAAACATTTTTGAGAAATTCCGCGAAAGAGTCGGTTCACGAACTGCGGAACTTAAAAATTTTCTTGGTGGTGGTAGAGCAGCTATAGGGAGCGGTACGATTACCGCCAAAACCGATACCACGCTTACCGTTGAGAAAGACGGAAAAAGCTACCTTGTTAACTTAGGCGATAAAACACAAATCCGCCGCAGATTTTGGGGGAAGTCCGATCTTTCGGAGTTTAGTGTCGGAAATGTCGTAAATGTCATTGGTCTGTGGACAGATGACACCCACACGGCCATAAATGCAACTTTGGTGCGAAACGTTTCTATACAGAAGCGCTTCGGTGTGTTTTTCGGAGACGTGAAGTCGCTTGTTACGAACGGTTGGGTGATGAGCACTAAAAGCGGCAACCGCGCAGATCAGACAGTCACCGTCACTTCTGATACGAAATTTGAAAACCGTAACGGCGAGACGATTACTAAGGCTGATGTCGTCGTAGGACACAAGGTGCGTGTCCGCGGGCTCTGGGACAAAACGTTAAACACCGTGACGGAAGTCACACAGGTCAAGGACTTTAGTTTGCCTGTCCAGGTAGAAGTGAAAGCGACGGTCACTCCTACTCCATAAATTTGGTATCCGATAAGTACCCACTAGCCCCGCCATCAGGCGGGGTTTTTGGTGTGATAGAATTGCCACAATGAAGCTCTCCAAAACTACCGTGAGGAAATTTCAGGATATGATTTTTTCCTGGTGGAAGGATAATCGCAGAGATTTGCCTTGGCGCCGTACGAGAAATCCTTATCACATCCTTGTTTCCGAAGTCATGCTGCAACAGACACAGGTTTCGAGAGTATTACCGAAGTACGCGGAGTTTCTGGCGGTATTTCCTGATGTTTATAGTCTTGCTGCGGCACAACCCGCAAAGGTGCTTACCTTGTGGCGGGGATTGGGATATAACCGGAGGGCACTGTATCTCCAAAAAGCCGCAAAAGTGATTGTTACGGATCATAAGGGTATATTTCCGGATAGCGAGGTGGCGCTTACTAAACTTCCAGGATTGGGGTTATATACTGCTCGAGCAATTATGGTGTTCGCTTTTGAAAAAAACGTCGCCATGGTAGATACAAACATACGACAGATTATTACTCACTATCTCTTTAATGGGCTGCCACAAAAGGAAAAATTAATTCAAGAAGCTGCCGATATGTTGGTGCCGGATGGTCGCGCGTGGGAATGGCATCAGGCACTCATGGATTTCGGGGCGAGTGCTATGGGTAAAGAGAAGAGATCAATGCACATCGTCAAAAAGCAGGCGCCTTTTAAGGGTTCAGATCGGTATTATCGGGGGAGGATTATCGATGTGCTTCGGGTAGGCAGTGTGAAAGAGCTGCAGTTGGTTGCTGACTTTGTTGACGAGTACAGTAAAACTCCTGATTTTTTTCACCGGATAATAGATGGATTGGAGAAAGACGGGTTGCTCGTGAGGAAAAAAGGTTTACTGACACTCCCGTAATACCTATTATTATTTGCTGAATATCTCAATACCTCCGTTCCCTCCGGGGTACACAAAGCTTGTTTCAAACGTTTCCCGACTTATACGGCGTGACGGGTGAGGCGGCAGACCTGGGTCGTGGAGAGAAAAGTGGATGCCGTCAAAGTCATACAGTAGTACATAATGGAGCATAAATCCCGGTTTACTGTTGAGAATACTTGAGTTAAGCGTAACGCCGACCAGATTATCCTTGTGAAGGAAGGAAATGATTTCTTCTATACTAGCTCGGCGGGTTTCGTGGGGAACGAGGCGTAAAAATTCCGGGATATCCGGAATTACAAATGCGATATTTGATCGTTCGAGATAGTATTTGGTCGTATCCGCGCCAAAAACTTGTTGTAAGTATTTTGTTCCTTCTTTATAGAGTCTGTCGTAGTCGACTGGCTCAATGTTACGAACCTTAATTCCCCGTTTCGCGAGCGCTATGTCGCCGCCTACTGTCCATGTCCCCTTGCTGGGGATTGCCTTGGTCAGCATATCGATTTCTTCCCACGTCATATCCTGATTGTTGTAGTGCTTGAGCACCATGCGGAATACTGCGTTGACGCAGTGCGTGTCGTCACCGCTATTGGAGACAAACGGGGGGATACGTTTCATGGAAATATCTGCTCTATCTGTTATCACCTTCGCCGGATATGACACCGCGATTTTTCCTGTCTTCTACCTTTTTGGCGTTTTGGGTGGCGACTTCTTCGAGCCCTACACCCAACTCACTGGCGCATGCCGTGAGGTACCAAAGCACATCGCCCAATTCCTTGATCATTTCTTTCCGTTTATCGGGAGTAAGAATCCCACCGGAATCGCGGATAAGTTTTTTGACTTTGTCGGCAACCTCACCCGCTTCTCCCGCAAGTCCAAGGGTGACGTACGCCACATTATTTCCCTGATTGGGGTATATAGCGGTCTTTTTGACAATATTCTGGAATTCTTCAAAATTCATAATGGTCACTTTGTCACTTGGTTATTTTGTTAATTTGTTAACTGTTATTTAGTATATACAAATCCTGCCCATAGGTATTTATCCCGACATGTGTCGCCTTGCCTACCAATACTGCTTCGTACGGTCGGCATGCACGGCATTCACCCTCGCGGCATTTGAAATGACCTAGCTTGCGGGCAAGCGCTACTTTACGTGCCAGTTCCAGTACTTTTTTCTCTGAAATTTCGCTATCCGGGATGTCCATGTCTACCGGCTCGTCATCCCGGTCGAGATACCAGTAGCTGATACCCGTGATCGGTTTGGTTTGGGTGTGGCTCGCGAGTAAATAATAAATAGGGAGTTGCAGAGATTCCGGGTCTTCATCAAATTTGCCGGTTTTAAAGTCGATAATGCGTACGCTGTCGGTGTCTTCTTTATATTCCAACCAATCTACTTTGCCGCAGAGTATAATATTGTCGTCCTCGGATAACCAATAGTAAGGAAGTTCCTGGCGGATTTTAATAGTTTTTTTAGCCAAGGGACCGGGGTGCAGTGTCACTCGGTTGATCATATCTCGGGCTCTTGATTTAAATTTTTCTTCCTGTTCATTATCGGTGAATCCGCCTTTTTGCCCACTGACGTTTTCCCAGATTTTTTCAAATGTTTCCATGAGCGGGGCCGCAAAGCGCTCTTCTGTGGGAAGTTTAGATAGCATATCTATCGCGTCATGTACTGCCTGACCCAGGGCGAGGGGGGGTTCCATCACCGAGATTTTTCTGTTCGTTTTGGGGTCTCGGTAGACGTTACGCAGGTAGTACGCCCGTGGGCATTTCAGGTAATCGCTGATAGAAGAGTGGGAGACCCATACCGCGGAATATTTGTCCTTCATATATTATCGTATGAGAAAAATGCCGATCGTGGTGAGTATAGCACCAATGATTTTTTTGCCAATATGTGAGCGCTCTTTGAGAAATATCGCGCTCAGAATAACCGTAAGAATTATTGAAACCCGTCCGATTGCACTCAGCTGTGACACATACGTGCCGTATTGCAGTGGAAGATAAAACATGAGCGCCGCAAATGTATACAGCACGCCGTATATGACGAGGTTACGGTTAATTTTCCTGACGTCGTGCAGGACTTTCCCAAATGATTTCGGGAATGATAACAGCAGTATAATGCCGATAATAAACGCGCCGACGGGGAGATACGAAATAGCGGTATATGATTTCAGGATAAAGGCGTCAAAAATAATCGCTGTGCCGAAGCACGCTGCTCCGCCGATCGCTTGCCATGCCCCGACACTTAATTGGAATTTATGTCTGTTGTAGTTGATGACAACGACTGCCGCAAGGATAAATAATATTCCGACAATCTGAGCGCCACTCAAGCGCTCATTGAGGAATATGTAGGAGAGCGCGACACTGACGAGCGTGCCGGCACTTCCCAGGATACTCATCTCTGAAGCCTCTATCGTTTTTATCGCGCGGAAGAAAAGTAAATTGCCGTACGCGTAAAGAAATCCGATGATAAAGAGGAATAGCCAGACATTGGAAGGCGGCAGTGTGAAGCCGACAAAGTAAGCGACAATCCCTCCGACAATCGCGAGAAGAAATTCAAAAATAATCGATGAGGTGACAGGATCACTGTCACTTTTTTTCATCGCGAGTTTCTGAAATATCGCCGCGACCGAAAACCCTACGACATTGAGTGCGCCGAAAATTAACCAATGCATGTTGATCATTATACGATATTGAGTGTTCGGGCGATGTAGCGAATATCCTTATCGCGGATATGAAATCCTAACGGGAGAAATAATACGCCGCGTTTGTTGCTCCAGGGCGCATCGGGAAATTTGAACCACACGAGAATATTTTTATCATGCAGTTCTTTTTCTATATTTTTTAGTTTTTCTGTGTCCCCGTGATGGCGGAAACCGACGGGATATACATGGAGTTCCTGTTTGGCGGCTTCTGGGATAGCGATGGAGTACCAGAGGGAATTTTTGGAATACACGCCGCTAAGGAGCTGTTCATACAGCGCTACCTGATGATGTTTGCGTTGTTGTACTTTGGTAAAGTGAAAATGCTTGTGAATATGGGGGATGAGCGGGTTGCCCGCGTGCCCACTGTTACTGTCTCCGACGATATCATCGTGGATTTTCAGTGTTTTCTCATGCGCGTAGAGGATGAGCCTGGGATCGCGCGCAAGCGTGGCAGTTACAAGCAGCGCGCGGAAAAAGAGATACCACGCGTGCACGGAAAAACGGTATATCCATTCGCTTTTCTTGTTGCCGGGTGCCACAGCGGCACTCCCAGCTTTCCAATATATATAGCTTCCCGGCACGGGTGAAACTTTACGCAGGCTGTCGATAAGGTGGTGATTATCCCCAAAAAGCTTCACCTTGTCGGGTTCTACGAGACGATGCACAGCATCTTCTATGACGATAGTGTTTGGATTGCTATGCACCAGTTTTTTTATGTTAGATGTGTCTATACATGGTAGCCCGCACGCGTGAAATAAGATGATAACCGCGGGCGTATGGGTTTGGATATGTTTATTGAGTGCTGATATGTTTACCCGAAAATTATCATCAACCGGATAATGTACCGGGCGGAATCCGTGATTTCTGATATTGATGATGACATCCATGCAGTAAAAATCAGGGACGAGAATGACCGCATGCTCCGGGATGTTTTTGTTTTTTAAAAGTACCCAGAGCGCGTCTTCAAACGACAAAAAATAAGCGCGCTGCAGATCGCTTGGTAGCATGTTTGGTGTAAAGGTAAGAAACGGCAATAAAAATGGTTGGTAATAGTTGATCATAAGAAATAACAAAAAGAACCGCGGTATCGTTAGCTGGTCTTCGGAGGAGGGGGAGGGGGGACAGTGAAGTGATCGACGATAGTGAGGAACCCGTTGGTATCGACATGCCCGCCGATAAATCCGGCGTTATCTTTGTTATTTACCAATTCTTTGAGTGGTTGCTGTCCGTTTTCCAGTGTTGCGACGTATCCGCACAGCTCCATAAATTTCCAGTCACTCGTGCTGTCCCCAACGCTTAATGTATCTTTGGCGTCTATTCCCAGATGGGAAAGCACATTGAGTGTGGCTTGGCGTTTGGATACGTTTTTTGGCGCGATATTACAAAACTGATGGGGATTGGCGATGGGATGAATACTCCATGTGGTTTCTATCGAACCGAGAAATGGGGCAAGTACTTCGGTTACTTTTTGTATGCCTGACTCGTCCGGTACGATGGGGAGGATTTTAAATATCTCCTGATTTTCCGCGATTTCCTCCAGTGAATCGACGAGTATCGGCGGCTGTTGGAGTATATGCGTATGCACCTCGGTAAGTTTGGATTCCTGATGTTTTAGCACATAATATGCGTCACGGGTATAGAGCTCCATATAAAAGTTACCCGCGATACACGCGCTCAAGACACGTTGCGCGAGGGATGAGGGTATCGGGTGGGATTCTACGATTTTGTTTTGCAAGGGATCGATGACGATGCCCCCGGCAAACGTGATGTGCGGGTTAGTGAGTTTGGCAGATTCGATGATGGGGGTAATTGAGTAATGCGGTTTGGCGGTACAAAGCACCACGGGGATGCCACTATTTTTTATCGCGGCAAGACGACTGATGACGTCAGGATGAGGATACGGCGTATTGTAACCGATTTTTTCTCCGACGATGACGCCGTCTATATCGATGACGAGTGCTTTGATCACAACCCTGATTATAACAAAAGCAGCGGAAAGGTATTTTACAAACGGAAAAATAGTAGTATAGTGATACAAAGTCGCTGCCCCAAAACTTTATTGAATGAGAGAAGCGTATACGAAGCCACCTGAGTCGCGGGAACACGAACTGCAAAAACCATTTCAGATTACCGTCATCGGTGCCGCGTGTTCGGGGAAATCAACACTCCTCCGGTCGCTGGAGGATAGCGGATTTACCGTACATACCGAACCGGATAATCCGGTGTTTCCGTTATTTTTGGAAAACCCCAAAAAGTTTGCGTTCCAAAATCAGCTGCATAAAACGACACAGCTCATGCAGCTTGAAATTCTGGATACCAAAACAGACGGGCTTACTGACCCGCATTTCCGCGAAAGCGGCGTGCTTGCGACCGACATCTACAACCGGTATCTCCACGATCAGAAGTTGATGACCGATGATCAGTTTTCGTATTTGCAGTGGCTGTACGAGCATCACATGTCATCGTTTCCCAAGCCTGATCTCGTGGTATATCTCCACGCAGATGACGGCACGATTAAAGACCGGGCGCTCAAGCGGGACGGGTTAGTGGCGCACGACCCGCACGAATTACAACCATATTGGGACAGGCTTATCGCAGATTTGGAAAAAAGGGATATCCCTGTATTTCGAGTAAACACGGGAGTTCATCAGGTGAAAGAATCACAGGAGCTGATTTTGGGCGAAGTGGAGCGGTTGAAAAAAGTGCCGGAGATTGCTGAAAGCACCGATGACATTGGGGGTGTATATGCGTACCGCAGTGTCCGTCTTGAAGTCACCCTTCCTCAATAGTTTTCCCCGATTGTAAGAAATGCTACATTACATGTATGAAATATGTAGCACTCCTCCGTGGTATAAATGTCGGCGGCAATACATTGATTAAGATGGCAGACCTCAAGGCGGCGGTTAAAAAAGCAGGATTTACCAACGTTATGACGTATATCGCCAGCGGCAATTTGCTCTTTGAAACGAAAGAAACGGGTGCTGCGGCTATAGAAAAAACACTTGAGCAGGTGATACACCAAACATTCCATTTACCCGTGCGGGTAGTGGTTCTTAACGACAAACAATACAAGAAGGTGCTGGATGATGTACCGGAAAGTTGGAAAACTCGTGGTGATATCCGCTGCTACATAGCATTTCTCAAGCGACCGACTACAGCGGCGCAAGTCATGAAAGAAGTTCAACCCAAAGAAGGTATTGATGTGATCACCCCGGGTACGGGTGCCGTGTATATGGCGACTTTGCTTTCCGGGTTAACCAAAAGCGGAATAAATAAAATTATTGGGAAGAAAATTTATCAGGATATGACAATGCGGAACTACAACACGTCAAAAAAGTTGTTGGAGCTTCTGGAGAAATAAGCAGGGTTACGATATTTCTATAATGGTGAACGTTTTGGTGCCCGATGGTGCCTGAAATTCCACCACATCATTCATCCGTTTTCCTAAAATCGCGTGGCCAAGCGGGGAAATATGTGAAATAGATTTTTGGCCGGGATTGGATTCATAGCCGCCAACGATGGTGTACTCATATTCACGGGCTGCATCTTTGAGCTTTACCGTGCTACCTATTTGTACCGTGCCGTCATTTACGGAGGAAACAATTTTGGCAAGCTTTATAAGCCGGGTGACACGGCGCAGTCTGCCGTCGATAAAATTCAGTTGCTGCCGCGAGGCTTTATAGTACCCGTTTTCAGAAAGATCACCCATCTCACGCGCCTTTTTGAGGTGGTCAACTGCCTCGGGCCGCTTAGCTTCTAATTCCGCTTTTTCGGCGACAATCTTGTCATAACCCACCTGCGTAAAAGGGATACGTGGCTCTTTGCGGTTGAGGAGAAATTTTGCGATCTTTACCATGCTGCGGGACTAGGATTCGAACCTAGATAAGCAGATTCAGAGTCTGCTGTACTACCATTATACGATCCCGCATGTAGGGGTATTATACCTCAATTTAGCCTTATGGTGGTACTCACGGTGATTGCGCTATAAATACACGATTATTGCGTTAGATGGGGCTACGTATGGTAGAGAAAAACAAACGACAACGAAGATTTAGTGATGCAGTGAGGCTACAAAAAGCAGGAATTACTGTAAGTACCCGAGATTTAGCCCAGGCAACAGGCAGTGACGAGCGTGACCTCGAAGGGATACTTGTGGCGCAGGATTCACCTGCTTTACGGGCGGTTACCGAGGGGAGAGAGCGACGTCTCGTCCGTATGTCCGGAATGGGTGATAATGACGGCGGCACTATTGGATTTGCCTTATTGGTAGAAGATATAAAGAAACTATTCGCTAAGTTTAGAAAGAAATAATACGTTATACTGAGTAGAGTATGTTAGTTGCTCACGTTGTTATTTCCTTTACGAGTTTAGTTATCGCATCACTCACTGCCCTTACTCCAACAAAACAAAAACTTTTTATTACCTATATCACTACCGTGGGGACACTGGTGAGTGGCGTATTGTTGATGGTTTTTGAAACAGTTCCGGTATCGCGGGTTTGTATAAGCGGCGGGGCTTTTCTCGCATCGGTTATAGCTTTGACTGTTATCGCTAAATGGAGACTTACTTCGAAAGCCAAGCTTTACTAACGTTTTTCCCTCCACTATAGTGAGGTTCCGTATGCCACAACTATCTCGTGACCAAAAAACCGCGTTAGAACATGTATTGGAGTGGTACCGCAAAGACAGGCAAGCGATGCAGTATGTGACACTAGGGGGTTACGCGGGGACGGGTAAGACCACGCTCATCGGCGTCATCCGGCGTGAACTTCACAAGATTGATCCGGGGCTAAAGGTAGGGTTTGTAAGCTTTACCGGCAAAGCCGCACGGGTACTGCAGAGTAAGATAAAAGAAGCTGATGTCATGTATAAGCAGGACAGTGTGGGTACTATTCACTCGCTTATCTACACCCCGGTGCTTAACGATAGGGAAGAAATCATCGGGTGGAAAACGAAAGATACCATTGACCGCAACCTCATCATTATCGATGAGGGCTCGATGGTAGATAGAACGATATGGGAGCATCTCGTGTCATACCGGGTGCCGATGATTGTGGTGGGAGATCACGGGCAGTTGCCGCCGATAAGCGGAAACTTTACCCTCATGCAGACACCACAATTGCGGTTAGAAGAAATTCACCGGCAGGCGCGGCAAAATCCCATTATTGCACTTTCTATCGAGGCGCGGGAAAAGGGGATGATTACCGCGGGCCGTTACTCGAGCCATGTGATTAAGTACGATCGCGACGATCCCGAAACGGGCGAAGTGATGAGCGAAATGCTGACTAACTACAACGCCAAAACGCTCATCCTGTGCGGGTACAATAAGACGAGAAAGCGGCTCAACGCGTTTATCCGTAATGCTTTGGGATTTGAAAGTCCCGCGCCCGTGGCCGGTGACCGGGTTATTTGTCTCCGGAACAATCACAAAGCAAAAATCTACAATGGTATGTTGGGAACAATTCTTGAAATTGCGCCAAAAAATCATCAGGCGTATGAAGTAGAGATCGAAATAGACGGGGAGCGCGATACGTACAAAGGGCTTATCGCTATCGATCAGTTTGACGCCGATACGGCACTTAATTTCACCGAAAATAGACGATTATTTAACGGCATTGACTTATTTGACTTCGGCTACTCGCTTACCGTGCACAAAGCACAGGGATCACAAGCCAAGCGCGTGATACTTTTTGAAGAACGGTTTTCCAAAATGACAGATGACCAGTGGAAGCGCTGGCTCTATACCGCAGTGACCAGAGCGGAAGAGGAGCTCTATATCTTTCCATCTCCATAACGTATACTTTGGGGGTATGCCACAACCACAACTCGAAGCTAAATATGTCAAAAGTATCAATGGTACCGATGACATCATCAAAGATAACCGGCTCAAGGTGACCTTTTTGGGTCGCTCCAATGTGGGCAAATCCAGCCTGATCAATTCACTGGTGGGGAAGCCGCTCGCCCGCTCCAGTAGTAGGCCGGGCAAAACAGTGAAGCTCGATTTTTTCCTCGTGGAACAGCGGCTCTTTTTTGTCGATTTGCCCGGTTACGGTTTTGCCAAACGGAGTAAAGAAGCCCTTGAGCATTACCGCAAACTTATCGCCTGGTATTTGTTCCGGTCAGAGGTAAATCATAAAATCGCGGTGCTTATTATTGACGCGAAAATAGGGCTGACCGATTACGACCGGGAGTCGATCAACTTACTTACCGATCATCGGATACCGTTTATCGTGGTCGCCAACAAAGTAGATAAGCTCAAGATGGGTGAGCGCCACAAACAGCTTGAATTTATCCGTGAAGAAATGGGTGGGTTACCCCTCGTTGTGTACTCATCGCACACGCTGGAAGGTAGGGGAGAGCTACTCAATATCATTATGGGAAAATGAGCGCCATGACTTCAGGTGATATAAAAATCATAAACGATATGTCTGCTTCGCTCCTCGTTATGCGCGAAGCGGGTAAATGGCTCAAAGATAGCGGAAAAAATCCAAATAAATGGTGGCAGTTACAGAACCTTACGCCGGAGTTTTTGCTTCAATTTGTTACGGCGGAAGAATTTTATGTAGTGACGATAAACGGCGCTCCGGCAGCTTCCGCGGTATTACAAATTACCGATAGTAATCAGTGGGAATTTATTGATGGCAATACGCCGCTCAAGGCGCTGTATATCCACTGGGTATGCGTATCCCGGCAGTTTGCCGGCAGAGGTTTGCCAACACTACTTATAAAACACGCAGAGAAGCTAGCGCAGGCAGCTCATGTGGCGTTCATGCGGGTAGACACCAACGCGGATGAGCCAAAGTTACGGCGTATATATGAATCGAACGGGTTTACGTTGGTAAAAGTATTAAATGAAGGATACCGTAACACTGCGTATTTTCAAAAAACGCTGGCAAAACAAGAGAAGTAGTGATACGTATGTAAATATATGACTGTTAAGTTATTGTCATGGAATATTTGGGGAGGAAAGTTTTTACCTGGAGTTGCCGACTTTCTTACCGCATCGAACGCAGACATTATCGCGCTGCAGGAGGTGGAGGAGCAGGATGACGGCAACAATACGGCGCAGTATATAGCCGGTAAACTCGGATACACGCACGCGTACGCGCGCTCAATGCGGTACAACAATAAGGGCAAAGATGTGTACCGCGGTAACGCGGTGCTGAGTAAATATCCGATCATTGATCACACAATCCATGTGTTATCCCGGGATCAGTCGCGCACCGCGGTACAGGCGGACATTGATGTTGGGGGGAGCGTGCTTCATGTGTTTTCGGTGCACATTATCCATTCGCATCAACAGCCATCGCCCATACAGGTTGAGCAGGTCACCAGCTTAATACACGCAGCACCCAAACAGCGAACGGTTATTATGGGTGATTTTAACGCGGTCCCGGAAAGTGAGGCGATCAGGATTATGCGCAAGTCTTTTACCGATCCTGATACATCTGATACACCGTCGTGGTGTCTGTATCCTGATGGGTGTAGCGTGTGTAAACCAGAACGCGTGGAGTGGAAGCTTGATTATGTTTTCACTACCGATGATATTGCCGCCAAAGATTTCAGGGCAGAAACGTCCGAAGCTTCCGACCATCTGCCCATAAGTGTTGTAGTTGGATAATCTTGTGGTACACTCCACATACTGATTTATCACATGTACTGATGCATTTTTCTCGCACCATAATCCGGAATATTTCTCCTCTATTCTTCCTGTGGGTTCTCATTATTATTTTTTCCGTCTATTTTTCATTTGTTGCGTTCAACCGGCATGACAATTTCCATTCGAGAAGGTTAGACATGGGTAACATGGAGCAAACCGTATGGAACCTGACGCATGGGAATGGATTTACCCTCACCGATCCTATGGGGACAGAAAATATTTCGAGGCTTGCGGTGCATGCCGATTTCCTCCTTGTGGGTATGGTGCCGTTTTATATGCTATGGCAGGACGCAAAAATGCTCATCCTCGTGCAAACTATCGTTGTCTGCCTTGGGGCGTTACCTCTCTATTGGATAGCGAAATACATCCTACAGTCAGCTTGGCTTGCGTTATTGTTTGCGCTTGCGTATTTATTATATCCACCGCTTCAGCACATCATGCTTCATGATTTCCACGCAGTCGCACTCGCGACGACCTTTTTGCTTTTCGCGTATTGGTTTATGCTGGGCAAGCGTTATGTCTTGTTTGTATTGTTTGCATTACTTGCTGGTTTCGGAAAAGAAACAGTATGGATTACCGTGGGACTTATGGGGTTGTATATCGCTATTTGGCAGAGGAAAAAAGTTCTTGGTGGGGGAGTTGCTATCGCCGCGTTTTTTATATTTTATTATCTTTTCTGGCACGCGATCCCTGCCGTGACACCTAACGGACAGCATTTCGCGTTGCAGTATCTTTCAGAATACGGTGACAATACGACAAGTGTCGTATGGAATGTACTCCGCAATCCCGGATCGGTACTCTTCACATTTATTCAACCCGATAGGCTTGAGTATTATTACCGGTTGCTCCTGCCGGTGGGATTTTTACCGTTATTTTCGCCGTTTGTCCTTGTATTTGCGGCGCATAGCTTGGTGATAAATACTCTCAGTAGTTACAGTCTGATGCGCCAAATTGATTATCAATACACAAGCGATATCATCCCGTTTCTTTTTATCAGCGCCGTGTACGGTTACCAAAAAGTAGTTTTGCTTGTTCTACAATATGGAAGAACAAATCAACCGGTGCGGTTTTATATCACGGGGGTTATGGTTTTGTGTATGGCACTGAGTTCGTTCTTATGGGGGGAGCTGCCCCTCACCCGTGAGGACAGATTTTATTACTTTATCTGGCCGTTACCTGAAAAAAATACATTGCGCCGAATGGAAGATATGATGTTGCCGGAGTATACTGTATCGGCAACAAACGATATCGGGTCACATTTCGCGAAACGGATGTACTTGTATAATTTTCCGGTAAACGCGATGACCGCGGATTACGCATTGGTGCGGCTTGGCGATCAATATGCTTGGCCGAGCGGTGATGAGCAGCAGCGGGTGGTGATGCAGTTACTTCAAAGTCCTGATCACGCCCTGATCGCGCGGGACGGTAATTTTTATGCCTTTGAAAGGAAAAATAAATGAAGAAAATTGACGTAAGTATCGTCGTGCCGCTTTTTAATGAGAAAGAAAGTTTGGGCGAATTAGTTGCCGCGATCACCCGTGCGTTCCGGGGGTTTGTATTTGAGTGCGTTTTTGTGGATGACGGAAGTACTGACGGATCGTTTCAAAAATTGGCTGCCATGCGTAAAAAAATGGATTTCCCGGTGACGCTTGTCAGGCTCAGGAAGCGTTCGGGAAAGTCTGCCGCATTATCCGAAGGGTTTGTTCACACAAAGGGAAGCGTTGTTGTCACGCTGGATGCTGATTTACAGGATGACCCATTTGAAGCGACAAAGCTTATCAAAAAACTAGATGAGGGTTATGATCTGGTCGTAGGGTGGCGGCAGAAACGGAGGGATTCAGGCGGTAAACTGGGAGTTTCTCACGTGTTTAATTGGGGTGTGTCTATGGCATCGGGCGTCCGGTTGCACGATATGAATTCCGGACTGAAAGCGATGAAGTCAGGCGTCGCGAAAGAAATAAATCTGTATGGGGAATTGCACCGTTTCGTGCCAGTCCTCGCCCACGCGAGGGGATTCCGGGTAGGGGAAACGCCCATTGTTCATTACCCGCGTAAGTACGGTACATCAAAATTTGGTGTTGAGCGGATTTTCGCGGCATTTGACTTGCTTACAACATTATTTTTAGCAGGATTTGGTACCCGGCCGCTTATGGTATTCGGCCCGCCGGGCGTCGTACTCGTCGCCGCAGGAACACTTGCTATCGGCTATTTGTCTGTCCTCCATTTTATGGGGCAATCCATTGGTACCCGGCCGTTGCTGCTGTTCGGTGTGCTATTTGTATTGTTTGGCGTACAACTATTGTCGACTGGGTTGTTGGGCGAACTTATTACTAGTATTTCAACCCACCAACGGCGGTCACCTGTTTCGGAAATACTTACATGAATATAACCATTGACGCTTGGGTACTATTCGGATTTTTGGCGCAGTTTGTTTTTTTTCTGCGGTTTGCTGTGCAGTGGTGGGCATCGGAAAAGGAAAAAAAGAGCGTTATACCACTGTCTTTTTGGTACCTCAGTATCGCCGGCTCGGTGATGATACTGATATACGCCATCAAGCGGGAAGATATTGTCTTTATTACTGCGCAGTTTCTCGCTCTGTTTATATATGCCCGTAATATCGTACTCCGCAAAAAAGAAACAGTAGCGCCCTAACGACAACATCAGCCTCTGTTTAGGAGGCTGATGGCAATGGTCTATGTATCAATTGATTACTCCACAATAAGCATGCCCTTCATGCCCATTTCTCTGTGTTTGCCTACCGAGCAATAGTATTCATAGGTTCCGGCTTTGTCCGGGGTAAATTCGATGATGTCTTCTTTTCCGCCTTCAATTACTTTGGTCCGTACGTCGAGTTCATCAACAACCCAATCGTGTGGCATCTTGCCGGTGTTTTTGAATACTAATCGTACTGGTTGCCCTGATGTAAAGGTAAGTGCGTTTAAAGAAAATTTAAATTCACTTCCTTCTATGGTGATTTCCCGGACACCGTCAGCAGTGACATTTTCGGATGAACCCTGTAAGTCAGATACAGGTGCGGGAGTGCTCGCGGCCGTTGTTTGTTCCGCGTCATTTGCGGTTGGTTGACCGGATTGATTTACATACCATATCGCCCCTGCCCCGAGCGCGAGCAGTACTAACACTATCAGGATATTATTTTTCATTCATGAACTCCTTTCCTGTAATGTATCGTACAGGATAACACGAATACTGGCTAGTGTTTATTTTTCCGGGGTTATTTAGTACCGAAAAATTGGAGAATATTTCCCTCGGGATCCGCGATTGTCATACACCATGTGGCTCCTGTCGGCGCGAGAAACGGTTTGGCTATCCAGGTGACATCTTTGTCTTTTAGTTCTTCATACGCAGCAGATACACTGCTTACTGGAAAGCCGATCATGATGCGGTAGGGATCCTGGTTTTTTCCGTGCACTTTGTCGTGCCTACCGATAGAAAAATACGTATCACCAAAATCAAATCCGATACACGAATCATCAGGATGTGTCGTTACTTCTCGGACGGTAAAACCCAATACGTCTTCATACCATTTGGCTAGCTTTTCGTGATTTTCCGACCAAATGATGACAGAAAGCATTTTTGCCCGTAGTTTCATAGATGTGCTTCTATAGTAACCGGAAATCAAAAATAGTCAATCTGTCGCGTTTGCTACACATGATATGATAAGAAAGGAGGAACAATATGATGAAAATGAAAATGTCTGAACTTGAGTGGGCGGCGTGGATACTGACGGTTATCGGCGCGCTTAACTGGGGGCTTATTGGCGCGTTTCAGTTTGACCTCGTACAAATAATTTTTAGTACCAATCCATGGCTTATGCGGGTAACCTATAGCCTCATCGGCATTGCCGGGGCGTATTGGCTGGTAAAGGTGCTCACCATAAAGAAGTGAGTTTTTCTTTTTTGTAAAATAGGTTACTATACGTTCCATGAAGAAGCTTCTCGGGATATTCGCACATCCGGACGATGAATCCTATATGGCTGGCGGCACTATTGCCAAATACGTGAAGGCTGGTTGGCAGGTCGACCTCGTTTGCGCGACCCGCGGAGAAAAGGGAACCAGAGGTGAATACACCGACGCAGATGACGTGCAGTTTGGTGTCATCCGGCAAAAAGAACTGGAAGCAGCAGCTTCCATACTCGGTGTCCGGTCAACGACATTTTTAGATTATAAAGACGGCGGACTTAGCGCGATGCCCCCTGGTGAAATAGAAGAAAAAATTACCCGCTTTCTGATGGAACACGTTCCGGATGTCGTGCTTACTTTTGAGCCGGCGGGGATAACCAATCATCCGGATCATATAAAGCTGACGCTCGCGACGACGTTTGCGTTTCAGAAATACGCGTGGGAGAGAAAATCGCTCAACCCCGCAGACGACAACCCGCCGAAACTGTATTTCGGATGTATGCCGGAAAGCATCGTTTCTTATTTTGTGAAAAAAAAGTTTATTCCCGAAGAATCGTTTGATAAGCCTATGACTGGGGTTGAAGACAAACGCATTACTACCGTTATTGATATTAGCCGGGTAAAGACCACAAAAATAAATGCGCTTAAATCACACGTGAGCCAGGCAGGTGAAATTGAGCAGCATTTGAGTATTCCCAATAATCCGTTTTTGAAACAGGAGCACTTTATCCTCCGTTTCAGTGGAGTCACCGAAGTGTTTATGGGGAAGTATGATCGCATTGCTGACCGACTATGAAACTCGTTATTTCAAATTTGCACGCAAGCGTTGAAGGGAAAGAAATATTGCATGGGGTATCCATGACGGTGAAAGCCGGCGAGGTGCACGCGATTATGGGGCCTAACGGCAGCGGTAAATCAACACTCGCCTCTGTCCTCCTGGGACACCCGGCATACGAAACAACACTCAAGGGCAAAAAAAAGTCCGCAATCACGCTGGATGGGAAAAACATACTTCCCATGCCGCCTGAAAAACGTTCGCTTGCGGGATTATTTTTGGCGTTTCAGTCACCTATCGCAATTCCCGGAGTTACCGTGATGAATTTGCTCCGCACGGCGTATGAAGCACACCTTCCGCAAAAGAATATCAAAACATCCACGGTGCAAAACCCTGCCCTCGCGCGGCGGTTTCAGGTGGGGGGTATGTCGATAGGTGAATTTACGGATATGGTACAGAAACATGCGAAAACGCTGCGTTTACCCGAGGAGTTATTGCGAAGAGGAATACATGAGGGATTTTCCGGTGGAGAAAAGAAAAAAATAGAAATGCTCCAGGCGCTCGTACTTCCGCGAAAAGCAGCAATTTTTGATGAAATAGATACCGGCTTGGATGTGGACGCGTTGCGCGCGGTATCAAAGGGGATTGAGGTGCTACGGGCAAGCGGTGTGGGTGTGCTCATTATTACTCATTACCAGCGGATACTCCGGTACGCCAAACCGGATTACGTCCATGTGTTGGTGGCGGGTAAGCTAGTAGACCGTGGGGACGCGGGATTAGCAAAAAAGATCGAGCAACACGGATACAGCGCGTATATAAAGTAACCAGATCACACGTTTCTTCTTAAAAGGATTAAAGCCTATGGGACAACGATCACCGGTAAGCAGTAAGTACAAATACGGTTTTCATAAGCCGGAAAACTACATGTTTAAGTCCCAAAAAGGACTCGACGAAGCGGTAGTTTTGGATATCAGTAACCAAAAAGGAGAGCCGCGGTGGATGCGTGAGCGGAGACTTATGGCGTACAAGATATTCGGCATGAAGCATATGCCGATGTGGGGTGCCGACCTTTCTACCATAGATTTCAACGACATTTTTTACTACATCAGGCCGACAGATAAAAAAGCGAATACCTGGGAGGATTTACCTCCGGAAATACGTGATACGTACGACCGGATCGGTATACCCGAAGCGGAAAAAAAGTTTTTGTCCGGGGTTTCTGCGCAGTACGAAAGTGAAGTGGTGTATAAAAGCATCCAAACGGCGTTGTCGAAAAAAGGAGTGATTTTCTTGGACATGGATTCGGCGCTCCGCGAGTATCCCGACCTGGTACGGCAATATTTCGGTACGGTTATTCCTTCGGGAGATAATAAATTTGCCGCGTTAAATACCTGTGTGTGGAGCGGCGGGTCGTTTGTATATGTGCCTGCCGGAGTACATGTCGATTTGCCGTTACAAGCCTATTTCCGCATCAACGCCGCTAATATGGGGCAGTTTGAACGCACGCTTATTATCGCGGAAGAAGGAAGTTATGTGCATTATGTGGAAGGTTGTACGGCGCCTATTTATAGTACCGATTCGCTTCACTCCGCAGTGGTAGAAATTATCGTCAAAAAAGGCGCGCGGGTACGCTACACCACCATCCAAAACTGGAGTTCAAATGTTTATAATCTTGTAACCAAGCGCGCAAAGGTGGAAGAAGAAGGAACCATGGAGTGGGTAGATGGAAACTTGGGGAGCAAGATTACGATGAAATATCCGAGTGTATATCTCATGGGAAGAAAAGCGAGAGGTGAGGTGCTTTCTATCGCGTACGCCGGTGCCGGCCAGCACCAGGACGCCGGAGGGAAAGCGGTGCATTATGCGCCAGAGACGACGTCACAGATAATTTCGAAATCGATAAGCCGCGGCGGAGGACGCACGTCATACCGGGGCTTAATAGAAGTATTTGCCGGAGCAAAGAATTGTAAATCAAAGGTTGTATGTGACGCGCTCATATTGGATGAAGCGTCACGGTCAGATACGTATCCCACGATGAAAATAGGTGAGCCGCGGACGCAAATAGAGCACGAAGCAACGGTTTCCAAAATCGGCGACGAACAGCTTTTTTATCTGCAGAGCCGTGGCGTTACCAAGGAAATCGCCCAGTCGATGATTGTCAACGGATTTATTGAGCCGATTGTCAAGGAATTACCGCTTGAGTACGCGGTTGAAATGAACCGGCTCATACAGTTGCAGATGGAGGGGTCAGTCGGATGAAATCAATCAAAAAAAATACGCTTATTATCCGCACTATCGAAAGCGGTACTATCCGTGAAGATTACGCGGTGGCAGCTTCTGTACACCTGACATTGGTGTATTTTGTATCAGGGAGTGGTGGTGAGATTAACCTGACTCCACGTGTTCACCTGGTGGGTGATGGGTCATCTGCTACTGTGTTGGGGTTAGTGAAGGGAACAAAATCAGCAAGTATTCAGATACATACACTTCAGCACCATAAGGCTCCCAATACGACCAGTAATTTGCTTATAAAAAGCGTGCTGTCAGATAAAAGTGAGTGTAAGTATGATGGCGGTATCCGGGTCGACGCCTCTGCGCAAAAAACAGATGCGTACCAGCGTAATGAAAATTTATTACTCGACGAACATACCAAGGCAGTGAGTTCTCCGGCGCTCGAGATTTTGGCAAATGACGTGCGGTGTACTCACGGTGCTGTGGTAAAAACCTTGGATGAGAATGAATTATGGTATTTATCTACCCGGGGTATTGATCGAGGGGTATCACGCAGTATGATAGCTGAAGGTTTTTTGTTGAGCGCATTTTCGCAGATAGCGGATGGTGACGAGCGGAGACAAGTTGAAGAACGTATGCCGTTTACGGTGTAATATATGTATATGGAAGAATATACTTTTGTAAGTTTGGTTACAGAGTTGCCGGCAGGAAGTATGAGAACATATTCGGTGCGGGGCAGGCAAATCGCGCTTGCCAACGTTGACGGAAATTTTTTTGCTGTTGATGATATTTGTACACACGAGCATTGTTCACTGGGAAGTGACGGGGCGCTTGATGGAAATGTTGTTATTTGCGGGTGTCACGGAGCGCAGTACGATGTAATGACAGGTGAAGTGTTGGCTCCTCCGGCACCAAGAAGTGTTTCATCGTATGAGACAAAAGTAGAAGACGGTAAAGTGATGGTAAAAATACCATAATTATGTTTGACGCCAAAAAAATTCAAAAAGATTTTCCCCAGCTTACCCGGAAAATTAACGGCAAGCGCATTGTCTATTTGGACTCAACCGCCACATCGCTCAAGCCCCGGCCGGTGATTGATAAGGAAAACGAGTATTACACCCAATACACGGCAAACGTATTCCGGGGAATTTATACAACCAGTGAAGAAGCCACGGCAGCGTATGAAAACGCCCGTGTGCTCACCGCTTCATTTATCGGTGCAGCAACACCCGAAGAAGTTGTATTTACCCGTAACACTTCTGAATCCATTAATCTTGCCGCGTATAGTTATATGCTCAATTCTTTTCAGCCGGGTGACCGCGTGGTGACGACCATCATGGAGCATCACTCAAACTTTGTTCCCTGGCAGCAGCTGGGTAGGAAACGCGGAATAATGGTAGATATATGGGGTGTAACTCCGGATGGTCTGCTCGATATGGCAGCACTTGAAAAGTTGATAACACCCAAAACAAAATTGTTAGCAGTGACCGCCGCGTCAAATGTGCTTGGAACCATTACTCCGATAACAGAAATTGTTCGAGTAGTAAAACGCCTCAATCCACACTGTTTGGTGCTGGTGGACGCCGCGCAAGCAGTGCCGCATATGCCCGTCAATGTCCAAGAGTGGGATGCTGATTTTGTGGTGTTTTCCAGTCACAAAATGTTGGGACCTACGGGTATCGGTGTGTTATGGGCGAAGCGGGAGTTGTTAGAAGAAATGACACCGTTTAATTATGGCGGCGATATGATTTCAGAAGTGCATGTAGACCGCACCGTGTTTAAAGCACCCCCGCACAAATTTGAAGCGGGTACGCCGCATATTGCAGGGGTTATCGGCTTTGGCAAGGCCGTGGAATATCTAAGCGCGCTTGGTATGGAAAATATACGGGCACATGAACGCGATTTGGTGAGTTACGCGATAAAGCAATTTCATGCTGTTGCGGGGTTGGAATTTTTAGGACCTAAAAATCCGGACATTAGGGGGGGAGTGTTTGCGTGTACACTCAAAAACGCGCATCCGCACGACATCGCGCAATTATTAAATGAAACGAACGTGTTTATCCGGGCCGGCAATCATTGCGCCATGCCGCTCCATGAACATTTTGGTGTCGTTTCTACCGCGAGGGCTTCATTTTATGTTTACACGACCCGTGAAGATATCGACGCGTTTATCGAGGGCATATTGCGTGTTCAAAAAACTTTTTCCTGATGGATCTCTACCGCGAACAAATTCTTGACCATTATAAACACCCCAGAAATTTTGGCCATCTGGAGGGCGCGCATGTGATGAGCGAAGAAATAAACGTAAGCTGCGGCGATAAAATCGCGATAGAAATTCAGTTGAGTGATGACAAAGAACGTATTGCGGATATACGGTTTTCCGGAGAAGGGTGCGCGATAAACCAGGCGAGTGCGTCTATGCTTACTGAAGAAGTGAAGGGGATGACTATCCCACAGGTAATGAAGCTTGATCTTCCATATATAGAAAAGCTATTGGGAACAACGTTGACGCCATCACGGGTAAAATGCGCGTTGTTACCACTGGAGGCTATACAAAAAGCGGTGCAATCTGTAAGATAACTCATGTTGTTTTTGCGGTTGGTGGGGTATATTTGATACATATATGGATCCACAAGACCCGAAAGTCATACGGAAAATACGAAACTGGACGATGCGGATAGACCGCGATCTCTGCATAGGAGCAGCTACCTGTGTCGCGCTCGCTCCCAAAGCATGGGCGCTTGATGACGAAGCAAAAGCTATTATTTTAGATACCACAGAAGAAGAAACCGATGAAGCGCTTATGGAGGCGGCAAAAGGGTGCCCCGTTATGGCGATATTTATTACCGACGAAAACGGGAAACAGCTTTACCCATAAGCACGCACTTCTTACGTTTCCGGGGGAGTTTGCGTGATACTTCATATTATTTGCGACTACATTATATAGCGGGTTTTCGTTTGTTTGTGTTACCTTAGCATTATGAGAGATAGCGTGACTTGGAAAATCGGGGGCGAGGCGGGATTTGGTATCATGTCCGCAGGTACGGTGCTTGCCAGGACATTCACCCGCGCAGGATATCATATATTTGCGGTCAACGATTATCCGTCGCTTATCCGTGGAGGGCACAACATAGTTACCGTGCGGATAAGTAGCCTTCCGTTTCACGGGATAAATAAAGACCTCAACATTTTGGTCGCGCTAAATGCCGAAACCGTGGAGTTTCATAAAAATGAATTAAGTCCCGATGCCCTCGTGCTGTTTGATCCGAAAGATAAAGAGTGGGTAGCGACCGATTTTCCTGTTGGGGTACGCCTTATTCCCATCCCGCTTCGGGATATCATAAGCGAGTTGCACGCCGATGGCGTGATGCGTAACACCGTGGTGCTGGGCGCGACGGTAGCGCTTTTGGGCGCTCCGTTTGAAGCGTTATTTTCAGTGATCCGCGATCAGTTTGCCCACAAAGGTGAGGAAGTGGTTGCCCAGAATGAAAAAATCGCACGCGCCGGATTTGATTTTATTGCTACGCATTTTTCTTCGGAAGTAAGCATGCATGTATCTCCCGGAACAGTGACCGAAAAACAACTGGTAGTAAACGGGAGCGAAGCGCTTGGGTTGGGGGCAGTGCGTGCGGGGCTAAAGTTTGCCGCAATTTATCCGATGACCCCGATTAACGCGATTATTTCATTTCTTGCTGACCATGCCAAAGAATTCGGCGTGGTCTATAAGCAGCCGGAAGATGAGATCGCTGGTATCAATATGGCAATCGGTGCATCTATCGCGGGAGTGCGCAGCATGGTGGCGACCTCCGGAGGCGGATTTGCGCTTATGGTCGAAGGATTATCGCTCGCGGGCATGGTGGAGGCGCCACTTGTTATCGATTTGGGGATGCGGGTGGGACCTGCAACTGGTATGCCGACCTACACTGAGCAAGGCGAATTGCTTTTTGCAATCCACGCCGGACACGGGGAATTTGCCCGTATTGTGTTGGCTCCCGCAGATGCCGACGAAGCATATTCTCTTACCATAGACGCATTTCATTTAGCGGATAAATATCAGATACCCGTCTTTGTCCTTACCGATAAGTATCTCAATGAAAGCCAGTGGTGTATGAAGCTTTCGTCACTCCAGAAGCCGGTAACGCTTGACCGGGGTAAGATAATTACCGATGACACGGGTAAGCCCGACGGCGAATTTTTACGATATGATGTGTCACCTGAAGATGGTGTGTCCATGCGGAGTGTGCCAGGAGTAAAACACGGCCAATATTACGCAAATTCCTACGAACATGACGGTCTGGGGCATGTTACTGACAATGCCGGAAAACGGGCGGAAATGGTTGCGAAGCGCCTAAAGAAGCTAAAAGCGATACAGTCGGCCGTCATGCCACCCAACCGCGTTGGCGATGAGCAGCCGGACATTACGTTCGTCACCTGGGGCACCACAAAAGGACCGGTGTTGAGTGCTGCGGAATTGTTACGGGTGAAGGGCAAAAAAGTAGCAGTTGTTTCGTATCCATGGGTATTTCCGTTTCCTGTAGAGGCAACCAAAACGTTGCTTTCCGGAGGAAGCCGGGTAATCGACGTCGAACAAAACGCGACGGGGCAACTTGCGTATCTCATACGGGCGGAAACCGGTATCGACATACAGGAGAAATTCCTGAAATCAGATGGCAGACCGTGGTTACCGGAAGAGATAGTAGATAGGATAAAATAACAATTATGGCAACCCTTACCGCAGAATCATACAATACCGGATTTTTACCGACCTGGTGCCCGGGGTGCGGGGACTTCGGGATATGGAAATCCCTGCAGGGCGCGTTTGCCAAACTCGGTATCGGACCGGATGATGGATTTATCGTCTATGGCATTGGCTGCCACGGCAACATGTATGACTGGATGAAAATGTACGGTTTTGCAGGGTTGCACGGTAGAGCATTGCCCGTTGCTCAGGGAGCAAAGCTCGCCAACCACACGCTCCCTGTTGTTGTTGTATCGGGAGATGGTGACTGCCTGGGAGAAGGCGGTAACCACTTCATGCACGCAGCCAAAAGAAATCCGGATATTACCGTCATTATCCATGACAATCAGGTGTATGGGTTGACTACCGGTCAGGCATCGCCTACCGCTAAGCCAGGATTTAAAACCAAATCGACACCGGAGGGTTCGACTGACGCGCCGGTTAATCCGCTCGCGCTCGCGATCGTATCCGGCGCGACATTTGTCGCGCGCGGGTTTGCCGGAGATTTACCCGGACTCACCGCGCTGATGACTGAGGCGATGAACCATAAGGGTTTTGCGGTGCTCGATGTAATGCAGCCGTGTGTTACCTTTGATAAAGTACATACATATCAGTGGTACCGCCAGCGGTTGTACCGGCTTGCAGACAGCGGATATACGCCCGATAACAAGCTTACAGCGCTGGAAAAAGCGATGGAGTGGGGAGACAAAATTCCGTTGGGCGTCTTTTATAAAGAAGATAAGCCAACCAGTGAAGCTCTGGAGCCTGCGCTTTCAGGTGCACCTCTAAACCGCTTGCCGTTGGAGGTAGCGCATTGGGACAAGCTACTCAATGAATTTGTGTGATGCGGGATACTCTCATCAAAATCGGGGGTTGACAATTGATTAGCACTTGTTATACTAGAGTGCTAATACGTCATTATGAGTACTTCACTCGACAATCCAAATCAGATGTTACCAGTTGTCCCGATACGGGACGGCATCGTGTTTCCGGGTACCGAAATGATCCTCACTTTCGGCCGGCAGCGTTCGGTAAAAGCTATTGAAGCAGCACAAAATGCCGGTAGGCGGGTTGTGCTCGTCATGCAACGCAACCCCAATATCAATGATCCTACACCGTCTGACTTATACCAGATTGGTACGGTCGGAGAAATCGTGCAGATGATGCGCAACGAAGGAGAAATAAATGCGTTGGTGCGCGGTATTTCAAAAGTCGAGCTTACTTCATATGAAGCTGTAGAGCCGTTTTTCGTGGCGAGAGTGGCTGAGATTGCCGATGTCATTGAGGACGATGAGGAAACCAAAGCTTTATTTAACCACCTCACTAACGAACTCAGACAAGCGGTGAAGCTTGGGAAAACCATGGACTTTCTGACATTTATGAATATTATGTCCGGCATGTCGCCGGAGACATTGTCGTATCAGCTGGCAGGTGTGATGGATACAAAGCCCAGCGAACGCCAGGAGCTGTTGGAAATAAATTCCGTAAAAGCCCGTTTTGAAAAAGAAGCGGCGTATCTTGCCAAAGAAGTAAAAGTGTTGGAGTTGGAGAAAAAAATTGCGACAAAAACCCAAGAGAAATTTGAGAAAAATGTAAAAGAGCAGGTGCTTCGCGAGCGCATAAAAACGATCGAAAAAGAGCTCGGTGACGACGATGAGAATAAAGAGTTTAAAGAGCTTGCCGATAAGATCAAAAAGGCAGGCATGCCGCAGGAAGTAAAGGAAAAGGCGGAAAAAGAACTACGCCGCCTCACGCAAATGTCCCAATACAATCCGGAAGCCTCTTATGTGCGGACATACCTTGATTGGCTGGTGGAAGTACCGTGGAACGAAGAGAGTGCTAACACCGTCAATTTGTCGGATGCGGAGAAGGTGCTTAATCAGGATCACTACGCGTTGGGGAAAATAAAAGAGCGTATTTTAGAGTTTTTGGCTGTGATGAAGTTGCGGAGTGCGAGTGATGAACCCGCAGAGAAAGCGGAAAAAACTCCAAAGAGTGCGGCCGAAAAAATGACCCCAAAGCGTGGCAGTAAATCCGCGCCAACAATTTTGTGTTTTGTCGGCCCGCCCGGTGTGGGAAAAACATCCATCGGAAAATCAATTGCCCGTTCGTTGGGACGCAAGTTTGTCAAAATGTCACTGGGTGGCATACGGGATGAAGCAGAAATCCGTGGACACCGCAGAACCTATGTAGGAGCGATGCCGGGACGCATCATCCAAGGCATCAAGCAGGCAGGCACCAAAAACCCGGTATTTATGTTGGATGAGATCGACAAAGTCGGGGCAGATTTCCGCGGTGACCCATCAGCCGCACTGCTCGAAGCGCTCGATCCGGAGCAAAACTACGCATTTTCTGATCATTATCTGGAAGTGCCGTATGATTTGTCTGAGGTATTTTTTATCACGACCTGTAACGTACTCGATACAATTCCACCGGCGCTCCGGGACAGACTGGAGATTATCCGTTTTGCCGGATACACGGAAGATGAAAAATTCCACATTGCTAAAGACTATCTGTTTGAAAAACAGCGGGTAATCCACGGGGTGCCTACTAAAGTTGTTGATATTGCTGATGAAGGGCTCCGGGAAATTATCAGACAATACACCCGGGAAGCAGGGGTGCGTAACCTGGAGCGCGAAATAGCAACCATTTTCCGGAAGGTTGCCAAAAAGATTGCCGACTCGGACGCAAAAAACAGGAAATCATTTGCGATTAAGCCCGCTGATCTACAGACCTATTTGGGACCCACGAAATTTACGTCATCCTTGGCAGAGAAGAAGGATGAAGTGGGTATGTCTACCGGACTCGCGTGGACTGAAGCCGGAGGAGATATATTGTTTATCGAGGTCGCCCTTATGCCGGGCCGCGGAACGCTTATTCTCACCGGTCAACTGGGTGACGTCATGAAAGAATCCGCGCAGGCGGCTATGTCCTACGTGCGGAGCCGATGGAAGGCGCTCAAGTTACCGGAAAAGTTTTACCAGAAGCTTGATGTTCATGTACACGTACCGGAGGGTGCGGTTCCCAAAGACGGTCCGTCGGCGGGAGCAGCGATCGCTACCGCGATTGTCTCGGCGCTCAGCAAAAAAGCCGCTAAGCGGTTGGTCGCTATGACCGGAGAAATTACGCTCCGGGGTAGGGTACTCGAGATAGGCGGCGTGAAAGAAAAAGTGATTGCGGCGCACAGGGCAGGTATCAAAGATGTGATATTGCCCAAAAATAATAAAAAGGACTTGGAAGATATACCCAAAGCAGTCATGACCGACCTGAAGTTCCATTTTGTGGAACACATGGACGAGGTGCTCAAGGTAGCCATGCCTTCACTCAAGTTTTCGGCACAAAACTAATTTTTCTTCACCTACTGCTTCATGTAGTCGTACACTGTTTTTGATAGTGACGCCATGAGCTTGTCCGTTTCTTCGCCTTCGGTGGTACCGTTGGTGAATACCCCAATGTAATACGTATGTTTCCCGTCGGTAACAATACCGGCGTCATGGATAATGCCGACTTCCGTGCCTATTTTATGATAGGCGGTGACGCCATCCGGCAGGTCGCCCGGAATTCTTGTTTCGAAGTCGGTATCTTTGAGAAACGAGAGCATTTCAAGCGTGTGTGCTTCATCGGTAACTTTGCGGTCGTAGATCAGGCGGAATATCTTTGCCATATCCTGGTTCGATGTTTTATTGGCAACCAAGTCTGTTTGGGTAAGTCCCCAAGTGGCAGCTATTTCTTTTAATTTTGGAAACCCGACGATGTGATTTGCTAGGATATAGGCTGCGGTATTGTCACTTTGTTTGATCATGAGTTTTGCGAGTGTTTTTACAGAATAGACGGTGCCGGGATCGTTATAACGGATGGAGCCCGTGCCGTAATCCTGAATATCATTTGCCTGTACCGTGATATCACGGTCAAGATCGATTTCTCCATTGTTTGCGTAGTAGTAAAGGGCCGCAAGAATAGGCACTTTGTTTACCGACGCGGCGACAAATATTTCTCCCTCACTGATGCGGAGCGCGAAGTCTGAGGTGTAGTCCTCGACGATAATGGAATAGTCGCTCCATTTGCCACCGAGCGCGTTATTTATTTTTTCGGTGAGATCATCCGCGCTTTTTTGTTTTTTAAATAACGTAAATGATTTGGGTTTTGGCGTGTTGTGTACGATAACCATATCATCCGGTATAGGGGAGATCACCGTCACGCGGTTTTGGAAAAATGAACGGATCAAAAACACGGCAATAACGATAGAGGTGACGAGAAAGATAAACCGGACCCATCGTTTTCTTTTTGAGCGTACGCCGTCCATGGCAAGTATTGTATCACTTACGTCTGATAATAAACCCACATGACCGGTGCTGTTACGGGCGGAGGTAGTCTGTTTCCAGATCCCGGTCGATAATCTGTTGTGCTTGTAGCATTTCTTCCGGTGAGTAGATGTGGATGATGGTGAATTTTCCTGATGTCGTTAGTTTTTTATAATCGTGCGTAATTTCCAGAATATGGACGAGTCCCCAGTAGAGCCATTTGCCACCGATGTCCTGTACTAAAAAGTTCCGTACGGGCGGCGCTTTGTATATGCGGATATTCGGCTTATCGCGGAATTCAAATATTTTCCCTTCCACGTCTTTTAGGGTTACGGGGGTAGTTTTGTGCCGTTCGTAATCCAGAATATCAGGAAATCCCTGTTCTCTCGTGATCCGCAATGTATCGTTGATTTCGATATAACTACCCATAGAGATAACTATTATTCTACACCATACGAGTACCCCGTGCCGGATTCGAACCGGCGATTTATTCCTTGAGAAGGAATCGTCCTAGGCCGCTAGACGAACGGGGCGCGTTTATTATTTTAACACGTCTCCATATTCCAAACTAGATTTATTCCGTTTTTGCGCCCACTCCCGATGTGGGCGCGGCGAGTACCCACAGCAATCCGGCATACGGAAATGAACCGGATAGTGGGCGGTGTGTCATGAGGTCGTATCCGCATCAGGATGGTGAGAGGTATTAGCGATACGACCGCAGGTGTTCGACGACCGCTCTCCAGTGCTCGTCATAACTTCTTAGAGGACCGACGATTGTCACCGGCGCATGGGGTTCCATATACCCGCGGGCAATCCCGATTTGTCCCAACGCATCATGATGGATGCTGCTTTTCGTGTAGGTAAAAATTGATTGTCCGTTATGGTAATCATGCTGCGCCACCGCCGCGGTCAAGTCGTGGAGCGGTACGCCGGTGTACGGAACTTCATGGTACGGAAAATGATCCTGGTGATGCGTTCTATTTAGGTAAAAAGCTCCATATGTCGCCGCGCGACCCGCAACACTTCGCAATGTGTTCATCGCGAAGGCACTTTTTATCTTGCTGCTTAAAAACTTGAGCCGGTCAGCGGTGAACTGTACGCCCTCCTGTTCTGACGTATCTAAAGGTAATAGGACGACGGGAATATTCTGTTCTCTTGCCTGAGCAAGCGTTGCTACCGTTGCGTTCGGGTCGTGGCGGAGATTAGCTTCCTGATGCGGGGCGGTATTTCCTTGGATGGATAACACCCCTCCCATAATGACCAAAGATTGAATTTTTGAACGTATTTTTTGGAGCGCGTGGGGGAGTTCTGATGTTGCTCCCAAGGAGAGTATGCGGACATCGGATGGTTGGGAATCTACCATACGGTAAAGTTGTGCTGATCGGTCATTTTTTCGAAAGTGTGGTGTGTCAGGCCGGTCATGACCCATGTCCTCATGAATGAATGTTTCTATATCGCCGGGTTTGATGGTATATCGTTTTCGACTTTTTATGGGTCTGTCAGCGCCATAATAAATATTCGGTGACGGATCGTACGGGTGCCGTAAATGGCGGTTCATTTCGGGTATCCATGTTTGCATGTTTCTAAAACAGACTTGGCTTGATCGGTTACCGAATGTGGATACAAACGATAGTCCGTCGCGGTGTTGTTGACCCATCAATACGAGTGCCGCCGCCTTGTCATCTCCGCCAGAAAAATCTGTGATAACAATATTATGTTCCTTTACCATAGTCGGTATTATCTGTAATGTTTGACTATAGGTCAAGTGAATGTGGAGATAGTCCTCATTCAAATACCGGAATAAATTCAAAATTTGTAAATTTCTTATTCTAAATTGTAATTTAGCCCTATAATACGCTCTTCATGGTATAATTTGGCCTCTTACCTATGGCAAAAGAGGGTATAAGAATAAATCTTGCGCTTGTGCGTTCTGACGAAATGCGGAGTTTTGCACGCGTCCTCCGGTCCGTCGTAAATGGGCGGGCAAACGTTTATGAAACTCCGAACTGGACAGTGCAGAGCTATCCTCATGCGCAATATGTTGTTGATTGCGTGTATCATCCGCGTCTAAAAGAATACGCCGTGTTTACATTTACCCTTGGGGAACGGAAGGGGTTTATCGAAATGGAAAATACGCACCGGCGCGCGCGTGGAGGGAGTGGTGTCACCGTTTTTTCGTATGCGGAGCACATGGCCGCGGCGCTTTCTGAAATGGAGGGAAAAACGGTGCGGATCACATATCCAACATTTGATCAGATTGACACCACCGCGTTTTTATTCCGGCGTGGATACAAGCCAATTCTTTACTTTCCCGTCGCCTCGCTCATGCCTGCGCCCGCGTTAGCCTGGACGTACGGCACATAGTCTTCCCGAGGTATAGATCAACTCACTCCCACGTAGTGATACAGAGAAAGCTTAGTGCGCGGCTTAAAAGCCATTATAGTGAGAGCCCACTCCCGATGTGGGCGCATGAGGGGTCTACTTTTCTGATGGGATGAATATCCAGCAGAGGATGTAGGGGATAATACCAGGGACTCCGCCGGGGATAAGGGCAAAGACCCAGAGTAACCGGACCAGCGTGACATCTACATTGAGATAATTTGCTATACCGAGACACACGCCAGCAATTTTTCTGCCTTTCCTGGGGCGCACAAGTTTTTTGGTGACTGACTTTGCCATACGGTAAGTATACCAACGTCCTTCCGGTTACTACAAGACTTCGGGGGAGTTAGCGGCCAAATTTCCGTGGCGTCCGTCTTGTGGCAAGGAGCGTTTCAAGCTGGGGATTATGCTCGTTTATGATGACGTGTACATTCATGCCGTAATCTGCAATATTCCACATAGCGGTTGATCCGGCGTAAAGGAGGACAAATCGCATGGGAAATCCCATGTCTTGAAATAGCCCGTGCAAGTTCGCCATTTTACTCAATCTGTGGGCATAGTCTTCAACGATGATTTTACCTTCTAACTGAAGCCCCGACTTTTTATAAGCAGATTTCATATCGGCGAAACTGCCCCTATATAAGTTGTATGAAAGCGATCCTGTGATGTGTTCAGCTTTTGGAAGGATGGCGAGGTTACGGAGTGCGACTGCGCGTAAATCTTGCCACATCGCTTCGGCTGAGCTACCCAAGGTCACTACGCCTTGACCATGATGCCACATGAGGTGCCGGGCAAGTATTCCGAGACCCTTGCCGTATGCAGAAAGCGCTTCAGGAAACATCGCAAGATCCGGCTTTTGCCGTAGTGCTCTGTCAGACGGCATAGTAAAAGGTATCTCTTTGGTCATAACAGGAAGGTATTATACTATAAGTCTTTAGTGTTTTCTGGTATAATCCCTATATCTTGCAAACATTCGTAAATCTTCCACCCCAAATTTCGGAAAGTGCCGCGCGGATACTCTCACGAAGTGACGCTCGCATGCTGAGTGTGCACGCCAAGGCACTGCATGAGCGCTATATGCAGGGCGCAAATCCCATAGAACCCAATATCCAGAAACCGTCTGACTGCGTAGCCTACTTAGCGCTTCGGTTCCCGGCGACATTTGCTCAAATTGTTAGCGCGTTGTCTCACATCCAGGAGCGAGTACCTACATGGCAGCCAAAAAATGTTTTGGAAGTGGGATGCGGTCCTGGTACGGGTATATGGGCGGCGAAGTCGATCTGGCCAAGTATCACATCCGCGACGGGTATAGACCGTGAGCAGCTGTTTCTGACACTTGCCGAAGAGCTGCATTATGACTCAAAAATGGCCCTACAAACCACATGGATAAAAAGCGCCATCCTTCCATGGATAACTGCTGAAGATGCAACCACTTATGACCTTATTATTATCCCCAATGTGTTAAACGAACTTCCGGAAGAAGAACGCGCGCTGGTGATAGAAAAAATATCCGCAAAAAGCGCGGGGTTAGTCGTGGTTATAGAGCCGGGTACCGCGGTGGGGTATGCCATCGTCCGTGAAGCCGCGCGCCAGGTTGCACCGGCCCAACGCTTGGTGGCGCCGTATATAGACCATACGTTTGTGGATAGTGAAGCTTACTGGATACATTTTTCTCAGCGGTTTCAGCGGCCCGAATTTCAACGGCGTATCCGCCAAAGCATGCGCGACAGTTCGCTCATGGCATCTGACTGGGAAGATGCCAAGTATAGTTACGTCGCGTGGGGTAAGGTGCCCGGAGAAAAATCTGTCTGGGGACAATGCATCGGCAAGATCGAAAAACTCAAAGGTTTTCTCACTGTTCCGGTGCTCACCCGCGAAGGAGTAACAAACGCTCGGGTACTCAAGCGCAACAAAGCGATCTATAATGCTGCCAAAAATATCCGTTGGGGAGAAATTCTTTTTGCTCCCATAGAAACGTCCTGAAAATTGTTTTTATGATTTCGGTGCTATACTAGCGGTATGACCTGGTTTGTATACGCACTCCTTTCTGCCATATTTGCCGCGCTAACCGCAATACTTGCCAAGATCGGTATTAAAAATGTCGATTCCAACTTAGCGACGGCAGTACGGACTGTCGTTATTTTGTTTTTTGCGTGGGGCATAGTGTTTTGGCAGGGCACCGCACAGAAAGTATCGTCTATTTCCCAGTATTCATTGTGGTTTTTGGTGTTATCCGGTATTACCACCGGTTTGTCGTGGTTGTTTTATTTCCGTGCATTGCAGCTGGGGAAAGCATCACAGGTAGCGCCGATAGATAAACTGAGTCTCATTATTACGATTGTCCTTGCCGCCGTCATCCTCAAAGAAAAAGTGAGCTTCGGTATTCTCCTGGGTGGTTTACTTATGGCAATCGGTGCCATACTTATCAGCCTCAGTTAGTGTCTATTTTCCTCGCCGGTTCGGTGATGAGCGTGTGGAGCTTGCTTGCCCCGTATGCCACGCCACCAGACAATCCGGGTGATTATAACTGTTTGTGCTGCAGCAAGAACTTCCGCGAAGAACCGTTCGTTGCGAGGAAGCGCGTTTTAGCCTCATTTTTGCTCCGACAATACCGCCTTGACAAGGGAAAATGAGTTTGAGACAATCTTAGCTACGCTCGCGAGCTTCAGTTGAAGCTTCCGAGAGAAATGATTAGCTCCCTGGCCTTAATTGTCGCGTGGGGAGGTTTTTTTTAACCTAAATTATGAATATGAATAACAACAAAATAGTCGTGACCCAGGAAGGGTTGGAGACGCTGAAAGCTGAATATGACGAGCTTGTGAATGTGAAACGGCCGGCAGCTGTTACCCGCTTGGCTAATGCCCGGGAACAGGGAGATTTGTCTGAAAACAGTGAATATACCGACGCAAAGCAAAATCTCTCATTTATCGATGGCCGCATTGCGGAGCTTGAGATGGTGCTTCACGACGTCAAAGTGGTTACCACTCACACCAAAGATCTTGTCAATGTTGGCAGCAAAGTCACGCTGCATATAAACGGGAAGAAAGAAGAATTCACCGTGGTGGGTGAGTGGGAAGCAGATCCGTCCAGCAAAAAGATTTCTCATGAATCCCCCTTGGGGAAGGCCTTGCTCGGTAAAAAGGTCGGAGAAAAGGTAGAGGTAGAAGCGCCGGCGGGCAAAATCCTTTACAAAGTCCTCGGTATAGAATAACCCTACAGTACGCGAGGAAATCCCAAGTTAAGGTATTGACGATAGAGGAGAATACGTGTATATATAGGAACTTGTATTTATGAGCACCCAATTTGTTTCCAAGAAGTCTAAGAAACAATCCCAAACCGGGAGGGCAGCTCATGGAAAATAATTAATCACGAGAAAATTTCCTTAAGCCCCTCTCAGGAGGGGTTTTTTTATGGGAGAAAATATGATTGAACAGTTTACCAATGTAAATACAGGAAGCACGGGAGCACCGGGATTTTCATACCGGTCGTATGAGCGTGGCTATCTCAACTATCCCAACGGAGTTATTACCGATACGGGGGTCTTAGAGCGATTGGGGAGAATAGGTAATGAGATAGTGCGGAGAGGCCGCCGGGGAGTAACCCGTGTCGTGGCACGTCCATTTGTGACTGAGGATGTGTTGGGTGAGGCGCTCGGATCGCCAAACCTCTCGGGTCTCATAGAAGCAGCGGTGCCTACGGTATTTACCGGCCGGGGCCGGAAAAACTCTCCCATCTGGATGATGTTGGGCGCGGTCAATCACCCGTCGCGTTCGCCACTCCAACCGGTTGGGGAGATGATCCGGCGCGTCGACGCTGCCAAAAGACCATCGTTCCAGTCCCCGGCCGAGCGAATCAGTGAGTTAGTACGCGAAGGATACACATTTATACGAAATTTGCCGGGTGACCGGATAAGTGAGGTACACCGCCTTTGGGAAAATAGTTTTGAGTGGGATGAAGCAGGTGTCCGGAAGCTACATGATGACCTTATCGAAAATAGCAGAATGCGGGCGGCTGACCGGTCGGTATGGTTTACCGCAGTCATTGAGCCGGGAAGCAACAGGGTTGTGTCACTTGCTACCGCTGAGCGTCTTGATTTGCCGATTATTGATGGCGTACAGTTGCCTATCATCGAAAATACCGAGTGGCGCCGTTCAGAGGAAACCAACCGTCATGGATTGGTTGCGGCAGCAGTCTCACATCTTAATGCGCAGATATTGGAAGACGTAGGAAATTTACATCCTGCCATCATTGCCGAAACAAACTACCGGTCAGGCGCGCATCATGTGGGATTTGCGAGCGGCATGGAAGTTCCAACCCGCGAAATACAGGGGAGAGCGTTGCCTCAGATGCTTATTCAGAATGTGCGTGTCGGTGATGGACTATCGCCGGACGGCAAAAGAGATTTCACCATGATGCATTTACCAGAGCCGGCAATACAAACCCTCTATGATCCCGCGTCCCGGCGCGTGATCCTGAAAGGAGATATATGATCATTGTTTATCCATCACATCATGTGCGTCACCGGCCGCCGTCAGAGATTTTTAATGGCGAAAGTGAGCCGCACGCGGAGGTACCGGAGCGTATCGAGCAAATACACGCGGCGCTACGAGATATGTCAGGGGTGCGGGTAACGCTTCCGAAACGGTTTCCGCTTTCCTGGATAGAAGCAGTACACGACCGTGCGTATGTTAGTTATGTGGCAGAAGCGGGGAGACTCGCCGGGAGTACCTATATGTATCCTTCGGTGTTTCCTTATGCAGGACATGGTGAGGTTTCAAATCCTATTGCATTGCGGGGGCAGTATGCATTTGACTTATATACACCGGTAAGTAGTACCACCTACCAGGCTGCCTGCGGATCCGCGATGGCGGCGCTCACCGCAGCATCACTAGTGCGCCGCGGAGATATCCACGCGTATGCGCTTTGTCGGCCACCCGGTCATCACGCAGAGCGAAGCCGCATGGGAGGATATTGTTATTTTAACAATGCCGCGATCGCCGCCAATTATTTAAGTCACCGGGGGAAAGTGGTGCTTCTGGATATCGACGTGCATCATGGCAACGGCTCACAGCATATTTTTTATGAGCGCCGTGACGTATTGGTTGTTAATATTCATGCTGACCCGTCGGAAAAATTCCCTTATTTCAGTGGTTCCGCGCAGGAAACCGGAGTAGGGAAGGGTATTGGATACAATATGAATTTTCCATTAGTGCTCGGTACGACTGATGAAGCATATCATCCGGTGTTACAACAGGCGGTACGGCATATTGAGAAATATGCGCCGCAGTATTTAGTGGTTTCTGTAGGTTACGATGCACACATTGACGATCCGATTGGAGGGCTCCGTCTGAGCACTGATTATTACCGCCGTATGGCGAGTACCATCGCATCATTGGGGTTGCCTACCGTATTGGTACAGGAAGGGGGGTATAATACGGGAAAGCTCGCAACTGTCGCAAAAACATTTGTGAGCGGGTTTATGCAGTAGCTGGCAGCTTGGACAACGGGTGATTTATTGTGGAGCGTAAAATAAGTTAAAATAGGAGGAGTTATGTTTTGGTCAGATCGTATAGCACAGGAAATCATTACATCAGGGGTACACAAGCCGTACTGGGTAGACGATATGTTTACCCCATCCGGTTTCGCTCATATCGGGTCATTGCGCGGTCCGATTGTCCACGATTTGGTGTATCGCTCACTGATAGATGCAAACGCCAAAACGACATTTACCTATGTCTTTAATGATTTTGATCCGGTAGACGGGCTGCCACCTGAGCTGGAACGCATGGCGGGTGAGTTAGGTAAACCGCTTCGTTTGGCAAAATCCCCCGAAGCCGGATTTACCAGTTTTGCCGAGTATTTCACAAAAGATTTTCAGCGCGTATTGCTTGATTTAGGGATACGGGCGGAGTTCCGTTATTCGTGGGACATGTATCATGAAGGATTGTTTGACGGAGTAATCCGCGAAGCGCTTGATAACGCGACACGAATTCAGGATATTTATCAGCGGGTCAGTGGAAGTAAAAAACGTGATAAGGGATGGTTACCACTGCAGGTGATATGCGAAAAATGCGGCAAATTGGGAACAACCCGTGTACACAACTGGGACGGTGCCACGGTGGAATATACCTGTGAGCCAAGTATGGTAACCTGGGCAAAAGGGTGCGGATACACCGGGAGAACCAGTCCATTTACCGATAAAGAAAATCCAGCGCATCATCCGGGAAAACTCCCGTGGAAAGTAGATTGGCCGGCACACTGGAAAGTGCTGGGGGTTACTATCGAAGGCGCGGGTAAAGATCACTCGTCTGCGGGTGGATCACGGGATATCGCCAAAGAGCTCTGCCGTGAAGTATTTCACATCGATAATCCGTATAATCTTCCCTATGAATTTTTTCTTATCGGGGGCAAAAAAATGTCATCCTCCAAAGGTTTGGGACTCAAAGGCCGCGATCTTACTAAATTATTGCCGCCTGAAGTTGGCCGGTTTCTTTTTACCCGGACGGATTACCGTCAGGCTATAGAATTTGATCCCATGGGTACTATGGCGATCCCGGATTTATTTGATGAATACGACCGGTGTTGGCAGGCGTATATCGACGGGTCGGATGAAAGTCTCGCCAGAGCGTTTGTGCTTTCGCAGATTACCGCGGTGCCGGAAAAAATCCCCACCTTTTTGCCCAGATTTCGGGATGTTGCGAACTTCGTACAGTTACCCAACGTGGATGTAGTTTCCAAACTCGAGCAGGTAAAAGGCGCCAAGCTCACCGCAAAAGAAAAAGAAATTATTGCGCTTCGCATGACATACGCGTCTGTCTGGCTTAATAGTTACGCGCCTGATGAATACAGATATCAGATATCCCGCAAAACGAAAGATGACTACCAGTTTACTCCCGAACAATGGGCGTTTCTTAACGCACTCGCAGGGTTGTGGCCGCGGGTAGATGACCCTGAGAAAATGCAGTCAGAACTATTTCTTCTCGCCAAATCTCAGGGGCTAGATACCAAATCCGCATTTAAAGCACTGTATCTGGTGGTATTGGATAAAGAGCATGGGCCGAGAGCGGGGTGGCTACGCAAACAGTTTCCCGTTGACGTGGTAGTAGAAAGACTAACACTCAACACCCGTAAAACCGAAGCGGCACAGAAATCCGCGGTAGCGACTATAGAAAAACCGGATTTTTTTGTGATAGATGCAGCGTTAAAAAAAGCAGTTCCAAGCATCTCGGTGGGTATAGCGCTTATAAACGGCGTGAACATTCAAAAAACGCACCCGCAGCTGGAGCAGGAAAAACAGGAGTTTCTCGCGGGGCTAAAAGGATTAACTACCGAGCAACTTAGCACGTATCCCGAGTTAGTAAGTTACCGGAGATTATATAAACAAATGGGTATCGACTGGCATTCGCGGCGTCCATCTCCGGAGGCGTTGTTACGGCGGATTGCGGTCGGAAAAGATTTATATACCGTTAATACCTGTGTTGACGCGTACAACCTTATCGTGATGAAGCAACGCATATCCGTGGGCGCTTTTGACGCGGACAATGTAGTGTTTCCTACCGTGCTCCGGTACGCAGGCGAGGGGGATGAGATATTGCTTTTAGGTGATAAGGAGCCCACTCAATATACTGCCGGTGAAATCGCGTATTATGATCGGGTGGGTGGATATAATATCGATTTTAATTACCGTGATGCACAACGTACGATGGTGACAGAGCAAACCAAAAACATCTGGATAAATGTGGATGGGGTGCACGATATCACAGCGGAGAGTGTGCAAAAAACGCTGAAAGAATCAGTGGAAATAATAGTGAAATACTGCGGAGGAACCGTAGTGTTTGAAGGAATTGTCACATGATTACCAAAAATCAGGCAACAGAGTTGCTGCATGAACACACAAAAAACCAAAATCTCCGCCGTCACATGTACGCGGTAGGTTTCGCAATGCGCGCGCTCGCCGAACGCCTTGGCGGTGACGGCGATATGTGGGAAACGCTGGGGCTTCTCCATGACGCGGATTGGGAAGAAACAAAGGACACGCCAAACGAGCACACAAAACACACATTGCGGTGGCTTGCGGATATGGGTGAAACAGACGGACCTATTGTGCACGCGCTTATGTCTCACAACCGCAAACATACGGGGCTCGCAGAGCTTGAGGGTAACATGGAGTGGGCGCTCGAAACGGTTGATGAGCTTACGGGTTTTATCGTCGCGGTCGCGTTGATGCGGCCGGACAAAAAACTGGCAACCGTGGAGTTGTCATCCATCATGAAGAAATGGAAAAACAAAGCGTTTGCTGCAGCCGTCGAGCGGGAACAGATTGCACAGTGCGAGGAAAAGTTGGGTATACCTCTTCCCGAATTTATTAATCTCACACTAAAAGCCATGCAGGATAACCATGAAGCGCTTGGGTTATAAATGAAAAAACTTCTGATCGCCACTACCAATCCCGGAAAGCTAGAAGAAATCCGGCGGTTCCTCGCCGATATGCCACTAGAGCTAGTAAGCCTCAGAGACGTTGGGATTACGGCACCAGTTGAGGAAACTGGAGCAACATTTGAAGAGAACGCAGTGTTAAAAGCAAAAACATATGCAGAGGCGTCGGGATTTATAACACTCGCTGACGATGGAGGGTTTGAAATTGATGCCCTTGGTGGAGAACCGGGGGTGAAGTCTCATCGGTGGGTGCATAGCGATCGGGATAGCACGGATGAAGAACTTATCGCGTATACCTTTACCCGTATGAAGGATGTTCCCGAAAAAAAACGTGGCGCGAGGTTGGTCCTGGTGTTAGCGTTGGTGCAGCCGGGTAACCCGGTTGTGACAACCGTTAAAGAATCTATCCGCGGCATCGTGCCGCTCGAGCCCTCCAAGGTACGGCATGAAGGATTTCCATACCGCTCAATTTTATATTTACCGGAGTTGGGAAAGTTTTATGATCACGTCAGCTTTACGCCCGAGGAGACGGAGAGGTATAATCATAGAAAGAAAGCGTTGGAAAAATTAAAGCCAATTCTTGCGACGTTATGTTAGATATTAAGTTTATCCGGGACAATCTTGAGTTATGTAAAACCGCGGCGATCAATAAAAACCGCGTGGTGGACTGGGACACCCTGCTTACGCTTGACGATACCCGCAAGGCGTTAATCCAGAAAACTGAAGTGCTGCGAGCCGAGAGAAACACCATAAGCCGTGAGCGGTCAGATGAAGGAGTAAAGCGCGGTAAGGCAATCAAAGACGAACTAAAAAAACTTGAAGACGAATTGCGGAGCACTGAGGAGCAGTTTTCTCTCGCGATGCTTACGGTGCCGAATGTCCCCGACCCAAGTGTACCCGTGGGCAAAGATGAAACGGGAAATGTGGAGATCAAAAAATGGGGTGAACCGACTGCGTTTGATTTTACACCCAAAGATCATATTGATTTAGCAAAATCCCTCGATCTTATCGATTTTGAACGGGGAGCAAAGGTGGGTGGTTCACGGGCATATTTTTTGAAAAATGAAGCCGCGCAAATAGAAGTGGCACTTATGTTTTATACGCTGCAGAAGTTAGTGGCCAAAGGATACACGCCGCTTATCGCGCCCAGCTTAGTAAAGGAATTTACATTTGTCGGTAACGGCCAGTTTCCGTGGGGAAGAGAAGAGGTTTATAGCATCCCCAAAGATGATGTGTTTTTGGCGGGCACTGCTGAGGTGCCGGTGACCGCGTACTATAGCGATGAGATGCTGTACGAAAAAGATTTGCCCAAGAAATTTGTGGCTTACTCTCCATGTTTCCGCCGTGAAGCGGGAAGCTATGGAAAGGATACGAGAGGGGTTTACCGGTTGCATCAATTTAACAAAATTGAACAAGTTATTATCTCGGATGCGGAAACGAGTACATCACTTACTCTACATGAAGAGTTGTTGGCAAACAGTGAAGAAATTCTGCAGGATCTGAAACTTCCATACCGCGTGCTTCTTATGTGTACCGGTGATATGGGTGAACCGCAGGTAAAAAAATATGACATAGAGACATGGATGCCCGGGCGAAACGGCTACGGAGAAACGATGTCGAATTCATTTATGGGGGATTTTCAGTCCAGACGTCTCAAAATCCGGTACAAAGGGAAAGACGGCAATATAAAGTTTTGCCATACCCTCAATAATACCGCCGTCGCGAGTCCGCGAATTTTAGTGGCGATATTTGAAAACTACCAGCAATCAGACGGGTCTATACGTATTCCTGACGTGCTCCAACCATTTGTGGGCAAAAAAGAGATACGAAGATGAGTTGGCTTTCTTATATTTTCCCCCAAACTGTCGCGGAATTATCATCGCCATACAACCGTTCTATCCGGATAAATGAAGAAAAGGGGAGGTACAAGCTTCTGGTAAACGGCGCGCGTGAGTCGGGTGCGTATATAGAAGATTTATGGAGATATGCGTTCACGCACCTTCAATTCCCCGGTAAGAGAAAGATACGAAATATTTTAGTATTGGGAACCGCTGGGGGTACGGTCATTCATGTATTACATGAGTTGTTTCCAAGTTCTCGAATAACAGGGGTGGATATTGATGCGGTAATGATCAGTGTGGGGGAAACATATTTTGGATTAGCTGAAGTACCTGGTTTACGGCTTATTTGTAATGACGCCAATGTATTTGTAAAGGACTATACCGGTAGCAAATTTGATCTTGTGGTCACTGATATTTTTGTCGGTCCTGATATACCGGATTTTGTGGTGACTCCTGTTTTTCAGCAGCGGGTAAAAAACATATTGCGTAAAAACGGTCTGACAATCATCAATTATCTCCGGCAGCCAGGCTACGAAAAGAAGGCACCGAAGCTTTTTGCGGTACTATCGTCACTGTATACAAAGGTGAGTTCAGTTGACCGCAATAACAATCGTTTTTTCCTCGCGCAGTAGCCATGGATTGTGCTAAAATTGGATAATGTTTAAGTTCCTCGGAAAACTTCTTGATAGCAATGAAAAAGAGATCGGTAGACTTCGCGCGCTGGTAGAGCATATTAACGCGCTTGAGCCGGAGATAAAAAAAACGAAAGACACCGGATTTGCCAAAAAAACCGCAGAATTTAAAGAACGCCTGAAAGGCGGTCAGACGCTGGATGATCTCTTGCCGGAGGCATACGCACTGGTACGTGAAGCAGCGCGGCGCACAATCGGCGAGCGGCATTATGATGTGCAGCTTATGGCCGCTGCCGTTTTGCACCAGGGCAAAGTCGCGGAGCAAAAAACAGGAGAAGGAAAAACATTGTCAGCCACCCCCGCTTTGTATTTAAACGCGCTTACCGGTAGAGGCGTGCACCTAGTCACCGTCAACGATTATTTGGCACGGCGGGACGCGGGCTGGATGGGCCAGATATATCATCTGTTAGGGTTGTCTGTTTCAGCGATGATCAGCGAGCAATCGTTTTTGTACGACCCTGAATACAATGATCCCATGGCTTCTGACTGGCGGCTGCAACATTTAAAACCGGTAAGCCGAAAAGAAGCGTATGCCGCGGATATCACCTACGGCATAAATTCCGAATTCGGATTTGATTATCTTCGCGACAACATGGTGAGTGACATGAGCCAGTTGGTGCAGCGGGATTATCACTATGCAATCATCGACGAGGTAGATTCTATTCTTATCGATGAGGCGCGGACACCACACATTATATCTGCTCCAGCCGCCGAAGCCACGAGTAAATATTACGATTACGCAAAGATGGTAGACAAGCTGACCGGCGAAACCGACTACGTCATCGACGAAAAACTCCGTACCGCCCATCTTACCGACCACGGCATACTCAAGGTCGAAAAAATGCTGGGACTTGGTAATATCTATGAAACGAGCTTCGAAACCGTTCATCATATAGAAGCAGCGCTCAAAGCGCGCGCGCTGTTTCACCGCGAAAAAGAATACATCGTCAAAGACGGTCAGGTGGTGATCGTCGATGAGTTTACCGGGAGATTGCTTACTGGCCGGCGGTTTAGTGAAGGCATTCATCAGGCGATAGAAGCCAAAGAAGGGGTAGCGATACAGCAGGAAAGTAAGACGCTCGCGACCGTCAGTTTACAGAATTATTTCAGAATGTACGAAAAGCTTGCCGGTATGACGGGTACCGCGTCCACGGAGGCTGAGGAGTTTAAGAAAATATATAACCTGGATGTTGTTGTTATGCCAACGCACAAAGCACAGGTGCGCGAAGACTTTTCTGACATGGTCTATAAAACGACCAGAGCCAAGTATACCGCGGTGGTAAACGACATTATCGAGCACCATAAGAAAGGACAGCCGGTGCTGGTGGGCACGACATCTATTGATAAAAATGACGTTATTAGTGAGGCACTGAAACGAAAAGGTATTCCCCACGCTGTGCTGAACGCGAAAAATCATCTGAAAGAAGCCATGATTATTTCAGACGCAGGTAAATTGGGCGCCGTGACCGTCGCTACCAATATGGCGGGGCGGGGAGTCGATATTATATTGGGCGGACCCAAAAAAGAAAAATGGGAATACGACAACGAGAAAGAATGGGAAAAAGATCTGGCGGCATGGAAAAAAAGCCATGATGAGGTGCTTGCAGTCGGCGGACTTTATGTTATCGGCACAGAGCGGCATGAATCACGCCGGATAGACAATCAGTTGCGCGGCCGAAGTGGCAGGCAGGGTGATCCGGGAGCGAGTAGGTTTTATGTATCACTCGAAGACGACATCATGCGGCTTTTCGGCGGTGATCAGGTATCCCGCCTTATGGATGTGTTTAAACTACCTGAAGATGTGCCACTGGAGCACCCGATGGTGTCGCGCGCGTTGGAGCAGGCACAGGTGAAAGTAGAAGGATTTCATTTTGATAACCGGAAGCATCTCGTGGAGTATGACGATGTATTAAATAAACACCGGGAGATAGTGTATCGGAGGCGCCGAAAAATCCTGGAAGGGGAAAGTCAAAAAGAAGCGATACTCCAGAAGATTGGCAACGAGATAGCAAACTTCGTAAACGTGTTTAGTAGTGATGCAGGTAACATTGACCGGCAAAAAATCGCTTCAGAATTTACGGCCATCATCCCATTTGATCCGGCAAGCGTTGAACAGCTCCTTAAGCAGCTTCAGCAACTGCATACAGCCGAAGACATTACCGAGTTCCTCACCAAAATTGCGGGGGATGTATACGCACAGCGGGAGAAACAACTTTCGGAAGAGGTGATGCGTCAGGTGGAGCGTTGGGTGAGCTTGCAGGTGATTGATAATTTGTGGATGGATCATCTGGATGCAATCGACGATTTACGGGAAGGTATAGGGCTTCGGGGATATGGACAGCGCGATCCGCTTATTGAATATAAGAATGAGGCATTTTCCATGTTTGAACGGTTACTTGGTGGCATTGATACGGAAATTGCGCACCGCATTTTTAAAGTACAGGTGCAACTTTCGCCAAATCAGCAGGCCGGCCAGCAACTCAACCAAACCGCAGTAAATGCCCCGGTTGCGAGCGCGCTGGAATCGCCGTTAGCGCAAGCGGCAAAACGCATGCAGACTAACGCGCAGTCTTCTGCAGTGTCACAAGTGCCAAAGGTATCCGCTGATGCCAAGATAGGGCGCAATGATCCGTGTCCCTGTGGTTCTGGATTGAAATATAAAAAATGCGGACTCATCAACGCGCCGCAACATAAGAAATAAACGAGGAGGAAGGGTATGTTTATAAAACTATACGCGATTGCCATTTCAGTTTTTATCGCAATCGACATGGTATGGCTAGGGCTTGTCGCGAAAAATTTTTATAGCAAACATCTGGGGTCTCTGATGGCCAAAGAGGTAAACTGGCCTGCGGCTCTTATTTTTTATCTTCTTTTTATAGCCGGTTTGGTATTTTTTGTTATTACACCATCGTTGGAAAAAAGATTGTGGAGCCAAGCGTTGCTCACCGGCATGTTTTTTGGGCTTATTACCTACGCAACATATGACCTTACTAACCTCGCGACATTAAAAAACTGGCCGGTGATCGTGACCGTGGTGGATTTGTTGTGGGGTATGGTGTTATCAGGCACCGTGTCGGTGGTAAGCTTTTTTGTCGCGAAGAAACTGGGTGTATGAATTATTTTTTCTCCTTGGCGGCCATTTTATTTATCTACATGACGTGTTGGTATTGTGTCGCGGTTTTTGTAAAACGTAACGACATTGCGGATATCGCATGGGGATTGGGCTTTATTTTGTTGTCATGGGTTTCCTATGTATGGTCACCATCACCTACCATGGCAGGACTTGCTGTCAATGCGCTGATATCCGTTTGGGGTATCCGGTTGGCGTTGCATATCTATTTTCGAAACCGGAAAAAGGGTGAGGATCACCGGTATCTCGCATGGAGAAAAGAGTGGGGTTCATGGTTTTATGTACGATCCTATTTCCAGATATTTATGCTGCAGGGAGTATTGTTGTACATCATTGTGTTTCCCGTGTTGTATATGAATTATTTCCGTACTGAACAAGCGCTTGGTTTATGGGATATAGCCGGATTTTTCGTGTGGTTGTTTGGATTTTGTTTTGAATCAGCCGCAGATTGGCAACTGAAACAGTTTATCGCCAACCCGGCAAACAAAGGCAAAATAATGACGCAAGGACTGTGGCGCTTTAGTAGACACCCGAATTATTTTGGAGAAGTGGTGCAGTGGTGGGGCATATTTTTATATGCCGTATCTGCACCAAGCGGGTATGTCTCCGTTGTGGGGCCTCTTACCATCACCCTGCTTATTCTTTTCGTTTCCGGCGTCCCGTTGTTGGAAAAAAAATACGCGGGCCGGGAGGATTTTGCGCGGTACGCACGGCAAACCAGCATATTCATTCCTTTTCCGCCGAAACGTATTTCATGAAGCCGAAAAAAGTACTTGTTAACGACCGGATGCAGCGCGGATATGTTTATTACCGAACCGAACCGGAAGGCAAAGCTTTTGACCCCCGTTTTGTGCCGGAGTTGACGCCCAAGCAGATGCTCCGGTTGGGGGTGTTTGGCGGTAAATACATGACAGACTGCCGGGATGAATTCCCCAAAAGCTGGTTTATTGGCGCGAAACTTTCCCCTGAGTTTTCGGATCCGAAAATAAATTTTTTTGGCATAGAGGCGAGTCAACCACTTCGTGAATGGCGGCGGAAGGATTGGATTCACCCGGATGATCCGCGCGGATGGTTCCAGTGGTATTGCCGGTATTATTCGGGAAGGCGTATGCCTGATGAAGACGATAGGCAAATTACCCGATGGATAGCAATACGCCGGCATATTGCCCAAATTAAGCATAATTGTACGCCGGGGGATTGGTCGTGCCGCCCCCGTCAACGGCAGGCGCTGTTGCATTGGGCGTATGATGCCCGCCGTCTGTAGCGGTTGGTGGTTGTACAAATTCCTTGCGGCATTTTATAATCATCCCTATATGAATAGCGAAACAAAACTTTTTGCGGGGATGATTCTTGCCACTGTCGTTATTATTGCCGGTGCGGTGTTTGCGTTTAGCAGACCCACCAACGCGCCCAAGATTGATCCAAAATTATTGGTTGCCGAAGATAGTTATAAGTTGGGGTCTCCGTCCGCAACTGTCACTCTTGTGGAATTCGGGGATTATCAGTGTCCTGCCTGCAGCGCCTATCATACCGTGGTGAAGCGGCTTACTGAAACATACAAAGAATCGCTGACTCTCGTATTCCGTAATTTCCCATTGCCATCGCATCCAAACGCACTCCCTGCCGCCCGGGCAGTGGAAGCCGCTGGACTGCAGGGGAAGTTCTGGGAAATGTATGACAAAGTATATGAAACGCAGGCAGAATGGTCGACCGAGAAAAATGCGGCGGAAATATTTGCAGGATACGCGAAAGACCTGGGTCTCGATGGCGAGAAGTTTTCCAAGGATATGAAAAGTGATGCGGTGCAAAAGCGAATTGACCGGGATATAAATGACGCGAACGTATTGGGAGTTAACGCGACACCGACGTTTTACCTCAACAACGAAAAGATCCAAAATCCCGCGAGCTTCGAAGATTTTGAAACGCTTATAAAAGCAGCCATACTCAACGCTCCACAGCCGAGCGCGTCGGATGAAGCGTCATATCATATACACGCCAATATCCGCGTATTGGTAGACGGCACGCCGGTAAATTTTTCCGAAAGTAAATATCAGTCAAAGGAAGGCGAAGAGCTTCATGAGTATATACATTTCCATGACGGGATAGGGAATGTGTTTCATGTTCACAAAAAGGGAATGAAGTTGAGTGATCTGTTCGGATCACTTGGTATGAACTTTAGCGGGAAGCCGTTTGCCATGTATGTTAATGGCAAGCTGCAGTCTTTAAATGAAGCATATGAACCCCAGGATTTAGACCGCATATTGGTGGTTTCAGGCGGAAGCATGTCCGATACCGCGTTGCAATCGCAAATTGCCGCGGTTTCTGATGATGCGTGTATATATTCTGAAAAGTGCCCTGAACGAGGAACTCCTCCCTCAGAAGAATGCGTTGGTGGGCTAGGCACAAATTGCGAATAGTTTGTCTCGAGAGAAAACTAATGTTTTCTCTCGACGTGCCATCCGGCTTAGCCAGATGAAAACCAGCACTGCTCTCTTTCCTTGTTATTCATAACGGAGTGCCTCAATGGGGTCGAGGCGGGCAGCTCTGATGGCGGGCGCTACTCCGAAGATAATGCCGATTGCAGCGGAAAATCCAAACGATAACATGACTGACCAGGGGGTCACGGACGTTGTGACAAACTGATTAATTCCGAGCGCTCCGGCCGCCCCGATGCCTATACCAATGGCTCCTCCGAAGAGCGAGAGAATGACTGACTCGATCAGAAATTGCATAAGGATATCCCGCGGTGTCGCACCGACCGCTTTCCGAAGTCCAATTTCTCTGGTGCGTTCGGTGACGGACACGAGCATGATGTTCATAATCCCTATGCCACCCACCAGAAGCGATATACCGGCAATACCACCGAGGGCTGCGGTAATCACATTGAGAAATTGTGTAATTGTTTCCAGAAGTTGAGTTGATTCAAGTACCGTAAACTCATCATCTTTGAGACGTCTTGCCAGTATGCGTTCCGCATCCTGCTGGGCTTGGGTCACTTCGTCGGCACTATTTGCTTCCACAAATATCATAAATGGCCGGTCCTGATTAAACTGCCGCATGGCGGTTGTTAACGGTATAGCCGTAAAGTCATCCGCACTTCCCATTGCTCCACCGCCTCCTTTGGACTTGATGACGCCGACTATCTCAAACTGTATGTCATTGAGGGTTAATTTTTTTCCCACCGGATTTACTCCTTCGCCGAACAGATCGGTCGCCGGTTTATTGCCCAGCACAATGACGCGGCGGGTTCTTTCGACATCGTTTTGAGTAATGATCCTGCCGTACTCTGGTTCATATTTGGCTAAATCGAAGTAATTTTCCCAAAGTCCCCACACTTCTGTAGAGACGGTGTTTCCTCCATAGGAAAATGTACCAAACCCCTGCACCATGGGAGACGCCTGTTTGATCGCATCACTACCACTTTCGAGATCCGATGCGTCAGAAATTTCGAATTTACTGGCAGACATCATAGCACCCCGTGGCCCTTGACTCACATCGACATCTCCTGCCATGACCATGATGGTGTTTGAACCCAAACTGGCAAATTGCTCAGTGACATAGTTTTGGAGGCCGGTGCCAATAGAAACGAGGAGGATAACGGATGAAACGCCGATGATGATGCCAAGCATGGTGAGGAGTGAGCGCACTTTGTTTGTGCGGAGTGCATTGAACGCGAGCTTGGTGTATTCGGCAAAGTTCATCCGGGAAGTGAAATTTCGACCATTGCGTATCTACGCTGTTGAAAATTCAGTCTCCTTTCGTTTTGTATACATAATATTATTTAGATTATTTATTCGACTCGCAATGAACGAAAGCGTGTCGAAATTCTACTACCCGGTCATGTCCGTTTGGGTGGTTTCCCGTCAGCAATTATTTTCCCGTCCGCTATCCGGACGATGCGTTTTGCGTGATGCGCGACGTCTTCATCATGGGTGACGAGCACGATAGTGCTACCCTTGTCATGAAGGTTTTGGAATATGTTCATGATATCGCGCCCTGACTTACTATCGAGATTACCGGTTGGTTCGTCTGCCAATATGATGCTGGGCTTGGTAACGAGCGCGCGGGCGATCGCTACCCGTTGTTGTTGTCCTCCGGAAAGCTGGGATGGGAAGTTGCCCATTTTTTCTGATAATCCGACTTCGGTAAGCATGGCGCGTGCCCGTTCCTTCCGTTCTTTTGGGGTAACTTTGGCATATACAAGCGGAAGTTCAACATTAGAGAGCGCGCTGGTTTTTCTGAGTAAATTAAATTGTTGAAAGACAAATCCTATGTGGGTATTCCGGATTTCCGCGAGCTCTGCGTCATTTGCCGTAAATATGTCGTGTTCTTCTATATATACCTTGCCGCTTGTCGGCCGGTCCAGGCAGCCGATGATATGCATGAGTGTTGATTTGCCCGACCCTGACGGTCCCATGATAGCGACAAATTCACCCTCTTTGATGGAGAGGGATACATTATCCAAAGCCTGGAAAACGACGCCATCCATTTTGTACTCTTTGGAGACATTAGCAATCTTGAGAAGTGTTGTCATTTTGGGATGCTCGTAAAGCCCTTAGTGACTACCAAATCATTTTCATTCAACCCAGAGGTAATGATGACGTCATCTTCGTTTTTGGCGCCTGTGGTTACCGTTACTTTCTGGTATGTTTTGCCTGTTTTTTTGTAAACATAGGTTGTATTATTTTCTTCCCGTAACGCTTCGGTTGGAATTGTGAGCACATTGTCCTGGCGGCCTGTTTCGATAGTTATATCACCGTTTAGCCCAACCCGTAATTGCTGCGGATCGGTAAACGCGACTTTAACGGGGAACACGGTGGCTCCGCCGCTCGATTGTTCTGAGACATAGGATATGTGGGCGATGGTACCTGAAAATGTCGACTCGGGAAACGCGTCCAGCTTGATGATCGCCGGTTGGCCGATGCTGATACCCCCGACATCAACCTCATCCACATTTGCCTCGAATATCAGGCTTTCAGGGTCAGCGACAGCAAACACCGAGGTGGCAGGTGTGATGTTCACGCCGGCAATGGGGGTGTCGATGTGGGTTACAATACCGGCAATGGGTGTGGTTAATGATGCAAACTCTACTGCCAGGCTCTTGAGCTCTACATCAAGGACCGCTTTATCGAGATCCCATTGGTTTTTTTCGAGTATCCGCGCGACGGTATCATTGAGCAGATTATTCACCGCGTCAGTTTTTCTTGTGCCATACGTAATCTGGCGGGCTTCTTCAAAATCATTCCGTTCGTTAGAATAGTCGCGGAGCGCCTTTTCCAGATTTTTTTGTACCTCCCGCACGTCTAACCCTGCAAGTGCCTGGTATGCCTGCACCCGGTCGCCTTCCTTCACTCCTACCCATGCAAGTTTTCCTGATGTTTGGAATTTGAGCTCAACTGATTTATCCGCCTGGGTTTTGCCGGAAGATGAGAGCGTTTTTACGAAATTTCTTTGGGTAACTTTAGCGGTAGTGATAGAGGTGTTGGCCTTTTGCGCAGCCGTGTTTTTTGACCAAAAAATAATTCCTGCGACGACAAACACGATAATCAGGGATATTTTCCAATAGCGTGTTAGTATCGCTTTCATAGAAGAATTATAGCAGTAATGTATGCCTATTTCTATTGGATATCGTACAAAAACTCAGCCCGCAGTGTGGCGGGCTGAGTAGGCGAGAGCCGAGCATATGCGTATCGGCTTATTTTTCTTCACGCACGGAAATTTTTTTGGGTTGTGTTTTAGGGGATTTTGCAAAAGAAACAGTCATCACACCGTTTTTGACGGCCGCTTCCGGTTCTTTGTTGATATCAAGGTCGCCTGGTACCGCGACTCTATATGAAAACATACTCGCCGCTTTGCGGTAGTATTTTTTTTCTTTTTCTTCGTTTTTGGCTTCGCCTTTGATCCAGACGACACCTTTGTCAAATGTTACCTCTATGTCTTTGGGGTCAACTCCCGGAACCGCGACCTGTACGTATACATGGGTATTGTCCTCGGAAAGTGATAAGCCGCTCGGCCAATTGGTGAGCGTTCCCCAGTCTTCTTCATCTTCCCAAAGGTTTGGAACTGACGGGATCCGCCAGAATGAGCGGGGGACTAAATCTACCATAATCGTATCACCTCCTTTCTTCACCCTTCTTCAATGTGTTAAGAAGGTCTTAGCACTCTTATACCATGAGTGCTAATTTCTTGTCAACCCTGTTTTTTGTGACGGATCTGTGGGAGATTGTGTGGACGGCATAATGATGTTTTTTGTATCTTGCGTTACATTATTCGATTACTTACAATGCCTTTATATGAAAGAAAATGAAACCGCAGCCCGTCCGGCATGGCCACAGATAACACTTGTCGTTTTACTCGTCATCGCTTCATTTATGTTGGGGTCCCTCTATACAAAAGTGCAATATCTTGAAGCAGGCGGTGCACCTGCCGCAGGTGGGGCAGTTAAGTCAAAATACAAATCTTTTGAAGACGCGATGGGCGCGTTTGCAAAGGCCGTAAAGATGGATTCAAAGAAGCTTCTTACGTGTATGGAAAGCGGCGAGAAAGCCGCGATAGTAAACGCGGAAACTGAGGAAGGGAGCACTGTGGGGGTGACCGGCACACCGGCTTTCCTTATCAACGGTAAGCTGTTGGGTGGGGCATTTCCTTATGAAAGTTTTAAGGAAGTAATCGATAAAGAATTGGCGGGTACGGGATCAGAAGATCCTGCTGATTATTCGAAAAACCTGCAGGACGCAAATAAATCAGGAGCGTTCGATCCGAAGCCAAGAGTGGTTGCGGTGGGTAACTCGAGCGTGCGTGGCGGGAAAGCTGGCGCGCCGGTAACGATTATCGAATTTTCCGATTTTCAATGCCCATACTGCGGAAAAGCACATCCGACTGTGAAAAAAGTGCTGGCTGACTATGGCGATAAAGTAACACTGGTATTCAAGCATTTCCCATTGGTAAGCATCCATCCGCGGGCCCAGAAATCCGCAGAAGCGGCTGAGTGTGCCAAGGATCAGGGTAAATTCTGGGAATTCCACGATCAGTTGTTTGATAACCAGACAGACTGGGCAAGTCTTTAAGAACATAATCGCGGATAAGTGCGGATGTGGTAAAGGGAAGAAATACCTAGTGCTAGTTTTCCAAGCGTGGTAACGTCCGTAAATCCCTTATCAGAAGAGTTCTTCCTGTTGTTTCTTGGTTGGTGTCTTTCCTAAGTGCGTAAATGCTGCCTCTGTTGCTGAACGCCCCCGGGGTGTCCGTTTCAAAAACCCGATTTGCATAAGGTATGGTTCCAATACTTCCTCTACGGTGCCGGTGTCTTCCGACAACGCAGCGGCGAGTGTTTCTATGCCCACAGGGCCGCCGGAGAATTTATCAATAAGGATAGTGAGTAGTCTTCGGTCTGAATTGTCGAGTCCTACACTGTCGACTTCAAAAAGGGTAAGGGAGTGGTGAAGTATGGGTTCATCAATCGTCCCATTACCTTCAATTTGCGCGACATCCCGTACCCTTTTGAGCAACCGGAGCGCGATGCGCGGAGTGCCGCGGCTCCGTTTGGCAAGTTCGCGGCGCGCGATGGGATCAAGCGCAATATTGAGTTTTTTGGCTGCCCGGTCGAGAATTTCTTCGATTTCTTTTGGCTCGTAAAACGACAATCTGGTGACGACGCCAAAGCGGTCGCGCATAGGGGAAGAGAGGAGTCCCACCCTCGTCGTCGCGCCGATAATGGTAAATGGAGGCAAATCCAACCGTAGCGTCCGGGCTGCCGGACCTTTCCCCAAGACGATGTCGAGCGCGTAATCTTCCATCGCTGGATAAAGGGTTTCTTCTACTACTTTATTGAGCCGGTGTATTTCATCTATAAACAGGATGTCGTTGGGTTCCAGATTGGTAAGTATAGCGGCCAGATCGCCTGCCCGTTCTATCGCCGGTCCGCTGGTGACGCGGACATTAACATCAAGCTCTTTGCCGATGAGGTGGGCCAGCGTTGTTTTACCCAGTCCGGGAGGGCCATAGAGGAGGATATGCTCCAGTGCCTCTTTCCGTTTTTTGGCTGCCGCTATAGCGATGTGTAGAGTGCGCTTGACGTTTTCCTGACCTGCAAACTCCGGCCAGGTAGCCGCCCGGAGTGATACGAGAAGTGATTGTTCTTCCGGAGTGACCGTCGTTTCCAGAATGTTTTGGGTAAGCGGAGATTTTTTCATAAGATATTACCCGAGCATTTTGAGGGCAAACTTTACTTTTTGTTCCAGCGTTCCTTCTGCCGGTAGCTTTTTTACCGCCTCCCGTGCTTCTTTACGGTCAAATCCCATGGTAATAAGCGCGTCTATGATTTGTTTTGTGTCGCCGCTTGTTTCATCGGTGAGATCCAGGTCTGATGTGCTCCCCAGTTTGCTTTTGAGCTCTATGATAATTTTTTGCGCGTTTTTTTTGCCGAGACGAGGAACGGCCATAAAAAATTCAACATCAGAAGCAATAATTGCCCGTTTTATGGCGGTTTCTCCGCGGTCAAGAACGGCGAGCGCGGTTTTGGGTCCGATACCCGAGACACTTAATAGCAGTTCAAAAAGAGACATTTCTTCTTCCGAAGAAAAACCAAATAATTGCAAAACGTCTTCCCGCACATGCAAGTACGTAAGAACAGTGAGCTGCTGTCCCACTGTGGTTGTTGCGAGAAGGCCTTGTGGTACATGCACGGCATATCCAACCCCATGCACATCCAGGACGAGCGGGTTGTGATGCATGCGGATAACCGTACCGGTGAGTTGGGCGATCATATTATTTATTCGTCATTCGGGATGTTATCCCATGCCGCAAAGGTTTGCTAAATGAATCCCGGCTCGGCGGACGGGATGACAAGGCTCTTAGTTTATACGAGAATCCATGAGTGACTGCAATAGCAAGTGCGTCTGCAGTGTCATCGGGGGTGGGTATTTCTTTGAGACGGAGTAGTTTTGTGACCATTTTCCCGACCTGAGATTTTTCGGCTGCCCCACTGCCGCATATTGATTTTTTGACGGTCATGGGGCTATAGGAAGTCACGGGTATGTGTGCCTGCGCGCATGCCAAAAGTATGACGCCACGGGCTTGACCCACAGCGATGGCTGTTTTGGCATTTGTCGCAAAGAATAAATCTTCCACGCCAATTTCTTTGGGTTTATAGGTTTTGATGAGTTTCGTAAACGCGGTATACAGTTGCGCGAGGCGTTCTGAAGGTGAATCTATTTTATCGGTCATGATACATCCGTATGCCTTAGCGGATATTTTGCCTCCGTTATCTTCAACGACTCCCCAACCAATACGCGCTGTTCCCGGATCAACACCAAGTATCGTCATCATATGTTCCATTATAAGCAGTCGGGCACTATAATAAAAATTATATGCCAGTATTGCAGTTTATCGCGGCAGCGGTTGGAGCAACGGTGATGCTTTCAATCACCAGCATCGTATGGCCCAAGGTAACGAGTGAACCGCGTCCTGAAGCGCTCACCAAAGTGCACGACATGGTTATGGAAACGAAGGCGGGGCAGGATCTGGCAAATACGTTGGGCGTAAGCGATGAACGGGCCGTCCAACCGGTGAGTATTTCATCCGTCGCGTCATCCGCCGTGCAAAATGCCGTTACTGCCGTTTCTTCCCAGGCGCAAAGTGCCGTAACGACGCACGTGCTTGAGGTGGTGGTAAAACAAGTAGAACAATTATCACCGCAAGATCAGGAAAAATTCCGTCAGCTTATTTGTGCGCCCGCCGAGTAAGGTGCCACGCGGCAATCGCGGTGGTAAGCGGGACAGCCGCAATAAGCCCAAAACTTCCTGAAAGTGTCCGCACGATTTCTTCTGTTATTGTTTCGCTGTTTATTATCGACCACAGCGGATAGTTGTTTGGATTGGTGATGAGGATAATAAAAATCGGTAGTGAGGCACCGGCATACGCAAGAACCAGAGTGTTGACGAGTGAGGACACGTGCTCCCGCCCTACCCGGAGTCCTGCACTAAAAAGTTCGGAAAACGAGAGATTCGCGTTTGCCCGCTTGAGCTCAAAAACAGAAGCGGTTAGTCCGGTGGTTACGTCGTCGAGCACCCCGAGGGCTCCTATCAATATGCCTCCCAATAACAGTCCTTTGAAATTTACTATCGTGGTAAGTCCGAGTTTGAGAGAATACGCGTCCTCACTCCCGAGTCCGGTCAAATGGGTGGCTTTTACCAGGAGCACAGAAAGACCTCCGGTAAACAACAGGGTGAGTAATGTGGAGACAAGCGCGATGCTTGTTTGCAGGGAAAATCCGTGCGCTAAATAAATAGTCGTCAGCATGATACACATGCTTCCCGCGATGCTAATAATAAGCGGATCATTGCCAGCAAGAATTTGGGGAACGATAAACTGTACGATAACAATGACACTTACAGCCATTCCGATCATTGATCCGATGCCACGCCAACCGCTGAGCAATACTACCGCCACCGCGAACGCGATAAGAAACGGGAGGAGTGTGGGTAAGCGGTAGGAGTCGATAATCTGAAAAATAGGGGAAAGATCGGGACCGGTTGTCCGTACGACAACCACCGGTTGTCCGGGTTTCACAAATTTATCTTTATCGATACTGAATATGGTACCGTGATCAATGGTAAATTCTTTTCCGCGGAGGTTTCCGTCCAGGATTTCTATATGCACAATCTGGTAAGGGACGGTTACTCCGTTTGCGTCCTTGGATCCCTCTTCTATTATCTGTTCTACCCGTGCTTTGTAGTAGGTATCCTGAAACGACAGGCTATCTTGGGCTTGCAATCGGGATAAAGGCGTGAGTAAAAGAACCATGAAAAATACGATGGGGAGACTGAAACGCCGGAGCATATATGTATTATAGTAGACCACCAAAAATCCCGCTATGGCGGGATTTTTGGATGTATTGTGTAAAATGGCGCCAGGAATTGGCTATACACCGTTATATCATGGTGTATTGACAAATGCAAGTTACTTGCATATACTGAACCTCATGAAACCCGTTGCAAAACATGATTGTAAAGAAGAGCTGCATAATGCAAAGCTCCGTGTAACCCCCGCGCGGCTTGGGGTGCTCGCCATGTTGGAGCAGACAGATGTGCCGGTAGACGTATCGATGATTGCTGATTATCTTAAAAAACAAAAAATTGCTGCAGACGAAGTCACCGTGTTCCGGATACTCAACACCTTCACCGATAAGGGAATTACCAAACCCATACAACTTAATGAAGGCAAGCTCCGGTATGAATATGCTCATAAAGCGAAGCATCATCATTTTTTCTGTGAAAAGTGTAAAACGATTACCGATGTAGAAGGGTGCACAGTGAGTGGTCTTGAGCGGCAGATAGAGGAGACCACCGGTGGAAAAGTGACCAGGCATTCATTGGAATTTTTTGGGCTTTGCCGGAGGTGTATATCATGACAAATTTGTACGTTATCGTATCGGTGGTCATCGTCAGTTTACTTTCACTTTTGGGTGCGGTACTTATGGTTGTCCAGCGTCAAAAGTTGAATTTTATGATTACGTATGCGTTGGCGTTTTCTTCGGGTGTTATGTTGGGTGCGACGTTTTTTGATTTGCTGCCAGAGGCAGTGGAATTGCTGCCGGAGAGCGCGTTTTCGTGGGTACTTATCGGATTTGTCGGATTTTTTGCGTTAGAAAAACTGATCGCATGGCATCATCACATAGAGGGGCGACATACTCACGAAGAGAAGCCATTGGCATATCTCACCCTTATCGGGGACGGTATTCATAATTTTGTTGACGGGGCTGTTATTGCCGGCGCGTATCTTGTGTCCGTGCCGTTGGGAATAACCACAACGCTCGCGGTTATTGCACACGAGATACCCCACGAACTGAGCGACTTTATGGTACTTATCCATGGCGGTTTGTCTTATAAGAAGGCACTCATGTATAATTTTGCGTCCGCCGCGACTGCTATCGTCGGAGCAATACTCGTATTGTTTGTATCTGAGCAGTTTTCACTGCTTGAGCAATACCTTGTCCCGCTCGCCGCAGGAAACTTTCTCTACATTGCGGCAAGTGATTTGATCCCGGAGTTGCTCACGAGCCGCAAAGGTGTGGAGTCAGTTCGGCAGATAGTGTTACTTATTGCGGGATTATGTGTGGTGCCGGTTGTGGGTATGCTATTTGGTCACGCATAAATACGCTAGGTTGTGCGAGTGCTGCTTCGTTATTTACCTCCGATCATCCGTGTTACAATAAGAAGCTATTATGGACGAAGAACTCAAAAAACGCGCGACAGAACTTCTTGAACGGCTCGACCTTGACGGTATGCGCAAGCATATCCGAGAGTTGGAAGCTGAAACGATGCATGAAAATTTTTGGAAAGATTCTGAAAGCGCCGCGCGCAAGATGCAGGATTTGGCTGCATTGCAAAAAGAACTTGCCGAAGGAGAAGAATTTTCTTTGCTTCTTGAGTTAGGGGAAGAAGAAAAGCTCAAATCAGAAATTACGCGGCTGGAATTTGCTCTTTACCTCTCTGGCCCGTATGACAAAGGAAATGCCATATTGGCGCTTCATGCCGGGCAAGGGGGGACAGAGGCGATGGATTGGACTGGTATGCTCTACCGTATGTATACGCGGTACATAGAGCAAAAGGGCTGGAAAATGGAAGAAATGGACTATACCGCGGGTGATGAGGCGGGAATAAAAAGTGTCACCATAGAGGTGACTGGCCGTTTTGCGTTCGGGTTTTTGAAAGCGGAGGCGGGTGTACACCGGTTGGTGCGGCAATCCCCGTTTAACGCAGACAAATTACGCCAGACATCTTTTGCCATGGTAGAAGTATTGCCCATCGTCGATGAAGTGGGAGTTGATATTAAAGAAGAAGATCTCGTATGGGAATTTTACCGGAGTGGCGGCAAAGGCGGACAAAACGTCAATAAAGTCTCGACGGCGGTACGGCTTAAACATATTCCCACGGGCATTATTGTCACCAGTCAAGCGCAGCGGTATCAGGGGCAGAATAGGGAGTTTGCGCTCAAAGTGCTTCGTGCCAAGCTGTGGGAAGTAGAAGAGGCAAAGCGGAAGAGTCAGGATAAAGCGTTCCGCGGCGAATACAAAACGCCGGGCTGGGGAAATCAAATCCGTTCGTATGTTTTGCACCCCTATCATATGGTCAAAGACCTGCGAACGGAATATGAAACATCAGCAACAGATAGGGTGCTTGACGGGGATTTGGAAGATTTCATATTGGCATACTTGAAAAAATATTCCTGAACCCAGATAATGGATAGTATGAGAATAACTACTCCCCATCCTGCTGCATCACCAGTACTGAGGCCGGTCGATATGAAAGATCAATCACAGGATATGAATACACTTAAGAAAGATGCACGGGTGGTGCTTGTTGTTTATGTCATTTTGCTTTTGTTAGGTGTGGGCACCGGCTATCTTTTGAGCCAAAAAGGTTCTGGTCCGCTTGCCCCCAAAGGGACGCCAGTCTCTACCAATAAGATAATCGGAGTGCAGGATGCTTCAACGTTTAAAGACTGCGCGACCGGGACTATTGAAAAGGACGGTGTGGAGGGTGAAGGAACCCATAAGCTCGTGCGTGACGGAGGCCCGAGCCAGACAGCGTACTTAGTTTCGTCAATTATTGATATGGATCAGTATGTCGGTTTAAAAGCAAAAGTATGCGGTCAGACGCTTGCTGCCAAAAAAGTATCATGGCTCATGGATGTTGGCAGGATTGAACTTGAATGATTTACTTTTCCAACGTCTCCAAATATTATCCGGGGAACATTCCTGGTCTTGTCGATGTAACCGTAGAAATACCGGCAGGGGAATTTGTGTTTTTGATTGGTCCTTCCGGAAGCGGTAAAACCACTTTTTTGCGGTTGCTTATCCGTGATTTATTACCTTCGAGCGGTGTTATTACCATAGAAAACGCGGATATATCTAAATTTAACGCTTCCAATATCCATATACTGCGGAGAAAAGTAGGTATCGTATTTCAGGATTTTAAATTGCTCTTGGACCGCACGGTATATGAAAATATCGCGATGGTGCTTGAGATTTTGGGTAAACCTGAGCGTGATATCGAAAAAGGGGTAATGAATGTGCTTGAGCTCGTGGGGCTTCCTGACAAAAGAAATTTATTCCCGATGCAGCTATCTGCAGGTGAAATGCAGCGGACGAGTATCGCCCGCGCGATCGTGGGCGGGCCTAAAATACTACTTGCCGACGAGCCTACCGGTAATCTGGATCCCGACACCGCTTGGGGTATTATGGAAATACTCAAAGAGGTAAATGACCTCGGCACTACCGTTATCGTCGCCAGTCATAATGCGGACATCGTCAATAAGATGAAAAAGCGGACGCTCACGATCAAAGGCGGTGGCGTTGTACGGGATGAAGCCCGTGGTCATTATCACTTGGAAAAGCACGAAAAGAAAAATGTAGCCAAAGGGGGAAAACACGATGCCGATCACTAGAGATGTCAAAACCCATATAAGAAGAAGCCCATATCAGGCGATGGCGGCCACGCTCACGATGTTTTTGACCTTTCTTGTAGGTGGCGTGTTTTTTCTGGCAACGATGACGTCGGTGATGGTATTGGGGTACTTTGAGGGAAAGCCACAGATTACGGTATTTTTGGCACCTAAGGCTGGCCAGTTGGAAGCTGATAATCTCAAGGCGAAATTAGAAAGTACCGGAAAAGTCGCGTCAACCCAATATGTTTCCAAAGAAGAGGCGCTCACTATTTACCGCCAGCAAAACCAAAATGACCCACTGCTCCTAGAGATGGTTACCGCAGATATTCTCCCCGCGTCTCTGGAGGTGTCCGCTACCGATCCCCAGTATCTATCAGACCTGGTGACCGCCATTGAGGGCACCGAAGGGGTAGATGAGGTTGTGTACCAGCGTGATGTGGTCGACTCATTGCTTTCGTGGACTAATGCTATCCGGTGGGTTGGCGGGACACTCGCATTGCTTTTGGTCATCGATTCACTCCTTATTATCGGTACGGTGATCGCCATGAAAATCGCGCTGAAACGAGATGAGATTGAAATACTGATGTTGGTAGGCGCTTCACCCTGGACAATACGCGCGCCTTTCGTGCTTGAAGGCGGTGTGTATGGCTTGGCGGGGGCAGGGATAGCCTCGGTTATACTGAGCGCACTCATCGCCTGGCTACGTCCGTATCTGTTTTCATTCTTGGGATCCATTCCTCCGTTTGGTATGCTCCTCGGCAGTCTCACGTCGCCTGCTTTCCTTATTTCCATTGCCGTATTTATCGCGGCAAATCTACTGATTGGATTTATTTTAGGAGCAATAGGGAGCTCCATCGCGCTAAGAAGATACCTGAAATAACCTGATGTATTGCGCATGAGAATGTTTCTTCGGATAGCTGCCACCGTTATACTTGTTTTGCTCGTCACCGTGCGGGTTTCTGCTGCTACCGTAGAAGAGAAGGACTCCGAAATCCAGAAGCTCAAGGACAAAATTACCGGTCTGCAGTCCGAACAAAATACCCTCTCGAAGCAGATTACCTTGCTGGATTCACAGATTAAGCTTACGACACTGCAGATGCAGGATACGGAACGAAAGGTGGAGGTATTAGAAAATGAGATAAAGGAGTTAACCGGGGAAATCAGCCGGCTTGAAGAGCTCAAAACCAAACGGTTGGAGTTGGTGCTTCACCGGATACCGCAATCGTATAAGCGGTCTTCGTCTTCGCAATTCGGCTGGTTACTGTTTAGCCAGAATTTTTCCGATTTACTGACCCGCGCAAAATATCTAGTGCAGGTGCAGGAAGAAGATACTCAGCTGTATAAGCAGCTGCAGCTGACGCAAATAAATTATAATGAGCGGCGCGACGTGCGTGAAGAAAAACGTCTGGAGCAGGAAGCGCTTCGTAAGCAGCTCGAGAAGCATACGGTGGATTTGGCAAACCAAAAAAAACAAAAGCAGGCACTTCTTGATCAGACAAGAAACAGTGAGTCGGTGTACCAGCGCTTACTCGCGCAGGCGTTGGCCGAGAAACAGGCATTGGAACGCGCGTTGGTCGACTCAGTCAAGGTGGGTCCGGTGAAAAAAGGCGACCCGATTGCGCTGGTCGGCAACACCGGGTATCCATCCTGTTCGACGGGAGCGCATCTTCATTTTGAAGTGCGGCAGGGCGGATCATGGGTTGATCCTTCGGGATATCTTTCCAACAAAACGATACGGGATGATCAGGCGGGTGGAGATTGGACGTTGGGGAGCGGTAGTTGGAGTTGGCCGCTTGCCGATACCATACGCATGACACAGCACTTTGGCAAAACTCCCTGGTCGTGGCGGTATAGTTATTCCGGGGGTATCCATACCGGCTTTGATATGGTTTCAACAGGTGGTGATGTTATCCGCGCACCATCTGATGGCGAATTATATTCTTCTAGCCAATCATGCGGTTCGAGTATTATCAAGATTAAGTATATAGATCACGGCGGTGGCACCATCAGCTTTTATCTTCATGTGCAATAAATCTTACTGAAAAGCCTCATGATGGCTGCTATACTGTGAACCCAAATGTCCTGCCGGGGTTTTCTGTTGTACTGCGGGTTGGCGCTTTGTGCCACCGGTTTTTTCCGTTCTCCGGTGGTTGCCGCATTTTCCTTTCGTGTCGCGTCTGTGACACCCGCCTCCCTGACTTCCAAGGAGCAGGAAGTACAGGTGGTACTGGATTTTTCTGGATTACCAAGCGCTTCATATTTCCGTGTAGCTTTCCAAAAGGAGGGGAGCGATAGTTATATTGGATATCTCAAAAATGACCGCGATGAATGGACAAAAATTGCTTCGTTGGGCACGTCTGACTGCGTGAACTATTTTAGTGTGTCCGATGTGAGTTCGACCAGCGCTACGTTATATATAAAAATAGGTGAGGATCAGGCGGTAGAGTCGGGTACGTATGTGATAAAGGCTCACCGATATACCAGTTCTTGTAAATCATACTCGGCCGCAAGTGATGCGACACCCCAAAAAGTGATACTCACGATTCCCACTCCAACCGCTACCCCAACATCAGTTCCGACTCCAACCCTGACCAACCCAACCCCAACTTCTTATCCGGCATATACCCCAACTCCCGTAACGATAACCCCTCCGTGGCACCCGACCCCGTACCGCACGCATACGCCAACGAGGGTGCCCACATTGCCATATACCTCTGATATACTGGGAATAGAACAGGAAGCAACTGCCGGAGCAGCAGTTCCTCATGTTCGTCTGGAAGCGACAACCAGCGGGAATACCGTGGCGGGTAAGGAGCGGTTAGTATTGATTGCGTTGCTTGTGATGAGTGTTGGCGTAGGTTTACTCTCATTTGCCTTAGCTATGAAGAAGGTAGAAATATGGAAAACAATCATGGAATAAACAATGCGGTATCCAGGAAAATAATTGGGGTATATTGGGCGCCGGTCGTGGTATGGATGATAATTATTTTTTTGTTATCGAGTAGGCAGAGTGTTACTGTTTCACCCGAGTATTTTCTCAACTTCCTGTTTTTTAAAACGCTTCATATTATTGAATACTCGATATTGTTTGCGTTGACCGCGAGAGCATTGTACCGAGGCGGGAGAGGGGAAGTGAAGCGCGATGTATACGTGTGGGCATTTATCATGACAGTTGTGTATGCGATGAGTGATGAGTTACATCAGCAGTTCGTGCCGAGCAGGCAGGGGCACCTGCGCGATGTTATAATTGATGGCATCGGAGCGGGACTTACATGGTTTTACCTCGTACAATTATTACCAAAAGCGCCGAAGAAACTAAAAAATTTGGCGAGAAATTTGGACATTCCTTTTTAGCAGGGGAGGATGCGAAGCGCCCCCGTGTTATTTGTTTATGGGGAGAATTAGGCAGCGGTAAAACAACATTCGTACAGGGGGTAGCGAAGGAGTTCGGGATTACCACACGATTGCTCTCCCCCACTTTTATTATTGTGCGACATTATCAAATTCCAGATAGCACGCGGAGTATCTACCATTTAGATTTATATCGGATTAATCATGAAGAGGATGCAGTCGCTGTCGGTTTTCCGGATATGATTGCTGACCCTCATGCAATTGTTATTGTCGAATGGCCGGAGCGTTTAGGGAGGTTGCTGCCGGATAACAGGGTAGACATTCGTTGTGAAACCCACGATAATGGGCAACATTCGTTTACTATAACGTATGGATAAATCACTTAGAGAAGCGGTTACGGTGCTCAACGCGGGTGGGATAGTTATTTATCCCACTGATACCGCTTTTGGCATAGGGTGTAGAATTGATAAACCGGAGGGTGTCGACCGACTTTTTCGAATACGCCAGAGACCGCTTACGCAGGCAACACCGGTATTAGTATCCTCGATGGAAATGGCACTCGCCCACTTCGATCACCCCGGGGATATTGTGCGACGTTTAATGAAAATATATTGGCCGGGGGCTCTCACGATTGTTTCGTCAGCCAAAACATCATTATTCTACTCCCCTATCCGCGGCGGCACTGATACCGTGGGTCTCCGTATGCCTGACCATGTGATGGCGTTGTCACTGATAAAAGGAGCGGGTGTGCCGATTTTGGGGCCATCCGCGAATTTCCACGGGCATCCCACACCATTTTTTTATAAAGACTTGGATCCTGAACTGATCGCGCTTGTTGATTATGTGCTCCCCGGGGAGTGTAAGACGGGCGCCGCGTCAACAGTTGTTGATGTCACGACGGTGCCACCAACGATACTGCGTGACGGGGCGGTGAAGCTCAAAGAGGGGGATTTGGCGTGAATAAACAAGCCGCAGTATTACACATAGATACATCAAAAACCCGGGAAGTACGGGTGAGCCTTAATTATGGGGGAGCGGTGGCGGAGCGGGAAGCAACACATGAAAACACCAAGGCGCAGGAAGTGTTGGCGTTGATTGAAGACCTGTGCCGCGAGCAGCACATCCGGGTTTCCGACATTACGGAAATTACGGTAGCCGTTGGCCCCGGATCATTTACCGGCCTCCGTGTCGGTGCCGCAGTGGCAAACACTTTGGGCACGCTTCTTGATGTTCCCATAAACGGGAAGAAAACCCTTGCTACCCCGGTCTATTCGTGATACCAATATACATGGTAAATATTCCCCGCCGCTTATATATTTGGTGGGATAAAGGAGTTATTTATGGCTACAAAGAAAGCAGAAAGCACGTCCCCAAAGAAATCGGCAAATCCTTTGGTTTTTGTAGGCGTTGGATGTCTCGTCCTTTTGGTGTTATTGGGTGTCGGAGGCACGATAGTCATGAAGTTTTTCGCCAAAAATATCGGGGAAAACCTCGTCGAAAAGGCTATTGAAAGTAAAACAGGCGTAAAAACCAATATTGAAGATTTAGAAAAAGGAAAGATGACATTCACCGACAGTAAAACCGGTGCAACCGTTGACATCGGGTCCAACTCAGTTCCGGAAGATTTCCCGAAGGACTTTCCTTTGTATAAGGGGGCGAAAGTAACCAGCTCACTTTCCGGGGCACAGGCAGGGAAGAGCAACGGGTATTGGCTGACCATGTCTACTCCGGATGCCGCCGATAGCGTTGTGAGCTTTTACAAAACGGAGCTTCCAAAAAACGGTTGGACGGTGGAGTCCACATTTGCGGCAAATGAAATGACGAACTTTGGTGTATCCAAAGGCACGTGGAAAGGCTCAGTCTCGGCCGGTAAAAACGGTGACGAGGGTGAAACGCAGATTATCATCATACTTGGTGAAGAAGAATAACCGTTTTGGGTGATACCCCCTTGCAGTCGTAGTGGCTTATGATGGAGTATAGATATATATGCGTTTTTTTCGCATCCTCTATCATTGGCTAGTCCCTCATGAGGGAAATAACCACCGTGCGAAGGCACTGCATCACGATGCGTTATTCGCGTACGTATTATTACTGTGCGTATTTAATCTCGGTATCCGTTATTTTCACGGGAAAGCGCCGGATGTATTGGGATACGCCATTGATATTCGGGTAGAGCAGTTATTAGCCGCGACAAATGCGCAACGTGAGGCGGCGGGGTTGCCGCCGCTTAAGCTCGACAATACATTGTCGGCCGCAGCAGCAGCAAAAGCATCGGACATGTTTGCACATAATTATTGGGCACATAACAGTCCGCTTGGGAAAACACCGTGGGATTTTATTATATCCTCGGGATACCAATACACATTAGCTGGCGAGAATTTAGCAAAAAATTTCCAAACGAGTGACGGAGTCGTGAGCGCGTGGATGAACTCTCCTACGCACAAAGCAAATATTGTGAAAAGTGGCTATAAAGACGTCGGATTTGCGATCGTAAACGGAGTCTTAAACGGCGAAGAAACGACGCTCGTCGTGCAGATGTTCGGCGCGACCAACGCTGCTCCAGTCGCACAAATTCCGAAAGCCCAGGCAGCCGCACCAGCGCCAGTTGCGTCGCCGGAAGTTGCTTTGGAAGAGCCAATTACCGTGGTGCCGGCTGAGCCAGCGGCGATAAATGACGAGCCGAAATCCGAACCGGCGATTGCTCTGCTGCCGTCATTTATGTCCAATACCGCATTTGAGCGGGTTGTCGCTTCACCCAAGGTCAATATTCCCGGTCTTACCAATACCATGGCCATCATAGTGGTGGGAGTGCTTATAGGACTGTTGGCAGTAGACGCATTTGTGGTGAGTAAGCACCGGGTCGTTCGTCTTACGGGACACAATATGGCGCATATATTATTTTTAGGTACGATTATTGTGAGTGGCTTGATGATCTCACGCGGGAGTCTTATATGAAAAATGGCGCGTTTCTGCATACCATAGTGCTTTTTACCATTCTTTTCGGGGGCGCCTTTACGTTTTGGTTTGCGCGGGGAAATACCGCGCTGCAGCTTGCTATCGGCGTGGTTACCACCATCGCGTATGTGGCATGGGGAATTATTCATCATAGCCTGAAAGGCGATCTGCACCGCAAGGTTGTGATAGAATATGTGCTCGTGGGTTTGATAGCCATTGTATTGTTAACGACATTGGCGTTGTAACCCGAAAGGAGTAACAAAACTATGAAAGGTGTTATACTTGCCGGTGGTCTCGCAACGAGGCTTCGCCCCCTAACCGCCGTAACCAACAAGCATCTTCTGCCGGTCTATAACAAGCCGATGATTTATTACCCGTTGGAAATGATGAAACGGGTAGGCATGAAAGAGGTGTTGCTCATTACCAGCGGCGGACATGTCGGTGATTTTGCCAACCTCTTATTGTCCGGAGAAGAATTCGGGCTCAGGCTTTATTATGCGATACAACAAAACCCAACAGGCGGTATTGCGGATGGTCTCAAACTCGCTGAAGAGTTTGCCCAAAAAGAACCTATCCTGGTGATTTTGGGAGATAACATATTTAATTTTGATCTTACCGCATCACTTAAACGGTTTGAGGATGCCGTCGCGAAGGACAAAAAGGGTGCTATGGTTTTTGGTGTGCACCGCGAAACGCTCGCGCAACAGTATGGTGTGATAGAGATGGATGCGGAAGGGAAGGTGGTAAGCATTGAAGAAAAGCCGGAGAAACCAAAAAGCGATATTGCGCAAACGGGTATTTACGTATATGACAACCGGGCATTTGATTTCGTGCGTCAGTTGGTTCCATCAGCACGGGGCCAGTTAGAAGTCACTGATCTCAATAATATGTATCTCGCGGAGAAATCACTCCGCTGTGAGCTCATTGATTGGTGGGTAGATGCGGGCACGTCTCATGATGAACTATTGCAGGCAAATGTACAGGTGGCAGAATTTGTAAAGCAGGGGAAACTCTAATGCGTATACTCGTAACAGGAGGAGCCGGGTTTATCGGGGCTAACTTTATCATCTATTGGCTCAAAAACCACCCTGATGATGAGATCATCAACTTTGATAAACTGACGTACGCCGGTAATCTCGAAAACCTCGCGGCAGTTGACAAAAACCCCCGCTACCGGTTTATCCAAGGGGATATTTGTGCGGTGGATGCGGTAACATCTGCCATGCAGGGAATTGATACCGTGGTGCATTTTGCCGCAGAAAGCCACGTGGACCGGTCTATCCTTGAGGCAGCCCCGTTTGTGATGACCAATGTCGTCGGTACACAGGTGTTGCTGGATGCCGCGCTCAAGGCGAATGTGAAGCGGTTTCACCATGTATCAACGGATGAAGTATTCGGCGCGCTTTCATTGGAGACATTAGATAAATTCAACGAGGCTACGCCGTATAATCCGCGGAGCCCATACTCAGCAAGCAAAGCCGGATCCGATCATTTGGTGCGCGCGTATTACCATACGTTTGGATTGCCGATTACGATCACTAACTGTTCCAACAACTACGGCCCGTACCAATTTCCAGAAAAACTTATTCCCCTTGCGATCACCAATATTCTTGAAGGCAAAAAAGTGCCGGTATATGGCGATGGGAAATATGTCCGCGATTGGTTGTATGTGGATGACCATTGTGAGGCGATCGATGCAGTACTCCAAAACGGTACAGTAGGTGAAACATATTGTGTCGGAGGGGTCACGGAGGATATTAATAATCTGGATATTATTAGGCTCATTTTAAAGATAATGAATAAAGACGAATCAAGCATTGAGTATGTCACTGACAGGCCGGGGCATGACCGACGTTATGCTGTGGATTGGTCAAAGATCAAACGGGAGTTGGGGTGGAAGCCAAAAAATGATTTCTATACCTGGCTTATCCAAACAGTTCACTGGTATCAGGAAAACGAAAGCTGGTGGAAGCGGGTGAAAAGCGGTGCGTATAAAACATACTATGAGAAGCAGTACAAAAACGCAGTATGAAATTCATTGGAACCGGACTTTCAGGATTAGTCGGATCTCGGATTGTTGAACTTCTTTCTCCTAAGCACGCCTTCACGAACTATAGCTTGGAAAATGGGATAGATATCACTGACCGTGAAGGTATTTTATCCCGGATTGCCGGCGAAACCGGGGCATCCTGGGTATTACATCTGGCAGCCTATACTAATGTGCAGCAGGCGGAGAAAGACCGGTTGTTGGGTGAAAAAAGCACTGCTTGGAAAGTGAATGTGGAGGCGACGCAAAACATTATTGACGCGTGTATAGCGTCTGACAAACGGTTGTTGTATGTCGATACAGACTACGCGTTCGACGGAACCCAAAAAACATATAACGAAGATGATACGCCGAATCCACAGGGATGGTATGCCATCACCAAATCAGAAGGAGCCAAGCGCGTACTCGCTATGGGTAAGCAGGGCTTGGTCATCCGTATATCCAATCCTTACCGGGCGAATCCGGTGGGTAAGACTGATTTTGCCCATAAAATGCTTGAGCGGCTTATGGCAGGAGAAGCAATTGTTGCTCCGGTTGATCAGTTGTTTGTGCCGACATTTGTCGACGATATTGCCGCAGGCATCGATGCTCTTACTTCAGGTAATGCAACGGGTATTTACCATGTGGTGGGAAGCGAGGCGATTTCGCCGTTTGACGCGGCGCGTGCGGTTGCACGTACGTTTGGATTCAATGAGGGCTTAGTAAAAGAAACGTCATTTGCCGCGTATTTTTCCGGGCGGGCGCCGGTGCCGCAGTACGCGGTGCTTACCAATAACAAAATCCGGGCGCTGGGAGTTGACCTGAGAGGATTTAATGACGGTATCGCGGAAGTAAAAAAACAGGAAATTTCCGCACCAAAAACTACGGAGCAACACTGAAAGTATCCGTATTCTGTACAGGCACTCTTTTTTTTCGTATACTAACAAGATTATGACTATTTCTTTTATCGGTCATGGTTATGTGGGTCTCGTGACCGCCGCAGTATTTGCGGACTTAGGGAATACGGTATGGGTGGTAGGCCGCACGAAAGAAAAAATAGAGCGTCTTAAAAAAGGCGACCCTCTGATTTACGAGCCCGGGCTGGAAGAGTTGCTGAAGCGAAACCTCGCCGCAGGAAGACTGAAATTTACTCTCGATTATAAGGAAGCCGTCGTCGCGTCAGAAGTGGTGTTTATTGCCGTCGGGACGCCATCAAAAGTAAATGGCGAGGCTGATCTGAGCCAAGTATTTGCCGCAGCTGAAGAAATCGGTAAATCATTGGTGGGATACAAAGTAGTGGTGACCAAAAGCACCGTGCCGCCCGGAACCGGCAAAAAAGTTGCCCAGATTATCGAACGGGTGCATCCTGCGGGGTCTTCATTTGCGATCGCATCGGCGCCGGAGTTTTTGCGTGAGGGTACAGGCCTATCGGACACGCTTCACCCTGACCGGGTGGTTATCGGCACTAACTCCGATAGAGCGCGGGATATACTGGTTGAGCTGCATAAGCCGATCGACGGGAAAAAAGTGCTCTGTAATGTAGAAACGGCGGAGCTTATCAAATACGCGTCAAACTCCATGTTGGCCACCAAGATTTCATTTGCCAATGCTATTTCGTTTTTGGCAGAGAAGGTTGGTGCTGATGTGGAACGCGTCCTTGAGGGAGTTGGTCTTGACAACCGGATCGGGAGAAGTTTTCTTTACCCCGGAGTTGGATATGGCGGGAGCTGTTTTCCTAAAGATGTGAAAGCCTTAATCGCGATAGCGCACGAATATAAATATGACTTTACCCTGCTTAAAGCAGTCCACGAAATAAATATGGAGGCAAGGGAGAATTTTGTTAAAAAAATAGTATCGCATTTCGGTTCACTGAAAGGAAAACGGATTGCTGTCCTTGGTCTTGCCTTTAAGCCGGATACCGATGACATGCGGGAAGCGCCGTCACTGGATATTATTTCATCGCTTATCGATAAAGGAGCTGAGATTGTCGCGTTTGATCCCATCGCCATGAAAAAAGCGAAGGATAAGCTCCCGAAGTCGGTAGGCTTTGCATCTGACCCGTATGATGCGGCAAAAGGGGCCGACGCAGTGGCGATTATTACCGAGTGGAACGAGTTCCGGCAAATTGATCTCGTGCGTCTAGCCAAAGGCATGAAACATTTGGTATTATTCGATGGGAGAAATATTTATGAACCCACCAAAGTGCGGGAGCTAGGGTTCATGTATTACGGTGTTGGTAGAATGTAATAATTTTTTTAAGGAGGAAAATATGGCTAAAAAAGCATTGATCACTGGTATTGCAGGTTTTGTCGGCAGTCATATGGCAGAGCTTTTGCTTTCCAAAGGTTTTGAAGTATATGGACTGAGCCGCTCACGAAGCAAAATGGATCATATCGAGTCTATTAAATCCCAGCTTCAGCTGGAAGACGCGGATTTGCTCGATAGCCACAGTCTGTATACGACGATCAATAAGATCAAACCGGATTATATATTCCATCTTGCTGCACAGTCATTTGTGCCGACCTCATGGGGGTCACCCGCAGTAACGCTTGAAGTAAACATCGTGGGAAGTGCGAACGTCTTTGAAGCGGTCCGTCAAGTCGGCATTGATCCCGTTATCCAAATTGCCTGTTCTTCCGAAGAATACGGATTAGTGTACGAAAACGAAATCCCCATTAAAGAAACAAACCCGTTGCGCCCGCTTTCACCATACGCGGTAAGTAAGCTGGCAATGGATTATTTGGGATACCAGTATTACGAATCATATAAGATGCGTATTATCAGAACGCGCGGATTTAATCATACCGGTCCGCGGCGCGGCGATACGTTCGCGGAATCGACATTCGCGAAGCAAATAGCGCTTATTGAGAAGGGTAAGCAGGAGCCGGTTATCTATGTCGGTAATCTGGAGGCATCACGCGACTATACGGATGTCCGCGACATGGTAAAAGCGTATCTTTTGGCAGTAGAAAAATGTGATCCGGGCGAAGTGTACAACATTGCAACCGGCACAACCATCAAGATTTCTGACGTCTTAAAAATGATGTTGGGGATGAGTAAGGTGAAAGTGGAAATTAAGGAAGATCCAAAGAGGATGAGACCTTCAGATGTCCCCATTCTTATTGGTGACAACACGAAGTTTGTTGAAAAAACCGGATGGAAGCCTGAAGTGCCCTTCACCAAGACTGCTGAGGACCTTCTCAACTACTGGAGAGAGCGAGTGTAATGGTCTCTGCCAATATGAAAGCAGTTATAATCCTCCCGACGTATAACGAGCGGGAAAACATTAAAGCCATGCTCACAAAGCTTGTGAGCGTGACCCGTCTCATAAAAGGATACACATTTACGTATCTTATCGTGGATGACACATCTCCTGACGGTACGCAGGATGTTGTGAATGAATTTGCCAAAAGCAACCCTCAGGTAAAAATTCTAAGCGGGCAAAAAGAAGGATTAGGTAAAGCATTACTTCGTGGTATGACGTATGCCATCGATACATTAGGTGCCGACGTTATCGCCCAGATGGATGCGGACTTGTCACATGACCCTGAGCGTTTGCCAGAGTTTTTCAAAAAAATATCCGAGGGTGATGATTTTGTGGTCGGAAGCAGATATATACATGGCGGATCCATACCGGAAAACTGGGGTATACACCGGAAGATTTTCAGCGTCGTCGGAAACGCGATCGTGCGGTTCGGACTAGGATTTCCATATGTGCATGATTGGACCGGCGGGTATCGGGTATTTAAGAAAGAGTATTTCGAAAAATCCAAAGCGAAGGTATCCCGTTATAGCGGTTACGTGTATCAGATAGCATTTCTTCACAATGCCATAATTGAGGGTGCGCGTGTCGGCGAAGTTCCTATCCATTTTACCGATCGAAGATACGGCAGGTCAAAGATAGCGCCGCTGCAGTATATTCGGAATGTATTTATGTATGTCGGAACAGCGAGGGCAAAACAACTCCGTCATGGCCCGTTTGCGAAATTTGCCGTCGTCGGCAGTGTTGGGTTTGTCATAAACACTACGATATTAGAGCTTATGGTGGGCAATGGGTTTCATCCCGCTATGGGAAGCGCCATCGGGGCCGAATGTGCAATCATTTCTAATTTTTTCTTTAACAACAACTGGACGTTCAGGGGGAAACGGATTCAGGGCCTCCGGGTGATCCCCAAATTTTTGCAGTTTAACGCAACAAGTATTGGCGCCCTGCTTATTCAGTCTGGAACTGTAGCGCTCGGCACGGCACTGTTCGGAGTTTCTCTGTACCGGTGGTTTTATCTTCTTGGGGTCGGCATCGGACTCGTATGGAACTACACGATGTATTCGAAAGTCATCTGGAAGAATAAATAATGACCAAGATACCTGCAATTTTCAAACGCATATCTCCTTTTCTACCGGCGATAGTACTGTTTTGTATATTGCTCCTCGGGGCGTACTTACGGTTGTACAGAATTCCTGAATACATGACATTCCTGGGTGATGAAGGCAGGGATATGCTTGTTATTAAGCGGATGATTGTCGATCATAAATTTACCCTTTTGGGTCCAACTGCATCGGTCGGGGGATTTTTCTTAGGTCCTATCTATTACTACTTCATGTTGCCGTTCGTATGGATATCCGGTTTAAATCCTGCAGGTGCCGCGGTTATGGTGGCGCTATTCGGAGTTGCCACCATTTACATGGTGTATCGTTTAGGCCGCGATGTTTTTGGCGTAGGAGTAGGCCTCGTTGCCGCCGCTTTATATAGCCTTTCACCCGTTGTTATCGCATACTCACGTTCATCCTGGAATCCCAATTTGGTTCCGTTCTTTTCTACTGTCCTTATATGGCTCATGTGGCGGTCGGTCATCAAGAATGAGCGGAAATTATTGTTTTGGGTAGGGGTATGTCTCGGGGTTGGGTTACAGCTTCACTATCTTTTTCTTTTTCTGTTTCCCGTGGTCGGCTTATGGTATTTACTGTATGGCAGAAGCAGTACCTGGATCAGGTATTACGCACTGGGGTTGGCGGGATTTATTGTAGGGTATGGGCCATTTTTGGCTTTTGAATTACGGCATGGGTTTCCCAATACCATATCGATATACAATTTTTTGAGAGAAGGTGAAGGAACGGGCTTGGTTGTTGCGACATTTTGGAAAAATATAGCGGATGTTTCGTACCGTTTATTTGGCCGTCTCGTATTCCGACTTCCTCCTCCCGAGCAGTATGTAAATATTTCTGCGATGGGTCAGGCGCTGTGGACAACCGGTACCAAATTTGCACTCTACACATCAGTCGCGCTATTAGGAGCATTTATTATTTTCCCGCGTCGTTTCGTGCTGTATTTTAAAGAAAAAACGGCAGCATACCCGCAGTTCCGGCAGAGCGCTGTGCTATTTTTATTATGGCTTGCCGTGCCCGTATTCCTCTTCGGGTTATATAAAAAAGGAATTTATGACTATTATTTTGGATTGTTTTTCGCGCTTCCATTTTTGCTGACGGCGCTTATTATAAAAAGCGCGAGCATGAACACATTAGGAAAAGTTTTCGCGACAATTGCCGTCACCGGTCTTATATATCTAAATTGGGAAGGACGTCCGTTTAAATTCGAACCCAATAACCAGCTTGCACAGGCAAAAATGATTGCTGCCGCAGCATACGAAAAAGCAGAGGGAAAGCCATACAATTTCGCGCTTATTACAGGCGGAAACTCAGATCATGCGTACCGGTATTTTTTTGAAATTTGGGGAAATCCGCCGGTCACGATAGAAAATACGGACATAGATCCGGAGCGTCGCAGTGTGACTGATCAGTTGATTATCATTTGTGAATCCGCTGAGTGTAAGCCGTTGGGGCACCCACTCTGGGAGATAGCGGGATTTGGGAGAGCTGAGATTATTGGCGAATGGCATGTATCATTTGTTAAAATTATGAAGCTTGTTCATTACAAGGGGGATGACTCGTTATGACCAAACCATTTCTTTCCATTGTGATACCTTCCTATAATGAAGAGACGAATATCCGTCTGGGCGCACTCGATAAAGTATCACGGTATTTGGAGCGCCAGTCATACGCATGGGAAGTGATTGTCGTCGACGACGGTTCCCGTGACAACTCACCGAGAATACTTGATAATTTTGTCAAAGCGAACAAAGGATTTCGTGTGATGCACGAACCCCATCGTGGAAAGGCGGCAACTGTTATTGCCGGAGTGACTGAGGCACAAGGCGCGCTTGTCGTATTTACGGATTTGGATCAGGCGACTCCTATCTCGCAACTGGAAAAAATCCTTCCCTGGTTTGACCGGGGGTTTGATGTGGTGATAGGAAGCCGTAATAGAAGACGGGAGGGGGCTCCGATTTCGCGGGTTCTGATGGCGAGGGGATTTATGATACTGCGGAGTGTGTTGTTGGGTCTCCGGGGCATAACCGATACACAATGTGGATTTAAGGGGTTCCGGCGGTCTGCCGCACGTGAGATCTTTTCAAAATTAGAGCTGTACGGGCATAATCACCAGGTAAATGGCCCGATGGTGACCGCAGGATTTGATATTGAGTCGTTGTTTTTGGCGAAAAAATTGGGATACAAAATAAAAGAAGTGCCGGTGGAGTGGCATTACGTAGAAACCCGCAGAGTAAATCCCATAAAAGATTCCTGGCAGGGACTGATGGATATGTTACGGATCCGCCTCAATGCGTGGCAGGGAAAATACCGATAACGGGAGCGTGCCCCCGGTAAAGATATATCGACATGATAATGCGTAAAGAGAAACATAATTTTCTGTTTTTTAGTTTTATTGCCGCGTCTGTAGCATTGGTACTGTTTAGCTATACACAGGTTGACTTAAATCTCACTCTCTCGAGAGTGGGAGTATGGCAGAGCATCCAGAAGTCTTTCCAATATATCGGGTTTTACCAACGTCCACTCGCTACCCTCATATACGCCGGCATTATTGTATCGATGTATGCGGTGTACCTGCTATTGCTTCGGTATATACAGCAGGGAAAAGCGGGCATTGGGTTAGTCCGAAAAATAGTTATGGCAGTTACTGTCATTACTGTATTTTCGTATCCCGCCGCTTTTTCTTATGATTTTTTTAACTATTTATTTACGGCAAAAACCGTGTTGGTATATCACCAGAATCCCTACGCAGTGACGCCGTTACAGTTTAGCGGCATCGATCCGTGGACAAATTTTATGCGCTGGACACATTTATCCAGTGCGTATACTCCCTTTTGGATACTGATAAGTCTTGTTCCTTATATTATCGGATTGGGGTATTTTATCCTTGTGTTGTTTGCGACGAAATTCATGATCGCGGGCTTTTATCTTCTCGCTTGTTGGGCGCTTAGTAAGGCATTATTGGCAGGTAATCCAAAGCAGCGCGCGTACGGCGTCGCATTATTTTCACTTAACCCACTTATCCTCATAGAATCGCTGGTAAGCGGACACAATGATATTGTACTGGTGGCCTTTGCCATGCTGTCCGTTATCGCGTATGTCAAAAAAGACATGTTACGGTCATGGATTTACCTGTCATTTTCAATTGCCGCGAAATTTATGACCATATTTCTCGTTCCCGTGTATGTATTCAAAAAAGGAAGCGTATGGATGTTGGCTGCCATGGCGGTAGGGTTATCCCTCGTGTTGCTGCGGCGGGAATTTTTACCATGGTATTGGGTGTGGTTGCTGCCATTTGTGGCACTGAACGCGGAAAAAGAAAAAATAGTGAGGATGGCTGTGGTGATTTCGGCCGGGCTGGTGACAAGTTATGCCGCGTATATATATTTCGGTGAGTATTCCGCAGTTATGCAGACATGGAAAACCGGGATTATATGGACGGGTGTAGGCGTGGGATTTATGACCGCGTTACTGCCACTTACAAAGAGACGGAATGTCTGAATATCCCCAGTACAATAAATCCCTGTACAGCGATAAGCGCTGCATTGACCGTAATGATTGGCTTTTCCCTGTGAAGCAGTCCATAACAAAGCCAAAAGCAGGAGCCGAGAAAAAACCCGATCCACGATACAAGTGAGACACCCGAAACATCCCGAGATGTCCAGACAGTGATAAGCTGGGGAACATTTACTGCTACCGTAACAGCACCCATAAGATACGCGGATCTATCAAAAAGTTGTAATAACGTGGATTTTGCCCGGTTTTTGTGCGCATGCCTATGTATGGCGTGGTGCATTCCTGTTTGCATAGCTCAGACCAGTGTAGCATATGGTTCTCCTGCCTACAGCGTTCGGCTTCACTGTTTTGCCGTGAGTAGGATATAATTGGATAGGTATGCGCTTCTTGTCTAAACAATGGCTCTGGATCGTTTTTGGATTAGGGCTACTCCTTATCCTGTACGCCGTATTACGGCTCACAAACCTTACCGGTTTACCCATATTTACCGATGAGGCGATATATATACGGTGGTCTCAGATAGGGTATAGGGATGCTGCGTGGCGGTTTATATCGCTAACCGACGGCAAACAGCCGATGTTTACCTGGATAATGATGGGGCTTTTCAAGTTGTTTGAGGGGGCGGACCCGCTTTTTGTCGGCAGGTTAACCTCAGTAGTCGCGGGCGCTGGTACCCTTATAGGGTTATGGGTGTTATCATATGAGCTTTTCCGTGATAAACGGATAGCATGGCTTTCGAGCTTCATCTATGTCGTGTTGCCGTTTAGTATGTGGTATGACCGTATGGCGCTGTACGATTCCCTGGCTGCGACGTTTTTTGTCTGGGGTCTGTATGTCGGTGTACTGCTTGCGCGGTACGTGCGTCTGGATTTGGCGCTCATATTGGCAATGGTCTTGTCGGCAGGAATGCTCAATAAAAGCTCAGGCTTTTTGACGCTTTATTTTATCCCGGTTACGTTGCTGGTTTTTGACTGGCAGGCAAAACATTGGGTAAAGCGGTTGGGGCGGTGGATACTTTTTGTCCTAATTGCCGCCGTGCTTTCACAGCTCTTTTATAGCGTCCTCCGGCTGTCGCCCTTTTTTCATCTTATCGGCCAGAAAGATAACGTATTTGTGTTTACATTTTCTGAGTGGCTTAGCCAGCCATTCCGGTTTTTTGCGGGGAACCTGCGTGGCATGTTCGATTGGTTGCGTGTCTATATGACGCTCCCAATGTTTATTTTGGCGTTTGTCCCTCTGTTTGCCAGATGGCCGAAATTCCGCGAGAGCCTACTGCTGTATTTTTTCTGGGGTTTGCCCTTTGTGGCACTCGCGAATTTTGGAAAAATTCTTTACCCGCGGTACATTTTATTTATGGCTATGCCGCTCATCATCATAGCGGCACACGCGTTTGTACGTTTATGGGAACGTAACCACACACTGTTTCGTCGGCTAGTACTGGCGGGTTTGGTATTTATACCGAGTGTGTATATATCGGGTGTTATTATGATGAACCCGAAGGAAGCACTCATCCCGCTTGCCGACCGGGGGCAGTTTATTGATGATTGGCCGGCAGGCGGAGGCGTGAAAGAGGTGGTTTCCTATCTCAACGCGGCAGCAAAACAGCAAAAAATACATGTGTTTACCGAAGGAACATTTGGACTTATGCCCTACGCCCTCGAAATATATCTTATTGATAATCCGGATATAAAAATTACCGGTATTTGGCCGCTTCCTGTCGCGATGCCTGACCAGATAGTGCAGTCTGCATCGGTGAGCGCAACATATTTTGTGCTCAACGAGACGCAGATAGCACCGGAGAAATGGCCAATTACCCTCATCGGGGAATATGAAAAAGGGAAGAGGGCAGACCGCAAGAAACTCCGTTTTTTTAGGGTAGGACAGTCTTCATCGACCTTACCATGACGAAAAAAAAATCTCCGTTTCCGTGGATAGCGGGCATTCTTCTAATGCTTTCATTGGGGTTGGTGTTGTGGCCGTTTTTCCGGCCGGGTTTTTTCATTACCGATGACGGCGAGTGGATGGTGATACGCCTGTCGGCATTTTATCAAAGTTTGGCATCCGGACAGTTTCCCGTGCGATTCTTAGGCAGGCTGAATAATAGCTATGGCTATCCGGTGGCAAATTTTCTTTACCCTGGTTTTCTCTATATAGGATCGGTTTTGCATGTTATCGGCATTTCTTTTGTCGACGCGGTGAAAGTTATATTAGGTGTTTCGGTGGCGGGAGGGGCAGCAGCGACATTTATGACGCTCCGGTCACGTTTCAAAATGGTACCCAGCATATTGGGAACAATGAGTTTTATTTTTTCACCATACTTACTCTACGATGTGTACCGGAGGGGTTCGGTCGGAGAATTGCTGGGTATTTTCGCCGCGGCGATCGCGCTACTTGCGCTTTCGAAAGGGTGGGTGTGGCTGATGGCTCCCAGTATCGCTTTTCTAATTGTCAGCCATAACACTGTGGCATTGATTGCTGGTCTTGGTATAGCCGTGCTCATTTTCCTGCATCAGAAAAGATTAGCCATGATAATAAGCGCTGCATGGGGGGTCGGGATGGCGGCGTTTTTTTGGCTACCCGCTTTACTCGAAAAGCGCTTTGTACGGTTTGACGCGACGATTGTGTCAAATCCATCGTTTTATTTCGTGAACGTTGAAAACGCTGCGTTATTGGGCGCAGGAGTTATTGTAGCGTTGGCGGTTATATTAGGGCTCCGTAAAAAACTGGCTGGCCAGGACAAAATTATAACTATACTGGCGGTAACGGGTATTGTATTGAGCGTTGCCATAAGTGCGCCGCTTTGGAGCATGCCGCTATTGGGTAAACTTGTGCAGTTTCCTTACCGGTTTTTGGTACTTACCGTTCTTTTTGGCCCATGGGTGGTCGCGCTCGCGGTTGAACATGTACGCGGATGGCAGCAAAAACTCCTCGGCGTTATTCTATTGGTAATATTTTCGCACGGGCTTATCATGCAGCTCGGAGATGTCCGTTTTGTAGAACGGCCAGAAGGGTATTACACCACAAATGAGGCGACAACGAATGTCGCAAATGAATACATGCCGCTGTGGGTAACTGATATTCCGCTGTCGAGACCCGTCGAAACGCTGGAGGTTATAGAAGGCGATGTTAAAATTCTTCACCGTACATTTTTGGGGGAATATATGAAAGTCGATATAGATGCGAAAAAGGACAGTGTCGTACAAATAAATAAAATCTATTATCCAGGATGGGGTATTACATTAGATAATAAACTGATGCGGATTAATTACCAGAATCCATTGGGAGTGATGCGGGTTGAGGTTCCCGCAGGAGTCCATACGTTAGTCGCGACATTCCGTGAGACCCCTATGCGGTTATTTTCGGATATTGTGAGTCTTGTGTGTGTTATCGGGTATCTCATATTTGTGAAACGGCTGAAACCACGTGTCACATGAAGAAATTATTGCCATTATTTTTCGTTATATGTCTTAGCCTGCTCACGATCCGCGGACTGTGGACAGACGGATACTTCCCCATGCATGACGATACCCAGGTGTCCAGGGTGATTGTGATGGGAAGAGCATTGAAAGAGGGGCAGTTTCCCGTGCGTTGGGTGTCTGATTTAGGGTATGGGTATGGATACCCGATTTATAATTTTTACGGGCCATTACCTTATTATGCTGGTGGTGCCCTCTACGCGCTCGGTGTCCCCGCGCTGCTTGCCACAAAAATCATGTTTTCGGTCGGGATAATCCTGCCAGCGGTTTTATTGTATATAGTGCTTGCGTCGGGTGTGGGCTGGCAAACGGCGCTACTGGGTTCACTTCTGTATGTCTTTGCGCCCTATCATGCGGTACAGATTTACGTCCGTGGGGCGGTGGGTGAATACTGGATTCTTATGTTTTGGCCGCTTATTGTATATGGATTTTGGGGATTGTCGCACGCGCGTCAACGGTTTAGCCGGATAGCGATCGGAGCCATCGGGATGAGCGGGGCGGTTTTGTCCCATACGTTGCTGGGTTATGTCACTGTCCTTTTTTGTGTGGCGGGGGCCGCCGCGTATTGGGGGTACAGTATAGTAGCAAAAAAATTTGACCGCGCAGTTGCGTTCGGGACGTTAGCGCTGATAGTCCTGGGACTGGGTCTTTCTTCATTTTTTTGGGCGCCAGCTGCTTTGGAAATGGGCTATACGAGTGTCGCAGGCCAGGTGAGTGCCACTGCGGACTACCGTGATCATTTTGTGTGTGTGGGGCAGTTATGGAGTTCGTTATGGGGTTTTGGAGGGTCAGTTCCTGGCTGCCTTGACGGCATGTCGTTTGTTTTGGGGAAGCTGCATGTGGCATTGGCTGTCGCGGGACTTGCCGTGTGGTTTACCGGGCGCCGGGAAAAAGGAAAACATGTTGTACTGACGGGCCTCGTGCTTGCGGCTGTGAGCGTATTTTTTATGACTCAATACGCTCAATTTGCATGGGCAACCTTGCCGGGTTTTGCCTTTTTACAGTATCCTTGGCGGTTTTTAGCGGTAGCCGCGTTTGGATTATCACTCTTGGGAAGTCTGACTGTCGAGGGTATTAAAAAACCCGTCATAAAAGCCGTATGCACGACGTTGTTCGTGTTGTTGCTGGTGTTAGGTAATAGTAAATGGTTCACGCCTCAATATACGTATGAAAAAGACACCAGCACGTTTGAAACAGCGTCGGATTTGCGGTGGCGAGCATCAAGAATATCTGACGAATATTTGCCTCCCGGTATAATCCGTCCGACAGAGGAATCACAGGTTATTTTTGATACAATAAGGAAACGGGACGGTCTGGCTGTCACCGGTATTACGGATACGGCGACACACATGCGTATGGCTGTAGAAACAACACAGTCAGCGTCGATTGTCCTCAATGCTGCGTATTTCCCGGGATGGCAGTATACAGTGAATAACCGGGAGGTACAGCCGGAGGTGCAAAACGGTTTACCGGTTATTCAGATAGCAGCAGGCGTATCTGTTATTGACGCGCGTTTTACGGACACACCCGTAAGAACGGTTGCCAATATAGTGTCAATGATTACATTATTGATCGTAGGAGGGATGTATTATGACGGAAAAAGAAAAACCAAGCGTTAATATCGTATTACCGGTATACAACGAAGAAGTAGAGCTTGCGGCGAGTGTGACGACGCTTTCGCGTTTTTTACGTAAACAGCTCGAGGATTTCTCGTGGCACATCACCATCGCGGATAATGCCAGCACAGATAAAACGCTTGCAATAGCCCGTTCATTGAGCCATAAATACTCCTTTGTGTCTGTCGATCACCTGTCGAGGAAGGGGAGAGGAAGAGCAGTAAAGCATGTATGGCGCAAGGGAGAATATGACTATCTCGCGTACATGGATATTGACTTATCGACTGATTTACGTCATCTGCCTCAGCTTCTGCGTTCGCTCGAGCGTGGATACGATATCGCGATCGGTAGTCGGAATGCGCGGGGGGCACGGGTGTATGGAAGGGGTCTGCTCCGGTCTCTTACGTCAAAAGGATACATTATCCTCATTAAATTTATATTTTGGGTAGGTTTTACGGATGCGCAGTGCGGATTTAAGGCAGTAAATAGGAAAGTAATTACCAATCTGTTACCGCACATTAAGGATAACGAATGGTTTTTCGACAGCGAATTGTTGATCGTCGGCGAAAAAAGCGGATACCGGATTTATGAAGAGCCGGTGACATGGATTGATAACCCCGGATCTACCGTGCGGGTTATGAAAACCGCTATCGGAGATCTCAAAGGATTGCTCCGGTTGTTCTTGGGCAGGCCATGGAGAAAGTTACAATATGGCAGAAATTGATATAGAGCTTATTAAGCGGCGTTCTGTCGTCGGGGTGGTTGCGCTGACTGCACGCACATTCCTGTTACAGATAATTGCCTTTGGTGCCACGTTTTTACTTACGCTCTTTTTATCACCGGAAACGTTCGGCGTATTTTATGTTGTATCGGCCATTATTTCTTTTTTGGCGTATTTTTCGGATATTGGTCTGGCAGCAGCATTAGTACAAAAAAAAGAAGAAGTAACGCGTGAAGACTTGGGGACAACTTTTGTTATTCAACAGGTATTAGTAATTACCCTGGTGACCGTCTCGCTTGTGTTGTCCGGACGGATTGCCTCGTTTTACCGCCTGGATGAGATGGGCGTTTGGTTATTTAGGGCGCTGGCGGTATCCTTTTTCTTTTCATCGTTAAAAACAATTCCGTCAGTGCTTCTCGAACGGCGGTTGGCGTTTGACCGGCTTGTGATTCCTCATATTATCGAAACTGTCGGATTTTATGGCGTGGCGGTGTATCTTGCGTGGCAGGGACACGGTATCGCGAGTTTTACGTGGGCAGTAATGGTGCGTGGACTATTGGGACTTATTGCCATGTATATTGTTGAGCCGTGGTTACCCGTTTTAGTCATCAATAAACAAAGCGCCAGGAGGCTTATGCGTTTTGGTTTGCCGTTCCAGTTAAATTCTTTTCTTGCACTCCTTAAGGATGATTTGCTTACCGTGTTTTTGGGAAGAGTGCTTCCTTTTGCTGAAGTGGGTTATATCGGATGGGCAAAAAAATGGGCGGAGGTTCCACTCCGGCTTATTATGGACTCAGTAATTAGAGTAACGTTCCCGACTTTCTCACGGTTGCAGCATGACAGACAATTGCTCCAAAAAGCGATAGACAAAACGCTATTCGGGTTGTCTATGGCAATCCTGCCTATTTCCGCAGGGCTTCTTTTCTTTGTTCATCCCATGGTGGAACTTATTCCAAAGTACGGGAAATGGGAGCCTGCGCTTGTATCATTTTACCTTTTTGTATTTTCTTCAGCGTTTGCGGCGTTATCTACCCCACTCATGAACGCGCTCAACGCGATGGGAAAAATTCGTACGACGCTCAAATTTATGGTTGGCTGGACGGTGAGTACATGGTTTTTTACCGTGCTATTTATTAGTTTGTTTGGATTTAACGGCGTCGCGGTATCGCTATTTGTCGTGTCGACATCAGTTTATTTTGTTGTACGCGTGACGAAGACAATTGCGGATTTTTCGTTTATTGCAAATGTCCGGGGTCCGGTTATTTCAGCAGTCGTACAGGGTGGAGCGTATGCACTTATGTTAAGCGTGGTACCCCATACCTTTATGTGGCTTTTTGTATCAGGCGTTTTGGGAGTTATACTGTATGGGAGCATGCTGTACGCGATTGAAACCAGTCGGATAAAAGCATTTATAGGAACTATCAGGAGGAGCACCACATGAAATTAAGCATTGTCATAAGCACATACAACAGGGCGAAAAGCCTTTCGAGAACATTAGCGTCCGTAAAGTCTGTGGCAGACGAGATTATCGTTGTCGATAATGAGTCACCCGATGACACGGCTGCCGTTGCTAAAAAATTCGGCGCGAAAGTATATATTCGGCCAAATAATCTCATGCTCAATGTCAACAAAAATTACGGATTTACGAAAGCATCAGGTGATTGGATATTATGCCTCGACGACGATGAAGAAATTACGGCAGAACTTGCGCGGGAAATAAAGGAAGCCATGAATACCCTCGATGTGGCCGGATATTGGATTCCACGGAAAAATATCATTTTCGGACGCTTTATACAGCATGGTATTTGGTGGCCGGATCAACAATTGAGGTTAATTAAGAAAGGCAGTGGTAAATATCCGGAAAAACATGTGCACGAATATATAGAAGTAGAAGGTGCCACACGGGTATTGAAAAATCCTTATATACATTATAACTACGATACGCTCGCCCAGTTTTTAGACAAGATGCAGCGGGTTTATACCGACAGTGAAGTTAATAAATACATAGCCGCGGGGTACAGGGTACACTGGAGCGATGCCATCCGCTTTCCTGTTTCCGATTTTCTTAAATTGTACTTTGCTCAGGGTGGATATAAAGACGGGTTGCACGGATTAGTATTGGCAATGCTACAGGGGTTTTACTCGTTTATTATTTTTGTAAAGCTATGGGAGCGGGAAAAGTTCCGTGAGATAGACGTAAGCCCGGCGCAGTTGTTTGATGAAATACGCAGATCAGGCAGGGAAGTGGCGTACTGGGTATACACCACCAAGATAAAAGAAGAAAAAAACCCGGTCGTACGATTGTGGTACCGGTTATTGCGGAGGGGGCTGCGCTTGTCATGAAAAAAGTAGCTCTCGTTATTGTGAATTGGAACGGTATTGAAGATACACGCAGGTGCCTTGCCTCCGTGCGGGCCATGCGGCCCGACGGTAACACGCTTGAAATCATCGTTGTGGACAACGGGTCAACTGATAACTCGGTGGCGTGTATCGCCAAGGAATTTCCTGAAGTGCGGTTGTTGGCGCTTGATACCAATTTAGGCTTTACTGGGGGGAATAATGCCGGCATCAAGTATGCAATGCTCAATAATGCTGACTATGTCTGGTTGTTGAATAATGACACGCTCGTTGATCAGCGCGCGCTGTCAATCCTCGGTGTTTTTGAGGATCCAAACGTGGGAATTGCCGGTTCGAAAATATTTTTTGCGGCAGGACACGAATACCATAAAAAAAGGTACAGCGCTTCACAAAAAGGTAAGGTGTTTTGGTATGCCGGGGGTCTTGTTGATTGGGACAATATGTACGCAAGTCACCGGGGTGTTGACGAGGTAGATAAAGGGCAGTATGAGACGGTTGAGCAGACAACATTTGTTACCGGGTGTTCAATGATGATACGGCGGAACGTTATAGAAAAAATCGGCGTTTTGGATGACGCGTACTATTTATATCTGGAAGATCTGGATTTTTGCCTGCGGGCGCGTAATGCCGGTTTTTTGCTCATGTATTATCCGCGGTCTATTGTGTGGCATGTGAACGCTGGTTCTTCGGGTGGCGCAGGAAACCCTTTACATGACTACTACATAACGAGAAACAGGTTGCTTGTGGGTTTCCGTTTCGCGCCAACACGCACGAAATTCGCGCTTATCCGCGAGGCTGTCCGTTTTTTGAGGGGCAATAATCCTGAAAAAAAACAAGCGGTCACGGATTTTTTGACGGGTAGGCTGGGGAGACAGTATGAGCCAAAAAAAGCTATCACTTAGTGTCATTATTATCGCCAAAAATGAAGAGGCGCGTATAGGCGCCTGCCTTGACGCAGTGCAGTTTGCGTCTGAACGTCTCGTATTGGACAACGGTTCGACCGACAAAACGCCTGACATCGCCAAAAACCGGGGCGTGCAGGTGAAAACATTCCGGTCAGACAGTTTTGCGGAGCTTCGGAATAAAGCAGCAACGCTCGTTCACGGGGATTGGATTCTTTATATAGACGCGGACGAAAGAGTGAGCGAACCGCTTGCTGAGAATATAGAAAAAATCATCCGCGGATGGAGGCCGGGTGATAAGGCAGGGTTTGAAATTCTCCGAGAGAATTACTATCTCGGACGCCGTTGGCCCAAAAGCGAGTGGATGCTCAGGTTGTTTAAAACAGACGCGTTTAACGGTTGGCATGGCGTGTTGCATGAAACGCCCAAAATACAGGGTGAAATAGGCCGCATTGACGGATTACTCATCCATAACACCCACAGGACACTAGCAGAAATGGTTGAGAAAACGAATGAATGGAGCGAGGTTGAAGCACAATTGCGGTTATCATCGAGACACCCAGAGATACACTGGTGGCGGCTATTGCGTGTCATGGGCACGGGTTTTTGGAATTCTTTTGTCGTCCAGGGCGGGTGGCGCGCAGGTACTGCCGGGTGGATAGAAAGCATATATCAGGGATTTAGCATGTTTATTACATACGCGAAGTTATGGGAAATGCAGCACCAAAAAAAATCATGAAGAACATTGTATCCCGGTGGTGGCCCGCATTGGTTGTCGTGATAGCGTGGTTTGTTTTTGGAGCCCCTTATTTTACAAAGGGAAGGGTGCCTTTTCCCTCGACATACCTTGTAACATTTTTTCCGCCCTGGAGCGCAACAAACGGCATGCCCGTAAAAAATAACGCGATGCCGGACGTGATTACCCAGATTTATCCTTGGAAACGAGTAACGGTTGACGCATGGAAAAACGGGGAAATACCTTTATGGAACCCATATAGTTTTTCAGGTACAAGTCATGTAGGCAATTATCAAAGCGCGGTATTTTCGCCGGTAAATTTGTTGTTTTTTCTGTTGCCCGAGGTGCACGCGTGGAGCATCATGATTTTGCTGCAGCCGCTACTCGCCGGACTTTTTATGCTTTTGTTCATGCGGGCGATAGGGGTAAGCCGCGTGGGAAGTGTTTTGGGATCAGTCGCGTTTATGTTTTGCGGATTTATTGTCGTATGGATGGCTTACGGAACACTTTCCTATGCCGCCCTTTTGTTGCCGCTTATTCTCTATGGCATCCATACGTATGTATATCACGCCAAAAAATGGGCGCTCGCGGTGGGGAGCATCGCGGTAGGATTGTCGTTCGTATCAGGTCATTTTCAGATAAGTTTGTATGTACTGATGTACGTTGTGGCTTATCTTGTGTATCTTTTTTTTACTTCACCGGAAAAACGAAGAGTGTGGATGGCAGTATTATTAGTATGTATAGGCATATTGTTGGCCGCTCCCCAGATATTCCCCGCGTTTAGGGCGTATTCTTTGGCTGTCCGCAGTAGTCTGTTTCTTAAGGGTGAGGTTATCCCGTGGCAATATCTGGTAACGATATTTTCTCCTGATTTTTTCGGTAATCCGGTTACCAGGAATGATTGGTTTGGCCACTATGCTGAATGGGCGAGTTTTATTGGCGTTGTACCGCTATTTCTCGCGTTATTTGCGATGTGGTACGCGAGGCGCCAGCCGGTAATAACATACTTTCTGCTGATGAGCGTACTTCCGTTACTTATGGCGTATCAAACTCCGCTGATAGATGCGATTTTCGCGTTAAAAATACCGGTGCTATCGACAAGCGCCGCGTCAAGGATTATTGTGTTATGTAGTTTTTCACTCGCGGTGCTTTCCGGGTTGGGTCTGGATGCATTGATTAAGGCGTGGGAGTCCCGTGAACGGAAAAAAATAATCATTTTTTCTGCCGCAAGCTTTATTTTGGTGGTAGTCATCTGGAGCATCCTTATTGTCGTGCGGCCGATGTCGCCGGAGCACCTTACGGTTGCGATCCGCAACACCGTATTACCCACGTTATTTTGGTGTGTTGCCATCGGTGCGATGGTGGCCGGAAGTGTTATACCGAAACGGTTCAGGACGGTGTTATGTTACATGCTCGTAGTGGTGGCGGTATTTGATTCGTATCGGTTCGCGTCGAAATGGATGCCGTTTGATCCTGTAAACCTCGTGTATCCGCAAATTCCGTTTATTACTAAGCTTCAGTCACTTGTTGACGGCGGGCGTTTTAGAGTATTCGGCAATATAGGTAACGAAGTTGGTTCCGCATTTGGCATACCGCTTATTGAAGGGTACGACGCGGTATATCAACAGCGGTATGGTGAACTTATTTCCGCGGCAGGCAACGGAAAAATTATGGGTGCGGGTAGGTCAGTGGTAAGTATGGAAAAGCACGGGACATATACAGAATTCATACTTCAGTTGTTGGGGGTGAGGTATTACGCGCATAAAAAGAGTGATGGGAGATTGCCATGGGCGTATCCGTTTTGGGAGTATCCCCAGTACAACAGGATTTGGGAAGATGAACACTTTGAGATTTTTGAAAATACACAAAGTTATCCTAAGGCATTGTTAGCAGGGTCGTATATAGTGGCGACGGACAAACAGGAAATAGTGAATGCGCTATTTTCAAACGAAATAAACCCCCGCGAAACAATTATTTTAGAAGAGAAACCAGTATTTGATCCGGCACCGGGTGATGGTACTGTTACGATTTCATCATATAGACCGACGGAATTAGTCATGCATGTCTCTGCTGACGCTCCCAAGTTATTATTTGTTTCTGATGTGTATGACGACGGGTGGCAGGTCGCGATAGACGGTACATCATCGGAGATATACCGTGCTCACTATGATTTCAGGGCGGTTGCAGTTCCGAAAGGGGCACATACAGTCCGTATGTGGTACTCACCCAAAAGTGTGAACACGGGATTATTGGTGGCAGGAATTGCTACACTGGGAATAGCCGGATTTTTACTTATGAAAAAACGCATATGAAAATAGGATTTTATAATCCATATTATGACGGCTTGGGTGGTGGAGAGCGGTATACGCTTACGCTCGCGAGTCACTGGTCAAAGCATCACGACGTCGTGTTGTTTTGGGATGATCCGAATATTATCGGACTGTCTGAAAAGCGGTTTGGTATTGACCTGACCCGGGTGCGTGTGACCCCAAACATTTTCAAAAATGCGAACATATTCGCGAAATTATGGGAGTCACGGAAATATGACCTTATTTTTTTCTTAAGTGATGGCAGTATTCCCGCGACGCTCGCAAAACACAACATTTTACATTTTCAAGTGCCGTTTTCTTCACTGTTGGTTGACCCGTGGAAGCGCAACCGGTTTGACGTGGTGGTATGTAATTCGCAATTTACCAAAAATGAACTGGATCCGCAGTTGGGTGACCAAGCAGTAGTCATATATCCTCCGGTGCAACACGTGGGCAAGCCAACCACCAGACGGCCAAAAAAGAAACAGATATTGTCAGTGGGTCGGTTTACCGGTTATTTCCAAGCGAAAAAACAGGAAGTACTTATTGACGCATTTATACAAGGTCATACACAGGGAATTTTTACGGGATGGGAACTGGTGCTCGCCGGAGGACTTATTCCTTCGGATCAAGCATATTTTGATAAACTCACAAAAATGGTTGCGGGTACGTCGGTGCGGCTTATGCCCAACATTACCAACGATGAACTTGTCCGCTTGTACCAATCAAGTGCGTTGTACTGGCATGCTGCCGGCTTTGGCACTGATAACCCTACACAAATGGAACACTTTGGTATAACAACCGCGGAAGCAATGAGCGCGGGTCTTGTACCGGTCGTGAATGCCGCCGGCGGTCAGTTGGAAATAGTAACCGACAATGTGAACGGCATGTTGTGGCGCACGCAGGATGAGCTTATTGCAAAAACGGCAGCGCTTATCCGTGATAGCAAGATGTATGACTCGCTTTCGAAAGAAGCGGTGGTGAGGTCTCAGGATTTTGATGAAGTGCAGTTTACCCGGGGATTTGACGCCCTCATTGCGGGTTGGTCAGAAAAACGCTGAGGAATATATTTGTCGCACAACATACAACATTATCAATATGAAAAATTTACCCCGCCACACTATGCTCCGATCATCAGTTTTGTGGTTATTTTCATCAGCAAGAGTAAAGTTCGCTAATGCCTCGACGGTGTGGTCGTGGGTGCGGGGTGTACGAATATGGGGTGTCATCGCGTTGTTTACCGTCCTTGTGCTCGGATTTTTTTATAAGACGGTCATATACCAGCATTTACCAGTGCCATCCGACACGCTCGTCGGGCTATATCATCCATGGAGAGACCGGTATGCGAATGATTATCCCCGCGGAGTGCCGTTTAAAAATTTTTTGATTACGGATCCCATACGCCAGCAAATTCCCTGGCGAAAAGTCGTCATTGATGCCTGGCAAGCGGGAACCAGGCCTTCGTTTAATCCGTATACATTCGCGGGGGTACCTCTTGACGCAAATATTCAGGCGGCTCCGTTTTATCCGTTTAACGTTTTGTTTTTGATCTTTAGATTCCCGGTGGCCTGGACAATTCTTATCGTGCTTCAGCCGTTACTATCCGGCATTTTTTTCTATTTATTTATCAAAAAACAACACGCCGGTGATATCGCCGCAGCCGTAGGCGCGTGTACGTGGGCATTTAGCGGATTTGCGGTATCCTGGTTGACCTGGGGCACAATCGTGCATGTATCGTTATGGCTGCCGCTGCTGCTTCTTGCTATAGACGAGCTGTACATTGTGAACAAGCCTCTCAGGCATTATGTCCGATGGGCGGCTTTGTTATCGGTGGCTGCGGTTATGACCTTGCTCGCGGGACATATACAGGTGGCGCTCTATGCGTATGTTGCTGCGACCGGGTTTGTTGTATGGAAACACCGGGCGGCAAAACATGCAATACCGGTGCGGTGGCTTATGCTATCCGGTATTACCGCGTTGGTGGTGAGTGCTTTTCAATGGGTGCCGCTTGTCAGATATCTGTCTGAAACCGGCAGGATTGCGGCGACTGAGTCATGGAAAGCGGTAGGTTGGTTTTTGCCGTGGCAGCATCTTATCCAGTTTATTGCTCCCGATTTTTTTGGTAACCCCGCCACGCTTAACTACTGGGGAGTGTGGAATTATGGTGAATTTGTCGGATATATCGGAGTTATTCCACTGCTTCTTGCACTCAGTGTTTCCGCGCTTCCCGGCTTGCCCCGATTTTTTGTAAGCGTTTTGGGTATCAGCCTGTTGTGCATGTTGCCAAATCCCATCAGCACGCTCGTCTACGCTATGCATGTTCCGGTATTATCGGTACTGCAGCCCACCCGGCTTATGGTGTTGGTCGACTTATCATTAGCGGTACTCTCTGTATACGCGTTTGACAGGTTGATAAAGGGTGAAAAACTACCGGTAAAAACAAGCATCGCCGGATTCGGCCTTATCATGGCGGTATTGTGGGCGGCCGTATTGGGCGGGCGCTTTGTGATCACTCTTCCTGAGATGCTGGCAAATTTGGAAATAGCAAAGAGGAATTTAATTATCCCAACGCTTCTTTATTCCGGATTTGTATGCTGGTGGGTTATATTTGGCGTACTCCGGCGGAAATTGTATAAAACGTTATGGACGGGTGTACTGTTCGTTGTCATAATTGCCGATCTTTTCCGGTTTGGATGGAAATTCACACCCTTTACTCCCGAAAAATATTTTTTTCCTCGAACGCAGATTATCACATTTCTCCAAAATCAACAGAAACCGTTTCGCGTGATGAGTCTGGACGACCGGATACTTCCGCCAAATGTAAGCGCCTATTTTGGTATCGAAACAATAGAGGGATATGATCCGTTGGCTCCGAAACAATACGAAGAATTTTTGGCGGCCAGTGAGCGTGGCAACGCGGATGCCGATAGCCCTACGGGGTTTAACCGGATATACACGGCGCATAATATTGATTCGTTGGTACTGCCGTATATGAACGTACGGTACGTGCTTACCATGGGTGAAATAAAACGGCCGTTTCTTCGGGAAGTGATGAGGGAAGGAGACACATTCGTGTATGAATATACACGCGCATTGCCGCGGGTGTATTTAGCCGACCATATAGAGGTTATGTCCCAGGAAAAAACGCTCGCTTCGTTATTTGACCGTTATGTCTCCTATCGGGCGGTATACGACGGCTCTGTGAATACGATAAACGCTCCGCTTACCGGGGACGAATTCGCGGAAATAGTTTCCTATTCGTCAAGGAATATGACTATCCGGACACGTGCAATAAATACACGCTTGCTCGTCATCCTTAACCGTTTTGACCCCCGTTGGAAAATCCACGTGGATGGTGTGGTTACCCCGGGATTACGCGTCAATCATTTGTTTATGGGAGTGGCGGTACCCGCAGGCAATCATGATATTATACTGACATACCGTTGACCGGTGGAATTATTGTGATTATGAAAAGTACATGTACGGTGAGTATCGTTATACCAAATTGGAACGGCAGTCACTTACTGGAGAAGAATTTGCCATTTGTGTTGACGGCGGCACCTGATGCCCAAATTATCGTCGCAGATGACGCTTCGAGCGATAACTCACTGTCTCTGCTAAGGGAGAAATTTCCATCAGTGACAGTTGTTTCCAGCAAAAAGCAGCAGGGGTTTGCCGGAAATGTTAATGCGGGCGTTGCCCGCGCTTCCGGTGAGATCATCGTATTGCTGAATACCGATGTGCGTCCCGAAAAGGATTTCCTGAAGTTTTTAACCGCCCGGTTTAGTGACCCCCATGTCGCCGCTGTCGGGTGTTTAGAAAAAAGCCATGAGGCGGGAGGTGTGATTCTCCGTGGAAGGGGTATTGCAAGCTGGAAAAAAGGATATTTTATTCATAAGAAAGGGGAAGTTGATGAAGAAGACACCGCATGGGTGTCCGGGGGGAGCGCAGCGTACCGCCGGTCTATCTGGAATGAGCTTGGGGGAATGGACACGTTATATAACCCGTTTTACTGGGAGGATATAGATCTTTCCTATCAAATGCTGAAGGCCGGTCACCGTATTGTATTTGAGAATAAAAGCGTCGTTGGTCATTTTCATGAGGAAGGAAAGATAAAAACCACCTATACTTCCCGGGATGTTAAAAAAATTGCATACAGAAACCAGTTTATTTTTATGTGGAAAAATATATCAGACATACGCCTATGGCTTCTTCATTGTTTTTGGACGCCCATACGCCTGCTTCAGGCGGCCACCAAAGGAGACTGGCTTATGCTTAATGGATATCTTATGGCTGCGGTAAAATTACCTCAGGTTATACAAAGCAGAAGGCGCGCTTCTATGCATTGGCGTCTTCGGGATATGGCAATTTTTCCTTCATAAGCACTATGCAATGTCTTCTTTGTATCAAGCCACTTGAGAAGTATCTCTATAAGAATGGTTACTGGATATACCGGTGCCCCATTTGCCATCTGGGACAAACCGATCTTAAAAAAAATTATAAGCAATTTGTAAAGGAGTTTTATTCTAAAGGCTACTACGAAGGCGATCCTACACGCAGCGCGTATGCGGATTATGAGCTTGATAAGCCGTTGATCGTAAGAAATATGAGCAAGCTCCTTTCCTTTGTCGTTCCTAAAAAGAAAACAGGAAGGTTGCTCGATGTCGGATGTGCATTTGGTTATTTTGTAGAGCTCGCCCTTTCCCGGGGATACGACGCCTACGGATTTGATCCATCATCATTTGCGGTTTCACAAGCGAGGAAGCTTGTAGGGAAAAAACGTATCACTGAAGGAACTATCGGAGATGTTGCGTATCCCACAGCGAGTTTTGACATTATCACTATGTTTGATGTGTTTGAACACCTTGAAGATCCGCTTAACGATATGAAGAAATTGTCCGCCCTTCTTAAGCCTGATGGCGTTATTATTATCGCGACCGGCGATACCCGGAGTCTGGCTGCTAAAATTATGAAGCGCCGTTGGACATTTTTCATACCTCCCCAGCATATTTTCTTTTTTGACAGAGAAAACGTTGCCTCGCTTTTGAAGCGCGCAAAATTACGGCCTGGCGCGTGGTATCGGGTAGGAAAGTGGTTGAGCTTGGGGTATATTCTCCATTTAGCCAGAACGACCGGAGAAAGCAGCGCCGCTCAGCTGATCTATAAGCTGGTGAACAAGACTATCCTCATGCGGTTGCCATTGTATGTTCCTATGAAAGATAATATGGTCATTCTTGCGAACAAGCTGCCATAAGGATTATTATTGATGAGTTACATATGAATTTATTCCGAACGTATTGGAGGCCCACGCTTATTTTTCTTCTGCTCCTTAGTATTTTTTTAACCAACGCATTCCACGAAAAATATCCTGACGAGTTTGACAGTATTGTGGGTGGGAGATATATCACCGAAGGGAAATTGCCGTACCGGGATTGGTTTCAGCATCATCAACCGGGAGCCTATGTCATGGCGGCGACCATCCTCCCGTTTAGCGGCCAGTCATTCGTAAAGTTTAGGATAGGGTGGGAAGTAATGTTATTTGCCATGCTTGTGGGTTCGTATTTTTTGCTCAAAGCAAGGCTTCCGAAGCGCGATATATCGTTTTACCTCGTGCTTTTATTTGTTTTGGGAATTTCTGCAACCTATTTTTGGGGGCACATGCTGCTTGCGGATACGTTGGCCGGGTATTTTATGTTGCCGGCATTCGCGCTTCTTTTTCTTAAGGATTACTACAGGGAAAAATTCGGGGCAACCGATCTCGTTATTGTTGGATGGTTCGCGTTTTTGAGCTGGTTTACCTCCATGACATATATATTTATCGTGGTTGCACTATCGCTTTACGCGCTCTACCTGTTTATTGCTACTAATACTCAAAAAGCTGTGTTTATGAGGTTGCTTCACGGTATTGGTTTGCTCGCTGTGCCGTATGTGGTGTTTGGACTTTATTTGCTCTTAAGCGGCAGTATCAAGGATTATTATTGGGCAAACGTTGTTTACAATACTAATTATTATATTTATAACTACCCTCACGAACCGGGAGCGCCCATTAATCCAATCCGGTATGCCGCGGTCATTTTTGATACATTTATCAATAACTACACGCTTGCGGTGTGGGGCGCAAAAGAGTTTCCGTTAAGCAACCCCGTGCAGGTGACCATAGCGTTTTCATCCGTGGTTGCGATCATACTGGTGATACTACGCAAACGCTGGTTATTTTTATTCCCGCTTCTGACGACGCTTATTTTTTCTAACGCGAGAAGTAATCCCCAGTCCATACGGGAGACCGATTACCAGGCGTTTGTCTATATTATTACTTCGATGTTTAACGGGCTTTTTTCACTATGGGCAATCCGTGAGCTCATCGATGAGGAAAAAGTAGCCTTCTCTAAAAAAATAACGCTTTCGTTACTCTTTATGGCTCTTACGTTATATTGGATTGCAACTCCCATTTACTTCGTGATGAAGATGGAGCAGAAATTTTTTCCGAAATATATGGGAAAGTTGCCGCTAATTTATGACCGGCCACAAGTGGCGCCATACATAAACGCGATTGTTTCTCCCGATGATTTAGTTTTTATTGGCCCGTTTGAATTTGAGGAATTGTTTTATCTTCACACCAAACGGCAACCGAGTAAATATCACTGGTTTCTAAATCACGCAGCAACGAGCAAAATTAAAGACGAGCTGATAGAGGATTTATCCCGGAACCGCCCGAAGATAGTCGTATTTAACCGGGGGTTTGCTCCATGGGGCGGAGACGCCACTACCTATAATTGGTGGATGTCGGATTTCCTCGATGAACATTATTTCAGATTATTTTCGCTTAACGAAACACTTACTGACAAGCAGTACCGCTGGAAGATAGGAAAGACCGAAAATTTCGACATAGATGGGATGTTTAATTTTGATAAACGGTATCAGGCAGAACTTCTGGATAAGATGATTTCATTGGGCTATATTGAGGTTATCCCCGGTAAATAAATACCGCTATTGCATGAGTAAGGGCGGAGGTAAGCGCTCCAGATCAATCTTCATGAGGGTGACATGTTCTGTTTTTAGTTCGGGTACCAGCCAGTAAGCAGACTTGGTCGCTTGCACCGCGACACTGGTATCTAATATCAGATAGTCGATCCCTGAAAGCTTCAGAAGTTTTTTTATTACCCTGGGCGAGCCGGGCTTTGTGATGACGTTCAGGGTATGCTCACGGTCAAGAGTGCGGGCGCCAAATTGCCGGAGAAGCCCGGGTGAAGACAGATATTGCTGACGGCCGGTGAGAAGATACAAGTACGGGCCGTTTTGATCCGGGCTGATATACCGGGCGGCATTGGCGATAAGCGAGTCTTCCGGAGTCGTGCGCAGATAATCGATGACCTTTTGTGTATCCGGTTCAACGATCGGGTAAAGATCCCTGACGCGTTTGATATGCTCATTCATTTCATACGCGGCTCTTGGAAGTGTCATGACAATCACGATAATGGTAATAAATGCATATATAAGTTTGCGTTTGATGAGGATTTCCTGCAGCTTGGTCAGCACGAGGGCCGCGTAAAGTGAAAGGAAGAGAAATACGTTGACATGGAAGTTGAATGTATTGCTTCCTCCCGTATTTTGCTGGAAGAATGATCCGATAATAAAGTGAATGATGAGTGAAGTTACCAGGATGAGGTGCATGTAAAACGGGAACCGTGATGATGTGCCCCGAATAGGGATGAGACCGATAAGTTTGGTGCCAAATATGCAGACCATGTAAATCGCCATAAACAGGAGGTCGTATAGCAGCGCCTTGAAGTGTTTATTATCCTGCTCAAAAATCATCCGCGCCATGTCGAGGTGTATGAGCGAAAAGCCCGGTTGGGAGATAAAGTTTTCGAACCGCCAAAATTTTACGAAATATAATCCGCCGGCTTCAGCGTTTACAGGGAGATATACAATAGCGCTTAGTATGAGCGAAACTGTAAGCAGCATCAGCGTGTTCCGTTTTCCTTTTATAAAGTCGTATAACGCGAGCGCGACGAGACCGGTGAGTAAAAAAAATGCAAGATACACCTTAAGTCCTACCGTGGCTGATAAAAGAAGTGAAAGCGTTATTATTTTCCTGACGTCCAGCTTTTCCCGCCAGAGTGAGTAAAGCGAGAGCCATACGAGTACGATGACTACGGCATAGCTCCGCGGAGGGTTGCTAAGGAACCGGATACCATCTTCAAGTGAGCTCCCCGGGAACGAAAGGACGCGTTCCTGTATAAGCGGAATAAGGTAAATCATGTCGCCGCCAAAATAGAAAAAGAAAAGAAGCCATCGGGTGAACACAGGCTTCACGCTAAGGCGCCACGAAAGCGCGATAAGCGCAAGTCCTAAGGATAACGAAAGTAAAACACCCGAATAACGGAATTGGAGCAATATCTGATCGACATGAAATACCCTTACCGTGTCGGCGATGACCAAATTAGACCAGTAATGGTAGTTATGGAGTGTTTGCCCTGTTATACCCGGGTAGTGAGGTGGAAAGGATTCAAGAATCGACTTTGTTATGGATGCGTACCAAATATTATCGTTTGGGTCGCCGCAGCAAGAAACCCAGGTGTTTCCAGAAGGTTGGAGAACATTCCAGAGCACTATGCTTTGACAGGCAACCCCGATAATAAGGAGAATTAATGTTGGTTTATCTTTCCCTATCCCGATGATTGAGTCCCGGATTTCACTGAGAACCTTAGGGTGTTTTATTGTAATCCAAAGAAAAGCAGCGACACATACCCCCAGATATCCATATACTGCCAAAGGCAGGTGAAGCCATCCAAAAATCCATGCCTGCCATCCCCAAAGCGCTATTCCCAACGGGGCGGCGAGCACCGTTTGGTATGCCGGCGGCGTCTTCGTTAGTCTGAGCAGGAGCCATCCGGGAATCCAGTATGTGACTGTAAAAATAAGGAGGATATAAAAAAATACTTCCATATTATTTCGAAAGTGCGGTGACAAACACCGCCGGCGCGTTTCTTCCTGATAGGGTGTCGATATACTGGTATTTGTCACGGTTTTTTTCAAATTCAATACGGGCAAGGATGAATAGCGTTTTCTCCCGGCTGGTCGCGATTAATTTTTTAGGATCAACCGTTGTGTCATAGAGAAATATTTCATTTTTATCCCATTCGGCGCCGGTAAACATATACTTACCCCAACCCCGGGTTGTTCCCTCTCTCTGGTAAAGTCGGGGATCGGTATTGCCCCAGTACAGCATAAAAATATAAGGCCGCCAGTGGTATCCTGAGATGACGATACGGTCGTATGACGACTCATTCGCTTTTACGTACCGGATCATTTGCTCATATCCGTCTCCAAACGCAAGTGCATTTTGTGTGGGATTGACGATTAAATATGAGTGATAGAAAGCATAGAAGAAATACACAAGGAGGAGGGCAAACGGAATTACTCCATAAAATAGCCTCCGCTTTCGTTCAATAGCAAGCATTAGTTCCGCCGCTCCGAGTCCGGAGCAAATAGCAAGAAATGGGGAAGCAAGCAGTGTCCGGAGCGCGTTGGGTTGATTTGTGCTTAATGCTCCCGGCAGAAACGCTGCTAAAAACCAGGAGATAAGCAGCCATTTTGAGGGGTGTGAGAAGTTAATAATATACAGGACTCCAATTGCTATGGTGACGATCTCAAACGGGTGCTGCAGCCCGTACGCGCTTGTGCCGCTTTCAAATACATGTAGCGGCGCTATGTTTTTCCAGTAATTATCCGCGGCAGCGGCAATAAGTGCGGTTTTTTGGTTATACAATATTTTGGTAACTATGGTGGGGCTTTCGGCATATTTTTTGATAAACGTGTCTTTCCACGCAAGATAGTTCGGATCATTGACGATGCTGACGATAGATATCCGTTCTAATCCTCCGGGGGTTATCATCTGATTGCCAATAGGAAGGAGGGTGATGACAAATAAAAAGATCGAAGTAAAAATTATGCCTTTATATGAGGCAAGCTTGTTTCGTTGTACCAGTACATATGAAAGGAGGACAAACGGAATTACCAGTCGCACAGAATAATAGAAGTACACCGATACGCTCAATAAAAGTGCCGCAAGTATAAGCGCGCGATGTTTTCGTAATGAAAGGAGTAACATATAGGTGCCGAAGCTCAAAAAAAACAGCGCGCCGTTTGATTCAAATAACTGCCGGGAAAAATTGATATGCCAGGGCGATATCGCGAAGAAAAAAGCGGCTGATAAAGCATATACCTGTGCGGGTAGTATGCTTGTTGATTTACCTGAGTGATCCCGGTACTGTTTTATAAGTTCATATACCAGCAGATAGACGATAAGTATTGTCAATGATCCGAGTAACGCTGAAGGGACACGGGCGCCCAACGCAGTGCGTCCGAATAGCAGCACCGAGGGGATAGTGGCGTACACCATGCCGGGAAGTTTATAGTCGTCAAAAGATTTAAATAGGAGTGGATACGGCTGTCCATATTCATCTTTTCCGGTTACTGCAAGGGAATACGCGTTGTACGCGATTGCTGTTTCATCATGCGAAAGAGATGGCGGTACGGTGGTGATCCGGTAAAAGCGCAGGAACGTACCCAATAAAACGATTCCCAAAAGTAAGAGTAGATAGGTATATTTTGGTTTCATACTATTTGTCCGTATCGATGACTACAAACTGCGCTGTATTATCCGGCAGGCGTATGGTTGCGGTTATTTTTGGTCCGAGGGTATCCGGCGCTTCATCGCGGTTAACAATAAGCAGTGTGTTAGGGCGGGCCATATCCTTATCCCAATCGATAGCACGGAATGAAAACCTTCCAAATCCTGCAACATCAGTAAATCCGTCCCGTGAAATAGGGTAGCGCACGGCTTGTTGCTGATAATCCCGGGGGTTATAGCCGCTATAAAACAATACATAGATATAGGGTGATGTTTCAGGGTGCGTCATAATAACATCTTTACCGCTGTTTTCTGGGCGCATAAGTAGCGGTGTGAGCATCTTGTATGCGTATCCCCAATTGGCGGCTTCCTTGACGGGGAAGTGGGCATAATACCTATCAAGATAGTATCCCATGGTACTTCCATAAAAAATAATAAGAATTGCACAAAGTGCAGCGCTTGCTTTTTTGGGTATCTGATGCATGAGTTCATTTATTCCTGCGGCCGTAGCGAGCGCGAGCGCCGGGACAATGGCCAGCATGCGGTTGCTATGGGGCGCGTCTTTGGTAATCGCCGCGGCAACTCCGCCAATGATGAGCCACCAGACAACAAGGTGGTTTTCTTTTTTCCGTAATCCGCTGATAAGCCAAACGACTCCGAGAAGAAGAAGCGGCGCTTCAATTGGGTGCAGATTGCCATAGCCCTCTATGTTGTGTGCTCGGTTACCTCCACCTTTGATAAAGAGAAATTCGGGTCCGTATGACCGGAGATAATTCTCAAATACCGTACGTACGGCGTACGTGATGCGGTTATGGGTAAGCCGTGCTGCGAGTGAATGAGGATCACGGTGCTCCTGTCTCGGAAGTTCAATGTGGTTATGTATAACCGTCGGGTCACCGAAAATGCTTATGCCGCTTATTTTCGTGTGATCAGCAGAGAAAGTGACTGAAAGGATTGTTAGCGTCAGTATCACGCCGATGCCCAACGCTATCCAGAAGCGCGGTATTTTTATAAGCTGCTGACGGTAAAAAAATAGTATGCCGGCAAGGAGCAGCGACGTGAATATGTGATTACCGTGGTAGGTATAATACGTCAGCGAAAAGATCACGGCTGCTGCAATAAGGAAGGCGAGCGATTTCTTTTTTACCGCCAACAGATACCAGATAGTGCCGAGAATAGTAAATAGTACTGCGGTAATTGCTTCGGACTCGACCCGCGAGATATGGATATGCCAGGGCATGATCGCGAGCACGAGTGATGAAAGCAGCGCGATAGTTTCTGAAGCAAACAGGAGCTTTGCGAGATAGTAAATTGCAGCGACACTCATAATGCCCGCGATTGCTGAAGGTAACCGTACTGCCAGCTCAGAAAGGCCGAATATTTTTACAAAAGGTATGGTGGTATAGATATACAGCGGTAGCTTCCAGTCTCCGAACGATTCGAAAGACAGTGGCAATAATCTTCCATACTCGTCCTTACCGGTGGTTGCGAGTGAGTATGCAGTGTACCCTATGCTTGCTTCATCGCGGTTGATCCCCGGAGGAACGTTATCGAGATTATAGAGCCGTAATGCCGCCGCAAGAAGGATGATAATGATAAAAAAATACCGGAAGTTAATTTTCATTTCTTTTTTGGCGAATAATGACGAGTAGTATGATTGTCGCACTGAGGCTCATGATACTCAAGAGCGCGCCATAGGTCGCACTTTTCGGATGATATTTTATGGTTACCGTGTGAGTACCCGCGGGTACTTCAAGTTTTTTCAGTTGTTCTTCAGTGGGGTAAATTGGTGTTGGTGTGGTATCTACCCACGCGAGCCAGCCCGGATAATATGTATCGGTGAGCACCAGGGTGCCGGCAGATGAGCTTTCCGTCCGCAAGGTGATATGTTCCGGCGCGTAAGCACTGATTGTGACTTTCCCTGTATTTAGCGAGGCGCGTGGTTGAGCACGTGTATTTTCATATACTATCCAGTCCTCATATGAATATACTTTCCGGAAAATATTCGGAGGATATACACCTTCATCACTCCCATTTTCTACGCGATCCAGTATGTAACGTACACTAAGAGCGTTTAATACTTTTTGTTTGTGTATATCCGACAGCCCCCCGTCACCAAATCCGGATACGATGGCGGCATCAGATCGTGTTGTGTTGTCAAACGCAGCAAGCGGTTTTCCCGTTTTATATGAATAGAGGAATTGTCCGTACGATTTAGGATAAAGCGGGTCGTAGCCTTCAGGAGAAAACAGGTGATACTGGGAAGCAAAGTTCGCGGCAATATTTGCGGTGCCATACCCCCAGTACCGGTCTGGCGCTTGGCTTTTGAGATACGTGATGATCGGGTGGTCAGGAAAAACGAGTGATCGTTCCGCGAATGGGTTAAAACGGTTAAAAAAGATAAATAAGTCTAATGTGTGAACAACAAGAAGTATGATAATGGCGTGCGCCCGCCATTTGGGAAGCGCTATGGCAATCCAGAATAATGAAAGTGTCGCGGCTGAAATAATTGCGCCGTAGAAAAGAGCCCGTATTGCTATCGGGGCATGGATAGTAAGCTCGGGAATAACCGGAAGCTTAGTAAATATTACAAGAAAAACAAAGAGCCCGATTACTTCCAGTGTTCTCCGTACAAGTTTTTTAATTGAGTGTGTATCGGACATCCAATAATCGAGTCCCAATCCGCACATCATGGCAAAAGAAAAAGCAAAAAGAAACGACATGAGTGTTGGGCTGCTGGAGGTAAAAATCGGCACCGGTATCCGGTAGAGTACAGCAGTAATTGGGTGCGCGGTAATAAGGAGCAGGGTAATAGCGGTGGCTCCGGTAAACCATTTTGTGATGGTGTCTTTCCGGCGGAATGCGGAAAGCGAAAAAAACAACGGTACTAGCCCTATGGTTGTAACTTTGCCCACAAACGTATCTGTCGGCCAATAGGTGCGGGTGGCTGGGTTGCCAAAAAAATTAGGAAAAGGGAGGGAGAGTAATTGGAGCGGCTGGATAAGTATTTTTGTAAATAAATTAGTGGCATCATGCGGCGAGCGTGCAGCATGCATGATGAGTTCAATGCCCGGGAGCAATTGAATACCGGAAATGCCTATGCCGAGTGCCGTACATCCCCCTATATATGTCCACATTGTTCGCTTCGCGCGGAACCCGGTGTATATAAGGGTAAATACCAGCGTATACCCATAGACTTGCGGGTGGCCCGCAAGTAGTGACGCAGCATGCGCGAAGGTGAGTAATCCCAAGCTTGATACCTGTGGTTTTTCCCGGAGGTGCTCGATACAAAAAAGCATGAGTGGCAACCAGAGAATAACGTGTCCTATGGTGTTGTATTCGAGCCATACCGCCATAAAACCGGAAAACCCGAAAGACAGCGCAGCAAGGAGTGCACCCTGATACTGCATACCAATTTTCCGGCTATATATGTAGGTAAAAAGCGTGGCGAGGAATGGCTGCAAGATGATCAATAGAGTCCACGCGTCGATTTGAGAGAGCCACAGGTACAGCGCTCCTAGTGGGTACAGCGCGGCGCTCTGAAAATTAGCAAGGAGCGGAGCTCCTGAAAAATTATACGGGTTCCATAGGGGCAGCTTTCCTTGACGTAATGCTTCGACCACAAGCGTTTTCCAGGGATACATTTGCCGGATAACATCGGGATATTGTGCTTTATTCGGAACACCCCCTTCGCCATAACCGAGATAGGAGGTGGACCGCCACGGCTGGAAATCGCTGACTAATATATCAGCAGGAATAGGTACTTTTCCGGAAAAAATTGTTTGATAAAAGAATAGCGATATGATGCCAAAAAGAAAAATGAAGATGAATAGCCACTCGTTTTTTTTCATGCGTGTTGTTTTTTGCGGCTCGACAGGAGCAGTAATCCCATCATGCATATAAACGAAAGTGCAGTCACCCCTTCTGCTATCTGGCGGATAGCAGACTCCTCCCAGACAACCCGTATCGTATGTGTCCCTTTTGGCAGACTAAATGTGATAAGCCCCCGCCAATTTTGATCCTGAAATTCAATCGGAAGTTTTTGTCCGTTGTTATACACTCTCCAGCCGGGAAAGTACTGCGTACGGTCAACAACCTGCACATCTGTTTCCGCATGTACGGTAAATGTATGTATTGTTCCTTTTTTGGTTGCATCGGTAATCGTGCCCGTACCGCTCGCGAGCTCAAACCGCTTTTCTGGATATGAGCCAGCGGGTCCAGCCGACCAGATAATATCCGTCTCTCCGAAGTATGTGGTGTTTAACGGATAATCCCAAAAATATTTTTCATCTACCCGGTCAAAGCCAAGCGGGGGCCGGAAATACACGCCGGCACTTATGATGCTGATAAGTGAAATGCTTATAAGCCAGGGAAATGGTATTTTTTTCCAAACGAGTACCACCCCCCCTAAAAGTGCCAGTGATAGCGTGGTGAGATTGAGGAGTCTCCAGGGAAATTGAAACATGCGAAGTATAGGGATATTAGCCCAGAAAAATTCTGAAACGGGTTGCATAACAAAAAGGGCGGCAAGCGTCAGAAATATGGCAAACCATGCCAACTTGTTATGACTGCCTGTTATTTTTTTCTTGTACAGGAGATATGCGGCAGAAATGAGGGCAATAACCTGCATCAGCCCTAAAGTTACTGCGATCCCGCCGGTGAGGAGTGTGCCGTTGTTTGTGAAGTTGGGTATGAAGAAATTCTGAAGCGGCGCAAAGTGGGATTTATACATATCTTTCATAAATAGATCGCCATAGGTGAATTTCCGCTCAATAAGCGCCGGGAGCCAATAAAATGCGGAAAGTCCAAGCCCTAATGCGAGGGCACTAAGCGCAGTTATTCGTTTTTTATTGTCGGGGGCAAATACAAGCGCAAAAAGTACCGCAACGCCGAAAAAGACGAGGCTGACGGCATTATGCGACACGATAAGGAGCAGTGTAGCGACACTGATAAGTACCACATTTTGCGCTGTATTCTTTTCTTCAAAGCTCCGTGTAATTGTGTAGAGCACCAATGGAATAAACGCGAGTGCGTACCCTTCTGCCATGTCGCCGCGGACGACCAGATCAACCAGATGAAACGGCGCAAACTGGTAAAGCATGGTGGCAACAAACGCTCTGCCTTCATGTTTAAACAACCGCAGGGAAAATAGGTACATGAACACGCCTGATAATAGAAAACTAATAAGGAGCGCGAATTTAAATGAAAAAACCAAACCGCCTCCGAGAGCCACCGGTATGGAAGTTACCAGATAGGGTATATGGTAAATAAAATTGAAAAGCGGCATGCCATAGCCATAGTTAAGCTCCCCAGCCCACCGGGGAAGCAGTTGGCCTTCTGTGAGGGCCTTGTAATATGCGGCGATACGCGCAAAATGAACCGGACTGTCATGCGTGTGGGGAGCAAGCGGGGTCGTGAGTATGCTAATAAACGGCAGGAATGAAATTGCAATAACGAGGATATAATGTTTTAATGATTTCATGCGTGCCCTGTCCTTATAGGCATTATAACAAAGAATACTTCATGACATGAGAGTTCGGTACATATTGGACTGGTGGAAGCTCGGAATTATTTTTGTCGCCACCCTGCTACGGGTCTATAGGCTGGAGACGCTCACGGAGTTTTTGGGCGATCAGGGGAGAACGATGCTTATTATGCGGGATTTTGTCTCGCAAGGAGTTGTGCCGCTTGCAGGCCCCACCACACTCTCCGGACATCATTTAGGCCCGATATTCTATTATTTATTATTACCCGGCTATCTATTGACTGGTGAGCCTGTGGGGGTTTCATTGTGGATGGCGGTGCTTGGGGTAGTTGCCGTCTTTTTGATCTATGAAGCGGTTCGTCAGATGTTTGATATAGGTACGGCCCGGGTTGTTGCGTTGCTTTGGGCAGTATCTCCGGTATTGGTACGGGCTGACCGGATAATTTGGGAACCAAACCTCGTTCCGATGTTCGGAGTTTTATTTATCTACTTATTATATAAAGCCTACGGGTCATGGCGGCCAAGTGCGTGGTTTGGGTTAGGGGTGACGGTTGGGGTATTGGTCCAATTGCATTATCCAAATATATTTTTTGTGGGTCTTACGGGGCTGGTGCTGTTGGTACCGCTTGTTAGGAAAAGCCGATCGTTGCCCGAGGTAGTACGGGTAACGCTCTCGTGGGTAGCCGGGTTTAGCATCATACTGCTCCCATTTTTGTGGCATCAGTATACCGTGGGGTTTAAAGATGTGATAGGTATAGCGACGGTTATTGGTGAGGGTGTTGGGGTGACGCTGGGGAAACGGGCGATGGTGTCGGTCGGCTTGGATTATGCGTATAGAGTATTAGGAAGGGCCGTGCCATGGATGAGTAGGGAACCGGCAGCACTACTTTTGGGTTTGTGGGCTCTTTTCGTCTGTTTCAGGCCTACGGTGAGAAATATATTTTTTTCCGTATGGTTTGCCGGAGGAGTAGCAGCGATGCTCCGGTATAGCGGTGTCGTGCACGACCATTATTTATTTTTTATCGTACCGGTACCGTTTCTTATGCTTGCATCCGTTGTTCACAGCGCGAAACCGGGGGTATGGCGGAATATTCTGTATACTGCAGTAATCATTGTGTGTTTCGTTCAATTATCACTAACGGATATTTTTCGCACAGGATCCGCGGATATTCCAAGAGTAAAACATGCGGTGGCACTCATGAGTGATATCGTAAAAGATAAAGACTTTTCATTTACTCTGGTTAATACGGCTTCCTATTCGGATCTGCATTACCGATACTATATGAAGGTTGCGGGTATCCACCCAAAGCCTGCGGTTGCGGGCGGTTATGCCCGGTTTGTTATCGTATGTGACCGTCCTGATTGCCCAACAGTTTCGGAGCTATCCCGGAGAGAGCAGTTGCCTATACTATGCTATGAAGAGCATTGTTCGGAATATTATCCGAGCATCCCGCTATCTTCACAGTGGATATATGCGAAAGACATTCCGGTTACCAATAATTTGGGAAGGCTGTATATATTTGACGCCCGGTAAAGCCGCGTAGTCAGAACCGGCCTGATTTAGTACAATAAAAGCTATGTTGGCACAAGTTTTGGACGCAATACTCCTTTTTGCTTTTTCCATCCCCGTGGTCATGAAATACCGGATTTTGCCAGTTGAAGGCACTCCCTATTGGTTGTTCGGTGTGCTATTTACCATTCTCGCATCACATTGTTACATATCGCTATATCCCGCGGCGCTCGGGAGATTCCGAAGCCGTTTAGGAAGTATCAAAATGTTTTTTCTGATAGTCACGTTGTGTATCACTCTTGGAGGAGTTACTGTTACGGCGATGTTTGACCGGGCAAAAACTGCACCTGTGTATGGAGTGCACGATATTATCTTGCAGCAGGAAGCGGCGATGCGGTACCTTATCGTGGGTAAAAATCCTTACAAGGAAACATATTTTGGTACTGCCGTTGAAGACTGGCACTATGGCGAATTAGGAAAAGATGCGGTAAATCCGGCGCTATATCATTTTGTAATGCCGCCCTGGTATCTGTTATTTCCGTTTGCTTTTTATTACACCGGAATTCCATTGCTTGGATTTTTTGATGGCCGTATGGCGCTACTATTTACCATGGCATTATTGCTGGTAACACTTTGGTATTGGTACCGGGATAAAACAATTGCGCGGATTGCGATCACCCTCACGGCTCTTTCTCCCTCGGTTGTCGATTATTTTGTTGAAGGGAGGAGTGATGTATTTGCGCTTGCCTGGCTTATGGTAGCGATGCTCCTCGTCCGCTACAAACAGTACGTATGGAGCGGTGTATTTTTGGCACTCAGCTTTTTAAGTAAGCAAACAACATGGTTTATCCTGCCGTTTTTTGCACTATTTCTTTGGAGTAAAAATGTAAAAAATACCGCCGTATTTTGGCTGACTGCGATTGTATCTGGAGCGGTAGTTAGCGTGTTTGTCATTCCGTTTTTACTCTGGGATGCCCGCGCGTTTGTCGACAGCGTGCTGCTGTACTTAACAGGAAATACGCCAACCAGTTATCCGGTGAGCGGCTATGGTTTAGGCATGATGCTGTATGATGTTGGTGTTATCCGGGATATCCACGCGTATTATCCGTTTATCTTATGGCAGCTTGCCATCGCGTTACCGTTCCTTATTATCGTGCTGCGCTGGCTTTGGAAGAAACCGACTGAATCAGGGGTGATGATTTCCTATGCGTTGTTCCTTTTTGTGTATTGGTATTTGAGCAGATACTTTAACAATAGCCACCTTGGGTATTTGTCGATGCTTTTTGTATTGGGAGGGCTTAAGGCCGCGGACGAAACGAACACATGAAACGATTAACGTTATCCGGAATTATTCTTTTGGGCATCATGCTTGCCGCATTGGTGCTGCGTACATATAACATCAGCAGTAACCCGCCGGCTATTTCTTGGGATGAAGCCTCTATTGGATACAATGCGTATACCATATTGACGACCGGCAAGGACGAGCACGGAAAATTATTGCCGATCGATACATTTGCCGCGTTTGGGGATTACAAACCACCGATACCCATTTACTTAACAGTGCCGTTTGTTGCTCTTTTGGGTCTGAACGAAGTGGCAGTACGGCTTCCATCTGCTTTTGCCGGCGTGCTGACCGTTTGGGTGCTGTATTTGCTGGTGTTGGAATTGTTCAAGAGCATGAAAAACAATACGGTAATGGCGTTGTTATCGGCCGCGGTACTTACGGTATCGCCATGGCATATCATGCTTTCCCGTGCTGGTTTTGAGGCAAATATTGCGTTGCTGTTTTTAGTCACCGGAGCGTGGATGGTCTTAAAAGCCCGGGAACATCCGGTGTATTTTTATGTTTGCTGGTTGCCGTTTGTCGCGGGAATTTATACCTTTAACAGCACGCGGTATGCCGGGCCACTGATTGCGGCTTCTCTCCTTGTATACGTGTATCCTTTTATAAAGGTTGCCAAGAAACAATTTATAGCAGGGCTCATCATTGCCGCTATCGCAATACTTCCTATTTTCCCTCACCTGGTATCAAAGCAGGCGCGTCTCCGGTTTGAAGAAGTGAGTATATTTACGGATCTGCGGACAGTGCTTACTTCTAACAGTCGCCGAGAACTTGATGGATTTACCTGGTGGTCAGCAGTGCTGCATAACCGGAGAGTGGGGTATGCGCGTGAATATCTTATTCATTTTTTTGACAACTTGGAGCCGAGGTATCTGTTTATAAAAGGTGATGGTAATCCAAAGTTCTCTATTCAGGACGTGGGCCAATTGCTGTTGGTGAGCGCGCCGTTTGTCGTCATTGGTTTATTACGGCTAATCAGGGATTATCCCGGCCTTGCGTTGCTTTTAGGGTGGTGGTTATTTGCTTCCATAGCGCCTACGGCAGTTGCGCGCGAGACGCCGCATGCACTGCGTACTGAAAATGGGCTTCCGGTGTACATGATTATTACCGCGTACGGAATATTCACCAGTGTTTTGGGAGCCGTGCGGACGAAAAAAATATGGCTGCTTTCGTTTTTATATCTTATTCTGTTTGCCGGAAACTTTTCGTATTTTTGGCATAATCTTATGATCCATTACCCGAAAGAATTTTCCGGTGAATGGCAGTATGGCTACAAACAGGCAATTGAACTGGTGCAGTTAAAGAGAAGTGAGTACGACACCGTGGTACTCACTGAGAGTATCGGTAGACCGTATATTTATGCGCTTTTTTACGAACGGATGCCGCTTCTGCAATTTGAAAACACAAAAGACGCCTCCTTTGATGCGGCTGGATTTTACAATGTCTACGGTTTCGGACCCTATCGGTTTACTAAGGAAAGCGTTGGGAAGTATGAAGGCAGAACCCTTTATATCCTGCCGCCAAAAGATGTCCCCGACGGGGCGGTTATCGTTAAATCAATTAATTTATTAAACGGTACGCCGGTGCTGGTTGCATTTGAGTAATATGCCGGGTAGTAGAATTTCGACACGATTTCGTTTCGTTGCCGGAATATAGACTGCCCAAATTTATATTGTATTGTTGATAAAATGAAGGGATATTGAAATCTTGTCATCGTAAAAAGCAATGGTCGAAATTTCACAACTCGGTATGAAAAAATATATTTTTGTGTTCATAGTAATGGTCGCTATCGTATTGCGGTTTTGGTCGCTTGGATCTGTGCCGCCATCTCCGGATTGGGATGAGGCAGCCCTCGGATATAACGCTTACTCAATACTCAAAACCGGGAGGGATGAGTACGGTACATTTTTGCCCAGAACACTTCGGTCATTTGATGATTATAAGCCGCCACTGTATGTCTATCTGTCAATTCCTCCGGTCGCGATATTTGGGTTAAGTACATGGTCGGTCCGGTTGCCCTCTGCGGTGATGGGAGTGTTAGCGGTTATCGGAACTTATTTTCTTGTTATTGAATTGCTGCGTGGTCAAAAAGAGAAAGGCAAGCAGAAAGCGCGCGGAATTCAGCCGGAAACACTGGCAGCACTTACGTCATTTTTATTGGCTATCTCACCATGGCATCTGCAGTTTTCACGGATTGCGTTTGAGGCAAATACAGGGGTGACACTTAATGTGTGGGGACTGGTGGCGTTTTTGCGGGGTCTTCGGTCGTTGCCGTGGATGATGGCCAGCGCGTTCTTTTTTGGATTATCCCTCTATGCCTATCATAGCGAGCGGGTTTTTGTGCCGATGCTTCTTATTATCGTAAGTATATTGTGGCGTAAAGAATTGTTTGCCGATGCAAAAAAATTAGCAATCGGTATTATTATCGGTATTCTTACCGCTGCCCCTTTGTTACCGGTGGTACTGGACAGTACTTCAGTGACGCGCCTGAAGGGAACCAGTTCATTATCGGATCAGACAGGTTTACTGATGCGGTCAACCGCAAAACTGGAGGACGACCGTAAGTCCGGTAATGTGACTGGCGCACTTTTTGATAACCGGCGTATCGTATACGCAAAAACACTGATTGACGGATATATCAGTCATTTTTCACTGCGGTGGCTGTTTTTGGTCGGGGATAATGACCGGCATCATGCACCGGATAACGGTCTGTTGTACCTTTGGGAGTTGCCATTTTTCTTATGGGGAATATACGCAGTTTGGCGAAACGGTGGCAGGCTCGCGTCATTGTTGTTGAGTTGGATACTGATTACCCCGATTGCCGCATCTCCAACTTCCGAGACCCCTCATGCAATACGGACACTCGTGGCGCTTCCGGCGCTGCAAATATGTACGGCTTTGGGTATTGTGGCATTCATGGGAAAGCTGCAGGAGACGCGGAAAAGATTATCGGGTGTGCTCCGGTGGCTGCCTGTTGTGGTGCTCTGTGTCGTGGGCGGATTTGTGATTATTAACACTGTATTTTATCTGCATATGTATCACACGCACTTAAATCATGAATATCCGAAATTCTGGCAATATGGTTATGAACAGGCGGTACGGTACGCAGAAGCGCATAAAGAAAAATACGACAAGATAATCGTGTCAACGTCACTCGAGCAACCACACATGTTCTTTCTTTTTTATACGAAATATGACCCGAAGAAATATTTGGAAGCGGGTGGTACTGCATCCGGAGGGTTTGCGGAAAACAGAAACCGTTTTGATAAGTACGAATTCCGGCCGATATCCAATTGGGGGGATGAGCGGCACGATGGCACCATCCTCTATATTGGCTCACCGATGGAAGTTCCCGGCGGTACGGTCATATCGTACCCCAACGGCACGGACGCGATACATATTTCGGAATAATTTATGCCTATAAAACGATTATTATTCCTCAGCGGAATTTTCATTGTTGCCGCCTTTTTCCGTTTTTACAACCTTACGCTTGTGCCTCCGAGCCCGTCACTTGATGAGGTTTCTATCGGTTATAACGCGTATTCAATATTGCACACGGGAAAAGATGAATACGGTGTTTCTTGGCCGCTGCTGCTCCGGGCGTATGACGATTTCCGTCCCGCCCTATATGTCTACTTCACTATTCCATTTGTGTGGTTATTTGGCTTGACCGCGGAGGCAGTGCGGTTGCCGTCGGTTATGCTCTCGCTTATCACTGTGTATGTGGTGTACTGCATCGGGAAATTGATCGGAAAAAAATATTTATCGTTTGAACGCTTGGGCGATGTTGCTGCAGCTATACTCGCAATTTCTCCGTGGCATATATACCTATCGCGGTTGGGGCATGAAGCGAATTTGGGCTTAGCATTGGTCGCCTTGGGTGTATATTTTTTCCTCCGTGCAGTAGTGACATCGAGCAGAAATGCGTGGTTATTCGCGGCCATTTCGTTTGGGTTATCAGTGCATGGGTACCAGAGCCAGAAAATAATCAGTCCGTTGTTATTGATTTTCGGAGGCGCATTATATTGGAAGGCAATATGGCATGAAAAGAAAAAGGTGATGTTTGCGGCCGCCGTCGGACTTATTATCGCAATACCAGCGGTCACCGTGACGTTGTCGCCGCAAGGGATGGTCCGGTTCCGGGGTACGAGTGCGTTTGCTGATGATGCAGCGATTGTGGTTGCAGCACGGGAAAAATATATAGCCGCAAAAGAATCGGAGAACCGTATCGCACAGATTTTCCAGAGTAGGTACGTCACCAACGCTGTGATATTTGCTACAAATTATGTGTCACATTTTTCACCGGCGTGGCTTTTTGCGGGAGGGGAAAGAGAGGCACATAAAGTGCCTGGATTGGGACTTATGTATGTGTGGGAATTGCCGCTTCTTTTGTTTGGACTGTGGGCAATTATTGCTTCACGGTTGCCTAGGCGGTTACAAGCATTTTTGCTCATAAGTATTTTTATTTCTCCTATACCGGCGTCCCTTACGACACAGGCACCGCATGCGATGCGCGCGTATACGTTTATCCCATTGCTTCAGGTTGTGGAGGCATTTGGAGTGTGGTGGATAGTCCGCAGGCTCAGTAAGCAGCAGCTCCGGATACTTGCGGTAGTTGTCGGGATGGTCGTGTCTATGGGGCTTTCAAAATTCTGGCAGGGATATTTTGTGCGGTTTCCTGTGGAGCAATCGGACGCTTTCCAGTATGCTATGAAAGAGGCGGTTTCTTATGCACGCGTATCGGAAGCAAGTTACCAGAAGATAGAATTTTCTAACCAGGGGGCGTTATACCAGTCGTACATGTTTTTTCTCTTCTACACCCGTTTCAACCCCGGTGAGTATCTACGGTTGGGTGGCACGATAAGCGGTGGGTACGAAGAAGCACATAGTATCGGTAAATACGCGTTCGGTATAATACCAGCGCGATACGAAGATATGAAAAAATCAGTACTGTACATATATGATAGCGCTATGGTGCCACAGGGGGCGAAGGTTATAAAACGATTTATAGATGCTGGGGGCAAGGAGGCAATTGTTGCCGCTACAATATTATGAAAAAAACTACCCACCGTGCCGAGCCAAAATTCCAGGCAACACTTCTACACGGCATATCATATATCGTTTTTGGCATTATGGTGGTTGCGGTTGTCCTAGGTATCACGCTCCGCCTAGTTGAAACTTTCAGCGGTAACTATGTATTTGGTTTTGATCAGGGATTGGATTTTTTGGCGGCACGTTCCATCGCGGTGGATCATAAAATAACACTTATTGGTTCCGAGGCGGGAGCCGGGTTTGCAGGGCTCCCGGGCGTGTTTCATGGACCGGGATACCGGTACATACTGGCGGTTCTTCTTGCGGTGTCATCGGGCAATCCATATGGTGCAATCGTGTTTCTCGGTGCACTGAGTGTTGTATTGTTATGGGTATTATTCCGGTTGTCGGATCATATCTTCGGACGCCCGGTAGCGTGGGCAACAGTATTCTTGGCTGCGGTTTCTCTGCCGCTTATTGGCCAGGGCCGTATGGTGTGGGCGCCGAATTTTTCCGGCCTTGTGGCGCTGCCTTTCCTTTTTGCGCTGTGGAAGTCGCGGAAAAACGCTCCGTGGTATATGTTCCTTACCGCATTGCTGGCATCTTCCCTGTATCATTTTGAAATTCCCATGGCGGTACCCGCGGTGTTGGCCTCATTTTTATATTTTTTATTTGTTACAAAAAACCGGCGGGTATATGGATGGGGGTTGTATGTATTTGGTATCTTCCTTGGGTTCCTGCCCATGTTGCTTTTTGAAGCCCGGCACGGATGGGGGTTGGTAAAGGGGCTGCTTAGTTATGGAGGCCGTATCGGAGCCACAAAAGCAGCAGCGCCATTTTATCCGCTTAAAGAGTTGATAGGCGACGGAAACGCACTGCTTTCTACTATCCGTGACTCGTTTCATTTCGGAGTACCCTGGGTAAGTGGGATATTTCCGGCGGTGTTGTTGGCGGGGGCACTTATTTTTGCGTACCGCGAGAAGAGTAAAGACATCAGACAATTTGTGACCGCACTGTTGTTGCTTATCGGGTCACATGTGCTGGTGTATTACCCGTACCGTGGGCCGGTATATTCGCACTATCTTTCTTTACTTTATTTCGTATATCCGCTGGTAGCCGCGTATGTTGCGATCAAATTATTGTCTACCCGTGTAACCCGATTAGCGGTATATGTTTTGGGACTTCTCATGGTTATAGAGGTACTCTCAGTTTTTCCTAAAACGATAATGTATGACTACGCTGATTACGGTGGAACGGCAAAGATGAAAGGAAAAATCGACGCGATAGATGCGATTTACGAACATGCCGCGGGCAAGGGATTTAATATACAGGTTTTTACTCCTCCCGTACTTCCGCATGCATATGACTATATACTCTTATGGTACGCCGCCAAAAAATACGGATATACGCCGGGGCGCGACCTTAACGGGACTGTATATCTATTGATTGAACCCGATCCGGAGAAACCATGGAGTTATAATGGCTGGTTAGAGACCGTCATAAAAACCGGCGAGGTAGAAAGCCGTTGGAAATTGCCGAGTGGTTTTATGATAGAAAAACGATTTATGAAAGGAATATGATGAAAAAGAAGCTGACCCACATCTTGCTATTTGTCGCGCTTTTGGTTGTGGCGACTGTGCCACTTTTGGATTTGCTTCATCCAGGTTTCCCCGTTACCCATGACGGGCAGGATCACGTAGCCAGGATAGCAAATTTTTACGCATCTCTTGCTGAGGGCAATGTCGTCCCACGGTGGGCGGCAAATCTTAACTGGGGATATGGCCACCCCATACTTATGTTTCTTTATCCGTTGCCTTCCTACGTGGCCTCAGTGTTCCACGCAGCTGGTTTTTCACTCATAGACAGCACAAAGTTGGTATTTGCTGTGGCATATGTAGCGAGCATGATTTTTATGTTTGTGTGGGTGAGGGCGGCGTGGGGGGTAGCCGCAGGGGTGACCGCGGCGGCGCTTTATGGTTTTGCGCCTTATAGATTTGTAGATCTGTATGTGCGGGGTGCTATCGGAGAACATATTGCCTTTGTGTTCCCTCCGCTTATTTGTTATGGGTTCTTGCTGCTTTCGCGGGAAAAGCACCGGGTATCGATAAAAGGTGTCGCAACTGTTACGGTTGGTACCACGTTCCTTATCTTGGGACATAACGCGTTAAGCCTCATGTTTTTACCGCTTATTGCACTATATGCATTGTATCTAGCGATCGTCGAAACAAAGAAACCGTTATTGTTTGCCGTTGCAGCAGCAAGCAGCGTACTGTCCGGATTTTTACTAAGCGCTTTTTACTGGATTCCGGCGTTTTTTGAAGGAAAATACACACTTCGGGATATCGTGACGGCGGGAGAATTTTCCGGCCGGTTTGTGCCATGGCTTTCGTTTCTCTATTCGCCGTGGAGTTATGGAGGTAGTCAGGAATTATCGAAATGGTTGGGAGCCGGCCAGCTGCTCGCATTAGGAGCGGGTTTTTTTGCGGTCGAAAAAAACACAAAGCATCAGCGTCTGTTGATTGCGGGCATATTCCTCCTATTTTTTTCACTTTTCTTTATGACGCAAAATTCATCGCCCATATGGAATACCGTGACACTTCTGCAGAAATTCCAGTTTCCTTGGCGAATTATGTCGGTTGCGGTATTTATTATCTCCGTTATCGGTGGCCTCACTGTTTCCATTATGGGAAAAAACAGTCTGAAAATGGCAACGCTTATTATTTTTGTCGCGGTAGTAAGTACCATTCCCATGTGGAGAGCAAAAGAGTACCGGGTGGTTCCTGAGACTTTTTTTAGCGGCATATACAATAGCACCACCGATACGGGGGAAAGCAGTCCGGTGTGGTCGGTCCGGTTTATGGAAAAACGTGCATCATCGCTGGCGTTTACGGCACCGGAGCCGCATGATATCACCATTGGTCCGCGTACCACTACATCGCGGGAGTATACGGTGAATATCAGTAGGCCAGTACGGTTTGTTGAAAATACGTTGTATTTTCCGGGTTGGCAGGTGTTTGTGAACGGTGACCGGCTGGAGAACGAAAAGCTGATATTTCAGGATCCAAATTACCGTGGTCTTATGACATTTGACTTGGATCCCGGACAGTATACCCTGCGGTTTTTGTTTACTGAAACAAAACTCCGCGAGTTTTCAAATTACCTCAGTTTGGTGTCATTCGGGCTTTTCCTATTGGGCATTGGTACAATACACATGCTATGGCGAAAAAGAATATAACCCTATCAGTAGCGCTTGCGGTTTACAATGAGGAAGAGAATATCGGGCGGTGTTTGGCGTCGGTAAAAGACATTGCGGATGAAATAATCGTGGTTGACGGCGGATCATCAGATAACACCGTGGCGGTTGCCAAAAAATATGGCGCAAGGGTCATAAAAACCACAAATCCGCCGATATTTCATATTAATAAACAAAAAGCACTGGATGCCGCCCATGGTGAATGGATATTGCAGTTGGATGCGGATGAGGCGGTGAGTAAAGAGTTGGGCAAGGAAATTCTGGAGACCATTTCTTCTCATTTTGTGCCAAACGGATACTATATTGCCCGGCATAATTATTTTCTTGGTAATTGGCTCAGGAAGGGCGGGCAATATCCTGACTATGTCATCAGGCTTTTCAGGAGGGGAAGCGGCAAGTTTCCTCAAAAAAGCGTTCATGAGCAGATAGAAATAGATGGTCATGTGGGACACCTTGAGAACGCGATGGAGCACTATTCATATACTTCTATCTCCCAATACTGGAGCAAGGCACGTACGTATATAAAATTAAGCGCGGCCGAATTGAAGGAAAAACCGAACGGCCATTCGGTCGCCACCGCCGTTTCATATATGTTGGTTAAGCCCGTTACTACTTTTTTCGCAATATATGTTCGTCACAAGGGGTTTGTAGACGGATGGCGAGGGTTTTTATTTGCTTTGTTTTCTGCGCTACATTTTCCTAACGCGTATCGCTTGTCACGGGTGCGTATGTCATCATGAAGCGGTTTTTTGTCGGAGTTATTATTTCGGTACTATATTGTTTCAGTATGCTGCCAACCGTGCGTGCTGATTATGTGTTGCCCTACCCCGGGTTTATGCCCGGAAATAAACTGTATAAAGTGTCACGCTTCTTGGATAAAGCAAAAGAGCCGCTCTATTTCGGTCCGCTCAGCGCATACAAATATCACCTTGGTCTGGCTGATAAATACTTGGTGGAGGCGAAGGTGTTATTCGAATATAAACAGTATTTGCTTGCGGTAGATGCATTGGCCCGCTCAGACAAAGAATTTACTATGCTTCCCCGGTATCTGGTACAGGCGGGGAAGCAGCGGAAAGATGTATCCTTGTTCGAACAGCAGCTTTCAGAAGCAGCGTTGATGCACAAGCAAATACTGGAGGAGTTATTGGTACAGCTTCCCGATACATTCACATGGACACCGGAGAAATCAGCCGCAACCTTATTGCCTCTCAAAGATTTGCTGCAGAGTTCGGTGACTATCCGTTCAAACGTATTATGACAACACTTTCAAAAATATTCATGATCGGGGCTTTGTTGGTATTGATGATTTTTTCATTTGGATTTAAAGATCCACACCTGGAGCTGTTTTCATATCCACCGGTGGTGGAGATGCTTACTGTACTCACCGCATTTGTTTACGGGCAGCCGTTTGCCGCTTCGGTAGTATACGGTGCAATAGTGACCGCGTTGTTTTGCGGGTATGCGATCATAATGGCCACGTATAAAGCAAGCCGGCCAAAGGCTTTTCCCCGTTGGATAGTGTCGCTCATTGCCCTTGCGGTTTTTTCTTTTCCGGCGCTTTCTTACGATGTATTCAATTATATTTTGACGGCGAAAATGACGTTTTACTACCAGGAAAACCCGTATATAGTTATGCCGATCGAAATTCCAAATGAGCCCATGTTGGCCTATACCCGCGCGGCTAATAAAGTAGCACTTTATGGACCATCCTGGATAGCGTTGACATCATTTCCGTATATAGTAGGGAGGACGAGTGTGACGGCGGCAATTTTTTCTTTTAAAGCGTTTGTCGCGCTATTTTATTGCGCCCTCGTCTATATGATTTACCGAAAAACGAAACGGTGGGATCAGGCAATGTTTTTTGCTCTCAACCCTCTCATTATCCTGGAAGGATTGGTTTCCGGACATAATGATCCTGTCATGATGGCACTTGCCGTAGCAGGGTTATTGTTATGGCACAGAGCCTCTACGCACTACAAGGTGGCAGGCATCGTGCTATTTACCGCGTCGGTATTGGTAAAGGGCGCGACTATAGCGCTTTTGCCTTTATTTATTTTTTCATCGTGGACGTGGGAGAAAAAAATTGTTTGGGGATACTGGCTTATGTTCGGTATTTTTCTTTTAAGCCCACTTCGAGAAGAGTTGTATCCATGGTATGCCACGTGGTGGCTTACGTTTGCGTCGTTCGTGCCAATACGGAAAAACTCATTTATCCACGCGTTTTCGTTTGCTGTATGCGTCGGGCTTATGCTTGGTTACCTCCCCTGGATAGCCACCCGTGAATACGGTGGTATTACTCCGGCAATACGAACCATGCTGACCGTCGTTCCGCCGGTAATGTATGTGCTGTATTACTTCCGTCATTATTTTATAAACCGCAAACGTTATTATAAAAAACGGGCATGAAGCCGTATCTGATCGTACTGCTGTCAGCATTTGCCGCTGCTTTCTCGCTTTTTGGATCGCGGTATATTCCGACTCACGACGGTGAGTATCATATTATCCGGTTTTGGCAGTTTTTTACCATGCTGTCATCGGGCACGCTTTTTCCCCGGTGGGCACCTGACTTAAACAACGGTTATGGTGTGCCATTGTTTACATTTCAATACCCGTTTCCCAATTACATCGGCAGCGCGCTTCATTTTCTGGGCCTTAGTTTTGTCGATAGCGTAAAGTGGACGTTAGGAATTGGATACCTTGTCGCGGTTACCATGAGTTTTGTATGGTTGCGCAGGATATTTGGCAAATCTGCTGCGGTTATCGGTGCTATTACCGGGGCGTTTGTGCCGTATTGGTTCGTAGATTTATATATCCGCGGGGCTGTTGGTGAGGTGTGGGGTATCGCGTGGGTGATGGCGAGCATGGCAGCAGTTGCTGCCGGGAAAAAAATATGGATAGCACTATCTGTATTTTTCCTTGTGGTAAGTCACAATATTATGGCGCTGTTGTTCGTGCCGATGATAGGACTATACGCGCTTGTTAAGAATGTGGCGCTGGTGCCTGCCGTTATGCTCGGTATTGGAATGGCATCATATTTTTGGATGCCTGCGCTGTATGAACAGCAGTTTATTCAGGGGCTAAGCCCCGTGAATATTTTTGAGCATTTTCCTGACGTATCACAACTTCTTATTCCTTCATGGGGAAGCGGATTCCGGGGAGCGACGGGTGGCGGAAATGAAATGTCTTACCAAATAGGGATTGTTCCCTTGATGCTTCTTATTTCCGCCGGTTTCCTGGCTATCACAGGACGGGGTAAACAATATAAGAAAGAAACGTTATTTGCGCTAATCATGTGTAGTGGGGCCGTTGTGTGCATGCTTCCTGTTTCCCAGTTGCTTTGGCGCATACTTCCGCTTGCGCATTTTATTCAGTATCCATGGAGATTGTTATCGGTTGTTTTGATTATGGTACCGGTTATCGCGTCACAGGTAGCAGCGCGGTACCGTTTTGGATGGGGTATCGCGTTATGCGCAGTGCTTTTTGCCTACGGATATTCCCGTCCGGTCACGTATGAGCCGCGGACGGATAGTTACTATCTTTCTCATGAATCCCTCGCGAAAGGGACTTCTTCTCTGGGTAATGCATTTCAGACACTGTGGTTTACTTCCGGAAATTCGACGATGCCTCGTGAAGCTGTGCTGTCTTCGGGTCTTGTGCGTGTCCGTAAGGAAGCGCCTACGGTGTTTTCCCTCGATATTTCGGCCTCGGGTGCCGGAACGCTGACTATGCCTGTAGCGTATTATCCCGGTTGGGCGCTCGCTACTTCGGGCGATACACGTATTGGAATGCCTGATGCACAAGGACTTCTTACCTTTTCTACGCCCGAGGGAAAATACCGAGCGGCAGTCAGCCTCCAATTAACCTGGTGGCAAATCGCTGCAATTTGTATAAGTATCCTTTCGTTGTCGGTTGCGGCCGTATCATTTATACTCAGGAAGTGAACTTATGAATATCGCGATTAATACATTACCGCTTTCAACTGAGCATCGCATGCGGGGAACCGGTGTATACACCAAAAATTTGATAGATGCGCTCACAAAGTACGAAAAAAGCCATTCGTATTCGTTTTTTACCCGGTTAAATGACATTCCGAAAAAAACAGATGTGGTTCATTTTCCATTTTTTGACCCGTTTTTTCTTACCCTGCCGTTTTTTAAACAGTATCCGACAGCCGTCACGGTGCATGATCTCATACCGCTTGTTTTCCCTGATAAGTTTCCAGCGGGTGTCCGGGGTAAAGTAAAGTTGCAGATGCAAAAAATATCCCTTATGGGGGCGAAGGGTATTATCACGGACTCGATGTGCAGCAAGAGTGATATTATCCGGCTTATCGGAATGCCGGAAGAGAGGGTACATGTCGTGCCGCTTGCTCCATCGCCGCTTTATACAAAAGCAAAATCAGCTGACGCGATTGACGGCGTGAGAACGCGATACCGGTTACCGCATCAATACGTGTTGTATGTAGGTGATGTAAACTGGAATAAAAATGTTCCGGGCTTGTTGCGGGCGTGGAAACAGGTTCGGGCAAAACAGCCAAAGCAAAGTGATCTCAAGCTGGTATTAGCCGGATCAGCGTTTACGGATGCCGAACTTCCGGAAACCAGAAATATTTTGAGGGAGATTGAGGTACTTGGGATATCCAAAAGTGTCGTACGGAGTGGATTTGTGAAGAATGAAGATATGGCAGCGTTATACGCGGGGGCAAAATGCACAGTGCTTCCATCGTGGCATGAAGGATTTGGGTTTCCGGTATTGGAGTCGATGGCATGCGGAACGCCAGTGGTTGCGACGAACAGGGGAAGCGTTCCGGAAATAGCGGGTCCGGCGCTTATTGCTGACCCGGGCGACGCCGCGGCGCTTACACGGGCGATACGTGAAGCAGTGTCGTTATCGCCGGCAAGCCGGAAGGCTATGGTGAAAGCTGGACTTGAATGGGCGAAAAAATTTACATGGAAGACAGTTGCCCATGACACCGCGGTATCATACGAACGGGTGCTGGGCACAACATCATTATGAAAACACTCTCTATTATTATTCCCACGTACAATGAGGCCAAAACTATCAACACAGTGCTTACCCGTGTGTTTGCGTTGGAATTACCCGGCTGGAAGAAAGAAGTAATCGTTGTTGATGACGGCTCCATAGACAATACACGCGCGGAATTAAAGGCGTGGGAAAAGAAGGTGACGCTTATTACATCGGCAAAAAATCAGGGAAAAGGATCCGCCGTAACGCAGGGGCTCCGCGTCGCGAAAGGTGATATCATCCTCATCCAGGACGCTGATTTAGAATATAGCCCGTCTGATTATCCCGTGCTGTTAGCACCATTTGAAAATCCCCAAGTGCACGCGGTATACGGATCCAGATTTTTGGGTGCCCATCTTTCTACTATGTTTGTTTACGCTCTTGGCAATAAATTTGTAACCTTAGTCACCAATATCCTCTATAACACCAATATTACCGATATGGAAACCGGCTACAAAGCGTTCCGGAGGAGTGCCATTGAGTTTTTTGACATTAAAGCAAAGCGGTTTGATTTTGAGCCGGAAATAACGGCAAAGATTTTGCGGAGCGGCTATCAGATTTATGAAGTACCTATATCGTATTATGGCAGGAAGTTTGAGGAAGGAAAAAAACTTACCTGGCGGGATGGCGTTGTTGCCCTCATAACACTGCTTCGTTGGCGGTGGTGGAAACCCTCAAAATAATGAAAAGGATTGTCGATAAAATATCCGCGTTTGCAGCGCACCCGGTTGCGCGCAGTAGCGCCATCGTACTATTTGGAACCACAATGGCGAACGCCGGTGCCTATGCGTATCATCTGGTAGTCGGACGCATATTAGGACCCGAACAGTATGGTGAACTGGGGTCACTGCTTTCACTCTTGTACTTACTAAACGTCCCCTCTCTTGTTTTACAGATTGTATTGACCCGCTATATAGCGGGTTTCCGTGCCAATAACGAACTCGGAAGGGCAAAAACCCTGAGTATCTCGTTTATGCGGCGGCTGTCGCTCCTGTTATTTGTGGGTGTGCTTATTATTGTGCCGCTTACGGGTGTTATAGCCGAATTTCTTCATATCGCTCACCCGGTATCTGTTTTCTATATTTATCTTACGGCCGCTCTGTGGTTGTTGGGTATTGTGCAGGCGAGCTTATTGCAGGGACTGCAGCGGTTTGTCCCGGCTATGGTGATATCCAATATAGCAGCGGTATTGCGTCTGGTGGGGGGAGTAATCGGCGCTACATTCGGAGTGGTAGAAACGGTACTGGCGGGGGTAATAACCAGCATTATGACGTTTATATCGTATTTTTTCCCGCTCCAGTTTGTATATAAGGCGCAGGCGCAGCCAACAAATATTACCCGGAAAGAAGTGGTTGCTTACACTATACCCTCATTGTTGTCGATGCTTGCCATAACAAGTCTTTATAGTATGGATATCATTTTGGTGAAACACTACCTGCCTCCATTTGAGGCAGGACTGTATGCCGCGCTCTCGGTGATGGGAAAAATAATTTATTTTGCATCCAGCAGTGTTTCTTACGTATTGTTTCCCGTGGTTGCCGAGCGGAAACAGCAAAACGCCGGATCTGAGCGGCTCGTGTATTCGGGCCTTGCCGCAATCGGTTTTGTTTCAGCAAGTATAACCGCAGGGTATTTTCTATTCCCGGAGTTCGCACTTTTCTTGCTGTTCGGCGAGTCGTATTATCCTGCCGCTCCGTATTTAGGTTGGCTCGGCGTGTTTCTGTCGTTGTATTCGTTGAATTATATTCTGGTGACGATTTTATTGGGGCTCGGGAACGCGCGTGTCTGGATGTTGGTGGGTGTTGCCGCCGTGCTTCAGGTAGTTGGGATTATCATGTACCACCGGGACATCGTTTCTATACTGACCGTAAATATCGTTGTTATGATTGGCTTGCTACTGAGCCTTATAGTATATTACCGCCATGCAGTCACAAAACATTAAATTGCTCTCGCTTATAATTCCGGTATATCACCAGGAAAAAACAATACGGAAACAACTCCAGAATATATTGGGGGAGTTGGCATTACTCGCGACTCCTTATGAACTTATTGTTGTCGTTGACGGCATGGATGATAAAAGTTTCGAAGAGGCGAAAAAAGTACGGTCCTCCAATTTGGTGGTTACGGGGTACAAGACAAATCATGGAAAAGGGTACGCGGTCCGTTTCGGCATGGGAAAATCTCGCGGCGATATCATAGGGTTCCTGGATGCCGGCGGGGACTTAAGCGAATTGGGTCTTTCTATGATGCTTGAGCATTTTAAATGGTATAACGCAGATATCATTGTGGGGAGCAAGCGCCATCCTGTATCCAAAGTACAATACCCTGTTTCCAGAAAAATATTGTCCTGGGGGTATCAGCAGCTTACCAAGCTGTTGTTTGGGTTAAATGTCCGGGATACTCAGGTAGGGATGAAATTGTACCGCAGGAAAGTGCTGGAAGATGTCCTCCCGAGGTTGCTCGTCAAAGCTTTTGCGTTTGATATTGAAATTCTTGCGGTCGCACACCGTTTAGGTTACACGCGTATTTTTGAGGCTCCTGTTGAACTGGATTTTACTGGGGCGTCTAGTATCACGTCGTTAAGCGTTTGGAAAATAATACTGAACATGCTCAAAGACACGTTTGCCGTCTATTATCGTTTACGGATTCTTCATTATTATGATAATCTCAACAAGCGTAAATGGAAGTTTGACGAAGAGCTTAATTTCCGGGTGGCAGTGCCGTAGTTATAAACATTATGAAAATTGTTGTCACCGGCGGTGCCGGTTTTATCGGGTCAAATGCTGCTCATTATTTCCTTCAAAAAAAAGCTGAAGTAGTGGTATTTGATAATTTGTCACGTGCCCACACTGACAAAAATCTGTCATGGTTAACCAGCCACGGCGGTAATCTCACATTTATTCATGGAGATATGCGGTCGGGAGAAGCTTTGGGAAAGCTGATGCCATTTTTGAAAAAAGCCGACGCGGTGCTTCACTTGGCGGGGCAGGTTGCGGTGACCACGTCAATTACCAATCCCCGTGAGGATTTTGAAATAAACGCGCTTGGGACACTCAATCTTTTAGAGGCAATGCGGGCAGCCAAAAGCCGCGCAAAACTGATTTATTCTTCAACAAATAAAGTGTATGGAAGCATGGATGACGTGAAGGTGATAGCAAAACCCACGCGCTACGCGTATGCAGACTTGCCCTATGGCGTAGATGAGTCCCGTACTCTCGACTTCCACTCGCCCTACGGATGCTCCAAGGGATCCGCTGACCAGTACGTACACGATTACGGCAGGATATACGGGCTCGATACCGTGGTTATGCGGCAGTCGTGTATATATGGGCCACGGCAATTCGGAATAGAAGACCAGGGGTGGGTAGCATGGTTTTTAATTGCCATAATATCCGGGAAGCCACTTACCATCTATGGCGACGGCAAACAGGTGCGGGATCTGCTTTACATCGATGATTTGGTGCATGCGTACGATATGGTGATTGCCGCCGGAAAGAAAACAAGGGGAGGAATATATAATATTGGAGGAGGTCCCGAAAATACCATGTCGGTATGGCACGAATTTGCCCCCATTGTGCGCGCGTTGCATGGCAAGATAACTCCGGTTGCCCGCAAAGGCTGGCGAGCGGGAGATCAAAAAGTATTTATTGCTGACATCCGCCGCGCGAAACGCGAATTTGGGTGGGAACCGACAACATCAGTGACCGACGGCGTGCAGCAATTATACGATTGGATTGCGCAGCATACATCATTATTTTCATAAATTATCTGAAACCCTCACCTAGCCAACGATTGGAAGATTATCCGCAAGCAGCTTTCGCGCTGCTATTTTCACTCGAGGATAAGCATTTTTGGTTTCACTCCCGAAATAGAGTGATCAGCCAGGCAATAGAGCGGCACTTTCCGGATCATAAAGGGAAAACATTCCTTGAGGTGGGGTGCGGTACCGGATATGTGCTTGCCATGCTGGAACGCATGGGATTGCGGGTAACGGGGCTTGATATGCACGGGGAAGCTCTCCATTTTGCGAAGCAAAGAACCCAAGCGACGCTTGTTTGCAGCACGCTGGATAAACATAAGGCTGGCGCTAGGTATGACGCGATCGGGGCATTTGATGTCATGGAACATGTAGAAAATGACCACGAATTTCTCGCGCAGTGTAACTCGCGGCTTTCAGAAGGCGGGAAACTATTTCTGACGGTGCCTGCTGGCATGGAACTCTGGACAGACATAGATCAAGTATCAGGACATAAAAGACGATACACCCGGAGTGGCCTCATCCAGCGCCTTACCGGTGCAGGATTTACGGTAACCGATATACGGTATTTTGGGTTTTTCCAATATGTCCCGTATTTTCTGATGAAAAAAGTGGTGGGTTTCAGGATAACGTCAAAAAAAACAAATGAGTTGGCGTTGGTGAGAGAGATGCTCACGCCTCCACCGCCGATTATTCAAGCACTGCTTATGTTTTTGTTCCGGCTCGAAGAGCTGGTCGCCCGTGTGGCGACGTTGCCGTTCGGTACCTCACTGGTAGTGTCAGCGTATAAAAGTGCCAGTGTACCTCGGGATGCCTTGAAATATCCGGGTGATAAGAGTAAAAGAAAGTAATTACATCATAAAATAATGAATATTCTTATTTTTCACTGGCGGGATACAAAACATGAGTGGGCAGGAGGTAGCGAGATTTATATCCAAGAAATATCTGAGCGATGGGTGGCATCAGGGCACTCTGTAACGATTTTTTGCGGTCAAAATCTTGCCGGTAATATGCCCGGAGATGAAGTGCAGCGGGGTGTGCGAATAATCAGAAAGGGCGGCAGGTTTTCTGTATATGTTTGGGCATTTTATTATTATTTGTCCCAATTCCGTACGTGGTGTGATGTCATTGTAGACGCGCAAAACGGTATACCATTTTTTACTCCACTCTACAGTAGAAAACCGAAGACGGTCTTAGTACACCATATTCACGGTCATCAATTTTTTGTGGAATTGCCATTTCCTTTTAATATCATAGGGTTTTGTATTGAGCATTACCTGTTTCCTCTTTTTTATAAAAAGGTGCGTATTATCGCCGTTTCTCAATCTACAAAGCACGAACTTGAGAAATTGGGATTTTCTCCGGACGATGTTCATGTGGTGTATAACGGCGTTACCGGTCATCACTCGCGGAAGGCAGATAACCAAAAGTTTATAACGCCGACCATATTATATTTGGGGCGGATAAAAAAGTATAAGCGCGTCGATCACCTTATAGAGATCATGCCGGAGATTGTAAAACAGGTTCCCAACGCGAGATTGCTTATCGCGGGGTGGGGTACCGAGGCATCGTCAGTCATAGACATATCCATGCGGGGAGCACTCCGGAAGAAAATACGAATTATCGGCCCGGTGAGCGAGAAGGAGAAAAAATATCTCCTGCAGAAATCGTGGGTGTTCGTAAACCCCTCTATGAACGAGGGGTGGGGGATTTCCATTATTGAGGCAAATTCGTACGGAACTCCCGCAATTGCCTACAATGTCGCCGGGCTATCAGAATCTATTCGTGACAAAAAAACAGGGCTTCTGGCACATGACAAGCATGAATTTACGCAACAAATTATACACTTGCTCAAGGACAGCTCGCTGCGTGCTTCGTTGGGTAAGGAGGCGATAGCGTGGTCACATCAGTTCAGTTGGGAAAAAACGGCGAGTGAAAGCTTACGTCTTATTACCGCTCAGAATAAGACGGCGAAGGTATGAAATTATCGAAAAACATCACGGCCTTTTTAATAGCCGGTATTGTGATTATTGGCATACTACTTCGTGGAAACCAATACGCAACGTGGCCGAGGCTCGGGGCGACATTTGATGAGTTCGCTTGGGTGTGGCAGGGTATGAGCATATTAAAAGAAGGCGTGCCACGCTCGTGGTCGTATCATCCGCAGTACAAGGATCGCGAAATAATACAAATTAACGGGGCAAATTTTATTCTCGTGCGCCCATATTTGGAGCACCCCCCATTTTTTGGGCTTGTAGCCGGCACATTTGCAATGCTTACCGGTCAATCGGAATTTACTGATATACAACTGCCTAAAATCCGCATGTTTTCTCTGATATTGGGAACTGTTTCTGTTTTTTTCGTTTTTTGGCTTGCAGCGCTCATGTATGGTAATTTCACCGGACTTCTCGCAGCGCTCATCTATGCGATTACTCCAACCGTGGCGGTGGGATCGCGGCTTATGCAAAACGAAAATTTTTTTATACCCATGTGGCTCGGGATGCTTATATGTTTGTGGTATTACCTCAAAACCAATAACCGGAATTTGCGTACGGCAGTGGGTGTTTTGGGAGGGTTACTTATATTGGCGAAAATTCCATGGATCGCAGGAGCAATTTCCGCTGCCGGAATACTCTGGTATGTAAAACGGGTGAGTGATGCGTGGAAGGTATTACTCATCTCACTCGCGATAGGCAGCATATACATTTTTTATGGGTTTTACTTTGATAAAACCGTATTTACCGGGCTTATGGGGTTACAGCTTAACCGGTATGATATAACGTTTGCAGGTGTTTACAGTCTATGGCTTAAGCCGTATCTTGCTGATCGTCTATTTTTGGACGGATGGATATACGGGGGATGGCTGGCACTACTTGTGCTCACTTCTTCAGTTAAAAAGCACTGGTTTTTGCTTTTCGCGGTTTTTTCTTACGCGGTGCTCTATGCCATCGGAATTCCGGATGAACCTGGGCACGGCTGGTACCGCTATCCGTTTTATCCGTTCCTTTCGATAGCGACAGCGGTTGTCGTACGGGAATACATTTGGCCAAATCCGTTTTACCGTTTTACTTTTCTTTTGCTCGTTGGGTTACCGCTTCTTTCCGTTACGTGGGGAGTGAGTTATGGTTTTTCGTATTTTATATACCGCGGCTATATTCTATGGTCGCTTATTTCTTTCTTGCCATACGTGGCGCGGCATAAATTGTCATCGCGGCTTACCGATGTGTCTTTCATTGCCCAATGTATTTTTATTTTTTCCCTCACCGTGTGGGCTATACTGGGGTATAATGAGCAGTAGCGCCTATGATCGGATCACTTTATTTTCGGCATCCTGAAATTCTTTTGGAATCACTGTCGCAAATGAATGACAGTTATACCCAAAACGCCAAAAAGCCCGCGAAAGGACTGATGCGTAACCTGCAGCAACTCTATATTTTTCTATTTGGTATTCCTGAAATCGGATTTCAAGTGCGGAGCATGTATTACCGCTGGGCGCTCAGCGTCGTGAAACGGCACATAGCACCCAAAAGGGTATTGGATGCGGGGAGTGGCATTGGGAATTATGTATTTGATATGGCGCGTATGTTTCCTGGCGTACACGCAGATGGGTGGGAAATTGACAGGCGGAAAATGCAATTCGCGCAGCGTTTTTCAACTGAACTGAAGATAACCAACGCACACTTTTCTTACGGTGACATTACCAAGAAGCCGAACATTGCGGGCACGTATGATTTCGTTGTAAACGTGGACGTATTGGAACATATTAAAGAGTACAAGAAGGCACTCGCAAATATTCATTTGCTGCTTAAGCCCGGAGGATATCTTTTTGTGCATACGCCGCAAGAAAATCAGAAACGGTTTTTCCGGCAATTTGAAACGTGGGAACACGATGATCATGTGCGTGAAGGATTTAAGCCGGACGTACTTAGACGGGATTTGGAGCGCATTGGGTTTGAGGTGCTCGCAGTTAGGAACTCGTTTGGATTTTTCGGAAGTCTGGCGTGGGAATTTAATCATTTGTTATTGGGGCGGCACATGATGCTCGCGGGTTTACTGTATCCTCTTTTGTACGTATTTGCATCCCTCGATCCGGTGGTACGGAATAATAGTGGTCTATGTGTCGCTATTCTTGCACGAAAAAATCCTAATGTATGAAAAAATTGGTGTCTGTTATTATTCCGACCAAAAATTCTGCAGGGATGCTCCGTAATTGCCTCCGGTCTATCAACAATCAGACGTATACACATATTGAAGTGATTATCGTAGATGGCGGTTCTTCTGATGATACTGTACGCATATCCCAGGAATATAACGCCAAGATATATACGTTTAAACCAAAGGTGAAAGAAGGAACGTTTGATGCCACCCATAAACGAAATTACGGTGTCGCAAAGGCAAGCGGAGATTATATCTATTATGTGGATGCGGATATGGAGTTGGATAAAAATCTCATAAAGGAAGCAGTACAGTTGGCTGAAGAAGGATATGACGCACTTATTATTCCCGAGATTTCATTTGGCGTGGGCGTGTGGGCAAGCGCCAAGGATCTCGAGCGGCGGTGCTATTTCGGGGATACTACCATAGAGGCGCCGCGTTTTTTCAAAAAATCAGTCTGGGTGTCGCTCGGTGGGCTGGACGAAAATCTTGCCGGCGGCAGGGATGACGGAGACATGTATTTTAAGTTGCTGGAGCATTCCTACAAGGTTGGCAGAACGAGTAGGTATATCCGGCACAACGAAGGGGAATTGACGGTTAAAAAGTTATTCATGAAAAAACTGTTTTATGGAAAAGATGTTTTAAAGTATGTAAAAAAGCGTCCGGTGGTCGGGATAAAAAGCTATATGCCGTTACGCTGGTCGTATATCCGGAATTGGAGATTGTTTTTGCGGCGCCCAAAAGATGCCTTCTTTTTTGTGCTGATGAAAATAATTGAAAGTACCGGAGGGGTAGTCGGAGTGGTGAGTTCAGTTATATCTCGCTAATATGGAAAATTACTGGAAAAACAAAGCAGTACTGGTTACCGGTGCTGGAGGATTTATCGGGTCTCATATGGTGACCGCGCTTGCAGAGAAAGGCGCCAAAGTAACCGCATTTTTTTCCGCAAACGCAGCCATACCAGAAACACCCGGCGCATTCTCAGCCTCGGGTAATCTTTTATCAATGGAAACTTGTATACAAGCACTGAAAGGACAGGAAGTGGTGTGTAATATGGCAGCGCTTGATGGAGGTGCAGCCTATAAGCGTTCTCACAGCGAGGAGATATTTACCGTAAATACGACGATAACATCGAATATTTTGGAAGCAGCGCGGATACACCAGACACGTAAGCTGCTTTTAATGAGCTCAGCCATGGTGTACCCGGCATCACTTTATGGTGTTCTTGATGAAGATAAGGTTGTTCCGGGTGACACCGCCGATGATGGAGATGGTTACACGCGTTCGAAAAAGAGTATGGAATTGAGCGCGCAACATTACGCAAAGCAATATGGCATGCATATTGCCATCGCTCGGCCGGGGAACACGTACGGACCAGGAGATAGTATAGAAAAAGGCAGAATTATTCCGTCATTTATCGACAAAGCACTTCATCATGAATCAATTACGATAACAGGGATCGGTGAGAATGAAGTGTCTTTTTTGCATGTTGATGATTTAGTAGAGAATTTACTTTCCCTTACTGAATTGTACGCCGTTGCAGATCCGGTAAATGTAGCGAGTGAGCGATACATACGTATCCGTGAACTTGCGGACATGATCATTAACCTGGCGGGCACCAGCAGTAAGGTTGTCTATACCAGTGACGCGGCAGATATTCCGCCAAAAAGAGTGCTTTCGGTGGCGAAGGCCAAAAAAGTTATACATTATTCCGAGCACATTTCCTTGGAAAATGGTGTACGAAATCTCATTGAACAAATGCGCAGAACCAAGTAATATACACCAATATGTCATTCGTACAACTTCTCAAAAAACAGGCGTTTAAAGTATTTTCAGGTGATTGGACAAAGGAAGAAAACGAAACGTTTATTTCGTTGATCGAAACAAATCCTGGGTGTAGTCTGGTGGATTTAGGCAGCGGGGAGGGTCGCCTTACTAAGCTTTTTGCCAAGAAAGCGAAGGCCACAAAAGTTGTGGGTGTTGAGGGTGGGCCGTTGCCAAAGGGCAAAAGCGCTATTACTTTTGTCCGGAGCGACATTAACCACAAGCTTCCGTTCAAAAACGGGCAATTTGATGTCGTCATCAGTCATTTTAGTCTCGAACACCTTTATAACACCGGTTTATTTTTGCAGGAATCGAGAAGAATACTTAAAAAAGGCGGGTATATGCTGATTGCGACAGACAATCTCGCAAATTGGATGAATGTGGCAGCCCTCATTATGGGATGGCAGCCGTTTGTATCTACGTATGGCGTATCGTCACGGATGCTGGGTAATCCAATGGCGGTCGGGGGAAGTTTTATTGTGAAGGATTTGAGTTTGTTAGGACTGCTGAGTCACAACAAGGTTCTGTCGTATCAGATGATTATCGATGCGCTCAAAGAATACGGGTTTGAGGTAGAAGACGTAAGAGGCATCGGTTATCTTATATTTGGCGGATGGATATCTAAATTGCTGTGCCGGCTGGACGTGCGCCACTCTCATTTACTAATCGCGAAAGCCCGTAAAAACTAGCCCGATATCCTTTAAAGGCCGCATGAGAAACGAAGATAATGTGATAGTACTGTCTGAAAAATCCCGGGTGTTGTTTGCAACATTTTCCCCATGGATAAATGGCAGGCGTCTACCAACCAACGGTAGCTTGGAGCCGCTCCGTGATTTTTTATTACCCCGTGCCGCTGAGATTGTTCTTATCGATCAGCCGTTTCCGGGAAGTGACTTTGTGCTTCCGCGAATAGAGATATACCGTAACAGTACAATGACTGCGGGTAAAAATTCGTTTTGGATGTCTTTATTATCCCCATTTCTCCTGATGCAAAACGTATCAGGCACCCGCGTCTCGTTTAAGGTGCGGGATTTTTGTTCCGTTCTCGATCAGGGTATCCGAAACAAAGGCCAGTTTGATTTTTTTATCGGTTTGGAAAGCATAAATACACTGGCGGGTATTATTTTAAGAAGATTTGGCAAAGTTAAGCGCGTTGTGTACTATGTATCAGACTACGCTCCCGATAGGTTTGGTAAAGGTGTATTTAATCGCATTTATCTATTGTTAGACAGGGTATGTGCGCATCACGCTGATTATATATGGGATGTGTCGAAGGCAATGCAGCCTGCCCGGATTTCAGCAGGGCTGCATCCTGACCGGTCGGCGCCGGTTATCTACGTCCCGAACGGATTGCTGCCGGAACAAATCCAGTTTGAAAAAAATAATACCGCTTCCTATGGGCGATTAGCGTATATGGGAACATTGGGTGAAGAAAACGGGCCGGATTTGGCGATCGAAGCTCTCCCGCGGGTGGCAAAGTCTGTCCCGAGTGCGCATCTTGTTATTGTCGGCGGGTATCCTGATGACATATCACGTTTGACGGGCTTAGCAAAAAAACTTCATGTTGAAAAAAGAGTAACGTTTCATGGTTTTGTGCAAAGTCCCTTGGAGATGTCAAAGATATTACGGTCGTGTTATCTCGCGGTCGCGCCATACCGGGCATTTCCGGGATCCGTCCGGTACTTTGCTGACGCCGGAAAAATCCGCGCCTATTGCGCCGCGGGATTACCCGTGATTACGACTCCTGTTCCGCCTTTGGGTAAGGTTGTCGCGCATCTAGGCGGTGCAATGATTGCAACAGATACCGTCAGCAACTTTTCCGAGGCAATTATTGAAGTGCTTACGGATAAAAAATTATATGCATCACTACGAAAGGGCGCGATACAATTTGCCAAAGATAGTACGTGGGATCATACCTTTGCTGAGGCGTTTAGACAGATGACTGTGGTAAGGCGGCGGTAGTAGGTGATATAGATAGCCATGAGGGAGAAATAGCGATATAATCTCATATATCGGGGGTAAATAAATGAATACTAAAAACAAAACGAAAATAATCAAAAAAGCATTGGTGTGCGGAGCGGGTGGATTTATCGGCGGACACCTCGTGAAACGCCTTAAAAAAGAAGGATATTGGGTGAGGGGAGTAGACATTAAGCAGCATGAATACAGCAAAAGCCAGGCAGACGACTTTGTGGTTGGAGACCTCCGTGACCAGAGATTTTGTGAAAAAGTGTTTAACCTCCCATTCGATGAGGTATATCAGCTCGCGGCTGATATGGGGGGAGCAGGATACATTTTTACCGGTGATCATGATGCGGATGTCATGCACAACTCCGCGCAAATAAACCTCAATGCCTTACATTTCGGGAAACTTGCCAAAATAAAAAAGATATTTTTTTCTTCGTCAGCATGTATTTACCCTGAGCGCAATCAAATGGATCCCAATAATCCCAATTGCGCGGAATCATCCGCGTACCCTGCAGCTCCGGACAGTGAGTACGGATGGGAAAAAATATTCGGCGAGCGTATGTATTTAGCGTACAGGCGAAATTACGGCATGGAAGTGCGCATCGCGCGATTTCATAATATCTTTGGCCCCGAAGGCAGTTGGAACAACGGCAAGGAAAAATCGCCAGCTGCTATTTGCCGCAAAGTAGCGCAGGCAAAAGACGGAGGCACGATTGAAATGTGGGGAGACGGCAAACAGACCAGGTCATATCTTTATATCGATGAGTGTCTGGAAGGGGTGCGTCGGCTGATGAAAAGTACATTTACCGGACCGGTCAATATTGGTTCGGAGGAAATGGTGAGCATAAATGAACTCGCAGAGATGGTGATGGATATTGCCGGGAAAAAACTGCAGATAAAACACGTAAAAGGACCATTGGGGGTACGGGGGAGATCATCAGATAACCGTCTTATCAAAAAAGAGCTTGGCTGGGCGCCGTCTACTAAGCTCTATGATGGCCTCACCAAGACATACGCATGGATAGAGCAACAGGTGAAGCAAAACCGTAAAGATATATGAAAACAAACTTAGTTATCGGATCAAGCGGATTTATCGGAAAGCCTTTCTGTGAGTTTTTAGAGAGTAAAGGCGAACGGGTTATTCCATTTGATATAAAACGGGGCGAGCACGAAGATGCTCGTGCCGCAACGTTGCCACTTACTGATGTAGACAACGTATATTTTTTGGCGTGGGATGTCGGCGGAAGTAAATATCTCTATGAGCCCAAGCTTCAGAAAAATCAATTAGATTGGAATTTGGCGCTTATGAAAAATGTTTTTGATCAACTGGAGAAGTCAAAGAAAAATTTTCTGTTTGTTTCCAGTCAGCTGTCTGAAGAAGTAGACACGGTGTACGGGGTCACAAAGCGGTTGGGAGAGGTGTGGACGTCGCTTTTGGGTGGCGTGTGTGTACGGGTGTGGAATGCCTATGGTGTTATGGAGGGGGAGGATATCAAAAGCCATGTGATATCTGACTTTATTTATCAGGCGTTCAAAACCAAAAAAATTATGATGATGACCGATGGCCGCGAATGGCGGCAATTTACCCATATCACCGATTTATCAAACGCGTTTTATATGTCAGTGAATAGTGAAAATCTGCGGCGAACGGTGTATGACGCATCGAGTTACGAATGGGTGCGTATCCGGGATATCGCGGATATGATCGGTGACATGACGGGGGCTACAGTCATACCCGGCACCAAAATAGGGCATGATCCTATTGCTTCTCCCAACATGGGAAGAATTCCGGGTTGGCTTCCCACCATAGCGCTTCGTGACGGTATTGCCCGGATGGTAGAGGAAGCCAAGAAAATACACCAAAGCCTATGAGCGCTGTTAACGTCTAGTAAAGAGAATGTTGTGAATATACTCTCCACAATTTACTATTTTTATCAAAGGAAAATACAACCCGGTTTCCGGGTAAATAAAACCGATCTCGTTGTCGATATCGGTTCCGGTGATAAGCCATTTTGGAGAGGCGACGTTTTTGTCGATAAACTATCGTTGGGAAACGCGCAACGCGACACCCAATTCGGTACTATACGTGATATCGGCAAGTTCGTTGATAGCGATGTCGCGCACATGCCGTTTCATGATAAGGCGTTTGATTTTTCTTTTTGTTCACACTTACTCGAGCACGTTGATGATCCCGGAGCGGTGATTAAAGAAATTACCCGCGTATCTCGCGCCGGATATCTCGAAGTGCCCAACGGTATATTGGAAACCATCCGGCCATTCCGGAGCCACTTATGGTTCGTCTACTGGACAAGGAATAAATTAGTATTTGTGCGAAAAAGTAAAAAAATGCACGACGTGCTGTCGCAAAACGGGATTACCTATGATCATATGTTGGGGAAAATCCCTTCGCCTTTTATCCGTTTATATTGGAAAGGGAGCATTCCTTACGAAGTTATTGACACCCTTAAGCCTGCCGAACGTTTCGTGAGTGTGGTGGGTGATGTGGTTCCGCAGCCCGCAAAGGCACTTCATGGGTATACAATTATGGTGCGGGTAATACGCGCATTATTTTATAAGGAAAAACAGGAACATATGCTCGCCAAGACATTAAAGAAATAATTACCGGTTTATCCGGTGGGAACTTGTATGGAACGTATATCTCAATTCGTATCCGCAGTCAGACGTAAAGGATTTATAGAAACCTCATTGCACCTTGTTGTGATGGGTATTGGCAGGGTAACTTCCTGGTTGCGGATAATTGTATTGAGGCTACGCGGGTATGACATTGCTTCCTCAGCGCTTTTGGGAAGTAACATATTATTTTTCCAAAGCACGTGGCGCGCGGTGAAAGTGGGTAACAATTCACGGATAGGTAATAACGCACGGGTCAGTGCCGGCGGGACTGGGAACGTTGTCATTGCAAATGATGTATTGATCGACGATAGCACCTACGTCATGGCGCACGAAAAAATAATCATCGGTAAGAATACGAAAATTGCTGCATTTTGTTTTATTACCGATTTTAACCATGAGTTCCGTGACCGGGAAAAACCACTTAAAGATCAGGGGTATGTTACCAAACCGGTGGTGATAGGTGAGAACGTGTGGATAGGTACACACGTGGTGGTGTTACCTGGTGTCACTATTGGGCCGGGTAGCGTGATCGGCGCGGGGTCGGTGGTGACAAAAGACATACCCGGAAATGTCGTAGCTGTAGGAAATCCCGCCCGTGTCATACGAAAGGCGTCCTAAATGAGAATGGAAAAAAAAGTACCCCCACGGATTTGGCTGATGATGAACGTGGTAATCGTGGGCTTGCTTTTATTTTTGCCCTATTATTTATTCGGCGGGAGATTATTTTTAGGAGGCGATGATACTCGGATTTTTTATGCGTATCCCCGTGAGGTGATGCAAAGCCTCGCAATATATTCGTGGAATACGATTTCATCGCTCTCTTCCTATACGCCTAACCATCAGTTTTTCCCGTTTTTGGCCATTCTTTCATGGTTAGAGACGCTCATCCAGTCAAAAACTCTGTTGTTTTATTTTACTTTTTCATTGCCGCTTATACTGGGATTTATTTATTTCCAGAAATTCGTTCTGCTAATTATAAAAAGCGAGTATTATGCAGCATTTGTTGTCGCGTTGCTTTATATACTATCTCCCGTGACCATGTTTAGCCAGTTATTATATTTCCTTTCCCCGGCATGGCTGATCGCTCTGTTTCCGATTTATGCCTATTATTTTTTGAAGTACATTCAACACGGGGGTTCGACGGATGTGTACAAAGTTGTATTTTGGGCAATTTTGTTTTCGTTTGCAAATCTTGGAGTGCCATGGTTGGGTGGACTTTTTTTACCATTTATACCAGCAATTATTTTGTTTTTTATCCGGGATAGACGGTCAATTCTTCCGTATGTTAAGCGGAGCGTCATTTTTGGGATTTCGCTTGCGGTAAGCCAGTTATTTTGGGTCGTGCCATTTGTTATATCACTCTTATATCAGGGGGACATCGGTTATGCCGCCCGGGTGACCGATGCTGCCGCAACATTTGCCGCAACCGTCAATGGAACAGCGACCGGTAATGTAATATATCCGCTCCTCACATTTTATCACCGGCAGTTTTTAAGCGATATTAATCAGCCGCTTGTGGCAATATTTGCTAACTACTATGATTATATACTGCCAATAAGTCTTATTTTTGTCGTGATATTGGCCATGGGGATTTTGCAGTATAAAAAAGTGTTTCGGAACGAACATTTGTACGTTTTCCACATTTTTTTAATTGCTTTTTTGGCAGCACTATATTTTTTCACAGTAAATATAGGTGTGCTTAAGGACATCTTTATTCTGATGGGATACATCCCCGGGTTCGGTATGTTCCGGAATTTTACTGACAAGTTTGCGCTCGGGTATATTTTCGTGTATGCGTCTCTTCTATATATATGTCTATTTGTTATACATAAGACCAGTAAATTTTATCGACTCATCCTCGTTACCGCATTCATTGCAGTATTCCTGAATGCAGCCCCCGTTAAACAGATTGTTGATAGTCCATTATGGACGACCAAAGATATTTCCAGAATCCTAAATATCCCCTCTGAATATCTTTCGTTTATGGACGATATCCGTAAAAATATTCCTCCTTCCGGTCAGATTTTTAGCTTACCACAAAATATCGCTTCGTACGCAATTATTACCGAGGATGACGGGAGGCACACTTACGCTGGTGTATCGCCTGTTAAATTTTTTACCGGAGTAAATGACCTCAGTGGTAGTGGTTCGTATCCTCCGCAAATAGAAGAGCAGATTAAAGGTGCAATAATAGCGCGAAATTACGAAAAACTATTGACTATACTCCGTAAAATTAATGTCTCGCATGTAATGGTAACGAACAACACGCCGCCGTCTGTACGAAAATCTTATATGTATAACGCAGATTATCTTTCATATCAGGATCAGGCGCTGGTGGACGCAATTGTTGACAAAGAGGTGATGAGGAGCACTCAGGGTAATTACGTATTATATCAACTAAAGAATCCTACAATGGTGATAACATCTCAGGCTAACATCGACTATATACGTGTATCTCCTATCCAGTACGAAGTGACAGTACGTGGCATATCATCGCCGCAGAAACTCCTATTTGCGGAAACGTATCATCCCGGCTGGAAAGTATATCCCTCAACGGGAGCTGGAAAAACGGATAATGAAACAACGTTATACACTAAGCTCGACAAAGCATTGTTCGTTGACTCTCATAAACCCGCATCATCCTATGGTAATGAATGGACAATCGATCCCATGGCTATCAGAGCTTTAGGTAGTTCGTACTACACGTCAAACACAGATGGAAGTGTAAACGCAAAAATTGTGCTGTATTTTCAACCGCAGATATACGCTTATGTAGGCGCAATACTCACCTTTTTTTCACTTAGTGTTGTTTTTATATACCTGAAAAAACAAAAGATATGATGTCAGCACCAGATATTATTAAAAAATATATTGTCGTACCTATCGCACTTTTGTTGTTCTGGCTTATTATTTCGCTCATTGTGGTTTCTTCCGAGAGTTTTACTGTTTTGACGTATCCGGAAACCAATAACTCTCGTATTGTAAGCACCGACGACGGGTATTTGATGAAAGGACAAAAGCTAAGAGGTGAGTTTGTCGCCAGACAAGACAATCTTGGTATAGTGTCGGTAAAAGTGGACAAAGTGAGTTATACCGGCGAAGAAGATTTACTCGTATTCAGGATAAAAGAGCAAGGCGCAAGCGATTGGCTACACACAAATGAATATAAAGGCGGAATATTTCGGGGGAGCAGAGTTTTTACTTTTGGCTTTCCGATAATTGAGTCATCTCGGGGACACACGTATTATTTTGAATTGGAGTCTTTGAAGGGTACTGCCGTCAATGCTATTCAAATTTCGAACGCAAGCCCCATCATTACCAGTAGATATAAGTTTTCTAAGAGTGATATTTTAAATACCTCTTTCTTTCCCGAATTCCTGATTGCGAAAGTACACACATTGTTTATTAACACTGACCATTTGTCTTCTACGGTGATATTTCTAATGCCGTTTGTTTTGTACATAATGGGGTTGTTATATAACGCCCGCAATATCAGTGTATTTAAAAAATACCAGTTCATCGCATTGATGGTGGTCTTATTTATTTTTTACGATACTTTTTTCGCGCGACTGCATTTGGAGATAGTCTTTTTTACCTTATTGGCATTTTGGTTATATGCCATTCATATAAACAAGATGAGCCACGCAATTTCTTTATATCTGGCACTTCTGATACTCGTGGTGAGCGTTTGTTTTACATATTCTAAAATAGAATTCTCTATAAACAGGGCGAGCGCATGGATTTACTTCCTTATCCTAATTGCCGGGGTGCAATCTATATATGGCCTATACACACCAGCCGCTGACTTTATGCGGAATATAACCTCAAGACTTTTCGCGCCTTTACATAAATTGGCAGCACCGAAGATAGAAGGTACCACGCTATTAGTTATCGTAGTGATGTTATTTATTTACCGAAATTGGCTCGGGGGAGGCTTACTGACCGCTCCTGATTTTCCCTACTATTTCACCCAGCGGTTTAGTGAAATCAATTGGTTGCCTTCGGCATGGACAAATTTAGGCGCCTCAAGCCTTGGCGAGCCGGGGTTAAGCGGGTTAAATCTGAATACGTATGTAAGTATCGGAACGAAGCTTTTTGTGCAGATTTTCCGGATACCATGGGACGTAGCGTCACGTATGCTCTTTTTTTGGCCATTTTTACTAGTGGGCGCTCTCTCATCATATTACTGTGGATATTTCATGCTAAAAAACCGATTATGGGCAACGTTATCCATGCTTATTTATCTGTCGAATTCCTACATTCTTATGATTGCCGGTGGCGGCCAAGTTGGTATATTTATGGCGTACGCAATAGCTCCTCTTGTTCTGGGAAGTTTTACGCGGCGTAGTGTTGTGATCTTTACAATCGCGCTAACACTCATATTGTTGTTTGATCTGCGGATAAGTTTGCTTATATTCTTTGTCCTGTTTTTGTACGTTATATGCGTCCTACCAGTGAAGGAGTGGTCAGGTGTTATTCGTTTCGGTATATTGCCAGCGGTTATTACACTTGGACTTCACAGTTTTTGGTTGCTTCCGGTGATAGCCGCGCGCGGCATTACCTTGCCCGGTGATTTTGCAGATCCCAAATGGCTGACGTTTTTAAGTTGGGCGGAGTTTTCCAAAACACTATCGTTGCTTCATCCAAATTGGCCAGAAAATATTTTCGGAAAAACGTATTTTATGCAACCTGAGTTTTTGTTGTTGCCGATTGCTGCCTATGGATCGCTATATTTGCTTATCCAAAAACGCAGAGGGATCATACGCGATGTCTCGGTGAATGCTTTCCCGACATACAGGATACTTATCTTTGTCTCATTGCTCGGATTAATCGGCGCATTTTTATCCAAAGGGGTAAACCCTCCAATCGGGGAATTGTACCGCTGGATGTTTGAGCATGTACCGTTTTTCAGCGCTTTCCGTGAACCAACCAAGTTTTATTTGCTGACATCGCTTTCTTATAGCGTGCTTATCCCATGGTCACTTATGGCAGCAACAACATGGATAGAACATAGATTTAAATATGTTTCTGCCGCGCCCGTGATAGTGTTTATTTTGTCAGTTATCACTTGGAGCGGGATTATCCGTCAGGTGTTTTTGGGTGAGGTTCGCGGATCATTCTCTCGGGTGACAGTGCCGCCCGCATACCAGCAATTTGCAGGACTAGTAACAATGACGCCGGATTTTAGCAGGACTCTTGCAGCTCCATGGAAAAATAGATTTATTTACGAATCAGAAAATCATCCGGTAATAAGTGCAAGTGAGGTGTTTCATACGACTGATATACGCACGCTGGCTGACATTCTTGAAACCGCATCTGCCGCTGCGACACTCCGGAGGCTGGCAGTCACTCATATTGTTGTGCCTGATGATTTTATGCACGAAATTTTTCTTACTGATCGGCAATATGATCCTAATTTGCAGCGTCAGTTAGTTCGTTCTCTTGATAATCAACAGTATTTTCGCAAAAGAGATGATGTAGTTGGGCTTGATGTATACGCCGCCACTTCGGACAGTGGATTATTTTATGCAGATGATGATAAGGCAAGCACACTGTTTCCCCACTCCATGTATTCGCCGGCAAAGTATATTGTTACTATTCCTGACTACAATACGATTTCTCCTATGGTTTTTGCCCAGGGCTATGATCCCGGATGGCGGCTGTGGGACGGAAACACCGTTATGCCGAGTGAAAAAACGGCTGATGGGCTGAACAGCTTCAGGATAGAGGTGAGTAAGCCAGTAACTGCTGAAGTGTATTATGAGCCGCAGCAATGGGTGGATAAGGGGTACAAGGTTACCGTTTTCATATTCATTATTGTGATGACCGGAATTGTTATCAGGCAATTTAGCAAAATTCTTCCTCTAAAATTCAGTTATTTGGCTTTTATACTTACACTTGGAATGGCATCGTATATATGGCGCGGAGGTTTTATTACACCCCGTGAAGTAATTACGGATCCGAATATACGATGGGGTCAGCAGTGGGGGACTGTGTCTGTTGCAGGGTTTACTGAAAAGGTATCGCGCTACGGGGGAAGCGAGATGCTATTTGTGGTGCCGGGGGGGTCGGGTGTGAAGATTACCATAGCTCAGTACCGCCCTGAACAGGATAACGCAGTGCAGATATGGGTAGACGGAAAAGAGCATGCTGTATCAGAGACGGCGAATGTATCCGAACAAACGATACATATTTTAGCGGAAAAACATCCGCGTAGCGTACGGGTGCGTACATATTGTTCAGGTGATTTATTTTGTCAGACCCGTATCAGATCCATAAAGCTTCATAATAAAGGAAGCCTTGCGAAAGTGAATGAGGATCCTGTTACAAAAATGGCAGTATTGGGTGATAGTCTTACATCACTATATGGGCACCATAATTATGTGTATAAAATCGCCGATAAGCTAAACTGGCAGATTCATAACGCCTCTTTTATCGGTTCTACATTAACGGATCATCCCGGCGTTCTTCCGGGTATTACAAGGCTAAAGAGTGATATCGTTGCCATAAAGCCTGATGTTATCGTGTTGGCCTTGGGGACGAACGACGCGATCCAACGGGTTCCAATTGATGAGTTTGTCCGCACATATGAACAGATGATTGCTGATATACGGGAGTCGCTGCCTAACGTGAAGATGTATTCGGTAGGGTTACTGGCAAACTACGCAGGAGTAATTCCAGTGGTTGATGGGTATAATAATGCGATAAAGGCTGTGAGCAAAGCACAAAATGTGTCATATATTCCTATGAACATGATTTTACAAAAGTATGATTTTGTGGATACGATCCATCCGTCAGAAGAAGCGCAGGAAAAAATGGCTGAACACGTATTAACATTTATCGAATAATAATTTTACATATGATATCTTTGCTCAGAAAATTCCTTTTTGTATTTTTTATATTTTTCTTGATTATTTTTGTAGTTACGTACGGTTTGTTACGTGGATACTTTCAGCAGGATGAGTGGCTGGGGATAGCATTGACTATCAAAGCCTTTAGTCTGCCATGGTGGGATATTTTCGTTCCTGGAAATTTGCATTTTTCACCGTTGGGTCAAGCTATCTGGCGATCAATGTACAATGTGTTCGAGCTTCGGGCAGAATATTATTTCATCGCTCAGCTGATTGTTCACGTGAGTACATCAACACTTGTCTATATCCTGACAGAAAGACTGACGAAGAAGAAAGGGGTGGCAGCAATCACCGGACTGTTGTTTTTATTAAACGGTCGGGCACACCAGGCATTTACTCACTTAGCGATTTTCCATGTGACGACGACCGCCATGATGTTTATATTACTATTTTTTGTTTATTTATCCGGTTTAAAAGAATATGTGATACGGGCTGGGCAGGGATTGATGTTATTTTTGATTTTTTTGGCCGCCGTGTGCACCAGGGAAGAGGGGTATATGCTTATCCCGCTTTTTGCTGCGTACCTGTGGTGTTTTGACCGAAAGAAAATTAGCTGGCAAAACGCAAAATTTTATAGTTTGTTTACATTGGGGGTGGGAGCGTTTACGGCATTCCGGTTATTCGCGCAGACGTTATATACTACGCCCATACCTATCCAGTATCAGGTGACCGGCGCCGGCGCTGAATACAACATTGTTACCCTACCGTTTAAATTTATCGTACAGAACTTAATCTATTCTGAACGAATAGGGTTATTTATGCTCGCAAACACCCAAAAATTGTATCCCGCCATAGAGTCGTTTTTCACCAGTCACGCGCCGATGTATGACGCAGGATTTTTCTATGTGTATAGCGTTATAGCCAGTGTTGCGGCGCTGTGGTTATGGTTGGTGAGACCCAAAGGCTTAGAGCCATTAGCGCTGTTTTTTGCGGTATGGATAATGACCAATGCTGCAGTCCTCGCATTCGTTGGCAGGCACATATCGGTGTTGGAGCCGCGATATTTGTACTACTCGGCGTTTCCGGTACTGTGTATGACGGGAGTATTTATTCACTCGTTATTTACCTATAAAGGAAAGATGCGCATAGTGGAGCTTGGCACCAAAGCATTTTCAGTTGCACTACTCGTGGCACTGTTACTCACGTCATTTCAGGAAATACGTGACGTGGTAAATAAGCAGTATAGGGACGGAGTTGCAAAGAAGCAAATTTTTTCCAGTCTTATGAAAGTGCACCCGGAACTTTCTGATAATACTATTTTTTACCTGCAGTGCAGCAAGCCGTGTTATAGGAACCGTGAATTCGGTGCGGATGTGCGAAATATTCTTCCGTTTTCATCGGGCCCTGGTATGATATTTTTGGTTCACTATGCCGTAGGACAGGAAAAAAAGTGGGGTGACTTTTTCACACAAACATTTTTGTTTGATACATATGCTGAGGATTATAAGAAAATTGGCAATCGAAGCTTCGGCTATTTCACGACTAAAGAAAAACTAGAAAAAACGCTTCGGGATAACAATCTTTCTGAGGATATCGTCGTGGCTTTAGAAGTGAACGAACAGGATTATACTTTTACTGACATATCAGAATCATTCAGAAAAACATTAACAATTAACTGACTTTTCATTTAATTTTTTCTGCGATCACAAACATTCCATGTGAGAGAGGTCTGATGCGCCCGTACTGATTGTATTCCAGAACTCGAAAACCGTGCGATTCGACCATTTTTATTAAACTTTTCTTGGTAAAAAATCGAATGTGTGGGGTTGTTGGTTCGTAGACGATATCAAATCCAATAAGTGCGATAACAATATTTTTTATAAGACCGTGATAAGGAGTGCTGATAAATATTTTGCCGCCATTTTTTAAAATTCTATTCATTTGTGTTAGAAAAATTCTGGCATCAAAAATATGCTCAATAACATCCCCAGCTATAACATAATCGACCGAATTACTTTTTACGGGAATTTTTTCATCACCTGAAATTCGATAAAATGTTACATCGGGAAATCTTTTTTTTGCTTTTTTGAGTGCGTATTCTGAGATATCGGCACCGATCATCTTATATGTGCCTACGTCTGAGATGGCCTGAATATACCGACCGTCTCCGCAACCAAAATCGAGAATAGTACTGTTTTTCTTGGGAAGTGTGCGTTTTATGTTTGGCCACTTCCATTTGAAGTCATTACTGACTCCTATGGCGCCGTCTTTCCACCATTGATCATAGAATTTTTTCATGGTGAATAGTATAGCAGTTTGTATGTTAATCTTCTCGCTGAGTATTTCCTATTCCATAGGTACCGGTTGTTTTGGTGATGCCCAATAGGTACAGCGATGCTTCCTTTAATATGAGCCCGGTAAGTAATAGGCATGCGATTGGATGCCAGAATACTACGGGGTCTCGATATAAGCGAAATAACTGTATAGTGTCCAATACCGGAAAGATAAACGAAACTGAATAAAATGGAAACAGAATCTGCCTGGCTTTTCGCATTGGACTAAAATATTTTTGTCGGTTAACAATCCCCATGCCTTTCACCTTTTGCAAGAAGTTATTTCTTATTCTCCATGCATATTTTTTAAGAAATTCACCGATATTGGAAACATGATAATGATATATACCGGCCGATGGAACATACGCAACCAAACCCTCTTTTATTAGCTTTATCCCCGATAATATATCATCATTATGACCGATACTTTCCCTTTTGAAACCCGACATTGTTCCGAATCCCTGTGACAAACCAAGTAGTGGGTGATTCATGGGGTCAAATTTATAAATTGCATACTCAGTCGTCCGTTTTATCGGTGTATACAAATTCCCATATGTGCGGGGAGTAGAGGCCCAGCGATAAACAAACCAGGTGAATGGATCAGTTGAGATGTATCCCATATACCGATCAAATGAATTCCAGTTCGGTGGGGGAATTGTTTGCGATAGGAATCCCAGAATGTGCATGTGCCTGTTTTCCATGTGGGCACGAACCATTCCTGAGACCCATTCTGTCGATGATAGCTCATTGTCGGCGTCGGTAAAGAAAAGAATTTCTCCGGTCGCCACTTCGGACGCCCGCGCTTTTCCCGGCTCGTGGAGGACTTCGGGATTTTTGATAATGACCGCTTTATATTTTTTCGCAATAGTCAGCGTTTCATCAGTGGAGCCGCCATCCGCAACAATAATTTCAATTTTGTTTTGCGGATAGTTTTGTGCACGGATAGCACGGAGGCACTGCGGCAAATACCGGGAGGCGTTGAGCGTCGGGATGATAAACGAAACTATAGGTAGCGACAGTTGGCGCACGTGAGTTTTTTTCATATGGGCGAAAAATAATTGAGGCGCGTGACAACTATATGCGCCGAACTATATAATAGTCTATTCGTATAAAGAATAATATCCGTGAGTCGTCCTATTAGAGTGGGTTAAATTTCTACTGTTGTCTGAGCATGAAGCGTCGAACACCGAAGACCATAGTATACGTGAATTACTCTCCGTATGAAAATGCGGGGAAAATACTGGATTATCTCCTGGGGCAGTACTCGGTTGTGTGTCTTTTTTCCTTTAGTTTTTACCGTCTGTCAAACCGAACGAGTTACAACACGCTTCAGATATATAAAAACGGTTCACTTTCGGAGACCTACCCGTTATTTCAGATTCCCGTAATACCCAAGCTCATATTTTTGTTTTTACCGGTTCAGTCGATCATTACGTTTCTTGATATCGTTTTTTACTCACGCATGCTTAAAGCGAAGTTTAAAACGTTGGATCTGTACTTTACGGTGAATGCGTTTACCGCGTGGGTCGGACTTTTATTAAAGAAAATCAACGTTGTGAAAAAGACAATGTTTTGGGTATGGGATTATTATCCGCTCACAAAAGAAAAATCGATTGTCATGCTCATGCGTCACTTTTACTGGCAATTCGATAAGGTGAGTTCCCACTCGGACATCGTCGTGTTTCAGAATAAGATGCTTTTGGATTTACGTAAACGAATGGGAATATACCCCAGAACTTCGGCATACGCTATCGTCCCGTTAGGAACTGATAAAATTGCCTATTCATATACCCACAAAAAATTTACCCGAAATACGCTTGTATTCGGGTTTATTGGGGTACTTAAAAAAAGTCAGGGAATTGAAATAGTTTTTAACAATGCCGCAGCGCTTAAGAAAATATACGGTGAGGTGCGATATGAAATAGTCGGCTCCGGTCCTGATGAAGAATATCTGAAATTAATTGCCAAACGCTCCGGTATAAACGCGACGTTTCATGGCTACCTCGAGGGGGAAACGTTTAATGAGGTACTGCGCGCTACCGATATCGGGATTGCGACGTATGTACCGGATAAAGGGAACGTGTCTCCGTATGGTGACCCGGGTAAAATTAAGCGGTATTTAAGCTTGGGAATTCCCGTGATAACTACCGATGTTCATCAGTTGGCGGGGGATATCGAAAAGTCCGGTGCCGGTATGGTGGTTGAATTTTCGAGCTCGCGATCGTTTATGGGAGCCGTCAAAACAATTTTGGGTAAACACGCGTCGTTTAGTAAGCAAGCATATAATTTTAATCAGCGCTTTTATTATAAAAAAATATACAGAGAAATGTTCCGCAATATATAAGTACGTGCAGCACGGAATGAATATATAGTCGTTGTGTTACAATTTATATATGAATGAATTGCAAAGTAGTGGCAAGCCGGTTTGTGTTGTCACCGGCGCGGCTGGATTTATTGGTAGTCATGTAGTGGACGCGCTGCTAAAAAAAGGCTACAAAGTTTTTGCGTTGGATAATTTATTGACCGGAAACGAAAAAAATCTCACTGAAGCTGAAAAAAATCCTGATTTTACATTCATTAATTTCGACGTAACGCGTGAGCTTCCGGTGTTGGGACCCATCAATTATATTTATCACCTGGCATCTCCCGCGTCGGTTCCTGATTACCAAAAGTATCCCGAAGAAACTGCGTTGGTAAATACCGTGGGAACTCGTGGACTTTTGAAGGTCGCAAAAGCGCACAACGCGAAGTTTTTATTCACTTCCACCTCAGAGGTGTATGGAGATCCCAAGGAGCATCCGCAAAAAGAAACGTATTGGGGTAATGTTAATCCAAATGGCGTGCGGGCTTGTTATGATGAAGCAAAACGGTTTGGGGAAATGATGACGATGCTCTATGTCAGAAATCAAGGAGTAGACGCGCGGATCGCGCGTATTTTTAACACGTACGGCCCCAGAATGCGGCCAACAGACGGGCGGGTAATTTCTAACTTTATTAATCAGGCGATACAAAGCAAACCGATGACGGTATATGGCGATGGGATGCAGACACGGTCTCTTTGTTTTGTGTCCGATATGGTTTCGGGACTTATCGCGCTTATGGAAAGCGAAAAGACAAAAGGTGAAGTGGTCAATCTTGGTAATCCTGAAGAATACACGATGGGGGATTTGGCGGCAAAGATAAAAATGATGACGGGTTCTGATTCGGAAATCACGCATACTGATCTGCCTCCCGATGACCCGACGAAGCGGCGGCCGGACATTACCAAGGCCAAAACGCTGCTCGGATGGGAGCCGCAGGTCCGGGTGGAAACAGGCTTAACGGAAACTATTGCTTACTACAAGACGTTATAATTTATGAAGCCACAGGATGCCTTTTTTTTCCTTGCCCTGTTGGTGTTATTCATTATCCGGAAGCCGCGGTTATTTCTTGTTGCAGGACTTAGTTCTCTTGTGCTCTCCATACCGTTATTTGCGTCCTGGGTATTTTTCACCGCTGAACGTCTGACATGGTACGCTGCTGCTTTTTTTGCCGCGTTTATTATTATTTCACTCCTAAAGCCTGATACGGTACAATAAAGTAATGAAGATACTCGTGACCGGCGGGGCTGGCTATATTGGCAGCAACATGACACGGATGCTTGTTACACGCGGGTATGAACCGGTTGTCCTCGATACTCTTGAGTTTGGCCACCGGGAGGCAATACCGAGCAGTGTGCCGCTTATTGTTGGTTCCGTTGGTGATAAAGCAGTAGTTGAGCAAATTTTTCGGGATTACACCATTTCAGGCGTCCTTCATTTTGCGGGGTATCTCCAAGTGGAAGAATCAGTAAAATTTCCCATTAAATACATGCAAAACAATGTGATAGCTCCCATTGTTCTTTTGGAGGCGATGAAGGATGCGGGTGTGAAGCGGATTATTTTTTCTTCTACAGCGGCAGTGTATGGCAATCCTCAATCTGTGCCTATTCCGGAAAATCACCGTAAAGCGCCAGTGTCACCGTATGGATTGTCAAAATGGATGTTTGAAGAGTTGCTTCGGGTGTATGACCGGTCATTTGGGATAAAAAGCATAAGCTTGCGTTATTTTAACGCGGCGGGCGCGTCACTCGATGGCGCGCACGGTGAAGTACACGTACCTGAAACACACCTTATTCCGCTTGCATGTTTGGCGGCGTTGGGCTCAGGCAAGGGATTTGGGATATACGGCACCGATTACGAAACTCCCGACGGCACGGCGCTCCGCGATTTTATCCACATCGAAGATTTAGCAGAAGCACATATTTTGACCCTTGAGGCATTGGGTAACGGACATGCGTCTGACGTCTACAATGTCGGTACAGGAGATGGGGTGAGTGTTCAGGAAGTGGTTGACGCGGTAAAAAAAGAATCCGGTTCTGATTTTGAAGCGAAATTAGCGAGTAGACGTCCCGGAGATCCCGCGATACTGGTATCAGATCCTACCCGGCTTAAGAAAGAATTTGGTTGGGAGCCAAAGCACTCCAACATAAATTCAATTGTCGCGTCTGCGCTCAAATGGCACCAAAGCCACCCCAAAGGATATACATGAGGATAGGCATAGATATCAGTCAGATCGCGTATGAGGGAACGGGTGTAGCGCAGTATGTCCGCCTGATTACCGAGGCACTGATCCGGGCGCATCCCGAGCATGAATATGTATTATTTGGGGCGTCATTACGGAAGAAACAGATATTTTTTGATTATAGTAAAAAACTTCCGGGCAATCCCCGTTTAGTAGTGGTGAGCGTGCCCCCAACGATACTTGATTGGATGTGGAACCGGCTTCATATCGTGCCGGTGGAGTGGTTTATCGGGCCAGTTGATGTGTTTTGGAGTAGTGACTGGACACAGCCGCCGCTTTCCAAAGCCCGCGGGATTACGACCATCCACGACCTTTCTATCCTGCGTTACCCCGAAGAGTCGCATAATAAAGCAGAATTACATATCGGAAGCGCGGTACTGCGGCCAAATATTGTTGCTACCCAGAAGCGCCGGCTTATGCGTGCGATAGGCGAATGCCAGGCGTTTTTGTGTGATTCTGAGGCGACCAAAAAAGACGCCCACACACTCCTTCATATTCCGCTTGAAAAGCTTCATGTCGTGTATCCCGGATACAAAGGAGTGTCAGTATGATTGCCGCGATTGATGGATATGAAGCAAACGCGAGTGTCCGCGTGGGTATCGGGCGTTATGCCTTTGAGATAATCGCGCAAATTGCCGCCAGGCAAAGTCAGGCAGATAGATTATTTGATGATGTCCGCGTGTATGTACCGGGTAAAGTGGCGGCACACATGCCCAAAGAAACCCAACATTTTCATTATCGGGAGATACGCCCCCGGCAATTATGGACATGGGTAGGGTTTCCGCTTGCCCTTGCCCGTGAGAAGCCCACTCCCGATGTGGTATTTTCGCCGACTCACTATGTGCCCCGGTTTACCCGCATCCCACGGGTGATGGCTATTATGGACGTTTCGTACCTTTCGTATCCCGAGCTTTTTCGTGCGCAGGATTTACATAAATTAGTCCATTGGACGGCATATTCAGTGCGTCATGCCGCGAAAATTATTACAATCAGTGTGTTTTCCAAACGTGCTATAATTGACGCATACCATGTGCCCTCAGACAGGGTAGTAGTAGCATATCCGGCACTTCCGGACACCGTACTTATTCGCGCTATGGGGAAGAGTGAAAAAACCACTGCGTTACCTGAAAAATATATCCTGAGTGTCGGGACGCTCCAGCCACGAAAGAACTTTTCCCGCCTCATCGAGGCAATGGCGCATATTAGTGACCCCGACATCGAGCTTCTGATCGTCGGAAAAAAAGGGTGGCTCTATGATGAAATACTGGGTGCCCCCAAAAAATTTGGCGTAGAAAATCGGGTGCGTTTCCTTGATTTCGTGCCTGATGAAGCTCTGCCGTCATTGTATACGCATGCGAAATGTTTTGTGTTGCCAAGTCTTTATGAGGGGTTCGGCTTGCCGGTGTTGGAAGCCATGGCTCATGGCACTCCTGTGGTTGTAAGTAGTGGCTCCAGTTTGCCTGAAATAGCGGGAGACGCAGGTATTTATGTCGATCCATCTGATGTTTCCAGCATTATAGATGGCATCAACCGCGCACTCACTGAGTCCGCGGCTGACCGCAAAGCACGGATACAGCAAGGTTTACAGCGGGTTAAGGAGTTCACATGGGAGGGAGCTGCCGCAAAGGTGATGGATGTCCTTGAGGACGTTGGTAAACAAGGGAGGAACGCATGAGAATAGTTATTGATTTTTGGGTATATCTTGCAACCCTTACAGGGTTTGTCCCCAGTCATACGGTACGGTTATTTTTATACCGGTGGTTGTTCGGTGTCCGCATCGGCAGGAATACCTCTATTCACTGGCGGGCACAATTTAATAATCCGGCGGGTGTCACAATCGGACACAACACCATTATCGGCAACGATGCATTTTTAGATGGGCGGTTCAAGCGTGATGGAACAAATAAAAAAGAAGGCAAAATTGCGAGTTACCTTAAACAGTTTTTTGGTGGCGGCTCGCGGCCGCTTACCATTGGCAACAATGTTTCCATTGCCGGAGAGGTGCGGATATACACGATGGAGCATGATATCGACAGCGCGACATTTGCAGAGATTGGCGCTCCGGTGGTTATTGAAGATTATGTGGTTATCGGCACCCGGGTGACTATCTTACCCGGTGTGACGATTGGCCGTGGTGCAGTGGTTGCTTCGGGAGCGGTCGTTACCAAAAATGTGGCGCCGTACGCAGTGATGGGAGGTGTACCGGCAGTATTTATTCGTGAGCGGAGTCATGATTTGAAATATACATTAAAGTTTGCCAGATTATTTCAATAATGTCCCCAATAATTTTCTATGGCGTTGGATTTATCCATTATTATCGTTAGCTTCAATACCAAAAAACTTACGGAAGATTGTCTGACCTCTGTCATGAGGAGCCTCAAAGATGCCAAACTAACCTGGGAGATAATCCTTATCGATAACGTTTCGACAGACGGTACCCGGGAAATGCTCAAAAAGAAATTCCCCATGGTCCGTACTGTATTAAATGATGAAAATGTCGGATTTGGAAAAGGGAACAATCAGGGTATCCGGATGAGCAGGGGTGAGTATATATTATTGTTAAACTCAGATACCATTGTCCTCAATAATTCGATAGTGAAGCTTGTTTCTTACGGACGCCAGCACCCGAACGCGTTTATTGGCCCCAAGTTGCTTAATCCCGACCGCAGCCCGCAAAGCTCGTGTGGTCCGTTTTTTAGTCTGCCGGTCGTATTTGCGTCGCTGTTTTTGAAAGGGGATTATATTGGATTAACGCGTTGGTCACCGACACGCGCCCGTAAGGTCGACTGGGTATCTGGAGCCTGTATACTTGCTCCAAAAAAATTGTTTATGCAGGATTTGTTATTTGACGAGAATATATTTATGTACATGGAAGAAATCGACCTCCTTATGCGGGCGCGGAAAAAAGGGTATCCAACCTATTTCTATCCTCGTAGTCTTATCGTACACTTAGGAGCAGCAAGTTCGACAAACAAGCGAAAAGGGCCGGTGTTGAATATTTACCGGGGATTTCTTTATCTGTACCGGAAGCACGGCTCGCCTGTAGGCTTGTGGCTTGTCCGCGCTATGCTTAAAATAAAAGCAGTGCTTGCCTGGGTGATCGGGGCAGTATTGGGGAAGGAAACACTCAAAGACACTTATGCAGAAGCTTATAAAATGGTGTAAAACATGGGGACTTGCGGCAGCATCGCTTTTTCTCCTGGCATTTATTCCGCTTTATCCAAAACTTCCGCTATTGGATATACGTAATACCTGGGTATACGTGCGCGTAGAAGATTTTCTGGTGCTGTTCGTGCTGTTGGCATGGGGTATAACTCAGATCAAAGACAAGCTTCTCATTAGATCTCCAATCACCGTCCCCGTATTGTTGTTTTGGCTGGCGGGAGGTGTGGCGACTATTCACAGTATTTTGCTTATTGTTCCTGTGGTGTGGGACATATTTCCCAATGTCGCGTTTTTGAGCTTTTTACGGCGGATAGAGTACATGAGCTTGTTTTTTGTGGCGTATGCTTCAGTACGCGATAAGCGGATTATCCTCCCTATCGCGGTGACTATCATTTTGACTGTGCTTGCGGTGAGCCTGTATGGTGTCGGGCAAAAGTATATGGGGCTGCCTGCGTATTTGACCATGAACGAAGAATTTGCCAAGGGCATACCGCTGCAACTTTCCGCGCTTTCCCGGGTATCTTCGACGTTTGGCGGGCATTACGATCTCGCGGCTTTTTTGGTACTCACGCTGCCAATTATCGTCAGTATCATGTTTGCGGCAAAGCATATTGTTTTGAAAGCCGTGCTCGCGGGTATATTTGCGCTCGGGTTTTTTGTACTGTTTATGACGGTTTCGAGAATTTCGGTATTTGCCTTATTTATTTCGGTTGGATTGGTCTTGTTTTTTCAGCGCAGAAAATTAGTGCTTCTTCTGCTTCCGATTGGCGTTATCGGTGTATTGGTGCTCCTTGCATTTGCTCCCGGACTCGTTGACCGGTTCGGCAGTACGGTAAAAACCGTTGACGTACTGGTGGATGCCAAAACCGGCCATCCGATAGGACACGTGCGCGTGGTGCCCAATACGTATTTCGAACATAAAATCGTACGGCAGTATTTATATGACAGTATCGGAGACGTTACGGTACTTGCAAGCCCATCGGCGAAATTCATTGTGCCGTATACCTTGCTCGACCCGGAGGTAGTAGTCCTTACCGAACCCACCGCGCCCACAGGCGAGGATTTACCCTCGGGCACCGGATATATCAACTTAACACTTTCTCCAGACATAAAGCGTGTCGGAGAATTTTTTTACGAACCGGATGTGCGGGAATCCACAACTTCCGCGGAAGCGTATATCATCAATGGCCAGTATCTCATTAAGCGGGCCGCAGCGTATGATTTGTCATTTACCACCAGATTTCAGGGGGAGTGGCCGCATGCGATTGCGGCGTTTAAGCGGAATATTTTGGTTGGCAGCGGATATGGATCGGTAAGTTTGGCAGTAGACAATAGTTATCTCCGCATGTTGGCAGAAGTCGGATTACTGGGGTTTGTATCATTTATATCTATATTTCTTTTGTTTGGGGTTTATCTATACCGGGTGCTCCCCTCAGTCGAAAATCCGCTCACCAGAAGTGTTGCGTGGGGGCTGGCTGCTGGAGTAGTAGGGCTTGCGATTAACGCGGTATTTATCGATGTATTTGAAGCATCAAAAGTGGCGTTTACCCTATGGTTGTTGATGGGATTACTATTAGGCGTGTTGGGCGTGACGGCACCGAAAGTAACGGTACATTTCATGGCGGAAATGAAACGAGTTGCCACAAGTTACCCTGCGGTAATCGTGTACTTACTGGTCGTCACATCATTGTTGTGGCTGCCGCTTACCAGAAATTATTTTATCGGCGATGACTTTACCTGGCTCAGGTGGGCAGCCGACTGTGCCAACGTTTCCGCGCTGACCGACGGATGCGGGCTTACCTGGTCGTCCGTGACCACATATCTTACGGAAGCGGGGGGGTTTTTCTACCGCCCAGCCACGAAGCTCTATTTCGCATTAATGTATCAAACGGTGTGGCTTAACCAAACCGTGTATCACGCGGTATCGCTGGCACTTCATTTTCTGGTAAGTGTGTGTGTATTTTTCCTGGGACTCAGGTTATTTAAGAGCAAAATGCTGGGAGCGGTAAGCGCGTTTGTTTTTGTGTGGCTAAGTGGATTTTCGGAGGCAGTATTCTGGATTGCGGCAACCGGGCATATGTTTGCCACTCTTCTCATGCTGCTAAGCTTTTTTAGCTACGGCGCGTGGAGAGAAAAGCATAATGGATGGTTTTTCGTGGGTGCTATCGCCACGTTTGCATTGTCGCTCGGGTTTCATGAGATGGGTGTGGTGACGCCACTGTTATACCTTCTCTACGAGTTGGCCTTTTCTGATGAGCCAAAATCACTTCGGGTGATGGCGCGGAGTATAGCACACTGGTGGTTGTTGTTGCCGTTACCGGTATACGCAATGATGCGGTTATTTGCAGGAAGCCATTGGTTTAGCGGCGACTACAATTTTAATCTTTTCAAACTTCCGGTAAACGCCGTCGGAAACGCGTTGGGGTATTTCTTGATTGCCTTGACTGGTTCCTACGGGACCGCGATATCACAGGGACTGCGGGTAGCACTTCGTGACAATCTGGCGGTAGCAGTACTACTGCTCGTTTTGGGAATAGTGGGAAGTGCGTATGTATACCGTGGTATCCGGGACTCCATAAATCTGTGGGAAAAACGGATTATCCGGTTTTCATTACTGTTTTTCGGTATCTGCCTGTTGCCGTTTTTGGGACTTGGAAATATCGCGCCACGGTATGGGTATACCGCGTCTATCGGTGTTGTGTTGCTTATGGTGTATGGTATGTCAAAGCTGTATGCGGCGCTTCTTGTCAACGGGCGTGACATCGCCCGTATAGTGATGGCGGTGCTCATCAGTATTTTTGTGTTGTTTCACAGCGTGAGCATGCATCAGCTGCATCAGGACTGGAATCAGGCAGGGGATAAGGTGAAGCGGTTTATTATTTCTATGGACAGTGTGTATATCGATGAATGGGCAGTGGCTCCCATGGAGATGCATTTTGTAAATATTCCTATCCGTCACGGCAACGCGTGGGTATTTCCTGTGGGAATTTCAGACGCGCTGTGGTTTGTCTACCGGAACCCCAATATAAAAATATATACCTGGTCATCCGCGGAGGAGGCGTTACATGCCGTAACGTACGGTTCGTTAACCCAAAAAGTATTTATATTTAAGAGTGACGGATCGGTGGAGGAAGTGAAAAAAGAGCCGCCGGTAGATATCAAATGAAAAAAATACATGTTTTTTTAATAACACTCATCGTGATGGTCACGGTGGGGTTACGGCTCTACAAGGTGAACGCGCCGATTGCAGACTGGCACAGTTTCCGGCAGGTAGATACTGCGTCGGTCGCCCGGTTTTTTGTGCAGAACGGTATTGATCTGATGCACCCCCGGTATCACGATCTATCCAATATCCAATCCGGAAAAGATAACCCGGAAGGGTGGCGCATGGTGGAGCTTCCGGTGTACCAGGGAATTGCCGCGGGTCTTGCCCGTGGCATACCGGCAGTATCACTCGATGTATGGTTGCGGCTCGTGACTATCATGGCCGCGGCGGGCACGGCATTGCTGCTCATGCTTATCTTATTTCAGGTGAGTTCACCGGCGGTAGCTTTGGTTGCCGGAAGTATATACGCAATACTTCCATATAGTGTCTTTTTTGGCCGCACCGTTTTACCGGAAACATTCGCGGTATTTTGGGCGGTACTGAGTGTGTATATGGCAGTTTTGGCGACCAAAGCGCCCCGTGGTTCGTGGTACATCATCGGAGCGGCAGTCGCCGGTGCCGTGGCGTTGTTAGTAAAACCAACGGCTGGATTTTTGTTGCTTCCCGCGCCGTACCTCATCATCCGGCATTACCGTGTCTCTCCTAAAACAATGCTGTATCTATCCGCATATGTCCTCATAACACTTCTGCCCTTGCTGTGGTGGAGGAACTGGATTGCCCAATTTCCTGAAGGAATTCCTGTCTACGAGTGGTTGCTCAATAAAGATAATATCCGGTTTAAGGGTGCGTGGTTTCATTGGCTATTTGCACAGCGTATCGGGGAACTGTTATTAGGATTTTGGGGGCTTATCCCATTTGGTATAGGTTTGCTTTCTCCCGGTGAAAAAAGGGAAGGGTGGCTTGCCCATGTGTTCGGGTTTGGATCGCTTTTATATTTAGTGGTATTTGCGGCCGGAAACGTACAGCATGATTATTATCAAATACTGTTATTGCCGGCGGTGAGTATTTACACGGCAAAAGGATTAGTCTGGATATTTTCGGAGAAACGTTTTCCTGTTGTTTCCCGTTTTTCGGTGATCAGCGTTTGCGTGCTGTTTATGCTGGCATTTTCGTGGTTCACTATACGGACCTATTATTGGATTAACCGGCCGGAAATTATTGAGGCGGGAACGGCTGCTGACCGGTTGCTCCCGAAAGGCGCGAAGGTGATCGCGCCGTATAACGGTGATACGACATTTCTTTATCAGACGGGGCGTCAGGGATGGCCGTTGGGGTTTGATATTGATGAAAAAATTACCATGGGAGCCACTCATTACGTGACGGTTTCACCGACCGATGCTGATTTTGAAACAATGGAGTTGGCGAAAAAATATACGGTACTTGTGCGAAATGACCGGTATGCCATCATTGACTTAACGAAGCCCAATACAGCAGTTGACCGTTAACTTGCGACTATTAACCAGAAAATGTGTGTTTTGGTCAATAGTTAACCGTGAACTATGAATTATGAACATTTTATTTGTTTCCGCCATTCTTCCGTACCCGTTGCGTTCCGGGGGTCAAATCCGTATTTATAATCTCCTCAAGCGGTTAAGTAAGCATCACGCCGTGACGCTCGTTTCTTTTATCCGCGAGGAAGGAGAGCGTGAATTTCTTGGTGACCTTGATTTTTGTGAGCGCGTCGCGGTGGTTATGCGTGGCCGCGCATGGCAACCCAAATACATTCTCCGGGCAGCGGCAGGGGCGTATCCTTTTCTTCTTGCGACATATCAGCACGAACAGATGCGTCAGGAGATTGCCCGTCTTATTTCGGAAAAAACGTATGACATTGTCCATATCGAGCCGTTTTATGTCATACCGTCTTTGCCCGCGAAGCATCCGCCACTGGTAGTTTCTGAACATAACGTGGAGTATGAGGTTTATGGAGGTTACGCGCGCCGGTTTTCGGGTATGATCCTCCGGCCGCTGTTACACTGGGATGTTGCAAAAATGAAACACTGGGAGCGGTTGAGCTGGCGTACAGCGAGTGCCGTTACCGCAGTATCGGAAGATGACGCTGCTGTTATCGAAGCGTACGTGCATCATCCGGTCCCGGTTGTGCCCAATGGCGTCGATATTGAAAGTTTTCCGTTTCGTTTGCCGAAGGCCGCGGAAAGTCCCATGATATTATTTGTCGGAAATTTCCGTTGGCATCCCAATCAGGACGCGGCATACACGCTCGTCGGACGTATTTGGCCGCGGCTTCAGGAGAGAATAAAAAACGCCCGGCTTCGTATTGTCGGTAAGGATATTCCGGCGAAGCTGCGCCGTATGGCGGAAGGTGTTGGTGGACAGGTAGACGAAAATGCCGAAGATATCGCGTCGGTGTACCGTCAAGCTGATGTGCTGGTAGCGCCGCACGCGATTTCGGGAGGCACGAAGTTTAAGATGCTGGAAGCGATGGCTACGGGACTTCCAATTGTGACGACAAAGGAGGGAGTGGCTGGGTTAGCTATGGAGCAGGATATTCATTTTCTGTCGGCTGAAACGCCAGATGAATTTGTTACCGCGATTGCATCCATATGCGAGAGTGATGTTACGCGTCAGACGCTTGCCAAAAACGGCAGAAAACTTATCGAATCCAGATATAATTGGGATAGCATCGCCAAAACGCTCGAGGGTGTATGGCAAAAGGCATCACATGAATAAATCAGGCACAACTATTGATCTATCGGTTGTTATTTTAAATTTTAATACCCGCGATCTCACCCGTGCGTGTCTGTTGACGGTGCTAAACTCACGGCTCGGTAAATACCGAATGGAAGTGATTGTGTGTGATAACGGCTCGACCGACGGAAGCCAGGAAATGATCGAGAATGATTTCCCCGGCGTTAATTTCATCAAAAATGGGAAAAATGTCGGATTTGCGGCGGGTAATAATCCGGGTATCAGGCGCGCCAAAGGAAGATATGTGTTGCTCCTCAACACCGATACGGAAGTGCCACCGGAAACGTTTTCCGCCATGATTGCGTTTATGGATGATCATAAAGACGCTGGGGCGGCAACCTGTAAGATATTGCTACCGGGCGGCTCGATGGATGCGGCGTGCCATCGGGGATTTCCGACGCCATGGGTCGCGTTTACCTATGTGACAAAACTGGAGAAACTGTTTCCGAAAACCAGACTATTCGGAGAATATCACCAGGGGTACAAGGATTTTTCGAAGGTGCATGAGGTCGACTGCATTGTCGGCGCGTTTTTTATGGTCAGACGCGCGGTTATAGAGGATGTCGGGTTGCTCGATGAAGATTATTTCATGTATGGGGAAGATATCGATTGGGCATATAGAATCCGGTCAAAAGGCTGGAAAATTTTATTTAATCCTGAGGTGACCATCCTACATAAAAAGAAGCAAAGCGGCCGGGCAAACAACCGTAAGGACCGGAGAATTACCACTGAGATATATTTTCATCAGTACAATTGGTTATTTTATACCAAAAATTACGCGAAGAAATATGGCTTTCTGCTTACTTTTTTGGTGAATAGCTTTTATACATGCCGGATATTTTTGCTCAAGAAATTCGGTATTTGATATGACCATAGGTATAGATGCACGATTGATTGATGAAACCGGAGTAGGGAGGTATATCAAAAACCTTATTTCCCAGCTCTCGGCTATTGATACCACAAATTCGTATGTGGTTTTTTTAACAGAGAAAGCGTTTGGTTCGTTTAAGGCACCTAATGCACGCTGGAAAAAAGTTGAGGCGGGGGTTCGGTGGCATACTGTTAAAGAACAGTTCGTCATGCCCAGGCTATTTGCCCGTGAACATTGTGATCTTGTACATATCCCTTATCACAATCCGCCGATACTGTATTCCGGATCAATGGTGCTTACTATTCATGACCTTATCATTTTACATTTTGATACAGGGAACGCGACCACGCTTCCTATTCCCCTCTATAAACTCAAGCGGTTAGGATATTTTATCGAATTGTGGATCGGGTTACGGAAAGCGAAACGTATTATCGCCGTATCCGAAGCTACAAAGCAGGAGATTGTTGACCATTTTGGTATTACACCAGAGAAAATAATAGTAACGTATGAAGGGGTGGATGAGCATATTCTTGCCGCGGGCAGTGAAAAATCGATGGGAGCGATCCAGAAAATTATAGACGGACAGTATGTGTTGTATGTGGGTAACGCGTATCCCCACAAAAATTTAGATACGCTGCTCAAGGCGTTTGTGTTGCTCCGTAAAAAAAACCCGTCAGAGAGTATAAAGTTGGTGCTGGTCGGTAACGACAACTTTTTTTATCGTCGTCTGAAAACGACAGCCGCCACACTGGGACTTGATGACGAGGTGGTGTTTTTTGGCCAGGCAAATGACGCTGAACTTTTCCATTTGTATACGCATGCCCGGGCCTTTGTGTTTCCATCGCTTATGGAAGGGTTTGGGTTACCCGCCCTGGAGGCGCTTTCACTTGGGTGTCCGGTTATTGTGTCCGATATCCCGGTTTTCCATGAAATATTGGGTGATGCCGCGCGTTACGTCGATCCCCGCAACCCCGCTCTGATCGCCGGGGCAATTTTGGATACAGAACCGTATCATAATACACGGCGTGCTCAATTACCCCGGGTGCCGTATAATTGGCGCTCAATGGCAGAACGTACATTAGCTCTCTATGAAGGTAGCATTCGTTTATGATCGTGTGAACAAATGGGGAGGTGCTGAAAGGGTGCTCCTTGCCCTACATAAAATCTGGCCTGACGCGCCACTGTTTACTGCGGTGTATGACAAGAAACGCGCGGCATGGGCAGATGTGTTTGAGGTACACCCTTCTTTCTTGCAGCGCATTCCCGGCGCGTCTTTTGCGCATGAATCATTGCCTGGTCTCACTCCTATGGCGTTCGAGGCATTTATGTTTGATGAATACGATGTGGTGATTTCCGTTACGAGCGCTGAGGCCAAAAATATTATTACTAAACCCCAAACTCTGCATATCTGTTATTGCCTCACACCTACACGGTATTTGTGGAGCGGGTTTGACCAGTACCTGAAGCAGCCAGGATTAGGCAAACTAAGCGCTATCGCGGGATGGGGTTTAAAAACATTTGCTCCTATGCTTCGGCGGTGGGATGTCGTAGCAGCAAGCAGACCTGATTTTTTTATCGCGATTTCTCAACGGGTAAAGGAACGGATCAGAAAGTATTACGGTCGCGATGTCGTAGCGGTTGTCTACCCGCCAGTTGATACGGGGAGATTTGTGTCACGCGGATCCGCAACTCGCGCAAACGGCGATTACTTTTTGACCGTATCAAGACTGGTGAGTTATAAGAGGCTGGATATAATCATCCAGGCATTTAACGCGTTATCGCTTCCATTGATAATTATCGGGGACGGACGACAGAAACGGGAACTCAAAAAAATGGCCGGTCCGTCAATCCGGTTTATCGATCATCATTTGACAGATTCTGAACTTGTCCGATATTATGAGGGATGTCGCGCGTTTGTGTATGCCGCTGATGAAGACTTCGGACTTGCCGCCGCGGAAGCACAAGCGTTGGGGGTTCCGGTCATAGCATACAGTCAAAGCGGAGTTGCAGAGGTTGTAAAAGATCGTGTATCGGGCGTATTATTTGATCAGCAGACAGTTACGTCACTGAAAACGGCAGTAGGTAAATTTTTATCGTTGCGGTTTTCGAAAAAGGTTTGTCGCGCTCAGGTAGAAGCAATGAGTGAAGCACATTTTCGTAAAAGTATAAGCGATATAGTCCATTCTTTGCACCAAAAAAATAAACATATATGAAAGCAATTATTTTTGCAGGAGGAGTAGGAACTCGATTGTGGCCACTTTCCCGTAAAAAATCTCCCAAGCAGTTTGAAAAAATTATCGGTGATAAATCCACGCTGCAATTAGCGGCAGAGCGTTTGCAACCAGATTTTTCGTGGGAAGATGTGTATGTGTCCACTGGCGCGCGCTATGTACCGATCGTACAGCAGCAGTTATCAAAGTTACCCCCGCGTCAGGTTATTGGTGAGCCGGAGGTTCGTGATGTCGGTCCCGCAGTAGGACTCATGACAGCTATTTTGGCAAAAGAATCACCTGAAGAGCCGATGGTAATTCTCTGGAGTGATCACTTGGTTAAAAAGCAGGAATTGTTCCGCCGGCTGCTTCGCGTTGCCGGAGAGGTAGTGAAGAAAGATCCGGAAAAGATTGTCTTTGTGGCACAAAAACCCCGGTTTGCCAGCGAAAATTTGGGATGGATATCATACGGATCCGAAGTGACGGAACAAGATGGTGTTACATTTAACAACTTCGTGGACTTCCAATACCGCCCGGACGCCAAAACGGCAAAAGCATATTTTGAGAGCGGACATCACGCGTGGAATTTAGGGTACTTTGTGACCACTCCCGCGTTTTTATGGAAGCAATATCAGGCGTTTGCTCCGAATTTAGCGACCAGCATCATGAAAATCGCTGATCAATGGGGCACGCCACAGTTTTCGAAAGTATTGGAAGAAGTATATCCGACACTGGAAAAAATAAGCTTTGATAACGCGATACTTGAAAAATTGGATCCCAGCGCCGCGCTGGTTGTATCAGAAAATATTGAGTGGAGCGATATCGGCGCATGGGAAGCGCTCAAGGAGGCACTCGAGGAAACAAATGATAAAAACGTGACGCAGGGGAAAGTGATGCTTACGGATACCAACGACAGTCTGGTGTATAACTACAACGATAAGCAATTGGTCGTCACCATAGATATGGATGAAGTTCTGGTGGTAAACACTGATGATGTGCTGCTTGTTTGTCGCAAATCTTCGGTTCCTAAAGTGAAAAAACTGGTCGAATCTATGCACGGTACGGAAAACGATCATTTAACCTAGGGCCGGTGCGCGTTATGTATACTTTTTTAAAACGGCTAATAGACATCGTCGGCAGCATAGTGCTGGGTCTGATATTTCTCCCCATAAGTATTTTGGTCGCAGCGGCGATCACATTAGATAGTCCTGGTCCCGTGTTTGCTGATACACCACAGCGGGTTGGTAAAAACGGGAAACCCTTTAAACTTTTTAAATTCAGATCAATGATCGTTAATGCCCATATTAAGCTCCGTACAGATCCTAAGCTCAAGAAGCTCTATCAGGAATACAAAAGGAACAGTTATAAACTTCGGGAAGATCCGAGAGTGACAATGGTGGGGCGGTTTATCCGTAAACATTCGTTAGACGAAATTCCCCAGTTTTTAAATGTGTTAAAGGGAGATATGAGCCTCGTGGGGCCCCGGCCGTATTACGCGGATGAGTTGGTCGAGCAACAGCGCAAATATCCGCACACCAAGGAACTCGTAAAGATTGTGTTATCTGCGCGTCCCGGGATAACCGGTTGGTGGCAGGTATCCGGACGGAGTGAAGTAAATTTTGATAAACGGATAAAACTTGATGCTGACTATGTGCTGAAACGGAGTTTATTTTTGGATATCTATATATTGTTAAAAAGCCCCTGGGCCATGATCTCCGGCAGGGGAGCAGTATAGTCATACAGATTATTTGTAGAGTGCCGGGGTTGACCCCGATAGAATCGGGGTTGACTTTTTTACCCCTACCCCCGACAATAATTCCATGGTTGAAGAACTGAAAAAGATTACTGTTGATACAAAACCGGATACGGTTATGACGGCACCCAAGAAAAAATTTAAGGCAAAATTCGTGCTTATTCCGCTCGGGATATTACTTGCGGTTATCGCAATAATCGGTGTTATGTTGTTACCGCTCCGCGGGGTGATGGCAAGAGCAAAGGATGTTGCGGCTATCGGCAGGCAAACCGCTGACGCACTCAAAAATCAGGATCTCGCTGCTACCAAAGATGGTCTATCCAAGACCCGTATTGAATTTACCAAGTTATCAGAAGAATACAACAAAATAACCGGACTCCGGTTTGTCCCGGTTTTGGGGGCATACGTAAACGACGGGTCACATGGGATTAAAGCCGGTTTTGCCGCACTGGATGCGGCTGACCGCGCGATAGAAGCACTGGAACCTAACGCGGACTTGTTGGGATTTACCGGCGGTGGCAAATTTGTGCAGGGTTCAGCTGATGAGCGCATACAGGTTGCCGTAAAGACTATGAAAGCACTGACCCCCAAGATAAACGAAATGGCGGGTTCGATTGATACGATGCGGAAAGAGCTGGATTATATAGATCCAAACCGGTACCCCACCAAAATCGGTAAAACGGTTGTGCGCGCGAGACTGCAGGAGATGAAAGACGTGATCGACAATGCAGCGAATTTGTTTGTAAATGCACAGCCGCTGCTCGTCAACTTGCCGGCAATGCTTGGAGAGCCGGAGATGCGACGGTACCTCGTGTTGTTCCAAAATGACAAAGAATTACGTTCAACCGGAGGGTTTCTTACCGCATACGCACAGTTCCGGTTAGATAAAGGCAAGATGATCCTCGAAAAATCCTCCGATATTTATGATCTCGATAACGCGTTGAAAAAGAAATTCCCGGCTCCCCGGGAGATCACTACGTTTCATAAAAATGTATACAGTCTGTACATCCGCGACAGTAATCTGAGTCCCGACTACAAAGCATCTATGGAGCAGTTCCTCGAGATGTACGAAACAGCATCTGGTGCTGAAAAAATTGACGGGATTATCGCGGTAGACACGCATGTATTGGTGGAAGTGCTCAAGATACTGGGACCCGAAACTATCGGGGGACGCGTGTTTTCAGCAGATATCGACAAGCGGTGTGACTGTCCACGTGCTGTGTATGAATTGGAAGACTATTCCACACGACCGGTAAATTATGTGCGAACGGAACGCAAAGATATTATCGGCACACTGCTACAGCAGTTGATGCAGAAAGCGCTCGGAGTTTCGCCATCTCAATATTGGGGAAAATTATTCCAAATGTTCCTCACGGAAGTGGGAGAAAAACATGTACTGGCATATTTCATGGAACCTAATGCCCAAAAGGCGGCAGAGAGTTTCAATATGGCAGGCCGCATTATGACCGCATCAGAAACAGCGACGCTTCTTTCATACAAAGAGGGGCAAGGATGGGATTATCTCCACATCAGTAATAGCAACATGGCAGGAGCCAAATCCAATATGTTTGTAAGTGAAGAAGTCACCAAGGACGTGACGGTAAACGGCGATACGGTGACGACCAAACTCACCGTTGAGTATAAAAATCCATACAAAGGCAGTGATTGCGGTCTGGAAAGCGGCGGGCTGTGTCTGAACGCACCTCTCCGGAATTGGGTACGCGTGTTTGTACCGATGGGGAGTAAGCTCGTCGAGAGCAAGGGGGTGATTTCTCCCACCGATGGCAAAGCGAAACCAATGGATACCTTCACCGACTTGGGTAAAACCTATTTCGAAGGATTTTTGATCGTCAATCCGTTGGGAACCGCGCGTATTGAGCTTACTTATACGTCTCCCGTAACGTCCCCGGACGGTAAATATCGATTACTCATCCAAAAACAACCAGGTACTGACGGACAGGAGTGGCTTATCCGTCTTGGCGGGAAAGACCGCAAAAAGATGACGCTCGATACCGACATAGAGGTTGTCCTCTAACTATCTTTCATGACTTCCGAACGGGTATACAAAGCGGAAGGAATAATCCTCAAGCGGAAAAATATCAGCGAAGCTGACCGTATCCTCACTATTTTTACCAAAGAATACGGTAAAATACGCGCAATTGCGAAAGGTATCCGGAAAGTTTCGAGCCGCAGAGCTCCTCACCTGGAGGTGTTTACCCGCGTCCGGTTGGTGCTCCACCGCGGGAAAACATTCGAAAATATTTCTGAGGTAGAGCCGGTTGCGATATACCAACCCCTTCGTGAGGATTTAACGCGTGTCAGCATGGCCTATTATTTGTGTGAGCTGGTCGATAGTTTGCTTCCGGAACATCAGGAGCACCGGGACATATTTTTGTTACTATCGGAAGCGCTGTCATCGTTAAGCGCTGAAGATGGGACACGCATATACGAACGCGGTAAAGCATTTACCCTGGAGACATTGTGGAGCTTAGGATTCTTGCCCCGTACCAAAACGCTCAATGGGGAAAAGCTACAGGCATTTATCGAGACCATTACCGAACGAAGGCTCAAAAGTACCCATTTTGCCAAACAACTGATGAACGAGAAGCTCGCTTGACAGGGGAAAAGTGAAAAAGGTATCCTTAAAGTACGAAAGGCGATGATCCCGGGTGGCACCGGATGAGCCAAACATAAATGAAGCAGCTCCGCCGTTTTGGCGGGGAAGTAGGGTGGAACCGTCCTGAGGATATGTCAAAGGACCCCTATCACAATTGTATTGTGGTGGGGGATTTTTTATGAGGTAAGGCGAGCGAATGAATTCATATTCATGAGCATACTGCCACATATGGTTTCGCGCGAAGCGCATATATAAAAAACGAAACCATAAAAGATAATGAGGAGGATCTACATATGGTTACCTTAGAACAAATAGCGAGTTTGTGTAAGCGGCGTGGGTTTGTCTATCCCACGAGCGATATTTATGGCGGCCTTACCAGCTCGTATGATTATGGCCCCATGGGAGCTGAGTTGCTCCGGAACATCAGAGCGCTATGGTGGAAAACATTTATTCATGAGCGCATTGATATGGTTGGCTTGGATTCACAAATATTGCTCCACCCGGAAACATGGGTCGCGAGCGGACACGTGGGCTCCTTCAATGACCCGCTGGTAGAAGACAGTGTCACCAATAAACGGTACCGTGCCGACCACCTTATCGAAGCCTGGCTTACCGGTCACCCTGACCCGGCTATCACCGTAGAAGACATGACCATCGAACAAATGGCGGATTTTATTGAGACGCATGGGATCGCAAGTCCCGAGGGTAACCCGTTGTCGAAGCCGAAAAAGTTTAATTTGCTCTTTGAAACGAAGCTCGGTGTGGTGGAGGGCGAAAAGTCACTGCTCTATATGCGTGGGGAGACGGCTCAGGGGATATTTACTAATTTCCGGAATATTGTAGATTCCAGCAGAGTGCAGTTGCCGTTTGGAGTAGGTCAGATCGGTAAATCATTCCGTAATGAAATTACGACCGGGCAGTTTATTTTCCGGACGATTGAGTTAGAACAAGCGGAAATAGAGTACTTTTTTGACCCCAACGAGACCGACTGGCAAACGCTGCTTGATTCGTGGAAAGATGCGATGTGGAGCTTTGTGACGACAAAAATGGGAGTATCTCCGGATCACCTGCAGTGGCGGAGGCATACCGACAAAGAGCGGAGCCACTATAGTAAAGATACTTTTGACCTGGATTATCAGTTTCCTTTTGGGTGGAAAGAATTATGGGGCATAGCGTACCGCACGGATTACGATCTGCGGGCGCAAGCAGAACATTCAGGCGTGGATTTGAGCTTTACCAATCCGCAAACCGGCAAAAAGATAATCCCGCACGTGATAGAGCCCGCGGTAGGAATTAACCGGTTATTCCTCATGGTGCTTGCGGACGCCTATACGCAGGAAGAAAAGCGGATCGTACTCAAACTGTCGCCCGCGTTATCACCGATCAAGGTGGCTGTATTTCCGTTGGTTGCCAATAAGCCAGACCTAGTCACGAAAGCACGAGCTGTCTATGAAGAGCTGAAAAAAACCCTCGTGGTTTCTTGGGACGACCGCGGCAATATCGGAAAGCGGTATTTGGCACAAGATGAGGTGGGCACCCCGTGGTGCGTCACCGTTGATTATGCTACCCTAGAAGATGGAACAGTAACTGTCCGTGACCGGGACACAACCCAACAGGAGCGGATAAAGGTTGCTGACCTTACTGCCTACTTTCAGGCAAAATTACTATAAGGAGGTATACGTATGAATGTACTCATGAAACACAAAATGAAATTACTGTACGGCGGGCTCGTGGTTTTGTTGCTCATCACGGGGATTATCGTGTACCGGGCAGTAGCTCCGGCTCCTGATCCAGTACCGGTAGAGGAAGAAGAGATAACCGAATTACTTCCAGAGGCGGATCCGTCGCTTGTGGTGGCGGCTGCTTTTTCGAAGACGAAAGACAATACGGTTGTTTTGAGTGTTGCTAATCTTGCGTCCAAGTACACCACGGTTGGTTATGAGCTTACCTACGACAGTCAGGGACTGATAAAAGGCGTGAATTCAGGGAGCAAGCCTGTTGAAGTAGCGGGTCAGGATGAATTTGAGCGAGAAGTGTATTTGGGAACATGTTCCCGAAATGTCTGTAAGCCGGATTTAGGGGTGAGTAAGGTCTCGATAGTGCTTGAATTTACTGACACTACCGGCAAAAAGAGCCAGTTTAGCAAAGAATTCGATCTTTAATCACCGCGGCAAGCCAACGCTATTCATAATATGCGCTTCAGCGCCGTGTGCAGATGAATACCGCGCGATACTCAGTGATGTATTGGTAAACCCATATTCATTAACCTGTTCAAGCGGGATATCGAGAAAAACGGCAAAGAAATTCCTGATAAACGATCCGTGGGTAACAATGGCAATGTGTTTGCCTTCACAGTGCGTGAGCAGGTACCTGATGACCCTTTTTGACCGCGCCGAGACATCGTTAAGACTTTCTCCGTCAGGCGGACGGAACCGGGGATATTGCCACATGCGGCCGAGCACTATTTGCGGGTACATGGCGCTTGCTGCTTCATACGATTTTCCTTCAAGAATGCCAAAATTCCGCTCGTGAAGCCCGGTCAATTTCTTTAGCGGCGTATTGGCGTGATACCGCTGTATGGCTTGCGCTGTTTGGACGGCGCGTTTAAGCGGAGAAGTGACTACAAGGTCGAGATGGGTTGTTTTGAGGTAACGAGCAACATTGTCCGCCTGTTGCTTCCCGGCATCGTTAAGCGGGATATCGGAAATTCCCATTAATCGGCCATTTTTGTTCCAGTCTGTTTGTCCGTGCCGGACAACAAAAAAAGTCGTTGTGCTCATAAACGTATTATACCTCGGCTACTGCTCTCGTATGGGAAAAATACTGTGAAATGCTACTTGACATAGCGTGAAAAATGGGTAACTATGGATATTAGTGGGAAGAAGTGGTAGATTTAAGGCATGAATTTGTTTTTAGGGGAATATGACCATAGTTTAGACGATCGGGCCAGAGTAACGCTCCCACGCAAGATCAGGTCAGAGATAGTGGGCGAGGAAATAGTACTTGCCAGGGGATATGAGGGATGTATTTTCGGATTTGATAAAGAGAGTTGGGAGAAAGAAGCGGGAAAGCACCTTGACACACCGGTAACTGATGAAAAAGGACGCCAGGTTCGCCGTTACTTGTTTGCGGGGGCACAGAAAGTGGAAATAGACAAACTAGGCCGCATTTTATTGCCAATCCAGCTCAAAGCACACGGCGCTATCGTCCGCGAAGTAAAAATCATTGGTGCCGGGGACCATTTTGAGATATGGGATACCTCAAAATGGAATCAGTACGCTGCCAAGCTCGATACGGTATGAGTGACACCCATGTATCCGTTTTACGGCAGGAGGCAATAGCCGCACTTGAAGTAGTGCCGGGGAAGAAATACATCGATGCGACAACAGGAGCTGGTGGACACAGCTTGGCGATTGTAAAAAAAGGAGGCGTACTGCTGGGTATAGATCAGGACAAAGAAGCGCTGAGGATAGCGACACGCCGATTAGAACAAGAGCAGCTGAAGCCGGAAAACTGGACATTTACACAGGGAAATTTCCGCAACATAGAAACGTTGGCGAATGCGCATGGTTTCAATTTGGTGAGCGGAATATTGTTTGATTTAGGTGTATCGAGTATGCAGTTAGATACACCGGAGCGGGGATTTAGTTACAGGTTTACCGATGCTCCTCTGGATTTACGTATGGATACGTCCACTGGAGACACTGCTGCCCAATTGGTAAACCGGGTAACAGCTGAGGAACTCTATGACATTTTTAGCTCGTATGGCGAAGAACAGCTGGCTCGGAAACTTGCTGATGCTGTTTACCGCGCCCGTTCGGTAAAACGGATAGTCACGGTCGGAGACCTCGTTGAAGTGGTGGCATCGGTGGTACCGGGTGAAAGCATGCGGTATGGGGTATTATCGAGAATTTTTCAGGGGTTACGAATTGCGGTCAACGATGAATTATCGAGTTTAAAGCTGGGGTTAGAAGGGGCAAAACGGCTATTAGTACCAGGGGGTGTGTTGGCAGTCATCAGTTTTCATTCACTGGAAGATAGGATAGTGAAGCAGTTTATGAGACAGGCTGGCTCGCAGGTCATAACAAAACATCCGATCCGGCCTGGAGAGCAGGAACAGGAAGTAAATAGACGTTCACGAAGCGCAAAATTACGGGTAGCCAAAAAACTATAACTATGAAAAACATCGGTAAAATTATCGGCATCATGCTCCCCATTGCCGCATTGGTTATGATAGTTTTACAGGTAGTAGTATCAAACGAATTGGCCGGATTAGGAAAACGGCTAGGAGAATTAGACCGGGAAGTCCGGATACAAGCTGACATAAATGAGGCGCTCAAAACTGAGGTGGCTTCAGCTTCATCACTATTAACACTCAGGGAACGCGCAGAAAGCCTTGGCTTTGTGGAGCCTACGTCAAAACAGATTATGAACTTGACGCTCGAAGTGCCGGTGGCATTAGGGTTATAAAATCCTTCGTTTGGCTTACTGGCTGTGCCTCGAAGCAATGCCACGGAGTGTGTTAGGATACATTCATGACCCCCTCTTGGCGCGCCTCTTTTCTTTTTACCGCTCTTGTTCTCGGGTTTTCCATGCTGATTCTGCGGCTTGTCTATTGGCAGATTATTTCTGCAGACCGCCTTGGCAAAGCCGCGGCGGGCCAGCATTTTGTCGAGCTTACCGTGCCTGCTTCCCGTGGTGAGCTTATGGACAGGGGAGGGAACCCGATTGTGGTTAATCAACCGGCTTTTTTGGTCTATGGCGAACCAAGGAATATAAAAAACGTAACGGAGTTTTCAAAGATTGTCGCTGACGCGCTTTTGTTGGATAAAGACGAACTTGTGAACAAACTTTCACAACCAAATTTGGTATGGGTGCCGCTCGCCCATAAGGTAGAACTTCCTCAGGTACAGGCACTCCGCGCGTTGGATATTGCGGGGCTGGGGTTTGAGAAAGAGCCAAAGCGGTTTTATCCCGAGGCATCCATGGCTGCACATTTATTGGGGTTTGTGGGTTCCGATGTAAACGGCGCTGACGTCGGATATTTTGGATTAGAGGGTTATTATGACCGCCAATTACGCGGTGTTGACGGAAGTATGCGGCTCGAAAAAGATGCACACGGAGCCCCTATCCTTATAGGATCGGAAGAACGCTTACCTCCTGAAGACGGGCGGACACTAACGCTTCACATAGATAAAGCAGCACAGCAACTTGTTGAGCGCAGGTTAAAGGAAGGAATAACACGTTATGGGGCGAAAGAAGGCTCCGTAGTGGTCATGGACCCCCAAACGGGGGGAATTCTTGCTATGGCATCGTTTCCTAATTACGATCCGAGAAATTACGCACAATTTGATAAGTCGTTGTACAAAAATCCAATAGTCGGTAGCTCATACGAGCCGGGAAGTACGTTTAAGGCGCTTATTATGGCTGCCGCTATTAATGAAAAATTGATAACACCCGATACTACAATGGACGAGACAGGGCCGGTGCAGATCGGTCCGTATATGATCAGGACGTGGAATAACGAATATAACGGCAAAATATCAATGACCGAAGTGTTGGAGCACTCATCCAATGTCGGTATGGTGTTTGTGGCACAAAAATTAGGCCGGGAAAAACTCCTTGCGGCCATCCGGAAATTCGGATTTGGAAAGCTTACGAATATTGATCTTGAAGACGAAGCGTCTCCCGAGCTCCGTCCGGATAAAGATTGGGCAGTCGTGGATGAGTATACGGCCTCGTTCGGTCAGGGTATCGCCGTCACCCCGATTCAGATGGTCCGCGCATTAGGGGCGCTCGCTAACGGGGGCAAAATGATGGAGCCGCACGTGGTAAAAGAAATAAAAGACGCAAAAGGCAAAGTGACCACCGTGCAACCGAAAGTAGTGAACCAGGTGGTGAGTGCGGAAACTGCCCGTATTGTTACGGAAATGATGGTAGCAGCCGTGGATAATGGTGAGGCGAAATGGGCAAAACCAAAGGGATACCGGGTGGCAGGCAAGACTGGTACCGCGCAAATTCCTGTAGCAGGCCATTACGACGCCACAAAAACCATCGCATCATTTGTCGGTTTTGCTCCGGCAGATAAGCCCCGGTTCGTCATGCTCGTGACACTCCGGGAACCTACCTCTTCACCGTGGGGCTCCGAAACCGCCGCGCCACTGTTTTTTATTATCGCCCGGGATCTTTTTACCTATTGGGGTATTCCACCTCAGTAACATAGAGCGCTGACCACTTTGGGACAAAACCTACGGTTTTTTCCCAACGATTTTCCCTTCAAAGGAAGGATAATAGACCGGGCTTTCTCAGGCGCTGACCACTTTGGGACAAAACCTACGGTTTTTCGGATATTTCTTTCCGGGGCATGTCACTTTGCTCTTGTTAGCGTATTTTAGTTATAATAGACGCATGCTACGAAGCCTCAAAGGGCTCTATCATCTATTGGTGGCGATTGTCGCCAACATTTGGTTCCGGTTTCCCAGTCGGGACCTGACGGTCATCGGTATAACCGGCACGGATGGAAAAACTACGACCACGACGCTTATTTATGAAATTCTCCGTCAGGCGGGGGTAAAAGCGTCTTCTATTACATCGGTGCATGCCACTATAGCCGGGCGCGAGTACGATACGGGATTTCATGTGACCACACCTTCTGCGTGGTGGGTACAAAAATATCTGCGGGAAGCGGTTGATCATGGCGATACCCATATGGTGCTTGAGGTGACCTCGCACGCCCTGTCGCAATCCCGGGTGTTTGGTGTGCAGTTTGAAGTAGGCGTTATTACGAACGTGACGCATGAACATCTCGACTGGCACTCGACATTTGAAAATTATCTCCGTACAAAACTCACACTACTCCGCCAGGCAAAAATTGCGGTGGTAAACCGTGATGAAGCGGATTTGTACGTCGCGAGCCTGCCGTATTTATCATATAAGCGTTATTTTACCTACGGTATCCGCCGGGATAGCATGGTCAACCCCATAACGTCAGTGCTCCGCCTGAAGTTACCTGGAGAATTTAACCGTTACAACGCGCTCGCAGCATTGGCCGCTTCTGAGGCATTAGGTATCGATAAACGTAAGGCAATAAAAACATTAAATAATTTTTCCGGCATTGTCGGAAGGATGGAAGTGATACAGACAAAGCCGTTTACCGTTATTGTTGATTTTGCGCATACGCCGAACGCCCTGATGAAAGCACTCGCCGCGGCACGTACGATGACCAAAAAACGGTTGATCCATGTCTTTGGCAGCGCGGGTCTTCGTGACCGGACAAAGCGGCCGCTCATGGGCGAAGCCTCTGCAGCGTTTGCTGACTGTATTGTGTTGACTGAGGAAGATTACCGGACGGAGGATGTTAACCGTATTATTGATGCGATTATGGAGGGAATTCCGAAGGGGAAAGAAGTGTACCGCGAAACCGATCGGAAAACAGCACTCATGACGGCAATTGGTATGGCAAAGCCAGGTGATCTGGTCATCGTGACCGGAAAAGGCCACGAAAAAAGTCTGTGCCGGGGTAGCCGCGAGTACCCGTGGAGCGATCAGAAGGAAATTAAAAAGATATTGCGAAAGGTACGGGTTTAATAAAATATGCTCACCGCAAATAACTACGGGATCTACGAGTCATCACTTCTCACCTCAATAGCGATACGTCACGGATATTCAGCCAAGTCCCACGGGGACACGAGAGATCAGGCGGTGCTCGATAGTATTTTAGGCCGTGGCGGCTGGAGTTTTGGGCAATATGTGGGAGCCGAGCAGGTACACGGAAATGGCATTGCCCATGTCGATCATGTGCAGCCCGAAGTGCGCGCTGTAGACGGATTAGTGACGGGGAAATCCGGATTAGTGCTCGGGGTGAAAACTGCTGACTGTGTGCCATTACTTTTGGCCGATCCAGACGCACGCATTGTCGCAGCGGTGCACGCCGGTTGGCGGGGGACAATCGCGGAAATAGCAATGAAAGCTGTCGCCGCGATGGTTGCAAAGGGTGCGAACCCGGCTGCGATCAGGGTATCTATCGGTCCGCATATCGGGGCGTGTTGTTATTCCGTTTCCAGTGACCGGGCGGCACGGTTTATAGAGTATTTTGGTGACCAGAGCGGCATTGTTACGAAAGAAGGTGATGGTTGGTATCTTGATTTGGGGAAAGCAAACGCGCATCTCCTGACAAAAATGGGAGTACATCCCGATTATATAGAAATAAATGAGTTGTGCACTTCCTGCCAATCTGACACATTTTACTCTTATAGAAAACATAAAGATAACGGTTTCGGAGAGATGGTAAGTTTTATCAGCGTGTAGCACATATGAAACAATCCAGTGTCCCGTCAAAAAAATCCACCAGACGTCACGCGCACCTTGTCGGGATCAAAGGTGTGGCCATGGCAGCGCTCGCGGTGTATCTATCCGAGGCTGGGTATAAAGTGACTGGTAGTGATGTCCCGGAGCATTTCCCCACGCAAGATGAGCTGGAGCAAAAAGGTATCCCCGTAGAGGAGGGGTTTGATGCGTCGAGAGTTCAGGGGGTAAATAAACCGGATGTGCTGTATTACACGGGCGCGCACGGCGGAAGGGACAACGCTGAGGTGGCGGCGGCAAAAAGCGCCGGAGTACCCGTTTACCCGCACGGTCAGGGGTTAGGTAATATCATGGAAGGCAGCCGGGCGGTTGTCGTTGCGGGAAGTCATGGGAAAACAACCACCAGCGCTATGATAGCCGCGCTGCTGACACATGCGAAATTCCGCCCGAGTTATGCCATAGGGTGCGGTTCTATAGGCGGTTTGGGCGCGGCGGGGCATAAAGGCGAGAGTGGCTGGTTTATTGCTGAGGGGGATGAGTATATTACGGATCCTACCCACGACACTACCCCACGGTTCCACTGGTTAACACCCGAGATACTCGTGGTTACCAACATCGACTATGATCACCCGGATGCGTATGCCGATCTCCAAAAAGTGCAGGACGCGTTTGTGGCACTGCAGCAAAAATCCGGGATCACGATATATAATGCGGATGATAAAAACAGTGCGGTGTTGGCACGTTCCGGTAAAGTGACCTCATACGGTTTTTCCCCCAACGCCGAATACCGCATCGTGAGAGTTGCCGACGGACGGGAGCGGATGTTTTTTTCTCTTGAAGAGCGGGGGGTGTTACTCGGAGAATTTACCCTAAAAGTGCCAGGACGGCACAATGTGTTAAACGCGACCGCTGCGATGATCGCGTCGCATATCGCGGGGGTTGGTTGGGACGTGCTGCGGGAGGGTTTGCTGACATTCACGGGAACAAAGCGCCGGTTTGAGTGTCTTGGATTAGATGGCGGCGTCGTGTGGTACGATGATTACGCGCATCATCCGACGGAAATTGCTGCGACATTGAAAGCCGCAAGGACATGGTATCCCGATTCACGGATTATCGCGGTTTTCCAGCCGCACACCTACTCACGGACGAAATCATTGCTGAATGAATTTGGCCGGGCGTTTACGGATTGTGACACCGTGTTATTCACCGATATTTATGCTTCAGCACGGGAGCATGACACGCTAGGGATACATGGCAATACCCTGGTTTTTGAAACCGCGAAAAATCATCACGACGCGCATTTTGTAAAAGACAAAAACGCGGTTATAGAAAAGCTGAAAACACTTATAAAACCGGGAGATGTTGTGATATTTATGGGGGCAGGAGATATTTATAATTGGGAAGGTGAGATAATAGCATCGGTAACGAAAGGTTGATTATATGGAACAACTGTACAGAGCTAAACTAAAAGAAATACTCGGGGCGAAGCTGAAAGAACAGGAACCACTGGCGCCGTATACGACGTTTAAAATAGGAGGCCCCGCGGATTTTTTTTATGACGCGAAAACGAAAGATGAATTAGTGCTTGCCATCAAAGCCGCGCGCGAGGCTCAATCACCGTTTTTTATTCTCGGCGGAGGGACAAATATTCTTATCGGTGACCGTGGGATACGCGGACTGGTTATAAAAAATTCTACCCAGAATATCGCTATCCGTGGAGTGCGTGGTTCCATGGAGCCGGGCAGTAATAAACGAACTGTATTTGTAGAAGCGGATTCCGGCGTACCGATCAATAAACTCGTCCGGTTCACCATAGAAGAAGGCTTGTCGGGACTTGAAATGCAGTTAGGGCTTCCGGGAAGTGTCGGAGGCGCGGTATATATGAATTCCAAATGGACAAAGCCGGAAGGATATGTCGGCGATGCGGTGTATCAGGCGACGATACTCACTCCCGATAACACCATAAAAGAAGTATCCAAAGAATATTTTGATTTTGCCTATGATTTCAGCACAATCCAAAAAACTGGTGACATTGTATTGTCTGTAGTTTTCGCGCTGCTTCAGGATGATAAAGAGCGTTTGTGGGCTATAGCAAACTCAAGTATCGCGTACCGGAGAGGGTCGCAACCACAGGGGGTTTTTTCAGCGGGATGCACATTTAAAAATATTTCTAAAGTGCAGGCACTCACTGCGGCAACCCCCGGACTCACTACCTCCGCGGGATTTCTCGTTGATAATGCCGGCTTGAAAGGGGCAACCGTTGGAGACGCGGAAATTTCTCCGGTACACGCAAATTTTATTGTCAACCGCCGTCATGCCAAGGCGTCTGACGTGGTAGAATTGATAGAACGGGCACGGACCGCGGTGAAAGACAAGTTCGGCGTCGTTTTGGAAGAAGAAATACGGAAAGTCGGAGAATTTTAACATTATGGATACCTTTATCATAAAAGGCGGCGCGCCGCTTCATGGCAATATTCGGGTAAATGGGGCCAAGAATGTGGCGCTCAAAATCCTTATCGCGTCACTTCTTACCGACGAGGAAATTATTATCCATAACGTTCCTCATCTTAAAGATGTTTTTTCCCTGATAGAGGTATTAAAAAGTCTTGGCGTGAAAGCGGAGTTTGCCGAGCATGACTTGCGGATAAAAAATGGCACGATGGCACAAAATCCTACCGTGCCTCTCGATATCGGTGCGAAACTACGGACTTCTTCAATGGTATTGGGGCCGTTACTCGCCCGTTACGGCAAAGCCGATGTGCCAAATCCGGGCGGTTGCCGTTTGGGGGCACGGCCGATTGACCGGCATATCGAAGGATTGCAGGATATGGGTGCGGTTATTTCGTATGATTCCGATGACGGGTTTTTTCACGCGCATGCTACCCGGCTTCATGGTGCGACGATACATTTTCCCAAAAATACGCATACCGGGACAGAAACGATTATATTGGCCGCAGTACTCGCTGACGGCAAGACAATTATCGAAAACGCCGCGGAAGAAGTTGAAGTCGATGATCTTATCACCTGTCTCAATCTCATGGGCGCCAACGTAAAAAGGGTAAGTCCAAGAGTGATCGAAATTACCGGGGTCACAAAACTTCACGGAGTGGAGTATACGATTATGCCGGATAGGAACGAAGAAGTGACGTTTGCGATAGCCGCGGCAATTACCGGAGGAGATATAACAGTAGACGCCTCTCAACCCAAGCACTTATCGGCGTTTTTGGATGTTTTTGCCCGTGCCGGTGGGAAATACGAAATATTGGATGCCACCCATACCCGGTATAGCCGGGGAGAAGTACTGAAGCCTACCGACGTTATCACTTTGCCTCATCCGGGATTTATGACGGACTGGCAAGCGCCATGGGCAGTGTTTATGACACAGGCAGGAGGTATTTCTACGATACATGAGGCGGTATTTGAAAGCCGCTTTTCGTATGTTTCGGAGCTTCAGAAAATGGGTGCCGATATCGCATTTTATGATCCGGAAGTGGAAAACGCGCGGGAGTATTACAATTTTAATTGGGAAGACCGGAAAGAAGGATATCATCAGGGAATACGGATCAGTGGTCCGTCGAAACTCCACAACGCGGTGCTTTCGGTCGATGACATCAGGGCAGGCGCGTCATTAGTGCTGGCGGCACTTGTAGCAACGGGAGAAAGTTATCTCAATAACGTTGAGCTTATCGACCGGGGATACGAAGATTTGGAAGGGAGACTGGGGAGTATCGGAGCGACGATACGGAGAAAGAAGGAGCCGGAAGTATGAAAAAGGGGCTTATTGTTGTCGTGTTGGCTGCCGGTATCGGGAAGCGGTTTTGGCCATTTACGACCGACAAAAGCGTATTTCCCGCAGTCGACGAGCCGCTCATTTTTCATAATCTGAAAAAACTTGAAGCTGCCGGGTTTTCCCGTTTTTTGATAATCACCAATCCCGCAAATGACGCGCTTATTGCATCACGCCCGGTTCCCGTGGGCATTGAGACTGCCACGAGTATTCAAAAAGAACCGGGAGGTATGGCTGACGCATTGCTTTCCGCACGGCCGCTGCTCGAGGGTCATCCGATACTTGTCGTCAATGCTGAGGATCTCGTTGAGGACACACTCTATAAAGACATCGCTTCCGGTATCCGGAAGAGCGAGCCGTTTATCGTCGGAAAATATACCGAAAAATACTTTGACGGCGGCTACATTAAGCTTTCACAAAACAGGCTTATGAGCATTGTCGAAAAACCGGGTGAAGGCCAGGAACCCAGCAAATATATTAATCTTGTGTTCCATTTTTTTCCCGTCGCCGATATATTCCTTGACCGTCTGCGGTTGGTAAAAACTTCCCGTGATGACCGGTATGAAAAAGCGCTCGATATGTTTGCGAGTGAATTTGCGGTATCAGTCATTTCATATGATGGGCACTGGACCCCGTTTAAGTATCCATGGCATGTGCTGGACGCGATGCAGTATTTACTTACCCACTCATTAACGTCCGGAAAGGGAAAGAATGTTGATATACATAACAATGTAAGTTTGGAGGGGACAGTGCGTATCGGCAATAATGTGAAGATTTTTGAAAATACAAAAATAGTCGGTCCTGTGTATATTGGCGATAACACGATTATCGGCAACAACAACATCATACGGGATACAGTTATCGGGAATAACTGTGTTACCGGATTTAACACCGACATCACGCGTAGTTATATAGGAGATAACTGTTGGTTTCACAGCAATTACATTGGGGACAGCGTACTTGAAGGCGATGTCAGTATGGGATCGGGATCGGTGCTCGCGAATTTACGGTTAGATGAGGCCGAAATTTACTCGGTCATTTCCAACGAAAAGAAAAATACACAGCGTGCTAAGTTGGGCGCAATGATTGGCCGGAATGTACGGATAGGAGTGAATGCCAGCATTATGCCCGGGGTGAAAATCGGGGCGAATTCGTTTGTGGGCGCGGGCGTCGTGTTGGATAAGGATATTCCGGAGGATTCGTTCTGTATGATGCAGCCGGGTTATGTCGTGAAAAAAAATAAAGTGAAAATCTCCGGAGACAGAGCCGCGTACAAAGCAAAGTTATAACGATATGAAGCGCCGCACTATAATTATTCTCCATGGGTGGAATTTGTCGGGAGCACGGTTTACGCCACTGGCCACCGAGTTTATAAAAATGGGACACACGGTGTATACCCCAGATTTCCCCGGATTTGGGAATGAGCCGGCACCAGCGGAGCCATGGCATGTCGTGGATTATGCAAAGTTTCTGAAAGCGTACATAAAAAAGCATAAAATAACGGATCCGATTTTAGTGGGCCACTCGTTTGGCGGTAGAGTCGCGCTTAAATTTGTGGAGTTGTATCCTACTGGCGCGCGCGCGATGGTGCTCACGGGCACACCGGGATTTAGCCCCATACCTTCCAAGAAATTATTATTTTTCTTGGTTATTTCAAAAATCGGCGGTATGCTTTTCGCGTTACCAATCCTCAATATGCTCGCTGACCGTGCCCGGAGGTTGTTGTATTATATTGCGGGAGCCAGGGAGTTTTTGCGCGCAGAAGGGCCGATGCGGCAAACGTTCAAATATATTGTTGCGGACGACCTCGTGGGGAGTATGACATCGGTGCGTATTCCATGTCTGTTGGTGTGGGGGGAGCATGATACGATTGTTCCGCTTGCTATCGCGAAACGTATGCATGAAACTATTCCTGGTTCAACGCTGACGGTAATACCGGAGGAAGGTCACGCGGTTCCTTTCAAGCAGGCGGGCGTGTTTGCCTCATACACCAAGAAATTTTTAGAAGTATAACGTTATGGAGATATTAACAACGTTGGGGGTAGTAGGGTTTATTCTTCGTCTAAGCCATAAAATTACCGGTTTGCTCTTTCTTTGGTGGAGAAAAGAATACCGGTGGGACCGGATGCTGGTTCATTTGCGGACAAAACAGGGGGAAACGGTTCTGTTGGGCAAAACACATATTATCCTTATTGCTTTTGCATTGATGTGGGCGCTTGAGGGCATACAACATATTGTCTATATGCTCGTTGGATTAACGGCGTTTGCGCTTGGGTTTATGTATACCCGGAGTATACGTACGTGGCTTATCCCACCACTATCTCCTAAAGTAGTGTTGCTGTTTGTCGCGCTATGTGCCGTTATCCTGTTTTTGGCGTTGTGGTCTCCGCTTCCAATATTGATTGCACTGCTTATTGCTGACCTTTTGTTATTTCCGACAAGTTTGCTGATAGTTGTTGGTATGTCGTTGCCAACCAAGGCATATCACTGGCTTCAGATAGCAAAAGCGGTGAAAGTGTTACGCGCACATGCGCCAATGACGGTCATTGGTATAACCGGCAGTTATGGAAAAACATCAGTCAAAGACTATATATCGGCTATCCTGGGTTCGTCCAATAAGACCTTAAAAACCTCTGCGAGCAAAAACTCACCGATCGGCATTGCGGAGGTCATACTACAATCCCTGAAATCTTCCCACACCCACTTTGTCGTGGAGATGGGCGCATACAAACGGGGTGAAATACGGGAGATGTCGGCAATGGTGCGTCCTGAGATAGGGGTACTTACTGCGATAAATCCTCAACATCAGGATCTTTTCGGTTCCATAGAGACCACGATGAAAGCAAAATATGAATTGCTTCAGGGCCTTGTCGGCAAAAAGATCGCGATAGTAAATCTTGATGATGCAAAAACAAGACAAATGGGCGCGTGGGCAAAGAAAGACGGATGCGATGTGTGGGGCTGGTCGAGGCAGTCTACACTTCCGGAAAGTGTCGTCCCCGCGGCACACACATTCAGAGCCGGAAATATTGATGTCACCGATCACAGTGTTTCATTTGATTGCATTATTGGCCGCGAAAAGGCACATATTGAGGCGGCAGTTGTCGGCGAGCATCAGGTGGGAAATATATTGGCTGCAATTGCCGCCGCGGTAGCCGGGGGTATGAAGTTTAAAGATGCTGCGGCAGCAGTAAAAAATTTGCAGGCAGCGCCAAAAGTTATGGAGGTTATCCCGGGTATTCACGGATCGGTATTTATTGACGACACATTTAATAACAATCCTGACGCGGCCAAAGCTGCCATTCAATTCTTAGGGAGGAATAAAGGCAAAAAAATATTAGTGTTTCAGCCGATGATTGAGCTTGGTGCGTTTGCCGAAGCCTCACACGAGGCAGTGGGAGCGGAGGCTGCCCGGAATGCAGATGCCATATTTTTGACAAACGCGAATTTTTTCAGCGCATTTTCCCGGGGAGTAAAAAGTGTCGCGTCTGGCGTGCCATTATCGGTTGCGAAACCATCAGCAATCGCAGAATATATTACCAAACACGTGAAGAAAAATGATATGGTATTGTTTAAAGGTAAGGATGCGGAGCACGCACTGAAGCTCATAAAAGTGTGAGTATGATGAAATACTTCCGTAAGGTTATCTCTGCCTCTCTTTCCCCGAATACGGAAACTGATGATGTGGCCGCGGCAGTAGCAGCACTTTTTTCTCCCTGGCGATGGCACCAGGGCAGCGACATAAAGGCAGTCAAGCAATGGTTTACCGGTCATTTCCCCACCAAGCACGTCACACTGTATAACAGTGGCCGGTCAGCGCTCTATGCGATACTGCGGGCGTTCGGCATTGGTAAAGGAGACGAAGTGATCGTACAGGCATTCACATGTGTTGCGGTGCCCAACAGCGTACTGTGGGCGGGCGCAACACCGGTATACGCCGATATAGACGGGACATATAATCTGGATCCTGTTGATCTCGAAAAACACATAACCCCCCGTACGAAAGCGGTTATTGTGCAGAATACCTTCGGTATACCGGCAAATATGGATGCGTTAGTTACCCTCACGAAAAAATATAAGTTATTGCTTATCGAAGATTGCGCACACGCGCTTGGCGCATTCTATAAAGGAAAGCGGGTGGGATCGTTTGGCGACGCGGCGTTTTTTAGCTTTGGGCGTGACAAAGTACTTTCCAGCGTGTGGGGTGGGGCAGCGATTATCCATAACGACTGCCGCGTGGTGGATGCCACGGCAAAAATCCATACATTCCACAGCCGGCTTCTGATGCCCAATGCTTCCTGGATAGTGCAGCAGCTGCTCCATCCTTTGGCGTTCGCGTTTATTATCCCTTGGTACAATTTGGGGATTGGCAAGCTTCTCCTCGTGTTCCTGCAACGGATGAATATGTTGTCATTTCCGGTATATCCTGAGGAAAAATCCGGTGGTCGGCCCAAAGGTTTTCCGGCACAATATCCAAATGCACTCGCGAAACTACTCCGGGTGCAGCTCCGGAAACTTGACCGCTATGGAAATATGAGACGGGATATAGCCCAAATATATGCCAAAAAATTTTCAGATTTGCCGCATAATGTGCCGTATATTCCGGGGTCAGGTTACTTACGGTACCCAGTGTGGGTAGACGCTCCGGAGCAGTTGCGGCTTAAAGCAAAAAAGCGCGGTATACTATTGGGGAATTGGTATCATAATGTGATTGATCCAATCGGAGTTATACTTGAAAAAGTAGGATACACTCCCGGAAGCTGCCCCCGCTCAGAAGAGGCAGCTAAACATCTCCTCAACCTTCCTACCCGTATCACTGCCAGGGAAAGTAGCCAAATACTTGTGTTATTCCGTACAATATAAGGTATGCAACTGAATTGGATTGACCTCGTTATCATCGCGTTTATCGCTTACGAGATTTACCGCGGATGGGAAAGCGGTTTTGCCGCGCTTCTGGCACATTTAGGGTCATTTTTGGCCTCATTGTGGCTTGCGGTCCGCTATCATGCCGTTGTCGGAAATTTCTTTGTCACAAAATTTGGGGTAGCTCCCTTGTGGAACGACGTCGTGGGATACGTCGTGATTGCATTAGCATCGCAGGCTGTGCTCGAAGAAATTTTTACATTAGCGGTCGGGAAGCTTCCCAAGAAGTTTCATACATCAAAAGTAAATCATTGGCTGGGCAGCGCGTTATCTTCGGTAAACGCATGTATTATTGTCGCTTTCTTTCTCTTGCTTATTCTTTCGCTGCCACTGCGGGGAACGGTGAAGCAGGATATACGGAACTCGACTATAGGTAGATGGTTTGTGGTGTTATCCGAACAGTATGGCGGAGAAGTGCAGTCTTCGCTTGAAGAGTTTGCGCGCGAGGCCCGGCGGTTTTTGACCGTTACGCCGGGAAGCCATGAGCGGCTGCCGGTCGATGTGCCGGAGCAGGGAATATCGTTTACTGTGGATCCAGCGACCGAAGCGCAAATGGTGACACTCGTAAATAAGGAACGCGCTGAAAATGGGCTTCCGGCACTTCAGATGGATCGCGATATTACCGAAGTATCGCGGGGCAAAAGCCGTGACATGTTTGAGCGGCGCTATTTTTCGCATTACGATCCGGATGGTAACAATGCGGCTGACAGGATGAATGACGCGGGTATTTCGTATGCGGTAGTCGGAGAAAACCTGGCGTATGCCCCCAATCTTACCAGCGCGCATGAAGGCCTGATGAACAGTGAAGGGCACAGGGCAAACATTTTGGAAAGCAGATTTCGCCGGATTGGAATAGGCGTAATAGATGGTGGCTTTTACGGTAAAATGTTTACCCAGATTTTTGCAGATTAAATTCCCATGTTGGATATTACTCCTCTTACCGTGGGACAGATGGCCACACATTGTTATGTGGTCACAGACCCCTCTACCCACGAGTGCGTAATTATTGACCCGGGTGACGACGCTGAATATATAAGCGAGATGGTGAGCCGGCAAAACGCGCAACCCACGATGATTGTGGCGACGCATGGTCACTTTGATCATATTATGGCGGCGTTTGCGTTGCAGCTTGCTTACAAGATACCGGTTGCCATGCACCCTGAAGATATATTTCTGGTTGACCGGATGCGGAGCACCGCGCAGCATTTTTTGGGGCTTTCTGAAATTGATCCTGAACCGTCTATTACGGTAGCGCTTGAGAACCGGAGCTCTGTCGCGGTGGGAAGGGAACAACTGGTTGTCGTGCATACCCCTGGACATACACCCGGAAGCATCTGTCTGTATGGAAAAAAGAATAACGTGTTGTTTTGCGGTGACACCATTTTTGATGAGGGTGCTATCGGAAGTGTTGATCACGCATACAGCAGCCGCGAAAGCATCCGGAAGTCGATTAAAAAAATACTCGCATATCCGGAGAGTACCAGATTGTTGCCCGGGCACGGAGAGGAAACCACGGTTGGCAGAGCGTCTGCCTTTCACGTACAATAGCCGTATGGCTTTGCGATTTGCCCCAATTGACGATCAATCTGGTTGGGAATTGTTTATACTCCGGAACGCGCCCGAGGCGCTTTTTCAAAGCTGGAGCTGGGGTGAAGTACAAAAACGCTTGGGATCCACGGTTACGCGATACGGGATTTTTGAAAAAGATACATTGATAGGCGTGATGCAGACCGTACTCGTACGTGCGCGCAGGGGGTCGTTTCTTCATGTGCGGCATGGTCCGGTCATTGAAAAGAGCGCGGTTCGGGCATGGAAACCCGCGATCGCATTTTTATCGGCAGAGGCGAGAAAGTTAGGGTGTTGGTTTGTGCGGGTGAGTCCGTTACTTAGGGAAACTCCGGCGTCACGGGCACTCTTTGCTTCGCTTCATGCAAGACCCGCGGCTATCCACCGTATGGATGGTGAATATTGTTGGGTGCTCGATCTGGATGCGTCTACGGATCAGTTGCTGAGCGCGATGCGTAAAACCACACGCTACGAAATACGACGCGCTGAGCGTGAGCATGTCGAGGTATATAGCACACAGAACCCCAAATATCTTCAAGATTTCTTTTCGTTGTATGAGGCAACCAGCTCACGGCATGGTTTTGTGCCGCATACCGGTATCCGTGAAGAGTTTGATGTGTTTGCTAAGCAAAAACAGGCAATGTTGTATGTGGGAAAATACGAGGGCAAACCACTGGCTTCGGCGATAATTTTATATTACGGCAATCAGGCGATCTATCATCACGGAGCGTCTGCATCGAACCGGGCGTCTGTTTCATATGCGATACAGTGGGAAGCTATACAGGACGCGAAAAAAAGAGGTATGAAAGTATACAATTTTTGGGGTATAGCTCCACAAGATAGCCCAAAGCACCCATGGAGAGGAATTACATTGTTCAAAACAGGTTTTGGGGGGCGTTTGGTCGAGTACACGCATGCACAGGACATACCCGTTTCGCCATGGTATATACTACCCCGTACGATAGAAACGGTGAGAAGGTTGCTGAAAGGGTATGATTAGGTGGAGCCTTCTTTGCCGCCCGGCGGTTTGTGTTTTTACCGCTGACTTTCTATACTAGTGGGTGGAGGAAGCGCTATACGTATGAGAAAAATACTGCATCAGCATCATATTTCGTTTAAAAACGCGTTTGGTGGACTGTGGTGGGCAGTGACGACGCAGCCGAATTTCCGTGTGCATTTGGTGCTTTCGGCAATTGCGTTGTACTTATGCTGGTTCCTCGGGGTGAGTAAAGTAGAAACATCCATTATCGTATTTACGATTATTCTGGGATTAAGCGCAGAACTTATCAATACATCGCTTGAGGCGATGACGGATTTGATAACGCAAGAGTGGCGCAAGGAAGCAAAAATAGCAAAGGATGTTGCTGCCGGTATGATGCTTACTGTCGCGTTTGGAGCCATACTGGTCGCGTTATTAATATTGGGGCCAAAACTGGTGCTGCTTTTTTAACATTATACATTTATGCAATTACTTCTCGGCGTTGTTTTATTTTCGTGGCTGATCCATAGCGTGCTTTTTATTCCGTTTATCAAGTTATTGTATTCGCTCCGGCTACAGCGGTTAAAACAGGTGACCCGCGACATGTTTAATAAAAGGACCCCATTTTTTGATAAGTTTCATCATCACAAGGCGGGCACGCCGGTTGGCGGAGGATTGCTTATTATCGCAATTACTACCATTTTGCTTCCCATTATGTTGCTGCTTATGTATTATTTCTGGATACCGATTACCTCAGTATATCCTTTGGGAAGCGAGGTAAAAATACTGTTGTTTACTTTTATTTCATTCGGACTTTTGGGACTTTTGGATGACGCCAAAAAAACATTCGCCTGGGTCAAAAAGGGATTTTTTGGATTACGGCTGCGGCATAAACTTATATTGGAAATTATACTGGCGTGTATCGTGGGATTTTGGCTTGTGCATGATCTTAAAATAAACATTCTCCATATCCCGCTTTTGGGTGTGTTTCATCTCGGGTGGTGGTATATACCGTTTGCCGTATTTGTGATTATCGCGTTTGCTAACGCGTTTAATATTACTGACGGATTGGACGGGCTTTCCGCGGGGGTACTCGTTATCGCGTTGTTCGCGTTTTGGTTTTTGTCGGCATCAATTTTAGATACGGTGCTGTCGATATTTATCGCGTTATGGATTGGCGGTGTGCTCGCGTTTCTTTATTTTAACGTGCTGCCGTCACGGATCTTTTTGGGAGATGTGGGGGCATTGTCATTTGGCGCGACATTTGCTGTTGTCGGGCTCATTCTTGGGAAAACTCCCGCATTGGTTATCATCGGAGGGATATTTGTGCTCGAAGTCACTTCCTCACTTATCCAACTGGTGGCAAAATCTGTGACGGGACGAAAGTTGTTTATGGCGGCGCCCCTGCATTTATGGCTCCAAGTAAAAGGCTGGCCAGAGTCAAAAATCGTTATGCGTTTTTGGATACTTGCGATAGTGCTTGCCATGTTTGGATTGTGGCTAGCGCTCCTCTATTAGCGGAGTACCATGAATATTTCCACAATTTTTGCCCACGCCAAGACGAAAACAAACGGACTGCGGCATATCAAAACTACAGGTGGTGTTGGTGACCGGTGGTTGCTTGCGGCAACTGTTATCTTGGCAACGGTAGGGATACTCATGGTTTACGACTCGTCGGTCGCGATTGCGCTCCGGGATTTCGGTGATCCGTATTATTTCGTCCGTGAGCAGGTAAAGTGGTTGGTGTTGGGGTTTATCGGGTTTGCCATATTTTCAAGATTTCCGTACAGCGCGTTCCGGCAATTTGCGGTACCCATTCTCATAGGAACGCTGGTGTTGCTTTTAGCGGTATTTATACCCGGTTTCGGGGTGCACGCATTGGGTGCACGGAGATGGCTTAATTTTGGATTGTTTGTCGTGCAGCCTGCCGAAGTGGCGAAACTTGCTATGGTGATTTATTTATCGGCATGGTTTTCGACCAAAGAGAAAGGAAGACTTGCTGCCTTTTTGCTCCTTACCGGTATGGTCGTAGGGCTGGTACTGTTGGAGCCGGATATGGGCACTGCTACCACTATACTTCTTACGGCGCTCTCACTTTATTTTCTTTCCGGCGCGCCCATAGGGCATTTTTTGGCTATTATTCCGGTATTGCTTGTTGGCCTCGGCGGACTTGCTATCGCCCAGCCGTATCGATTGCGCCGCGTGACGACGTTTTTAAATCCCGACCTTGATCCGCTGGGGTCTTCGTATCAGATACGCCAGATACTTTTGGCATTAGGCAGCGGAGGATTATTTGGCGTGGGGTTAGGCAAGTCACGGCAGAAGTACGAGTATCTTCCTGAGGCCAACACAGATTCGATATTCGCAATCCTCGGGGAAGAAACAGGATTTATCGGCGCAACTATCGTCGTATTGCTGTTTCTTTTTTTGGTGTGGCGGTGTTTTAAAATCGCGCGGCGGATACAGGATCCGTTCGGAAAACTGCTTGCGCTGGGTGTCGGATCATGGATAGGGATACAGGCGTTTGTTAATATAGGATCTATGGTGGCTATCATCCCGCTTACCGGCGTACCGTTGCCGCTTATTTCATATGGGGGATCGAATTTGATTATCACATTGAGCGCCTTGGGTATGGTCTACAACATAAGCAAAAAAAATACATGAATACCTCACTTCAAAAACGGGTAAAAGTGATCATGACCGGTGGGCACATTACGCCGGCGATGGCGACCATTGAAGAGTTGCTCGCGCGGTTTCCGGACTGGGAAATAGTGTTTATCGGCCGCAGTCAGGCGATTGAGGGTCAGCGCGCGCAAGCGGAAGAACAGCGGTTGATTACGGGCATGGGACTGCGGTTTGTGCCGCTTGTTACCGGAAGGCTGAAACGTGAAGGCGGAATTGGCGCGTTATTTTCATTGCTGAAGTTTCCGGTGGGATTAGTACAATCAGTTGCCATCGTCACTCGCGAGCGGCCGTCAATGATTATTTCATTCGGCGGATACGTCGCGTTGCCGGTAGTGTTGGTAGCATGGGTACTTCGGATACCGGTCGTTACCCATGAGCAGACCACCCGGCCGGGGCTTGCGAACCGCATTATTTCCCGGTTTGCCACCAGAGTATGCATCAGTTTTCCTGAAAGCAATAAAGAGCTGGGTCTGGCGGGCAAAGTCGAGGTTACCGGCTTGCCGTTGCGGCAACAGGTGCTGCATCCTCCGAAAAAAAATCCGTTTCCGGTAACGCTTTCGCGTCCGTTGTTGCTGTTTTTGGGAGGAAGCACCGGTTCGGTTAGCGTGAATGAAAAAGTATATGAAGCACTGCCAAATTTACTTACCCGGTATACGATTATTCATCAGGTCGGAAAGATATCCGCGCAGGCGGCTCTGACAAAACGGGATGTATTGCCGGATGATATGCAAAAGCATTATCTGCCGTATCCGTATTTATCTTCGGAGGAATATAGTTACGCACTGCATCATGCATCATTGATTGTCGGTAGATCAGGGGCAAATACAGTGACTGAAATTGCTATTGCCGGGAAAGTTGCGGTGTGTATCCCGCTTCCATGGTCTGCAAATAATGAACAATATTATAACGCGAAGTTCCTCAAAGATGCGGGAAGCGGTGTTATCCTCGAGCAGAAAAATTTAACCGCTGTTTCACTGGTGGATGTAATTAATCGCACTATAAGTGAATTAAAAACGAGAGAAGCAAGTGCCCGTGAGTTGAGTAAAAAAATTCCGAGGGACTGCGCGGCGCGGTTTGTGAATGTTATCGCTAAAGAAATATTTCCTCAACCGTCATGACATCACGACTTCATGCATATACGGTAAAACGCCTGATGAGGATAGTGGTGAGCGTACTGCTTCTCATCGCTCTTACCGGTTTGCTATCGTGGCTTACTGTGCGGGCGTTTACTATCCAAAATATTGTGGTGGACGCGCCACTCATGTCCATAGAGCTTGATAAAAAGCGGTTCGGAAAAAACCTGTTGTTTTTGCCGACAAGCAAACTCCGTGAAGAGTTATTGGAAAATTACCCACTTCTTTCTGACGTGCGGTTTGAAAAAAAATATCCGGGGACGCTGATTGTGCATCTGATACGGCGGGAAACATTCGCGGTATTAGTGTCGGAGGGGGTGAGTTACGCGATAGATGCACATGGATTGGTATTGGGGGGTACAGAGAGTAATGAAACCAGATACCCGGTGTTAACGTTCCGTTGCGGGGCGTTGGCTATAGGTAGCACAGTGCCATGTAAAGGGGTGCGGGCGAGTTTGGATTTTTTGAATAATCTCAATGTGTCGGAATTCCCGGCGCGTATGCAGGAGAAGGATAGCGTATCGATACACGCCATACGCGGTGATACAAACATATTTCTTCCTCAAACAGGTGACCTGAGTGCCAAAGCAGATACTTTACAAACAATTACGGAGGGGTTTAGAATAAAAGGTACACTGCCCACCGTGATTGATCTCCGTTTTGAAAAGCCGATCATCACGAACTAATAACTCAAAAGAAAGCTTTTATGGCACGCGATCGTATCCTCTCCGCAATTGATATCGGCTCTTCTAAAATTGTTACGCTCATTGCCGCGATAACTGAAGAAAATGAGGCACGGATTATTGGCGTATCAACAGCCCCAAGCAAAGGCCTCCGGAAAAGCCAGGTTGTAAATATCGAAGAGGCGACTGAGGCAATATCGTCCTCATTAGAGGCAGCGGAGCGCATGGCAGGAGTTTCGGTCGCTCAGGCTTTTGTCAGTGTCGGAGGAGCACATATCGCCTCGCTAAACTCCCATGGGGTGGTCGCGGTTGCCGAGCCTGAAAAAGAAATTACTTCGTTTGATGTAAAACGCGTGATAGATGCCGCCAAAGCGGTGCAATTACCCACCTCCCGCGAAATCCTGCACGTTTTGCCGAGAGGGTATAGTGTCGATGGGCAGGAAGGAATAGTTGATCCTGTCGGGATGAGCGGTGTGCGGCTTGAAGTGGAGACGCATTTGGTAACCGGCGGGGCGACAGCGATACGGAACCTGCATAAATGTGTAAGCGAGCTGGGTGTTGAAGTTTCCGGCATTGCATTTGGCGGTTTAGCTGCGGCTACCGCAACCCTTTCCGATACGGAAAAAGAGTTGGGCGTTGTGCTCGTCGATATCGGTGGGGGAACAACCGATGTGGCAATCTTTGTCGAAGGCGCGCTTTCATACTCTTCTGTCATTCCTGTAGGGGCTATCAATATCACGAAAGACTTGGCGGCTGGGCTCCGCATATCGCTAGAGAGCGCTGAAAAGATTAAATTGCGATTGGGGCAATTGCCCAAATCGCCGATAACTATCGACGAAGAAAAGCCCAAAGGAAAAGGCGAAAAGGACGACGAAATAGATGTGTCTGATTTAGGGCTTCCCGAAGGCATGCGTTCTATTTCAAGAAAAACTTTGATCGAAGGAATTATTAAGCCGCGCTTAAATGAAATATTTACCATGGTGGGGCTTGAAATCAAGCGCAGTGGCTTTGGCGGGATGACACCTTCCGGCGTTGTCATGACCGGCGGTGGCGCGTTGACGGTAGGTGCAGTGGAGGCAGCGCGGCGCAATCTCGCTATGCCCGTGCACGTGGGGATGCCACAGCGGGTTACCGGGCTTATTGACGAGATTATGACTCCATCCTATGCTGCGGGTGTCGGATTACTGCTTTGGGGAAATTCGACAGGAAAATCAGAATCCTCCAGTTCACTTTTTTCCGGCATCGGGAAGATGGGTGGAGCCGCCCAAGTCAAAGGACTTGCTGGAAAGGTTGTCGATCTGGTAAAGTCATTCTTGCCCTAATTAAAGAACGCGCACTGCCCCTCAGACTTGCCCCTGATGGTATTATCGAATAATAATTGTTATCTATGTTGATAAAACCTGATCTCGCGAGATTTGCCAAAATAAAAGTTGTCGGTATCGGCGGCGGCGGCAGCAATGCGGTCAACTCCATGATCATCAACAACCAGATCAATGGCGTTGATTTCATTTCGGTCAACACGGATGCGCAGGCGTTGTTGCTTTCCCAAGCGCAGAGCAAAATCCAAATCGGGGAAAATCTTACGCGCGGATTGGGAGCCGGTGGCAGTCCTGATGTCGGGCGCCAGGCAGCCGAAGAATCCAGGGAAAAGATAGCAGAATATCTGCGTGACAGCGATATGGTGTTTTTAACCTGCGGAGAAGGTGGCGGTACGGGAACAGGCGCGACGCCGGTATTTGCTGAAATTGCCAAAGAATTGGGCGCGCTTACCGTCGCGGTGGTCACCAAGCCATTTCATTTTGAAGGCACGCGCCGTATGGTATCTGCAGAAGAAGGGATCGCAAATCTTAAGGATAAAGTAGATACCCTTATCGTTATCCCCAATCAGCGGCTACTTGAAGTGATTGATAAAAAAATGACGCTGGTAGAAGCGTTCCGGGTGACTGACTCGGTGCTTGGACAAGGAGTGCAGGGTATATCCGATCTTATTACCATGCCGGGACTAATTAACGTCGACTTTGCTGACGTACGGGCGATTATGACCAATGCTGGCAGCGCCCTGATGGGTATCGGTACCGGGGTAGGTGAGAACAGAGCCGCAACGGCTGCCCGCACCGCAGTAGCATCGCCGCTTTTGGAAACAACGATCGAAGGAGCGAAGGGTGTGCTGTTTAATATCATCGGAGGTAACGACCTCACTATGGCAGAGGTAGATGAAGCAGCCAAACTGATTTCGTCCGCGGTTGACCCCGATGCCAACATCATATTTGGCGCAATTATCGATGAAAAACTGGTCGATCAGATCAAGATTACGGTGATCGCGACCGGATTTGATGAAACTAAAAAACGCCTCCGCGAAATGACCGGACGTCCAGCAGCATCAACCGATACCCGTTATGGCTATCCGCGGCAGGCTGCATCATTTACGAAACCAGTACAACCATCACCCATCGAACAACCTGTAGCCCAACAGCCACCGGTTTCGTTTACTCCACCCGCGGAAGAAAATCCGCCGGAAGAAGATGAGTTTGACATCCCCGCATTCCTACGGCAGCGGAGTTAGTCTCGATTGCTTCAAAAATCTGCGTTTCAAGTCTTAACTTTTAATGCGTTGTATATATCTTCAGTTAAGACCGAACACTATGAATTTCTTCAGCAAATACGCATCAAACTGTATTACTTTTGAAGTAATATACTATTGTCTGGCCAATTAATTTTTCACAACTAGTTTTTGTCCGCAACTAAAGAATACTTACGCGCGTTTTATACTTTTATCTACTTTTTAAAGGTGCAAAGTCGGTTAATATTACGTGCTCGCGAAAAGGCAGTTCTTTATTAAACATTAGAAATGCGATTTCATTAACCCACCCTAACTCTTTCCTTTCTTTTAAAGTATATACGGCGGATACGTTTGCAATGAGCGCGACAACGCGCCCGTTTTCAGCTGCTTGCTTGGTTTTTGTGCTTTTTTGATAGATGTGCGCTAAGTCTTTGCCTAATAGGCCTTGAATGTAATTTTCCGCAGTGTCGTGATTTTTAGAGTCTAGCCACCTACTGCCTTGTTCGTACTTCGATGACAGGTCTAGTGCGACAATACCCCCGAAATACTGTCCTTCAGGTAATTTTAGTAATTGCTTAATAGCATCCTCAGTCCTTTGAATTGAAAGAGATATGAAGTCGCCAGTTATTCGTTTGCATTCTATTGCGTATTTTCGATTATTTGTTTCTAAGTGAATATCTGGGTTGGTAAAAAAGTATATTGTTTTTAACCCTTTGCTAAATAATCTTGCAGTCAATAACAGCTCAAACTGATAGTTTCTAGCGGTACTATTTGCAGAGGTTTCGTGTGACGTGAAGTTGGGACCTGTTAGGATGTGCGCTAATTTTCGTTCAATTTCAGCTTTGTGACCATTATTAATGGTTAAATGAAGAAAACAAATGTTTTCGAGTATAAATACGATTTCACGTAATTCCTTTAATGCAAAGCCACATTTTGCGTGATCAAACTTCTTCAGAAAATTATCGTATGTCCCGTCCTTAATCGCTTTGCTTAGTTGTGTTACTAGATTGATATAAAAATATAGTCGCCCTCTTTTAGCTTTATCTAAAAGTGATATTGAATTTAAAAAGGGTTCAATGCTTTTAGTTTTTTCAATTAAAGTGTCGTAGCTGATGGTCATATTTTCCGTTTGATTATACACTTTAGATTAGTCATAAACATGTCGCACAACCGAGCATTTATGACGTTTTTGGAGTTAAAAGTAGATTGTGAGTATTAGTTTAGGCCTATAATTTAGTATTTATGTTGTTATAGTGATATAATCGGCATGGTTATGACAAGGCAAGGAATACATATTAAAGAGCACGTCTCGCACGCCGACATTTTACAAGCGGCTGGTTTAGAGCCAGAAAATACACGTCCAGTCCGCACAGCTGTCGTGCATATTCATCTTAGGAGACCATCTGCCCGTATGAAGCAAATAATGGAGTCACTAGACAGCATGGTGGGAGGGCATAAAATAAGACACAAAGGTACAACTTGGAAAGTAGCCTCAACTGAGAGTATTGCGCCTACCGAACATAAAGGTCATACAAAAAATAGGGGTGCTGCATTTGAGTATTTTCTTGAAGAAGAAGTTTGACCTAGGATACTGGCGCACCCCGTTCTTCATTGATTTTGATTGTCTCCACTGGTGTATTCAACCTGAAGACTTAAAAACGCATTGATATTTTTGAAGCAATTGGGGAGGGGTTGAGGCAAAAAGATAATCCTGTCCTATAAATCCCCGCATTTCTATGGCAGAGGAGTTAAACGAGCACAAACGCCATCTTTGATTTGCTTCGGGTTTGATAACGGGGGTTAGAGCAGCCAAGTCCCAGTTTTTTGTTATTTGAAATTTGTATGGTAAAATACCGAAATCATGAAAATTAAGACAGTATCTGCTAAAGGCGAACGCTTGGTTGAGGATGGTCAGGGGGCGCTCCGTAGGTTTAAGAGAAAGACAGGACAACACCTAAGCGTGTTTGGTGCAGGTCCAGGGATTATGGGCTATGCTGAAACTTCACTTAACCCGACTGCTCATGGAGATGGAGCTCATGTCAGCGACAGGGATGACGTGGTGTTCATTGAAAATTTATACGAAAGACCAGTCAGAACGAAGCCAGGAAAAACCTTCAGCCTATTTGGAACGGGTGAAATACAAGTAGAAGATACTCAGCCAAAGCCTCGCCAACGAGTACTTAGACTTAAGATATCAGCATAATCCAATATCACTATTGTGATTTCGGTTGTCGCTTGTTATATTCTTCCTGAAGACTTAATAGATGCATGGTTTGGGAGATTGAACTGTCCTATAAATCCCCGTCGTCTTAAGGCAGCGGAGTTAACGATGTGACCACAATCCACAAGGATGTATACAAAGGGAGCAAGACTCTCTCTATAGATATTTCCGTTGAACAAGGCACCGCAACAATCCGTTTTGGCACGCGCGAACCACGATGGTTATATTGGAGACAAGCAGGTGAAACTACCGCGGTTTTTAAGGAAGCTGATGTGTTGCTTACCGAGACGTCTCGCCGGTTAAGAAAATCTATTATTCTCCGTTTTGATACCGCAAATACTCACTTAAAACAATGGATTTTGGCACACGAAGATGAGCTTGGGTTTGATGAAGTGGTACCTCGCACGAGCCGTGCATACCGGGTGACAGTCCAGAAGATATATTGATGTATCTTGCTGCGTCATTATTTGGGGAAGTTTGCCAACTGTTTGTCTGAATGTCTCGCCGGTTAAGAAAATCTATTATCCATTGGTTTGTCTCTCACCGCGTTTTTCGCATATCGTATGTTGAGGCCATTATTGTGAAAGAATGGATGATAAGAGTTGATTTCCAAATTAATACCGCATCTGTTATGATGTTGAGCTATGACAACGGTCATCAGGTTAAAGGGGAGAAATGGTGAGACAGAAAAAGTGATTGGTACCGCATTCAATTTCCGTGTTATCGGAAAAAATGGACGGACCACGCCGTCACTTCGGGCGACAATGCTTGGCAATATCGAAGCAGATCCGGAGCATTTCGCTGTGGCGGAAGTGACATTTGGAGCTCATATTGAAGGGTTCTTGCCGAAGAAGCGGGGCACTGCAGGGAACAGCCGTATTTCAGGCTGGATTGACGATGCGTCACAGCATATCACCTTGCGTGTGAAAGATTCTAGACGCCCGATTGTGTACCGTGGAAGGAGATACCAGGAAGCAACGCTATTTGAACGGGACTGACGATCAAAACATCATGCTACGGGAATAGTGTAGTATACGTTTTGTACGTATGCATATCGACATCCTGAAACGTCTCCCCCGAAGAACCATATCACTTCATATTAATCATGACGGAGCGCTTGAAGTACGCGCCCCAAAGTATGTCCCTGAATTTATTATTCAACGCTTTGTCGCCTCCAAAGCGGGTTGGATAGAAAAAACGAGGCGAAAACTGGCATCATTGCCCAAAACTACAAAATCCACCTATACAGAAGGATCGGTGTTCCGGCTAGGGGGAAAAGAATATACGCTTCATGTCACTGACGGTAACGCCATTGTGTTGACTCCGACAAAGTTATTTTTCCCAAGGAAGTTTATGTCACGGGCACGCTATCACATGGAGGTTTTTTGCAGAAAATTTGCAAAGCTTTTTTTGACTGAGCGGCTCAATCATTACGCGGAAAAAATGAGCGTTTCATATAAGCGGGTTTCTATCAGGGATACCTCCAGCCGTTGGGGATCCTGCTCAAGTTCCGGCACGATCAGTTTTTCATACCGGTTGGTGCTCGCTGAGCTGTACATTATTGATTATGTGGTTATCCACGAACTTGCCCATGTAACATTTCATCATCACCGGCCGTCATTTTGGGCACATGTCGCTTCGTATTACCCTGATTATGTAACTGCCCGGACATGGTTACGGCGGGAAGGGCACACCCTCAAAATATAGCCTGCCCCTTGTCGGTATGGTGGTATCTCCATATACTCAATAAAGATTGGAGCATATTTATGAACAAAAAATCAGTAGGAGTGTTCACACTGGTTATCCTCGGGATGTATTTTATTTTTTTCCATTCATCGCCATTCCCGTTTAGCCATGACGCGATCGGTTTGCCGCCATTTCATACCGTACACACTATTTTTGGTGTTGTTCTGCTCGTTGGAGCCGTATTTGTCTGGAAAAAGAAATAAGCTTTGTTCCGCTTGTGGCAACCGCTATTTTAACCAGTAGGGGAGGCGGACGCCGTAGGTTTTTAGTTTTTGGGTGACTTCATCATCTTCCGGAGCCGGATGATACATGCTTGCTCTGCCGTATCGGCGTTGGGAAGCGCTTCTCACACGGGCAAGGGTTTCGATCTGCAGCTCAATATCCCGTATCACCGCAGGGTCCGAAGCGCGTACGGTAAGGGTGGTTTCTTTGTCCTGATACCTGATGCTGATGTCTTCGGAAAGATGCCAAATTTTCAGCCACCCGAGTAAGCCGCGGCTTTCTTTCACTGACCCTTTTTTGATTTGCCATTGCCCAATTCTTCTATATGTCATGAGGTGAGGAGTATAGAGGGGGGGAAAACGGCGAAAGTCAATGTGTGTCCGCGGTCAAGGTGATGTTAGGAGATTTTCTTTTGATCCCAGAAGTATGAAAAAGTGAACAGAGTGATAATATAGCCCAGGTGTGACTGCAGGAAGTACCGGGAAAAATACCACGCCATAAGGGTGCCGAACGCCATAAAAAACAACACATTTTTTTCTTCTTTACTGCCGCGTTTCGTGTGTAGCCAATACAGCAGGAAAGAGACCGTGTAGGCGATAATTTGAATGATCCAAAAAGGGAATGTGCTGTAGAGTGATTTCACTACTCCCAGTTTTGGGAGCACGGGGCTAAAGCCGATGCCTTCTATGGGATGGATAAATTGTTGTGCCCGCGGGTCGGTCGTCACATACAGCACCAGACTTTTTATCAGTGCTTCCGCGTGCCACACGAAGAACGGAAGATAGATGGCACCTGCCGTGAGTATAGTAGACAGGAGAAACTGCCGGAATGCTTTGGCTGGTTGTTGTTTCCATAACCAGTAGGCAAAAAAAGGCGCCGCGACCCATGCGGTTTGCTTGGTGCCCATGGCGAGACCGAGGAGTATGCCCGATATGATAAATGACTTTTTTTCTGCTGCAAACAGTGCCCATAGGAGGAGGGCGAGCACCATCACATCATTGGTGCCCTCAGGGATAAACGTTGTAAGGAGCGGGTTGAGTGCTCCGAATATGAGAAACAGCAGCGTTTTTTCCGAGATGCCGAATTTCCAAAACGCGAGGACAAATAGCGACGCGTAAGCCAAAAGATACACGACTCTGATGTCAGACCAGGCAAAGAGTTGTGCAAATACCCGGTACTGCGCCGCCGAAACCAGTAAAAGGAACGGGGGGTGGATATTATTAAAAAGCGCGGGATTTGTTTTGTTTCCCATCTCATCTATGTATGGCCATTTCGCTAAATCGGATTTGTCGTATGGCGTGCTGTAGGGGTTGAGGCCGAGGAGTAGATATCTTCCTGCAATTTCTGCCTGCATCGCTGAGTCATTGACGAAATTTTGAGGTAATGTCCGGTGCCGTTCTTGCATATTTGAGATAGTCGGGATGACTGTTGCCAAGACCGCAAACGCGATGGTCAGCAATAGGCGGAGGTGCAGCGATCGTGCCGGGCGCAGCATGCTTACCATGAGGTAGCAGATGGAGACAAGCGTAAGCCCCGCGAGGAATATTTCGGTGTGAAGGATGCCTAGCCCCCATCGGTTGATAACAAGGAATACGGCTGAGGAAAAAAGTATCCCTAACACATCCAGACTCATACGTCGATCGTAGCATATCGTCTGTTACTTCACCATGGCGCCGGGAAGTGTATGCAGGGGGCAATCTCATTGATTTTCGCGTGGCAAAGACCTATAATACAATTCCGCGTTTCAAGTAGAGAGCGTTACGTTCGTATGAAAAACGAATCACGTGTATCTTATAGTGATCATCAGAAGCAGATTGCCCCCCGCGGCGTGGAGAGTAATAGCCTCCGAGAAACGTTAAAAACCCCTGAGTGTTTTGCGTCAAAACCCCGCATTTTAGCGTTCATGGGAGCCTCCGGTTCAGGGAAAGATTTAGCCATTGAAATTCTTACGTCGCTGCCTGGCCGCCGCAGTGTTGCACAAAAATTGGAGCTATCGGAGCCAGTGTCGATACGAGTTGTGCCTAAATTAACCGACCGTCCGCCCCGGAAGTCCGAGGTATCCAAAATCCCGATCAGTCCGGAAGAATTTACACAATTTAAAGAGCGGGGCCAGCTGATCGGGGAATATGAACTCAGAAGCAACGGATGCCGGTATGCGTATAGGATAGATGACCTTGTACAAACATGTAAGGAACAATTCCTTGTCGCCGAACCAAGCATTCTCCACATTCTCGAGTTAAAGCAAAAATTTGGCGATCAGATACACTGCACGTTTTTAACATCTTCCCGTGAATACCGTGAGCAATTATTGCGGCGGCGCGGAAGTGAGTCGGAAGAGGAAATCAAAAAACGCTTAGACGAAGGCGATGGGCAAACATTTGTAGCGCTGCTGCTTGCGGGAAAGCCGGTCGATTTCATTGAGCAGTTTGTCGCTCCCGATATATCCCAAAATTTTCAGACACTGATAAATAGTGATCCGCAAACATGGGAAACCGAGGGTAAACTTACGGCATTGCGGGAAAAAGTAGGAGCTGAATTAGTCGATATTTTGGAGGGTGCTATAGCCAACAAAGGAAAAGTAGTCGATGAGCTTATCAACATTGACCGTTTCAAGACCTTTATTGATGACATTGTGATACTGGATGACAAATTTGTCACAGAAAATCCTTACCAAGCGGGGCTTTTTTCTGAGTCTATTATCGATACCGCGACCCGTATGCTGCTTAATTCTGAAAACAAAGTATATAGCGCCGATCAGACTGCGAAAGCCAATGTGATATGTAACCTTCTAGTACCCGAAGCAGCTAAATCGGTAGAAACGGTTTTGGGGGTGCGGTACAAAGATATTTTTGACGTGATTATGGCAAACCAGGAAGACCGGAAATTGTATATCATGGGAACCAAAGAAGAGCCAATTGAAGCGCGTTGGGTTTCGTATTACGAAGACCGGAACAGAGTGTTTGGTCTCATCCTCCGTAATCCGGAAAAACCGGGCTCGTTCGTCAGTTTCCGCGCGATAAAGCCGGATGAAAGTGATGAGGCACTCATTACATTCCATATCGATTTGTCGAGTATCGAGCGTCCGACAGACAGGCGCGTGGCTCAAATGGCGTTTATGTTACAGGCACTCAAAATATGTGAAGCCATCGGTATAGAAAATTTTCACTACGCAGAGCATTTTGACATGGTCGATGAAAATGATAATGTCATCGGTATAATTCCGCGGGCGGTCGCCCATGAAGAAGGCATGCACATACACCGGGCGTCATCCGTGATGGTATGGCGATGGAAAACAGACGAGGCAACAAAAAACAAAGTGAAACAGTTGCTTATGGTGCGGCGCAGTAAACACAAAAAAGTAAATCCCGGCGTCTGGCAGGCGGCACCCAGCGGTCATTTGCTCCCCGGAGAAACATACGCAGAGGCAGCCAGGCGCGAGCTTCGTGAAGAAATGGGAGCTGATTTCGCAAAGGGTGTATCGGTTATTCATCCGCTAATGCCTATCCGTGTGTATTCAGATATGTCCAACACCTTGCAGCCACAAAAAGAAAATTTTTATGTCTTTATGGCGCAGGTCGACGAAAAAGCATCACACGCGCTCAGCCCGAATTATGAAGCAGAACAAGCGGTATGGATGGATATAGATACCATACGGAAAATGATGCTTGAAAATCCGCAACAGTTTCGTGACGCGTTCCGTGTTTCTTTTGACGCGATCAACTGGGATGCGGTTACCGCTGACAGCGTGCAACTTGCCGCTGGTCAACAGTACGCGAAATAATACAACAGAGGAGTGGTGCACTTTTTACCGTGGTATACTATTTGTATGTTGATGCAGCTTCTTGTCAACGCACTCGCTTTTTATATTACTGCCTATATCATGCCCGGAATTGAAATAAGCGGTTGGGTGGCGCTTTTTGTAATTTCGGTGGTGTGGGGGATACTTACCGTTGTCATAAAGCCAATATTGCTATTACTCACGTTACCTATCAACGTCCTGACGTTAGGGTTGTTTACAATCGTCATCAATGCTATTTTGCTGCTCATCACAAGTAGTATTGTGCCAGGGTTTACGATTGATGGATTTGGTACCGCGGTACTTGCCGTTATTGTGTTGTCTATTGTGAGCTCGTTTTTGAATTCCCTCAGGTAAGAACCGATTGGCCAGTGACGTGCCAAGTCATTTGTGAGCAGTTCTTTTCCGTATCTCATAAAAAGTGAGATGCATTACATGCAATGAATTTACATGAGCATATACTGAGCATATATGAAATACATAATTTCCATACTTCTTGTCGTTGTGGGATTTTTCGTAACAATTCTTGCCCTCTTAGGCGTTGTGCCGGGACTTTCAGCACTCATCGGCGCTAGCCCGAAAGATTTGGGGATTCGTTACACTCAAGAGGATTCTATCGCAGCAAGGCAAAAGAGCGGAGGAACAGAAATTATTTCACTACCGAGTGGTTCGACTGCTGCAGATGATTTCCGGTTGGAAGGAAAAAAACCCATCCGATTTACTATGGATAGCACCGAGCTCACCGCTCATTCCAATAACCGTCCGTGGAAAAATTATCCGGTGCACAATATTCAGATTAAAATACATAAAGACGGATCAATCGAAAGTTCCGCCACACTTATTATCGAAAAAGCGATCCCGTATGCAATGGCACTCGGGTATTCCGAACAGCAAATTCGCGAGGCAATGAGCAAATATGCCTTACCGCCATTTGCCGTTCCGATTTATGTATTAGGTAAAGGTTCGGTTCATAATAATTCGGTAAGTGTGGATGCGAGTACCGTGCGTATCGGCGCTATACCGATTCCCGGAGATATTGTTACTCAAGTAAACCGACAGGCCGAATCCGTGCTCAATGACGTCATAAAAAAACATGCTGACGCATTCCAAGCTGATGATGTTTCCTTTGCCGACGGGGTGATGACCTTTTCCGGCGCGGTCCCTGAACGGGAATATGTGATCACGGAATAGACATATTTTTCTGTTATACTCTCACAGTATGGGGCAAGTTATTAACCGTCTCAGATCGCTTCCGTTTCCGCTGCGACTAATTATCACCTGTGTGGTGGGTCTGATGGTATATTTTATCATCGGGCGGTTTCGTGACGCGCGGGCAGAGGAGAGTTATCGCGTCGGCAAGGGAGAAGTTATTGAGTCGATCGTCATAAGCGGGAACGCAAACGCCGCAGACAACGCAAAAGTTTTTTCTCCCACAACGGGTATTGTTGAAGAATTGTATGTTAAGAACGGTGATTCGGTGACCGCAGGAACAGAGCTTCTTAAGGTGAAAAGTACGGCAATGGAAAATGAAAAAGCGGCGATGTTGGCACAATATCAAACCGCCGTTGCTAGTCTCAATACTGCACGGCAAACGAAAATAACTTCCCAATCAAGTTTGGAATCCGCAAGAACACTTGTTATCAATACCTCTCTTGCCAAACAACAGATGGATGAACGGCGTAATGAGGGTGGGGTCAATCCTTCTACGGGAGAAGCGTATAAACAGGATGAAATTGACGGTATTATTTCCGCGTATGAAAGCGCAAAAATTGCGTTTGCCGCCGCCGAAAAGAAATACCTCGATGCCGACGCATCTATTGCGGCCGCACAAAGCACCCTGAATGCCGCGCTCCTTGAATATCAGGCGTCGTTAAACGGTGTTATCAAAGCGCCCATTGCGGGTGTGGTCGCGAATCTTGCGGTAGATACGGGGGATTATGTCCGTGCAAAATTTACTAACCCCACTAGTGCCTCGGAGGGAGAACCAGTGCTTCGAATTCTTGCCGATGGTGCAGTGACCATTATGGTGAAACTCAACGAAATCGATATAGCAAAAGTTGCTACGGGACAACACGCAAGCGTACGTTTTGACGCATTTCCCGAAAAAGAGTTCCCCGCGAGCGTCGTGCGGGTAGATACCGTAGGCGAGAACGAAAATGCCGTCGTAACCTACAAAGCATATGTGGCGCTTGGCGAAGCCGATGACGATCGTGTGCGTCCGAGCATGACGGCAACCGTGGTCATAGAAACCGATCGTTTGCGCGATGTGCTGGTTGTCCCCAATAGCGCGCTCACCCGAACGGAACAGGGCAAGGTCGCCGTCCGCCGCGTGCAGGGGAATGGTGCGGTGACGGTCCCCGTAACCGTCGGCAAGAAAAACGGCTCGATCACGCAAATACTCGACGGGGTCAATGAAGGGGATATGATTCTTATTCCGTCCGCCGAATAATCTCAAGGTATGAAAAACAAGCTTGACACGTATTCCCTTGCGTTGTCCGTCGGTTATTTCCTTGCCGTTCGGGATATCAGGCGCGCGAGTATTTGGACTACGTTACTCATCACGTTTGTCATGATGCTCACCTTCCTCAACCTTGTAGTTGTTCGGGGTATTCTGGTCGGTCTTACCGAGGGTTCGGTACGATCCTATCGGGAACGCTATACGGGAGATGTGTTGCTTGGTACGTTGGACAAAAAACAATACATAGAAGACAGTCATTTGCCGCGTGAAATAGCGGAACAACTTCCTCAGGTGCGTGCCGTAAGTGCACGGTATGTCGTACCGGGAACCATTGAAGCTGACTACAAAACGGTCGTTCGCCGGGATGAGGGAGCGGATAAAGCAAATGCCGTTATGGTGGGCATAGACCCGGGACGTGAGGACGCATTGACGAATTTGTCACGACAGGTGGTAAGCGGCAGATATCTCACCTCGGATGATCACGACGCGGTATTAGTGGGCGTGTCGCTTCTTACGAAATATCAATCTGCAGCGGGGACCGGGACAGCGTCCTTGAAAACGGCGGACGTGGGAACCCAAATTCGGCTCACCGTGAATGGGATAGTCAAAGAAGTCACCATTGTCGGCGTAGTGAAAGCAAAAGTGACAAATGTAGATAGTCGTGTTTTTATGCTCGATCGCGAACTGCGTCTTTTGATGGGTAGAGATGATTTTAATGTAAATGAAATCGCTATCCGGGCAAACGGAAAAAGTTCCGAAAAAGAGATTGCGGCAATACTTTTGGGAAACGGGATTGATGCGCAGGCGAAAGTGCAGACATGGCAGGAAGCGCAACCGCAATTTATACGGGACATTTCCGCAACATTCGCACTGCTGGGGGATTTGATTGGCAGTATCGGACTCGCCGTAGCATCCATCACCATATTTATCGTGATATTCGTTAATGCCATAACGCGCCGAAAGTTTATCGGTATTCTCAAAGGAATCGGGGTCAATTCACTTGCGATCCAATGTTCCTACGTGTTTCAATCAATATTTTATGCGCTTTCGGGATCACTGCTGGGTCTTGTTGTAGTGTATGGACTTATGGTGCCGTATTTTGCGGATAATCCCATAAACTTTCCGTTTTCGGACGGCATATTCGTGGCTGACGTTCCGGGGGTATTACTTCGCGTCGTCGTACTATTCTTTGCGACTATCGCCGCGGGATACATACCCGCACGCATTGTCGTAAAACAAAATACGCTCGACGCAATATTAGGAAGATAATTATGATTCAGGCAATACATCTCATAAAGCAATACAAAGCCGGGACGGGGAGTATCACGGTTTTAAACGACATATCATTGTCAGTATCGCGCGGGGAATTTCTCGCGATTACGGGAAGATCGGGTTCGGGCAAAAGTACGCTGCTCTATCAGCTGAGTCTGCTGGATACGCCCACGAGCGGTAAAGTGGTTCTTGATAACCAGGACACCACAGGATTTACCGACGATCAGCGCGTCAATTACCGGCTACGTGAACTCGGGTATGTTTTTCAGGATTATGCGCTTATTCCTTCGCTTACCGCCGCAGAAAATATCATGGCGCCGCTTTTGATGTTGGGACGCTCATCTTCCGAGGCGTATGTGATCGCCTCTGAGGTGTTAGCTGAAGTGGGGCTTGCTGATAAACGAGATAATTTGCCGAGTCAACTATCGGGCGGGCAACAACAACGGGTGAGTATCGCTCGGGCCATAGCCCATAAACCGAAAATAATTTTTGCGGATGAACCGACCGCGAATTTGGACAGTGAAACATCGGAGCAGGTGCTTCAGACTTTTCTGCGGATTCATAAGCAGGGACAAACGATCGTTATGGTGACGCATGAAGAAGAATATACGCACCTGACGGATCGCGTCATTACGCTTTCTGACGGGCAAATTATTAAAACTAAAAAATCCCGATCTCCGCGAGGAAAGTAGCGGAACATGGTGTTTATTCTTTCTCCGACCGCTTGTTTCGTGGCGTTGATTTTGTTATACTTGCCCATGGAAATGCGTTTGATCCCGGCTATCACCGGGAAAGGCAGGGAAAAGAAACCCGCATTGGCGGGATGTAGACTTCCCCGGGTACGCCCGTAATAGCAAAAAGAAGGGTAAATAGAAAGAGCGTAACGAGTAAATAGAAGTATTTTCTATTTTCTGTTAACTTTTGACTATTTACTAAATTAAGGTGGTACCACGATCGGCACGAAGCTGACTCGTCCTTTATAGTAATATAGATAAGGACGGGTTTTTTTGTGGCAGTTGACGGATTTGCCGTGTTACTGCCACATATGGCGAGAACTGAAAAGAAGTACCATTATGGCAAAATTACAACAGGATAATTTTCAAGAAAAGCTTGATGTTCCCAAAAGTGAGCACGAAGTCCTGGCATTTTGGGATGAGACGAATGCGTTTGAGCGCTCAGTAAGCGAACGGCCTGCTGATAAGCAGTACGTTTTTTATGATGGCCCGCCGTTTGCCACCGGACTGCCGCACTATGGCCATATTTTGGCTTCTACCATAAAAGATGTTATTCCCCGGTATTGGACCATGAAAGGCTATCGGGTAAGCCGCGTATGGGGGTGGGATTGTCACGGGATACCAATAGAAAACATGGTGGAAAAAGAGCTGGGACTCGTCGGCGGGAAAAAAGGCATCGAAGCCATGGGGATAGGAAAGTTTAACGACGCGTGCCGGGCGGCGATATTCCGTTTTGATAAAGAATGGGAAAAAGTGATCCACCGGATCGGACGATGGGTTGATTTTAAGCACTCGTATAAGACCATGGATGCGACGTATATGGAGTCCGTCTGGTGGGCGTTTAAACAGCTGTACGACAAGGGACTTATATACGAAGGGCGCAAGGTAATTTTGTACTGCCCGAGGTGCGCGACCCCACTTTCCAACTTTGAGATTGCCATGGATAACAGCTACAAGGACATGAATGGTCCGAGTACGATTTATAAATACAAAGTAACAAACGAGCCGGACACCTTTTTACTCGCCTGGTCGACGACGCCCTGGAATAAGCTCGCTACCCCGGCGCTTGCGGTAAACCCGACCATGAAATACGTGAAGGTTAAACAAAAAGGCGAGCAGTATATCCTCGCCAAAAGCACGGTTGGCATGCTCGACAACGAGCCGTACGAGGTGGTCGGGGAGTATATCGGTACTGATTTGGAAAAACTCACATTTGAGCTTCATTATGATTTTTATCCCCGGCGTGACGGAGAGCGCGCGGGTGTCGTGGTTGCAGACGAGTATGTCGCTGACGCCGAAGGCACAGGCATCGTGACACTGGCCGTATACGGGGAAGATGACTACCGGGTGATGACGAAGCATCATATCCAGCCCGTGGAGCATGTGGATAGCGAAGGAAAGCTCAAGCCGGAAGTCACTCCCTGGGCAGGGATGTTTATGCTCAAAGTAAATCCACTCGTCAATGAAGACCTGCAAAAACGTGGATTAGTGTACCGCAATGAGGACCGGCTCCACAGTGTCCCCGTGTGTTACCGCTGTGAAACACGGCTATATCACGCGCCGGTGCCGGCGTGGTTTATCAATGTTGCCAAGATTAAAAATGATCTGATTACGCAAAATGAACACATCAATTGGTATCCGGATCACCTGAAGCATGGACGTTTCGGGAAGGGACTTGAGACTGCTCCTGATTGGAATATTTCCCGTTCCCGTTATTGGGGGACGCCAATGCCAATCTGGGTAGACACAAAAACCGCGAAAATGCGCATTGTCGGATCACTCGAAGAACTCCGTACGTGGGCAGTAGATCAGGATAGCGCTCGCAAACTTACCGATATCCATCGTGAGTTTTTGGATGACCTGGAAGTATGGGTAGATGATGAAAAAACGGTGAAAGGGAAGCGGATCCCGGAAGTATTTGATTGTTGGGTAGAGAGCGGGAGCATGCCGTATGCCTCCATTCACTATCCGTTTGAGCATAAAAAAGAATTTGAGCAGTCGCACCCGGCGCAGTTTATTGCTGAATACATAGCGCAAACACGCGCGTGGTTTTATACCCTGCACGTGATGTCCGTAGGATTATTTGGTACCCACACATTTGAAAACGCGGTGACTACCGGCACAATTCTTGCAGAAGATGGCGCCAAAATGAGCAAGAGCAAGAAAAATTATCCGGATCCCACGCTGCTTTTTGAAAAATACGGTGTTGACGCGCTGCGGTTTTACCTCATGGGATCGGTCGTGATGAAGGCGGAAAATGTGAACTTTTCTGAAGAAGGCGTGAAAGAGATATACCAAAAAGTGGTATCGACTACGTGGAACGTATTTAGCTTTTATAAATTATATGTAAAAGGTGCGCCACCCGCCACTGCTCCGAAGCCAACGCATGTCATGGATAAATGGATATTGAGCAAGCTCAATACGCTTATCATCGATGTGACCGGGGCAATGGACGGCTACGATACGACGCATACCTGCCGGTTGCTGGTTTCGTTTATCACCGACCTCTCTACGTGGTACCTCCGGAGAAGCCGTGACCGGATACAAGCCGATGAGACAGGACAACAGGTGTTTGGTTGGGTGCTATCCTGCCTTATCCGTCTTATGGCACCGATCACTCCGTTTATTACTGAGCGTATGTATCAAAATATGGAAACGACGGGCAACTCAATCCATCTCGCCGAGTGGCCGGTTGCCGATGAAAGCCTCATCGATACCACGCTGGATACCCATATGGCATTTGTGAGAACTGTCGCGGAGCTTGGGAATGCGAAACGTAAAGAGCTGGGTATACCGGTGCGCCAGCCGCTTAATAAAATAACGGTTGCTACCGCAAATAACGCGCCGTCTGACGAATGGCTATCGGTTGCTCTCGAGGAACTGAACATAAAAACTTGTGTGGTGGTCAAAACAGACAAAGAAACATCAGTAGAACTCGATACTACGATCACCCCGGAGCTTCAGGCAGAGGGTGACGCGCGTAAGCTCATCCGTGAAATCCAAGTGCTCCGGAAAGAAAAGGGTTGTAAGATAGATGAATACGTGTCGCTCGTGTTACCGGAAAGTTACAAATCACTTGAAACTTTGCTGCCTCAGATAAAACAAGCTACACTGGCAAGTACAATCACATGGGGCGATCAACTTTCCATCGATACACACAAGACGGGCACCAAGTAGATTGGGTGATACTCGTGACACTGTTGCTCTTGGGACTGGTGGGCTTATTTGTGTTGCTTACCACCAATACCGGACTGTTTTGGCAGCAGCTGTTTTTTCTCGTCATTGGCGCGTTTATTATTTGGGCGTTTTCGTCGCTTGACCCTATTATCCTCTGGTGGTTCGCGCCGTATGGCTATGTGTTATCGATTATGTTACTTATGGCTTCCTATCTGGGGGACCCGATCAGAGGGTCGTCGCGCTGGATTGTGATCGGAAACGCGCAACTACAGCCATCGGAAATCGTAAAGCCGCTCGTGATCCTTGCGTTCGCAAGAGCGATCGTGACGTATTCACCCCGCTCCTGGCGGTGGTTGGTGACACACGGAGTGCTTTTTGTCATCCCATTCCTCCTCGTATTCCGCCAACCGGACTTGGGTACTTCTCTCGTGTATGCGTCATCGTGGCTCGCCATGATGGTAGCGGGAGGCTTCCCGCTCATTCTTTTTGTGCTCGGCGGGATTGTGGGGACGCTTGGTTTTCCGCTTTTTTGGCGGGCGTTGGCGGAATACCAGAAGGCACGGATTTACACGTTTTTAAACCCCGCAATCGACCCGCAGGGGGCAGGGTACAATGCCTTGCAGGCTATGATCGCGGTGGGGAGTGGCCAGTGGTTCGGTCGCGGGTTGGGCATGGGTACCCAGAGCCATTTACGGTTTTTGCCTGAATATCATACGGATTTTATATTCGCGACGCTGGTCGAGGAGCTGGGATTTGTGGGTGGCGCGGTGTTGTTATCACTTTATGGTGTGTTATTGTGGCAGCTGATACGGCCTTATATTCGGGGCAATATCGGTAATCCATTCGTATTTTTTTATACCATTGGCCTTTTTGGCATATTGCTCACGCAGGTAGTGATTAATGCCGGCATGAATATGGGTATTATCCCGGTTACCGGCATTACGTTGCCCTTTGTTTCCTATGGTGGAAGCTCGATATTATCTCTTTGTATGGCGTTCGGACTGCTTCTCGCGCTCCGCCGAAAAGGCACTGGAGAAGGGAGCATTGCAATTGGATAGCCCAAAGCTATATAATATGAACCTATGTTCGCTATTGTAAGAGTCGGCAATAAACAGTTTAAAGTAGCTCCCAAAGACGTGATTACCGTCGATAACATGGCGGGTAATGTCGGGGACACGGTAGAACTTCCGGATGTATTGCTCGTGCAGGGAGAAAAATCGGTAAGCGTTGGAAAACCCTTGGTGAAGGGTGCCAAAGTAACCGCGAAGATCATTGCACACAAAAAAGGTGAAAAAATTGAAATCCGCAGATTTAAATCAAAAGTACGGTATCGCCGGGCACGCGGGTTCCGCGCACAGTTGACCAATCTTGAGATCGTGGGTATTACCCAGGCATGAAACGAACCGCTTTTATTTTTGGAAGAACTCCACAACTTTCGTTTTTAGAACTTCAGTCTTTTTACCCAAAAGCTACCAGTCCGACCGAAGGTGTGGGTATGGTGGAATCTGCAGTAGATGCTGACGCGGTAGTCCACATGTTGGGTGGCACGGTAAAAATTGTCGATGTGCAGTCAGAAGCGGCCGAGCTTAGTACGGAATTGTTTTTTTCGGCACTATTGCCGTATGCCAAAAGCGGTCACATAACTTTTGGGATAAGCGCGTACGGCCGGGCGCACGTGTCAAATACACAGCTTGCTGTCCTCAAAAAAGAATTTACCCAGCGGGGCGTATCAGCCCGGTACATCGAAACCAAACGTCATGAAGCGCTTTCAAGCGTCGTTATCGCCAAGCAGGAAGTGGTGGAGCTTGTGGTAATCGGGCTACCGGGCACAAACCTCATCGGCGTGACGTTGGTCGTGCAGGACTTTGAGGACTGGAACAAGCGGGATTTTGGCCGGCCGGCTCCTGACGCGAAGGCGGGTATGTTGCCGCCCAAGGTAGCACGGATGATTGTAAATATCGCGCTCCCTCACGGGGTACCGGATCATCACCCGATGGTGCTTGACCCGTTTTGTGGCGTGGGAACCGTACTAGGAGAAGCGTTGCTCCGCGGTGCAAATGTAACCGGGAGTGATTTGTCAGAGGCCGCGGTCGCAAATTCCAAAAAAAATCTGGAGTGGTTGCGCCGTGAATATCCGGTTGTAGCGCCGCTTTATATGAGTGTGATGGTGGCGGACGCGACACATGTAAGCGAGTTCCTTACGCCGCAAAGTGTCGATGCTATCGTGACCGAGCCATATATGGGTGAGACGGTCGAAGCGAAAGATATCGCAAAACTGACGCCCGAACGCGTCAAAAATATCCTGAAAGGATTAGAGAAACTGTATATCGGAGCGCTCAAAGAATGGGCAAATATTTTGAAGCCTCAGGCAAGAATTGTTATGGCGATGCCGGCATACGACACGGGGCGCGGAGTGTTGCGCGTGAAAAAAGTTGTTGACAGATGTGAAAGCCTCGGATATACTCTCCTCACTGAACCTATAGAGTACGGTCGGCCTAAAGCCATCGTACGAAGAGAATTTTATATCTTTCAAAAAGGTTAAGAGTACATTCGTTCATTTGAAATTATGGCACACGTAAAAGCAGGTGGAACAGCAAAAGGGAATAAAGACTCCGTTTCGAAGCGCTTAGGCGTGAAGGTCTATGGCGGTCAGCAGGCACTCGCTGGCAATGTCATCGTCCGGCAAAAAGGGACAAAATTCTATCCGGGAACTGGCACAGATATGGGGAAAGATTTCACCATATTTGCGACAGTCGCAGGAGTAGTAACTTTTATCACGAAACGTGGTAAGCGGTACGTGTCGGTCTTGCCCACGCACGCATAAAAAATGGCAGACACCCAACAGATACTCCATTTAGACTTAGATTTGCTTCAGCCAAATCCGCTGCAACCCCGCGGAATTATCGCTCCTGATTTGCTTGCTGATCTCGTCGATTCCATCAAAGAACATGGGATTATCGAGCCGCTCGTAGTCGCCAAAACTCCGGCCGGATATCAGATTATCGCTGGAGAGCGCCGGTGGCGAGCGTCAAAGATTGCCGGACTCACCACGGTTCCCGTATTAATTAAAGAAACATCCGCCAAGGGAATGTTGGAAATGGCGCTCGTCGAAAACGTACAGCGCGTTGACCTTAACCCTATCGACCGTGCATTAGCATTTCAACGCTTGATCGAGGAGTTTGGATTGTCTGTGACACTAATTGCCAAACGGATTGGAAAGAGCGAATCGTATGTTTCAAATACGATGCGGTTACTCGCACTTCCTGACGCGATAAAAGACGGATTGGTTTCCGGCGCTATTAGCGAAGGGCATGCGCGGGCTATTGCGGGGCTCAACGACGTCAAGCTCATGGTAGATGCATACAAGACAATACTTTCTGAGAGCGCCTCGGTACGGAGAGCGGAAGACCTTGCCCGTCGTCTGAAAGCCAAGACTGACCAGCAACCATCACATAAAATTGAACGTATCCACAGTGATGAGCTGGATGCTATCGCCAAGGATTTGGCGCAAGCAGTAAACGGATTGGTCAAAATTACGCAGTCCAAGGTAGAGGCACGGTTGGTATTTGTTATCCGTGGCAATCTGGAAACAACCAGTCACTCCCTTAAGCTCGTGCATGAGCGGCTGGCAGGTAAAAAATAGGCTTCAGCATTCCTTCGTTGTGAGTACGATTCCATTTTGTGGTTAGAAATCGTACGTGGGGATCGGTATCAGACCGGCACTTGAGGTTGGCCAATACCGAAGAAATGCTTTGCCGATAAAATCATACTTTGAGACAGGTCCAAACTCACGCGAATCAGAACTCCCTGGCCGGTTATCGCCGCTGACGAAATAATATTCTGGGGGTACGGTAATTTCTACCCCTTCCTGTAAGAATGACCCGCCAAAGACCGGCTTGTTATATTCGTACCGCTCTTCCAGCAATTGGCCGTTGATATAAAATTTTTGATTTTTGAGCATAACCGTTTCACCCGGTAGCCCAATAACCCGTTTGATGTAATCAATATCTTTGTTAGTCGGGGATTTAAAGATGACGATATCCCCCCGTTTCGGCTCGGTCATTTTGTAAATGATTTTATTGGTAAGAATATAGTCGCCGTTTTGAAAATTGGGCTCCATCGAATGTCCGCTGACCTCTTGGGGCGACATGACAAAGAGATAGATCATCACCATGACCGCTGCGATAGCGACAATCCCCTGAAGAAAATCAAATAACGCCGCGAGCGCTTTTCCGATAAATTTCATATCTATCCTCAGTGTAGAGCACACTATGAGGGTGGTCAAGCGGTGGAAAAGAAGATATAATGGAGCTCGTATCAGGTAAGCCAAGTAGACTGAAGTAGTAGGGTAAATTGTCGCAAGGGTGTGAGCTGCGATTGAGCCCTTTGCGACACAGTATAGGAAAGAAAGTTGGAAAAGGAAACGCATGTTTCCTTTCCAAGAGGGACCCGTAGCTCAGCTGGCTAGAGCGTTTCATTGACATTGAAAAGGTCAGAGGTTCAAGTCCTCTCGGGTCCACCATATCAGGGATATAATCCCATAACACTCCGTGACGTGGATTACTCGTCCTATAGTTTGATTTTCCTGAGGTTTTAGTGTATATTTACGGGTCGTATGGCAAGAATTGAGCAATTGAACGAGCAGGAAAAAGCAGCGCTGCGAGACATGATCAAACGGGCGGACAGATCACGTGATGTGACGAAATTTTCTTTGATGCTTTTAGAAGCTGCTAAACAGTTCCGCAAAAATCCGTTCCGGTTTGTGGAAGAGGAAATGCGTAAGCTCGATAGCGGATTGTACCTCGTGGCGCAGCCAATGACTCCCCAATTACGATCGCAGTATATCGCTTCTATGCCGTATACCGGTAAACAGGAGTATCCTTTTGGATTAGGGTTGCTTTTGGGAACAGAGCAAGGTTGGCATGCGCGGTTGCGCGTATTGATGGTATCTCCTCAACAAAATAGTATCAATTTAGATTCCGCGGGATTTATGGGACCTCGACCCGGAACTCGGTTTGCGCGATCACTTCGGTTCAGAGAGAGTTAACGGCATCCTGCTTTTTTGATTTTTTTCCCACGAAGATTATAATCACCTGTAGGTTTACGGGTATGAAAAAAATAATTACGACGTTGTTATCTGGCCTCGTAGGAAGGAAAAAAGCCGTGCGTATCGTGGGCATTTTGCTACTCCTTGCCGGGATTATCTACAACCTCACGCTTCAACAAGACTCCGTATTCCCATCAGAAACAACCACTCAGATTTCCCCAACGTCTATAGCAGCGAGTCCTTCCGCAACTCCAGTGGCTGGTCACAGTGGGAAATTGGTAACCGTCGTGAGTGTCGTCGACGGCGATACCATAAAGATAGAAGGCGGTGAGGTGGTGCGCTATATCGGCATGAACACCCCCGAAACCGTAGCGCCACGGCGTCCGGTAGAATGCTTCGGGAAAGAGGCAAGCGCGAAAAACAAAGAACTCGTGCAGGGAAAGACGGTGGAACTCGAAAAAGATATATCAGAGCGTGACACTTATGGTAGGCTGCTCCGGTATGTATGGATCGGTGACATGCTGCTCAATGAATATCTCGTCCGCGAAGGGTTTGCCCAGGTGAGTACCTATCCACCGGACGTAAAATATGCAGAGCGGCTGCTTGCTGCTCAGCGGCTGGCAGTTGAAGAAAAGAAAGGGATGTGGGGCGGCGAATGCACGCCTATTGTTCCTACGGTTTCTCCGACGCCTATGGTGAGCACCCCGTCCGCGACGCCCACGCTCTAATTTATACTTTCAATACGCGGTGTACCAGAGTACAATGCCTCAAATGAGACAACGATCGTCGAGGCGCAGCCGTCCACCTGAAAGTTTATATCATTCATTGTTGCTCACCGTCCTGTATCATCCGAAGCGTGAGCAGGAGCCAACGACGAGATTGTATTGCTCCAATTGCGAACGGATTTTTTTTGAAGGGGTTGTACGCACTCGGCGAGATAGAATTCGGTTTAAGATTGCCGAAGATGTCGCGATAGAACACAAATTTATGGGGCATGAAGTCGTTTATGTCCGTCCCGAGCGGTTGTTATAATGGTATTTACTCCTATGACTCTACCCGGGTATCTTGCACGCCACCCCAAAACACACCTCATTTTTGATTTTGACGAAACACTGTTTTGGCTCGTGCTGGATTGGGATAGATTTTTTGAGGCGATGGAAAAAGAGCTCGCGCCCCTCGATCGCACATTATATGACGATTTAGCGGCGCAAAAGCGATCTTTGACCGGGACATTGAACGCGTATGTGGAAACATACGGTATAAAAGCAAAGCAGATTATTACCAACATGTCAGTGCGGTTTGAAGAGGCACATCTTCAGGATGTGATACCAAACCCAGCACTTGTCGATTTTGTTTCCGCTCATCGAGATAAATACCGTATGTCTATCTGGACGAGTAATACCAGCAGGATTGTGGAAAAAGTGCTGGAGGAGCACAAGCTGTCCGGCGTGTTCTCGCGGGTTGCGAGCCAGTTGGAAGTTATGATGCTCAAGCCCTATGGTGACGGGTTCCGTTATCTAGCGCAATCAGGTGTGCCAAAGAATAGGTACCTCATGATTGGCAACAGTAAAGCCGATGCGGAAGCGGCAAAAGCCGTCGGCATCGACTATTTCCACGTCGATTATTTTACGAAAAAAACCCAGGCTGACTAAATTAGTGGACTATTTCGCGTCCGGATCTTGCCCATTCTGGGGTGCGAGGGCTTCTCCGTATGTCCTGAACTTCTTGGAAAAGACGGGTTTTGAGTTCCTGAACCGGAATACCGAGTGCTGTTGCTTCGACAGCAAGTCGCTCTTCACGAAGTGCGCGGTTGTGGCGTTTTCTGCCGCTTGCACGCATGAGTCCTGGTTGTATTTTCGTTGGTGCACCTTTCATAAGAATTCCTCCTTGCGGGCAGCTAGGGTTTGTATATTAGACGGATTATACAGGAGCGCTAATTTGCGTCAATAGTTGAATTAGTTTGGTATACTGATGCCGTGATTTACGAGCGGCAACCTATCGATCGCACCAACCTCACCGGTTTTTTGGGAGAGACAGCAGCATACCGCGCGATATTTAACTCCGTGCATCCACCGTTACCCGAAGAATTGCACATGCTCCGTGATACCGTCGGGGCGAAGTTTCTTTACCAGCTTGGTCAAATCCATGCGCCACTTTACGTGGTAAATGATGCATTTGCCATGCCGGTGAGCAATTTCCAGGGAGGTGTGTCACTGTGGAGGCCAAAATACCTCATGTCGTATTTTGTGAGTATGTTTGATAAAAAGCTCATGGTGATGCAGACATGGCGGGCAGTGCGACCCGAGCGGGTAGGCGTACCGAGGGCTGCACAAATAGATTTTCTGCAGATTGCTGATTTACTGACCGGACGAAATAGCCAAAAATTGTATCCACGCAGACAATCGTTGGAGAACTTGGCGTATACGGGTATGCATTCTGAAGGCGCCGCGTTTTTGGGAAAACTGCGTAGTCTAATCACTTCGATATCAGGCGATTGCCGTGTGTTTCTCGTGCCTGCAGATCAGCAACGGGAGCGCATCGCGCGCATGGCATTCCGCGACTACCCAAATGTAGAAATACAAGAAGTTTCGGAAAAACGGCAACGCCCCCGTTAGTCTGTACCCCCATCATCTCAAGCCCACATCGGGAGTGTGCTCTAGTTTTGTTCGATGAGCAAGCGCTTTATGATGTGCAGATTGCGTTGATAGTCAGCGCTATCCTTCAAAAAAGTAATATAGTTATGGGGTGTTTGGAACGATAAAAGAATTTGTTGCGGATCGGTAAATGTTTGCTTTGTTGAAGTGTACTCATTCAGAGAAGACCATTGATAGTTCATAAGTTTATGGAATGTTGAAACCACTCCGTTGCTATAGGGATTTAAGTGTATATATCTGGATACGTGGAGAAGCTGTTCATCTGAGGTTATGTGAACGGCTTTGAATTGGCCCTGAAATAAGGGGCCAACTCTTTTGTAACGGGTATTAAAATATTTTGTATAGCTATCAGAAATCCGTCGGATATACTCCGATACTCCACCATCAATCTCCTGACGCAAAAGAAAATGAAAGTGATTGGGCATAAATACATAACTTATAACGGTGACAATTCGCTCGTGAGATTTTAGGCCTTCTAAGTACTCGTGTTTTAGATTATTGGTCAGTTGAATATATTTCGAGAATTTAAGACGCGGATTATCATATAAATAATACTCACAAATGTTTTTTAAACGTTCGTAACATCTTTCATCACTAAAAATTGAACGTTTTTCTACCCCTCTATTGTAGACGTGGTAATAGTGAGCGTTTATAAATGGTATTAGCCGTTGAGGCATAAATATTTCGCTTTTACTAAGCCCACATCGGGAGTGGGCTTAAAGGTTAGTTGTCCCGCAGGATGTCATTATGCTTATGGCTCATGTCGAAGCGGAGTTTGAAGTGTTTTTTAGATAGATCATGGCGATCATATTCTTTCCATTTAGATGAGCCGTCCTCAAATAGCTGTACCACGACGATTTTATAAGAATTTTTCCACCACCATTTCTTGTTGGGTAAGACACTGAGAGTGTAGGCCTCTTTGTGTGGCTCCAGTATGGTAATTTGCCCTTCGGAATCTTCAAACTTATTTCCATCTTTATCGATGAGCGTGGCGCGCGCGCCATCAACGATAATAAGAAGCGCCGTTATTCCTTTAGCGGGTTTTATTTGCTGGTTATCTTGTTTCATGCGAGTAAGCGGTTGAGGGTGCAAAGATCCGTTTATGAAGTCGATAATTGTACGTATTCCAAGCGTGTTGGTGACAAGCTCTGTGTGATCCAATGGAAGTATAAAATTTTGTGCGTCGGGTAGCTGACTACTTTCTAAAAGTACGGTTCCATCGCCATCACGAAAAAATTTGTTTTTTGTAGGTTTCCCATCCCACCAATTTCCCAATCGTTGATCTGCACGGTTTGGTGGTAATACTTCCAGTGAGCTCAATGTCTCATAACCCGTTCCACTAAGGGTTCCGACGGTTGTTCCGTAATAGGGATAAGATAATGAAGTTGGGAGCCAATTATTTCTAATTTTCATATCAGAAATAGGCGTTAGCGCACCACTCAGTGACCGTAGATAATCAAAAGTCGGTAGAATGTTTTGTAGGGATAATACAAGATTATTTATCATTTCCCGAGCCGACCAACCTTTACGAAGCGAGCACCCGACCTTCATGACGGTAAAACCGAGTCTGATCGCAGCATCATCTGTCCATATTTCGCCACCTGCCCAGGCAGGATAAGCGAGAACAGAGCCTTTGTGCGGAGATCCTACAGTGAGCAATTTGTTGATGTGACTATTCGTTTGTGAAGATTCCAGATAGGCGCGGGCAACTAATCCTCCATAGCTATGCCCAATGACATTAATTAGTTCGTTTTCGTCCGTATTGCGCTGAATATACTCATTTACCTGCGTAGCTGTCTGAACGGCTGTTTTTCTCCAGTCATAGTAATAGGCTAGAGGCACAAAACCTTCACCTCGGAGGGTATTGATAAGACTTTGGTATACGTCTGCATTGGCAATTTTCCAGGGGCTCCAACTTTCCGAATAATTGGATGATTTGCAGTTCAGTAACGCATCTTTATTCCAGCTTCCTCCCATGCCGTGAAGTACAAGCACCTTTTTGGGTAATTCGGGGGTTGGTGTATTTGTTGGTGTTGGGCTTGGTGTCGGCGTCGATGTTGGAGTGGGTGTAGGCGTCGGAGTTGGTGTCGCTGTAGGTGTCGGTGTGGGCGTCGAAGTAGGCTCGTAGGTAGAGAGTTCAAAGTTTGCAAGTTCGTAATCACCATTTCCTTGTAATGACACCCATATTCTAGAGATATCGAAATTTGCTGATGTTAATAGTGAATGCAGTTCGTTTCCATCCTCATTTACTACTAAATTAGTGTTGCTTAATGGAGATACTAGTATTTTAAAATGATGTCTCCCTAAGGTGTGATCCCAATTTACAATTTTTTCTCTTCCAGTTGAGTCGTGAATTTGCATGGATGAATTCCATAGCCCTGCAATTTTCCAGTGTCCAAAGCTGTCTCCTATTCCTACTCCCCAAGACTGGTTACTAGCTTCTTTGTTTACGATAACGTCAATATCGATTTGAAATGTTTGATTACCATTTATGTAATAAGAAATTTCGCTCCATGTTGTTGAGTTAGCACCTGTAATGCCATTTGTTGAAGGTAAGGGAGGGGAATCCGTAGTTGGTTTCCAAATGGTACTATATCCGCCAAGAAATGTATCTGAAAAAATGAGAGCGGCATTAGCTCTTGTCGGTATAGAAAGAGCTATAAGAACAGCTAAAACTGAACTTAAAACGGGCAGGACTTTTTTCATTAGAAGCCCTTAATAAATACTTATAATAAAAACCATACATCAATACATATTATTTGTATGTATGACACCTAACGAGATGGAGTTATGATACACTTACTTGAATTTTACTAACGATTTAATACAAGAATTTATTGATATTTAAAAGTTAATGAAAGCATTTGCTTGTCCGGTTTGTGTTAGTCAAGTTAACAACCCCTTTTTATTGGTTAAGGGTTTTTCGACTTATAAATGTAGTAAGTGTAGTTTTGTTTATATTTACCCAAGACCTTCGCAAATGTCCCTGAAGAAGTATTACTCAAATTTTGATTATAAAAATATCCCTTTCGTAGAGAAAAGAATTAAGGAAGACTCACAAATTAGCCTAGGTTTTATCAATCCCTATAAAGGCTCTAGAAATACGTTATTAGACTTGGGGTGTGGAAGGGGGTATTTTTTATTGGAGGCAAAGTCAAAAGGCTGGAAAGTTAAAGGTGTTGATGTATCTTTTAATGAAGTTGAATACGCTACAAAAAGACTACACCTAAATGTTGTTAGGTCAGATATTATAAAATATAAAGATATAAACAAGTACGATTTGATCACTCTTAGTCAGGTGATTGAGCATATTAGAAATCCTAATGAGCTTATAAAAAAAACAAAATCATTACTTGCTAAAAATGGTTTGTTATATATCGCAACCCCCAATATTAACAGTGCATCAGCCATGATTCATGGTATAAATTTTGAACATTTTATTCCGCCAGAGCATCTTAATTACTTCAACAATCAATCGTTAAAATATTTGTTGGAAGCTAATGGTTTCCGGATACTTAGATGGGAAACATGGGGATATCCAGAAAACATTTCTGGTATAGTTAAGCGGTTGTTAAAGCGTAACGTCAAAAATAGTCCAAAAGTAGATAATTTAAACAAAGTAAACGAAGATCAAGTATTTATAAGCATGAAGAATGTTAAGAAATTTGTATTCGATAAGGTTTTTTGTACTTTGACTTATAAATCTTTAGATATATTTAACTTGGGTATTAATCTACATATCCTTGCTCAAAAGATATAATTATGCTCTCTGTTCTTATTATTTGTAGGAAAATTGATGATTTGTTGCTTAAGACAATCAAGAGTGTTGAACCACTACAGCCTCAGGTAATTGTCGATGTTTCCGTCGATCAAAAAAAGGCACTCGGGAAAAGGAAAAACGGTTTAATCAAAAACGCACCTTCCGAATGGGTTTTAGTGCTTGATACCGACGAAGTTGTTTCAAAATCTCTGCTTCATGAGGTAGGTGAAATTGTCCGAAAAAATTCTTCTGAATTTCATGGTTACCAGATACCATATCAAAATTATGCCTTTGGTAAAGCGCTGGGTTACGGAGGAGAGAAGTATGGCAAAGTCAGATTGTTTCGAAAGCGATATGGTCATGTAACACAGCTGCCAATTCATGAAGAAGTCGTCATTGACGGCAAAATCGGCAAGCTAAAAGGAGTTATCCATCACTACTCCTATGTTTCGCTGCCGCAAGTGCTGCGGAAGTTCACGAAATACGCGTGGCAGATGGCGGGCGAAAAACAGAAAGCCCATGAGCAAGTGACCATCAAAAAATTATTCCTCTATGGCTTGCACATGGTGTGGGCGCGCGCGATTAAAGATCACGGATGGCGTGATGGCTGGCAGGGGGTAGTGCTTGCGCTATGCTTCGGGTACATGGAAACACTCATGTATTGGATGTTGATTGTACGAAACCTGATCCCGCCCGCCACAAAACAATCGTGAACCAAAAACGGATAGCATTTATAGACATCGCCCGTGGGTTCGCCATTCTCGCCGTTATCGCCGTGCATACCGGATTTCTCCCTCTCCAACACCAACTCCTCCCGCTAATCACTCCCTGGATGCTTCCAGTATTTGCGGTGTTGCACGGGTGGCTTGCGAAAGACACGCACTCATTTGCCGACGTGGCCGTTAAGAGATTACGGTCGCTTATTGTTCCATACTGTATCGCTGGTTTTGTTTCTTATGCGTTATGGCTAGGGCTCCGTTGGTATGCAGTGGATACGGTGCTGTTTGTGCCATGGGACATGGCCTTGCGTCAATTATTTTTGGGGACAAGCCTGGTATTTAATGGCCCGCTATGGTTCTTGCCTGCCTTTTTTATCGCCACAGTAATATTTGAAATCAACAGAGCAACCTTTACGAAGGGTGGCATCGCGAAGGCATTACTTTTAGCAGCAACATTGACGTTTTTTTCATTTACAGTAAACCCTACGAAAAGCCATGTGGTGTTTTCATACGACCTGTCGTTGCTGTTGGCATCTTTCATGCTTGTGGGTGAACGGTTACGAGCGGTACATTGGGAGAAAATACAAATGGGCACCTGGATTGCCGTTGGAGTTGGTTTTGTGGCGTTGAGTATTTTTAATGGCACCATCGATATGTTTGGCCGTGAGTTTGGTAATCCATGGCTCTATTTACTGTCAGCCCACATCGGGAGTGGGCTTGTAATCGGGGTGGCGCAGCGTATGGCTGAAAGGAAGTGGTGGGTCACTGGGGCGCTGGCGGTGATAGGGCGGCACTCGCTTCTTGTTTTGGTGACACATTGGCCGATGATGCAGTGGCTGACGTTCGTCCTGACCATCTTGGGTCTGGTGCCTGTGCTGGGAGGCACTCCTACGTATATGTCATTTTCGTATGATCATCCGAGCGCCATCGTGTTTACCCTTATCGAGCTGCCCCTGTTGGCGCTCTATATGGCCGTACCCCTTCTCATATTACCCGTAGCGGGTAGGCTCCGCCGTGCATATTTGTAGTGGTTTGGTACAATAAGCGGGAAGCGACGCGAGCCAAGGCCTGGCCAGGTATGAACCAACACAAGACTGCATTTATCATCATCGCGTATCACCCAAAGCTACCAGAGCTTCAACGGTTGCTTGGGCAGCTTAAAAAATATCCGACTATTATTATCGATAACGGAGGCACGCTTACACTTGATGATGTCGGTCGCGCTACCTTACTTTCCCAGCAGAAAAATCTCGGCTACGGTGCTGCGGCAAATATCGGCATTCATCACGCGAGCGGCATCGGGGCGAAATGGTTTGTTATCCTCAATCAAGATATTTTGTTTTCCGACAATTCAGCCTCCCAGCTCGTCAGCCTGCTTCGGAAACTGACCCCATGCGTCGCCGGACCGTTCGCCGCGGGGCTGGATCAGAGTAGGTGGACAACCATACTGCCATCAGACCGCACGGACTATCTCACCGGTTCCTGTATCGCAATACACGAGCGGATTGTCGGGAAAATCGGCTATTTTTACGAACCATATTTTCTCTATTACGAAGACGCGGATTACTGTGTGCGTGCCAGAAACGCGGGGTATCCACTTACCCGGGTGACGATCCCGGGCATGGCGCACGAGGAAACGGCCTCGCTGGGGCGTGGTTCCCGGCTCCATCAGTATTATTTAGCCCGCAATCACATGTTGTTTGTACGGCGCCTCGCGCCGACGCCAGTGAAATTTTATGAGTTTTTCCGGCTACTAAAAACAATTACAGAACATATGACACGCCGCGAAAAAAGTGCGCTCATTGGCTTGCGGGACTTCGCAATTGGCAGGTTTGGGATGCGTACAGGGAGGTGGGTATGAAGATCGGTATAGATGGCGGGGCACTCTCTATCACCGATGACCGGCTTAAAGTCGGGGTCTACCGGGTTGCGTATAACCTGATAAAAGATATACCACGTAGTGATAATAAAAATAGTTATAGGGTATACAGCTTCAGTAGAGGAGGGGAGCGAGCGCCATTGCCACGGCGGAAAAATGTTGAGTTTGTGCAGTTGTTGCGCCCCGGATTTCAAAAAATATGGCAACCCGTAGAACTTATGAAGGATCCCGTAGACGTATACCTGGGAATTTCACAATCTTTGCCTTTTACATTGTACGACATCAAGAAAATTGGATTTATTTATGATGTTGGGTTTCTTGATCATCCGGAGTTTTATCGTGACTCATTTTATGCGCTTTCGCTCCAAACCGCGTCGCTTATCAAACACGCTCATCATATTATTACTATTTCCCAGGCGTCAGCCGACAGCATCATGTCCCGTTATCATGTGCCGAAAGAGAAGCTTACGGTTGCATACCTGGGGGTAGAAAAACAATTCCATCCCTCTGGCAAAAAACATCATCGGAAAAACCCATACTTTCTTTTCGTCGGTTCGCTCAAGCCCGGCAAAAATGTGCCGATGATGCTGCGTGCGTTTTCTAAGTTTTTGGCATCAAGTAGCATCGAGTATGATTTTCTCTTGGTGGGCAGTGACTACTGGCTCGATCCGGGGATTTCCGCGACCATTAATTCATTGGGGTTGCACCGCAATGTACACATCGTGGGGTTTGCAGACGATGTGACGCTCTCAGAGTATTATCGTGGCGCAACCGCACTCATGAGCGTTTCGCTTATCGAAGGCTTCGGATTGCCGGTGGTGGAAGCAATGGCTTCGGGTTGTCCGGTGATCGGTTCGACTATCGGGTCGCTGCCGGAGGTGGTGGGTTCGGCCGGCATGCTTGTCGATCCGGACAACGAAGATGAACTTGTCGGAGCACTGCTTTTTGTTTCCACCGACAAGATAAAACGGGAACAGATGAAAGAAAAAGGGCGTGCGCGTGCCAAACTCTTTTCCTGGGATTTGTTTGCAAAGAAAGTGTCGGCTGTCATTACATCCGTGTCTCCCCGTCCATGAAGCATCCAAATGTCGCTATTGTTCGCGGTAAATTTCTAAACCGGTATGAAATGCAGGCATTTACGCCGCTCATCCGGGATTACCGTATTACGGCATATAGTTCGCTGACGCCGCTGCATGACCAGTTCGCTTTTCCTCTCATAAAACTTCCGAGTCCCATGGATTTACCCAACGTTCCATACAAGATGCCGATCCTCAACCGCCTTATGATAGATGCACACTATCTCGTGGGGCTTGAAGCGAGGCTCCGGAATGCTGACCTTGTGCATACTGCGGAAACGTATTTCCACTTTACCCAACAGTGCCTGAACGCGAAAGCACGCGGGTGGGTACGGAAAGTGGTTGCGACCGTGTGGGAAACAATTCCCCATAACAACGAAGGAATTTGGGGCAGAGCTGGCTTCAAAGACCGGGCTCGGCGGGAGCTCGACCACATGCTCGCGGTAACCAACAAGGCTAAAACAGCGCTTGTTACCGAGGGGGCAGATCCGGCGCGTATCAGTGTGGTTGGCGCGTCTGTCGATACTCACGTGTTTCATCCGGGGCATGCGCGCGCCACAGACATGCCCCGTCTTCGCATACTTTTTTGCGGCCGGTTAGAACCGGAAAAAGGAGTGCTTGATCTTATTGCGGCAGCACGGTTACTGGGCGCTGATCCGGCGCTCGCGCACACCATCGTTGATCTCCATATCGTTGGCACAGGTTCTGCTCATGGCGCGGTTTTATCCGGAACCCGCCAACTGAGAAAAAATTGGCACTCTACCGTTGAGAGTGCTACGTATGATCAAATGCCCGCCATCTACCGACAGGCGGATATTTTTGTCGCTCCAAGTAAGCCTACCAAGGCGTGGGAGGAGCAGTTCGGCATGGCGCTCTTGGAAGCACAGGCAAGCGGCCTCCCTATCGTTACCACCACAAGCGGGGGAATTCCGGAAAACACCGGTAACTCGGCGGTACTCGTTCCACCGGGGGATATACACGCCCTGACCTTCGCGATAAAGGATTATGTGCTGCATCCGCGGAAACGGGCGGCATTTGCGCGCCGCGCCCGTGAGCGCGCGGTTGCTATCCACGACGTACGGGTGGGTGCCCGTAAATTAGCAAGCGTATACGAGCGGGTACTCAGTAGGTAAACAGGTAATACAATGTCCCGATGCCGTTTAGCAGGCTGAGCGCCAGGATAAGCAGCGGCAGGATGCTCCGGAGGAGGTGGTGTGTATAGATGCGCTCAATGATACTCGTTAGACCCACGGCAAGGAGCGGTAAGGTGCTCACAAACATCCTGCCACTCACGCTCGCCCCCTGCCACCACGTGCTCCAGCTTGCCACCAAGTACACCTGTAAACAAAAAATAAGAAGATAGATTTTCCGTTGCTTATCGTATTGCGGACGTTTAGTATCGTGAAGCAGTAAACCGAAAAACCCGATTGCGGCTATTGGCGTCCACAGAAACAAACCGCTAGAGATGCCAAATAATACTCCCACAATATGCGGCCGCAACAGATCAAACGTTTCCCCTCCCGCGATATAAGGATTAGCAACTGAACCATAAAGTGATACCCAAGCCGCCAATTGGGGGAGAAAGCCAAGTGCCGCTCCGAAGATAAATAGGCGCCAGTTTACCTGTCGCCAGAAGGGGATGAGGGCGAGGATATAGATCGCATCCTGATTTCGAATAGAGGCAAGAAACGCGAGGCTTATGCCTCCCGCGAACCAGTGAGGTTTTTTGGCGGTGATGACCGATAGGTATACAACCGCGGCAAAAAACGAAAGGGCGTGAGAATTCACCGGATCAACCGCTCCGTAAAACAATAAGTTGCTCGCTCCCGCTACCGCGAGCACGGTAAGTATCCGTACCGGTGGCGGGGAAGGGAGAAACCTTAGGAGCAGTACGAGTCCAAACAAGGCGGCGAGAACAGAGGTGATGCCTGCCGCGAGCTGATAAGGCAAACTCCATCCGTCCCCCCGCACGATCTGATGTACCGTGATATAGAGTGGTGCCCAGATAACCGCGGGACCGATACTGTATTTATTGCCGGCATAACCCAAGGGCGTGTTGGGCTGGGAAACCCGGCTGTCGGCATATTCATTGGTAAAGTCTATGTCATGATCAACGACGACCGATCGGAGCCAGGAAAAATAAAACACGCCGTCGCCGTATACCGTTTTTTGTAAATGCCACGCGTGGGAAAAAAACGCGACAATATACGCGGCTGCGATAAGCGCGACAGCCAGTCGGAGCTTCATTACGGTATGATACAATGAAACCGTACTATGGGTATATCAGTGGTTGTGTTGACACAGAATAACGCCGACACCCTGGAACAGACGCTTCAAAGTGTGTCGTTTTGTGATGAAATCCTGGTTATTGATGACCACTCTACCGATGAAACAGTGACCATCGCCAAACAGCACAATGCCGCCGTTTACACCAGGGCGCTTGACGGTGATTTTGCGTCACAGCGTAATTTTGGATTATCCAAAGCGAAACATGAATGGGTATTGTTTGTCGACTCCGACGAGACCGTATCTCCCGCGTTGCGGGAAGAAATAATGGAAGCTATCCAAAACGTCGATGTCAACGGCTTTTTTTTGCGGAGACAGGATATTTTATGGGGTCGGGAGTTGCAGCATGGGGAAACAGAAAAAGTGCGGTTACTCAGGCTGGCGAGGGTCGGGAAAGGGAAGTGGCAGCGGCCGGTGCATGAAGTATGGCAAGTAGCCGGCGCGGTTGGTACGCTTACGCATCCACTTCACCATACGCCCCACCCTCATGTCGCGCACTTTTTGGCAGATATAAATACGTACTCTACCATAAACGCGCAGTATTTTTTTACGCGTAAAACCCCTGCGTCGGTGTTTCATATCGTCGCCTATCCCGCCGCGAAATTTATACAAAACTATATCATGCGCCGGGGATTTATGGACGGGATGCCGGGTATCGTTGTTGCCCTCATGATGAGCTTTCATTCATTTTTGACCCGCGCAAAATTATGGCAACTGTACCAAAAGCACGGTTAACTGCCGGTCTTATCCTCTTGGTGATAGTGTTTGTTGCGGCGCACGCTGTTTTTTCCGTATTTCGTATCGTGACGACCACTGCTCCCGATTTTTTTTATTATTATCAGGCGTCGCAGTCGTTTATATCGCACATCGAAAATCCGCTGCACTTACTCCCGCCCGCTTCTCTGCTCGTCTACGCGCCGCTTGCGGTATTGCCGTATCCGCTTGTCCAGGGCGCATGGATTATCGTCAGCGTCGCGTGTCTGGTATTTGTAGTGTGGCAGCTGGGTGCGCTTGTGGGAGTGACATCATGGCAGCACCTCTCCCTCATGGGCGTACTTGCGTATGCAATGTTTCCCACACGGTTTACGTTGGGTATGGGACAGGTAAATCTGATTGCCCTTGCGTTTGTCGTGTACGCCGTTTCCCTCGTGAGAAAAAATCAGGTGGTGTTGCCCGGTATATTATTTGCGTATGCCATGCTCCTCAAGCCGGAGCTAGTGTTGTTGCTTCCGGTGATGGTATGGGCACGGAAGTGGCCGCTTCTCGTTATCATCAGCGGGGTGCTGATAATCACCGAATTTGTGGCGAGGGGTCTGGTGTATGAGGGTGCTCAATATATAGGAATTGAGTCGTTATTTGAAAGTTTTATCCGCGGATGGGCAAGCGCCGGGGTGTACTATAACCAGGGACTGTCGGGTTTATTGGTCCGCGCTGGATTTATCCAACCATGGGTATATGGAATACTTTCGGTATTTGTGCTTATTATCACTTTGATCGCGCGGATAAAGCGGCCGTTACCCTTTGAGGCATTGCTGTGGAGTAGTTTGCCTGTCCTTATCCTCGTTGAGCCAATTGCGTGGCAGCACCATTTGGTGTTTTTGTTGCCAACGCTTTTTTGGTTGTGGATGGGAACTACTGATCGTGTCCGCAGAGCCGCACTTATCGTGAGTTTCGTACTGATAGGTTGGAATTTTGCTACTCTCGGGTTTCTTGATACTATGCCATTAGGGTGGCTTGTGGCGTCACACGCCACGGTGGGGGTTATCATGCTGTGGGTGTTAACCCTTTGATATTTATGCCGTTTGCTTTGTGGATATTGGTAGCAGGGTTTATAGGCGGACAACTTACCGCTTTACCATTGTTTGCCGGCGCGCGGCTATCACTTCTGGATGCCGCGGTTATCGGCGTATTGTTGTACGGTGTGAGCCAAACGGGAAAAAAACGGTTTATTCCGCGCCTTTGGATGCCGATTATCGGATTTAGTGTGGTGGCATTGGTTTCGTTGGGTGTTACCGTCGGTTCGGTACCGTTGTACGTGGTGGGCGGCGGCTTGCTGTATATCATCCGGTGGGTGAGCTTTGCGGCGCTCTACTGGGTAGCGGCGAGCAGACTGATACGCGTTACTACCTGGCAAACGTTGTTGGTTGGTTCGGGCGTCGTGATGGCGCTTCTCGGATTAGTGCAGTATATGTGGTATCCGGATTTGCGTAACCTTGCCTATCTCGGGTGGGATCCGCATTACCAGCGGCTATTCAGTACGTTACTTGATCCTAATTTTACGGGTATTATTTTGGCGTTTACCGCACTCACGTTGCTTTCTTGGTGCACGCAAAAAAAATGGAATATGTGGCGGCTGAGTGGCGTGATGGTGACACTAACCTCCCTCATACTCACCTACTCACGAAGCAGTCTCATCGCATTTTTTGTCGGGCTGGTAGTCTGGGGAATATACACGAAACGGAAAGCATTGGTCGGCGGTCTGATGGTGCTGGTCGCTATCGCGCTGTTGGTATTGCCGGGCACCGGGGAAGGAAGAAATTTGTTCCGTACCGTTTCGACCTACGCAAGAATCGGGAGTATGGAGCGGGCGATTTCACTTATTCACGAAAAGCCATTGACCGGTCACGGGTTTAATATATTACGGTTTGTAGCGCGTGACCGGAGTTGGATAGATGAATCTGTCGCCCCATCGAGAGCAGGAGCGGGTCTCGACACCAGTTTGTTTTTTGTCGGCGCGACAACCGGGGTCATCGGCATGGCGGTCTATGGGTGGCTATTGGCGCGGCTATTTCAGTTGGGGCTGGTTGGTTTACGCGGGAAAGAACAAACAAAGGAGGAGGCCGCTACGTATATTGCCATACTATCTGCCGCCATCGTACATAGCTTGTTTATCAATAGCTTATTTTATCCTTGGGTGATGATGTGGCTGTGGATTGCCACCGGTACCTTGGAACAGCGGTTTACGGCTGGTAAATAACTTTCCGCTCAACCTTTGTTTCATTTCCTGCAGGGTCCCGCGCGATAATGGCGAGTTTGTTTTCTCCGTCATTGAGCGGCATGCTGTACGTAAATGAACCATCTGCTTTTACGACCACGATGCGGTCATTTATGGTGACCTTCATGTCTTCGTCGGTAATGCCATTTACCGTTACTTTGTGGGTGCCGTCGTTAATCGTGGTATTGTCTTCCGGTTTATCGACCACTAGCTTGGGAGCGGTGCGGTCGACAAGGGTAGAGATAGTGTTGGAAAAGTCACTGGAAGTGTTTTTTTCATCGATGAGTTTGGCATTTAACGTGACCTTTCCTTCTTCTACCGGTATGCCGCTTATTTCAAATGTGCCGTCTTCATTGACTCCTACTTTTTTATATTCTTCGCCGTTCAGGTAAAGAGCGGCTTCGGTTTTGGGAGCACCCCGCCCATAAACGGTGAGTATGGCACTCTTGGTCGCCTCAGGAAGCGGGTCAAGTACGGGTGCAAGGATGAGTGTTTGTTGCGGAGTCTGTTGTTGGGTGCCCCCACGGATCCGGTCGATAAGCAGACTAAAACCGATGAGAATCCGTACGCCAAAGAGCGCAAGGAAAACGAGTATCGCGATAGAACCAAAGATTGCTATCGCAATTCTTCGTGTTGCGTTTTTTTCTTCAAACCGTCTGAGTCGTGAAGATACCATAATGTACTGAGCCCCCTGTCAGAATTGGACTGACATCTACGGTTTACGATACCGCTGCTCTGCCGTTGAGCTAAGGGGGCAGTCTTACGTATCCGTTATTATAACAAACCGCAATATTTTTGGTGCATTATAGAACGGAAAAAGAGCAGAACCGGTTTTTATCCGGCTTTGCCGGTCGGTTCGTCGAGAAAAAACCGTAGGTTTTGTCTCGAGACGCATTATGCTGCCCAACGGGCGAAAATCCCATTGGGAAGCAATCTGCCGCTCGTTGAATCGGCAATGGCCAACTCTCCGTGCGATGCTACTCCCCCTCGTTTCATCGTCATATCGTGTAGCAGGTGCGAGATAACGAGCGGAGAAAGATCCGCGGTATACGCGTTGATCAGGATAAATGCCGGTCGGGGGGATAGGAGTTTCGCGCACACATCCAGCAGCTTCGGGAGATCGTCTTCGATTTTCCACACTTCACCTTTGGAGCCCCGGCCGAAACGCGGCGGATCCAGGATAATGCCGTCATACGTATTGCCCCGTTTGGTTTCGCGGAAGGCAAATTTATAGGCGTCATCGGTAATCCAACGCACCGGCTTATGGGTGAGGTGCGATGCTTCCACATTTACCTTTGCCCATTCAATAGCACTTTTTGCGCTATCTACATGGGTTACTTCGGCGCCTGCCGATAGTGCTGCCATGGTAGCGCCCCCGGTGTAAGCGAACAAATTAAGTATTTTGGCGGGCCGATCCTGTATCGTTTGCATCATCCACTGCCAATTCACTGCCTGTTCCGGAAATATGCCGACGTGTTTAAATGACGTAGGCTTGAGGGTAAACACGAGCTCATGATATTTGACTTGCCAGTTGTTAGGTGGGGGCGTCTTTATATCCCAATGCCCTTCTTCTTTTGTGCCGCGGATGTAGCGGGCATGCGCCCGTTCCCATATTTCAGGCGGCGCCATCTGACGCCATATGGCGCGTGGATCCGGACGGGCAATGACATACGAAGAGAAGCGCTCAAGCTTTTCGCCGTTGCCGCTATCGATGAGTTCGTAGTCTTTCCAGTCCGAAGGCACCTGAATTGTCGTGGAATTTTGCATGAGTTGATTGTATCATGGGGAAATTACGCATAACATCATGAAGCACCTTATTTCATTTGTTCTTGCCTTTGTCATTTCACTCGGAGCGATTTCTGTGGCTATCTGGCATATGTTGGGACCTGTCAGCAAAAGCACCGATGGGTTGGTGCTTATCGTGCCGCAGCTTGATAGTGACTTTGATGTACCGAGCGAGTTAAAACGGTTGGAGCTCATCCGCAACGAGACAGCCTTCCGGTGGTTTATGAGTTTTTTCGCAGCAGGAAAATCCGTGGTACCGGGAGGATACCGCCTTCATCCCTCCATGACCTCATGGGCGATCGTCACCAAAATTACGGATACGCCACAGTTTGTGTGGGTGAGTATCCGAGAAGGACTGCGGAAAGAACAGATAGGAGAAATTGTAGGCACCCATTTGGGTTGGACGCCGGAGCAGGAGCGGGAGTGGAACGATTTTAAAAGTGATTCGGATGAATACCGTGAAGGCGTGTATTTTCCGGATACGTACCTCCTGCCCACCGATGAACCGGTGCCCTTGGTCGCCAAGCGGTTTTTGGACAACTTTAACACGAAGTTTGCCTCGTATGTCGATAAATTTGCCGCCAAAAACATCAAATGGACGACAGCGTTAAAAATCGCTTCCCTTATCGAGCGTGAAGCAGGGGGACTGAGTGATATGCCGGTTATTTCAGGTATCATTTGGAACCGGCTTGATAAAGATATGCGCCTCGAGATCGATGCCACACTGCAATATATCAAAGGGAATAGTGAAATCGGTTGGTGGCCGAGGGTGGTTCCTGCTGATAAATACTTGGAATCACCGTATAACACCTACCGCAACAAAGGGTTGCCACCGGGGCCCATCAGTAACCCGGGGCTTGCAACGATAGATGCGGTGCTCAACCCGGTGGAAACCGACTGCATATTTTATCTGCACGCGCCTGACCGGCAAATGTACTGTTCGGTAACGTACGAGGAACACCTCGAGAATATAAAAACCTATCTGCAGTAAGGGGATATTTGAGTTACGAGGTAGGCAGATGGGTAAATACTTCTATCGCAAAGAACGCGATGTAGAGCGAAAATAGCGCGAGAGCTTCAAAGCGGGAGATGGTGTGTTTGCTTTTGGCGAATATATAAAAAAGTATTAGTCCAACGATAAGAAAGCCCAAGCTTACCGCATAGCTGTTATTGAGCATTATTGGTTTTCCATGCCAAAGGGTAAGGATACCGTACAAAAAGGAGTTAAATGACGCTGATCCCAGATAATCACCGAATGCCACCTGATTACTTTTCATAAAAAGACTGCGTACGATAAGCGATAGCTCCGGCAAATTCGTGCCAATACCAATCACCATGAGGCTGATGAAAAACTCGGTTAACCCCAGTGCTTTCGAAAAGTATTCTGTTTGATTGACCACCACCCAGCTGGCGCCGTAAATAATGAGCGCACCAACCACAATTTTGGTAAATTCGCGGGCGACCGAAAGATTTTTAAACTGTGCGAACGTCGTGACACTTTTGACAAACCCTTTTCGTTTCTCAAGCACGAGGGCAGATAGGGCAAACAGGGTAACTGCGATAATTGCGTCCGTCCGGTTGACGACACCGTCAAAGGATAAAAGAACCGGGATAGCTACCACGACAAGCGGTAGTATGAGGTTTTGCCCACGCACCTCTTTGTTTATGGAGATTGCCCTCCCGGTTATGGCGAGGAGCGGTATGACCATAAGAAATAGCACAATAGAAGCGCCAATGAGATTACCGACAAAAATACTAGGATCGTTTGAGAGCACCGCGTTGACGCCTACCGAAACTTCGCTTATGGATGTAAAAAAACCAAGAACAAGGAAGGAAACGAGAAACGAAGAAAGCCGCAGTTTGTGCGCCATTTTTTCGACGGACGTGATTGCCATACCCGCACCGACCCAAATGCCAATAAACGCGGCAGCATATATAAGGATGTGTCCCAGCATACAAATTTAGTGTAGCAAATTTTGGAGTATTAACAAATTATTTCATCGAAGAAGTGGGAGTGAAATTGTCGCAGTGTTGTTTGTTGAATCAGAATGCGGCAGGTGTAGGAGGGTGTACAACGTTCAACATGTTATTTCCAAGTATCAAAAACTTCAAACATTTTTAACCTGTCTATGTTGCCATCGTAGAAGTTTGTAAACCACTCGTCTAATATTGCATATACTTTTTCTTTGTTGGTTTCCCAGCCTGGAATACACAAAACGTTACATTTATCATATATTTTCCCCCATTTGGCGATTTTTGGCTCGCTTGCGAGGCAAGCTCGTATGCCTTTGTATTTATTTATACCAACTTCAACACCAACACCTGTTCCACACGAAACAATTCCGATATTTTCTGGATTTATTAGAACGTTCGCTGCTATTTTTGGTAAAAAAATTTCCAGCTTTTCATCTGACTCAGCGTTGCTGGCACCGAGGTTTTTAAAAAGCATATTTTTTCCCGTGAGATACTCAATGACATATCGGATAACGGGGAAACCATGTTTGTCACCTGCTATATAAATCATAGTTATAAACTTTTCTTTGGAGCGGTGGACAATTCTTATTTTAAACCGCTCTCTGATATTTACCTAATCCATTTTACCAGGCTAATGGAACTGTATTAATGATTCTGCTCATAAATACTTCGAGTGCTTTATCACGTACGAGTATCATATAAATATTTTATTACAAGATAATTTCAATAACAAATATTTTTAATACTGTACTAAAAATAACCTTTATCATAAATTTAATAGCAAAAAAACATATTTATGCTAACATGGTTATGTGAAAAAATATT